>NZ_CP178738.1:4800000-6198471 GCF_047324255.1 Sodalis sp. RH15
GGAGACGGGAGGACTCACGCTGACCAAACATGCCACCGTTGAAGGTTCCATGTGCGGCGGCACAATAAAAAACGGTGGGATTTACATCCCACCGTTTTTATGTGGCGCGCCGGGCAAATTCGCGGGTATTATTCGCGAAAAAGTGCCTCGAGGTTCAGCCCCTGCCCTTGCAGGATTTCACGCAGTCGACGCAGCCCTTCAACCTGGATTTGACGAACGCGCTCGCGGGTCAAACCGATTTCACGACCGACATCTTCAAGCGTAGCGGCTTCATAGCCTAACAAACCGAAACGTCTGGCCAGCACTTCGCGCTGTTTGGCATTCAGTTCGAATAACCATTTCACGATGCTTTGTTTCATGTCATCGTCTTGAGTGGTATCTTCCGGCCCGCTGTCTTTCTCGTCAGACAAGATATCCAGCAGCGCTTTTTCGGAATCCCCACCCAGCGGGGTATCAACTGATGTTATCCGCTCGTTAAGCCGCAGCATGCGACTGACATCATCAACGGGTTTATCAAGCTGCTCGGCGATTTCTTCCGCGCTTGGCTCGTGATCCAGTTTATGTGACAGTTCTCTGGCGGTACGCAGATAAACGTTCAGTTCTTTTACGATATGGATTGGTAAACGAATGGTACGGGTTTGATTCATGATCGCCCGTTCAATAGTCTGCCGAATCCACCAGGTTGCGTAAGTAGAAAAACGGAATCCCCTTTCAGGATCGAATTTCTCTACCGCACGAATCAGGCCGAGGTTGCCTTCCTCAATCAAATCCAGTAAGGCAAGTCCGCGATTACCGTAACGACGGGCAATCTTCACCACCAGCCGCAGGTTACTTTCAATCATCCGACGCCGTGAGGCAACATCACCCCGAAGTGCACGTCTGGCAAAATAAACTTCTTCCTCAGCGGTAAGCAGCGGCGAATATCCGATCTCACCCAAATAAAGCTGAGTAGCATCCAGCACTCGCTGGCTTGCTGCCTGAGAAAGCAGCTCTTCTTCCGCTAAATCATTATCAGCGGGCTCATCTACCAGCGCCTTCTCGTCAAATGTTTCAGCACCATTCTCATCGAATTCAGCATCTTCATGTAACTCGTTAAGCTTCAACGTATTTTGGCTCATAAGTGGCTCCTACCCGTGATCCCAGGACAGAATACCGAAATATTCCGACCAATTTATCGCTGCGGAAGATAACGCAGCGGGTTTACGGATTTCCCCTTGTAACGAATTTCAAAATGCAATCTTACTGAGCTGGTTCCTGTACTACCCATGGTAGCGATAGACTGTCCCGCCTTCACTTCCTGTTGTTCCCGGACCAGCATCGTATCATTATGGGCGTAAGCACTCAGATAGTCATCATTATGTTTGATGATTATCAGATTACCATATCCTCGCAGCGCGTTGCCGGCATAAACAACCCGGCCATCTGCCGTAGCCTTCACAGGCTGTCCGCGTGAACCGGAAATATCGATGCCCTTGTTTCCGCCTTCTGCCGCGGAGAAGCTGTCGATGATTTTCCCGTCCGTCGGCCAGCGCCAGCCGGCTATCGCAGTGCTGCCAGACGAAACAGCGCCTGACGTCGTGCTTGGGGCGGTAACTGGCGCGGTTGTCGTGACAGTGGTGGTCACAACAGCGCCAGATGAGGGTAACATTTTGCTGCCGTTTGAGGGCAACATTTTCCCTACATTCTGTTTACCTGAATCGTCAGAATACGCATTGTTTGCTTGGGAATCAATACCCGTGCTCACCATTTTCGTATTTGACGGCGGGTTTGGTACGACATTGGCGCCTGCGCTGATCGGCCGATTATAGGTGCCTGCCAGCATGCCGCCGCCACCCGTTACGGCTCCGCTACCGGGTTGAGGTGATGTCGTTCCGTTACTTACTACAGCTGTGCTACCGGTAAGGGGTGCCGTTCCGTTACTTACCTGTAATGTTTGACCAACATTTAACCCATAAGGTTCCGAAATATTATTTCTTTTTGCCAAATCGCGGTAATCGTTACCGGTGATCCAGGCGATATAGAACAGCGTATCGCCCCGCTTTACCTGGTACGTGGAGCCGCCGGCATAGGAACCTTTGGGAATGGTATTGTAACTGCGGTTATAAACATAATTCCCTTGCTGGGGGGTGTTGATTCCACTGACGGGTGCGGCCCGATTTTGCTGAACCGGCATCGGCATCGACATTTGCGACGGGGGTGGCGGAGTCGTCATTTCGCCGTTATTATCGCCGCCCACGCTGCTGATAGGTGCTGAAGATTCATTACTGGCGCAACCGGCCAACCCGATACTGCCCGCCATTGCACAAACCGCAACGCGGCGCCAATAGCATTTTGGGCTTCCCATGCTCATCTCTCCCCTATGGCAGCAACGCCAATTATCATTCCAAACATGCTAGACACTAACGTTATACATCCAATTACCTCTCATGACCCCATGAATGAGAGTATTTTCAGCGCTTTCCGAAAACAAACATTCTGTTGTCAATGCTAGCAATATAAGGCGGAGGGTGCCATACACCAGTTGTATAGAAGTTTAAAAAAAGGCGATAGTGACAAAGGGGGGACAGGTCCGCTCCGTTAGCATCGGGGAAGGTCAAGGTCTGATACATGAAATTCGCTAATCTATCGCCAGGGCGGCGTTACGCCAGTTCCCCTTTAATCAGCGGCACGAAACGAACCGCTTCCACGGTTTCCACCAGATATTCGCCGCCCTGGCGGCGAACGGTGGTCAGGTCCTGGGTATCCTCTCCCACCGGCAACACCATAATGCCGCCCTCATCCAATTGCGCCATCAGGGCGGAAGGTATTTCCGGCGGCGCGGCGGTAACGATAATGGCGTCGAAGGGTCCGCGGGATGGCCAGCCCAGCCATCCGTCGCCGTGACGGGTGGAGACATTATGCAGATCCAGCTGTTTCAGGCGGCGCTTGGCCTGCCATTGCAGCTTTTTTATGCGCTCCACCGAGCAGACATGCTGCACCAGGTGGGCCAGAATCGCGGTCTGATAGCCTGAGCCGGTGCCGATTTCCAAGACCCTGGAGGTGGGCTGCAGTCGCAGCAGCTCGGTCATGCGGGCGACGATATAAGGCTGGGAGATGGTCTGGCCGGAGCCTATGGGCAAGGCCGTATTATCGTAAGCCTTGTGCTCGAAGGCTTCATCGATAAAGCGTTCCCGGGGGACAGTTTCTATCGCCTGCAGCAGCCGCTCATCCTGGATGCCTTGCTGCCTGAGTTGAGCTATCAGTGTCTGCGTGCGCCGGTTTACCATTTCCCGCTGACCTCCGCTTTAGCCAGCCATGACGTGAGTACCGATTGGGCGGAATAGGCGGTCAAATCCACCTGCAGCGGCGTGATGGAAACAAAGCCTTGCTCAATGGCGGCGAAATCGGTATCGGGCCCGTTATCAAAGGTTTCCCCCGGCGGCCCGATCCAGAACATTTCGTGCCCGCGGGGGTCCCGCTGCGCGATGGCCTGATTGGCGGGATGTCGGCTGCCGCAGCGGGTCACCTTAATGCCCTTCAGTGAAGACAACGGCAGATCCGGTACGTTGACGTTAAGGATTTTACCGGTGCGCAGCGGCTCCTGCGCCAACGCCCGGATCAGGCGGCAGGCCACCATGGCGGCGGTATCGTAATGTCGTTCGCCGTTGAGGGAGATAGCCAGCGCCGGGAACCCCAGATGCCGTCCCTCCATAGCCGCGGCAACGGTACCGGAATAGATGACGTCGTCCCCCAGATTCGCGCCGGCATTGATACCCGATACCACGATCTCCGGCACCGGCCGCATCAGGACGTTCACGCCGAGGTAAACACAATCCGTAGGCGTGCCGGACTGTACCGCGATATCGCCGTTGGCGTGCTTAACCGTTCTTAACGGCATATCCAGCGTCAACGAGTTGGACGACCCGCTCCGGTTGCGATCGGGCGCGACAATCTGCACGTCGGCAAATTCACGCAGGGCAACCGCCAGCGTTTGAATGCCGGGGGCATGGACTCCATCATCATTACTTAGCAATATGCGCATATCATGATTGGCTTTATTAATTATTAATAGTGAATAACGCGCCGTCCACCCATAGGACGCAAAAACCAGCCTGTTCCTTGAGGTTATCAATGAACGGCAGCAGGCTGGGAATAAAAGCAATAATGGCATGAAACGCCACGGTGGTGAAGCCTGGAGTTCAGGCCGTTACGTAAAATTCGCCGCGGCCGGGATCACCAGGCGCCCTCAAGCGGCGCGTCCAGCAATTCACGCACCACACTGGTGGCGAAACTTCCCGCGGGCAGCGCAAACGACAGCTGCAAGGTGGCGTCGTCATGCCAGCGCCACTGCATGTCCGCCGGATGGAGCAGCATGGCGCGGCGGGCCGGCTCTACCCGCTCGCGGACAAGCAACGCCAGCAGGTCGGGCTGGCGCTCCAGACAGGCTTGCTCAAACAGCAAGGCTTCACGCACCGTGCCCGGCTCGCCGTTTCCCGGCAAGGGCGCGGTGATGTTCAGCTCGCCTTGCCGCACGCGCGCATCCAGGGAGGGCAGTTCGTCGTCAGTGGCGACAAACCAGCTGCCCCGGCCTGCCAGCTGCAGCGCGTCGCCGCTCATAAGATGCCAGCGCCCCAAGCGGGACAGCCGTTCACTCACCACGGCGTTGAACAGGGCGCTGCGGGCGGCGGAGAGATAAAAACTGCGTTTGGCGCGATCTTTGACGTGAATTTCCCCACGGGCCCAATGCAGCGCCTGGGCGATATTGTTGCCCTGATGGCCGAAACGCTGGCTGCCGAAGTAATTCGGCACGCCGTCCCTGCCGATAGCCGTTAACCGTTGCTCAACCGCCGGGAGATTGCTGACGTCGCGCAGCACCAGGGTGAAGCAGTTGCCCTTCAGGGTGCCGATGCGCAGTTTTCGGCGATGGCGGTGGGTTTGCAGGACAGTGCATCCCGCCAGCTGGAAGGCATTGAAATCCGGCGTTTCCTTGCCGGGCAAGTGCAGGCAGAACCATTGTTCGGTCACCGCATGGCGATCTTTCAAGCCGGCATAACTCACCGCCCGGTCGGGCAGGCCGGCGAATTTCGCCAGAGCCTGCGCCACGAAAGGGGTATTGCAATCCTGTTTGCGCACGCGCACCAGAACGTGTTCCCCTTCACCGTCCGGCTCGAAGCCCAGGTCTTCCTGCACCAGGAAATCCTCCGGGCGGGCCTTGATAAGGCCGCTCGCCGCCGGTTCGCCATGCAGGCGGTACAGTGTCTGGAAATCCATCATAGGGTTTTATGCAGCAAGACCACCGCCTCGCAGGCAATGCCCTCGCCCCGGCCGGTAAACCCCAATTGCTCGGTGGTGGTGGCCTTTATGCTGACCTCGTCCATATGACAGCCGAGATCTTCGGCGATATTGATGCGCATCTGCGGAATATGCGGCGCCATTTTCGGCGCCTGGACGATAAGGGTAATATCGATGTTGCCCAGACGGTAGCCTTTGGCCCGGATGCGTTGCCAGGCCTCCCGCAGCAGCACCCGACTGTCGACGCCTTTAAACGCCGGATCGGTATCCGGAAACAGCTTGCCGATATCCCCCAGCGCCGCGGCGCCGAGCAGGGCATCGGTGGCGGCATGCAGCGCCACATCGCCATCGGAATGCGCCAACAGGCCCTGGCTGTAGGGTATGCGGACGCCGCCGATAACCAGCGGGCCGGGCCCGCCGAATTTATGCACATCAAAACCATGACCGATTCGCATTAACGGTTCTCCTTTTTATGCGGGCGCGTTAAAAGTGCGCGTTTTGCAACGAGGGGGATAACAATCGGGAAAAATAGAATGCCGCCAACGCCAGATCTTCCGGGCGGGTAATTTTGATATTGTCCGAACGGCCGGGCACCAGCAGCGGCTGGTAACCGCAATGCTCCAGCGCCGACGCTTCATCGGTGATCACGGCGCCGTCGTTCAGCGCACGGGAAAGGCAGGACTTGAGCAGCGGCAGCGGGAATAATTGCGGCGTCAGTGCGTGCCAGAGATCCCGGCGCTCCACGGTATGATCGATGGCGCCGCCGGGACCGGCGCGTTTCATGGTGTCCCTTACCGGCGTCGCCAGAATGCCGCCGACGACGGAGGACGCGGTAATCGCCAGCAAACGCGCCAGATCGTCCTGGTGCAGACAGGGGCGGGCGGCGTCGTGTACCAGCACCCAGTCGGCGCCATGGGCCTGGTCCAGGGCGGCCATCACCGAATCGGCCCGCTCCTTGCCGCCGATGACCCGGCTCACCCGCGGATTATCCGCCAGGGGCAGACGGGCGAAGCGCCGATCGTCCGCGCTCACCGCCACGATCACCCGGCGGATGCAAGGCTGGCGCAGCAGCGCCTCAACGGCATGCTCCAGCAAGGTTTTACCGGCGATGGTGAGATACTGCTTCGGACAGTCATTCTGCATGCGGCTGCCGATACCGGCGGCCGGCAAGATGGCGATAACATCGGGGAAAACTTCAGAGGCCATTATTGATTATCTTGTGAAATCGGGGCGGCCGGCTGGCGTTTGGATTGATCCGGCACCAGGCGATAAAAACTTTCCCCCGGCTTTATCATGCCGAGTTCATTGCGCGATCGTTCTTCAATGGCCTCTTGGCCATCGTTGAGATCGTCGATTTCAGCAAACAGCTGATCATTGCGCGCTTTAAGCTTGGCATTACTGCCCTGCTGGACCGAAACGTCGTCCTGAACCCGGACTAAATCATGAACACCGTTCTTTCCAAGCCACAAGGAATATTGCAGCCAGCCAAGCAGTACCAGTAATAGCAGCGTTAGTTTACCCATTCCGCCCCCTGATAGACTGCGCAATCATCCCATAACTTGTGACCGGACTCCACTCCAGCCGATAAAATGACGTGCAAAACCGGCAAAAAGACGTTTTTCCGCCCTGATTGATGATGGCTATTTACCATTTGTTACCGGAACTCACCCAAAACGGCCATTACCAGCCGGTGAGCAAGGAGAAAACCAGCCAGAAAAGGCTGAATACCGACAGGCCGCTTAGCAGTATCATCAGCAAGACCCGTGCCGCCAGCAGGGTGCCGATAATAATACCGATCAGGACCGACAGGGGCAGCAACGCCAGGAAGAACGGCCAGGTGTAGAGCAGGAAAAACAGGGCGTTGGCGCCATAAACCATAATCGGCACGGCGAAGGCCACCCAATAAAAGAGAAAACCCGCCATGGCGCCCCAGAAACCATAGGCCGGCTCCTCGGTTCCGCGTTCACCGCCACGGGCGCTGATAGGCTTCACCGTAACGGGTATGACGTGCTTGGACTGGGTAACATTCAGCATACATCTTAATCCCTGGGCTCTAAATACACCGGCATGCTCCGAGACGCAGAGCCGACAAGATATCTCAGGGTTTGATAATAACGCGGCCGCGCAGCAGGTCTAATAAATGGTCGGTCAAATATGTTACCAATTGTTGGCCGTCCAGATGAATTTCAGGCTGTTCCGGCGCTTCATAAACCGAGTCGATACCGGTGAAATCAGGCAGCTTGCCGGCGCGGGCTTTTTTATACAGCCCCTTCGGATCCCGGGCTTCGCACACCGCCAGCGGCGTATCCACGAACACTTCGATGAAACGTCCCGCCGGCAGCATATCGCGCACCATGCGCCGCTCGGCGCGATGGGGCGAAATAAACGCCGTCAGCACCACCAGACCCGCATCCACCATCAAGCGGGCGACTTCCCCCACCCGGCGGATATTTTCCCGCCGGTCGGCGTCGTTAAAACCCAGATCCCGGCATAAACCGTGGCGGACATTGTCACCATCCAATAAATAAGTGCTTACACCCGTCCGGTGCAATGCCTGCTCGAGAGCGCCGGCGAGGGTGGATTTACCGGATCCCGACAGGCCGGTGAACCAGATGACCACGCCCTGGTGCCGGTGCAGTTTCTCGCGATCTTCCCGCGCCACGGGATGATCGTGCCAGACGATATTCTCTTCCGCCGGGTCCGCCATGGCTATTTCCCCCCCATTAAATCACGGGCTCCCCAGTGGGGAAAATGTCGGCGGACCAAAGCGTTCAGTTCCAGTTCAAACTCGCTGTAAGGGGCCGGCTCCCGATAAACGTCCGCCAGCGGTTCGCGGACCATGCCGGCGCCGACGGTGACATTGCTCAGCCTGTCGATAAAAATCATGCCGCCGGTTACGGCGTTATGCGGATATTTGTCCAATACCATCGGCTCGTCGAAGGCCAGTTCCACCAAACCGATGCCGTTAAGGGGCAGGCTGTCCGCCACCCGCTGCGTCAGGCTGTTGATCTCCACTTGGTACTGGATGTTCTCCACCCGGGCCCGGGTCTTTTTACCGGCGATTTTAATATCGAAACTTTGCCCCGCCACCAGCGGCTGCTCGGTCATCCATACTACGTCCACGCTGGCGTTACGCACCGGCTGCAGGGTCTCTTTGGCATCCACGATGATATCGCCGCGGCTGATGTCCACCTCATCCGCCAGAACCAGGGTCACCGCCTCGCCCCACCAGGCCTCGGTCAAATCGCCGTCAAAGGTGACAATGCGGGCAATGGTGGAAGTGACGCCGGAGGGCAGTACTTTGATTGCCTGGCCGACCCGCAATACGCCTGAAGCGACGGTGCCGGCATAGCCGCGGAAATCCAGGTTGGGGCGGTTGACATACTGCACCGGAAAACGCATCGGCTGCTGTTCGTCCAGATGAATCACTTCCACCGTTTCCAGGACATCCAGCAGCGTCGGGCCTTTATACCAGGGCATGGTGCGGCTCGGCTGCGCCACGTTATCGCCGTCCAGGGCTGAAATGGGCACAAAGGTAATGCTCAAGTCCACCGGCAGCTCTTCGGCGAACAGCAGATAATCCTGTTTGAACCGTTCGAAAACCGCCTGATCGTAGTCCACCAGATCCATCTTGTTTACCGCCACCACCAGATGGCGGATCCCCAGCAACGTGCTGATAAAGCTGTGCCGCCGGGTTTGATCCAAGACACCCTTGCGCGCATCAATCAGCAGGACCGCCAAATCGCAGGTGGAGGCGCCGGTGGCCATATTGCGGGTATATTGTTCATGTCCCGGGGTGTCGGCAATGATGAATTTGCGTTTTTCGGTGGAGAAGTACCGGTACGCCACATCAATGGTAATACCCTGCTCGCGCTCGGCCTGCAGGCCGTCCACCAGCAGGGCCAGATCCAGCTTTTCCCCCTGGGTGCCCAGGCGTTTGCTGTCGGAATGCAGGGTGGAGAGCTGGTCTTCATAAATTTGCCGGGTGTCATGCAACAGGCGGCCGATGAGGGTGCTTTTGCCGTCGTCCACGCTGCCGCAGGTGAGAAAACGCAGCAGGGTCTTATGCTGCTGCGCGTGAAGGTAGGCCTCCACACCGCCCTGCTCGGCGATTTGTTTAGCGATTACATCATTCATGGCGATGGCTCCTTAAAAATAACCCTGACGCTTTTTCAGTTCCATCGATCCGGATTGATCGCGGTCGATTACCCGGCCCTGCCGTTCGCTGGTGGTGGCCACCAGCATCTCCTCAATGATTTCCGGCAGGGTGCGGGCGTTGGATTCCACCGCGCCGGTGAGCGGCCAGCAGCCCAGGGTGCGAAAACGCACCATCCGCTGGGCAATCACTTCACCGGGTTGTAAATTGATACGGTCGTCGTCCACCATCATCAGCATGCCGTCGCGTTCCAGGATTGGACGAGGCTTAGCCAGATAAAGCGGCACGATTTCGATATTTTCCAAAAAGATGTACTGCCAGATATCCAGCTCGGTCCAGTTGGAGAGCGGGAATACCCGGATGCTTTCCCCTTTGTTGATTTGGCCGTTGTAGTTGCGCCACAGCTCGGGACGCTGGTTTTTCGGGTCCCAGCGGTGCAGGCGATCGCGAAAGGAGTAAATGCGTTCCTTGGCGCGGGACTTTTCCTCATCGCGCCGCGCACCGCCAAAGGCGGCATCGAAACCGTATTTATTCAGCGCCTGCTTCAGCCCTTCGGTTTTCATGATGTCGGTGTGTTTGGCGCTGCCGTGAATAAAGGGATTGATCCCCATGGCGACCCCATCCGGATTGCGATGGACCAGTAATTCAAGGCCATAGGCTTTGGCGGTATAATCCCGGAACTCATACATTTCGCGAAATTTCCAGCCGGTATCCACGTGCAGCAGCGGGAACGGCAGCGTGCCGGGAAAGAACGCCTTGCGCGCCAGATGCAGCATCACCGACGAGTCTTTGCCGATGGAGTACATCATCACGGGATTAGCGAATTCAGCGGCGACTTCACGGATGATATGGATACTTTCCGCCTCCAGTTGCCGCAAATGAGTGAGTCGTTGTTGATCCATATTTACATCCTCAAGCCAGATTGACCAACGACGCGCGTTTCTGCGCCGCTAAAGCTGTTTGTCCGAACCAGGCGATTTCGTCATGCAGGGAGACGACTTCGCCGATAATCAGCAAGGCCGGTGTCGGCGCCTGTTGCGCCAGGTCAGCGAGTTTTTCCAGCGTGCCGGTGAAAACCTGCTGATCCGGCCGGGTGCCGCGGCCGATAACCGCCACCGGCGTGAGCGGCGATCGGCCGTGTTTGATGAGCTGCCGGCTGATTTCGGCCGCTTTCATCACGCCCATATAAATCGCCAGCGTTTGCCGGCCGCGGGCCAGGGCCGGCCAATCCAGCTTTTCGCCGCCGGGGCGCAGATGGCCGGTGATAAAAGTCACGCTTTGGGCATGATCCCGGTGGGTCAGCGCGATGCCGGCGTAGGCGGCGGCACCGGCGGCGGCGGTCACGCCGGGCACCACCTGGAATGGAATGCCGGCGGCGGCCACCGCCTGCAGCTCTTCGCCGCCGCGGCCGAATATAAAGGGGTCGCCGCCTTTGAGGCGCACCACCCGTTTGCCCTGCCGCGCATGAAGAATAAGCAGCCGATTGATCTCTTCCTGGGCCATGGAGTGGGCGCCGCACCGTTTGCCCACGGCAATCCGCTCGGCATCGCGCCGCACCAGTTCCAGGATGTCCTCGCTCACCAGGTTATCGAACAGTACCACGTCCGCCTGTTGAATCAGTTGCAGGCCGCGCAGGGTCATCAGCCCGCTATCGCCGGGGCCGGCCCCCACCAGCGCAACGTCGCCCCCGGCTTCTGCTTCGGCGGTCAGCCCCTGTTGCAGCGCTTCCTCGGCATTGGCTGTCAGCCCTTGTTGCAAGACTTCCTCGGCATTAACAAGCTGCCCCTGCGCCACCAGGGTGGCGAAGCGGCCGTCAAGGGCCTTTTCCCAAAAACGGCGGCGCCCGGCAACCGAAGGGATATGCCGTTTGACCCGTTCACGCCAGGCACCGGCAATATCCGCCATCGGCCCGAGGAACGACGGCAGCAGCGATTCCAGCTTTTCCCGCAGGATACGCACCAGCACCGGCGCTTTCCCGCCGGAGGAGATGGCGACGGTTATCGGCGACCGATCGACAATGGAGGGGAAAATAAAGGAACATAAGGGCTGGCAGTCCACCACATTGACCAATATCCGGCGCTTATCGGCCGCGGCAAAGACCTCGGCATTGAGATCCCCATCATCGGTGGCGGCGATCGCCAGGAAAACGCCCTCCAGCATATCTTCGGAAAATTCCTGGCCAAGCCAGTGGATAACCTTCAACTGCGCCTGTTGTTCCAGTTCGGGCAACAGCCGGCGCGCAACCACCCTGACCTGCGCGCCGGCGCGCAGCAGCAATTGGATTTTACGCGCGGCGACATCGCCTCCGCCGACAACCAGCACAGGGCGTTGCCTGAGATCGGCAAACAGAGGTAAATAATCCACGGCAACCTTTAACGATGTGACTTAGCAATAAAATGACTATACGTCTTGCAGATAGGTTCTATTAAATTCTTAATTGGAATTACATTTGCTTTAATGGAATAACGCTGCAATTGACATACGGCCGCCGAAGCGCAACCAATCGTGCGGTAAGCGCCATAAGCCGGAGGGTACAAATTGTGTTAGCCCTGCGGGCGTTACATACTATACCCAGTGAGTAGCGGCAATACAGACAGCCGCATCGATTAACAAGGAAAAGGTTTATGTTTCACCTCGGTCGCATTACGCGAACCAGGTTCGTGGGCCACAGTAAGCGCGCCAGGCTCGTTCTGGGCTTAAGCGGTTTGCTGACGGTATGTCTGCCGGCCTTCGCGGCGCCAGACCATTATGCGCAAGAGCAGATGCGCTATATCGCCACCTATTTCCCCGGGCGCATGGCGGGAAGTCCGGCTGAATTGATGGCTGCGGAATACCTGCAGCGGCGCCTGGCGCAGATGGGTTATCAAAGCAATCTGCGTACCTTTAATACCCGATACCAATTTCATGGCAGCGACGGCAAGGCCGACTGGCGCAAGATTTCCGCCACCTCGGTGATTGCCGCCAAAGCCGGCGCCACCGGCGGCGAAATCTTGGTCATTGCCCATTCAGATACGTTTATGCCGCGCAGCGACGGCGATCTGAATAACAATCTTGGCGGATTGACCTTGCAGGGGGTGGACGATAATGCCTCCGGCGTCGGCGTCATGCTCGATCTGGCCCGGCGGCTCGGGCCGGTTCCCCTCGCGGTAGGGGTGCGTTTCGTGGCGCTCAGCGCCGGCGAACCCGAGACCCTGGGGGCCGAGGATTATCTGCAGCGGATGACGCCGCAGGAAAAGCGCAATACCCTGTTGGTGATTAATCTTGATAGCCTGATCGGCGGCGAAAAACTGCGGGTGGACTACAGTCCGGACAGCGGCGACAGCCGTCTGCTGGGGCTGGTGAAAGACCTGGGAACCCGGGCGCGCCAGGCGGGCATTCCGTTGATACTCAATACCGGCATCCGCGCCGCCGCCGAATGCAGCACCGACGCCCTGCCCTTCGCCAAAGCCGGCTTCGCGGTACTGGATGTCGGTTCGGGCATCGCCGGAAACCGATGCCGTGAACGCAACGTCAGCCGCAATTTCCCCCACGGCATGGTGCGTTACCAGAGTCCCCTCGATAATCTGACCTACCTGGATCGCCACCTCACCGGCCAAATGGGTAAACGCGCCCGGGATAGCTTGGCGCTGCTCGGACCGATGCTGGAAAGACTCACCGGGGCAGATAAGCCCAAGGGATAATCGCCGGCAACGGTGCGTGCTTCGCCCGCCGCCGGCTAACTTACACTTACCGGGGGATTATTTAGTCCCAATGGCGTTACCGGACCAGAAAGGCGCGCCCATGCCCGTTTTCACCTCGCCGCTCATCTTTGAGGCCTGCGGCTGAGCGGCGGCGGTCTTTTGGCTTGCGGTGACGACCGGCGCGGGTTTGGGCCGTTTGAAATCATCCATCATATTGCCGGTCCAGAACGGAGCAACGATCGGATCGGCGAAGACCACGTCTGAGAAAAGAATAGGTATAGCGATGAAAACGCCGGCGAGACAAAATTTTATGTTCATGATATAACCCGTCAGATTGAATGAATGTTAAACGATAATGGCCAACGTAGTGCGGCATGCCGGCATGGCGTCATTTATCCGTCTGGCCGCTAGCGTTAAAAATGAAGGTAATCCGGCGCGTTGAAAAGTTCGTCCAGGTAACAATTTTCTTTGAGGTTTTCTGATATTTTATTCAAAGACAGACTATTTAGTGGCGTTATTATTCCATTAAAGAAAAATAATCCCTTGTAATGTAAGTTCTGCGTAAAAATCATGAAGAAATTAAGGATTAAGTATGATTTGTGTCAGACTTGGCAAGGCGGATGAATGGGCGTTCTGTCGCATCACAAGATAAGATATTAAGAAAATCATGGGTTTTCAATAGATATTGCAGCACAGCTGGAAGCAGCGGGAAACAATCAGCAAATATAAGACCAGAAAAATTCATCTGCCTGTCACAAATAGGGCCGTTAGGCGGGGTTTGGGGGAAAAAGGATACGCAGATGCCGATTTTAACGATCGTACAATTATGAATAGCGACATATTAATTTACATGAGGTCATGATGAATGACCGGTAAAACCAAGGTACATAAAGATATATTTATTCTTAGATTTGTTTCAGTCAGTTATATTTAAACAAAGATTTATCATACTTCAGCATGCTGAATAATTAACCACCAAGGCTCTGCAATAATTTAAACCTATAAATAGATTAGCGGGATTTATTAATATACCCAAACTAATTCGAGTTGCAGGAAGGCGGCGACGCCGCGACAAATCTGCCGGGAACAGATTTGAACGCGATTCGTCGCGGCCCCGATAGGGGCAAGGCTCATGGATAAGCCGAGTATTGCCAACACACCTGCAACTTATCCCTTGAAAAGTCTGCACGGCAGGTTTTACCACGAACTCAGCCCTCGTGCAGGCCGCATTCCCGCTTCAGGCCGAAAAAGCGGGTTTCCTCTTCGCTCATACCCGGCTCCCATTTGCGCGTGGTGTGGGTATCCCCCACCGAAAGATAACCCTGTTCCCACAGCGGATGGTAATCCAGGCCATGCTGCTTCAGATACTGGTACACCTGGCGGTTATCCCAGTCGATAATCGGCAGCAGCTTGAATACGCCGCGCTGGATAGCCAGCACCGGCAGGCTGGCGCGGCTGCCGGACTGCTCCCGGCGCAGGCCGGCCAGCCAGCTTTGCGCCTGCAACTGGCTCAGCGCCCGGTTCATGGGCTCGACTTTATTGATTTGGTTATATTGCTCGATACCTTCCACCCCCTGCTCCCACAGCTTGCCGTAGCGGGCTTCCTGCCAGGCGGGGGACAGCTGTGCGCGAAAGACCTGCAGGTTAAGCTGCAATTTTTCGGTCAGGGCGTCGATAAACTGATAGGTTTCCGGGAACAAATAACCGGTATCGGTGAGGATCACCGGGATATTCGGCCGTTGTCGGGTGACCAGATGCAGACACACCGCCGCCTGGATGCCGAAACTGGACGACAGCACCACTTCCCCCGGCAGGTTGTCCAGCGCCCAGCCCACCCTCTGTTCGGCGGTCAGCGCCTCCAGCCGAAGGTTGATATCGGCCAGGGCCTCCGTCTGTTGCGCCTTATCCAGCGCGTTAAGGCTGTTCAGATTCAGTTCGGTCATAGAAACCCCCGGGTTAATCGTAGAAGTCGCGGGCCGGATCGATAACCGGCTTGACGATTCCGGCACGCAAGACAAAATCGCCAAAGGCTTCCTGCGGCTGGCGCTCGGCGGCCCAGCGGCCGGTCGTATCATCAATAATCTTTAAAATCTCGCTGTCGGTGATATTTTCCCGGTACATGCGCGGAATACGCACACCGCTGCGATCGCCGCCCAGATAGAGGTTATAGCGGCCGACGGCTTTGCCCACCAGGCCGATTTCCGCCAGCATGGAACGGCCGCAGCTGTTGGGACAGCCGGTCACCCTTAAAATGATCTCGTCGTTCGCCAGTCCGTGGGCCGACATGATCCCTTCCACTTGGGTCACGAACCCCGGCAGAAAACGCTCCGCTTCCGCCATGGCCAGCGGACAGGTCGGAAACGCCACGCAGGCCATTGAGGCCTTGCGCTGCGGGGTCACGTCGTCATTGATCAGGCCGTATTGCCGCGCCAGCGCCTCGATTTTGGCTTTATCACGGGTCGCCACGCCGGCGACAATCAGGTTTTGGTTGGCGGTCAGCCGGAAATCCCCTTTATGGATACGGGCGATCTCCGCCATCCCGGTTTTGAGCAGTCGGTCCGGATAATCCAGTATACGGCCGTTTTCAATAAAGAGGGTAAGATGCCAGCGGTTTTCCACCCCTTTGACCCAGCCGAAACGATCGCCCCGTTCGGTAAAATGATAAGGGCGGATGGGTTCGAATTGAATGCCGGTGCGCCTTTCCACTTCCGCTTTAAACGCCTCAACCCCCACCCGTTCCAAGGTATATTTGGTGCGGGCATTTTTGCGATTGGAACGGTTGCCCCAGTCGCGCTGGACGCCCACCACCGCCTCGGCGAACGCCAGGGTGTGCTCCGCCGGAATGTAGCCGAATTCGCTGGCGGCGCGGGGATAGGTGGAGGTATCGCCATGGGTCATGGCCAGGCCGCCCCCCACCAGGACATTAAAGCCGACTAATTGCCCCTGTTCGCTAATGGCCACGAAGTTAAGATCGTGGGCATAGGCATCCACATCGTTCAGGGGCGGTACAACTACCGTGGTTTTGAACTTGCGCGGCAGATAAGCGGGCCCGAGAATCGGTTCGGAATCGGTGGTTTCGCTTTTTTCACCATCCAGCCAAACTTCGGCGTAGGCATGGGTTCTGGGCAGCAGATGCTCGGATATTTTTTTCGCCCATTCATAGGCTTGCTGATGCAGCACAGACTCCACCGGGTTGGCGCTGCACATCACGTTGCGGTTAACGTCGCCGGCGGTGGCGATGGAATCCAGTCCCAGCCGGTGCAGCATCTGATGCGCTTTCTTCAAATGGGGCTTAAGCACGCCGTGGAACTGAAAGGTCTGGCGGGTGGTGAGACGAATGCTGCCGTACAGGGTATCCGAGGCGGCGAACTCATCGATGGCCAGCCATTGCTTAGGGGTGATAATCCCCCCCGGCAGGCGGCAGCGCAGCATCATATTGATAAGCGGCTCCAGCTTCTGCTCAGCCCGTTCGGCGCGCAGATCGCGGTCATCCTGCTGATACATGCCGTGAAAGCGGATCAGCTGGAAATTATCGCTGGTAAATCCGCCGGTTAATGTGTCGTTAAGATCTTCGGCGATGGTACCGCGCAGAAAATTGCTCTGCCCTTTTATCCGCTCATTATCGGACAGGGGCGGGGAAGGTTTTTTTTCACTCATTAATAGACGTCCCGCTGATAACGGCGCTCAACGCGCAGTTCACTTAAAAATTCATCGGCCTGTTCAGTATCCATGCCGCCGTGTTCGGCCACCAGTTGCAGCAATGCCTGCTCGACGTCCTTTGCCATATGATTGGCGTCGCCGCAAACATAAATATGCGCGCCCTGCTGGAGCCAGCGCCAGACTTCCGCGCCTTGCTCACGCAACCGATCCTGGACATAAATTTTCTGGGCCTGATCCCGGGACCAGGCGAGATCTATCCGGGTGAGCAATCCCTCTTTTTTATAGCGTTGCCATTCCACCTGATACAGGAAATCATCGGTAAAATGCGGGTTGCCGAAAAACAGCCAGTTCTTGCCGGTGGCGCCATCCGCTTCCCGCTGCTGCATAAACGCGCGAAACGGGGCGATGCCGGTGCCGGGACCAATCATGATGACCGGCGTGTCGCCGCTCTCGGGCAGGCGGAAATTATCATTATGCTCGATAAAAACGCGCACCTGGCCATCTTCCGCCAGCCGATCCGCCAGGTATCCGGACGCTCCGCCGGCGCGGGCCCGTCCGTCCACCTCATAACGCACGGCGGCGACGGTAATGTGCACCTCGTCTTCCGTCTCGGCCTGTGACGACGCGATGGAATAGAGGCGCGGCGTCAGCGGTCTGAGCAAGCCCAGCAGCTGCTCCGGGGTCAGCTCCGCCGGCGCCTGCCGGACCATATCCACTATGGGTGTGGTCTGGGCATAGTGCTGCAGCGCGGCTTTATCGGCCGTAAGGGACAGCAATCCCTCATCACGGGCCAGGGCGGCGTATTTTTCCACGATGACGGTGGTATTCTGGGTCAGTTCAATATGGCCGCGCAGGGCCTCCGCCAGGGGCATCAGCGTGCCGTCCACCTGCACCGGCTGCTCGCCTTTGAGCCACAGCAGTTCCAACAGCTCATCCACCAGGGCCGGGTCATTTTCAAACCAGACGCCCAGCGCATCGCCCGGCTGATAACGCAGGCCGGAATCCCCCAGCGAAATTTCCAGGTGCCGGATATCTTTTACCGACCGGCGGCTGGTGATTTTTTGATTTACCGACAGCGTCGCCGCCAGCGGCTGCTCTTTGGTATAAGGCGTCGCATCCACTTGGTCCAGGGCGCCGCTCAGGGTCTGTTGCTGCCCCGCCGGGCTTTCCCGCGGGACCCGCTCTTTGAGCAGCGCTACGATATCCTTGCGCCAGGCTTCCGCCACGGCCTGATATTCCACATCGGCATCAACCCGGTCATGCAGCCGTTGCCCGCCGAGCTCCGCCAGGCGCTGATCAAAATCCTTGCCGATTTTGGCAAAATGCTCATATGAGGTATCCCCCAGACCGAATACGGCAAACTGGGTATCATCCAGGCGCGGCGCCTTTTTCGAAAACAGGTATTTATAGAGGGCTACCGCTTCTTCCGGCGGATCCCCCTCGCCCTGGGTGGAGGCGATAATCACCAGGAGCTTTTCCTGGGCGATATTCTTGAATCGATAGTCGCCGGCGTTCACCAGATTGACATCCAGCTGGGCGGCTATCAGGGCATCCCGCAGCTGTTCGGCCAGCCGCCGCGCATTGCCGGTTTGCGAGGCGGACAGCAACGTGACGGACTGGGCCTTGGGCTGGGCCGGCGCCGCGGCGGCTACCGCCGTGACCGGTTGCTGGACCTGCCCCCAAAAGTAACCGGATAGCCAGGCCATTTGCAAGGGTGAGAGGTCGCCGGTGGCGGCTTGCAAACGGGCCAATTGTTCCGGATCCAACGGGAGCAAAGAAGTGGGTGGAGCCTGAGTCGTCATTGCTGCTGAATTTCCTTATGCTTACCGGGTTAGCCGGGCATTTATTATGGGATCGTTAGAGTTTGTAAGGTTACCCAGTGTGATGCAATCTATAAAAGATGCGATGGCAATAATAAATAACCAAATAGCCTAAAGAGTAATTTCGGTTAAACTTATCGATTAAAGTAATAATCCCCTGTCCGCTCCGGCAAAAAGGGAGGGCGAAGTGGCCGCAAGCGACGAAAATCCAGGACATGCGCCGGGCAAAGCGGTAAAAGTGCGTTAGAATTGCGGCTAATTATTGCATGGCAAGATTTGCGGTATTTCTGTACCATGCAACGTTCGTTTTTTATAGAGGCCCCATCGTGGTAACCACGTTATTTAAAGATTTTACCTTTGAGGCGGCGCACCGTTTGCCCCATGTGCCCGACGGCCATAAATGCGGCCGCCTGCACGGGCATTCGTTTATGGTGCGAGTGGAAATTACCGGCCCGGTGGATCCCCATTCCGGCTGGGTAATGGATTTCGGTGAATTGAAGACCCTGTTCAGCCCGGTGCTGGAACAGCTGGATCACTATTATCTGAACGATATTCCCGGCCTTGAGAATCCCACCAGCGAAATCCTCGCCCGCTGGATTTGGCGCCAGCTGAAGCCGCGCTTGCCGTTGCTTAGCGCCATCATGGTGAAGGAAACCTGCACCGCCGGCTGTATTTACCGCGGTGAAGAGTAACCCCTTTACCTCGCTGCTTTATCCCAACGACAGCACCCATGGCGATAGGGAACACGCATTTCGTCATGGCTTGCGCGTCTGCGCCGGCGCAGCCATTTCCCTCGGCGCCAGGGGCGAAGCCGGCAGCTTGATAAAGTCGATGAAGGCTCTTAGCGCCGCGGGCATATGCGGCTTGCTGGGATAATAGAGATAAAATCCCGCAAAGGACTTGCACCAGCTCTCCAGCACCTGGATAAGCTCCCCGCTCTTTATGCGGGCCGCCACGAAGCTTTCGGGAAGGAATGCCAGCCCCGTGCCTTGCAGCGCCGCCGTCAGCAGCAGGTCCGTGTCGTTGGCGGTCACCACGCTATCCACATCGACGTCGATAGACTCGCCGTGACCTTCAAAGTGCCAGCGATACAAAGCGCCGGTTTCACTCCACAATAGGCGCGCTGGAGGGATTCGAGGCGACGACGCCGTCCGCGCCGTTAATGTTCAAGGACGTCACCATCCAGGGTATCGGCACCGGCCATCGCCGTGGGCTGGAAGACCTGGTGAGAGCCGTCGACGGGACCGGGCTGAAGCCAGTCATCGATAAGTGTTATCCCATGGCCTATCTGTCCGCGGCGCTGGAGCATCTCGACCGGGGCGCTTTCGGCAAGATAGTGATTGAGATGCCGTAAAAATTTAAAACATTACGCACGCCATGAATCAGGCAATATTCAAATATTTATGGGTTTGCATGGATAAGCGCCAGTTGCGGGCGATACAGGTTTCGATGCACAGCCGGGTGGCGGCTTCTTGTTGACTCACCGGCTGCAGGGCGATAATGCGCGGCTTGTCATCATCCAGCGTGGCCAGCAGCGCTTCCAGCTGTTCAATATCACGCTCTCGCGCCACCGGATGCTTGATTTCATCGGCACGCTGCAGCGCCTGCGGCAGGATCTCCAGCCCGCCGCGCATCCCCACTTTCGGCGATACCGTCACCCAGGTCTGGCTGGTGCAGCGCACTTCATGGGTGCCGCTGGTTTCAATCTGGCAGCTGTAACCCTGCTGCTCCAGCATCTGGGTCAGCGCAAAGAGATCGTGCAGGCAGGGTTCGCCGCCGGTTATCACCACATGACGGGCGGTATAGCCCTGTTGCGTGATAATCTCCAGCATCTCCTCCGTCGATACCAGGGCCCATTTCGCGCTGTCCGCGGTTTTCAGCGGGATATCCCCCACCGGCACTTCCTCGAGGGGATCTTGTTGCCAGGTGTGTTTGGTATCGCACCAGCTGCAGCCCACCGGGCAGCCTTGCAGACGGATAAAAATCGCGGGCACGCCGGTGAAGTAGCCTTCACCTTGGAGGGTCTGAAACAGTTCGTTGAGCGGGTACTGCATGTTTTTCTCGATTGATGTCACATCAAATAGGGCGCTGATTATTACAGATTAGGCGGCTTAGGCCAAACCCGCGATAATTTCCGGCATAAAGCGCGACATCCGGCGGGTAAAATCTTACCGCGCCTCACCGGCGGGTCCGAAATTGTGGCGGGCAGAGTAACACTAATCCATAACGGACGGTATCGCGTTAATTGCAAAGCGGCGGTTAAGGGAGGTAGAGCGGTGGTAAGTAAGAGGGATGATGAAAATTCTAAAAGAATGTGGCGCAGACGACAAACAAAAATGCACGGAGTCAACAAGGCGGGACTGGATGCGGGTATTCACGGCGTGCTTACGATAGAGCATCCTGTCCCGACCGGGCACTATGCCAGTAGGCTCAAAAGCCCCACCACAATGGGGCTTTGACTACCGGCACCAAGATTTTACGCCTGGCCTTTCACTTCTTTCAGACCGTTGAAAGGAGCGCGTGAACCCAACGCTTCTTCGATACGGATCAGTTGGTTGTATTTAGCGACGCGATCGGAACGGCTCATGGAACCGGTCTTGATCTGGCCGGCCGCGGTGCCTACTGCCAGGTCGGCAATGGTGGCATCTTCGGTTTCGCCGGAACGGTGGGAGATGATGGTGGTGTAACCGGCATCTTTCGCCATCTTGATGGCGGCCAGGGTTTCAGTCAAAGAACCGATCTGGTTGAATTTGATCAGGATGGAGTTGGCAATGCCTTTTTCAATACCTTCTTTCAGGATCTTGGTATTGGTTACAAACAGGTCGTCGCCCACCAGCTGGATTTTGTCGCCCAGCACTTTGGTCTGGTAAGCAAAACCGTCCCAATCGGATTCATCAAGGCCGTCTTCGATGGACTTGATGGGATAGGTATGGGTCAGGCCTTCCAGATAATGGGTAAATTCTTCAGAAGTGAAGGTTTTGCCTTCGCCCTTCAGCTCATATTTACCGGTTTCTTTGTTATAGAATTCAGACGCGGCGCAGTCCATGGCCAGGGTGATATCTTTACCCAGCACATAACCGGCTTTCTCAACGGCTTCCTTGATGGCGGCCAGGGCGGCGGAGTTGGATTCCAGGTTCGGCGCATAGCCGCCTTCGTCACCCACCGCGGTGTTCAGACCTTTGGACTTCAGGACTTTGGCCAGGTTATGGAAAACTTCGGAACCCATACGGATGGCTTCTTTAACGGTCTTCGCGCCTACCGGCTGAATCATGAATTCCTGGATGTCGACGTTGTTGTCGGCATGTTCGCCGCCGTTGATGATGTTCATCATCGGCAACGGCATGGAGAATTTGCCCGGGGTGCCGTTCAGTTCGGCGATATGTTCGTACAGCGGAATGCCCTTGGACGCGGCGGCAGCCTTGGCGGCGGCCAGTGATACGGCCAGAATGGCATTGGCGCCGAATTTGGATTTGTTTTCAGTGCCGTCGAGATCGATCATGATCTTGTCGAGAGCGGCCTGATCTTTAGCGTCTTTACCCAGCAGGGCTTCGGCAATCGGGCCGTTAACAGCGCCAACCGCTTTGGTCACGCCTTTACCCAGGAAACGGGATTTGTCGCCGTCACGCAGTTCAAGCGCTTCGCGTGAACCGGTGGAAGCGCCTGACGGCGCAGCGGCCAAACCAACAAAACCACCTTCCAGATGCACTTCTGCTTCAACAGTCGGATTTCCGCGTGAGTCGATGATTTCACGGCCGATGATTTTTACAATTTTGGACATTAGTATTTCCTCAGTACAAGTTAAAACAAAATTCTGGACGAACCCCGCGCGCCGGGGTACGGCACGCCGATCATACGTCGTTTTTATTTCATTTGACGCTTTTGAAACTCGCCGGCAGCCTTCACAAAGCCCGTAAACAGCGGATGACCGTCGCGGGGCGTCGAGGTGAACTCCGGATGGAACTGGCAGGCCACGAACCACGGGTGATCCGGGTATTCAATCATTTCCACCAGTTGGTTATCCCCCGACAGACCGGCAACGCGCATGCCGGCGGCTTCAATGGGCTTAAGCAGCATATTATTGACTTCATAGCGATGACGGTGGCGTTCAACGATGGTCGGTTCGCCGTACATCGCCCGCACCAGGCTGCCTTCGGTAAGCTGGCAGGCCTGGCTGCCCAGACGCATGGTGCCGCCTAAATCGCTTTGTTCGCTGCGGACTTCAACGTTGCCGTTTTCATCGCGCCATTCAGTGATCAAGGCCACCACCGGGTACTTACAGTCTGGCACAAATTCAGTTGAGTTCGCATTTTCCATGCCCACCACGTGGCGGGCGAATTCGATTAACGCTACCTGCAGCCCTAAACAGATGCCGAGGTAAGGAATCTTCTTTTCGCGGGCATACTGCGCGGTGAGGATTTTGCCTTCCACCCCGCGATAGCCGAAACCACCCGGGATCAATATGGCATCGAGATTTTTCAGGATTTCCACGCCGCGGGTTTCAACGTCCTGCGAATCGATAAGCTTGATGTTTACCGTCAAACGGTTTTTCAGGCCGGCATGCTTCAGTGCTTCGATAACCGACTTGTAGGCGTCCGGCAGCTCGACATATTTGCCCACCATGCCGATGGTGACTTCGCCGCCCGGATTGGCTTCCTGGTAAACCACCTGTTCCCATTCAGACAGGTCCGCTTCCGGACAGTTCAAGCTGAATCGTTTACAAATATAATCGTCCAGGCCCTGTGATTTCAAGAGGGCCGGGATTTTATAAATGGAATCAACGTCTTTAAGGGATATAACTGCTTTTTCCGGCACATTGCAGAATAAAGCAATTTTTGCCCGCTCGTTATTGGGCACCGAACGATCGGAACGGCAGATCAGCACATCGGGCTGGATACCGATGGAGAGGAGCTCTTTCACCGAATGCTGGGTGGGCTTGGTTTTCACCTCGCCGGAAGCCGCCATATAGGGCACCAGGGTCAGGTGCATGTAGATGGTGTGCTCGCGTCCCACATCCACCGCCATCTGGCGGATGGCTTCCAGGAACGGCAGGGATTCGATATCCCCCACCGTGCCGCCGATTTCCACCAGCACCACGTCGTGGCCTTCGCCGCCTTCAATGATGCGTTCCTTGATGGCGTTGGTGATATGGGGGATAACCTGGATGGTGGCGCCGAGATAGTCGCCGCGGCGCTCTTTGCGCAGCACGTCGGAGTAGATGCGGCCGGTGGTGAAGTTGTTGCGCCGCGACATTTTGGTGCGGATGAAGCGCTCATAATGTCCCAGGTCCAAGTCGGTTTCCGCCCCGTCTTCGGTAACGAAAACCTCGCCGTGCTGGATAGGACTCATGGTGCCGGGATCCACATTGATATAAGGGTCCAGCTTCATGATGGTAACATTGAGTCCCCGGGCTTCGAGAATAGCCGCCAGGGAGGCCGCGGCAATACCTTTACCCAATGAGGACACAACCCCGCCGGTTACAAAAATATAATTAGTTGTCATGCTGAACCTGAGAATTAGGGTGTAAAGACGGAATAACCAAGACGGGAAAACAGTATACCTGAAGCGCTAATCGGCCACAAACGTTCGTTTTGCTAAATGCGACGCCGGCACGGCAGTCACATGCCGGGTCGGGACAGGATGGCAGGGTAGCTATCAGTAAACCCGCCGTAAATCCATCCATGGCGCGGACGGTTTACTCCTCTATCATCCTGTCCCCCCTATTGACGCCGGGTACGTACGTCAGCTGTCTGCGAAGAACCCGTTGTTAGCCGGCGCATTCCTGCTTTTTCACCTGCTGCCAGGCGGCTTCCATCTGGGTGAGGGAAGCCTGCTGCAGCGTCAGGCCCTGGGCGAGGATAATGGCTTCCACCTGGCGGAAGCGCCGTTCGAACTTGCGGTTGGCCTTTTGCAGGGCGGTTTCGGCTTTTTTACCCAAATGGCGGACAAGGTTTACCGTGGCGAACAGCAAATCGCCAAGCTCCTCCTCGAGTTTATCCTCATCCACCACCGCCTGGCGGGCTTCGTACATTACTTCCTCGATCTCTTCATGGACCTTGTCCACCACCGGGCCGAGGGAGGTCCAGTCAAAGCCTACCGCCGCGCAGCGCTGCTGGATTTTTTGCGCTTTCATCAGCGCCGGCAGGTTATCGGGAATATCGTCCATAGGCGACGTCCTGGCCTTTTCCGCCCGCTCCTGCGCCTTGAGGTTTTCCCACTGTCCCGGCCGGGCCGCTGAAATCTTGCCGTCGGCGTCCGGGAAAACGTGGGGATGGCGGTGCTCAAGCTTATCGCTGATGGCATCGCAGATATCGTCGAAATCAAACAAACCTTGTTCCCGCGCCAGCTCGGCGTAAAACACCACCTGAAACAGCAAATCCCCCAGTTCGCTGCGCAAATCGTCATAATCGCCCCGGGCAATGGCGTCCAGCACTTCATAGGTCTCTTCGAGAGTGTAAGGGGCCAGGGTATCGAAGGTCTGCCGCCGATCCCAGGGACAGCCGCCCCGCGGATCGCGCAGGCGGGTCATGATGCCCAGCAGCCGCTGCTGGGATGAAGAGGCGTTGACGATATCGGACATGTTATTCCCCGTGCAATCTGCGGGCGTCGATAACGTCCGGCAGCTGGTTCAGCTTGGACAGTACGCGCCCCAGCACCTGTAAATTATAAATTTCGATATCCATATCGATGGTGGCCAACTGCTGTTTGACGTCGCTGCGGCTGGCGACGCCCAGCACATTGACCTTTTCATTGGCCAGGATGGTGGTGATATCGCGCAGCAGGCCGCTGCGATCGTTGGCCACTACCCGCACCACCAGCGAATAGCCGCTGGAGTAGCTTTCCCCCCAGACCGCGTCGACAATGCGCTCCGGCGCGTTGGCCTGCAGGTCCGCCAACTGTTCGCAATCGGCGCGGTGAATGGAAATGCCGCGGCCGCGGGTGATAAAACCGATAATATCATCGCCGGGAATCGGCTGGCAGCAGCGGGCGATATGGTGCAGCAAGTTGCCCACCCCTTCCACCACTACCCGTCCGTTGTCCTTGGAGCGCGGCACCGCCGTGGCCTTGGGCGTCGTCAGCTGCTTGAGGGCCTCCCGATCCTGCTCTTCTGCGCTGGGCTGGTTGAGCTTGCCCTGAAGATAGTTGACCATCTGGTTGATGCGCACGTCCCCGCCGCCGATGGAGGCCAGCAGTTCATCCAGCGAGTTGACGTTATAGCGCGGCAACAGCAGCTTTTCCGCTTCCTTGATGCCGATGCCCAGATGCTCCAGCTCATCGTCCAGCAGCTGGCGGCCGGCCAGGATATTTTTGTCCCGATCCTGTTTGCGGAACCAGTTATGGATCTTCGAACGTCCCCGGCTGGTGGTGACATAGCCCAGGTTCGGATTCAGCCAGTCGCGGCTGGGATTGGGATGCTTCTGGGTGATGATTTCCACCTGATCGCCCATGCGCAGCTGATAGGTGAACGGCACGATGCGCCCGCTGATTTTGGCGCCGATGCAGCGGTGGCCCACATCGCTGTGGATATGGTAGGCAAAATCCAGCGGCGTGGAGCCGGCGGGCAGATCCACCACGTCCCCTTTGGGGGTGAAGACATAGACCCGGTCGTCGAACACCTGGCTGCGCACTTCGTCCAGTATCTCGCCGGAATCCGCCATCTCCTCCTGCCAGGCCAGCAGCTTACGCAGCCAGGCGATGCGCTCTTCATAGCCGGAACGCACGCCGGTGGTGACGGTGCCCTCTTTGTATTTCCAGTGCGCGGCCACGCCCAGCTCCGCGTCCTCATGCATCTGCCGGGTGCGGATCTGGATTTCCAGCGTTTTGCCGCGCGGTCCCAGCACCACGGTATGAATGGATTGGTAGCCGTTGGGTTTGGGGTTGGCCACATAGTCGTCGAATTCGTCGGGCAGATGGCGAAAATGAGTGTGGACGATACCCAGGGCGGCGTAGCAATCCTGCAGCCGCTCCACCACCACCCGCACCGCGCGCACGTCGAACAGCTCATCGAATTCCAGCGACTTTTTCTGCATTTTGCGCCAGATGCTGTAGATGTGCTTCGGCCGGCCGTAGATGTCGGCCTTGATGCCCTCTTCCTTCATGGCGCTGCGCAGCGAGGCGACGAAGTCCTCGATATACTGTTCGCGGTCTATACGGCGTTCATGCAGCAGCTTGGCGATGCGTTTGTATTCGTCGGGATGCAGATAGCGGAAGCAGAAGTCTTCCAGCTCCCATTTCAGTTGGCCGATGCCCAGGCGGTTGGCCAGGGGGGCGTAGATATTGGAGCTCTCTTTGGCCGCCAGCACCCGTTCGTCTTCCGGCGCGTCCTTCAACTCCCGCAGATGGGCAATACGCTCCGCCAGCTTGATGACCACGCAGCGGAAATCCTCGACGATGGCCAGCAGCATGCGCCGGACATTATCCACCTGCTCCGGCGCCATGGAGTCGTTATGGGTGGCTTTGAGCTGGCGGATGGCGTCCATATCCCGCACGCCGTGCACCAAATCGACGATTTTTTTGCCGAACTGCTCCTCCAGCACCGACTCCGCCACCACGTTGTCGTCCGCCAGGGGGAACAACAGCGCCGCGCACAGGCTGTCGCTGTCCATGCTGAGCATGGAGAGGATTTCCACCATTTCGATTCCGCGCCATAACAACAGCGGGGCGTCGGGATGGTCTTTGCACTGCTGTTCGCAATAACGCCAGGTTTCGGCCAGCCGCTCACTTGATTGCGGGTTGGAAAGACCCAGACTGGCTACCCAGTCTTCCGGGACAAACTCGCCCGCCGTATTCAAATGCGCACTTCTTACCGCAACCATATCTTCTCCCTACTTTGCGAAGCCGTCTGTATCTTTGATAAATAACGCCATCGACTCAAGATGTCCGCTATGCGGAAACATATCCAGCATAGCCACGCGCGCCAGGGTATAACCCGACGCCAACAACGCTTTGCCGTCCCGTGCAAGCGTTGCGGGGTTACAAGAAACATAGACAATGCGCCGGGGCGACCAGCCGGCTATCAGCGGCATGACCACCGGCGCACCGGCACGGGCCGGGTCCAATACTATTTTATCAAATTTCCGGCGGGCCCAGGGCTGTTTTGCCACCTCGCCTTCCAGATTTTCATGGTAGAAAGTGACGTTGTTCACTAAATTCTGTTGTGCATTATATTGCCCATTCGTCACCAGCGCCGCAACCCCTTCGACACCGACCGCCTGCCCGCAGCGCTTGGCCAGCGGCAGGGTGAAATTACCCATGCCGCAAAACAGATCCAGTACGCTCTCCCCGGCCTGAGGCTCCAGCCATGCCAGCGCCATGGCGACCATTTTCCGGTTTACCTCGTCGTTTACCTGTATAAAATCCCGCGGACTGAACCGCAGGGACAAACCGTCGATATGATAAACCGGCGGCGCGCCCCGCAGGCATTCCAGGGAGTCGCCGTCGGCGGCCAGCCACATCATGGCCTGATGATGCTCGGCAAACTCCTCCAGCCGGCGCCGGTCATCGCCGCCAAGCGCGTCCAGATGCCGCAACACCACCAGCGGCCCGTTATCCGCCAGCACCAGTTCCACATGTCCCAAACGCTTTACCCCGTCCAGCGTCTGCAAGCAGCGTTTCAGCGGCGCCAGCAACGCTTCCAGTGCGGGTTGCAGTATAGGGCAAGCCCGGATATCCACCACTTCGCTGGATTTTGCCTGGCGATAACCCATGGCCAGTTGGCGGGATTTCTGCCGGTAATCCAGCGCCAGGCGGGCGCGGCGCCGGTAGCCGTAAGGGGCGCCCCCCAATACTTCCGCCGCCGGGATCGGCGCGCCGGTTTCCCGCGCCAGTAAATTCTCCAGGGCCGCCGCCTTGCTCCGCTGCTGCAAAGCCTGGGCGGCATGTTGCTGCTGGCAGCCGCCGCAGACGGTGAAATGCGGACAGCGCGGGGCCACCCGCTCCGCGCTGTCATTATCCCGGCGAATCACCCGCGCCCGGCCAAACTGGCGCCGGTCTTCGGTCATGCGCACCTCGGCCCGTTCGCCGGGCAGCAGTCCGGGAATAAAGAGTGTTTTCCCCTCGTGGCGCGCCACGCCCTGGCCGAAGGCGTCCAGTTCGTGACAGGTAACGCTGAGGGTTTGCTGTGTCGCCACGCGACGGTTTGCAGAGTAGAATTGCGCCATAATTGCTGGTAAGGGATTTCCCGGATAGCCGATACGTCATTCTCCCATATTGGAACGCTATGACCAACTACAGCTTGCGCGCGCGGATGATGATCCTGATCCTGGCGCCGACATTATTGATAGGTCTGCTGCTAAGCGCTTTTTTTGTTGTGCACCGCTATAACGAACTGCAAAACCAGTTGGTGGAAGCCGGGGCGAGCATTATCGAGCCGCTGGCGGCGTCCAGCGCCAACGGCATGGCTTTGCATAACCGGGATGCCGTGCGCCATTTGATTGACATGCTGCACCGCCACCATTCCGATATTGTGCGCTCCATCAGCGTCTTCGACGCCGATAATGCGTTATTCGCCAGCTCGAACTATCATCACAATCTCGGTCAGCTACAGCTGCCGCCGGGAGCCCGTTTACCCGGCGAACTGACGCTGAACAGGCAAGACGGCGTGCTGGTGATGCGGGCGCCCATCCTCGCCGGGGAAGACCTGCCCGACAGCGCCGATCGAGCCGCCGGACAGGCGCCGCCCCTGGGCTACATCGCCATCGAGCTGGATTTGGATTCGGTGCGCCTGCAGCAGTACAAAGAAGCCTTCGTTTCCACCCTGCTACTGCTGCTCTGCCTGTGTATCGCCATGCTGTTCGCCTATCGCCTGATGCGGGACGTTACCGGCCCGATCCGCAATATGGTCAGTACCGTCGATCGCATCCGGCGCGGCCAGCTTGATAGCCGGGTGGAGGGTTATATGCTGGGGGAACTGGATATGCTGAAAAACGGCATCAACTCCATGGCCATGTCCCTGGCGGCGTACCATGAAGAGATGCAGCAGAACATTGATCAGGCCACCTCGGATCTGCGCGAGACCCTGGAACAAATGGAAATTCAGAACGTGGAGCTTGATTTGGCCAAAAAGCGCGCCCAGGAAGCGGTGCGCATCAAGTCCGAGTTTTTGGCCAATATGTCCCATGAACTGCGCACACCGCTGAACGGGGTGATAGGTTTCACCCGCCAAACGCTAAAAACCCCCTTGTCCCCCACCCAGCGGGATTATCTGCAAACCATTGAACGTTCGGGCAATAATTTGCTCAGTATCATCAACGATGTGCTGGATTTTTCCAAGCTGGAGGCCGGCAAGCTTATCCTGGAAGCCATACCGTTCGCACTGCGGGCCACCCTTGACGAGGTCGTGGTCCTGCTGGCGCAGACCGCCCATGAAAAAGGGCTGGAAATCACCCTTAACGTACAGCGGGACGTGCCGGATCAGGTTATCGGCGACCCGCTGCGCCTGCAACAGGTGGTGACCAATCTGCTGGGCAACGCCATCAAGTTCACCGAGCGGGGCAATATTGACCTGCGCATTGAGCAGCACGGCGCGGATAACCGGCAAATGGAGCTGGAGGTGCAGATACACGATACCGGCATCGGCATCTCAGAGCGGCAGCAGTCGCAGCTGTTCCAGGCGTTTCGCCAGGCGGACGCCAGCATCACCCGCCGGCACGGCGGTACGGGGCTTGGGCTGGTCATCACCCAAAAGCTGATTAAGGAAATGGGCGGCGACATCGGTTTTCACAGCGAAATCAACCGCGGTTCATCGTTCTGGTTTCATATTCCCCTGCAGCTCACGCATCCGGGCCGGCCTCACTCCGGGGATTTTGAACATCTGCGGGATAAGCGGCTGGCGTATGTGGAAGCCAATCCCGCCGCCGCCCAGGCGACGTTGGATATGCTGAGCGTCACTCCGCTGAATATCAGTTTCAGCCCGGTCCTGGCGCAGTTGCCGGCGGGGCACTACGATGTGTTGCTTATCGGCAAACCGGTAGCCCAGCGGACGCCGTTGATTGATATCAAACGTGAACTGGCGGAGGCCGCGCTCCTGGCGGACTGCATTATCCTGGCGCTGCCCAGCCAATCCATGGTGGAGGCGGAACAGATTAAGCGCATGGGCGCCTACGCCTGCCTGGCGAAACCGGTTTCAGCCAATCGCTTTTTGCCGTTATTGTGGAAAGAATCCCGTCCGGCGGCGGCGCGGATAAAACCGCCTTCCCCTTCCCGTCTCTCCCTGCGGGTGATGGCGGTGGACGACAACCCGGCCAATCTCAAGCTTATCGGCGCGTTGCTGGAGGAGCAGGTGGAGCGGACGGTGTTGTGCGGCAGCGCCCGGGAGGCGCTGGCCTATGCCGAACTGCATCCGCTGGATATTGTGCTGATGGATATACAGATGCCGGAGATAGACGGCCTGCGGGCGGCTGAACTGCTGCGGGGGCTGCCGCTGCACGGACGTACCCCAGTAGTTGCGGTAACGGCGCATACGCTGGGCAATGAGCGGGCGGATCTGCTAGAGGCCGGCATGGACGATTATCTCGCCAAACCCATTGATGAGAGCATGCTGCAGCAACTGCTGGCACGTTATTCTTCGCACCCCGCCCCTGCGGCGGCGCCTTTCTCCCCGGCCGGCGCGGCGCCTGGTCATGAGGCATCGGAGTCGGTTCAGCCGTCGGTGTCTCCCCGTGCGCCATCAACGCAACCGGCGGTGCCGGAGGCGGGGGGGCAGCAGGATATTACTCTGGATTGGCAGTTGGCCTTGCGTCAGGCGGCCAACAAAACCGATCTTGCCCAGGATTTGCTGGCTATGCTGGTAACTTTTCTGCCGGAGGTGAAGCAGCGGGTGGAGGCGCTGGTGGACGGCGGGGAGGATAAGGATATTTGTGCGTTGATCCATAAACTGCACGGCAGTTGCAGCTACAGCGGGGTTCCCCGGCTCAAGCAGCTTTGCGCCGGTATCGAACGGCAGTTGCGCGGTGGGGTGCCGGCGGCGGCGCTGGAGCCGGAATGGTTGGAGATGCTGGATGAGATCGAGAACGTGACGCTGGCGTCGGAGCCGTTTATCGCGGAGTAACCGGCGAAAAACGCGCTCGAATTCAACGAGGAGGGGCAGGATGCTGGAAGAGTAAACCGTCCGCGCCAGGACGGCGCGGATCGAGCCTCCAGGGATGGATTCACGGCGGGTTTACGATCCAGCATCCTGTCCCGACCGGGCATGGTTCAAGGTAAGGTTTTGGCGGGCTTACCGCGCTGCCGGGCGCTCTGTCGGGCAGGAAAACCATGCCCGATTCGACCCCATAAGAACGGTTTCCCTTTAACGCGTTTGGTTTGACCACGATGATGACGGGCCTGGCATTTCAGGGAAACAGCATCGCCAGTTTAACGGTGGCGGCGATATTGCGGGCGGTCATGCGCACGTTTTCCGCCGCGTTGTCCAGCGCTTCCTCCAGGGTGCATATCTGATAAATCACGCTGAATACCGCATCCAGGCCGTGCTCATGCACTACCGCCACATCGGCGGTGAGGCTGCCGGCGATGCCGATTACCGGTTTGTTATAACGCTTCGCCACCCGCGCCACGCCGATGGGCACCTTGCCGTGTATGGTCTGGCTGTCAATGCGTCCTTCGCCCGTGATAACCAGCGTGGCGTCCCGCACCAGCGCATCCAGCCCCAGGGCTTCGGTGACGATTTCAATACCCTGGCGCAGTTCGGCGCCGCAAAATGCTTGTAGACCCGCTCCCATGCCGCCGGCAGCGCCGGCGCCGGGAATATGTTCGACGTCTTTATCCAGATCCCGTTTAATAATCCTGGCATAGTTCTTCAGCGATGCATCCAACACCTTTATCATATCCGGCGTTGCCCCTTTTTGCGGGCCGAACACGGCGGTTGCGCCATCGTCGCCGGTGAGGGGGCTGGTGACATCACAGGCCACCTCGAAACGGCAGTCGCGGATACGAGGATCCAGGGCGCTGATATCGATGCGCGACAGCTTATCAAGCTCGCCGCCGCCATAGCCGATTTGTTTGCCCTCGGCGTCCAGCAGTCCGCCGCCCAGAGCCTGCACCATACCGGCGCCGCCGTCATTGGTGGCGCTGCCGCCGATACCGATAATACAATGTTTGACACCGTGATCCAGAGCGCAACGGATCAGCTCGCCGGTGCCGTACGAGGTGGTTAACAGCGGATTACGATCACAGGCGCGCACCAATTCCAGTCCGCTGGCGGCAGCCATCTCTATAAACGCACTTTTTTTATCACCGGACAGGCCGAAAAAGCCGTCTACCTTTTCCCCCAGCGGTCCGGTGACCCGCACCTTGACAATTTCCCCCCCGGTGGCCGCCACCATCGCTTCCACGGTTCCCTCGCCGCCGTCCGCCACCGGCAATTTGACGTAGTGGGCATCGGGAAACACTTCGCGAAATCCCTTTTCAATCTGCGTCGCGACTTCCAACGCGGACAAGCTCTCTTTATACGAATCCGGTGCGATTACTATTTTCATAGACTACCTGCGCCTGTTGAACTGGGGCCGACGAAATGACTTTTTCGCCGCCTGATGGGGCGCCTCTCGGCGCCCGACCAACTTACTGCCGTTTAACTTCAACCTTGGCCAGTTTTTCATAATAACAAGCCAATGCGCTGTGATCCGCCGTGCCCAGATCGTCCTGCTTCAACGCCTGCATCATCTCCATTACCGCTGCGGTCAAGGGTAATTGCGCGCCCACGCCGTGGGAGGTATCCAATGCGTTGGCCAGATCCTTGATATGCAAATCGATACGGAATCCCGGTTTGAAATTGCGGTTCAGCACCATCGGCGCCTTGGCTTCCAGCACCGTGCTGCCGGCCAGGCCGCCGCGAATGGCCTGGAAGACCTTTTCCGGATCCACGCCGGCTTTGGTGGCCAGCACCAGGGCTTCGGACATGGCGGCGATATTCAGCGCGACGATCACCTGATTCGCCAGCTTGGTGACGTTGCCCGCGCCGATATCACCGGTATGGACCACCGAGCCCGCCATGGCTTTCATCACGTCATAGTAGCTTTTGAAAACCGCTTCATCGCCGCCCACCATCACCGACAGCGTTCCGTCAATGGCTTTGGGTTCGCCGCCGCTTACCGGCGCATCCAGCATGGCGATATTTTTTTCCGCCAGGGCCGCGGCAATTTCGCGGCTGGCCAAAGGCGCGATGGAACTCATATCAATGACAACGCCGCCGGCCTTGAATCCTTCAATTACCCCGTTTTCACCCAGCACCACTTCTTTTACATGGGGGGAGTTCGGCAGCATGGTGATGATAACGTCGCTTTGTTCAGCGATGGCTTTCGGCGTGTCCGCCGAGCCGGCGCCGGCGGCAACCACTTCCGCCACAGCCTCTTTATTGCGATCCAGTACCACCAGATCATAGCCTGCTTTCAGCAGATTTTTACTCATGGGCTTGCCCATAATGCCCAGGCCGATAAATCCGATTTTCATGAAAATAACCTCTTAAATCATTAACTAAGGTTGGGGCGCGCCCGGCACGCCGCGGAAAATTATTTTTTAAATTTGTCGTACAGCGCCTGCGTACCGCCGCGAAAGACGCCTAAATCACTGCCCACCGCCACGAATCGCGCGCCCCATTCCAGGTAACGTCGGGCATCGGCTTCCGCCGGCGCCAGGATGCCGCTGGGTTTACCCAAGGCTTCGGCCCGGTCAAAAATATGGCGGATAACCCGCTGTACTTCCGGATGATTCGGTTGGCCGAGATATCCCAACGCCGCCGATAAATCCCCCGGACCGACAAAAATCCCGTCCACCCCGTCAACCGCGGTGATGGCGTCGATATTGTCAACGCCTTCCTGGCTTTCGATTTGAACCAGTACAGTGATGTTGTCGTTAATGGTGGAGAAATAGTCCGGTATGGTGCCGTAATTGTTGTTGCGATGGGCAACCGACACGCCGCGGATGCCCGCCGGGGGATAACGGGTAGAAGACACCGCACGTACCGCCTGTTCTTCGGTTTCAACGAACGGGATCAGGAAATTGTAAAATCCAATATCCAGCAGACGCTTGATAATCACCGGTTCATTGGTGGGGGGGCGGACGACCGGTGCGCTATGGCTTCCCTTCAGCGCCATCAGTTGGGGGATAAACGTCGTCACGTCATTGGGCGCATGTTCACCGTCCAATACCAGCCAGTCGAACCCCGCCAGACCAAGAACTTCTGTCGTGATCGGATTCGCCAGCGCGCACCAACAGCCAATCAGGGTGTCCCCCTGCAGCAGGCTCTGACGAAAACGGTTTGGCAGTAGTGGATTGTTCATAATTTACCTCTTAGCAAAGAAACAAAATGTGCTCGGGCCGCAGTCAACCGGCCCCCCTGAATCAGGACTTGACCAACACCAGGCGTTTAATCTCGCCGACCACCACCAGGTAGCACAACATGGCCGCCAGGGCCGAACAGCCGACGAAAATCAATGCGGCGTTGAATGAATGCAACTCTTTAACCATATAACCGATGACCAGCGGCGTAACGATGGAGGCAACATTGCCGAAAACATTGAATACGCCGCCGCATAACCCGACGATCTCTTTTGGCGCGGTGTCGGAAATTACCGGCCAGCCCAGGGCGCCGAAACCTTTGCCAAAGAAAGCCAGCGCCATCAGCGCCACCACAATCACATTGTTGTTGGTGTAATTGCATAAAATGACGCTGGTGGCCAGCAGCATTCCCACCACGATGGGGATCTTGCGCGCCGCCGTAAGGCTTAATCCCCGCTTGAGCAGGTAGTCGGACACTACGCCGCCCAGCACGCCGCCGGCGAAACCGCACAACGCCGGAATGGAGGCCACCAGGCCGACCTTCAATATCGACATACCCTTATCCTGCACCAGATAAATCGGGAACCAGGTAAGGAAAAACCAGGTAATGCTATTAATAAAATATTGTCCGAAGAACACACCCAGCATCATGCGATCGGTGAGCATCTGCTTGATATAATTCCACTTCGGGCCGTCCCGGCTGATAGAACCGGGGGCATCCATATCAACCACCGCGCCGCCGGCCGCCATATAATCCAATTCGGCGCGGGACACGCTGGGATGCTTATTGGGATTATGAAGATATTTCACCCAGGCGATGGTGAGGATAAAGCCAATCACGCCCATGACGGTAAAGACATGCATCCAGCCCAGGGCATAGGTTAACCAGCCCAGTAGCGGTGAAAAAATCGCCAGGGAAAAATACTGTGCAGAGTTGAAGATGGCCGAGGCGGTACCGCGCTCTTTGGTGGGAAACCAGGCGGCGACGATGCGGGCATTGGCGGGAAATGACGGCGCTTCGGCAAAACCCAGCATAAAGCGCAGCACAAACAGCGTGAACGCCCCGTAGGCCAGGGGAAACCAGCCGACAAATCCCTGCAGCAGCGTAAACAGCGACCAGAAAAACAGGCTGTAGGTGTAGACCCGCTTGGAACCGAAACGGTCCAGCAGCCAGCCGCCGGGAATTTGCATTACCAGGTAGGCCCAGCCGAAAGCGGAAAATATCTCGCCCATCTGGCCGGGATCAAGCCCGAGATCCTTGGCAACGCTGGTGCCGGCGATGGACAGGGTGGCCCGGTCGGCATAGTTGACGGCGGTCACCAGGAAAATGATCAATAAAATAACGTAACGAACGTGAGATGTTGTTTTATGGGTAGCCAGAGGTGTAGTGCTCATAGAATATGCTCTCATCAAGGGAGTCTATTTAAGAATGCAAAAATCAGGGTGATAATATTTTTGCGCTACGCGTCTATATATGAAGTTGATATTTTTCACTCAGTGATTTTATATTGTGCTGCTTTTACCGCAGCGCCAAATCCATTCCTTTTTCCTTTCATTACAAAGGCAATGCTAGTATAAAAACAGCAGCACAAAATGGCATTATGCATCCGCCCAAGTATTTAACGTTAAAACTCAATTTTTTTAGGCAAAAACATGACAAAACCCGTGCCGTATCACGTTATTGGCGACAGGTTTTTTTTAACACGGGGAATAGCGACCAGCATCACTTTATGTATGTCATTAGCACTATAATTAGCGAATTTACACGCTAAAAATAGTTCAGTTGCACAATGCAAAACCCTACTAAAAGCGCTTATACTATCGTTACACCCATACCGTTAGCGTTGATGCTCTGCTATTTCGAGGTTATGACCCTCAAGTAGTATTTACGGAGACATTTATGTCATCAATTATCACCCACAATGTCGACAACGCATTGTATATTAAAGTTCACGATACCGATAATGTTGCTATTATCGTGAACAATAACGGTCTGCCGGCCGGTACTAAATTTCCTGATGGGCTGGAGCTTGTCGAGCATATTCCCCAAGGACATAAAGTCGCATTACATGATATTGCCAAAGGCGGTAATATTGTTCGATATGGAGAAATCATCGGCTATGCCGTACGGGATATTAAACAGGGCAGTTGGATAGACGAATCCCTGGTGGTATTGCCCGAGGCGCCGCCCCTTGAATCACTGCCCCTGGCCACCAAAGTGCCGGCCCCGTTGCCGCCGTTGGAAGGGTATACCTTTGAAGGCTATCGCAACCCGGACGGCAGCGTCGGCACCAAAAATCTGCTGGGCATTACCACCAGCGTCCATTGTGTGGCGGGAGTGGTGGAGTTCGTGGTCAAGCTTATTGAACGGGATCTGCTGCCGAAATATCCCAATGTGGACGGCGTGGTGGGGTTGAACCATTTGTACGGCTGCGGAGTGGCCATCAATGCCCCCGCCGCGGTAGTGCCGATTCGCACCATTCACAATATCGCGCTGAATCCCAATTTCGGCGGCGAAATCATGATAGTCGGCCTGGGCTGCGAAAAGCTGCAGCCGGAACGCCTGTTGACCGGCACCGAGGATGAAATTCCCATCGCGGTTGAGAGCGCGGGCGTCAGTATCACGCGGTTGCAGGATGAAAAGCACGTCGGCTTTAAATCCATGGTGGATGATATTTTGCAGGTGGCGGAAGAGCATCTGAAACGTCTGAATGCCCGCAAGCGCGAAACCTGCCCCGCTTCTGATCTCGTGATCGGCATGCAGTGCGGCGGCAGCGACGCGTTTTCCGGCGTTACCGCCAATCCGGCGGTGGGTTTCGCCTCGGATCTGCTGGTACGCTGCGGCGCTACGGTGATGTTTTCCGAAGTCACTGAGGTACGCGATGCCATCCATCTGCTGACCCCGCGCGCCGCCGATGAGCATGTAGGCCGCCGGCTGCTTGAGGAAATGGCCTGGTACGATAATTATCTGAGCAACGGCCAAACCGACCGCAGCGCCAACCCCTCCCCAGGCAACAAAAGAGGCGGACTGGCAAACGTGGTGGAAAAGGCCCTGGGCTCCATCGCCAAATCCGGTACCAGCGCCATTGTGGAAGTGCTGTCCCCCGGCCAGCGCCCCACCAAACGCGGGCTGATATTCGCCGCCACCCCGGCCAGCGATTTTATCTGCGGCACGCAGCAGCTGGCGTCGGGCATTACCGTCCAGGTATTCACCACCGGCCGCGGCACCCCTTACGGTCTGGCGGCGATACCGGTAATTAAAATGGCCACCCGCAATGCCCTGGCGGATCGCTGGTACGATTTGATGGATATCAACGCCGGTACCATCGCCACCGGCGAAGCCACCATCGAAGACGTGGGCTGGCAGCTGTTCAACTTTATTCTGGACATCGCCAGCGGCCGCAAAAAAACCTGGTCCGATCAATGGGGCATCCATAACGCCCTGTCGGTATTCAACCCAGCGCCGGTGACCTGATAAACCATTAAACAGAGGCCGGCATTACCCGGCCTTTTTGTTTTTATGCCAATGCCGGACTACCGCACCAGCGCCGGGCGTTTATTATCAAATGTCCAGTTGGGAATCAGGTATTGCATGGCGGCGGCATCGTCCCGCGCCCCCAGGCCGTGTTGTTGATAAAGCGCGTTGCCTTCCATTACCCGAGCCATATCCAGCTCAATGCCCAGTCCCGGTTTTTCCGGTACCTTGACCTTGCCGCCGATAATTTGCAGCGGCTCTTTGGTGAGGCGCTGATCGCCTTCCTGCCAGATCCAATGGGTATCGATAGCGGTAATTTTACCCGGCGCGGCGGCGGCGACATGGGTGAACATCGCCAGGGAAATATCAAAATGGTTGTTGGAGTGCGAACCCCAGGTCAGTCCCCATTCGTGACAAAGCTGGGCAACGCTCACCGAACCCTGCATGGTCCAGAAATGGGGATCCGCCAGGGGAATATCCACCGACTGCAGGGCCAAGGTATGGCCCATTTGCCGCCAATCGGTGGCAATCATATTGGTGGCGGTAGGCAAGCCGGTGGCGCGACGGAACTCCGCCATGACCTCTCGCCCGGAAAAGCCCTGCTCGGCGCCGCACGGGTCCTCGGCATAGGCCAGCACGCCGCGCAGCTGTTTACCAAGAGTAATCGCTTCCGCCAGCGACCAGGCGCCATTGGGATCCAGGGTTATACGCGCCTTGGGAAAATGTTCCGCCAGGGCGGTTACCGCCTCGGCTTCTTCGCTGCCTGCCAGCACCCCGCCCTTAAGCTTGAAATCATTGAAACCATATTTTTCATAGGCGGCTTGTGCCAGGCGCACAATAGCCGCCGGGGTCATGGCGGTTTCGTGACGCAGGCGATACCAGCCACAGGGATCGTCCGGCTGGCTGCGATAGGCTAAATCCGTCCGCTTGCGGTCACCGATATAAAACAGATACCCCAGCATCTCCACGGCGTCCCGCTGCTGCCCCTCCCCCAGCAGCGCCGCCACCGGCACGCCGAGAAATTGCCCCAGCAAATCGAGCATCGCCGCTTCGATGCCGGTCACCACGTGGATCGTGGTACGCAAATCAAAGGTCTGTAATCCGCGACCGGCGATATCGCGATCCGCGTACCGCAACCGCACGGCCCGCATGACGTTTTTATATTCCCCCAGGGACTTGCCCACCACCAGGCCGGCGGATTCCTCAAGGGTGAGACGTATCTTTTCGCCGCCGGGAATTTCCCCCACGCCGGTATGCCCGGCATTATCGGTAAGGATGACGATATTGCGGGTAAAAAAGGGGCCATGGGCCCCGCTCAGATTCAATAACATACTGTCATGGCCGGCAACCGGAATGACTTTCATGGTGGTAATAGCCGGAGTCATAATCCTTCCTCTCCTGATATTGATATTTAGGCGCAAGTAATAACAAGTTGGAATCGACTATAACGACACTTGTCGGCCCAGGCACTATGCAAATGCCTAAGCCACGAAGGTATATCTCGTCAAAATCCAACATTCTGTTCCTCTGTGACGAAGGGATCCCCCCTTCAGCCAACAGAGTGAAACCGGCGGCTTTTTGCCTTGAATAAACGCTACCGGCTTTTTTTCGCTGAATATTTACTCTATTTTCACCATTGCGAACCTGATCACAAAACGCTTATTCATGGTGATTGGGATCACATGAGGCTGTTCTATCGCCTTAAAGCTTCCCCCTTTGTCAGCACTCATTCAGTCAAAAGCACAATGTGCGGCGGAGTAACTCAATTTATACTCACTCCCTGATGACCCGTTATTGATAGCCGCATCCATTTACCTACTCTACGAACGTTAAGCTCGAACAATCGCCGGATGCAGACAGATAAAAATTACCCTATACCCCACAGGGGAGAGGAATCATGGCTGAAAACTCAATTTCCGTTGCCACCCATAAAACCCATTCCAGGTTTTGGATACTGGCAATATTATTTATTATCAGTACCGTTAATTATGCCGACCGCTCAACCCTATCCATTGCCGGCCCGCATGTCGCCAGCGATCTCGGGCTGAATCCGCTGCAAATGGGCTATGTTTTCTCCGCGTTCGGCTGGGCTTATACCCTGGCGCAGCTGCCGGGCGGCTGGCTTCTGGATCGCTTTGGTTCTAAAATCGTTTATGGTAGCGCTGTCATTATCTGGTCAGCGTTTACTTTCGCCCAGGGATTTGTGCATTTCTTCGCCACTGCGGCGCTGATGCTGTTTATTTTACGCTTTATGGTGGGATTTGCCGAGGCGCCGGTGATGCCCGCCAACAGCCGCATTGTTTCGGCCTGGTTCCCGGTCAGGGAACGCGGCACCGCCTCGGCGATTTTCAATATTTCCCAATACGCGGCGCTGGTGATCTTTAACCCGCTGCTGGGGTGGATTACCCAGGAAGTCAGCTGGGAATACGTTTTTATCGTGATGGGACTGGTGGGCGCAGTGCTTGGCCTGGTGTGGTTCAAAACCATGTACAGCCCGTTGAATCATCCCCGGGTCAGTAAAGAAGAAGTAGAGTATATCCGGGCCGGCGGCGGCCTGGTGGATATGGATAACGACCCGGCGCTGCAAAAGAAAAGCGCCGGTCCGCAGATGGGGTATGTCAAGCAGCTGCTGTCGAGCCGGATGCTGCTGGGCATCTATCTTGCCAATTACTGCGTGAATGCCATTACCTGGTTTTTTCTCTCCTGGTTTCCCATCTATCTGGTGAAAGGCCGGGGAATGTCCATCCTGGAGGCGGGTTTCGTGGCGGCCCTGCCGGCGATATGCGGCTGTATCGGCGGCGTGCTGGGAGGCGTATTTTCCGATTATCTGCTCAACAAGGGCTATTCGCTGTCGGTGGCCCGCAAGACCCCCATCATTGTGGGTATGCTGATGTGTACCAGCATGGTGATTTGTAATTACACGACATCCGATGTGGTGGTCGTGGCGGCAATGTCTCTGGCGTTTTTTGGTAAAGGCATCGGTGCGCTGGGCTGGACGGTGAATGCCGATACCGCGCCGAAGGAAATAGTCGGCCTCAGCGGCGGGGTGCTGAATCTGGTGACCCAGATCGGTGCGATTACCACCCCTATCGTCATTGGCTATATTTTGAACAAAACCGGTTCCTTCGACGGTGCGATGCTGTATGTGGCCGGCAACGGCCTGGTGGTGATTTTGAGTTATCTGTTTATCGTCGGGAAAATCCAGCGCCTGGTGCTGAAACCCCTGGCGGCATGACGGTTTTTTGCTTTGGCCGCCAAGCGGGCGGCCAGGAATACGAGGAATGAGTAATGGATAAGTGTGATTTTTCCGGCGCGCCGACCGTCACCGATATGAAAGTGGTACCCGTGGCCGGCCATGACAGCATGCTGATGAATATCGGCGGTGCCCACGGCGCCTATTTCACCCGCAATATCGTCATACTGACCGATAATGCCGGGCATACCGGCGTCGGCGAGGCGCCGGGCGGCGAAGTCATCTTGAATACCCTGCTGGACGCGAGGCAGCGGGTCATAGGACAGAAGCTCGCCACGCTGAACCGGATTGTCTATGACGTGCATAAAGGCCATATCGGCCAGGACTTTGATTCTTTCGCCCAGGGCGCCTGGACCTTTGAGCTGCGGGTTAACGCCGTGGCGGCGTTGGAAGCCGCGCTGCTGGATTTAATGGGCCAGCATCTGGGCGTACCGGTGGCCGAACTGCTTGGCCCGGGCAAGCAGCGTAACAGCGTGCCGGTGCTGGGTTATCTCTTTTATGTCGGCGACAGAAATCGTACCGACCTGCCCTACGAGGCCGGCCCACAGCGCGCGTCCCATGACTGGTATCGGTTGCGCCGGGAAGAGGCCATGACCGCTGAGGCTATTGTGCGCCAGGCTGAAGCCGCGCAGGATCGCTATGGCTTCAAGGATTTCAAGCTAAAAGGCGGCGTGCTGGCGGGCGAACAGGAGATTGAAACGGTCACCGCATTGGCCAGGCGTTTTCCCGACGCCCGCATTACCATCGATCCCAACGGCGCCTGGTCACTGCAACAAGCCATTCATCTGTGCAAAAATATGCGCGGCATTCTGGCCTATGCCGAGGACCCGTGCGGCGCGGAACAAGGTTTTTCCGGCCGGGAAGTGATGGCGGAATTCAAGCGCGCCACGGGCTTGCCGGTGGCAACCAATATGATAGCCACCAACTGGCGCGAACTCAGCCACGCGGTGCAGCTGAATTCCATTGATATTCCCCTGGCCGACCCGCACTTCTGGACATTGCAGGGGGCCATCCGCGTTGCGCAGTTATGCGACGAATGGGGGCTGACCTGGGGTTGTCACTCCAACAACCATTTTGATATTTCCCTGGCGATGTTTATTCATGTGGGCGCCGCCGCGCCGGGTAAACCCACGGCGCTGGATACCCACTGGATTTGGCAAGAGGGACAGCATCTCACCAAAAATCCGCTGCAAATCGTCAACGGCGAGGTGGAGCTGAGCGATAAGCCGGGGTTGGGGGTCGAGATCGATATGGGACTTATCGAGAAGCAGCATGAGCTGTATAGGCGGATGCCTTCCGGCGCCCGAAATGATGCGGCCGCCATGCAGTATCTGATCCCGGGCTGGACATTCGATAAGAAGAGGCCGGCGCTGGTGCGTTGATAATGTGGGGGGGGACGGCATGGCGTCCCCTCTATCTATGATCTATGGGTAGCAGATGACAGTTTAAGATTTATTTACTGGCTGCAACAATGGTCATATTGATGCCGCATGCCGCAGCATAACGTTTTAACGTGTGATAAGAGGCTTTGGTAACATTTCGCTCCAGCCGGTTAATCGCCGGCGGGTTGACCCCCATCCGCTTGGCCACTTCCGCTTTGGTCAGTCCGGCGTTTTCCCGCCACTCGGTTAATTGTTCAAGCAACGCGTCTTCTTCCATCGCCTCCTGATAGGCGGCAACAGCTTCAGGCGTATTCAGCAAGCGTTTCATGACCTCGGCGTGTTTAATAGCGACTATCTTACTCATCAGTAAGTTCCTCCAACCGTTGCAATGCTAAAACGATTTCGTTTCGAGGGGGTCTTCTCAGTTTATTAGCTCATAGAGAAACTTTCCTCAAGAGGAAATATTATCCTACAGACTAATTTATGATCACACTTAGAAAGTTGTATTTATAGCCGATTAGGCCTCATCATCCAGCTGCAGCGCGACATAAAGCAGCAGGCGATCGTCGAAATTGGCCAGATCCAGGCCGGTCATTTCCGAAATGCGGTTCAGGCGGTACTCCAGGGTATTACGGTGGATGAACAGCGCCTTCGAGGTGGGGGTCGGCTGTACATTGTGGCGAAACCAGGCAATCAGGGTGCGGCGCAACAGGCCGTTATTGTCCATGGCCTTGAGTTTGGCCAGCGGGCGCACCAGTTCACTGGCCTGCCAGCCGCCGCGCAGGCTGTCCAGCAGTACCGGCAGCATCAGGTCCGGATAAAAATAGCAGCGCTGATCCGGCAGCCGCTGTTTGCCCACCGCCATGGTGGTGCGCGCGGTTCGCCAGGAGCGCGCAATACCTCCTGCGCCGGGGAAATAGTTGCCCAGCGCGATGCGCACCCGCAGACGGCTGCTTTCCGTCATGCGGGAAAACAGCGTATCGACCCGGCGGCGGTGTTCCTCCGCATCCCAGCGCCCATGTCCGTTCAGGGCCGGTTTCAGCACTACCATTTCGGTAAGGGAGACGATGGCGATAAGGTTATCCCGTTCCGGCGTGGTCAGCAGGGTTTGCAGCTGTTGCAGCTCCGCCATGGCGCTGTCCACGCCGAACTGGCCGCTGTCCACTTCCACCACCGCCGCCACCCGCGGCTGGTTGATATCGATCCCTAACCGCTGCGCCCATTCAATTAACGCCGGCGTCACCTCTTCGGCGCGGATCAGGTTCAGCACCAGCTCTTCACGCAGCCGGCTGTCTTGCGCCAGCATATGCAGCAGCCGGGCCTGCTCCAGCATCATTTCCGCCGTCATGCACACCAGTTCACCGTACTGGCGCAGCTGGCTGGGATTGCCGGTCAGGCCGATAACGCCCACGATATTGCCGTCGATTTTCAGCGGCAGATTAATCCCTGGGCGGACACCGTGCAGATGACGCGCCACGCCATCGTCAATGTCCACCACCCTTGCCTGGGACAAGGCCAGCAGCGCGCCTTCGTGCAATTCACCGACGCGCTCTTCGTCGCCGCTGCCGATGATGCGGCCCCGGGCATCCATGACGTTGATATTGCTATCGATGATCTGCATCGTCCTTGCCACGATTTCTTGCGCCAATCTCGCGTCGAGATGATATGTCGCCATCCTGTTCCCGCCCCTCATTAAGCCCTTTGCACTAGCATACCCATTGAGATGGCGACATTCATTGTGCAAATGCATAAAGCGCGGGGTTACCCGCGTAAATTGTGCGAGATATCACATTCCGGGCAAAAAAAACAGCGCCCGGAGGCGCCGTGAGCAGGTAGATAATGTGCTTGGAGACGCTGTGATGTTACTGCGCCAGCAGATAGATAGTGGTGTCGCCGCGCTGTACGTTCAGGGCCAGCACCGAGGGCTTGGTGTCGAGGATCTTGCGTAAATCCCCCATATTCTGCACCGGTTGCTGGTTAACGCCCAGGATGATATCGCCCTTTTTCAGGCCGATACGCGCCGCGGTGCTGCCGGGCTTGACGTTATCCACTTTCACCCCTTTCACATTGCCGGTTTGGGTATTGCTCAGATCCGCGCCTTCAATGCCGGTGAAAATATTGGATGAATCCAGCTGCGATTGAGTACTCTGTTCGAGGGTAACCACCACCGTCACCGGTTTGCCGTCGCGCAGCAAGCCCAGGGAGACTTTGGTGCCCACCGGCATTGAGCTCACATCGGCCCGGAAAGCGGCGAAGCTGCTGATGGCCTTGCCGTTCATGGTGACTATCACATCCCCGGCCTTAACCCCGGCCTTGTCAGCGGCGGATTTCGGCAGGACCTGGCTGACAAAGGCGCCGCGCTGGGCATCCACCTTCATGGCCTTCGCCAGTTCGGAATTCAGCTCGGTGCCCATGATACCCACTTCGCCGCGCCTGACCTGGCCGTATTCAACCATTTGCGCAGTCAGGTTTTTCACCATGTTGCTCGGGATGGCGAAACCGATGCCGATGTTGCCGCCGTCCGGCGCCAGAATGGCGGTATTGATACCGATCAGTTCCCCATTCAGGTTGACCAGCGCGCCGCCGGAGTTACCCCGGTTGATAGCCGCATCGGTCTGGATGAAATTCTCGTAATTCTCGATATTCAGGCCGCTGCGTCCCAAGGCCGAAACAATGCCGGAGGTGGCGGTTTCCCCCAGGCCGTAAGGATTGCCGATGGCGACGGTGTAGTCCCCTACCCGCAGCTGATCCGAATCGGCCATTTTAATGGCGGTCAGGTTTTTGAAATCGATAAGCTGCACCAGGGCCAGGTCTGAACGGGGATCCTTGCCGATGATCTTGGCGTCGAATTTGCGCCCGTCATACAGCTGAACCTGGATTTTGTTGGCGTCATTCACCACATGGTTGTTGGTGACCACATAGCCTTTTTCCGCATTGATGATTACACCCGCGCCCAAGGCCATGAATTTCTCTCTGGCGGGAGGGGTATTATTGTCGCCGCCACCGTTGCCCTGGCATAGAGGTGAACCCTGGAAGGGCGAACCGTCTTGGCACAAAGGGGAATCCTGGCCGAAAAACTGCTGGAACTGCTCCGGTACCCGCGACGAATTCACCGCCGTGCTGCCTTCCACGCTAATGCTAACAACCGAAGGCATTACCTGTTCCAGCATCGGGGCCAGACTGGGAAGCTGCTGGTTGGTCGAGGCGGTTTCCGCCGCAAAAGCGGAAACGGGGTTTAGCGCCAGCCCTAAACTTAACGCCATTGCACTTAGGACCAAATTCATTCTTTTCATTTAACGTTGTCTCGACTATTAGTATTAGTAGTACCAGATAATGATTCGAATCGACTGCCGTAGTCATTATGTGAGAGTAATGAAATAACACGAAGTTCAGTAGACTAAAAACCGCAATGGTAAATAAATATTGGCCGGCTTTACAAAACTCGGCAATGCCGTCCGGCTCACTCCGCCGCCATTAATCGGCGATATTCGTCCCAAGCATAAAGATCGGTCATACCACTAATATAGTCCTGAACCAACCGCGCCCGATAATAAAATTCCATCATCGATTGCTGTCGTTGAGGATACTGATTTAATTGAGCTACCGCTTCACCATATGCCAGGCGATGTTTAGTGGATAATTTGTGAAACAGCCGGGTGGGGATCATATAGTCCCGGTGATAATCCTGGGCCACCAGTGCGCTGAACGCCTCCCACGGCATTTCAAGCAAGGGACTGTAGATTTCCAGCAGCCCGCTGATGACCCGGTAACCTTGCAGTTCAAGCTGCTCAACCTCCGGATGGTTAAAGACATGTTTGAATGCCACCCCTTTGAATATCTTGAGCAATTGATAAGCCGGGCTTGAGTCCTCCAATAATCCCTGATTAAAAGATCCGTCAAATATTGTCGCCAGATTGTCAAGAAAACGCTGTGCCGCATGGGGCACCAGACTGGCGACGGTATTAACCCGTAAATACATGAAAAACTGATCGCCGCTGCGTAACCCCTGATTGCGCATTATCTTGTCAAAAGCCTGTCCGATCACCTGCTGGAATAAATCGCCTTTCGTAACCTCGCCCCATTCCTGCAAAAGGTGGTTATATAATTGCTCTACGGTAAATATCTTTTTCTCCACTGCATCTTCCAGGTCGGCTATGCAATAAGAAATATCGTCAGCGGCTTCCATAATATAGGTCAGAGGAAACCGATGGTACTCCCCTAGCCCTAATTCATCGCGCAATGTCTTGATATACCCTTCTTCCGCCAGATAATAGCCCGGTTTTTTCATGAGATAGCTGAATTCCGCCGGCGCCGCGCCCTGCCAGTAAGCCGGGCGGGTGTATTTCAGGACACAGCCCACCTGGGCATAGGTCAGGTTTAGTTTGAGCAGACTGTGCACCATGCGGATAGCCTGCGCATTGCCTTCGAAATGGCACAAATCGAGACGGATGCGGGAACGCAATTCGTTATCGTCGTTTTCACCGGCGCGCAGGCGCAAAATTTCCACCTGGCAGCGATCGTTGCCCTGGGCCTCATTGCCTAAACCGGCGATATCCAGACGGCGGCCGAACCAGTCGTTAATCGCCGCTTCGCCAAAATGGCCGAACGGAGGGTTGCCGATATCGTGCATCAGGCAAGCCATTTCGACGATGCTTTCACAGGGAGCCTCCAGCTGCGACAGGCCCAGATCCTCGATACGCCGTTCGCTCTTGAGCTGATGGAAGACCTCCTTAACGATATGCCGGCCCACCTGCTGCACCTCCAGGGAATGGGTCAGCCGAGACCTCACCGCCGCATTGCGTTCAAGGGGAAAGACCTGGGTTTTCTGCTGCAGGCGGCGAATGGCGGCGGAGTTGATGATGCGTCCGCGATCGCTTTCAAACTGGCGGATAACGGCATATTCGTCCTCGGCGATGATGGGTTGACCGGAAGGGCGCTGAAAACTCAGTTTCTTGCGAAAGTCGATCGCGGACATCATGTTCCCCCAATGCTGTTCCTGAACTACCGTGATACCCATAGCAGGAGTTAAATGCAACCACGGCGGCAATTATTTCCCGTCTCCGGACATGATAGAATGCCGGAACTTACCCCAAGGGTAAATTAACATCCATCTTGGATATCAAAAATTGATTAACAGTAAGGGCAATGAAATGAGAGTAGGCATTATCGGCGCGATGGAACAGGAAGTCGCCTTGCTGCGTGACCTGATCGAGGATCGGACCACCTGGCAAAAAGCGGGATGCGAAATCTACAGCGGCCGGTTGCACGGCATAGAAGTCGTGCTGCTGAAATCCGGCATCGGTAAAGTTTCCGCCGCCCTGGGCACCGCGCTGCTGCTGGATCATTACCAGCCCGACTTCGTGATCAATACCGGCTCCGCCGGCGGATTGGCATCGTCCCTGGAGGTGGGGGATATCGTGGTGTCCACCGAGGTAAGATACCATGACGTGGACGTCACCGCCTTCGGCTACGAGCCGGGACAGATGGCCCAGTGCCCGGCGGCGTTTCCCGCCGACGCCTCGCTGGTGGCCCTGGCGGAAAAGTGCATCACCCGGCTGGATATGCGCGCGGTGCGCGGCCTGGTGGTGAGCGGCGATGCGTTTATCAACGGCGCGCAGCCCCTTAGCCGCATCCGCACCCTCTTCCCGCAGGCTATCGCGGTGGAAATGGAAGCCACGGCCATTGCCCATGTCTGCCATCAGTTCGTGGTGCCCTTTGTCGTGGTGCGGGCCATTTCCGACGTGGCGGACCGGGCTTCCCACCTCAGCTTTGATGAGTTTTTGGCGGTGGCGGCCAAACAGTCCAGCCGTCTGGTTGACACCATGATAGGCGCCCTGGCCGGGCACCAATGATATTATCGACGTCCCGGCGCGCCGGACTATTGCTGCTGCTGATACTCCTTGCGCCCTCGGCCTGGTCGGCGCACCGGGTGATAAGCCTGGCTCCCCATACCACCGAACTGGCCTACGCGGCGGGTATGGGCACGGTGCTGGTGGCGGCCAGCGCCTGGTCGGATTACCCGCCTCAGGCAAAAAAGCTGGAACAGGTGGCCTCCTGGCAAGGCATCAATCTTGAGCGGATTCTGGCGTTGAAACCGGACCTGATCCTGGCCTGGCGCGGGGGGAATCCGCAGCGGCAGCTGGATCAGCTCGCGGCGTTCGGCATCCCGATACTCTATATCGATCCGCTTACGGTGGAGGATATCGCCAAAAGCCTGGACAGCCTGGCCGCCTATAGCCCCCATCCTGAGCAGGCTCATCAGGCGGCGCGGGAGATTCGCCAGCGGGCGGCGGATCTGAAAAAACGCTATGCCGCCAATCCGCCGATACGGGTGTTTATGCAGTTCGGCAATCAACCCTTGTTCACCGCCGGCAAGCGGACGCTGCAAAGCCAGATCCTGAACTTGTGCAACGCGCGGAATATTTTCGACGACAGCCCGGTGCCCTGGCCGCAGGTCAGCCGCGAACAGGTGCTGATCCGCAAACCGCAGGCCATCGTGACCGCCGGCGACGATGGTCGCATTCCCCTGGTTAAAGCCTTCTGGCAGCCGCAGCTGACGGTGCCGGTTATCGCCCTCAACGAGGATTGGTTCAACCGCAGCGGTCCGCGCATCATGCTGGCGGCGGAGCAGCTATGCCGAACGCTGGCGGCTCGCGATCGGCCGGGCGGGGATAATACCGCGGCCGTGAAAATTTCAGGTGTGCATTGATGTTGGCTATTTTGGATATTCTGGGCACGGCGGTTTTTGCCATTTCCGGCGTCCTGCTGGCGGGAAAGCTGCGCATGGACCCTTTCGGCGTGCTGGTGCTGGGAGTGGTGACGGCCATCGGCGGCGGCACCATCAGGGATATGGCCCTTAACAACGGTCCGGTATTCTGGGTGAGGGATCCCACCGATCTGGTGGTGGCGATGGTGACCTGTTTCGTCACCATCATGGTGGTAAGGCAACCCCGCCATTTACCGGCCTGGATCCTGCCGGTGCTCGATGCCATCGGGCTGGCGGTCTTTGTCGGCATCGGCGTGAATAAAGCCTTCGCCGGCGGCACCGGTCCGCTGGTGGCGGTGTGCATGGGGGTTATCACCGGCGTTGGCGGCGGCATACTGCGGGACGTGCTGGCGCGGGAAATCCCCATGATCCTGCGTACGGAAATTTACGCTACCGCCTGTATTGCCGGCGGCATCGTCCATACCACCGCTTTTCATACTTTCCAGGTGGGAGCGCAGCATGCGTCGATAATGGGCATGGCCGTCACCCTGATTATCCGGCTGGCGGCCATCCGCTGGCATCTCAAGTTGCCGACCTTTGAACTGGAGAAATAACCGCGGACGACTCAACGCGTTTGCAAGATGATGCGTCCGGGGCAAGGGTCGATAGGATTGAATGAACAGGCGGCATTAACGGAGCCGATGCGCAGTGAATGCGCCGGCCCGCAGGATGATAATCAGGAATGGGGGCCGCGAGGGCCCCTGACGATTAAATGCTGAAGGACGAGCCGCAGCCGCAGGTGGTTTTGGCGTTCGGGTTGTTGACCACAAAACGCGATCCCTCCAGTCCTTCGGTGTAGTCCACCGATCCGCCTACCAGATATTGCAGGCTCATGGGATCCACCACCAGCGCCACGCCCTGTTTTTCAATGGTCATGTCGTCTTCGTTAATCTTGTCGTCAAAAGTAAATCCATACTGGAAGCCGCTGCAACCGCCGCCGGTAATGTAAACCCGCAGTTTAAGATTCGGGTTTTCTTCATCCGCGATCAGATTCTTGACTTTTTTTGCCGCCGAATCGGTAAATTGTAATGGCAATACCGCAGTTTCACTCATTGACTCTCACTCCCAAACATGGCCGTCAGGCTGAAGGCAAAACAACCTGATTAGTAAAATCATTATCCGCTACCTGTCTTTAACGTTCAAGTATTGTCCATTGAGGATATTTTGTTTACCGCTGAGTGCTACCTCTTTTCCGATGCTGGGGTTAGCGCCTGGCGTTCCGGCCATAAGGACCAAGATCGACGAATAAAGCGGTTTCCCGCCTGAAAACTGCGTCACCGGCGGGGATGTCCCTGCGTTTTAAAGAAAAGTTTTGGCCTGCGGAGGCTCACAAAGATGTCTTATTGCGGGCCAGTTTATTACACTTACCGGGCCGATGTTTTTTTCCAACGAGGAACCGAGTAATGAGCCATTCCGAAACACTGTACGCGCAGGCACAACAGTTGATCCCCGGCGGAGTGAATTCTCCGGTGCGCGCCTTCAACGGCGTGGGAGGAACGCCGCCGTTTATCGAGCGGGCGGACGGCGCCTGGCTGTATGATGTGGACGGGAAGGCCTATATCGATTATGTCGGCTCCTGGGGACCGATGGTGCTCGGCCATAATCATACGGCGATACGCGACGCGGTCATCGAAGCGGCCGGCCATGGCCTGAGCTTTGGCGCGCCGACGGAAATGGAAGTGAAAATGGCCGCCCTGGTGACCGAGCTCGTGCCGTCAATGGATATGGTACGCATGGTCAACTCCGGCACAGAAGCCACCATGAGCGCCATCCGCCTGGCGAGAGGCTATACCGGCCGGGATAAAATCATCAAATTCGAGGGCTGCTACCACGGCCATGCCGACGGCCTGCTGGTGAAAGCCGGCTCCGGCGCGCTCACCCTGGGCCAGCCCAGTTCTCCAGGCGTGCCGGCGGATTTCGCCAAGCATACCCTGACCTGTACCTTTAACGATACGGATTCGGTGCGCCAGGTGTTCGAGCTGTATCCGCGGGAAATCGCCTGTATTATCGTCGAGCCGGTGGCCGGTAATATGAACTGCGTGCCGCCGCTGCCGGATTTCCTGCCGGGGCTGCGGGCACTGTGCGATGAGTTCGGCGCGCTGCTGATTATCGACGAGGTGATGACCGGTTTCAGGGTGGCGCTGGCGGGGGCGCAGGCGTATTACGGCGTAACGCCGGACCTGACCTGCCTGGGGAAGATCATCGGCGGCGGCATGCCGGTGGGGGCCTTCGGCGGCCGCCGTGAAGTGATGCAGGCGCTGGCGCCCACCGGCCCGGTCTATCAGGCCGGTACCCTGTCAGGCAATCCTATCGCCATGGCCGCCGGTTACGCCTGTTTGAATGAACTCACCAAGCCCGGTATCTACCAGACCTTGGCCGGTCTTACCGATCGGCTGGCGCAGGGGTTGCTGAACGCGGCGCGGGCCGAAGGCGTCTCCCTGGCGGTCAACCATGTGGGCGGCATGTTCGGACTTTTCTTTACCGACGCCCCTGCCGTGACCTGCTATAAGGACGTCATGTCCTGCGATACCGAACGCTTTAAGCGCTTTTTCCATATGATGCTTGATGAAGGGATTTACCTGGCGCCGTCGGCTTATGAGGCGGGTTTTATGTCGCTGGCCCACAGCCACGAGGATATTGACCGCACGGTGGATGCCGCCCGCCGCAGTTTCGCCAGATTATAACCTGCGTTTAGACACACACGGCGGTGAATTTTACCGCTAAAAGGCTGCGGGACCGGGCCAGGACGGTGTAGCCCGAACCTGGTAATCAATAGACGAAGCTGACCGGCGCGCCGCCGCCGGGATGCGGCAAAATGCCCATGGGAATGCCGTAGATTTGCTCCAGCACGTCCCCTTGCATTAACTCTTCCGGCGATCCCTGGGCAATGATTTCGCCGCCGCGCAACGCCGCAATATGGTCGCAATAACGGGCCGCCATGTTGATATCATGCAGTACGACGATAACCGTCAGGCCGCGCTCGCGGCTCATGCGTTTGATCAGCGCCAGGACATCCACCTGGTGGGCGATATCCAGCGCCGAGGTGGGTTCGTCCAATAACAGGCACCGGCTGTCCTGCGCCACGGTCATGGCCAGCCAGGCGCGTTGTCGTTCCCCGCCGGACAGGCTGTCCACCAGCCGCTGCGCGAAGGATTGCAGGCCCACCAGCTTGATGGCGTCGTCCACATGTTCCCGGTCGGCGGTGCCGAAACGTCCCAGTGCACCGTGCCAGGGATAACGGCCCAATGCCACCAGCTCACGCACCGTCATGCCTTCCGCCGGCGGCAACTGCTGTGGCAAATACGCCACCTGCCGGGCAAACGCTTTGCTTTCCCAGGCCGACAGCGGTTTGTCATTAAGCCGGGCCACGCCGCCGGTGGCGTCCTGGTGGCGGCCGAGGATTTTCAGCAGGGTGGATTTCCCCGAGCCGTTGTGGCCGATAAGGCCGCAAACCTTGCCGTGGGGGAAAGAAAATGAGAGGGGTTGAAGCAGTACCCGGCCGGGAACCGAAAAGCTGACCTGGTCTAAGACGAAATCTGCGTGCTGTGATATGAGAGAATCTTGCATAAGCCCAATCTTGTTTGCGCGGCTGATAAAGTTAATGAGAATTATTCAAAGACGCAATCATAGACATAACGGATCGGGGACTGCAAGGAGAATCTCCCGTTGAGTTGCATGGCCCGCCCCGATTGAGGTCTGGGTGATGGCGGGCCTTATATCTTGATTGCCTACCCTGTTCGGGTAACAATCCCCGATTGATCATCGGGAAGTCATGGGTGAGATGGTGGCGGGCCTTGGGCATTGAAGCCTGTAGCTAGACTCATCCCCCATGACTTATCTTCCCTCCGCCATAAAGACCGAACGGTATCTAGCGTGCCATGGGGCGCTCCGGCCGCCGCCAGACGGCGGCTTCGACCCCATTGGCGCGCTCTCCCTTTAACACGGTCGTTGCACGATCGGCGGTTGTTATTTCCCAAACATGTCCTTTATCCAGCCGGCGACCCCATCGCTCTTTTCCGAGTCCTGGGCCGGTTGCTGCTGGGAAGGCTGTTGGGCCGGCTGTCCGTCGCCGGGCTGCGCCGGTACATTCGGCTGCTGGGCGATGGGCTGGCTGGCCTGGCATAACGACTGCGGATTATCGGTCCATACCGGGATTACCCGCATATTGCTGTCGCCGCCGCAGACAAAGTTGCCGGCATAATCGATGGAAATCTGATTGATACCCTCGGGCGGAATCAGATTCAGCGCCAGCGGAGGCTGGTTTTCCAGATAACGCCGATAGATGGTCAGCGCGCCGTTGGCGCCGGTTATCTTGGCCGGACCGTTATTGTCGCGGCCGACCCAGGCGATGGACACTTCCTTGCCGTCCACCCCGGCAAACCAGCTATCCCGCAGATCATTGGTGGTACCTGTCTTGCCCGCCAGATGGAAGTTGGGGAATTTCACCGACAGCGAGCGCGAAGTGCCGCGCGCCACTACCTGCTGCATACCGTATAGGGTCAGGTACGCCGCCTGGGCCGGCACCACGCGTTCCGCCTGGGGGAAGCTCTGGTACAACACCCGTCCGTCTTCGCTTATCACCGAACGCACCGCCGAAAGCGGCGCTTTGTTGCCGCCGCTGGCGATGGCCTGGTACTCTTGCGCCACTTCCATCGGCGTCAGGCTGATAGCCCCCAGCAACATCGACGGCACCGGGTTGATAACCTCTTTCGGAATGCCCAGTTTTTGCAAGGTGCCGCTGATATCCGTCAGTCCCACCGACAGGCCCAGGTTCACCGTCGGCACATTCAGCGAATTGGCCAGGGCATCCACCAGCATCACCTTGCCGCGGAATTCACGATCGTAGTTTTTCGGCGCCCATAGGGTGCCGTTGGGCTGCCGGAGAGAAATCGGCTCGTCCGCCAGCCAGGTATTAAGTCGGTATTTATCAGGCTGGCTCAGGGCGGTAAGGTAGGTAGCGGGTTTTGCCAGCGACCCCACCGGACGGCGAGCGTCCATGGCGCGGTTGAAACCGGCGAACTGGGGCTGCGATCCCCCCACCATGGCCCGAACCTCGCCGCTGAAGCGGTCCACCACCACCATGGCGCTCTCCAGGTCATTGACGCCCCTGGCGGCACGCAGCGCCGGAACGCCGTCTTCCACCGCTTTTTCCGCCGCATCCTGGGAAATGGGGTCCAGGGTGGTAAAGATTTTCACGCCGGACAAATCGTTATACTTGTCACCCAGCTTCTGCTGCAGTTCCTGGCGTACCATCTGCATAAACGCCGGCTGAGGCGTAATCACCCCGCCGCGCGGCTGTACCCCCAGCGGACGTGCGCTGAGCATGTTATACAAATCTCCGTCAATCACCTGCTGTTCCTGCAGCAGTCTCAACACCAGGTTACGCCGTTCCAGCGCCAGCTGCGGATTACGCCAGGGATTATACAGGGAGGCCCCTTTGACCATGCCCACCAGCAGCGCCTGTTGATCGAGGCTGAGTTCCTCCACCGGCCGGCCGAAATAATAGAGGCTGGCCAAGGGGAATCCGCGGATTTGCTCGCTGCCGCTCTGGCCGAGATACACCTCGTTAAGATAAAGCTCGAGGATGCGATCCTTGCTGTAGCGGTAGTCGAGGATCAGGGCCATATAGGCTTCATTGGCTTTTCGCCACAGGGATCGCTCATTGGTCAAAAAGAGGTTTTTCACCAGTTGCTGGGTAAGGGTACTGCCGCCCTGCACCGCGCGGCCGGCGGTGATATTCGCCAGCAGCGCGCGGCCGATGGAAGAGAGGCTGATACCGTCATGCTGATAAAAATGGCGGTCCTCGGTGGCAATCAGGGTGTCCACCAGCAAATCGGGGAAACCGGCGCGGGGCACAAACAGCCGCTGCTCGCCGTTGGGGGATTGCAGCATGGTGATGAGCTTGGGATCGAGCCGGAAAAAGCCGAAGCTGCGCTGGGTATCCTGATTCTGGATTTCCAGCAGCTTATCGCGATCAAAGGTCAGGCGGGCGTGGATTTGTCCCTCTTTGCTGTCGGGGAAATCGAACGGGCGGCGTAGCATTTCGATACTATTGGCCCGCACGGTAAACTCCCCCGGACGGGTGATACGACTTACCTGGCGATACTGCATGCCTTCCAGCAAGTTGACCATCTCGTTCCTGTTATAGGGCATGCCCGGCTCGAGGTTAACCATACGGCCGTAGACCGCCGCCGGCAATTGCCAGACCTTGCCGTCGATTCGGCTGCGTACCTGGGCGTCGAGGTAGAATCCATAGCAAACCAGTAAGATGATCAGCAGGATAAAAATCCTGATCATCCAGCCGAGCAGGCGCCTTTTTTTACGCGGCGGACGCGACTTCCCTTTATGCGGCGGCATTACCTTTTCCTCTTCGTCGTCATAATCTTCCTGATCGTCTTCATCATCGTCGTCCCGGCGGCTGCGCACCGGTTGCCTGCGCGGCACTTTGCGATCGGACGGCCTTCCATGACGTCCGATTGGTTCACGGTCATCCCCAGACATCGTTGTTACTCTCCCTACTACCGACGGAATCCCCGCCTACTCTGTTCCACTGCCGCCATCTGCGATAGAGGAAACCTCTGAAATTCAACTCGATATTACTGATATTTCTTGGTGCGCCGGGTTGGCGCCGCCCGGCCGGGGTCATCCGGCCATGCATGTTTGGGATAGCGGCCTTTCATCTCTTTTTGCACGTCGCGGTAAGCGCCCCGCCAAAATGCCGCCAGATCGCCGGTTTTCTGTAACGGATGCCGCGCCGGCGACAACAGTTCCAGCACCAGCCCGACGCGGCCTTCCGCCAGCAGCGGCGTGCTCTGTTCTCCGAAAATCTCCTGCATCCGCACCGCCAGCACCGGCGGCTCGCCGTGGCGATAACGCACCGGCAGCCGGCTGCCGGTGGGCACAGTGTAATGGCTGGGCAACGCACTCTCCAGCCGCTGGCGCTGCGGCCAGTCCAATAGCCGCATCAGCGCCTCGCCAAGATTTACCTGCTGTAGGGCACGCACATCATGCACGCCGGTCAGGGAGGGCTGCAACCACCGCGGCAGCTCCGCCAGCAGCGCGGCATCGTCCACCGCCGGCCAGTCCGTTTCCGGAAGCCACTCACGGGCGCACAGCAGGCGCTGGCGAAGCTGCTGCGCCGGCTCATCCCAATTGAGCACCGACAGTCCCTGCTCCGCGACCCAGTTCAACAGCGCCTGCTGCATCAGCTCGGCGGACGGCCTGGCCTGCGGTTGCTCAAGCAATACCAGGCTGCCGATCTGTTCCCGCCGCACCACCCGCAAACTGCCTTTCTCCCGGTCCCAGCGCATGGCGGTTTCCACGGTTACCCACTGTGGAAACCGAGCGATGAGCATAGCAATATCCAGCGGCATCGCCAGCCGAATGGTGGCGTCGGGATTACGGCTCACCTGCAGCAGACCCGGCGCAATCAGCCACTCGGCGGCGGACAGGGCCTCGTCGGGCGGCAGCGCGGCCCCAAGCCCGTTGGCCAGCAGATAACGCCCCGAAAGGTCCCTGCGCCGGGCAATGCGATCCCGGAACCCCCATGCCAGCAGCGCTTCCGCCCGCCCGCCGTCCGGCGTGCCCCAGCGCGGCGACAGCCGGCCCGCCAACTGTTTGGCGCGCCGCAGCCAGTGGGATTGCGGGCGGGCCAGGTAATCGCGCAGATCGGGGGAACCGCTGCGGGGCGGCTCTTCAATAATCGCCGCCAGCAGCGCGGCCGTGGCCAGCCCGTCGTCGTGGCCTTCTCCGTGGCACAGCATGGCCGCCAGGCGCGGATCGCAGCCCAGCCGCCCCATAGCGCGCCCGACGGTGGTAAGCCGGCCGGCATCATCAATAGCGCCCAATTGCCGCAGGGTGTCGCGGGCCGCGGCCATCATCGGCTCCGGCGGACTGTCAAGCCAGCGGAGTTCCGACGCGTCCCGGCAGCCCCACAGCAGCAGTTCCAGATACATGCCGCACAGGTCGCTGTGCAGGATTTCCGGCTGACCGTATTCCGGCGCCCGCTCGGCCTGCGGCTGACTGAACAGATGCCAGCAGATGCCCGGCGCCAGCCGGCCGGCGCGGCCGGCGCGCTGCGCCATGGAAGCCTGGCTGATGCGTTGGGTCTGCAGCCGGCTCAGGCCGCTGCGGGCATCAAAATCGGCTACCCGCTCCAGACCGCTGTCCGCCACCAGCCGGATCCCCTCAATGGTCAGGCTGGTCTCGGCGATATTGGTGGCCAGCACTACTTTACGGCGTCCCTCCTCCGCCGGGCGGATGGCCCGCTGCTGCTCGTCCAGGGACAATGCGCCGTACAGCGGACATAAATCCACGTCCTCCGCCACCCGCTCCGCCAGCAAATCCCGCACGCGGCGTATCTCGGCGACGCCGGGTAAAAAAAGCAGCAATGAACCGGAATGGAGCCGCAGCATGCGGTTCACCTCGGCGGCGATGGCCGGTTCCGGCCACCCCTGGGACGGCAGCGGATGGTACGAGCGCTCCACCGGGAAACTGCGCCCGACGGAGCGGATAACCGGCGCGCCGGGCAGCAGCGACAGCAGACGCTCATCGTCAAGGGTGGCGGACATGATCAACAAACGCAGATCCCCGCGCAACCCCTGCTGCACATCAAGCAGCAGGGCCAGCGCCAAATCCGCCTGCAGGCTGCGCTCATGGAACTCATCCAGGATCACCAGCGACACGCCGGGCAGCTCGGGGTCCTGCTGCAGCATTCGGGTCAGTATGCCCTCGGTCACCACCTCCAGCCGGGTCCCGCCGCCGATGCGGCTCTCGGCGCGCATACGGTAGCCCACGGTTGCGCCGACGCTTTCCCCCAGCTGCGACGCCAGCCGCAGGGCAATATTTTTGGTGGCCAGCCGCCGGGGCTCCAGCATTACTATTCGCCCCGGCAGCCCGCCGCGGCGCAGTAATTCCAGCGGCAGCCAGGTGGATTTGCCGGCGCCGGTGGGGGCATGCAGCAGCACCTGGCCGGCGTCTCGCAACGCCGCCAGCAGTTCATCCACCACGGCGCTGACCGGTAATGACGTCACGTCGTCTCCACTAAGGGTTAACATTTAAAGTCGGGCATTGTAGCATCGCTTGATTAAAGAACAGAACAATCGGCAACCGCGCAACATCCCCGCCACCGGATTTACCGCGGGGATTATACCCAATACATTTCGGGTTGCAGGCAGGCGGCAAGCGAGAGAACCCGATGAGCTTACATCAGTAAGTGATTCGGGTGAATGAACGTAGCCAACGCGCCTGCAACTTGAAAGGTGACGGGTATATACTATTGTCCAGGATTTCGCGAGGTATATGCCTAATGACCGACACCCGACGTCTGTTTTTTGCCCTGCCGTTGCCTGAAAATCTCCGGCAAGAGGTGATCCAATGGCGTGCCGCGCAGTTTTCGGCCGAGACCGGGCGACCGGTGGCCGCAGAAAATCTGCATCTCACTCTGGCGTTCCTCGGTGAGGTCAGCGCCAATAAAGAGCAGGCATTGCGCGCGGCCGCCGCCCGATTGCAACAATCGCCGTTTACGCTGACCCTGGATGATTGCGGTCATTGGCCGCGTCCAGGGGTAGTATGGCTCGGTTTGCGCAGCCCGCCGCGGGGATTGCTGCAACTGGCGCAATGGCTGCGGGCCCAGGCCGCCCGGAACGGCTGTTATCAAAGCCCTATGCCCTATCATCCGCATATATCGCTGCTGCGCCAGGCGTTTACCGGCGTATCCCTGCCCGCCGCCACGCCGGGCTGGCAAACGGAGGTCAACGCCTTCAATCTTTATCATTCGGCGTTTGAAAACGGACGTACCCGATATATGCTGCTGGAAAGCTGGCCGCTCGCGGCGCGACTCCCCTGATCCGCCAACGGAAACTCCTTAACGGAAAATCTATGGAATTTACACCGGTTTTAAAACCCGCCCGCCTGGTACAACGTTACAAGCGGTTTCTGGCGGATGTGGTCACCCCCGACGGCGAGGAGCTGACGATTCATTGCGCCAATACCGGCGCCATGACCGGCTGTGGGGCGCCCGGCGATCAGGTGTGGTATTCAACCTCGGATAATCGCAAGCGCAGATATCCCCACAGTTGGGAACTAACCCAAACCGCTTGTGGTCAATGGATAGGTGTAAATACGCTGCGGGCCAATTATTTACTGGGCGAGGCATTGGCTGCCGGCGCAATTCCGGAGCTGTCCGGTTATAACAGCTTCAGGGCCGAAGTGGCTTATGGCGCAGAAAATAGCCGTATTGACTGGTTATTAGCAGCAGAAAATCGCCCCAACTGCTATATTGAGGTGAAATCGGTAACATTGTTGCAGCAACAATGGGGATATTTTCCCGATGCCGTAACATTACGCGGACAAAAACACTTACGAGAATTACAAGCTATAGCGGAATCGGGGCAGCGCGCCGTGCTGTTTTTTGCGGTGCTGCATTCCGGGATCACCAGGATGGCGCCCGCGCGGCACATTGATCCGCTCTATGCAGAAATGTTATTGCAGGCGCAGCGCAGAGGCGTAGAAGTACTTTGCTACGGTGCGCAGTTATCTCCTGGCGGTATCAGGTTGCATACCCCGATACCGTTTTTTAATTTTGATGGCGATCCAAGCCGGGAAAAGAGCAAAAGGTCCCGTATTTCCTTGGCTTAACGGGTCGCCGAATACGCCTTTCTTCACATACTTGTCAAGTGGGCGTCAGGAATAATTGCCAACCTTAGCGTCATCTGTTATTTATAGCGGCCTGTTTTTTCCCCACGTTGGGGATCGATAGTGCGTGTTATGAAGGAGAAGCAACATGCAAGAAGGGCAAGACCGTAAGACATCCTCCTTGAGCATTCTCGCCATCGCCGGGGTGGAACCATACCAGCAGAAGCCGGGTGAAGAGTATATGAACCCTGCCCAGCTGCTGCATTTCAGGCGTATTCTTGATGCGTGGCGCAATCAGCTCAGAGATGAGGTGGGGCGTACCGTTTCACATATGCAGGACGAGGCGGCCAACTTCCCCGACCCGGTCGACCGGGCGGCGCAGGAAGAGGAGTTCAGCCTGGAACTGCGCAACCGTGATCGGGAACGAAAGTTAATCAAGAAAATCGAAAAGACCTTGAAAAAGGTGGAAGACAGTGATTTCGGCTACTGCGAATCCTGCGGGGTTGAAATCGGCATTCGTCGCCTGGAAGCGCGTCCGACAGCCGATTTATGCATTGATTGCAAGACACTTGCTGAAATCCGCGAAAAGCAGATGGCAGGTTAAGAATCAATCACGTTCACCGATGCCTCTCAGGGAGCAGAGTGCGGGCATCGGGGTAACGCTACGGGTTCGCCTTTCCTCTTGAATGTCTACACATAGCCTATATACGGGGCGTTTCGCCCCTTCGCCATCCGGCGCGCTCCATTTCGGATCCCTGGTGGCCGCCCTCGGCAGTTATCTTCAGGCCCGTGCCTCCCGCGGACTGTGGCGGGTGCGTATCGAAGACATAGACCCTCCCCGCGAAATTCCCGGCGCCGCCGATACCATCCTGCGCCAGCTGGCCGATTATGGCCTGCATTGGGACGGACAGGTGTGGTACCAGTCGCAACGCCGTGAGGCTTATCTCGACGTGCTGGCGGAGTTGAAGCGGCGCGGACTCAGCTATTACTGCCATTGTAGCCGCGCCCGCATCCAGGCCCTCGGCGGCCGCTACGACGGCCATTGCAGCGAGCTCGATTTGCCGGCGGAGCATGCCGCCATCCGTTTGCGCCAGACCCGTCCGGTCATGTCGTTTCGCGATGGCCTGCGCGGCGAAATTCGGGCCGACCCGGCGTTGGCACGGGAGGATTTTATCATCCGCCGCCGCGACGGGCTGTTCGCCTATAACCTGGCGGTGGTGGTTGACGACGCGGCGCAAGGGATTACCGAAGTGGTGCGAGGGGCGGATTTGATCGAGCCTACCGTACGCCAATTGGCGCTCTACCGGCAATTGGGTTATAAAGAACCGGCGTATATTCATTTGCCGCTGGCGCTGACGTCCTCGGGGATGAAGCTTTCCAAACAAAACCACGCCCCTGTGCTGCCCGGCGGCGATCCCCGCCCGACCCTGCTGGCGGCGTTACGTTTTTTAAATCAACCGGTAGCGCAAGGGTGGCGGGATTTGACGCTGGAGAGTATGTTAGACTTGGCGATAGAACATTGGTCGCTGTCGGCCGTACCGTTATCGTCTTGCGCCATCGAACCGGTTACAGGCCCTGCCCCGTTCTCAAAAAACGCGGGGTGAGCTATGATTAGCCGCTGTTATTTGCTGCTACTGTTTATTTGTTACTATTGAGGTGTACTATTTTTACCCGTGTAGCCAACTTCTGCCGTAAGGTGTTGAACCGTGAAAGCGCGGAGACGGCACCAGAGGATAGACGCCCTTTGACGATTATCCCGCGCGACCAGCACTCTATCTCCCGCAAAGAGATCAGTGAAAACGCATTGAAGGTGCTTTACCGCTTGAACAAAGCCGGGTATGAGGCCTATCTGGTCGGAGGCGGTGTACGCGACCTGCTGCTGGGTAGAAAGCCGAAGGATTTCGACATTACCACCAATGCCACCCCCGAGCAGATGCGTAAGCTGTTTCGCAATTGCCGCCTGGTGGGCCGCCGCTTTCGCCTGGCCCACGTTATGTTCGGACCGGAAATCATCGAAGTCGCCACCTTCCGCGGCCACCATTCGGCCCACGAGCCGGATGACGATGACGCGGCCTCGCAGGCGCCGGTGGCTTCCCTGCAGGCCCATAACGGTATGCTGCTGCGGGATAACATCTTCGGCTCCATCGAAGAAGATGCCCAGCGCCGCGATTTCACCATCAACAGCCTGTATTACAGCGTGGCGGATTTCACCGTACGCGATTATACCGGCGGTATGCGCGATTTGCAGGCGGGCGTCATCCGCCTGATTGGCGACCCTGAAACGCGCTACCGGGAAGATCCGGTGCGCATGCTGCGGGCGGTGCGCTTCGCCGCCAAGCTGAACATGACCGTGGATGCGGTTACCGCCGAGCCGATCCCGCGTCTGGCCTCCCTGCTGCGGGACATCCCCGCGGCGCGGCTGTTTGAGGAATCCCTCAAGCTGCTCCAGGCCGGTTACGGCGAACCCACCTACCGCCTGCTGTGCGAATACCAGTTATTCCAGCCGATGTTCCCCCTGATCAGCCGCAACTTCACCGAGCATGGCGACAGTCATATGGAACGCATGGTTACCCAGGTGCTCAAAAACACCGATCAGCGAATACAGAACGACAAACGGGTGAACCCGGCGTTTCTGTTTTCCGCCATGCTGTGGTATCCGTTGCTGGAACAGGCGCAAAAGCTGGCGCAGGAAGGCGGGCTGGTGTATTTCGACGCTTTTTCCCTGGCGCTGAACGATATTCTCGACGAACAATGCCGCTCCCTGGCCATCCCCAAGCGCCTAACGACGCTGATGCGCGATATCTGGCAATTGCAGCTGCGCCTGTCCCGGCGCCAGGGTAAACGCGCCTTCAAGCTGATAGAACATCCGAAATTCCGCGCGGCCTACGATCTGCTGGCGCTGCGCGCCGAAGTGGAAAACAGCGCCGAGCTGCAGCGCCTGACGCAGTGGTGGGGAGAATTTCAGGTTGCAGCGCCGCCCAGCCAGAACTCCCTGCTGGGCACCCTGAGCGAGGACGGCGCCGCCCATCAGCGTCCGCGCCGCCCCCGCCGCCGTACCCCCTATCGCGATCCCGCCTGATGACGCCGGTATGGCTGGCTATCGGCAGTAACCTGGCGGAACCCTTGCGCCAGGTTGATGCCGCCCTGGCGGCTTTGGCCGCGCTGCCCGACACCCGGTTAACGGCCTGCTCCTCCTATTACCGCAGCCGGCCGCTGGGACCGCAGGATCAGCCCGATTATCTCAATGCGGTGGTAGGATTCGATACCGGGCTGTCCCCCGAGACGCTGCTGCAACATACCCAGACCATTGAACGGCAGCAGGGGCGCGTACGCAAGGTCAACCGCTGGGGACCGCGCACGCTTGATTTGGATATCATGCTGTTCGGCGACCTGCAAATCCATACCGAACGGCTGACCATACCTCACTACGATATGCAAAACCGCGAATTCATGCTTTATCCGCTGGCGGAATTGGCGCCCGGACTGGTCTTCCCGGATGGACAGCGGCTTGCCGCCCTGCTTGACCGTGTTCCGCTCAACGGCCTGGACTATTGGGATGACCAGCACCGCGTACAACGCTTCTGACCGACTGCCGCCCCCCCTTATCACAATGCTTCCCTCATAACCGATGACTTACGCCGCTCGCATCCGCCGGCCGGGCCGGATAATTTTCCGCACGTTTTATGCAGAGATCGCTATCACCGGTTAGCCGGTTCATTTAGAATAATCCGCCATTCCGAATTGTTTTGCCTATCCCGGCCAGACTGAGGTTGTGATGAAAATGACCACCGTTTCCCATTTGCGCGCATGGAAACAGCAAAAGCGCAAATTCGCCTCCATTACCGCCTACGACGCCAGCTTTGCCCGTTTATTCGAGCAGGTGGGCATCCAGGTTATGCTGGTGGGGGACTCCCTCGGCATGACTATGCAGGGCCATGACTCAACCCTGCCGGTCCGGGTGGAAGACATCGTTTACCACACCCGCTGCGTACGCCGCGGAGCGACGGCCTGCCTGCTGCTGGCTGATTTGCCGTTCATGAGTTACGCCACTCCGGAGCAAACCTATGACAGCGCAGCGGAACTGATGCGCGCCGGCGCCAACATGGTAAAACTGGAAGGCGGCGCCTGGCTGGCGCCCACCGTCAGCGGACTGACGGAACGGGCCGTGCCGGTGTGCGGCCACCTGGGCCTGACCCCGCAGTCGGTGAACATCTTCGGCGGCTATAAAATACAGGGCCGCGACGCCGACAGCGCCGAGCAGCTATACAACGACGCCTTGGCCCTGGAGCGGGCCGGCGCGCAACTGCTGGTGCTGGAATGCGTGCCGGTCCCGCTGGCGCAGCGGGTCACCGAGGCATTGTCCATACCGGTTATCGGCATCGGAGCCGGCAACGTCACCGACGGACAGATTCTGGTTATGCAGGACGCACTGGGCATTACCGGGCAGGGTACGCCCAAATTCGCGAAGGATTTCCTTGCCAAGGGGGGAGATATCCGTTCAGCCATCCGCTTGTATGCCGAAGAAGTGGAGCAAGGCCTTTACCCCGCCCCGGAGCATAGTTTTTACTAATTGACAGGAGAGATGGCGTGCTAATTATCGAGACTCCGCCGCTATTGCGTCAAACCGTCAAACAGTGGCGGCAGGAAGGTAAACGCATTGCGCTGGTTCCCACCATGGGCAATCTCCACGACGGCCATATGGCCCTGGTGGACGAGAGCCGGGCCCGTGCCGATATTGTGGTGGTCAGTATATTTGTTAACCCGATGCAGTTCGATCGCGCCGAAGATCTGGCGGCTTATCCGCACAGCTTGCAGGAAGACTGTGAAAAACTGACCCGCCGGGGTGTGGACATGGTGTTCGCCCCGGCGGCGGAGGTCATCTACCCGCGGGGCTTGGACAGCCAGACTTACGTGGATGTGCCGCGATTTTCCGGCATATTGGAAGGCGCCCTGCGTCCGGGCCACTTCCGCGGCGTGGCCACCATCGTCAGCAAGCTGTTTAATCTGGTGCAGCCGGACGTGGCCTGCTTCGGCCAGAAGGATTACCAGCAGTTGGCTTTGATCCGCCAGATGGTGGCGGATATGGGCTACGATATCGACATTGTCGGCGTGCCCACGGTACGGGCCGACGACGGCCTGGCGTTAAGCTCGCGCAACGGCTATCTCAGCGCCGAGGAGCGCCGGCTGGCGCCGGAGCTGCACCGGGTGCTGGAATCGGTGGTGGCCCGCTTGAAGAGCGGCGAACGGCACACCGGCGAACTGCTGGAAGACGCGGCAAACCAGCTGAAGCTGGCGGGATTGACTCCGGACGCCCTGGATATCCGCGATGCGCTCACCCTGCGGCCGCTGACCGCCGAAAGCACCCGGGCGGTGATCCTGGTGGCCGCCTGGCTGGGCAAGGCGCGGTTAATCGACAATGCGCAAGTTGACCTGACACTGTAAAGGTGTTTGACTCTATACCCGTCATACTTGGAATGAGTTAGGGCATATATTGTTTGCACCGACCGAAATCTATATTTGAACTCCCCTTCGGGGGAAAGTACAAAGGCTTAACGTTATGCTACGCACCATGCTACGAGGTAAACTGCACCGGGTTCATGTCACCCAGGCAGATTTACACTATGAAGGTTCTTGCGCCATCGATCAGGATTTTCTTGAGGCGGCGGGTATTCTGGAATACGAAGCTATCGATATTTACAACGTCGATAACGGCCAGCGTTTTTCCACCTATGCCATTGCCGCCGAACGCGGGTCGCGCATTATCTCGGTCAACGGTGCCGCCGCGCGTTGCGCCTGCGTCGGCGATCTGCTGATTATCTGCGCCTACGTGCAATTACCCGATGAAGAAGCCCGGCAACATCAGCCGAAAGTCGCCTACTTCGACGACGAAAACCAATTGAAACGGACCGCCAAGGCGGTACCGGTTCAGGTGGCCTGACTTTTCACGTTATGCCGCCGCGGCGTCCCCTCTCTTCGGAATAAGGGACGCCGGTAAAACCCTCTCCCGTCAGGTACGCAACCCGCTTCCCCGCTGAATCAGAAACCAGCACAGCCAATAGAACCCCAGGATAAAAATAATCAGCACCGACAGGGTCAGCGCCAGCGGAACATCGCTGATGCCGAGAAAGCCGAACCGGAAACCGCTTATCATATATACGATGGGATTCAATTTTGACACCGCCTGCCAGAACGGCGGCAGCAGGGTCAAGGAATAGAATACCCCCCCCAGGTAGGTTAGCGGCGTCAGGACGAAAGTGGGAATCAGGCTGATATCGTCAAAACTTTTGGCGAAGACCGCGTTTAGCAAGCCCGCCAGGGAGAACAGTACCGCGGTGAGCACCAAGGTAATGGTCACCACCCACCAGGAGTGGACATGGAAAGGCACAAAAAACAGCGACACCGCAGTCACCAGGATCCCGACGCAAATCCCGCGAGCCACCCCGCCCCCCACGTAGCCGGCAATAATCACATGGGTAGGCACCGGCGCCACCAGCAGCTCTTCGATATTGCGCTGGAATTTGGCGCTGAAAAAGGACGAGGCCACGTTAGTGTAGGCATTGGTGATCACCGCCATCATAATCAGCCCCGGCACGATAAATTGCATATAGGAGAAGCCGTGCATATCGCCGATACGCGAACCGATAAGATTACCGAAAATGATAAAATAGAGCGTCATGGTAATCACCGGCGGCACCAGGGTCTGAATCCAGATACGGCCGAAACGGTTAATCTCTTTGCGCCAAATACTTTGTAACGCTATCCAATAAAGCCGCATCATGCTTTGGCTCTCCTGCTATCCCTATCGTCCGTTACCAGCGTCACAAACAGTTCCTCCAGCCGGTTGGCCTTGTTGCGCATACTTAATACCTGTACCCCTTGAGCGCTGAGCTGGCTGAACAGGCTGTTCAAACCCTGCTCGCGCATCACTTCCACCTCCAGGGTACTGGTATCCAGCAGTTGGTTGCGATAGCCCTGTAATTTGGGCAACGCGCTTTTGGCCGCCAGATCGAGGATAAATGTCTCTGATTTCAGCTTGGACAGCAGCTGGCGCATAGAGGTATTTTCCACCAGCTCGCCGTTTTGGATTATGCCGATATTGCGGCACAGCATTTCCGCTTCTTCCAGATAGTGGGTGGTCAGGATGATGGTGGTGCCGCTGCTGTTCAGGTCGCGCAGAAAGCCCCACATCGAGCGGCGCAGCTCGATATCCACGCCGGCGGTGGGCTCGTCGAGAATCAAAAGCTTGGGCTCGTGCATCAGGGCGCGGGCTATCATCAGGCGGCGCTTCATGCCGCCGGAGAGCATACGGGCCCGCTCATCGCGTTTGGTCCAGAGATCCAGCTGCTTAAGGTATTTTTCGGCGCGCTGCTCCGCCAGCTTATGCTCGACACCGTAATAGCCGGCCTGATGCACCACGATCTGCGAAACGGTTTCAAAGGGGTTAAAATTGAATTCCTGCGGCACCAGGCCAAGTTGGCGTTTGGCGTTAACGATGTCCTTATCGATATCGTAGCCGAACACCCTGACCTTGCCGGAGGATTTGTTTACCAATGCGCTGATAATGCCGATGGTGGTGGATTTCCCTGCCCCATTCGGCCCCAGCAGCGCATAAAAATCCCCGGCTTCCACATTCAAATCAATTCCCTTTAGCGCCTGTACGCCTCCCGCGTAGGTCTTGGCCAACTTTTCCAATTCCAGTGCATATGTCATATGTCGCGAATTACCTTATTCTCAATGGAAGTGACGAACTTATTTTAAAAAAAATAGGCTTAGCCTATATTAACCCATCGCAATACGACGCTACGGGCTAAAAACCACAATGAAAGACATCACTGACCTCATTTCCAATAACCAGGCTTGGTCCAAACATCTTAAAGAGGAAGACCCGGGGTTTTTCGAGCAATTATCGTTGGCCCAGCGGCCGCGTTTTTTATGGATCGGCTGTTCAGACAGCCGTGTCCCGGCGGAGCGTCTGACCGGACTGGAGCCCGGCGAGCTGTTTGTTCATCGCAATGTCGCCAACCTGGTCATTCATACCGACCTGAACTGTTTGTCGGTGGTGCAATATGCCGTGGATGTGCTGGAGGTCGAGCATATTATCATATGCGGCCACTATGGCTGCGGCGGCGTTCAGGCCGCTATCGATAATCCGGAGCTGGGCCTGATAGATAACTGGCTGCTGCATATCCGTGATTTGTGGTACAAGCATAGCTCATTGCTGGGGGAGCTCCACCCGGATGAGCGTATCAATACGTTATGTGAAATCAACGTGATAGAACAGGTGTACAACCTTGGCCACTCCACTATTATGCGTTCAGCCTGGAAGCGTGGGCAGAAGGTCCAGCTGCACGGCTGGGTTTACAGTATACATGATGGATTGTTGCGTAATCTGGACGTTTCCGCCACCAGTCGGGAAACGTTGGAACAGCGTTACCGGCAGGGTATCGCTACGCTACTGCAGCAACACGGCAAGTAAGCTCCTCCGGCATTCGCCGGTTCGCCCCGCCTCGGCAAACGAGGTCTTCCTTCAACAGGCTCGTTGCACGTTCAGTGTAAGCGGGCCTATTGCACCATAGGACGCTCTCCCTTTAACAGGATTGTTGCACGTGCGGTGTCATCGGGCCTACCGCGGCATCTGGGGTGTGCGGCAGCGATTACTCCGCCAGCTTTACCACTTTGCCGACATAGGGGAGGTGGCGGTAGCGCTGAGCGTAATCGATGCCGTATCCGACGACAAATTCATCCGGGATGGCAAAACCCACCCACTCCACCGTCACCGGCACTTCGCGCCGCTCCGGTTTATCCAGCAGGGTGCAAATGGCCAACGACTTGGGCTGGCGCAGTTGCAATATCTCGCGGACTTTGCTCAGGGTGTTGCCGGAATCGATGATATCCTCAACGATCAGTACGTCTTTGCCGCGAATATCTTCATCCAGATCCTTGAGGATCTTGACATCGCGGGTGCTGCTCATGCCGTTGCCATAGCTGGAGGCGGTCATGAAATCCACTTCATGAGGTACGGTCACGACGCGGCATAAATCGGCCATAAACATAAAAGAGCCGCGCAATAGGCCGACCAAAACCATTTCGCTGCCGCTCGCCTGATAATGCGCGCTGATCTCGCGCCCCAATTCGGCAATACGGGTAGCGATCTCCTGTTGGGAAATCATGACGTCCACGGTGTGTTTCATAACGAAGCCAGAAAAAGAATCGGGAAAGGAAGCGGATTTTATCACAACCCGCCGAACGGGGCGATATGTCCGTGGCGATGCCGGGCAGATTCCCAGGCAAGCTTTTTTATCCGCGGCGAGGGACAGCTTGTCCATGCTGGCCCATACTTTAAACAGGTCCGCGTCAACGAGTGAGGCGAGGGGCAAAAAACATAGGGCGCAAATCATTAAATATGATAACGTCATCGCATAATGACTGATTCAGGTTTTAACATGAAACACACCGTATTGACGATGCTGTTGTTGGGGTTACTGGGCTTTTCTTCAGCGTCGCAGGCCCTATCCGAAGCCGAAGCCGAGGACATGGCCGATTTGACCGCCGTGTTTGTTTATTTGAAAAACAACTGCGGTTATACCGATATGCCCAATGAACAGATCCGCCGGGCCATTTTGATCTTCGCCCAGCAGAATCGCTGGGATCTGAGCAACTACGGCAGCTATGATATGCGCGCCATGGGGGAAGACAGCTACCGTGATCTCAGCGGCATCGCTGTCCCTACACCGAAAAAGTGTGAATCCCTGGCCACCAATTCGCTCAGTTTACTTGCCTACGCCAAATAACCGATAATTGCATTTTGTGTGAAATTGCTCCGTGCATCCCCCGGCGGAGTTGGTTATGATGTTGCGCCGTTTTCTCATGGCGATGATGCCGAGGAGCAGCCCGACATGTCACAGCCCGATTTGCGACAAAAAGAAATTTGGTGCGAGACGCTGCATGATAGCTTCGGCCAGCGCTTTGACGTAGAGAAAATCCTGTACCGGGAAAAGACCGGTCACCAGGAGCTGACTATCTTCGAAAATGCCGCCTTTGGCCGGATAATGGCGTTGGACGGCGTGGTGCAAACCACCGAGCGCGACGAATTCATCTACCACGAAATGATGGCCCATGTGCCTTTGATAGCGCACGGCCAGGTCGAAAAGGTCCTGATTATCGGCGGCGGCGACGGCGCCATGTTGCGGGAAGTGTGCCGCCACTCGCAGGTCAAACATATCACCATGGTGGAAATCGACGCCGGCGTGGTGCAGTTTTGCCGTCAATATCTACCCCGGCACAGCGCCGGTGCCTTTGACGATCCACGTTTTCACCTTGTTATTGATGACGGTGTAAACTTCGTCACCCGCGCCCAGGAAAAATTCGATGTGATCATCTCCGACTGCACCGATCCCATCGGTCCGGGTTCCAGCCTGTTTACCTCATCGTTCTACCAGGGTTGTGCCCGCTGCCTTAACGACGGCGGTATTTTTGTCGCGCAAAACGGCGTCTGCTTTTTACAGCAGGACGAAGCGGTGGACAGCTATCGCAAGCTCGGCCGCTATTTTGCCGATGTGGGTTTTTACCAGGCGGCGATACCTACTTATTACGGCGGCATCATGACCTTTGCCTGGGCCAGTCAGGATCCGGCGCTACGCCGGTGCGATATCGCCACGTTACGGTCGCGGGCGGCAACGGCGGGGTTGGTTTGCCGCTATTATAATCCGGCGATTCACGTCGGCAGCTTCGCCCTGCCGCAATACATACTGAACGCGTTATCAGAGGCCCGTCCGAAAGGGCATTTGCAAGGGGGTGAATCCAATTGCAGAAGTTAAAACTGCACGGCTTTAATAATTTGACCAAGAGCCTGGGTTTTTGTATTTACGATATCTGTTATGCCAAGACCGCCGATGACCGTGACGGCTATATTGCTTACATTGACGAACGTTATAACGCCAATCGTTTAACGGAAATTCTGAGCGAAACCTGCGCCATGATCGGTGCCAATATTCTCAACGTGGCGCGCCAGGACTACGAGCCGCAGGGCGCAAGCGTGACGATTCTGGTCAGTGAAGAGCCGGTGGATCCGCTGAGCATCGACCAGTCCGAGCAGCCCGGTCCGCTGTCCCAATCTGTAGTGGCGCATCTCGATAAAAGCCATATCTGCGTCCATACCTATCCGGAAAGCCACCCGGAAGGCGGTTTATGCACCTTCCGCGCCGATATCGAGGTCTCCACCTGCGGCGTGATTTCGCCGCTGAAGGCGCTGAATTATCTGATACATAAACTGGAATCGGATATCGTCACCATCGATTACCGTGTGCGGGGTTTTACCCGCGACGTGTATGGCATCAAACATTATATCGACCATGAGATAAGCTCCATCCAGAACTTCCTGTCCGAGGATATGAAAGCGCTCTATCACATGATGGACGTGAATATCTACCAGGAGAATATGTTTCATACCAAGATGATGCTTAAGGACTTCGACTTGAAGCATTATCTGTTTAACGCCACGCCGGCCGATCTCAGCCCTGATGAGCGTAAAACCATCACCCGGTTGTTATATAAAGAGATGCGGGAAATTTATTATGGCCGGAATTTACCGGAATCCTGATAGAGGGTGGAGGGTAGGAGGGTAGCCAACGTTCGTTAACGTTGTCGCCTTAACCGGACGTAGCAAGACTGCGGGCTTATGCCTGGCGGTAGAAATCGCGATACTGGCTTAACACCTGCAAAAAATCGTCTGATCCGCATAAAGACAGGCTCTCTTCATCGTAGTAGTTCATGCCCTCTTCCAACTCTTCATTGACGAAGGTGAGTTCATTGGCGCGTATCATCACTTCTTCGCCATCGGTCCACAGGGTATATTCATGGCCCTCGCATTGCCAGCTGCGTTCGGTGCCGGCGAGTTGGCGTATCTGTGCCTCTACCTCGTCAAGCAGTGCGAAATCGCCTTTGACCTCCTCATTGAGCCAATGGCCGATGGCCTCGTGTCCCATGGAAAAGGTGACTTTTACCTGCCCGGTGATATCGCGCAAAAATTCATAATCCATTATCTTTCCCGCCTGCTGCAAGTGACCCGCCCAAGATAGAATTTTAACCGGTCTGCTATAAGAAAGCGTTAGCTGAATGGGATTTCATAAAAATATATTGCCGCATATAATCAATCAGAACGTATTGGCTGAGAAAAAATCCCTGTTGCCTCCAGCAAGACGGGAGTTAAAAAACGTCCATTGAGTTCACAGTCTCCGACGCCGCCGAAGGGGCTTCACCGAAGCCTGAACGTACCTACCTGTTATCACGTTTTTTGTCGGCTGTATGCCAATCATTAGGTTCTGCTGGCTATCCCGCCTATAGATTTTTTTTCGCAGCGTTTTTTATTCCTCATCAATTGCTTAATGCGTCATTTATGGACTTATCAGAACGATATTAATTTGGTATTAAACGGATTAGTAATATTTACCTTAAACACATTAAAAACATACTGAATGCACACAAAAGCCGCCTAAAACAGAAAAGAAGACTTTTTACTTCTGTTATTTAAACTCCATTAACAATATCTCTGGCTCGCTAGACTTAAAAAAAGTAGATTTACTCTACATTCTTTTCTAAAGGGCCAATACATGCGTATTATAGATAATATGATTGAAAAGGATCTAATAAGCAATTCAACTACCCTGCAGGAATATCATGAGGCCAAGCATTTATTCCGTACCTTAAAATGCGTAAGGATGCAGGGAAATAGAGAATCACAATTGCGCGTGACAAGTGGAAAATCTACTTATAAAAATTACGCTACACGCCTATTGCTCGCCTCAGCCTGTGCACCGATAACTTTTTTTTCCGATCATCTTATCACGCAAAATGCTGCGGTCCCAAACTTCAATCCGGTGTCGGCAAAAGATGGGTTCTTGCCGCCCGCTGACCACGCGTCGTCCGTTAAGAGCGCCGGGGAGACCTTTTTGCCGGGACAGGCCGTTTATGATTATCCACGCAGTGTCCCAATAACAGGAAAAAACCATGCCCGTCGCGTAGCCCGAAGCACCGACCGTGAAGAATCACTCTATATGCCGCCTGCCGCTTCATCTTTGGAAGGCATTAATCGGATGCTTAGAAAAATATACCGGGAAACTGAGCACTATTTTGGACATCCGGATCCTTTAATACATAGTTTGGCATTTCACATTAAATATATGCAAGATTATGAAATATATGCAGCTAGATATTTACTTAGATATTCCGGTCTGTTCGGTGCCAAATGGCCTGAAAAAATAACCGAACGCCATAAAAAAAAGATTCTTACAGCCTGGGTGAGCTCTTATGTTTTCGAAAAATCATGGGAAAGATTTTTAGTTAGTGAATTCATTAATATCTCTAAATATACCGTGTTTGAAAAAAAAGTCACATCGAGAAATTTTGAAAGTTTTCTGGCTCATTGCATACGAAAAAAATTAATGAATAGTACCGATTTTGAGTATTTATATTATTATGAAACATCAATAAATTTTATCAAGGATAATTTTTTATTGCCCATAATGCCGACATTTTTTTATAATGACATTAACGATATAATGATGGCTTACCCAATAGGTTCTATTGAATGGGGTTATTTGCACGCTGGGCTGAGTTTTGCCATGAGCGCCGAACTGGACCTCACCTTATCGTCAGAAAAAGATGTGATCTCCCTGGGCATTATATTGGAATCCATGCTAAGAGAAGGGTTAACAAGTTTGTCTTTGGCGAAATTATTTATGATGCCGGCCATGTTTTACCACATCAAAGAAAGCTTGGATAAAGATAGTGATGTTCAACTTAATGAGATTATTGGCCCTAACGGAATAAGAGAGGGTATTCTGGAGAAATTTTTTTCCGCCTGCGATATATTCAATGCCATTAACGAACCCATAATTCGTTTGGCCGAAGCTTTAAAAGCCTATCAATCTCGAAAAACCATTGAAACAGAATTGACAAACTTGCATTGTAATATGGAGATTCGGCCGGGCATACCTTATTTTCAGAATTATCAATACTTGAGTTCTAACAAGAATTGCGTGAACACCACAGGAAGAGAAGAAAATGATGTCCGGCAATATCCAACCGCGGACGCGATCGTTGCAAAGCAAAATGCCGACATTGCCAACGCATATTTAGTTGTCAACAAAGCAATTATTTTAGATGCCCTCTCTGGGATCGATGCAGATGAAGTCGGATTTATGACGCAAGCTAAGATGGTGATATTTAAAGTCCATTTTAAGCCAAAACTGAATTTAAAAAATACAAAGCATGATAATAGTGCAGAATATTGTTATTTAAAAATCAAGGAAAATATAGATATCTTCGCAGCGGAGAAAAATAATTCTAGAAGAATCTACGCCTTAATCAAGGAAACAGGAGAATATCGAATTAAGCGTGTTGATGAACAGATCACAGCCTACTTTGAACTTTTGGAAAACTATTCTCGGCAGTTAACAACTGATAATAACATTAAGCTGGAATTATACAAAGATGCTCTAAAACTTCTCAAAGAGCGTCATGAACCGCTTGACGTGCTGGCAAACAGTCTTAGTCAAATACACCGAGACAAATTACTCAGTCATTTGAATATATTAAACATCAATAATGCAGTCAATAAACAGGCAGAGGTCATATTCCAATCCTTAATTCCTTTTTATACCTGTAAAGAACGTTTGCGGCCCAGGAGAAAAAATACTGCTATTCCTGCCTGCAGCCTGAATATCGTTGCGCTGGCCAGGGTTACGGGAGCGGAGTTAGACATCAGCGTGCTAGCCACAACCAAGGGCGGTAATGTGACCAAGGGGACGGGGAGTAATGTGGTGAATGGCTTTGTCGCTAGGCAGGCCCTGAAGATGGCTATAAAAAAAGATCTGCACTATCTAACGGCATTTACACATCTGCCCGCATCAGAAACATTTAATGGAATGGTAATCAGTAAATTAGCCACAGAATTTGTTCACCTCTTTGATTCAGGACTGGGGATTATTGGCCAAATAAGTAGCACTATATTAAAAGAGGTTGCCGCGAGTGTAGACATAGTGCAACGATATTCTCCCACGCTGAAAAATTTATTGTCGCGTTTGCGGGAAAAAGAAATTGAACATTATTTAAACCCTACAGATTCTTTTTATAAAATGGCGCGATTGCCTGCCTTGGAATTGGAGGTGCCAGTGGTAAAACTGGGGGGAGATAAATTTCGCGGAAAAGAAATCTATGCACGAATCAATCCCGAGGATAATGATATTTTCAGCAGAAAATATACTATGACCGCAAATAAAACATTGATTCCCGTTCCCATGCCTAAAGGTCGAGGACTGAAAAATACACGCCCTGCCGGACTCGACTGGCCGGACGCGGCAGTAGATGCTAAACAATGGGTTTCGAAACACACCAGATCGTTCTATCCGTATCATCAGTCCCAGCTGACTATTGAATATACCCCGACGGGAAAAAATGGCTATGTTTCCTACTTGAATACTTCAAATGGTGCTTCTCAGATCATCTTTTCAGATAACATCCGGTCTGATGATTGGCCGAATCCGTTCTTTACCTATAGATTTGATATCAATACCTTTGGAGACCGAGGAAGTGAGAAAATCCTTTTTCCGGAAGTGGGTATTACATTGAGGCATGAAAGCATAGACCTTAATAAATTTGTTACTTCCTATCATAGGTTGGCAAAAAAACAAAAAGAAACATTACAAGAATGGATTTTGAATGAAGATGATATCAGGGGATACAAAGATACATTGCGTTATAATGAGCCGTTGTTTTCAAAGTCAAATAGTACAGAAATGAACCGAAAGCTGAAGTTAGGTGAAACGCTTACCCACGCACAACAAGAAATTTATGACAGCCTGATGGAACTCACGCAAGCGGATATTCCTCGGCATCGCGGAAGCTATCTGCTTAGCATGGAATACATACACAGTGACATGCAATGGGGGGATGATCCTCGCGTAGGGGATATAGTGACAAACTACCCACAATTCATGATTGTATCAGCAAATAATAAAGCTGCCCGAGATTTGGCCAAGCAGGCAAATCATTACAAGAAGATAAACGGGGTGCGTTTGCAACAGTTAATAACATATCGTATTGATAATGCGATTCAAGGCACTCCGCTTCTACCCCAAATCATAACACAGTCGGCACCGCCGGTAAATTATCTCTATCCCCCCAAATCCTATTTTATTATTAAGGGAATCAGTATCGCCAAAGCCAGCCCGCCCAGTATTTCTCCGACGGAACGAGTGGGGATCATTTTGGAAGAAGCGTCGGAGATCCCTTATAGTGCAAGAAATCTATTTTCAGGAAAAGTTTATATACATGATTCGCCCAACCCAGTATAGTCATTTAAAGGAGTAATCTGGCATGCATCTTTTATCGCACATAAATTATGGAATCAGTATTGAAAAAGAATTATTATCCAACTCAACAAACTCTCAGGAATATTTTGACACAAAAGCTCTATTTGATTCGTTGAAATCCATTAGTCGACATGACAGGCTTCAATTGAATAAACCAGCAAAAAACAATAAGTCTTCTTTAAAAGATTTCGCTTTACGCTTGCTCTTAGCTACCGGTTATTCACCGGTAAGTAATTTGGCGAGCAACATTACCTCTAAAAATAATCTCCCTATCATCCCAGGTTTACAATGCAACACAAACATATCTTCTTTTGGCTCGAAACATACTATAAAATGCTCTGAGCATATTTTACCAGTAATGCCTGCGGGAAATAACACTAACAATAAATTCGATTACGGTTTAATGGAAGAGCATAATGTAAGACGCATCATCAGAAGCCCGGAACAGTCACAATCTATGCATTCGCCACCGAATAGATCGGCATTGGAGGGGCTAACGTCATTGCTTATTTCTGAATCCCATATCACTTCTAAAGAGCTTGAGTCCACATATAATGTAATTAAAGCTTTAGATGAATTTTTATCTAAAAATAATGATGCATTCAAGAAAGTAACGCAAAGCTTGTTAAAATCATCTGGCCTGTTTGGGTATAAAGACCAGGAATTATTAACTCAATGCCATCAGCAAAAAATTATGGCCGCGTGGATCAATTCGTTTGTCTTTAACGATAATATCGAAAAATTTATAGTCAGCGAATTTATGACTCTCACCAAAAAAAATCATGGCAAAGCTGTTTATACACGGGACTTTGCAAATCATCTTTCTAAAGGCGTTGAGAATTTATTACAAAAAAACCCATCCGAGTATATGGACGTCAATCAGGATAATCCTCCGAAAGTCATTTTTGACAGGCTATTGAACCCACTAATGCCTACTTTTTTTCAAGGCAAAGTTAACACCTCTGCGATGGCATACTCGGTTGGTTCAATTGAGTGGGGCTTTTTTCATGTTGGGTTAGGGTTAGCCATGAGTGCAGATATCAATCTGGAAACATTATCTGCTAATGATATTTCATCTTTAGGGATCATACTTGAAGCCTTGTTAAAAGAGGGTATCACCGCGCCCAATCTCATTAAGCTTTTTATGATTCCCGCTATGCTTTATCACGTCAAATATTGCCATGATAATAATATTTCTACTGATGTAGAAGACATTTTTTGGGAGAATAGGATTAGACAGCATATTCTTGCACAATACTTTTCCGCCTGCGATCGTTATCATGCGGCAAAAGATCCCGTAGCCTGTTTAACTCAAAGGTTGGACACCTACCAATCTCTTGCGGATTTGGTGGATGCATTGCATAATCTTAACTCCAACATATTAATTAAACCTCAAGAATATTATTTTTCTTACTACGAATATGATGTTTTTGGAGATGTTTTAACGGAGGAAATAAATGAAACAAAAATAGGCAATTGGCATACTCCCGATCCTTACTCGTTATTTGAAAGGCAAAGTGTTGAAATCGCCGATACTTTTGCTGATGTGGATAAAAACGTTATTAGAGATGCTTTTAACGGTATGCATAAAAAGGAGACCCAGTTCCTGAATGCGGCCATGGTCACACTCAGCAGGGTCAGTTTAGAATACAACTATGATTCCGAAAGGATGCAGTCCGAAGAAAGATTTTGCCAAATTGAAGAGTTGGACATAAGGAAAGATGTCGATGTATTCTCAGCGACTATAGGTGATGAAGAAAGAATGTATGCGCTCATGAAAGAAAAAGAGGAATATCAAATACGACGAATCACTAGCAGCATTACTTCATATTATGATTATTTATCCTATTTTAAACCGGAACTGGACACCGATAGTATTAAATTAACGTTTTCGCAGGATAGCAATGAAATACTGAAGGATACCCATGATTCGCTGCAAGTATTAGCCGGTAAGCTGAGTCAAATACACCGCAATAAAATGCTACAATACCTGAATGCGTATGGTTATGACAATAGAGCTAGTTTTGAGAAAAAAACTTTTTTTCCAACCATAGTACCGTTTTATATCTGTAACAAAGATGATCAGGCCGCGAAACAAGACACAAAAAATTCATCTTGTAGTATTGATTTTGCAGCTCTGTCTTCTATTGCGGGCAAATCTGATTTGGACCTCCGGACGCCAATAAAAACGAAATATGATTCACGGACCGCCTCGGGCGGGATGGCAAGCGGCCTGGCTGCAAGGCAATCTTTTGTAATGGCGATGAAGCAGGGTCCGTCTTCTTTGGTTAAAACCATTGAACTACCTGCGTCACATGAACTCAATCCAATTGCCTTGAGCAAATTAGGAGTGGAATACCTCCTTATGTTTGATCCAGGCCTTGAGATAAACAGCGGATTGAGCGAGGTTATGTTCAAACAAATTGCCGAAGGTGTTGCTGTTGCGAGCCGCTCACTGCCGTCTTTGCAAAGACTACACGCCGCATTTGTAGCAAAAAAAATTGATCCCGCCGGCAATCAACTTGTTAAACAATATGAAATGGCCCATTTGCCATCCATGGAGCTGGAAGTTCCGGTAGTCAAAGTGGGCGGTGATACCTTTCACAGTAAAGATATTTATCTGCGATTAAACCCTGAGAATAATGACATTTACAGCCAAAAATATACCCTGGCCGAGGATAAAACACTTATACCCGTTCCCATGCCGCAAGGAGAAAAACTACATAATTTTCTGGTCCACTATAACGAGGAAATCTGTACTTTGATTGGCGATTCGAGTGTTTACCCATAAAACTGTTTTTTCATGCGTTAAATATTATCAAGATCGGTAATATCTTCAGCAGCCAGCGCCTTCAGTGATCTAAGTATGCCGTCGGCGAAACATATATTGCCGAGCAGAGTTAAATATCATCTTAATTGAAGAAATTATCATCTCCGGCAGCCAGTCTAGCCTGGCATCGCTGCTTCCCGATCGGGCTGGTTCAACTGTCGTGTAAAAGTGGGTAGACCCGACATGCACATCGGGCAGGATAGTACTGGTATGCACACTGCCTGCTGGCCATGATGTAGCGATAGGCGCGTTCCCTGTTGACAGAGTGGCTTGGGGCGCCGCAGACGTTGGCCGTTGATGCCGTATAGAGTGCCTGCCCTCGGTAGCCCCGGCTTTACGCAAAATTTTTATCATCGTCTTGTGGCCGCGATCTAAAGCCAGTGAAAGCGCGGTGATATTATTGGGGTCCTTTATATTAACCGCAGCGCCTCTTTCAACCAAATATTTCATGATATTCTGATTACCGCACGCAACGGCGCGCATCAGCGCTGTCCAACCCTTATTATCCAATGCGTCGATATCGGCGCCAAGCGGTAAAATTTTATTAAGGAACATCTTGTTACCATTGCCAGCAGCAAGCAGCAGCGGCGTCAAGCCGTCTTTACCCGGAACATTGACTCCGCAGCCTAATCGTAGAAGGCTATCAATAACTTTTCCGCTCACGCCATTTTTTAACGCTAGGGTAAGCGCGGTATCTTCATCATCGTTCTTAACATCAGGTTTTATTCCTTTTGTCGCCAGCTTATCAACCAATTTGAAATCGTTATGTAACACTGCCAACATTAAAGGCGTCAAAGCCATATTACCCGCAAGATTAACATTAGCCCCAGCCTGGAGCAGAGCGTTTATAATAGCGTTCTCTTTGGTCATTATGGCTAATACCAAGGCAGTATTGCCATCACTGTCTAAGTAATCAAGCTCAGCGCCTTTTTGTAACAGGCGGGCAATATCCTGTAAACCATTGCCTAAAAGCACGGAAGCCATCAATGCCGTCCGATTATCTTTATCCTGTGTGTTAACATCCACTTCACTTCTGTTTACCTGATCAAGAATTTCTCTATTAAAAATGATATTACTCACAGGAATTTTAGTTCTTAAGTCATTTAATTTCAATGGACATTGAAAAGCAGGACTTGATGTTCTTTTTAAACGATTGAGCTGGTCTTTTTTTGAAAAATAGTTAATATTGCTTGACTCTATCCCGTTTGTTTTTGCTAAAGTCACATTATTTTTACTATGTAATATTATTGGAAAACCTACCGCAGCCGTCACTGGCAACTTTGCCAAATCAATACTGTTTTTTAAATATCCATGGGAGGAATAAAGTAATTTTTTCCCATCAATATGATTGGGTATAGCATGAGAAATCATAAAATTGAACTGAGAATTATAGGGTACCATTAACGACATGCCGTCACCTAAGTTGAATTGAAAAGAAATATGTTAAACGGGCCCTCCGGCCCTTCATATTTCATTAGCAGCATAAGAACCTTACTTGAGTCTTCTGAAGCAAAGATGATAAAACAGGGCTATCCCCGAAGGCCTATTCAAGAATTATTATTAGGAACTGAGCGACGTGACATTATTCTCTTAAGACTCTGGTAGATTTTATCGATGTCTCCGGTAATATGCGATGATAAAAATAAGGATGAGCCACTTGATTTGGTGGAGGCTATGTCAGTTGATATTTCCTTATTTTCGCGCCGGCCATTTTCATACAAAGGATATTCTGTATCCTCATTTTTATCTAAAAGCGTTTCATTCATGGCTTCGGTAGTATTGGCCTCATCATCAGACGCGGTCATCATGGTATTGATTATCGTCTCGGTGGCATTAAGTTTCTTATCGGTAGTTTTGATATAAGAACCGGCATTATCCTCTGCCACTGCGCGATTCTTCAAGGCATCATTTTCAGTATAAGCTGTATCGTTAACGTTTGCGGGCACATGATCTCCAGATGATACAGGACGACAGTCTTTGTTAGCTGCTTTTAGCGCAGATATTGCTTTTGAAAGCACATGCACATTTTGCTGATCGTTCTTGTACAAAGCCACCCTCATTGCCGTTTCATTACTTCGATTTGCATAATTGACACAAGCGCCTTGACTAAGCAAATACTCAGTCATCGAAACATCACCACAGTTCACCGCATGCATTAACGCAGTCCAACCCTGAGCATCCGTATTATCTATATTGACACCTCTTCTAATATAGAAATCCATAATTTCACGATTTTTTCGAAATGTTGCTAACATAAATGGCGTATGCCCATTTTTATCTTTAATGTTAATATCATAATGATCATAACGAAGAATCACGGATATCATCCAATGCGTATCATACTTTATGGCTAAGTGCAGTGCCGTCTCCTTTGCATCGTTAGTAGCATTGGTTAGTGCGCCATTTATTAGGAGCTTAAAAAATGTCCTATGATCTTCCCCTAGCACCGTCACCATCAAAGGGGTATAACCGGCTGTACCAGGCACATTAGACATACTTTTATTTTGCTGAAATATGTCTAATATCTTCCATTTTTCTGTAATTAGCGCCTCATCCTTCAATCTAAAAAGACTTTTAAGCAGCCACATTAGCACCGTATTGTTTTCATTATCCCTAAGAGTCATATCGGCGCCTCTGCTCATCAGATATTTAATAAATCCAACGTCTTTGTGCGTTGCCACTGCCTGCATCAGCGGAGTGAGCTTATCTTTGTTTTGTGCGTTAAAGCCTACCCCCCTTTCGCCCGTTGTTTTCAAAAGTTCGTTATCTAATGGAATGTTACAATAAGGCAATCTTCCTCTTCTTCTTTCAGGTGATAGGCAACCTAGGCTCGCTTGTTGTTCTAATTTTTTATCAAAATCTTTTTCAGCCAAGGAAGTTTCGCGTTTCTTTAACTTTAATTGTTTTAGCAAGTTACTTCCACCCTTTGTGGTAATCTCGCTGGAATGGGCATCGAAACGTCGTTGCGCCCTATTAATCATGGGTAAAACATTTAGAGAGGTGATATTTATTACTTCATTGTAATTGCGAATATTATGCTCATTTGATTTGTTTGGCATATATTCAAAAACTTTAGCCATAGTTGGCTGTGCGCATGGCAATAATGTTGTATTCATCTGTACATCCTTACAGTATGGTATGCTTAAAGAATGTTGCCTATTCAAAGTATTTTTTGAGACCAGGCGAGTAAACTCAGTGCTGCTAAATAAAAATTATGATACATCAGCCTATGACAAAGGAGGGAATGGAGAAGCATAACGTCTAAATGCCTCATAAGCACTCTTCATCTTATAAACAAGCCACCCTGGTATCAAATACGAGGATCCGCTGGATTGTGATGAATCTGTTTCAGCTGTTTTATCGTCATTAAGATCGCTTTGCAGAATAGGTTTGACAACTATCGTTTCATCTTTTTTGTCTGAAGCATCTATAGTATTGCTATCGGGGTCCACATTATTGTCATTAGCTATTACCTGCCACGTCATATGATTTGTATTCACATTTTCCTTGAGCTCATCCTTAAGCCAATGCTTTATTTCTTCATTCGGCATCACCGCGCCGGCCTTTATGAGCGTTAAGGCTATTATTTTGTCCTTTTTTTCAAAAGCAATTACCAGAGCGCTTCGTTGATATAGGGTCGTGAAGTTGACATTGGCGCCATATGAACAAAGTTTCTTAACCACTTCCTCTTTACGACAGTCCACCGCATGCATTAACGCCGTCCAGCCATTTAAATCCACATGATCAACATCCACGCCTTTGTTATAGAAGCTGTCCATAAGAGCCAAATTACCGTAATAGGACGCTATCATAAATGGCGTACGACCCTTTTTATCATCCACATTCAATTTTTGATAAAACACGCAGAGCTGATCAATGATAGTGTTTGATGCATTGTATTCAACTGCCAAATGCAATGCGGTTTTCCCGTCATTATTCTTTAATTCAACAGTTGCCTTGTTGATAAGTAATTTTTTAAAGCTATTTTTGTCATCACCCATAGCAGCAATCATCAAAGGAGTAAATCCTTCTTTATCCGCCAAGTCCAGATCTGCAGCGCTGTTTATCAACACATCTAAGATATTTAATTTAATTTGGATTCTTGTTTCATTTGCAAGACGAAAAAGGCTTTTTACCACCCACATCACCGCCGTATTGCCTGCATTATCCTGCAAGCCCACCTTGGCCCCTAGCCTAATCAAGGATTTAATATCCTCGTTGTTACCACCGGTAAGAGCAATCCGCATTAACGGGGTAAGCCCATCCTGATTCTTGTCATTGACATTGAGGCGGGTTACCGTTTTGGGGTCAAGATATTCAATGTCCACGTCGACCGTACTTTCCGGTAGGCTCGCTCTTTTATCCTTATGATCCAAGCAATCCAGCCGAGCTTGATTAGGGTTAACCTTAAGACCTCTTTCCTTAAGGTCAACTATATGACGCTTGGTTCTCAATTCTGCAGAATTGTTTCCAAACCTCTTTTCCGCTGCGTTAATCATGGGTAAAATATTATTAGATAGCATCTGAATTTGGCTAGTATAGTTAGTAGAATATTTTCCGCTTTCTATAGGCTGGCTTGGTTGAGAAAAATCAATTAAACGTGAGGGGGCGTAGGGCTGTAAAGTCACATTCATATATATCTCCTAAATATGATTTATTAAACTGGTTTTTTTTTGCAAAACGTCTGGGTAATACTGAGTTTTCTAACTCCATCATATATACCTTGCATAACTCTTGTGATTAACATCGGCGTAAAAGGCACAGACCTGCTCGCAGCGGATGCCGCGACATCGGTTAACATTTCACGATGTTCAATATCTATTATTTCATACTGGGTATTATTGTGGACTGTTATATTATGGCTATCATTTAGGCGTGGCCCAGCGATGAGGTTGCATATATTCCCGCAGACCAGCTGAGGGTCATGTTTTACACCTTTCACTGTCTCTGATTCTACTTTTATTTTGGGAAGCAGCAGATTCACCATATGATTTCGCCCTTGCTCCTGGGCGATGTTTAGCGCATCTTTATTGCAGCAATCCTTGATAAGAACGCTGGCGCCTTTGGCCAGCAAATAATTCATCGTCTCTACATCATCGCAGTTCACAGCATGCATCAACGCCGTCCAACCATAGGCATCGAAATCGTTGATATCCCCCCCTTTAGTGAGAAAGGTATCCATAATATCGTACCGGGAGCGAAATGACGCCATCATAAAAGGCGTATAACCACGCGTATCCTTAACATTCATAAATTTATAAAGGTCGATGAGAACAGTTAATATTTTTGGATCTGCATCATATTTTAACGCCAAATGTAACGATGTCTCGCCTGCATCATTTACACATCTAAAGTCCTCCGCACTTCTATATGACATCTTAAATGCAGGCACGCTATTTACGGCGACGGCATACATCATCGGAGTAAATCCGGCAGTGCCTGCGATAGTCAGGTTTGCACCCGCAAGAAATAGATTTTCCATTATTTCCAATTTAGTTTGTATTTGCGTTTCATTGCCTAGATTATTAAGGCTTTTTATCAACCATATCACAGCAGTATTGTTTTGCTTATCTTGAATATCTAAGGAAACGCCACTATGAATCAAATCACGTATTTTATTTAAGGAGTCGTTGTTACCGATCGCCTTCATTAAAGGAGTAATGCCATCGTTATCCTGTAGGGTATTATTGATGTTTTTAGCATACGCCTTTTTGCCGTTGTCGAACACAACGTCCATTTCTGGAAACCTGCTTATACTTGATATATTTTTTCGACAATCATATCGATCGTGGTTATTAATATTCATTTTTGCGTCAACTTCAGCAAAAAAAATTTCACGTTTACTTATTTTAAGCTTCTCAACCCATTTATTAGTATACTCCCGTTCGTTTACTTTCATTTCGAATCGTTTCTCGCTTTCATTAATTGCCCTCTTTACGTTCTTTGTAAGAATATTTAACTCTTCTCTATTTTTAATAAAATTTGTATAGTTAGATATCATATGCATATGCATATGCATATGCATAGGCATAGGGTTAATCGAGCCGTAAGGCATAAAGGATTGTAATGTCGCGTTCATATATTATCCCTAAAATTTATATCCGTGCAGTCAATAGTGGTCTCGGAGACTAAAACATATACTGAATAAAAAAGTGAGTATATAAATTTTGTACTTAAAGAGTGGTACGTTTACTCTTCAGAAATAGTCATAGCCTGTTTAAGAGAAATTGAGGGCGCTTCTTGTTAAACTTCATGACAAATTGAATTATAAAAAAACCGCACCTTAATCAGTTGGTATCCAACTTTTGGGGTGCGGTTCTGGTCCGTCAACGCTGATGAGTTATCTCTCGCCCCGCAGGGCATTCCGTTATACCGCGGTTTGGAAAATTACCTCATCCGCTTTATCGGTGTAAGCCGTCAGCTTGTCAAAGTTCAGGTAACGGTAGGTATCCGCCGCCGTTTTATCTACCATGGATATGGCTTGCAGGTACTCTTCCGGCGTCGGCAGACGTCCAAGCAGCGAGGTCACCGCCGCCAGCTCGGCCGAGACCAGATAGACATCCGCCCCGTCCCCCAGGCGATTGGGGAAGTTGCGGGTGGAGGTGGAGACCACCGTCGCACCGGCGGCTACCCGCGCCTGGTTGCCCATGCACAGCGAGCAGCCCGGGATTTCGATGCGGGCTCCGCTTTTGCCGAATACGCTGTAGTAGCCCTCTTCGGTGAGCTGCGCCGCATCCATTTTGGTGGGGGGCGCGACCCACAGCCGGGTCGGCAGCGCGCCTTTATGCTGATCCAGCAATTTGCCCGCGGCACGGAAGTGACCGATATTAGTCATGCAGGAACCGATAAACACCTCATCGATTTTACTGCCGGCGACATCGGACAACAGCCGCGCATCGTCCGGATCGTTAGGCGCGCAGACAATGGGCTGGGTAATATTCGCCAGGTCGATTTCGAGTACCGCGGCATATTCCGCATCATCATCGGCCACCAGCAAATGAGGATCCGCCAGCCAGCTTTCCATGGATTTGATGCGGCGTTCCAACGTGCGGCGGTCGCCATAACCTTCGGTTATCATCCACTTCAGCAGCACAATATTGGAACTCAGGTATTCAACGATAGGCGCCTGATCGAGCTTGATGGTGCAGCCCGCCGCAGAACGCTCAGCCGACGCGTCGGCCAGCTCAAAGGCTTGTTCAACCTTGAGTTCCGGCAAGCCTTCGATTTCCAGGATACGACCAGAGAAGATATTCTTTTTGCCCTTTTTCTCCACCGTCAGCAAACCTTGCTTAATGGCGAAGTAAGGGATGGCGTGCACCAGATCCCGCAAGGTAATGCCCGGTTGCATTTTACCCTTGAAGCGGACCAGCACCGATTCCGGCATATCCAGCGGCATGACCCCGGTGGCGGCGGCAAACGCCACCAGACCGGAACCGGCCGGGAAAGAAATGCCGATAGGGAAGCGGGTATGGGAGTCGCCGCCGGTGCCCACGGTATCCGGCAGCAGCATACGGTTCAGCCAGGAGTGGATGATACCGTCGCCGGGACGCAGCGAGACGCCGCCGCGGTTCATGATGAAGTCCGGCAGGGAGTGATGGGTCTGCACGTCCACCGGCTTCGGATAGGCGGCGGTATGGCAGAAGGACTGCATCACCAGGTCGGCGGAAAAACCGAGGCAGGCTAAATCTTTGAGCTCATCGCGGGTCATCGGCCCGGTGGTATCCTGTGAGCCCACCGAGGTCATCTTGGGCTCGCAGTATTGCCCTGGACGGATACCGTCCACGCCGCAGGCGCGGCCGACCATTTTTTGCGCCAGGGTAAAACCCTTGGCGCTGGCGGTGACTTCCCGTGCATGGCGGAAGATTTCGCTTGGGGGCAATCCTAAGGATTCACGGGCGCGGGACGTCAGCCCCCGGCCGATAATCAGCGGGATACGGCCGCCGGCCCGCACTTCATCCACCAGTACCTGGGTATTGAGGGAGAAGCCGGCCAGCAGCAGGTCGGTATCGTGCCGGCGGATTTCGCCCTTGAACGGGTAAATATCGATGACATCGCCCATGTTCAACTCGGAGACGTCCACTTCAATAGGCAGCGCGCCGGAATCTTCCATGGTATTGAAGAAAATCGGCGCAATCTTGCTGCCCAGCACCACGCCGCCGCTGCGTTTGTTGGGCACGTGGGGAATATCGTCACCCATGTACCACAGCACCGAGTTGGTGGCGGATTTACGTGAAGATCCCGTGCCCACCACGTCGCCGACGTAGGCCAGGGGAAAGCCTTTTTGCTTCAGGGTTTCTATCAACTTAAGCGGCCCCGCCACTCCCGGCCGATCGGGCACAATCCCATCACGGGCATTCTTCAGCATGGCTACCGCGTGCAGCGGAATATCCGGACGGGACCAGGCATCGGGCGCCGGCGACAGGTCGTCGGTATTGGTTTCGCCGGTGACCTTGAACACCGTGACGGTGATCTTTTCCGCCAGCGGCGGACGGGACAGGAACCATTCGGCATCAGCCCAAGAGCGCATGACTTCCAAAGCGTGGGGGTTGCCGGCCTTGGCCTTGGCTTCAACGTCGTAAAAGCTGTCGAACATCAGCAGCATGGATTTCAATGCATTGGCGGCTAAGGGCGCCAGCGCCTTATCGTCCAGCGCATCCACCAGGGGCTGGATGTTATAGCCGCCCTGCATGGTACCCAGCAGCTCAACGGCTTTTTCAGGGCTTATCAGGGGAGATACGGCTTCACCCTTGACGACGGCCGCCAGAAAACCGGCCTTTACGTAGGCCGCTTCATCGACGCCGGGAGGAACTCGGTTACTCACGAGATCAAGCAGGAATGCTTCTTCGCCGGTGGGCGGATTTTTCAGTAATTCAATCAGCGCCGCCATTTGTACGGCATCAAGAGGTTTTGGCACAATCCCCTGGGCAGTACGCTCGGCAACGTGCTTACGATAATCATCTAGCACGACGTTCTCCTCGCTTTTATTGTCATTGCTCGTTGTTCAATACTGAACTGACAGCACCTGGTTTGCAGCGCATCGTCGCGGGGCGCCGCCATTGAAAAAAGGACCTTTATACCCGGTGTCGGGTTGCCAGTTTATCAGGATTAATTTGCATTGTTAATTTGTTTACATCTAAGTAACATTATTTTTTTCGCTGAAACGTTAAGGCGTTAGCGATCCTGGCAGTTGCTCTTAAAACGGCGTTTAGCGGATTTAAATTAACATCCTTTACCTATGACCAGCCATAGCAAAGCAGCGAAATACTAAGGAGAGTTTGTAAGCAAAAAAAATCACCTGACGGTATCGCCAGGTGACAGGGGGAGAGGAGACTATTTCTTTTTCTTGGCTTTGGCATTCGGCAGATCGGTGATGCTGCCTTCGTAAACTTCCGCCGCCAAACCCACCGACTCATGCAGGGTCGGGTGGGCATGAATGGTCAGGGCAATGTCTTCCGCATCGCAGCCCATCTCAATGGCCAGACCGATTTCTCCCAGCAGTTCGCCGCCGTTAACGCCCACCACCGCGCCGCCGATAACCCGATGGGTCTCTTTGTCGAAGATAAGCTTGGTCATGCCGTCCTGGCAATCGGACGCGATGGCGCGGCCGGACGCCGCCCATGGGAAGGTGGCGACTTCATAGCTGATGCCTTTTTCCTTGGCTTCTTTTTCAGTCACGCCGACCCAGGCAACTTCCGGTTCGGTGTAGGCTATGGAGGGGATCACCTTGGGATCGAAGTAGTGTTTTTTACCGGCGATCACTTCCGCCGCCACGTGGCCTTCATGGGTGCCTTTGTGCGCCAGCATCGGCTGTCCGACGATATCGCCGATGGCATAGATGTGCGGTACATTGGTCCGCAGCTGCTTATCGACCCGGATAAATCCGCGATCGTCCACTTCCACGCCGGCTTTGCCCGCATCCAGCATCTTGCCGTTGGGCACGCGGCCGATGGCCACCAGCACCGCATCGTAACGCTGCGGATCGGCAGGGGCCTTTTTTCCTTCCATGCTGACGTAGATACCGTCTTCACGCGCTTCAACGGTGGTGACCTTGGTCTCCAGCATCAGGTTGAACTGCTTGCTGATCCGTTTGGTGTAAACCTTCACGACGTCTTTATCGGCTACCGGAATGACCTGGTCGAACATTTCCACCACGTCGATTTTGGAACCCAGGGCATAGTACACGGTGGCCATTTCCAGGCCGATGATGCCGCCGCCCATGACCAGCAAACGCTCCGGTACCGTACGCAGCGCCAACGCATCCGTTGAATCCCAGACGCGGGGATCGTCATGGGGTATAAAAGGCAAAGTGATGGGGCGCGAGCCCGCGGCGATAATCGCATTGTCAAAATTGATAATGGTGGCGCCATTCTCGCCGTCCACCTGCAGGGTATTGGCGCCGGTGAATTTACCCACCCCCTGCACAACCTTGACCTTTCGGGCTTTGGCCATGCCGGTCAGGCCGCCGGTCAGCTGATTGACCACCCGTTCTTTCCAGGTACGCACTTTATCAATGTCGGTTTTCGGTTCACCGAAGGTAATGCCGTTTTCGCTTAATGCTTTTGCTTCTTCAATGACCTTGGCCACGTGCAATAACGCTTTGGAAGGGATACAGCCAACGTTCAGACAAACGCCGCCCAGGGTGGCGTAACGTTCCACCAGCACGGTTTCCAACCCTAAATCGGCGCAGCGGAAGGCGGCGGAATATCCTCCCGGACCGGCCCCAAGTACCACTACCTGGGTTTTGATTTCAGTACTCATCATGACCTCTTATTTGTTTATCCGGCGGGTAAGTCGCTCATTTTCATAGGAATCAGAGACATAACGTACTGTCGCCACCGGGACGCCTCCATCGAGCCCAGTTTACAGAAATGTTAATAATCTGCAAAGCCTGTTCGAACGGGGCGAAACCTGTTTGCCCGGGCGGGGAAGCCGCGCTCCCCGCCGGAGTCACATCAAACAATCCGGCCGGCCCGGCGGGCCGGCCCTGGGTTTACATCACCAAACGACGAATATCGGACATCACGTTATTGATGAAGCTGATAAAACGAGCACCCGCCGCACCGTCTATAACCCGGTGATCATAAGACAGGGAGAGCGGCAACATCAGACGCGGCGTGAACTCTTTGCCGTTCCAGACCGGTTTGAACGCCGATTTGGAGACGCCGAGAATAGCCACTTCCGGTGCGTTGACGATGGGCGTAAAGGACGTGCCGCCGATGCCGCCGAGGCTGGAGATAGTGAAACATCCCCCCTGCATATCGGAGGAGGTCAGCTTGCCGTCGCGGGCCTTTTTGGAAATAACCGCCAGCTCGCGGGACAATTCGACGATGCCCTTTTTATTCACATCGCGGAATACCGGCACCACCAGTCCGTTGGGGGTATCTACCGCCACGCCGATGTTGATGTATTTTTTCAGCGTCAGCGTCTGGGCATCCTCGGACAGGGAGCTGTTGAAACGCGGCATTTCTTCCAGGGCCTTGGCCACCGCCTTCATGATAAACACCAGGGGGGTGATTTTCACATCCAGCTTTTTCTTCTCGGCTTCCGCATTCTGCTCTTTGCGGAACGCCTCGACTTCGGTGATATCCGCTTCGTCAAACTGGGTGACATGGGGGATCATGACCCAGTTGCGATGCAGGTTGGCGCCGGAAATTTTCTGAATCCGGCCCAGCGCCACCTCTTCGGTTTCGCCGAACTTGCTGAAATCCACCTTGGGCCAGGGCAGCAGACCCGGCAGAGACCCGCCGGTACCGGCGGCCGGCGCGGCTTCCGCGCGTTTGACCGCGTCTTTTACATAAGCCTGGATATCTTCGCGCAGGATCCGGCCTTTGCGCCCGGTACCCTTCACCTTGGCCAGATCGACACCGAACTCCCGCGCCAAACGGCGGATGACCGGGGTAGCGTGGACATAAGCGTCGTTTTCGGCAAATTCGCCTTTTGCCCCGGCGCCGGTGGTGGCGGCGGCATTCTTGTTTGCCGCCGATGCCGGAGCAGGAGCGGCCGCCGCCGCGGTTTCCGTTTTACCGGCAGCCGGGGCCGGCGCGGCTTCGGTTTTGCCGGTAGACGGGGCAGGCGCGGCGCCTGCCACTTCAAACACCATGATCAGCGAACCGGTGCTGACTTTATCGCCGGTGGCGACCTTGATCTCTTTCACCGTGCCGGCAAAGGGTGCCGGGACTTCCATCGAGGCTTTGTCCCCTTCCACCGTGATCAGGGATTGCTCCGCCGCCACGGTGTCGCCCACTTTGACCATGACCTCGGTGACTTCCACTTCATCGCCGCCGATATCCGGTACGTTAACGTCCTTGACGCCGCCCGACTGGGCCGGAGCGGCTTCGGCGGCAGGCTTGTTAGCCGCCGGGGCCGCGGCGGCTTCGCCGCCCTCGCCCGCCACCTCGAACACCATAATCAGCGAGCCGGTGCTGACCTTATCGCCGGTGGCGACCTTGATCTCTTTCACCGTGCCGGCAAAGGGCGCCGGGACTTCCATCGAGGCTTTGTCCCCTTCCACCGTGATCAGGGATTGCTCCGCCGCCACGGTGTCGCCCACTTTGACCATGACCTCGGTGACTTCCACTTCGTCGCCGCCGATATCCGGTACGTTAACCTCTTTGCTGCCGCCGGATTTAACCGGTGACGGTGTGGATTCCGCCTGCCTGGCGTCGTTTTGCCGTCCGGACGCGGCAGGTTTGGCATCGCCTTGCCCCTCGGCCTTGGCCGGCGCTTCTTCGCCCGCCGCGGCCTCGTCAAAGACCATGATAAGCGAGCCGGTGGTGACTTTGTCCCCCACGGCCACTTTCAGCTCTTTGATTACCCCCGCCCGGGGGGAAGGGACTTCCATCGAGGCTTTATCCCCTTCCACGGTGATCAGGGATTGTTCGGCGCTGACGCTGTCGCCAACCTTGACCAGCACTTCGGTCACTTCAACTTCATCGGTACCGATATCCGGCACGTTGATTTCAATAGCCATTAAGTTATCTACCTCTTATGCCAGGCGCGGGTTGACTTTATCAGCATCGATGCCGAACTTGGTGATGGCCTGCGCCACCACGCCGGTGTCGATATCGCCGCGTTTGGCCAGTTCACCCAGAGCGGCAACCACTACATAAGCCGCATCCACCTCAAAGTGGTGGCGCAAATTTTCACGACTGTCGGAACGACCGAATCCGTCGGTGCCCAGTACCCGGAATTCGCTGGCCGGGATGAAGTTGCGGATTTGTTCGGCAAACAGTTTCATATAATCGGTGGAGGCCACCGCCGGCGCGTCGTTCAGCACCTGGGCAACATAAGGCACCCGCGGTTTTTCCGCCGGATGCAGCATGTTCCAGCGCTCGCAATCCTGCCCGTCGCGGGCCAGTTCGGTGAAGGAAGTGACGCTGTAGACATCGGAGCCGACGCCGTAGTCTTTCGCCAAAATGGCCGCCGCTTCGCGCACATGGCGCAGTATGGCCCCGGACCCCATCAGCTGTACCTTGCCTTTGGAGCCTTCCAGGGTTTCCAGTTTATAGATGCCCTTGCGAATGCCCTCTTCCGCCCCTTGCGGCATGGCCGGCATATGGTAGTTCTCGTTCAGCGTGGTCAGGTAATAATAGACATTTTCCTGATGTTCGCCGTACATGCGCGTCAAGCCGTCATGCATGATCACCGCCACTTCATAGGCGTATGCCGGATCGTAGGAGATACAGTTGGGGATGGTCAGGGACTGGATATGGCTGTGGCCGTCTTCATGCTGCAAGCCTTCGCCGTTCAGGGTGGTGCGGCCCGAGGTTCCGCCGATAAGGAAGCCGCGCGCCTGCTGATCCCCCGCCGCCCAGCACAAATCGCCGATGCGCTGGAAACCGAACATGGAATAGTAGATATAGAAGGGGATCATCGGCAGGTCGTTGCTGCTGTAGGACGTTGCCGCCGCCAGCCAGGAGGAGGCCGCCCCCAGTTCGTTGATGCCTTCCTGCAGGATCTGGCCCTTTTCATCTTCGCGGTAGTACGCTACCTGCTCGCGGTCCTGAGGCGTATATTGCTGGCCGTTCGGACTGTAGATACCGATTTGCCGGAACAGACCTTCCATACCGAAGGTCCGTGCTTCATCGGCAATGATGGGCACCAGGCGATCTTTGATGGACGGGTTTTTCAACATGACGTTCAGCACCCGCACAAAGGCGATGGTGGTGGAAATTTCTTTTTTCTGCTCTTCCAGCAGCGCGCCGAAATCTTCCAGAGACGGCAAAACCAGCGGCTTGGTGAAATTCTTCAGGCGGGTGGGCACATAACCTTGCAGGGCCTTGCGGCGATCGTGGAGATATTTGTACTCCTCGGAGCCTTCCTTGAAGGTGATGTACGGCAATTGTTCCACCTGGTCATCAGGCACCATGTCGGACAGATTGAAACGATCGCGGAAATAGCGCACGCCGTCCATGTTCATCTTCTTGACCTGATGGGCGATATTCATGCCTTCCGCCGTTTCTCCCATGCCGTAGCCCTTGATGGTGTGGGCCAGGATGACGACGGGTTTACCGGTGGTCTTTTGCGCTTTTTGCAGCGCGGCGAAGACTTTGCGCGGGTCGTGGCCGCCGCGGTTCAGCGCCCAGACCTCGTCGTCACTCATGTCCTTGACCAGCGCGGCGGTTTCCGGATATTTACCGAAGAAATGCTCACGCACGTAGGCGCCGTTTTTCGATTTGAAAGTCTGGTAATCGCCGTCGACGGTTTCATTCATCAATTGAATCAGTTTGCCGCTGGTGTCTTTGCGCAGCAGTTCGTCCCAGCGGGTGCCCCAAATCACCTTGATCACTTCCCAGCCGGCGCCGCCGAAGATGCCTTCCAGCTCGTTGATGATTTTACCATTGCCGGTCACCGGGCCGTCCAGGCGCTGCAGGTTGCAGTTGATGATAAAGACCAGGTTATCCAGCTTTTCGCGGGTGGCGATGGTAATCGCCCCCTTGGATTCCGGCTCATCCATCTCGCCGTCGCCCAGGAAGGCATACACGGTCTGAGCGGTGGTGTCTTTCAAACCGCGGTGATTAAGATACTTCAGGAATTTGGCCTGATAAATGGCGCTCACCGGCCCCAATCCCATGGACACCGTGGGGAACTGCCAGAACTCCGGCAGCAGCTTCGGATGGGGATAAGAAGGCAGGCCTTTACCGTGCACTTCCTGCCGGAAATTATTCATTTGATCTTCGGTCAGGCGGCCTTCAAGAAAGGCGCGGGCATAGATGCCAGGGGAGATATGGCCCTGGAAATAGACCAGATCGCCGCCGTCCTTGTCGCTGCGGGCGCGGAAGAAATGATTGAAGCACACTTCATAAATAGTGGCTGAGGATTGGAACGATGCCATATGGCCGCCCAGATCCAGATCTTTCTTCGAGGCGTGCAATACCGCCATCACCGCGTTCCAGCGTATGGCCGAACGAATGCGGCGTTCAAGTTCCAAATTACCAGGGTACTCAGGCTGATCTTCTACCGGGATGGTATTGATATAATTACGGCCTGAAGCACCAGCAGCGATACTGACGCCACCTTTACGAGCCCCGTCCAGCACTTGATCAATCAAGAACTGGGCGCGCTCAATACCCTCTTCACGGATAACCGATTCGATCGCCTGTAGCCAGTCGCGTGTTTCGATCGGATCCACGTCATTGTATAAACGTTCTGACATGGTGGTGTTCCTTATCTATCGCTAATAATTGGTTTAGTTGGAGCCTGTCTTCCTGTATTCACTAAGGTAAACACACGAAGACAGGCCCATTGCTTTCGTTGCCGCATTCAGATCCCGTTGACGGGATCTTAGTCCTTGCGTTGCTGGAGACGGCGCAGGGAACGTTCGCGCCGGCTGTGTTCTCGGCTGAGATCCAGCAAAATTTCCTCAATAAACGCCAGGTGGCGATGTGAAGCCTCGCGCGCTTTTTCCGGCTCGCGTGCTACTATCGCCGCAAAGATCCCGGCGCGGTGGCTGCTCACCTGTGCCAGCATTTCGCGGCGTGAGTAGAGCAATTCAAAATTCTGTCGTACGTTTTTTTCCAGCATCGGCCCCATGCAGCGCACCAAATGTAATAAAACCGCATTATGTGCGGCTTCGGTGACAGCAATTTGATATTGCAGAACGGCGTCGGCTTCAGCGTCGCGATCGCCGCTTTCCTGAGCCTGCTGGATAATCTGGTGACAGTCGCGGATACGGTCCAAATCTTCTTCGGTTCCGCGCAATGCGGCATAATAAGCGGCAATGCCCTCAAGGGCATGGCGGGTTTCCAATAGGTCGTATTGCGATTCAGGATGTTCGGCCAGCAGTTCAGCCAGGGGGTCGCTGAAGCTTTGCCAAAGATTACTTTGCACGAAGGTCCCCCCGCCCTGGCGTCGCAACAGCAATCCTTTGGCTTCCAAACGCTGGATTGCTTCTCGCAGGGAGGGCCGGGAAACGTCGAATTGTTTTGCCAGTTCACGCTCGGGTGGCAATTTTTCACCGGGACGCAGCGTGCCTTCCAGGATGAGATACTCCAATTGCTGCTCTATAACGTCCGATAACTTTGCCTGGCGGATTTTACTGTAAGCCATTTATCTTCATCTCTGCGAATGGCGCGGAGTCAATTGGTAATACCAATTTCATAAACGTGACGCTAAAGTAACAAAGTATTCACCTTCTGTCCATCCTGGCATTGACCTAAATCATGAAACCCCGCACATTTAAACAATTGCACTATGCATGTGCTGCAATTTGATAACCATCCAGTATAAACCACCGAGAATGGATTGTGACAAATTTAACGATTATGCAACTTTAAATGTTGTTGCTGAAGCGTTTGAGCCAGCTAAAATTCGCACAAAAAAACCAGATATCGAATAATTTTAAAATTTTAACTTTTTTTTAACTGGAATTATTACAATTTTCGCTCATGGCGCCGATCTTGGAAAAATGCGGCAGATCACGGCGTTTTACAATTCTCGCCAGCGGCTTGATAAATCAGGTGCAAACTTTTTCCCTTACCACTATTCTTGTGCCGACGACAGACCGGGAAGTGATTTCTTTTTTCGGCGAACGTAAAAAAATAAGTACAAAAACGACAGAGGATTTTACGATGGATGGTAAACAGCGCAGTGAGACGCTGAAACGCGGGTTGAAAAATCGCCATATTCAGCTTATCGCCTTAGGCGGCGCTATTGGTACCGGCTTGTTTCTGGGCATTGCGCAAACCATTAAAATGGCGGGACCGTCGGTAATTCTAGGGTATGCCATCGGCGGTTTTATCGCCTTTCTTATTATGCGGCAACTGGGGGAAATGGTGGTTGAGGAGCCGGTGGCCGGGTCATTCAGCCATTTTGCCTATAAGTATTGGGGCAATTTTGCCGGTTTTGCTTCGGGATGGAACTATTGGGTACTGTACGTATTAGTTGCCATGGCCGAACTTTCCGCCGTGGGCATCTATATGCACTACTGGTGGCCGGACCTGCCTACCTGGATATCGGCGGCGGTGTTTTTCATACTCATCAACGCCATTAACCTGGCCAACGTCAAAATCTACGGTGAGATGGAATTCTGGTTCGCCATTATCAAAGTAGCGGCCATCATTGCCATGATCCTGTTCGGCGGCTGGCTGCTTCTGAGCGGCCATGGCGGTCCCGAAGCCAGCGTGACCAACCTCTGGGCCCAGGGAGGTTTTTTCCCTAACGGCGTCAACGGCTTGTTTATGGCTATGGCGGTTATCATGTTTTCCTTCGGCGGTCTGGAATTGGTGGGTATTACCGCCGCCGAGGCCGACACGCCTGAAATCAGCATTCCCAAGGCCACCAACCAGGTTATCTACCGTATCCTGCTGTTTTATATCGGCTCACTGGCTATTTTGCTGTCCCTTTACCCCTGGAGTAAGGTGGTGGAAGGAGGCAGTCCGTTTGTCCTGATTTTTCACGCCCTCAATAGCGATTGGGTCGCGACGATACTGAATCTGGTGGTGTTGACCGCGGCGCTGTCGGTCTATAACAGCTGCGTTTACAGCAACAGCCGCATGTTGTTCGGCCTGGCGCGCCAGGGCAACGGCCCCAAGGCTCTGCAGAAAGTCGATCGCCGCGGCGTACCTGTCGCCGCCATCGGCGTTTCGGCGCTGGCCACCGCCATCTGTGTGCTGATTAACTATCTGATGCCGGGCAAGGCTTTCGGTCTGCTGATGTCGCTGGTGGTATCGGCGCTGGTCATCAACTGGGGCATGATCAGCCTCGCCCATTTGCGGTTTCGCCGCAAAATGGCGCAGCTCGGACGGGTCACCAAATTCCAGGCGTTATGGTATCCGTTCGGCAATTACCTTTGCCTGCTGTTTATGGCGGCAATCCTGGTGATTATGCTGATGACCCCAGGGATGGAAATCTCGGTTTATCTCATCCCCGTATGGGTATGTCTGCTGGGTATCGGTTTTTACTTCAAGCAAAAAAGCCAGCGCGCCGCCGGCGCTGTGACCCGCTGATCTCATCCCCTTCGCCGATCGGTCCCGATCGGCGAAAAAAACGCCGTAAAAACCATCCGTACCTACCCGCAGAAGTACACATCCGCTACTCCCTCGCGGTATCACGGCCTATGCCATAGCCCTCACAAATTTAAGGTGATAACCGGTTTATCCATTTCTATAACCGGTTGTTACACCCTCCTCTCCCTTGAATAGGCCAATACTGGCTGCGGGTAGTGCATGTCCTGTATACAAAGGAGAGGTGAACCATGAAAGCAGAGGCATTGTCATTAAAGGAAAAAATCGGATTTGGCATGGGGGACGCCGGTTGTAACATGGTGTGGGGATCGATCACCATGTTCCTGGCCTATTTTTATACCGATATTTTCGGCCTGGCGCCGGCGCTGGTGGGAATATTGCTGCTATCGATACGCATTATCGATGCCGTCACCGACCCGGTCATGGGCGCCATCGCCGACCGCACCCGATCCCGATGGGGCCGCTTTAGGCCTTATTTATTATGGCTGGCGGTGCCTTTTGCCGTCTTCAGTGTCCTGATGTATACCACGCCCGACTGGAGCTATTCCGCCAAGGTAGTTTACGCCTTTGTCACCTATTTCTTGATGTCGCTGATTTATACCGCCATCAATATTCCCTATTGCGCGCTGGGCGGGGTGATTTCCAACGATCCCCAGGAACGGGTTTCCTGTCAATCCTGGCGTTTTATTCTGGTGGGAGTGGCAACCCTGATTATTTCCCTCACCCTGCTGCCGATGGTGGATTGGTTCGGCGGCGGCAACCGGGCGCAAGGATTTCAATGGGCGATGACGGTATTATCCATTATCGGCTGTCTGATGTTTTTGTTCTGCTTCGCCACCGTTCGGGAACGGATACAACCCGCGACCCCCACCAATGATGCATTGAAAGCCGACCTGCGGGATATTTGGAAAAACGATCAGTGGGTACGCATACTGGTGCTGACCTTTTTTAATGTCTGCCCGGGATTTATCCGTATGGCCGCCACCATGTATTACGTTACCTATGCCATGGAGAAAAGTTCGGGATTCGCCAGTTTGTTCATCAGCCTTGGCGTGGTGGGCATGATGATCGGCAGCGCCCTGGCCAAACCCCTGACCGATAAATATTGCAAACTTAAAGTCTTTTTCTGGACCAATATCGTATTGGCTGTCTTCTCCAGCGGATTCTATTTCCTCAATCCGCATCTGGCGGGATTGATTCTGGTGATGTACTTCATATTGAATATTCTGCATCAGATTCCCTCCCCCTTGCACTGGTCGCTGATGGCGGATGTGGACGATTACGGCGAATGGAAAACCGGTAAGCGCATTACCGGCATCAGCTTTTCGGGCAATCTGTTTTTCCTGAAGGTCGGGCTGGCCGTGGCGGGGGCGTTCGTCGGTTTTATTCTTTCCGCCTACGGTTATCATGGGGACGCCGTCCGGCAAAGCCCCGGCGCGATACAGGGGATCGTTTTGCTGTTTACCGTCATTCCGGGTATCGGTTATCTGATAACCGCCGGGGTGGTCCGGCTGCTGAAAGTCGATCGCCAACTGATGCGTCAAATCCAGTCCGATCTGGAAGCAAGACGCTTACAGCCCCACGAGTCCGCTGAATGGCGCGAACCCCGGCCGCTGGAAACCAAGCATCCTTAACCGCGAAAAAGGGAGAGGTGAACATCATGAGCCAAACTCAGTGGCCCAATCCATTAATCGAGCAGCGTGCCGATCCTTACATCTACCGGCATTTCGATGGTTATTATTATTTCACCGCCTCGGTGCCGGAATACGATCGGCTGGAGATTCGACGCTCGGCTACCCTGGGAGGATTATCCCATGCCGAACCGGCGGTGGTGTGGCATAAACACCAGCACGGGGAAATGAGCGCGCTGATTTGGGCGCCGGAACTGCATTTCATCGACAAAAAATGGTATCTCTATTTTGCCGCCGCCCATTCGCCGGAGATTGTCGACGGGCTCTTCCAGCATCGCATGTTCGTCCTGGAATGCGCCGACGGCAATCCCCTCACCGGCACCTGGATCGAAAAAGGGCGCATACGGACCCCGCTGGACACATTCTCCCTGGACGCCACCCATTTTTTCCATCAGGGGCGGCACTATTATGTCTGGGCGCAAAACGATCCGGACATACGGGGCAATTCCAATCTCTATCTGGCCGAGATGGCCACGCCCTGGTCGCTGAAAACCCCGCCGTCAATGCTGAGCAAACCTGAACTGCCCTGGGAAACCAATGGTTTTTGGGTCAACGAAGGGCCGGCGGTCCTGCGCCACGGACAGCGGCTGTTTATCACCTATTCCGCCAGCGCCACCGACGCCAATTATTGCATCGGCCTGCTTTGGGCGGATATCAACGACGATATCACCGATCCCCGGGCCTGGCATAAACTGCCGCAGCCGGTCTTTCGCACCCACTGGCAAAACCGGCAGTTCGGCCCGGGCCACAACAGCTTTACCCTAAGTGAAAACGGCGAGGATGTGCTGGTCTATCACGCCCGATCCTATACAGAAATCACCGGCGACCCGTTATACGACCCCAACCGCCATACGCGGATCAAGGTTTTTCATTGGGATGAAGAAGGCATGCCCCGCTTCGGCGAACCGCCGGCGGACCACGCCTGATAGCCTCAGACCAATGCGCCGTAAATGGTCAATAGCGCCACCACCACCACGATCACGTTGGTTATCTTTTTCGCCAGCGAAACCGCCGCCCGCGGGGTTTGCACCTCATCCAGGTGCGGGTCCCGCGCCAGGGAGAACTGCGCCAGGCGGGTCAGTACCTGATACTGGCCGGTATGCAGGTCCGCCAGCGAGGCAAACCAGGCCGGCAGGGCTTTTTCGCCGTGTCCCAGCAAGGCGTAAGCTACGCCTGCCAGCCTGACGGGTATCCAGTCCAGCCAGTGCAGCATAGTGTCTATACCGGACTGCGCCCGCTTCAGCGGAGTGGCGCGGCGCGCCAGCCAGGTCTGCCAGGCGCGCAAAAAAGCATAACCGGCAAGCAGAACCGGACCGTAGGGTCCGCCGGACACCAGCCAGAACATCGGCGCCAGATAAAAACGGAAATTGATCCATAGCAGCGCATTTTGCAATTCGCGCAAACGTTCTTCTTTATCGCAATCCACCGGCAGACCGTGAATCAGAGTCAACTCTTCGCTCATCGCGTCGCAGGCATGGCCGTCTCCCCGCGCGGCGGCGGTGATATAGGCCCGATAGTGCTTGCGAATGCCGCCCGCACCGATGCAAAGCAGGGAAATCAAAATCCATAACAGCAGCCGCGGCGCGCCGAAGAAAAAATTCCCCGCCAGCCTCAGGCATAGCGCCACCGCGACCATCCAGCAAATCGCCAGCAAAATCGTCAGTGCCGGAGATACAAAGCGGGTACGGGCAAACACCCGCTCAAAATAGTGATCCAATTGCCAGTGATCGCCCATTTTAAATAAGCGTTCCCATGCCAGTACCAGTAATAATGTAAACAGTGTCATGAATCCTGGTGCTCCCTGTCTCGGTCCTCGGTGCTCGGTGAAATCAACTCCCTATAATGATGCCATAGAAAAGCCGGTCCGGGATCGGTTTTACGGACGGGGGCAATATCGCTATGACCGGTTATGCGGGCCGGCGTAATCGGATAATGCCGCATCAGCAGCCGCGTAAGTTCGGCCAGCCGTAGGTATTGCTCATCGGTATAAGGCTGATTATCGGTGCCTTCCAACTCGATGCCGATGGAAAAATCATTACAGCGTTCCCGCCCGGCGAAACATGAGACGCCTGCATGCCAGGCGCGGCGATGAAACGGCACATATTGCACAATCTCCCCGTCGCGCCGGATCAGGCAGTGGGCCGATACCCGCAGGCCCTGTATCTGTGAGAAGAAAGGATGTTCGTCTGGGGTAAGCGTGCCGGTAAATAAGCGATCGATATAGGGTCCGCCAAACGATCCCGGCGGCAAACTGATACCGTGCACCACCAGCAGCGAAGGAATTTCGCCGTTCGGCCGTTCATCGCTATGGGGGGACGGGACCCGTTTAGTGCCTGTTAACCAGCCGTTTTCCAACTCCATTCGCCACCTCCGCTCTCTGCCTCCACGCTCTTTACCCTAAATAGTTCGAATTGCAGGTGGGATGAGCGAGTACAAATCTGCAGGAGCAGATTTGAACGCGACTTGCCGCGACCCCGCCAGGGGCGAGGCCCATGGAGGGGCCGGGTATGGCCAACGCACCTGCAGCTTGAAGTATGACGGGTATGGCTGTCGGCAGTAGTACTTATCTAAGCAACAGAGTAGCATGTTTCCTCTATTCTCTTTATTCGCTATTTCGGAGTTTTTATGCCGACACGTCGTTATAACGCTGAACGCCGCCGGGCCGAATTGCTTGAGCGTATTCAGTATGATATCCCCTTGACCGTTACCCGGGCGCTCAGCGAAGACCTGGGGGGCACCGCCGATCCCGAGGCCGATATTACGGCGCTGTTATTGCCCCGTGACAGCCAGGCCGAGGCGGTTATCATCACCCGCGAAAACGGTATTTTCTGCGGGCAGCAATGGCTGGAGGAAGTGTTTCGCCAGTTAGGGGACGGGATCCGGGTGGAGTGGCAGGTGAAGGACGGCGATGCCATCCGGGTTAACCAGCCGCTGTGCCGGCTGCGTGGACCGGCGCATCTATTGCTGACCGGTGAACGCACGGCGCTGAATTTTGTGCAGACCTTGTCCGGCGTGGCGTCGGAGGTGAAGCTTTATGTCGATAAGCTGGCGGGTACCCATACCCAACTGCTGGATACCCGTAAAACCTTGCCCGGACTGCGGACCGCGCTGAAATACGCAGTACTGTGCGGCGGCGGCAGCAATCACCGGCTGGGCTTGGCGGACGCCTTTTTGATTAAGGAAAATCATATCATCGCCGCCGGGTCCATTGCCAAGGCGGTGGAAAACGCCGTGGCTCTGCGCGCCGACGTGCCGGTGGAGGTAGAGGTGGAAAGCCTGGATGAACTGCGCCAGGCCCTGGAGGCCGGCGCCGATATCATCATGCTGGACAACTTTACGCTGGCGGATATGCAGCGGGCCGTTGCCGCCACCGGGCAACGGGCTTTGCTGGAGGTTTCCGGTAACGTTACCCTGGAAACCCTTCACGAATACGCCGCCACCGGCGTGGATTATATTTCCGTCGGCGCGCTGACCAAACACATCCGCGCCCTCGATCTGTCCATGCGATTCCAATAGCAGCGCCGGCATGGCGGACAGGGTGTCCAGGCAGTTATGGCAGCGGTACCGTATCGCTTAGTGACCGCTGAATGTCCGGTCCAGTTCCGCTATCAGCGCTTCGAGCCGGCTGAAGCTTGCGGCGGTCTGTTGATTAACGGCGGCGATAAAAATTCCATAGCCGCCTTGGGCATTGGTGACATGCACCACATAATGCCTGGCGTGATCGGCCCGACTGGTGGCAATGCCGGTCCAATTGGACAATACGCTGGTGTGGCTGTAAGTCCCCGTATTGATAAAACGCAGGCTGGGTTCACTGGTTTTCAAATAAACCACCAGTTGAACCAACGTCTGGTTCTGGTTTTTCACGACACTGAGATTCACCACAATATCATCGCTGGTAAAAGAACTGGCGAGAGTAGTAGGGTCAGCCGCAAGCTGCTTGATGGTCCAACCGCTGCCGATATTCGCCGGTACCTGGGTAATGGGGTTGCGCCATAAGTGTTCCGCCGCCATGGTGATGCCGTCATGAGGCTGTTGCGAGCGGGGGATTAGCAGGGGTAGCGTGACTTTTTGTCTGAGATAAACGCCCCAGCCCGGCAGATATGCACTCGTAGCAAGGTAAACAAATGCCCCCGCCGCGATCAGGAGACACGCCGATAGCACGACGGTAACGCCGCGGCGCGCGGCGCGGGGATGGGTAACGCTGGTTTTATGGGGCGCGGCCGGCAAGAGCGGCGGCGGGGAGTTTAAAAGCGGTTTCAACTCATCCATGGCGGCCAACGGGGTCCACTGCGGCATCCCTTCACGCCAGACAAGACTCTGCGCACCCAATATCCGATGTTGTAATAGCTTCTCCAGCGTAGCCAAGGTTACCGGACCTTGCCGCTTACCATCCACAATGTACCACCAGCCGATCATATTGAGCATTGCCATTATTTTAATAGGGATATCAATACGGACACATTACCGCCAATATGCCGAAGGGAACTGAGGCAAAGGACTTTCTCGCGTACAGCAACGTACATTGTAAATTCTTGTTAAGGTCATATTTTATTCTATATTCACATTATCATCATCTTCTTTTCGCACACCCCTTGACCGTCCGCTATTGCCAACCCCCGCGCAAATTCCCTTAAGGCTCTATCGGCCGCCACGTTTTTTTTGCGGCATTCCCTCCCCCGCCGCGAACTGCCGCTGGCCTGCCTCCGGTGTTATCGGTAAGGTCGGCCTTGGATCAACAGGGAGGGGAACGCCGGTGAATAATCAGCAGGGATTTACTTTGGTGGAACTGATGGTGGTGATGGCCATCATCGCCACATTAAGCGCCATCGGATTGCCGGGATATCAACGTTACCTCGATAATGCCGCCCTGACCGATATGCTGCATATGCTGTCCCCCTACAAATCGGCGGTGGAATTATGCGCCATGGAGCATGGGGATATGGAGGAATGCCGCGCCGGGGAGTTCGGCATTCCGGACGGACTCTCTTCCCGCTATGTCGCCGGAGTGGAGGTTAGCGAGGGGGTTATCCGCCTGACCGGCAAGCAGGCGCTGGAAGGGCTCACGCTGGTGCTTACGCCGGAGCGGCATGCCGGCGGGTTGCTTTGGACCCGCCGCTGCGATGCCGCCGGCAAAGGTCAGCATCTGCAGCGCCCCTGCCAGGCGCTGTTCCGTTTCGACGGCGCAAAGGAGTAGGACATGATTGCCGCCCATGATACGCCGGTACAGCTCGAGGACTACATCGAGGGACTGCTTGGCGAGGCGGCGGCCAGCCGGGCTTCCGATATCCATATCGAACCTTGCCCGTCGTCGGAGTACCGCGTACGGTTTCGCATTGACGGCCTGCTGCGCAAATATGGCTTTTGCGTTCCGGCCCTGGCGGCGCGCCTGGTAGTGGGGCTAAAGATGATGGCCGGGATGGATATCGCCGAGCGCAGGCTTCCGCAAGACGGACAATTATCCTTTGGGAAACCGGATAGCGGCCATTCATGCCGCGTTGCCACCCTGCCGACCCTGTGGGGAGAAAAACTGGTGCTGCGTCTGCTGCGGCGGGAGACCGGCGGGCTCACCCTTGAGAATCTCGGCATGCCCGCGGCCCTGCGGCGGCAGTTCCTGCGCCGGCTGCAGCAGCCGCAGGGTTTGGTACTGTTCACCGGCCCCACCGGCAGCGGCAAGACCATGACGCTTTATAGCGCCATACAGGCTCTGGACCGCCACCGGCTTAATATCTGCAGCGTGGAGGACCCGGTGGAAATTCCGCTGGCGGACATTGCGCAGTGCCAGGTGAACCGTAAAGCACGGCTGGATTTTCCGGTATTGCTGCGCGCCCTGTTACGCCAGGATCCGGATGTGATTATGGTGGGGGAAATCCGCGATGCCGAAACCGCCGAGATTGCCATCAATGCCGCCCAAACCGGCCATCTGGTCTTGTCCACGCTGCATACGCTGACCGCCGCCGACGTCCTGCAGCGGCTGCGCCAGCTGGGAGTGGATCCGGCCCGCATCGGGCCGGTGCTGCGGCTGGTGATGGCGCAACGCCTGGTACGCCGCCTTTGCCCGGCCTGCCGTAAGGAAACAGCTTCAGGCGCGGCCCGCCCCCGGGAAGACTTTATGCCGGTCCAATCCTGGCGCGCGGTGGGATGCAACCAATGCCATGAGGGGTATAACGGCCGGCACGGGGTATTCCATCTGTCGTCCGGGGAGTTACTGCCGGATTCGGCGCGGGCGCAGACAGAAAGCCCAAAGCGCCCCGACGGTTTATGGCGGGCGGGCCTGGCGCTGGTGGCACAGGGCGTCACCACGGTGGAAGAGCTGCGGCGCGTACTGGGTGAACCGGCATGAACGGTTATTGGTTATATCGCTGGCGCGGTATTACCGATGAGGGCGAAATGCGGGAGGGTCACTTGCTTGCCGCCGGGAAAATGTCGGTCAGGCAGGATTTGATCAATCAGGATGTTCAGCCGCTGACGGTGCGAACTATCGGCTACCTGTCCTCAGGGTATTGGCACGACGGCCGGCTGATGGATTTGACGTCGCAGCTGGCATCGCTGCTGGAGGCGGGACTGCCGCTTAGGGAGAGTCTGCGCCTGCTGGCGGACGATCATCCCCGCGTCGGCTGGCGCTGCCTGCTGCGTTTACTGAGCGCAAAAATCGAGCAGGGCCACACCCTTTCTTTGGCCTGCGGCGATTTTCCCGTGGTGTTCTCACCGCTCTATTGCGGGCTTTTGGCGCTGGGAGAGCTTACCGGCCGACTGGACCGCTGTTGCCGCTTACTGGCGGAGCACGAGTTACGCCTGGGACAGTTGAAAAAGAAGGTCCGCGGCGCGCTGCGCTATCCGGCGTTTATCTGCCTGACCGCGGCGGCGGTGCTCACTCTGATGCTGACATTGATACTGCCTGAATTCGCCAGGCTCTACGCCGGCATGAATGCCCCGCTGCCGGCTCCGACCCGCGGACTGATGGCTTTGGCGGCGGCGGCGGGCGATCATTGCCTGACGGCGTTGCTGGGCGCCCTGTCGCTGTACGGAGGATATCGGCGTGTCTGCTATTATCATCCCCGTTGGCGACAGCGGACCCAGGCGACGCTGTTATACCTGCCGTGGCTGGGCAGGCTGGTACGCCATCATAATCTGCATCAATTGTTTCAGACGCTGGCCATCACCCACCAGGCGGGCATCACCCTGGATAACGGGCTGGAGATGGCCGTGCGCACCCTCCACCATCCCAGCTTCCGCCACGCGGCACAATTGCTGCAACAGCATATCAGGCAAGGCTTCGCCTTATACCAGGCATTTGAAGGGCAACGGCTGTTTCCGCCCCATTGCCGGCATCTTATCAAAACCGGCGAGCATACGGGAACGCTGGACGAGGTATTCCAGCAGTTGGCGCGCCTGCATGAACAGCAGACCTACCGCCTCGCCGACGGTCTGGCGCAGCTGGCCGAACCGCTGCTGCTGCTGATTATGGGCGGCCTGGTATGCGCCATGGTGATAGTGCTTTATTTGCCGCTGCTGCAGCTAGGGGAGGTGTTTGGTGATTTTTGAGGCATCGTTTCGGCAGTAAAACAAGACCCGCAGTTACCGGGCAGTAAAATAGCAACCCCCCGTCGCCTGAACGCGCAGAGGGTTGCCGGTGCGGATCGCCTTACACCCTAACGGCCGTCGGCATGACCGGATCAGGGTTGTTACAACTGGGTAAATACCTGATTTTCCTGCTCGGCCACCCGGATAAAGGTGGTGCGCTTGGTTAACTCTTTTAGCCGGGACGCGCCGACATAGGTACAGGCCGACCGCAAACCGCCGAGGATATCGCGGATGGAGTTTTCCACCGGTCCGCGCAATGGCAGCTTCACCGTTTTACCTTCCGCGGCGCGATATTCCGCGACACCGCCCACGTGCCGTTTCATCGCATCTTCAGAGCTCATGCCGTAAAACAGCATGAAATTCTCGCCGTTCTCCTCCACTACCGTGCCTTCACACTCGTCATGGCCGGCCAGCATGCCGCCCAGCATCACAAAATCGGCGCCGCCGCCAAAGGCTTTGGCCACGTCTCCCGGCACCGCGCAACCGCCGTCACTGACTATCTGGCCGCTTAGCCCATGGGCGGCGTCCGCACATTCAATTACCGCGGACAATTGCGGATAGCCGACCCCGGTTTTCACACGGGTCGTGCACACCGAACCCGGCCCGATGCCTACTTTGACGATATCGGCGCCGGAGAGAATGAGTTCTTCCACCATTTCGCCGGTAACCACGTTGCCGGCGCAAATGACTTTATCCGGGCAGGCTTCCCGCGCCTTCTGCACGAAATTCACGAAATGTTCGGAATAGCCGTTGGCGACGTCGATGCAGATAAAGCGTAATAACGGCGACAGGGCCAAGATCTGCTGAAGTTTCAGGAAATCGGCATCCGACGTGCCGGTGGAAACCATAATATGCCGCAAAATAGCATCCGGCATACGGCTGATAAAGTCTGACCACTGCTGAATGCTATAATGCTTATGGACGGCGGTGAGAACATCAAAGGCCGCCAGCGCTTCCGCCATGCGGAAGGTTCCGACGGTATCCATATTGGCGGCGATGATGGGAATACCCGACCAGTTGCATCCCGAATGTTTAAAAGTGAACTCGCGCTGGAGCTCAACGTCGGAACGACTCTTGAGAGTGGACCGCTTTGGGCGGATAAGTACGTCTTTAAAACCTAGCTTGATATCTTCTTCAATACGCATGCGGGATTTCCTGGTGGATGGCGAAGAATCGCAAAAATGTCCGGGTACAAAATGCCAGTTCCAGTGACGGTATCATACGCCGGATTATTGTTACGGCAAGACTGCGAAAATCGCCGGATTTACGCTACAATCGTACCAATTTATCCACGGACCGCTAAATTCATCATTCCCGAATCGGTGGGAGACAGCTAATAGTATGCGTTACATTGTTGCATTGACAGGGGGAATCGGCAGTGGCAAAAGTACCGTGGCCAACGCCTTTGCCAAACTGGGTGCCACGATAGTCGACGCCGATATTATCGCCCGCCGGGTAGTGGAGCCGGGCAGCGACGCTTTGCAGGCAATCCGCGAACGTTTCGGCGACGCCATGCTTTTGCCCGACGGCACGCTGGACCGTGCCCAGCTGCGGCAGCGCATCTTCAGCTCCCCGCCGGATAAGGCGTGGCTGAACGCATTGCTGCATCCCCTTATTCAGCAGGAAACCCAACAGGAAATGGCCCGCGCCTCCGGGGCCTATATCATGTGGGTAGTGCCGCTATTGATTGAAAACCACCTGCAGAACCGTGCGAACCGGGTATTGGTGGTGGATGTCGATACCGAAACACAGGTGGCGCGTACCATGGAACGCGACGGCATAAGCCGCAGCCAGATAAACAATATTCTCGCTGCGCAAGTATCACGGGAACAGCGTCTGGCCAGTGCCGATGATATTATTAATAATAACGGGCATCCCGGGGATATAACGGACAGTGTGGCAAAGCTGCACCAGCGTTATCTCGGACTTGCGGCATCAGCAACCCGACAGGATCAATCATTATGAGTGAAATCTACTCGACAACGGTGCTTTTCGAGCATCCGTTAAATGAAAAAATGCGCACTTGGCTGCGCCTGGAATTTTTACTGCAACAACTGTATAACTGTTCGGAGCTGGTTGATATCTCAAGCGCATTGCCGTTTTTCCGCACCGTCGCCGACCTGCTGGACGTTCTCGAACGCGGCGATGTGCGCACTGAAATGTTGAAAGAGCTGGACCGGCAGCAGCAAAAAATGCTGCAGTGGGACGGCGTACCCGGTGTTGACAGCGAGCGGGTGCGAACGCTGCGCAACAATTTAAAACAGTGCGCCGCCGTATTGATGTCCGCACCAAGGCTGGGGCAGGCGTTGCGTGAAGATCGCTTAATCGCATCGGTGCGCCAGCGGCTCTCCATTCCCGGCGGCTGTTGCAGTTTCGATCTACCCGGTTTGCATATTTGGCTGCACCTGCCGCAGACCCATCGCAACGGCCAGATCAACACCTGGCTGAAAACCCTGGACCCCTTGAATGCCGCATTAACCTTAACCCTGGACTTGGTGCGGCATACCGAACCCTTTAAAAACCAAATCAGCCTGAACGGTTTTTTTCAGGATAACGCCGAGGATGCGGATTTGCTGCGTATGCGCATCCCCCTGGTTTACCAGCTCTACCCGCAGGTTTCCGGCCACAAGACCCGTTATGCCATCCGTTTTTTATCCCTGGATAGTGAAAACGGCGTCATCCCCAATCGTTTACCGTTTGAATTGGCCTGCTGTTGAATGTAAGAGGTACTGATGAGTGAAGATATTATTCTGGTAAGCTGCCCCACGTGCGGCGCCGAAGTGAAATGGGAACCACAAAGCAAATTCCGTCCGTTTTGCAGCAAACGCTGCCAGTTGATAGACCTGGGAGAGTGGGCGGAAGAGGAAAAGTTTATCCCCAGCGACGGCCAGATAACCGATAGCGATGACTGGAGCGAGGATAAGTATTAGGACGTTGCGGCGATAAGCTGACGAATAATGGCGGCATTGGCGGGAGGAAACTCGGATGCATCGAGTTCTTCCTGCGGGCACCACCGCACCGGCTGTCCTTCGTTGCCATAGGGAGTGCCTTGCCAGTGCTCCACCAGGTAAAAATAGAACGCCATCTCGCGATCGGGGAAATGGTGCTGGCTGGTGGATAACAACTCCGGATGCTCCGCCTCGATGCCGGTTTCTTCACGCAATTCCCGGATCAACGCCTGTTCAGGCGTTTCGCCTTTTTCCACTTTGCCGCCGGGGAACTCCCAAAAGCCGCCCATATGGGTATGTTCAGGCCGTTGGGCGATAAAAATTTCATGCTGTGCATTACGGATAATGCCCACGGCAATCGTCATTAAATTCATTGTCACAGGTTCTCCGAGCGACATGCGCGACCTCTGGTCGCGCATGCTCCATTAATTATTGCTGTAATTTGCCGTGGCACTGTTTGTATTTTTTGCCTGAACCGCATGGGCACGGGTCGTTGCGTCCCACCTTGCGCCCTTCCCGCAGCGGTTGGTTAAGCTCCGCCGGTTCCGCCATCATGGGTTCGGGCTGATGGCTAAGCTGCTGCTGCCGCGCCAGGCGTTCCGCCTCTTCGCGGCGCTGCTGCTCCAGCGCTTCGACCTCTTCCGGCATCCGTACCTGGACTTTGCTCAGAGTGCTTATCACTTCATATTTAAGCGATTCCAGCATGGCGGCAAACATGGCGAAGGATTCGCGTTTATATTCCTGCTTGGGATCCTTTTGGGCATAGCCCCGCAAATGTATACCCTGCCGCAGGTAGTCCATTGCCGCCAGATGCTCTTTCCACAATGAATCCAGCGTTTGCAGCATGACGCCTTTTTCAAAGCTGCGCATCATTTCCACGCCCACCACTTCTTCTTTTCGGCGGTATTGTTCCAGGGTCTGTTCAAGAATACGCTCGCGCAGCGTCTCTTCATGCAGGCCCGGTTCTTTATCCAACCACTCGGCGATGGGCATGTCCAGATCAAAATCATCCTTCAAGCGCTGTTCCAGTCCCGGCACATCCCACATTTCTTCCAGGGATTGCGGCGGGATATAGATATCAAGGATGGTTTTAAGCACATCTTCACGGATGCTGAGGATGGTTTCGCTGATATCCGCCACGTCCAGCAATTCGTTGCGCTGGCTGTAAATGGCGCGGCGCTGGTCATTGGCCACATCGTCATATTCCAGCAACTGCTTGCGGATATCGAAGTTGCGGCTTTCCACTTTCCGCTGGGCGTTAGCAATGGCTTTGGTCACCCAGGGGTGCTCGATGGCCTCGCCGGGTTTCATGCCCAGCTTGCGCATCATGCCGGAGACCCGATCGGAGGCGAATATACGCATCAGCGCATCTTCCATCGACAAATAGAAACGGGACGAGCCGGGGTCCCCCTGGCGGCCTGAACGTCCGCGCAGCTGGTTATCGATACGGCGGGATTCATGACGTTCGGTACCGATGATATGCAGGCCGCCCGCTTTTAATACCTGATCGTGGCGAATCTGCCAGGCTTCCTTGATGGCGGCTATCTGTTCTTCAGTGGGCTCTTCCAGATGGGCGATTTCCGCCTGCCAGCTCCCCCCCAGCACGATATCCGTACCGCGCCCGGCCATGTTGGTGGCGATGGTCACCTGGCCCGGCTGTCCGGCCTGGGCCACGATATCCGCTTCCATGGCATGGAATTTGGCGTTCAGCACTTTATGTTCGATACCGGCCTTATCCAGTTCCGCGGAAACCACTTCCGATTTTTCAATGGAGATGGTCCCCACCAGCACCGGCTGCCCCCGGGTGGAACAGGTCTTGATATCCTCGATGATGGCGTCGATCTTCTCTTTTTCCGTCATGTAGACCAGATCCGGCATATCATTGCGAATCATCGGCCGGTTGGTGGGCACCACGATGGTATCAAGCTTGTAGATCGAGCTGAATTCAAAGGCTTCGGTATCGGCGGTACCGGTCATGCCGGCCAGTTTTTCGTACAAACGGAAGTAATTCTGGAACGTGATGGAGGCCAGGGTCTGGTTTTCGTTCTGGATCGCCACATGCTCCTTCGCTTCCACCGCCTGGTGCAGACCGTCCGACCAGCGGCGCCCCGGCATGGTACGGCCGGTGTGCTCATCGACGATGATCACTTCACCGTCCTTGACGATATAATCCACGTCCCGCGCAAACAGCACATGGGCGCGCAGGGCGGCGGTCACGTGATGCATCAACATGATATTGGCCGGCGAATAAAGGGATTCCCCCTCTTCCATAATGCCCGCCTGCACCATCAACTCTTCGATAAGCACCAATCCGCGCTCGGTCAGGTTGACCTGGCGGGATTTTTCATCCACCGAAAAGTGCCCTTCGCCGTGAAAGGTGTCGGAATCTTCTTTATCCTGGCGAATCAGATGGGGAATCAGCGTATCCACACGGATGTAGAGTTCGGAGCTGTCTTCCGCCGGGCCGGAAATAATCAGCGGCGTACGGGCTTCATCGATAAGGATGGAGTCCACTTCATCCACCAGGGCATAGTGCAGCTTGCGCTGTACCCGCTCTTCCGGGCTGAACGCCATATTGTCGCGCAGGTAGTCGAAACCGTATTCGTTATTGGTGCCGTAGGTAATATCGGCGGCGTAAGCGGCTCGTTTGGCCGGAGCCGGCATCTGCGGCAGGTTGATACCCACCGTCAAGCCGAGAAATTCGAACAGCGGGCGGTTGTTTTCAGCATCGCGCTGCGCCAGGTAGTCGTTGACGGTAACCACATGAACGCCTTTACCGCTCAGCGCGTTGAGGTATGCCGGCAGGGTTGCGGTCAGGGTTTTACCTTCACCGGTACGCATTTCGGCGATACAGCGGTCGTTGAGCACCATACCGCCCACCAGCTGGACGTCGAAATGGCGCATGGCGAATACCCGTTTACTGGCTTCGCGCACCACGGCAAAAGCCTCGGGCAGCAGGCTGTCCACCGTTGCACCGTTGGCCAGGCGTTCGCGAAACTCGATGGTTTTCGCCGCCAGCTGCTCATCGGTGAGCTTCTCCATATCCGGCTCCATCCGGTTGATAATCTCAACCGTTTTGTTCATCCGGCGCAGGGTACGATCGTTACGACTCCCAAAAACTTTAGTAAGCAATTTTGATAACATAATTATTTAAATCTCGTCACGGCCGGAACTGACTGAAATGCAGCGGCCCATAATGGCATATAGGATAAAAAAATTTCGTGGCGGCAGGTTAGACTGCGCGGGCGGGTCCGGCTCGAATTCCCTGTACCTGGGCCAGGCGAATTCCTGTACGATGATCAAAGAAGGGTTGGTATACTCCCTGCCGGAGGGAGCGGATGACCGAGGGTTGTTTGGATTCCCGGGTCAGCAGACCGTTCAGGACGGTGAGTAGTACCTGATGCTGGACCTTCAGCGGCGCGACGTTTTCCGCCAGCGGCAATTTTTGTCCCAGGGGCTCCGGCACCCACGCCACGAAAAGATGGCGGATAGCCGTACGAATGGCATGCTGGTGCCAATAATCCACGGCAAAGTAAGGCCGTCGCTGGGTTTCTTTCAGAAACGAAAGATTGGCGAAGCCGGCAGTAAACGCGTTTTGCCGGCTGGGGCTGGACAGGGTATTGGCCAGGTGTGCCTGTTCCTGCCCGCTGTTGAGCACCAAAGGCACGCCGAGTCCCGCCGCCACCATCCCCAACAGGAGGTGCGGCCAGAAATAACGTCTGCCAAATTGTCGCCAACGATTTAAAATACCCATAACTTAATGCATTCCGCCGGAGTTTTTATGCGTGACAGTCGTCCACAATCCATTGATATCCTGCTTGGCTCCCTGACGACACCGGAGCGGGATTCGTTGTTGCATATTCAGCAACGGGCAGTGGCGCTGTTAAAGCTGAACCGCGCGGTGGCAGGCATATTGCCCGCGCCACTGCAACCCTGGTGTCGCGTAGCCAACTTCCGCCAGGGCGTTTTGATTATTGAAACCGCCAATGCCAGCTGGATGATGAGGTTACGCTATGAACAATCTACGTTATTATCCGCGTTACGAGCGCAGATTCTACCATCATTGTCATCAATCGACATCAGGATTAACCCGACTCTCGCCACAAAAGGCCATCAGATTATGCAAAACCGCGGCGAACCGTTACCTGGGGAGGGGAATAGTGAAGGGCAGAAGCGAAAACTGAGCCGGCAAAGCGGCGAAGCGATTCGGCATTTGGCGGCGCGAAGCCCGGAGAAGCTGAAAAAAATGCTCGAACGACTGGCGAGGCTGGCCGGAGAAGGTGCCGACCCCGCCAATCGAAACGATTAAAAAACACATCATTGCAGGCTAAAACCAAACCCTTGCGCCATCAGGCAAGACGGCGCGGCAAGGCTGGAGCGAAACCTTTATGCCATAACAAAAGAGGGGGCGGTAAAGGTCAGCGGCATTTCGGCTTCGTCTTCAAAGGTCACCAGTTCCCAGGCTTCCTGACGCGCCAATACCGCCTGCAACAGCTTGTTGTTCAGGGCATGGCCGGGTTTATAGGTGGTAAACGCGCCGATGATGTTGTGACCGCACATGTACAGGTCGCCGATACCGTCCAGCATTTTATGGCGGACGAACTCATCTTCGAAACGTAAACCGTCTTCGTTCAGCACTTTGTAGTCGTCCACCACAATGGCGTTATCGAAGCTGCCGCCCAGGCACAGGCCCCTGGACTGCAGATATTCGATATCGCGCATAAACCCGAAGGTGCGTGCACGACTGATTTGCCGGACGAAGGACTCGGCGGAAAAATCCAGGCGATAACGTTGCGAGCTAGCATCAATCGCAGGATGATTGAAATCAATGGTGAAATCGAGCTTGAAGCCGTTAAACGGCGTCAATTCAGCCCATTTATCGCCATCCTCCACGCGAACCGGCTGTTTGACGCGCAGGAATTTCTTAGCGCAATTCAGCTCTTCGATTCCGGCATCCAGCAGCAGATAGACAAAGGGGCTCGCGCTGCCGTCCATAATAGGAATTTCAGGCGCATTGACTTCAATGACGATGTTATCGATGCCCAAACCCGCCAATGCGGCATTGAGATGTTCGACGGTGGATATACGAACATCATGCTCATTGACCAGACACGTACAAAGCATGGTATCACGCACCGATTTCGCATCCGCCGGGAAATCCACCGGAGGATTGAGATCCGTACGGCGATAGATGACCCCGGTATTAGCCGATGCAGGGCGCAAAGTCAGTGTGACCTTTTTACCGGTATGTAGACCCACACCTGTGGCCTGCACAATACGTTTAAGTGTCCGCTGTTTGATCATCAATTTATCTCGCAATGTTATCCAGACCACCGACAAATTATAGCCGAGCGTCGGTGGGACAGTTTAGCACAAAGAGCGGAGATTCCAAATACCCCAATCCTTAATCCGCCTGTTTGCGGAGAAAAGCGGGAATATCAAGATAATCAGGTTCTTTACCTGCCTGCGAAGCCTGTTCGTTTACCGCTTTCGCCGCGATCTTTTGCTCCTGCTGCATCGGCGACATGCCGTGAGCGTGCTGCTGATAGCGGTTGTCCATCACCTGCTGCGTGTTCTGCTTATTGGTGACCAGCGTGATTTCCGGACGTTTGTCCATGCCGATACCGGTAGCCACCACGGTCACGCGCAGTTCGTCGTTCATATCCGGGTCCAGGGATGTGCCGATAACCACGGTGGCGTTATCCGACGCAAAAGCACGGATGGTGTTGCCCACGGTTTCGAATTCGTCCAAACGCAAATCGAAGCCGGCGGTGATGTTGACCAGTACGCCGCGCGCGCCGGACAGGTCGATATCTTCCAGCAGGGGACTGGAAATGGCCATCTCCGCCGCTTCTTCCGCCCGGTCTTCGCCGCAGGCCACGCCTGAGCCCATCATGGCATAGCCCATTTCGGACATGACGGTACGCACGTCGGCAAAGTCGACGTTCATCAGACCCGGCCGGGTTATCAGCTCGGCGATGCCCTGGACCGCGCCCTTGAGCACGTCATTGGCCGCACCGAACGCATCCAGCAGCGAAATGCCGCGGCCCAGCACCTTCAGCAGCTTGTCGTTGGGGATGGTAATCAGCGAATCCACATGCTTGGACAGCTCGGCAATGCCCTGTTCGGCAAAGGCCATGCGCTTCTTGCCTTCGAAATTGAAGGGCTTGGTCACCACGGCCACGGTAAGGATGCCCAATTCCTTGGCCACTTCCGCCACCACCGGCGCCGCGCCGGTACCGGTGCCGCCGCCCATGCCGGCCGCGATGAACACCATGTCCGCGCCCTCAAGGGCCGCACGCAGCGCCTCACGGTCTTCCTCGGCGGAATTTCGGCCCACCTCTGGATTGGCTCCGGCTCCCAGACCCTTGGTGATGCCGCCGCCAATCTGTATGGTCTGTCCCACCGCGGTTTTACGCAATGCCTGGGCATCGGTATTCACCGCGAAAAATTCCACGCCTTCGATGCGTTCGCGCACCATATGTTCCACGGCATTGCCGCCGCCGCCGCCGACGCCGATGACTTTAATCACCGCGTCATTGGTTAATTCCATAGGTTCAAACATAATTTCTCTCCGTTTTGTGCCTGTCGCATCGGAATCCGCCGCCTGCACAGCAAGATCCCGCAAGTAAGATATTAAAACTCTTTCCTCAGCCAGCTGCTGATACGTTTTACCCAGTTGCTTACCGAGGTACGTTTTTCTACTTCAACCTCACCGCTCAAATGAGATTCTTTACCATAATGCAATAACCCGACGGCGGTTGAATAATAAGGCGCCTGAGCGTAATCCGTCAGACCGGTAATATTCAGCGGTGTCCCGATGCGCACCTGGGTATGGAACACCCGTTGCGCGCAGGCCGCCAGGCCGTCAATTTGAGCCGCGCCGCCGGTCAGCACGATACCGGCGGCCAGATGATGCTTTACTCCCTGCTGGCGAAGCTGTTCCTGCAGTTGCAGGATTTCGTCATTCACCAGGTTCAGCAATTCGGTATAACGGGGTTCAATCACCTCCGCCAGGGTCTGCCGCTGCAGACTGCGCGGCGGACGTCCGCCGACGCTTGGAACTTCCACGGTTTCGTCTTTGCTCACCGCCGACCCCAGCGCGCACCCGTGCCGGACTTTTATGGCCTCCGCATCGGCGGGGGGCGTACCAAAAGCATAGGCGATATCGCTGGTAACCACGTTGCCCGCGTACGGGATAACCTTGGTATGCCGCAGCGCGCCGGCGGTATACACCGCCATGTCCATGGTGCCGCCGCCGATATCCACCACGCAAACCCCCAGTTCCCGCTCATCTTCGGTCAGTACCGCGTAGCTGGAGGCCAGGCCGGCGAAGATCAGCTGGTCCACTTTCAGGCCGCAGCGTTCAACGGCCTTAACAATATTTTTCGCCATATCATTATGGCAGGTAATCAGATGAACCTTGGCTTGCATCCGCACGCCGGACAATCCCACCGGATTTTTGATACCTTCTTGATAATCAATAGCATAATCCTGTGGAATCACATGTAAAATTCTATGTTCATCACGAACGCGCACGGATTTTGCGGTATGCACCACATTCTCCACATCTTCCTGCGTAACTTCTTCTTCTGAAATAGGAACCATCCCTATCTCGTTCTGGCAGCTGATATGTTTGCCGGACAGCGCCAGGTATACCGAAGATATCTGGCAATCGGCCATCAGTTCGGCCTGATCGATGGCGCGCTGCACGCACTTCACCACCGATTCGAGATCATTGACGCCGCCTTTATCCATACCCCGGGACGGGCAACTGCCCACCCCGATAATATTGACCATGCCATCGGGCAGAACTTCCCCTACCAATGCGGCGACCTTTGCCGTACCGATCTCCAGTCCAACTACCAATTTTCTGTCCGTCGACTTGATCATTATTGTTTAGCCTGTACCTGATTCTGACTCTGTTGCGAATTGCTTTTTGCATCGTCGATAAACGCCGGCGCCCATCCAACGGCAACCCCCGCGTCGTAACGCAAGTCCACATAACTAATACGTTTATTATCGGTCCGGGCCTGCTGGAGAAGGACCGGATAAATCCCGATAAAGCGCTGTAAACGCCGGGTTCTGTCGTCCCGGCCCAATTCGAGCCGGGTATCATCCGCCAGAGTGAGCTGCCATGAATGGCGCGCGCTCATACTGACGGTCTTCAACGTAAGCTTATGGGCCGCCATCACCTCATTCATCTCGCGGTAACCCGTCAGCACATCCTGCTCTCCGCCCTCCGGACCGTACAGCAGCGGCATGGTCTGATGGCCGACCCGTTCCGCCGGCGCGCTGAACACCTTGCCGCCGGCATCGAGCATATGAAGATCGTTCCAGCGCGCCACCGGCACATACTCCACCAGGTGGATTTTCAGTTCGTCAGGCCACTGCTTGCGTACGCTGGCCTGCTTGATCCAAGGCAATCGCTCGATCTGCTGCTGGATGACGTTGACGTCCTGCGTCATAAACGTCCCCGGCGCCCCCAGGGACAAAATCGCCTGGCGAATATCGTCATTGGTGGTGTAATAACGCTGCCCGGTAACCACCAGTCGGGACAGGGGCAAACGATGCACATCCTTCATCCAGGCAACCACCATCCAGCCGCCCCAGACAATGGTGGCCAGCACCATCAGCAGAAACAGCAAACCCGCGAGCTGGCCGCCGTTGCTGCGTCTGCCGGCGTCATCTTCCGTCTCGCGGTTGCGGATGTTTATCGCTGCCTGGGACATATCAGCCCGCCAACGCCAGAATGTTCATGACCAAAGAGGAAAAATCCATTCCGCTTTGCCGTGCCGCCATCGGCACCAGGCTATGCCGGGTCATGCCCGGTGAGGTATTCACCTCCAGCAGGTATAGCTCCCCGTCATCGTCGGCCATGATATCCACCCGACCCCAGCCGCCGCATCCCGCCGCCCGCCAGGCGCCGAGCGCCAGCTGCGTTAATGCCTGTTCCTGTTCGTCATCCAGTCCGCCCGGACAAAAATAACGGGTCTCGTCCGACAGATACTTCGCCTCGTAATCGTAAAACGTCGCCGACGGCTGGATACGCACCGACGGCAATACCCGGTCTCCCAGGATGGAAACGCTGAATTCCGGTCCGCTTAGCCATTTTTCCACCAGCACGCTTTCGTCATAACGGAAGGCTTCCGCCAGTGCGGCCGGTAAATCCTCCGGACGCTCAACCTTGGCCATGCCGACGCTGGAGCCTTCGTTGCTGGGCTTCACTATCACCGGCATGCCCAGCGCCCGCAGCGGTTCCGCCTCTGCCGACGGGTTTTGCCGGTAACCTTCGCGATCCAGGGCCACATAAGGCGGTACCGGCAGTCCCCTGCCCTGCCAAAGCCATTTGGTGCGCAGCTTATCCATGGTTAACGCACAGGCCATCACGCCGCTGCCGGTATACGGCAGGCCGAGAAACTCCAGCGCCCCCTGCAGGGTACCGTCCTCGCCGCCGCGACCGTGCAGGGCAATAAAAACCTTATCGAAACCCCGCTCCTTCAGGCTCAGTACCGAGATATCGCGGGTATCAACCCCATGGGCGTCTATCCCGCCGGCCTGCAAGCCGGCGAGCACCGCCTGTCCCGACTGCAGAGAGACGTCGCGCTCGGCGGAAGTCCCGCCCAATAAAACCGCTACCTTCTCAGACATGAGGCCCCTCAAGCGTAGTGGCAAGGTTCGGCTGTAAATGGGTATCGGCCAGTTTGCGCGCGATTTTACCCACGGTACCGGCGCCCTGCATCAGCACCAGATCGTTGTCCTGCAAAGCCAGCGCCAGCGTATCGGGCAGCGCGTCCATATCCGCCACCATGATGGGATCGATTTTGCCGCGCCCGCGAATGGTGCGGCACAGCGAGCGGCTATCGGCGCCGGGGATGGGCGCCTCGCCCGCCGGATACACATCCAGCATAAACAGCACATCCACTCCGGACAATACGGTGGCAAAATCCTCATACAAATCTCTTGTCCGGGTATACCGATGAGGCTGGAATACCATCACCAGCCGCTTATCGGGCCAGCCGGCGCGCGCCGCCTTGATGGTAGCGTCCACTTCGGTGGGGTGGTGGCCGTAATCATCCACCAGCATCACATCCCCCTGCTTGCCGTTGACATTCTCCAGCGGATAGGTGCCGAGGAAATCAAAGCGGCGGCCGGTCCCCTGGAATTGCGCCAGCGCCTGCAGGATGCTGTCGTCGTCGATGCCTTCCTCGGTAGCGACCGCAATGGCCGCAGCCGCGTTCAGCGCGTTGTGGCGGCCCGGCGCGTTCAATTCCACCGAGAGTACCGGCTTGTCTTGCCGATAGACGCTAAAGCTGCCCTGGGCCCCTTGCTGCACGTAATCGGCGATACGCACGTCCGCCGCCTCGTTAAAACCGTAGGTGGTGATATGGCGGCCTACCCGCGGCAGCAGTTCCCGGATCACCGGATCGTCCACGCACATCACCGCGCGCCCGTAAAAAGGCAGGTTATGCAAAAAGCTGATAAACGTTTGTTTTAAAATTTCGAAGTCGCCTTGGTAGGTGTCCATATGGTCGGCTTCGATATTGGTGATAATCGCCACCATCGGCTGCAAATGCAGGAACGACGCGTCGCTTTCGTCCGCCTCGGCAATCAGGTAGCGGCTGCACCCCAGGCGCGCATGCACTCCCGCCGCCTTCACCAGACCGCCGTTGACAAAGGTCGGGTCGAGTCCGGCCTGGGCATAGATACTGGCCACCATGGCGGTGGTGGTGGTTTTACCGTGCGTACCGGCAATGGCGATGCCGTGGCGAAAGCGCATCAGTTCCGCCAGCATCTCCGCGCGGCGGATCACCGGAATACGCGCCTCTTTGGCCGCCACGATCTCCGGATTATCGGCGGCAATGGCGCTGGAGACCACCACGACGCTGGCTTCACTGATATTTTCCGGCCGGTGGTTGAAGAATATCTTCACCCCCAGCTCGGCCAATTGCTGGGTCACGGCGTTGGGGGCCAGATCCGAGCCGCTGATTTGATAACCTTCATTCGCCAGCACTTCCGCGATGCCGCCCATGCCGGCGCCGCCGATGCCGACAAAGTGAATTTGCCGCACTCGACGCATCTCGGGCACTATGGATCGCAGTTTCGCCAGTTGTTGTGTATTCACGTTTTAACCACTTAAGTATGATGTTTCTCATCGGCCGGGCCCGAGGGCCCATCCGGTCTTTTATTCGTTGCCGCGCCGCGCCTGTTGTCAGGCTTTAGCCGCCGCCGCCACTACCCGCGCCACCCGCTCCGTCGCGTCCGGAATCGCTGCTTTGCGGGCGTTTTCCGCCATCGTCAGCAGCGTTGTTCGATCCCAGGCGGCGAGCAGTTCGCTCACGCTTGCCACCGAAAACTGCGGTTGTTCAATAATCTTCGCCGCGCCCGCCTGCTCCAGCGGCCGGGCATTCCAGTACTGCTGCCGGTCTTTGTGCATAAAGGGCACAAAAATCGCCGGCAGTCCGGCTGCGGCCACTTCGCTCACCGTCAATGCGCCGGAGCGGCAGACCACCACGTCGGCCCAGGCATAGGCCGCCGCCATATCGTCGATGAACTCCACCACCTTGTGGCCGGATTGTCCGGCTTCGGCATAGGCGCGGTTTACCTCCGCCAGCGCGCCCTTGCCCACCTGGTGCCACAGGGTGATCCGTTCCCCCAGCCCGGCGGCGACGCCCGGCATGGTCTGATTCAGTACCCGCGCCCCCTGGCTGCCGCCGATAACCAGCACCCGTACCGGCCCCTGCCGGCCGGCAAACCGTTCGGCGGGAGGCGCCAGCGCCAGCACATCGGTGCGTACCGGATTGCCCACCACCTCGGCCCGGGGAAACGCGCCGGGAAAGGCCTGCAGCACTTTTTTGGCGATTTTCGACAGCCAGCGATTGGTCAGCCCGGCGATGCCGTTTTGCTCGTGCAAAACCACCGGTACGCCGCATAACCAGGCCGCCAATCCACCCGGTCCGGAAACGTAGCCGCCCATGCCCAGCACCACATCCGGCCGGTAGGCGCGCATAATGGCTCGCGCCTGCCGCACCGCGCGCCAGATCCTGAGCGGCGAAGCCAGTTGGGCGCGTAATCCCTTGCCCCGCAAACCGGAGATACGGATAAAATCGATATCGATACCGTTTTTCGGCACCAAATCAGCTTCCATCCGATCGGCGGTACCCAGCCAGCGCACCTGCCAGCCCTGGTCCATCAGATAATGGGCCACCGCCAGTCCGGGAAAGACATGGCCGCCGGTTCCGCCGGCCATGACCATTAAACGTCGGGTTTTCCCGGTCATCGGGGACCCCTTGCAAACGCCTGCGCTTTGCTCAGGCGGGTTTCAAAATCAATACGCATCAACAACACTATCGCCGTAGACATCACCAATAAACTTGAACCGCCGTAGCTGATCAACGGCAGGGTTAACCCTTTGGTGGGCAACATACCGGCCGCCGCGCCGACGTTCACCAAGGTCTGAAAGCTGAACCAGATACCGATGGCGCAGGCCAGGAAACCGGAAAAGCGCTGATCGATTTCCAGGGCCTTGCGGCCGATGGACATAGCACGAAAAGCCACGAAGAATACCATCAACAGCGTTAAAACCACACCGAAATAGCCAAGCTCTTCGCCTAAAATCGAAAAGATAAAGTCGGTGTGCGCCTCCGGTAAGTACTCCAGCTTCTGCACCGAATTACCCAGGCCCTGTCCCCAGAACTCGCCGCGTCCAAACGCCATCAGCGATTGGGTCAGCTGATAGCCGCTGCCGAACGGGTCTTCCCAGGGATTCCAGAACGAGGTGACCCGCCGCATACGATAGGGCTCGGCGACCACCAGCAGGACCACCGCGAAGATGCCCGAACCGATAATGGCCAGGAATTGCCACAGCTTGGCGCCGGCCAGAAACAGCATCGCCAGGGTGGTAACGAACAACACCACCACCGTCCCCAGGTCGGGCTGCGCCAGCAGCAGGACCGCCAGCACCACCATCACCCCCATGGGTTTGCAGAATCCCCAGAAATTGGAGCGCACTTCTTCCACCTTGCGCACCAGATAGCTGGCGAGGTAAAAAAACAGCGCCAGCTTGGAAAGTTCGGCGGGCTGAATGCGCAACGGGCCCAGGGCTATCCAGCGCGACGCGCCGTTCACCGAGCTGCCCACCACCAGCACCACCAGCAGCAGCACCATGGTGATAAGCAGCATCGCCGAGCTGTAGCGCTGCCACACCTCCATCGGCACCCGCAGCGTCACCATCGCCAGCCCGAACGACAGCGCCAGATAGAAGGCATCGCGCTTGGCGAAATAAAACGGGTCGTCGGACAGCCGCTGCCCAATGGGCATGGAGGCCGAGGTGACCATGACAAAACCGAGACAGGCCAGGCCCAGGGTCAGCCACAGCAGGGTGCGATCGTAAAGCACATTGGTGGGCGCCTCGACTTCGCGCACGCCCATTATCCAATCTTTCAACCCGCCGAAATGGCTCATTCCCGGTATCCGCATCAGCCGAGCTCCTTCGCCAGTCGCGTGAATTCATCGCCGCGGTGTTCGAAGCTGCGGAACTGATCGAGGCTGGCGCAGGCCGGCGACAGCAACACCATATCCCCCGGTTTGATCCGGCCGGCAATCTCCCGCATTGCCTGCTCCAGGGTCTCGGTCCGGATGGCGACATCCGGGCGCAGATCCGCCAGCGGGTCGCGGTCGCGGCCAAAGCAGTACAAGCGGATGTTTTCCCCCTGCAACAGGGGGAACAGCGGCGTGAAATCCGCGCCTTTACCGTCGCCCCCCAACAGCAAGTGCAGCGTACCGTCCACCTTCAGTCCGTTAAGCGCCGCTTCGGTGCTGCCGACATTGGTGGCCTTGGAATCATTTATCCAGCGCACGCCGTGATTTTCATAGGCCAATTGGAATCGGTGGGCCAGGCCGGAGAAACTCCTCAGCGCGGCCAGGCAGGCGTCGCGGGGAATTCCCACCGCATCCGCCAGGGCCAGGGCCGCCAGCGCATTGGTGTGGTTGTGACGGCCGGTGAGCTTCATCTCGCCGGTATCCAGTACATGCTCTCCCCTTACCTGCAGCCACCGGCCGTCCAGACGATACTCTCCCGCCGCCGCGCCGAAAGCGATGCAGCGGTTGTCCCGGCCGCGCACCGGCAGCGTCAGCGGATCCTCGGCATTCACCACGCACGCCCCGGCGTTTTCATAAATCCGCAATTTGGCCGCCCGATATTGCTGCATGCCCAGGGGATAACGATTCATATGGTCTTCGGTGACGTTGAGAATTGTGGCGGCGGCGGCCCGCAGGCTGGAGGTGGTTTCCAACTGAAAACTGGACAATTCCAGCACGTAGAGCTCCTGGGGCTGGTTAAGCAGCATTAACGCCGGCCAGCCGATATTGCCGCCCACCCCCACCTGCCGGCCGGCCTGCTTGGCCATTTCCCCCACCAGCATGGTGACGGTGCTTTTACCGTTGGAACCGGTGATGGCTACAATGGGCGCGTTCGCTTCGCGGCAAAACAGCTCGATATCGCCGACAATCTCCACTCCCGCATCGGCGGCGGCGCTCAGCGCAGGATGGGACAAGGGAATGCCGGGGCTGGCCACGATCAAATCAGCCTCCAGCAGCCACTCTTCATTCAGGCTGCCCAGATGGCGCTCCACCCCGTCGCTGAGTTTATCCAATCCGGGAGGGTTAAAACGCGTGTCCATCATCCGCGGCGTGACGCCCCGGCTGATAAAATAATCGACACAGGAAAGGCCGGTTAGTCCTAACCCGATAATGACGACTTTCTTATTGTGATAATCGTTCATGTTTACCTTACCTTCAGCGTCGCCAGTCCAATCAGGACCAGCATCAGCGAAATAATCCAGAAACGCACGATGACGCGTGGCTCCGGCCAGCCCTTCAATTCATAGTGATGATGGATAGGCGCCATGCGGAATATCCGCTGGCCGCGCAGTTTAAATGACCCCACCTGCAGGATCACCGACATGGTCTCCATCACAAATACCCCGCCCATGATCACCAGCAGGAACTCCTGGCGCAGCAGCACCGCGATGGTGCCCAGCGCTCCCCCCAGGGCCAGGGAACCCACATCCCCCATAAAAACCTGCGCCGGATAGGTATTGAACCACAGGAAGCCCAATCCGGCCCCCACCACGGCGGTGCATACGATGACCAGCTCCCCGGCAAACCGGATATAGGGTATATGCAGGTAGTTGGCGAAATTCATGTTGCCGGTGGCCCAGGCCACCAGGGCCAGCCCGGCGGCGACAAACACCGTGGGCATAATCGCCAGTCCGTCCAGCCCGTCGGTAAGGTTCACCGCGTTGCTGGTGCCGACGATAACGAAATACGCCAAGACCACATACAGCAGGCCCAGCTGCGGCATGATGTCTTTAAAGAACGGCACCACCAGCTGGGTGGCCGGCGTCCCCTTACCTACCGCGTACATGGTGAACGCCACCGCCAGCGCTATCACCGACTGCCAGAAATATTTCCAGCGGGCGATCAGGCCATTGGTGTCTTTACGCACCACCTTGCGGTAGTCATCGATAAAACCCACCACGCCATTGCCCAAGAGCACAAACAGCACGCACCAGACGTAAGGGTTGGACGGGTAAGCCCACATCAGTACCGATACGGTGATGGAAAACAGGATCATCAGACCGCCCATGGTGGGGGTCCCGCGTTTACTGAAATGGGACTCCGGTCCGTCGCTGCGCACCACCTGCCCGATTTGCAGTTTCTGCAGCCAGGCGATTAAGTGCGGGCCCATCCATAACGAAATAAACAGTGCGGTCAGCAAGCTGACAATGGAGCGAAACGTCAAATACGAAAAGACGTTAAAGCCCGAATAGAATTGGACCAAATGCTCGGCCAGCCAAACTAACATGACACTTTCTCCTGTAACGCACGCACGACCTGCTCCATTGCGGCGCTACGTGAACCTTTTACCAACACGGTAATAACAGCATGCTCGGACAATAACTGCGCCAGACGCGAAGTCAGCGACGCCTGATCCGAAAAATGTTCGCCCCGTCCGCTGGACTCGCCGATAAGGCCGCTCAGCTCGCCGACGCTTAATACTTTATCGATGCCCGCGCGGCGCACCGCCTCGCCCACCTGCCGATGGCATTGCGCGGCCTGGTCCCCCAGTTCGGCCATGTCCCCCACCGCCATGACCCGGTAGCCGGGCATCTCTCCCAATACCTGCGCGGCGGCGGTCATTGAGCCCACATTGGCGTTATAGCTGTCGTCCAGCAATAACCGGTCATTGCCCAAAGAAATGGGAAACAGCCGCCCCGGCACGGCGGTGAGCTTGGCCAGTCCGGCGCTTATCGCCTCGAGGGGAGCGCCCGCCGATAGCGCCAGGGCGCTCGCCGCCAGGGCATTGGCTACATTATGGCGTCCCGGCAGCGGCAGGGTTACCGGGCATGCGCCCAGCGGCGTATGCAGCGTAAAAAACACGCTGCCCCCCTGCGCCTTGATGCCCTCGGCATGGAACTCCGCCGTTTTGTCGGTCACTGAAAAACGCCAGACGGTCTGGCGCCGCAGCAGGCTTTGCCAGTTAGGCCAGTCGTGGCTGTCGGCGTTGATAATGGCGTATCCCTCGTCCGGCAGGCTGGAGAAAATTTCCCCTTTGGCCCGGGCCACCCCTTCCAGCGAGCCGAACCCCTCCAGATGGGCGGCGGCGATATTGTTCACCAGCGCGCTGTCGGGACGGACCAGGGCGGCGGTATACGCTATCTCGCCAATGTGATTGGCGCCCAGTTCAATGACCGCGAACGCATCCTCAGGGGTCAGCCGCAGCAAGGTCAGCGGCACGCCGATATCATTATTGAAGTTGCCTGCGGTGGCCAGCACCTGTCCGCACTGGCGCAGGATAGCGGCGGTCATCTCTTTTACCGAGGTCTTCCCCGACGAACCGGTGAGGGCCACCACTTTAGCCGGCACCTGGCGGCGCACCCAGGCCCCCAGCAATCCCAGGGCGCGGCGGGTATCGCTCACCAGCAGTTGGGGCACATCCACTGGTAAGCGCTTGCTTACCAGTAATGCCCGAGCTCCCGCGGCGACGGCCTGGGGGACAAAATCATGGGCATCAAAATTTTCACCCTGAAGGGCCACGAACAGGCAAGACTCTCCCACGGCGCGGGAATCGGTGGTCACCGATTCGACGGTACAATCGGCGCCGATCAATTTCCCGTCCAGCAGCGGCGCCAGGGTGCGCAGAGAGACGTTAATCATGCCAATACCCCCAGCAAACGCGCCACGGTGGTCCGGTCGGAGTAATCAAGGCGCTGTTGGCCGATGAGCTGATAATCCTCATGGCCTTTACCTGCCACCAGCACCACGTCCTGTTCCGATGCCTGCATGATGGCGCTGGTAACCGCTTCCGCGCGGCCAGGAATCACCATGGCCCGGCCCGCATCCAGCAACCCGGCCAGGATATCGTCGATAATGGCCTGGGGCGCTTCGCCGCGGGGATTGTCGTCGGTAATGACCACCCGGTCCGCATACTGCTCGGCAATGCCGCCCATGAGCGGGCGCTTACCTTTATCCCGATCGCCGCCGCAGCCGAACACGCACCATAATTTGCCGTGGCAGTGCAGCCGCGCCGCCGTCAGCGCCTTCTCCAGCGCGTCCGGCGTATGGGCATAATCCACCACCACGGTGGGTTTGCCGCCGCCGTGGAACACCTCCATACGCCCGCAAACCGATTGCAGCTTGCTGCCGGTGCGCGCCAGCTCCGCCAGGGGATATCCCAGCGCCAGCAAGGTAGCCAGCGCCAGCATCAGGTTGCTGACATTGAATTCACCGATAAGCCGGCTTTTGATCTGCCCGTCGCCCCAGCTTGAATCGAACCGGATGCTGACGCCGGTATTGTGGTATTCCACATTGTCCACCCGCAGCCAGCGAGCCGGATGCGGGTCCGGCAACTGCCCGGCGACCGAGACCGCCACCGCGTCCGGCAGCCGGGCCAGCCAGCGCCGGCCCACCTCGTCGTCGGCATTGATGACGCGCTGCGCCACCGGATAATCGGCAAACAGCCGCCATTTGGCCGCTTCGTAATGTTCCATATCGCCGTGGTAGTCAAGATGGTCGCGGCTGAGGTTGGTAAAGACGACGGCGGCGAAATGCAGATCGGCCACCCGGTACTGCACCAGGCCGTGGGAGGAGACCTCCATGGCGGCGAAGGTCGCGCCCTGCCGCTGCAGCTGATACAGGGTCTGCTGGATGTCAATGGCCGAACCGGTGGTGTTTTCCACCGGGACTTCCTGTCCGAACAGGCCGTTGCCCACGGTGCCCATCACGGCGCTCACTTCGCCCAGGAGCTGAGTCCACTGCGCCAGCAGATGGGTAGTGGTGGTCTTGCCGTTGGTGCCGGTGACCCCCGCCAGCCGCAGCTTAAGGGACGGCTGCTGGTAAAAACGGCCGGCCAGGGCCGACAGCCGCCGGTTGAGCTGGCTCAGATAGACCACGGGCACGCCGTGCAATACGCGCAGTTCGCCATCCCCGGCCACGCCGTCCGCTTCCGCTACCACCGCGGCAACACCTTGCGCAATAGCCTGGGAGATATAGCTGCGTCCGTCCGTTTTATGGCCGGCGACGGCCACGAACAGATCCCCGGAAGCCGCGGTGCGGCTGTCCAGCGTCATTTCCCGAAGCCCCTGATCCGGCGCCGATGGCGTCCACGGAGCCAGCAGTTCGCGCAAATTACGTTCGGTCACCTGATCCCTCTTTTTGATTAATTACCATTTCATTTTTATCCCCGGTGGGCAGCGCATCCGGTTCCACATTCATGGTGCGCAGCACGCCGCTCATAATGGCGCCGAATACCGGTGCGGAAACCGCGCCGCCGTAATATTTTCCCGCCTGCGGATCGTTTATCACCACCACCAGCGCGAACCGCGGCTGGCTGGCCGGCGCCACGCCCGCGGTATAGGCAATATATTTATTGATATACTGGCCGTCCGCGCCAACCTTTTTGGCGGTGCCGGTTTTGATGGCGATGCGATAGCCTTTAATGGCGGCTTTGGTGCCGCCGCCCCCCGGCAGGGCAACGCTTTCCATCATATGCACCACGGTTCGCACCAGGGGCTCGGGAAAAATTCTTTCCCCCGCCACCGGCGGATCAACACGGGTAATGGACAGCGGGCGCAATATGCCCAGGCTGCCGATCGTTGCATAGACCCGGGCCAGCTGTAACGGCGTCACCATTAGCCCGTAGCCGAAAGAGAAGGTGGCCCTCTCTATGTCAGACCACCGTTGTTTATGGGGAAATAAGCCACTGCTTTCTCCGACCAACCCCAAATTGGTCGCTTTTCCCAGCCCAAAACGCGAATAGGTATCTACCAGCGCCGAGGACGGCATCGCTAACGCCAGTTTGGAAACGCCGACGTTACTCGATTTTTGTAAAACCCCGGTCAGGGTCAGCTCAGGATAACGGGCCACATCCTTGATTATATGGCCGTTAATGTAATAGGGCACGGTGTTGAGTACGCTGTTTTCCTTGATAACGCCCCGCTGCAGCGCGGTCATTACCACCATCGGCTTCACCGTGGATCCCGGCTCGAAAATATCGGTGATGGCGCGGTTGCGCATCACGTCTTTCGCGGTGCCGGTGAGATTATTCGGATTGTAGGAGGGGCTGTTGGCCATGGCCAGCACTTCGCCGGTACCGACGTCAACCAGCACGGCGGTGCCGGACTCCGCCTTATTGAACGCCACCGCGTTGTTCAGTTCGCGATAAACCAATGCCTGCAGCCGTTCATCGATGCTCAGCACCAGGTTATGCGCCGCCTGGCTGTCCACCGTGGAGATATCCTCGATAACCCGGCCGAAACGGTCCTTGCGCACCGTGCGTTCCCCCGGCTGCCCCGTCAGCCAGCGATCAAAGCTTTTTTCCACGCCTTCGATGCCCTGGCTGTCGATATTGGTAAAACCGATCAGATGGGAGGTGACCTGCCCGGCGGGGTAGTAGCGGCGCGATTCTTGCCGCAGGTTGACGCCCGGCAGCTTCAGTTTGCGGATATAGTCGCCGATGGCCGGGTTAACCTGCCGGGCCAGATAAACGAAACGCCCTTTGGGATTGGCGTTGATACGGGACGCCATCTGATCCAGCGGCAGCGACAGCGCGTCCGACAGCGCTTTCCAGCGGCTATCGGCGGTAATGCCGCCCTGATCGTTAAGCTCCTTCGGATCGACCCAGACGGCATTCACCGGCACGCTCACCGCCAGCGGGCGACCGGCGCGGTCGCTGATCATTCCCCGGGAGGTGGGCACTTCCTGGACGCGCAACGATCGCATATCCCCTTCACGCACCAGCATGTCGGGATTAATGACCTGCAGATAACCCACCCGGAAGACCAGCCCCAGCAAGGCGATAACGATACAGCCGCACAACAACGCAAAACGCCAGCTTACAAAGCTGGCTTGATCAACATAGCGTTTCAATCTAATCGCCCGTGCGGCTTTCATTAATTTTTGGCCATCCGTTTGCGTTCGTTATTGTTGAACCACGATATTTTCCTGTGCAGGATCCACATGCTGCATCTTCAGTTTTTCCGTCGCTATACGTTCCACCCGGCTGTGGTCCCCCAGGGCGTTTTCTTCCAGGATCAGGTTGCGCCATTCGATATCCAGCGCGTCCCTCTCCAAGACCAGCTGTTCCCGCTGGGCGGTCAGCCGGCGCGTTTCGTGCGTGGTCGTCACCACCAGGACAGCCGATACCAGCACCGCCACCAGCAATATCACCGGTATCTTGGCATGGCGGAGCAGGTCCGAACCGATGACGCCAATCAGCCCGTGCCGTTCGTTGCCCATCATGCCGGCAGTTTCTCCGCCAGGCGCAGCACCGAACTGCGCGCGCGCGGGTTGCCCGCCACCTCGTCCTCCGAGGGCTGCATTTTGCCCGCGGCCTTCAACTGCGGTTTGCCCAGTTCGGCAATCTGCGTTTCCGTCAACGCCATATAGGCGGGCACCTGCGGACCGCGGCTATGATCGCGTATGAAGCGTTTAACCAGCCGGTCTTCCAGGGAATGGAAACTGATCACCGATAAGCGCCCGCCCGGGGCCAATACGGCGAGGGCGCTATCCAGCGCCCGTTCCAGTTCTTCCAGTTCGCTATTGATATAAATGCGAATCGCCTGGAAGCTCCGGGTGGCCGGATGCTTATGTTTTTCGCGAAACGGACTGGCATTGGAGATAAGCTCCGCCAGTTCATGAGTACGGGTCATCGGCGATTGCTGGTTTTTTTCCACGATGGCCTGGGCGATACGTTTGGCGAACCGCTCCTCGCCGAAGGTTTTCAACACCCAGGCGATGTCTTCGGCGTCCGCCTTCAGCAGCCATTCGGCGGCGGACAGGCCGCGGGTGGTGTCCATCCGCATATCCAGCGGTCCGTCGCGCATAAATGAGAATCCCCGCATCGGATCGTCCAGCTGCGGGGAAGAGACGCCCAAATCCAGCAGAATCCCGTCTATGCGTCCGGTCAGTTCCCGCTCGGCCATGTACTCGGCCAGAGCGGAAAACGGGCCGTGAATCGCGCTGAACCGGGTGTCTTGCAGCGCACGCGCGGCTTCAATGGCCTGCGGGTCGCGATCGATAGCCAGCAGCCGTCCTTCCGCGCCCAGGCGGGACAGGATAAGACGTGAATGACCACCGCGCCCGAAGGTGCCGTCGATGTAAATACCATCGGGGCGTATATTCAGGCCGTTAACCGCTTCATCCAGCAAGACGGTGGTGTGTTGATAAGTTTCTGCCATAGCTATAGAGACAAGTCTTGTAGTCGCACAGAAAGCGGTTCCTGTGCCGACAGTTCAGCGTCTATATCGTCCTTGACTTGTTGATACCAGGTCTGTTCATCCCACAACTCAAACTTATTGAATTGTCCGACCAGCATCACTTGTTTGGTAAGTCCGGCATGCAGCCGTAATGTTTGCGCAATTAACAACCGACCGGCGCCGTCCATCTGACATTCACTGGCATGCCCCAGCAACAAACGCTGAACACGGCGTTCGGCGGGATTCATACTGGACAGACGCGACAGCTTTTGTTCAATGGTTTCCCATTCAGGCAGCGGGTAAAGCAACAGGCATGGTTGGTGAAGGTCAATGGTGCAGACCATCAAGCCCTCCGTTTCCTCAATCAGCTTATCCCGGTAACGGGTCGGCACGGCGAGCCTGCCTTTGCTGTCGAGATTAACCAACGTTGCCCCACGGAACATATGCTGATTTACCCCTCTAAAACCCTTTTCACCACATTATCCCACTTATTCCCACGCAAAAGAGTGTACGAATGGTATTAAAACATTGTCAAGCTACTAAAGAGCAAGAAGGGGATTATTTATGCATGAAATAAGACACTCTGAAGGGAATTAGTTGAAGAAGGGTAAAAAAGTATACAAATAACATCATGATATTCATAAAGAGGGCATTCTGATAAAAAATACGTAAATTTGTGATATATCCCAAAACCCATCTCCCGATGGGGTGCGGATCGTCCGGCGGGCTGATTATACGCCATCCGCGGCGAGGCGCTCAATCGGCATCTGACCCCAAAACGCGCCCGATTTGTTTAACATCAGGTTTTTTTTAAAACCGTTACTTTTCGCTAAATGAAATTGTCAGCGAAATATAACGATGCCGGCGGTATAAATTAAAACCCGTTTTTGCCGCAAAAATAGGTCTGCGGCTGGCGATTTTCTCTGCATTTTTTAATTTGTTGCCAGACCGTTTATTCCATTAAACCGGAATTATCCTAAAAGATCCTTCTTTGAAGAAATACCCCTACCCTCTTTGCGTTTAACCACGAGCTAAAAGTACCGTCGCAAATGCCATGTTTATAACTATATGTAAAATATAGATTTTGTCATCCAGGCCGAGGTTAATAGTCCGCTTCTCGCCAAAAAAATATTTTTCCAGTGCATTGGTCCAATTTAATGTTAAAAATAAAGATAAATCACTAGTTAACTAGACACATCCAGTGATGTAACCTATATCATATTAAATAAGCATCATAATACGCTATGTTGGCTAATCGTTAAATCTGAAACATTTAGCCCACTTTTTATTCTGGAGCCCTGCTATGTTTTCCCGTTCGTCTCGTTTACGCATGGCTGCGGCCGATACGTTTGCTTTAGTGGTGTATTGTTTTATAGCCGGGATGGCTATCGAGATTTTGATGTCGGGAATGAGCGTGGAGCAGTCCCTTTCCTCGCGGCTGGTTTCGGTACCGGTGAATATCGCCATTGCGTGGCCGTTCGGCCAGTACCGCGATGCGGCGCTTCGTCTGGCCCGGCGTTACGGTCCCGATTCTTTCTGGACCCGCAATGTCGCCGACCTGTTGGCCTATGTCAGTTTCCAGTCACCGGTTTATGCCGTTATTCTCTGGTCGGTGGGAGCGGATATGCAGCAAATGATGACCGCCGTGGCGTCCAATGCCGTCGGTTCGATGATATTGGGCGTGGCTTATGGCTATTTTCTCGAGTATTGCCGCCGGCTGTTCCACGTGGCGGGTTACGTCAATTAATTCACATGGCTCCCCCGTTTCGGAGCCATGGTGTCAATACTATTTCCCTGTCTCAGGCGCGGCTAAGGGAACCGCGCCGAAAAAGGCTGCGCCGTAAACGCGTCAATCCGGGTTTGGGCCGATGGGGTTCATCCAGGCTTGCCAATACCAGTTCCAGCACCCGTTCCGCCACTTCCCGGTGGCGCTGCGCCACCGCAAGCACCGGGCATTCCAGGAAATCCAGCAGCTCGTTATCACCGAAGGTGGCGATGGCCAGATCCGGCGGCAGACGCCCGCTGCGTTTTAGCGTCACGTCCATGACGCCCTGCAGCAGGGAAAACGAGGTGGTGAAGATAGCCTGCGGCATCGGATGGCTTTCCAGATAATGGCTGAACAGCGCCGCCGAGGACGAACGTTCGTAGCTGTTGGCATACAGGTAATCGGGCTGCCGGGCATCGTCACCCCATCCCTGCCGGAAACCTTGCTCGCGTAAAAAACTCACCGACAGTTCCGGCAACGCGCCGAGATAGAGCACCTGCTTGCCGGGGAACGTGCGCAGTTCCCGGGACAGCATTTCCGCATCCTCCTGATCCGCACCCACCACGCTGATAAAATGCTCGCGATCGAGGGCGCGATCCAACGCCACGATGGGAAAGGGGTCATCGGCCCAGCGTTGATAAAAGGGGTGTTCCGGCGGCAGGGCGGTGGAGACGATGATAGCATCCACCTGCCGTTGCAACAGGTGTTCGACGCAGCGCATCTCATTATCCGGCTGATCTTCGGAACAGGCGATCAGCAGTTGATAACCGCGCTGGCGCGCCTGCCGCTCAAGATAATTGGCGATACGGGTATAACTGGTATTTTCCAGATCCGGGATGACCAGACCTATGGAGCGCGTTCTACCTGCCCTGAGGCCGGCGGCAACCGCATTGGGATGGTAGTTATGCTCACGCACCACCGCCATCACCTTTTCCACGGTTTTATCGCTGACGCGGTACTGTTTCGCTTTGCCGTTAATCACATAACTGGCGGTTGTGCGCGAAACACCAGCCAGGCGCGCGATTTCATCCAGTTTCACAGAGACTCCTTTGCGCTGATGATAAGGTTAAAAATTACCTTAGATATCCATAATCCCATCGGGGAATTAAACTATGCTACAACTATCAGCAGAAAACGCTAAGAAGTAAATGGAAGAGATGAGATAGCCGAAGTAAGATAAGCCTCTGAATGGAGAGGCTCTGTTACCCGGGCGGGCCGCCCGGGCCGGCAATCAGCGCATCACCTTGTCGCCGCGGGAGAGACCGACGATGCCGGAACGGGCTACCTCGACAATTTCCCCCACCTCGCGAATAGTGGCCAAAAACGCGTCCAGTTTGTCGCTGGTGCCGGTTAACTGAACGGTATACAGCGAGGGGGTCACATCCACGATTTGCCCGCGGAATATATCGGCGCAGCGTTTGACTTCCTCGCGCATCCCGCCGCTTGCCTGCACCTTCACCAGCATGATTTCCCGTTCCACATGGGTTCCCGCGCCTTGACCCAGTTCGCTGACCCGCAGCACGTCCACCAGTTTGTGCAGCTGTTTCTCGATTTGTTCAAGCACCTTGGCATCGCCCATGGTCTGGATGGTCATGCGCGACAGGGTGGGATCGTCGGTAGGCGCCACGGTCAGGCTTTCGATATTATAACCGCGCTGGGCAAACAGACCGATAACCCGCGATAAAGCACCCGATTCATTTTCCAATAATACCGATAAAATCCGGCGCATAATCACGTCCTCTCCGTTTTGCTTAACCACATTTCGTCCATGCCGCCGCCGCGAATCTGCATGGGGTAGACATGTTCCGTACCATCAACCATTACATCGACGAACACCAGGCGATTCTTTTGCGCCAGGGCGGCGGTAAGCTTTGGCTCCAGCTCTTCCGGCGTTTGAATGGAAATCCCCACATGACCGTAGGCTTCCGCCAGTTTGACGAAATCCGGCAGCGATTCCATATAGGACTGGGAGTGGCGCCCGGAATAGATCATATCCTGCCACTGCTTGACCATGCCCAGGTAACGGTTGTTCAAACTCACCACTACCACCGGTAATCCGTACTGCAAGGCGGTTGAGAGTTCCTGGATATTCATCTGGATGCTGCCGTCGCCGGTGACGCAAATCACCGTTTCCTCGGGCAGGGCCAATTTCACCCCCAGGGCTGCCGGCAGGCCGAAGCCCATGGTGCCCAGGCCGCCGGAATTGATCCAGCGCCGGGGTTTATCGAACGGATAATAGAGCGCGGCGAACATTTGGTGCTGTCCCACATCGGAGGCCACATAAGCGTCGCCGCCGGTGAGGCGATACAGGGTTTCAATCACCGCCTGGGGTTTGATTTTGCCGCTGTGGTGGTCATAGTTCAGACAGTGGCGGCCGCGCCACTGCTCAATGTCCTGCCACCAGTCGCGCAGCGCATCGAAGGGCTGCCGTTTATCGTTCTGATCCAGCTGTTCCAGCATTTGAATCAGCACCTGCCGGGCATCGCCGACAATGGGTATATCCGCCGTCACGGTTTTGGAAATCGACGCCGGGTCCACGTCGATGTGCAATACCTGGGCATCGGGGCAGTATTTCAGCAGATTATTGGTGGTGCGATCGTCGAAACGCACGCCGACGGCAAAGATCACATCGGCCCGGTGCATGGCCATATTCGCTTCATAGGTGCCGTGCATTCCCAGCATGCCGAGGCTTTGGCGGTGGGTACCGGGAAAACTGCCCAGGCCCATCAGCGAACTTACCACCGGAATATTCAGCTTTTCCGCCAGTTGGCGCAGCTCCTGGTAACAGCCTGAGGTTATCGCCCCGCCGCCGGTATAGATAACCGGCCGTTCGGCGGCCAGCAGGGTTTGCAGCGCCCGGCGAATCTGCCCTTTATGGCCGTGCACGGTGGGGTTATAGGAGCGCATCGATACCGAATCGGGATAGAGATAAGGCAATTTCACCGCCGGGCTGAGGATATCCTTGGGCAAATCCACCACCACCGGTCCGGGGCGGCCGGTGGAGGCCAGATAGAAAGCCTTTTTCAGCACGCCGGGGATATCCTCGGTCTTTTTCACCAGGTAACTGTGTTTCACCACCGGGCGGGAGATGCCCACCATGTCGCATTCCTGGAACGCGTCATAACCAATAAGCTGACTTGCCACCTGGCCGGAAATCACCACCAGCGGGATGGAGTCCATATAGGCGGTGGCAATACCGGTGATGGCATTGGTGGCGCCGGGTCCGGATGTCACCAGCACCACGCCCACCTTGCCGGTAGCGCGGGCATAGCCGTCGGCCATATGAGCCGCGCCCTGCTCATGGCGCACCAAAATATGTTCAATCCCACCGACCGTATGCAATGCATCGTAAATATCCAATACGGCCCCGCCGGGATAACCGAATATATGTTTAACGCCCTGATCGATCAACGACCGGACCACCATCTCGGCTCCTGACAACATCTCCATGGGTTTGCCTCCAGGCTTACGTAGGTTCTGCGACAGCGGCAATGCCGACTGTCGCTTGGCACAGGGAAATTATCAGTAATGACACCCTGAATGACTGCTTATTATTAATTTATGACCGGTAACGATAGCGCCTGTTGATGAACCAGGCAATTGCCAAAAATATTGTCGGCCCATGATGTATTACATATAGTTCCGCACAAAGATGAGTTAATGGCAGATTAAACTGGTAAATTTCCGAAAATGACTTCCCGGCACTGCCTCTGTAAACAATTACGGAGCTTAACATTGCCGCTCCAAGGAAGACATTTGTCCCCCGGTAATAAGCATTATGTATGAAATGTTGACATCGAAGAACGATTCATGTACCAATAAATACCAATAACCATTCATGACCTGGACGCCGATATAACATGTTCGTTTCTACCCGTCTACTAAGCCTACTACTACTCGCACCCTTGATGCGCGGTATGCTGGTACACGGAGTTTAGAACTGACTCAAACGTCCCAGATAAAAACCCGCGCATTGCGCGGGTTTTTTTATGCCCGCAATGCGCCCCGAACTGCGAACCAGAGTAGCGAAACAGGAACAGGATATGAGCCAACAAGTTATTATTTTCGATACCACGCTGCGCGACGGAGAACAGGCGTTGCAGGCCAGCCTCAGCGTCAAGGAAAAATTGCAAATCGCCCTGGCGCTGGAAAGGATGGGCATCGATATCATGGAAGTGGGCTTCCCGGTCTCTTCGCCGGGGGATTTTGAATCGGTACAAACCATCGCCCGGCAGATCAAAAACAGCCGGGTCTGCGGCCTGGCCCGCTGCGTGGAGAAAGATATCGACGTCGCCGCCGAAGCGCTGCGGGTTGCCGAGGCATTTCGTATCCATGTTTTCCTGGCGACGTCCACCCTGCATATTGAATCCAAACTCAAGCGCAGCTTCGAGCAGGTGATGGAAATGGCGGTGCAGTCGGTCAAACGCGCGCGCAACTATACCGACGACGTGGAGTTCTCCTGTGAAGACGCCGGCCGCACGCCCATTGATAATCTGTGCCGGATCGTCGAGGCGGCCATTACCGCCGGCGCCCGCACCATTAATATTCCGGACACCGTCGGCTATACCACTCCCCTGCAATTCAGCGGCATCATTACCTCTCTGTTCCAGCGTGTGCCCAATATCGATAAAGCCATCATTTCCGTACACTGCCATGACGATTTAGGCATGGCGACGGGCAACTCTATCGCCGCGGTACAGGCCGGGGCGCGCCAGGTGGAGGGCACGCTGAACGGCATCGGCGAACGGGCCGGCAACACCGCGCTGGAAGAAGTGATCATGGCCATTAAAGTGCGCGAGGACATCATGGGCGTGCACACCAATATCAACCATCAGGAAATTTACCGTACCAGCCAAATCGTCAGCCAGCTGTGCAATATGCCGATCCCGGCCAACAAGGCGGTGGTGGGCTCCAACGCCTTTGCCCACTCTTCCGGCATCCATCAGGACGGGGTGCTGAAAAACCGGCAAAACTACGAAATCATGACGCCGGAAAGCATCGGCTTGAAAGAGGTGCAACTGAACCTGACCTCGCGCTCCGGCCGCGCGGCGGTGAAACACCGCATGCATGAAATGGGCTATCAGGAACAGGATTATAACCTGGACGAGCTGTACGCCGCCTTCCTCAAACTGGCGGATAAAAAGGGCCAGGTGTTCGACTATGATTTGGAAGCGTTGGCCTTTATCAGCAAGCAACAGGAAGAGCCCGAGCATTTCCGCCTGGACTCTTTTAGCGTACAGTCCGGCTCCCATGATATCGCCACCGCCTCGGTACAACTGGCCTGCGGCGATGAGGTCACGGCGGAAGCCGCCACCGGCAACGGCCCGGTGGACGCGGTATACCAGGCGCTGAACCGCATTACCGGCTATTCCATCACCCTGCAAAAATACCAGCTGACCGCCAAGGGTCACGGCCGGGATGCGCTGGGCCAGGTGGATATCGTGGTGGATTACCAGGGCCGCCGGTTCCACGGCGTCGGTTTGACCACCGACATTATCGAGTCCTCGGCCAAGGCCATGGTGCACGTCATGAACAATATCTGGCGGGCGCAGCAGGTGGAAATCGAACTGCAGCGTCTGCAGGGACAAAACAATAAACGGGATTATCAGGAAACGGTGTAAACATGAGCAAGAACTATCATATTGCGGTATTGCCGGGAGACGGCATTGGTCCGGAAGTCATGGCGCAGGCCTATAAGATTTTAGCCGCGGTGCGCGAACGTTTCGCGCTGCGGATTACCACCAGCGAATACGATGTGGGCGGCGCGGCCATCGACAGGCACGGCAATCCGCTGCCCGACGTCACCATCGCCGGCTGCGAGCAGGCCGACGCCATTTTGTTCGGCTCGGTGGGCGGCCCGAAATGGGAACACCTGCCGCCGGCCGAGCAGCCGGAACGCGGCGCGTTATTGCCGTTGCGCAAGCACTTCAAACTGTTCAGCAATTTGCGTCCGGCCCGTCTTTATCCGGGATTGGAGGCTTTTTGCCCGTTGCGCGCCGACATTGCCGCCCGGGGTTTCGATATTTTGTGCGTGCGGGAACTCACCGGCGGGATTTATTTCGGCCAGCCCAAAGGCCGCGAAGGCAGCGGCATGCATGAACGCGCCTTCGATACCGAAGTGTACTACCGTTTCGAAATCGAGCGCATTGCCCGTATCGCCTTTGAATCCGCCCGCAAGCGTCGCCACAAGGTCACCTCCATCGACAAGGCCAATGTGCTGCAAACGTCCATTATGTGGCGGGAAATCGTCAACGAAGTCGGGAAGGATTATCCCGACGTCGCCCTGTCGCACTTATATATCGACAACGCCACCATGCAGTTGATCAAAGATCCTTCGCAGTTCGATGTGCTGCTGTGCTCAAATCTGTTCGGCGACATTTTATCGGATGAATGCGCCATGATCACCGGCTCCATGGGCATGCTGCCTTCCGCCAGCCTGAACGACCAGGGCTTTGGTTTATATGAACCCGCCGGCGGTTCCGCACCGGATATCGCCGGTAAAAACATCGCCAATCCGGTGGCGCAGATTCTTTCCGCCGCGCTGTTGATGCGCTACAGCCTGGGCCTGGACGACGCCGCCGACGCCATCGAGCAAGCGGTGAACCGGGCGCTGGCCGCCGGTCACCGTACCGCGGACTTGGCTGGCGACGGCCAAGGGGTCGGCACCGACGAAATGGGTACCATTATTGCCGGTTATATTACTCAAGGGGCATGAATATTATGGGCAAGTCGTTATACCAAAAATTATATGATGCGCATGTGGTTTATCAGGCGCCGGACGAAACACCATTGTTATACATTGACCGCCATTTGGTGCACGAAGTGACTTCTCCCCAGGCATTCGACGGATTGCGCGCCATGGGCCGTCCGGTACGCCAGCCGGGCAAGACCTTCGCCACCATGGATCACAATGTCTCCACCCAGACCCGTGACATCAACGCCAGCGGCGAAATGGCCCGCATCCAGATGCAGGAACTGATCAAGAACTGTGCTGAGTTCGGCGTTCAGCTTTACGATTTGAACCATCCCTACCAAGGTATCGTGCATGTGATAGGCCCGGAACAGGGCATGACCCTGCCGGGCATGACCATCGTTTGCGGCGACTCCCATACCGCTACCCACGGGGCGTTCGGTGCGTTGGCCTTCGGCATCGGCACTTCGGAAGTAGAACATGTGCTGGCCACCCAGACCCTGAAGCAGGGCCGCGCCAAGACCATGAAAGTGGAAGTCACCGGCAAGGCCGCCGTAGGCATAACCGCCAAGGATATTGTATTGGCGGTTATCGGCAAGATCGGTTCCGCCGGCGGCACCGGACATGTGGTGGAATTCTGTGGCGACGCCATCACCGCCCTGAGCATGGAAGGCCGCATGACGCTGTGCAATATGGCTATCGAAATGGGCGCCAAGGCCGGGCTGGTGGCCCCCGACGATACCACTTTCGCTTATCTGCAGGGCCGCCAGTTTGCGCCGAAAGGCGATAGCTGGCCGCAGGCGGTGGCCTATTGGAAGACCTTGCGCTCCGATGACGACGCGGTATTCGACAAAATCGTTACCCTGAGCGCTGAAGATATCGCGCCGCAGGTGACCTGGGGCACCAACCCCGGCCAGGTTATCGCCATCAATCAGAATATCCCCTCGCCGGAGTCGTTCAGCGATCCGGCGGAGCGTAACTCCGCCGCCAAGGCGCTGGCCTATATGGATTTGCAGCCGGGCATCCGTCTGACCGACGTGGCCATTGACAAGGTGTTTATCGGATCTTGCACCAACTCCCGCATCGAGGATCTGCGCGCGGCGGCTGCCATCGCCAAAGGCCGTCAGGTGGCCCCGGGCGTGCAGGCCATCGTGGTGCCGGGTTCCGGTCCGGTTAAGGCACAGGCGGAAGCCGAAGGGCTGGACAAAGTGTTTATCGACGCCGGTTTTGAATGGCGCCTGCCCGGCTGTTCCATGTGCCTGGCGATGAACAATGACCGCCTGAACCCCGGCGAACGGTGTGCATCCACCAGCAATCGTAATTTCGAAGGCCGCCAGGGCCGCGGCGGACGCACGCATCTGGTGAGTCCGGCCATGGCGGCGGCGGCGGCGGTCACCGGGCATTTTGCCGATATTCGCGAATTGAATTAAGGGAGTCAGCAACATGGCAAAATTTACACAACATACCGGACTGGTGGCGCCGTTGGATGCCGCGAATGTGGATACCGACGCCATCATTCCAAAGCAATTTTTGCAGAAAGTCACCCGCACCGGCTTCGGCCAGCACTTGTTCAACGACTGGCGTTTTCTCGATAATGCCGGCCAGCAGCCCAATCCCGACTTTGTGCTGAATAAGCCCCGTTATCGCGGCGCCAGTATCTTGCTGGCCCGGGAAAACTTCGGCTGCGGCTCTTCCCGCGAACATGCGCCCTGGGCTTTGACCGATTATGGCTTCAAGGTGGTAATCGCCCCGAGCTTCGCCGATATTTTTTACGGCAACAGCTTTAGCAGCCAATTGCTGCCGGTGGCCCTGCCCGCTGAACAGGTGGATGAGCTGTTTACTTTGGTGAACGCTCAAGAAGGCACGACCTTTACCGTGGATCTTGAACGGCAGCAGGTGATTGCCGGCGATAAAACCTATCCGTTCGAAATTGATGCTTTTCGCCGTCATTGCATGATCAACGGCCTCGACAGCATCGGCCTGACGCTGCAGCACGAGACCGCCATTACCGAGTACGAAGCCAAGCAGCCGGTGTTTCTGCACTAGCCTGTAGTGTTTTTCACCGTGTTTAAGACACCGGTCCTTCCGTCGTCTGACATTCTGTTGCAAGCCGGGGAGTTTTACTCTCCGGCTTTTATTTGCTGGGAAGAGGATACAGAGCCCGTTTTATTGGCAGGCTGACCTTAATATCTGGGACATGACGCCAATTGGCTCTTCTCGGTGCGCCAATCGATACGGGCTATTCGAGGCTGCGTTTAAGTATTTTATAGCTGAAGCCTCATAAATTTTTTCACAAAAAACCTTTAAATTAAATATATATAAATATCTTCACCCGCCTCTGAGATACTTTTACCCCCCTGACATTAAAAAAACCGGCAAGCTTTCGCTTCCCGGCTGGTTAATTTCACCAATACTCACAAGCTTACGTTTATCAAAGCAGCAAAATCCTTTTTATTGCTCCATACCATGGATACTCTATTCATAGAATATTATATCCAGTGCTGGTATTCGTTTTCCGACATCTTATCGATGTGCCACTGGGTTACCTGTAATAACAGCGCCATCCTTGCTGCGCTTAAAGCCTTATCAGGGCGACCGCCTTTACCGATGGCACGCAGATAACATTGATAGAATCGTCGTAACGTCGTTTTTTTCATCTGTTTGCCCCCGTCGCCTCCATTCGATGCTCCCCTTTCGACAAAAGCATTATCGGCTTATTATAGCGGAAGAAAAATAGACGGCTTTCGAAGGAGAGTTCCTCTTTTATGACTTCATCCCGCTTGCATCAGCAATTTATCCGCCTGTGGCAAAGCTGCCAGGGGCAGGAGCAAGAGACCACTCTGCAGGATTTGGCGCTGGTGCTCAGCTGCTCTCGGCGCCATGTCCGTTCCTTGCTGAAAGCGATGCAGGATATGGGCTGGCTGGAGTGGCGTTCCCAGGCCGGACGCGGCAAACACTCACATCTCCGGTTTCTTTATACCGGCCTGGCGTTGCAACAGCAGCGGGCCGAAGACCTGCTGGAGCAGGATCGCATCGACCAGTTGGTGCAATTGGTGGGGGACAAAGATGTAGTGCGCCAGATGCTGTTGTCCCATGTGGGCCGCAGCTTCCGGCAAGGCAAGCATATTCTGCGGGTCCTCTACTATCGTTCACTGCAAAATTTGCTGCCCGGCACGCCGCTGCGCCGCTCGGAGAACCATGTGGTACGGCAGATTTTCAGCGGCCTGACCCGGATAAATGAGGAAAATGGGGAACTGGAGCCGGATCTGGCCCACCATTGGCAGCGGGTCTCGGCGCTCCATTGGCGTTTTTATCTGCGCCCGGCCATTCATTTTCATCATGGACGCGAGCTGACCACCGACGATGTGCGCCTGTCGCTGCTGCGCCTGAAAGACCAGCCGCTGTTCAGCCATCTGGATAGCGTCAGCTCGGCCACCGCCAATACCGTTGATATCACCCTGTCCGCGCCGGACGAATGGCTGCCCTGGCTACTGAGCAGCGTATCGGCCATGATCTTGCCGCAGGAGTGGCAAACATTACCTGATTTTACCCGACGTCCCATCGGCACCGGGCCCTATGCCGTGGTCAACAATGGCCCGAGCCAGCTGAAAATCCGGGCTTTTGATGACTATTTCGGCTATCGAGCGCTGATTGATGAGGTGAATATCTGGGTATTGCCGGATCTTACCGCTGAGCTGACCTACTCAGGGGTGCAACTGCAAGGGGACGACAGCGGCCATGATGAGCTGGAAACCCGCCTGGGGGACGGCTGCTATTTTATTCTGTTCGACCAGCGCTCGCCGCTGATGCAAAACCCGGAACATCGCCGCTGGCTCTGCGAAAACATCGACCCGATATCCATGCTGGTGCAGGCCGGACCGGCCTATCAGCACTACTGGTCGCCGGCCTACGGTATCCTGCCGCGCTGGCACCACAACAAGGTCGCCGAGGCGCGCCCGAAACCGTCGGGACTGACCCATCTCAGGCTGACGGTTTACCACGCTCATTCCGAATTTGATGATTTATGCCGCGCCTTGACCGAGGTCCTGGCGCGACTGGATATCCAGTTGACCGTCAACACCCTGAACTACGAAGCCTGGCATCAGGGCGCGGCGCAGAGCGACATTTGGCTTGGCAGCGCCAACTTCTCCCCGCCGCTGGAATTCTCGCTGTTCGCGACCTTCTATGAAATGCCGTTACTGCATCACTGCCTGCAAACTGATTTCGCCCGGATAGCGCAAACCTGGCGCAGCCGGCAATTACCGCTGGCGGAGTGGTGCAGCGCGCTGGTCACCGATTATCGCCTGCACCCTCTGTTTCACCACCGGATGATATTGCAAGGGCAACGCAGCATGCGCGGCGTGCGCATGAATGCCCTCGGCTGGTTCGATTTCAAATCCGCCTGGTTTGCGCCGCCGGATTCCTAAACGCTGTCAAGAGGCGAACAAACCCATTACAATGAACGCGTTCTCAACGGGGTGCGAAATTCACCGGCGCTATGCCGCCGGTGAATTTCGCTGAGACCACACCCGTCGAACCTGATCCGGTTAATACCGGCGAAGGGATTTGAGAGCGCGCCGCGCTGCCTCAGAACTCCTTTGCCATACTTCTTTTCAGGAGCGCAACGTGATAAAAAAATGGTTACCTTCCCTTATTTTACTGGCTTCCATACCCGCATGGGCAAAACCCGTATTGACGGTTTACACCTATGATTCATTCGCCTCCGAATGGGGCCCCGGCCCGGCTATCAAAAAGGCCTTTGAAGCCCAATGCGGCTGTGAACTGAAATTCATCGTCCAGGAAGACGGCGTCGCGCTGCTCAATCGCCTGCGCATCGAAGGGAAAAAAAGCAGTGCGGATGTGGTGGTAGGGTTGGATGATAATCTGATCCAGGCCGCCCAGGATACCCATCTGTTTAAACCTCATAACGTGGATACCGCAGGACTTACCCTGCCCGGCGGCTGGCATGACGCTACTTTTCTGCCTTTTGATTACGGCTATTTCGCCTTTGTCTACGATAAAAACAAGCTTAAAAATCCCCCCGCCAGCCTGCATGAGCTTATCGATGGCCCGGCGCCGCTGAAAATCATCTATGAAGATCCCCGCACCAGCACCCCCGGACTGGGTTTACTGCTGTGGGTGCAAAAAGTCTATGGCGACGACGCGCCACAGGCCTGGCAACGTCTGGCGAAAAAGACCGTTACCGTGCCCAAGGGCTGGAGCGAGGCCTATGGGCTGTTCCTGAAAGGGGAAGCGGATATGGTGCTCAGCTACACCACCTCGCCGGCCTACCATATAGTGGAAGAGAAAAAGGATAATTACGCCGCCGCGTCCTTCAGCGAAGGGCATTATGTGCAGGTGGAAGTGGCCGGCCAACTGGCCGCCAGTAAAAATCCCGAGCTGGCGCAGCAGTTTATGCATTTTATGGTGACGCCGGCCTTCCAGCAGACCATCCCCACCGGCAACTGGATGTACCCGGTGATAAAGACTCCGCTGCCGGCCGGTTTTGACCAGCCGCCGCAAAAAACGCTGTCCTATACGCCGCAGGAAGTGGCGAAACAACGGAACAATTGGACCCAGACATGGCTGCGCGCCGTCAGCCAATAATCCCCCGCTGGCTGTGGCCGGGACTGTTGGCGGCCGCGCTGCTGGCCGCCATTGCGCTGTCGGCCGTGGGCGCGTTATGGATCAATGCCCCGGCCACTCAATGGCGGGATATGCTGACCGACGGCTATCTTCGCCATGTGCTGCGTTTTACCCTCTGGCAGGCGCTGCTGTCGGCGGTACTGTCGGTCTTGCCGGCGATTTTTCTCGCCCGGGCGCTTTTTCGCCGTCGTTTCCCCGGCCGCCTGCTGCTGCTGCGCTTTTGCGCCATGACGCTGGTGATGCCGGTGCTGGTGGCGGTATTCGGTATATTGGACGTTTACGGCCGCCAGGGCTGGCTGGCGCAGATAAGCGCGGCGCTGCACTTGCCTTATGGTTTCTCCCCTTATGGTTTGCCGGGTATCCTGCTGGCCCATGTCTTTTTTAACCTGCCGCTGGCGACGCGGCTGCTGCTACAGGGACTGGAAAGTATCCCGGTGGAACAGCGCCAGCTGGCGGCACAGCTCAATATCAGCGGCTGGAATTTTTTCCGGCTGCTGGAGTGGCCCTGGTTGCGCCGTCAGCTACTGCCGGCGGCGGCGCTGATTTTTATGCTGTGCTTCGCCAGTTTCGCCACCGTGCTATCCCTGGGGGGCGGGCCCGGAGCCACCACCATCGAACTGGCCATTTACCAAGCGCTGAGCTACGACTACGATCCCGGCCGCGCGGCGCTGCTGGCATTGCTGCAAATGATCTGCTGCCTGGGCCTGGTACTGTTCAGCCAGCGTCTGGCCAAGGCTTTTCCGGTGGGGGACACCCGGCCGTCAGCCTGGCGCAATCCCCGCGACAGGCACCGGGGAAGAATCATCGACGGGATCGTTATCGTCATGGCATTGCTCTTGTTGCTGCCCCCCTTGCTGGCGGTGGTCGCCGACGGTATCAACCGCGACCTTGCCTCGGCCCTGGCCCGGCCAGCCTTATGGTCGGCCATGCTCACCTCGTTACGGATTGCCCTCGGCGCCGGCCTGCTGTGTATTACCCTAACGCTGATGCTGTTATGGAGCAGCCGGGAACTGCGGTTACGCCGTTCTTTATGGGGAGCGCAGATGCTCGACCTGAGCGGCATGCTGATCCTGGCGATGCCGGGCATTGTCCTGGCCGCCGGCTTCTTTCTGCTGGCCAATAACAGCGTCGGGCTACCGCAGTCACCCTATGGGCTGGTGATACTGACCAACGCCCTGATGGCCGTACCCTATGCGTTGAAAATTCTGGAAACACCGATGCTGGACGTGGCGGAGCGCTACAACCGTCTGTGCCTGTCCCTGGGCATCCGGGGCGCGGCGCGGTTAAACGTGGTGGAGTGGCGGGCGCTGCGACAGCCCCTCGGACGGGCGATGGCCTTTGCCAGCATTCTTTCCATCGGGGATTTCGGCGTGGTGGCCCTGTTCGGCAACGAACATTTCCGCACCCTGCCTTACTACCTCTATCAGCAAATCGGCGCCTACCACAGTCAGGACGGAGCGGTGAGCGCGCTGGTCCTGCTGCTGTTGTGCTTTATACTGTTTTCCGTCATTGAAAAACTCTCGGAGTCCCATGATCCAGCTTGATAACGTGACCTATCTTTACCGTCATCTGCCGATGCGTTTCGATCTGCGGCTGGCGGCGGGTGAAAAGGTCGCGGTGCTCGGGCCGAGCGGCGCGGGGAAAAGCACGCTGCTCAATCTCATCGCCGGCTTTTTATCGCCGGACTGCGGCCGGATAGCGCTGAACGGCGAGGATCACAGTAACACCCCGCCCGATCGGCGACCGGTATCCATGCTGTTCCAGGAAAACAACCTGTTTGCCCATCTTACGGTGGCGGAAAACATCGGCCTCGGCCTGCATCCCGGCCTGCGGCTCACCGCCGAACAACGGGATCGGGTGCAAGGCGTGGCGCTGCAGGTGGGGCTTGAAGACCTGCTGCAGCGGTTGCCGGGCCAGCTCTCCGGCGGCCAGCGCCAGCGGGCGGCGCTGGCGCGCTGTCTGGTGCGGGATCGGCCGATTCTGTTGCTGGACGAGCCGTTTTCCGCACTGGACCCGGCGCTGCGCAACGATATGCTGCAACGGGTGGAGGAGGTCTGCAACCAGCGCGGCCTGACGCTGCTGATGGTATCGCACAATCTGGATGACGCCGTGCGTATCGCGCCGCGCACCCTGCTGATCGTGGACGGCCGCGTTTATTATGACGGTCCGACCCGCCGCCTGGCCTCGGGAGAGGCGCCCGAGGCCGCTGTATTGGGTATCAAGCCCGGCGACGGCGGCAGATAGCAAGCAGGTAGCCATGGGCGACAAACGCTCCCGCCCCTCACGCTCGTCCGAAGGCCGCATGCTTGCACGATTGCACGATTGCACGTTTGCACGTTTGCACGATTGCGGCAGGCTTGGTGATATTTTGATGATATCGCAATTTTGCCCGCCAGATTATATGCTTATAACAATCAATATTATTGCCCAGGCACAACGACCCGGCAATAATTAGCACTATGATTGGGTTAAATGACCGAATATGGCACTCTTGAAGCACTTCACATTATTTTCTTTCATTCATAATATGATCTGAAATGAGTGAAAGATTGTATGTACCTTTCATTTACAATAATATTTAAAGCAGGATCTACCGCTAAAAAATTTAGATAAAAAATAATGCTTATTTTATATAATTCATAGAGTTACATCAATATTTCTCGTTCGCCGACACCAGGATACTTAAATCATGTTAAATATCAATCACGGCAAAATAGATCACTATGCGCAGCAAGGTGTCGAATATCTCTATATCGTATTCAAGGTGTTAAAAAAAAATGGTAACGCTTGCACTTATCAAGCTGAGGCGCAGCATATAAAAGCATTATTGAATAGAAACATAACCACTTGCGAGGTACATAAATTATTGGAAAAAACCGCTAGGTCTTATCCGGCGAATTCATCCGCCGTGGACGAAATTTATGGTTTTGATCGCTATTTTAAAGTTGTTTTGTCAGAGGTTAACCCTAGCGCTAATCATCTCAATGCCATTTTACAGCTTATCGCCGAGCAGGATTTTATAGAATCGGTCTATCCGGCCGGCAAACCTGTGGATGCCTCGGCAGGCATAAATTTTCACCATGATCCTCGCCAGCATGGTGATGGGTGCAATACCGAGTTCATTACGACTGATCTCATTATACCCGATTTTTATCAATACCAGTATTACCTCAGTTCGCCGGCATATAGGACGGGCAATTATAAGATAGGCGGAATATATGTGCATGGCACCTGGGGGACACTTGGCGGGGATGGAAATTATGTCACCATCCTGTCATACGAGTTATCCGCTTGGGATACCAGCCACGTCAATTTGCCCCATGAGCGCGCGTTTGTACAGGGAGCGGCAAACATTGATTTTCATGATACCGCTTCCGTCGGCGTGGCGGCAGCAAGGTTTTTGCCGACGGCGACAATGAGCGGGATAGTGGGAATAGCCTATAACGCCCGGGTCGCCTACGCGGCGTGGCCGATAGAAAATATTTATAATGCCTACTATCAGCTGAATGAGGGAGATGTGGTACAAATGGGCATACAGCTCATCGGCGGAACAGAAACGGGGTGTACGGCTGATTGTTATGTCCCGCTGGAGTATAACAATGCCTATTATGATATTATCCGGGCATTAACCGATAAGGGCGTTCATGTTATTATCGCCGCCGGCAACGGGGCGATAAATTTGGATCATGCCGCCTTTAACGGCAAATTTAATCGGAACGTCAGAGATTCCGGCGCAATTTATGTGGGAGCTATCGACCCCACCACCGCGAGACGCGCTTCCTTTAGCAATTACGGCTCGCGTATCGACAGCTCCAGTTGGGGCGCGTACGTCGTCACGACTTTTTACGGCAGCGGAAATCTTTTCAATTATCCCAATGCCTGGTATATCAACAACTACGGCGGCACGTCCTCCGCCAATCCCATTGTCGCCGGCGCCGCGGCCAGCCTGTCTAGTATCGCCAAAGCGAATAACTGGTCGCTCCCCCCCAGATTACTCAGGCAAATATTCACCGAGACAGGTACGGTATTCCAGAATAACGACTCCCTCATCATTGGCACCCAGCCCAATCTGTCTGCGGCTTTATCTACTTTCAAAACCATTTCCTGACGTTTTGCTTCATCAACCCGCAAAGGCATATCAATAACAGATATGTGTTTTGCTTATTATGAAGCGACATAAAATCGCCAACATAATCAGAAGCTGAGTACTTTGCAAAACTGAGCGGCATAAACCGGCATCAGCGGATGGCGGATTAACGCCGCGATGACCGCCGCCGTCCCCAGGATGCATAACGGCGTCAGCCAGCGCAGCCTGCGCAAAGGCAGCAGGCGGGCCGCCGGTCGCGTGGATATTTTGTGGCTGCGGCGCCAGCGCCAGATTAGCCAGCCGGTAAGCCAAAATAGCAGCGCCACCGTCAGCAGCAGGGCACGGAATCCGCCGGTATGCTGGCCGTCGGGGATATTGATGGCCACACCCGCCAGGATGCCCGGCATAAAATAGGCCGGCGGCCAGGTCAGGCAGCCAATGATATTGGGCAGCGCAAACTTCAGCGGCGGCAGATCCAGCATGCCGGCCACCATGGGCACCAGCGGCCGGGTGGGGCCGACAAAACGGCCGATCAGCACCGTCATCAGGCTGTGCTGATGCAAGGCATATTCGGTCTTGTTGAGCATGGCGCGGTGTTTTTTTAAAAAAGACCATCTTTTCAAGGGCTTTTTAAAACCATGACCGAGAAAGTAGGATATCCAGTCGCCCAAGAAGCATCCCACAATGCCGGCGGCCCACGCGGGATAAAAACCCAGGGCGCCGCTGCCGATCAGCGCGCCAAGCGTCGCCATCATCACCGTGCCCGGCAATAACAATCCCACCAGGGCCAACGACTCCAAAAATGCCACCAGCGCAACGACCAATAATGTAACAGCCAAAGATATCGTGGTTAAATGCTGTAAAAAGGCTTCCATAGCCCCCTCTTGTTTATCAAAGCTGGCGGATTGTCAGTGCTCTTGTCCACAGCGTCAATCACTCATTTGTATAAATATTTGGCAATATCAGATTATAACCTGGCCGCTGGACAATGACTGTATGAATAATCATACTTATTAATGATGCTTCTATAGTGAGCTTGTTGACAAGATGCCCGCGCTCGACAGGCTGGTCGCAGGCTAAGCTTTTTGAGGAAAAACAGACCCGATGTCAGAACCCGCCCTGCCCCGCCAGGGTTTTGTACTTACCCGTCATTGGCGCGATACCCCCGCGGGCATCAGCGTCCACTTTTGGCTGGCTACCGACCAGGGCCCGCAAAAAGTCACTCTGCCGCCGCAGCAGGCGGTAGCCTTTATGGCCACCGAGTTCGCCGAACAGGCCCGCCCCCTGCTGGCCGCCGTGGAAGGATGCAGCCTGCGGTCCTTGGAGCTGCGAGATTTCCACCGGCGGCCGGTGACGGGAGTCTATTGTCGCCACTACCGGGATATCGGTCGACTGGAAAAAACCTGCAAAGAGGCCGGTATTCCTCTATATGAAGCAGATATCCGCCCCCCCGAGCGTTATCTGATGGAGCGGTTTATCACCGCCCCGGTCATGTTTGACGGCAGCAGGCAAGACGACGTTACGCTGATCGATGCCCGGTTGAAACCGGACGCAGGCTATCGCCCCCGGTTAAAAACCGTCTCGCTGGATATCGAAACCAACCGTTTCGGCGAGCTGTACTGTATCGGGTTGTACGGCTGCGGGCAGCGGCAGGTCTATATGCTGGGGGAACCTCCGGCGGAACCCGTCGCCTGGGCCGACGGCTGTCTTGAGTATGTGCCGACACGCGGCCAGCTTATCGACCGGCTTAACCTCTGGTTCGTCAACCACGACCCGGACGCTATCATCGGCTGGAATGTAGTGCAATTCGACCTGCGCGTCCTGCAGCAGCAGGCGGAACGCCACCACTGCACGCTGCGCCTCGGACGCGGGGGGGAAGCCCTGGAATGGCGCGAGCACGGCATGAAAGCGGGCCACTTTTTTGCCGGCGCCGCCGGCCGGCTGATTATCGACGGTATCGAGGGACTGAAGTCCGCTTTTTGGCAATTTACCTCCTTCAGCCTGGAAAACGTGGCTCAGACCCTGCTTGGCGAAGGTAAAGATATCTCCACCCCCTATCAGCGCATGGATGAGATAGACCGCCTGTACCGCGAAGACAAACCGGCCCTGGCGCGGTATAACCTCAAGGATTGCGAACTGGTGGTGCGGATTTTCGAGCATACCCGCCTGCTGGCGTTCCTGCTGGAGCGCGCCTCGGTCACCGGCCTGGCGGCGGACCGCAGCGGCGGTTCGGTGGCCGCGTTTACCTGGCTGTATCTGCCGCGCATGCACCGCGCCGGTTACGTGGCCCCCAACATGGGGGATATCCCGCCGCAGCCCAGCCCTGGCGGTTATGTGATGGACTCCCGGCCGGGTTTGTATGATTCGGTGCTGGTATTGGATTACAAGAGCCTTTACCCCTCGATTATCCGTACCTTTCTCATCGACCCGGTAGGTTTGATCGAGGGCATGGCGCAACCTGAAAGCGACCAGACGGTGGCCGGTTTTCTCGATGCGCGCTTTTCCCGTCGCCACCACTGCCTGCCGGGCATCGTCAGCGAACTTTGGCTGGGCAGGGAACGCGCCAAGCGGGATCACAACCAGCCCCTTTCCCAGGCGATGAAAATTATCATGAACGCCTTTTACGGTGTATTGGGAGCGCCGGGATGCCGTTTTTTTGACGCCCGGCTGGCATCAAGCATCACGATGCGCGGCCACGCCATCATGCACCAGACGCGAAAACTCATTGAAGAGCAAGGCTATCCGGTTATTTACGGCGATACCGACTCCACCTTTGTCTGGCTGAAGCAGGCCCACGATCGCGGTGCCGCCGATGCCATCGGCCGCCAAATGGCAAAGACCATCAATCAATGGTGGCAAACCCATTTACAGGAAACCCTGGGTCTGGAAAGCGCGCTGGAAATAGAATATGAAACCCATTTCAGCCGTTTTCTGATGCCCACCATCCGCGGCGCCGAGCTGGGCAGTAAAAAACGATATGCCGGACTGGCGCAAACCGAGGAAGGCGACCATATGGTATTCAAGGGATTGGAAACCGTTCGCAGCGACTGGACGCCGCTGGCCCAGCAGTTTCAGCAGCAGCTTTACGAGCGCATATTCCGCCGCCAGCCCTATCAGGAATTCGTGAGGGATTTTGTCCGCCGGACCCTGGACGGCTCACAGGATCACCTCTTGGTGTATCGTAAACGCCTGCGCCGAAAATTAAGCGAATATCAACGCAATGTACCGCCGCAGGCCCGCGCGGCAAGGGCAGCCGACGAGTATAATCGACAGCATGGCAGGCAGCAGCAGTACCAGAACGGCGGCTGGATAAGCTATATTATCACCGCCCAGGGACCTGAGCCCCTGGAGATACGCCGCACCGCGCCGGATTACAACCACTACCTGACCAAGCAGTTACAGCCGGTGGCGGACGCTATACTGCCTTTTGTCCGGGATGATTTTGCTACGCTTATATCGGGTCAAATGGGTCTGTTTTAAGCGTAAAAGCGAATATTGGTAGGTGACGCAGCGGCATCTATCCATTAACATAACGCCTTTTCGGACCTCAACGCTAACCCTTACCGAGTTTAACGCCGTGACCTCAGGCCAGCGCCAGCCACGGTAAGCCGCGCTATACCCTAACTAATTCAAGTTGCAGGAAGGCGGCAACGCAGCGACGAATCTGCAGGGAGCAGATTTGAACGCTGCTTGCGGCGGCCCCGAAGGGGCGAGGCTCATGGACGAGCCGAGTAACAAAACCAACGCACCTGCGACTTGAAGTATGACGGGTATATTGCCGGTAATTTTGCCTAACATAACACCGAGCCGAGAATTTATGCCTTTCAAATCAGGTCAACGCTGGATCAGCGATACGGAAAGTGAATTGGGATTGGGAACCGTGGTTGCCGTGGATAACCGCATGGTCACCCTGCTGTTTTCCGCTGCCGGTGAAAATCGTCTTTATGCCCGGGCCGATGCTCCCGTCACCCGGGTCATTTTCAATCCGGGCGATACCGTAACCAGCCATGAAGGCTGGCAACTACTGATAGAATCCGTGGAAGAAGAGGACGGCCTGTTAACCTATATCGGCACCCGGTTGGATAGCGGCCAGGCCGACACCGTGCTGCGGGAAGTGATGCTGGACAGTAAACTGACCTTCAGCAAACCGCAGGACAGACTGTTTGCCGGGCAAATCGATCGAATGGACCGATTCGTCCTGCGTTATCGGGCGCGAAAATTTCATAGCGAACAATTTCGCCAGGCCTGGAACGGTTTACGGGGCATCCGCGCCAACCTGATCCCCCATCAGTTGCATATCGCCTCGGAAGTGGGGCAGCGTTACGCGCCGCGGGTTTTGCTGGCGGACGAAGTGGGCTTGGGCAAAACCATCGAAGCCGGCATGATAATCCATCAGCAGTTGCTCACCGGCCGCGCAGACCGCGTGCTGATCGTGGTACCGGAGTCATTATTGCACCAATGGCTGGTGGAAATGCTGCGCCGCTTCAACCTGCTGTTTTCCCTGTTTGACGAAGAACGCTACGCCGAAGCGATGCAGGACAGCGAGAATCCCTTTGAAACCGAACAGCTGGTGCTGTGTTCGCTGGACTTTGTGCGCCGCAACCATGAGCGGCTGGAAAAGCTGGCCGACGCTGAATGGGATCTGATGGTGGTGGACGAAGCCCATCATCTGGCCTGGAGCGAAGAGGCTCCCAGCCGGGAATACCAGGTGATCGAGCAGCTGGCCCGCAGTATTCCCGGCATCCTGCTCCTTACCGCGACGCCCGAACAGCTGGGGCTGCAAAGCCACTTCGCCCGCCTGCGGCTGCTGGATCCCGATCGTTTCCATGATTACGCCGAATTCGTGGCGGAACAGCAGCGTTACCGGCCGGTGGCGGATGCGGTCACCCTGTTGCTTAACGGCAAGGATTTAACCGACGAGGCAAAAAATCTGCTGGGGGAGATGCTAAGCGAACAGGATATCGAGCCGCTGCTGGCGGTGACCAACGGCGACGATACGCGCGCCCGCAGCGCCCGCCGCGAGCTGACGGCCATGCTGATGGATCGCCACGGCACCAGCCGGGTGCTGTTCCGTAATACCCGGCAGGGCGTTAAAGGCTTTCCGCGCCGGCTGCTGCATCAAATCAAGCTGCCGCTGCCGGCCCAATACCAGACCGCCATCAAAGTGGCCGGCATCATGGGGGGCAAACAGGCGCCGGATGAGCGGGCGCGCAACATGCTTTACCCTGAACATATTTATCAGCAATTCGAAGGCCAGAGCGCCACCTGGTGGAATTTCGACCCCCGCGTTGAATGGCTGCTGGAATACCTGCTGCAGAACCGGCAGGAAAAAGTACTGGTGATCTGCGCCCACGCCGATACCGCCCTGCAATTGGAACAGGTGCTGCGGGAGCGTGAAGGCATCCGCGCCGCGGTATTCCACGAAGGGTTGTCCTTACTGGAACGGGACCGCGCCGCCGCCTATTTTGCCTCGGAAGATGACGGCGCCCAGATCCTGCTCTGTTCGGAAATCGGTTCCGAAGGGCGAAATTTCCAGTTTGCCCATCAAATGGTGATGTTTGATTTGCCGTTTAATCCGGATTTGCTGGAGCAGCGCATCGGCCGGCTGGATCGCATCGGCCAGACTCATGACATCGAGATTTTTGTACCCTATCTTGAGCAGACCGCCCAGGCGATATTGATCCGCTGGTATCATGAAGGATTGGATGCGTTTGAACATACCTGCCCCACCGGCCGCGTCCAGTACGATCAAGCCTACGCCACCCTTATCGGCTATTTGGGCGAACCGGCGCAGCAGGAAGGACTGAACGAATTTATCCTTGAATGCCGCAAACAGCACGATCGGTTAAAGCTGCAACTGGAACAGGGACGCGATCGCTTGCTGGAACAGCATTCCAACGGCGGCGAACAGGCCCAGGCGCTGGCGCAGGCCATTGCCGCGCAGGACAGCGACCCCCAGCTGGTGAATTTCGCCCTCAACCTGTTTGATATCGTAGGCATCAATCAGGAGGATCGCAGCGACAGCCTGATTGTCCTCACCCCGTCGGATCACATGCTGGTACCGGAGTTCCCCGGCCTGCCGGAAGAGGGCTGCACTATTACCTTCAACCGCGAGCAGGCGCTGGCCCGGGAGGAAACACAGTTTATCAGTTGGGAACATCCCATCATCCGTAACGGCCTGGATCTGGTATTATCCGGCGACAGCGGCACCAGCGCGGTATCGCTGCTGAAAAACAAAGCGCTGCCGGCGGGCACCCTGCTGGTGGAATTGATCTATGTGGTTGAGGCATCGGCCCCGAGAAAATTGCAGCTGAACCGTTTTTTACCGGCAACCCCCATCCGGCTGCTGCTGGATCAAAACGGTAACGATCTGGCATCGCAGGTGGAATTCGAACATTTCAACCGGCAGCTCAACGCCATAAAACGCCATACCGCCGGTAAACTGGTGAGCGCGGTACATCAGGAAATACACAAGCTGTTGCAAAAAGGCGAAGCGCTGGCGGCCGAACAGGCCCGGACGTTAATCCATAGCGCCAGGCAGCAGGCGGATGAGAGCCTGAGCGCCGAGCTTAACCGCCTGGAGGCATTGAAAGCGGTGAACCCGGCAATCCGGGAAGACGAGCTGGAGACGCTGGCGTATAATCGCGAGCATGCACTAACCCAACTGGATCAGGCCAACTGGCGGCTGGACGCCATACGCCTGATTGTGGTCACCGATCAATAATTGTTGCGGGGTCTGGGGCGCCGCCCACAGACCCCGCCGGAGCCCCATGGAACCCTATAATCCCCCGCGAGAGCCCTGGCTGCATATCCTCTATCAGGACGCGCACATCATGGTGGTGAACAAACCCAGCGGTTTACTGTCGGTCCCCGGTCGCGCTGAGGAGCATCGGGACAGCGTAATGTCCCGTATTCTGGCGGAATTTCCACTGGCGCAAAGCGTGCACCGGCTGGATATGGCCACCAGCGGCGTGATTGTCGTGGCGTTGACCAAAGCGGCGGAACGGGAGCTCAAACGGCAGTTTCGCGAACGGGAACCGAAGAAAAGCTATATCGCCAGGGTATGGGGACATCCGGCGTTGCCTGAAGGCCTGGTGGATTTGCCGCTGATCTGCGACTGGCCGAACCGGCCCATGCAAAAGGTGTGCTTTGACACCGGCAAGGCGGCGCAAACGCATTACCGGGTATTGTCCTGTGAAGACGACGGGACGGCCCGGGTATTGCTGATGCCCGTTACCGGCCGCTCACATCAGCTGCGGGTGCATATGCTGGCGCTGGGACATCCCATACTCGGCGATGGCTTTTACGCACCGCCCGAGGTCAAGGCCTTGTCAGACCGCCTGCTGCTCCATGCACAGGAACTCTCCATCACCCACCCGGCCTTTCACACGCCTATTCATTTCCGCTGCGAAGCGGATTTCTAACAAACCGCCCCACAGCGCGGTAGGCCCGCGATCATCGATCGCGCAACGAGCCTGTTAAAGGGAGACCGCTTTTACCAAGGTTCTCAGCGAAAACCCTTTTCCTGCTTGATCAAATCATACGCCGATTGTATTTCCTGGGTCTTCTGCTTGGCCATCTCCATCATTTCCGGCGGCAGGCCCTTGGCCACCAGCTTATCCGGATGATGTTCGCTCATCAGCTTGCGATAGGCGCGCTTAATGGTCACGGCATCATCGGTGCTGTGCACCCCAAGCACCTTGCAGGCATCCTCAAGGGTAGGACCTGGCCGGGCGCCGGGCTGGTAACCGCCCTGGGAATAGTGCCCGCCCTGACCGCCGAACTGCTGGCCGCCTTCCATCATGCTGAGAAACTGATCGAACTGCATGCGGGAAATACCCAGCTCTTCGGCAATAACATACAACACCTGCCGCTCGTTAGGATGCAGCGAACCATCGGCGAACGCCGCCTGAATCTGAATTTCCAGAAACATCCGCACCAGATCGAACCGACCGAAACACACCTGCCGGAACTCCCGCAAGGATTCCCGCAACGGGAACTGACTGCCCTTGCCTTCGCGAAAAGCCTGCTGCGCGGCGACCTTAGACTGCTCATCCAGACGCAAACGCTCCATCAACGCATTGGCATTGAGTATATCCGCTTCGGTTACCCGTCCCTTGGACTTGGTTAAATGCCCCATGACCTGAAACGTAGTACGGAAAAAAACGTTCTGCCTGGTTTGCTGATCGGCGAAGAAACCCGGACCGGCGGTTCTGGCCATTCGGGCCTTATCCACCATATGACCGATTAAAAAGCCTAATACCACGCCCCAAAAGCCGGCTCCGGAAAGAAAACCCACTATTACGCCCAACAGCTTACCCCAATACCGCATATACTCCTCAATTCACCATGCCGTCGGTTCAAATTTGCTTTATCATACCTGTCATTTATCGCTGTGCCTAACGGTGCGCGGATAAACGGCGGGATTTAACACTAGCGCAACTCCGGTGAGTGAGTTAGTCTCTGACCGTTTGACGGCATGAAGCCCAAGATGACGGAACACCCGAAAAGCATATGAAGAAAAGTTTCCCTACATTGCTGGCCAGCCTGATCTGGTCGGCGCTTTATAGCCAGAATGCCCTGGCTGATTTCGCCGATCAGTGCCTGCTGGGCGTGCCTGAATACACCAAGCCGCTGGTCACCGGTAATCCGAACCAGCTGCCGGTGCATATCCAGGCGGACCATGCCCAGGCTAATTATCCAGCCAACGCCACCTTTACCGGCAATGTGGATATACAGCAGGGCAACAGCACCCTGACCGCCAAGCAGGCCGAGCTGGATCAAAAACAGACCGGCCAGGAAGCGCCGGTGCGCACCGTGACCGCCACCGGCGACGTGCATTTCAACGATAATCAAATCAAGTTGAACGGGCCGAAGGCCTTTTCAAACCTGAACACCAAAGATACCGACGTCTATCAGGGCGACTATCAGATGGTGGGCCGGCAAGGCCGCGGCGACGCCGACACGATGAAAATGCGCGGCAATAATCGCTATACGGTGTTGGAGAACGGCACCTTTACCTCCTGCCTGCCCGGCAACGACAGCTGGAGCGTCAAGGGTTCGGAAGTCATCCATGACCGCCAGGAGCAAGTGGCGGAAATATACAATGCCCGCTTTCGCATCGGCGGCGTTCCGGTTTTTTACAGCCCTTACATGCAATTCCCCACCGGGGATAAACGGCGGTCCGGCTTCCTATTGCCCAATGCAAAATACGGCAGCAAGAACGGCTTTGAATTTTCCGCGCCCTATTACTTCAATCTGGCGCCCAACTACGACGACACCCTTACGCCGAATTACATGAGCAAGCGCGGACTGCAATTGCAAAACGAGTTCCGCTACCTCACCACGCCCGGCGCGGGCCTGGTGCAATTCGACTATCTGCCCAACGATTCTGAATACAGCGACGATCACCCCGGCGACGGCAGCAGCGACCGCTGGCTGTTATATTGGCGGCACAACGGGGTCATGGATGATGTCTGGCGTTTCAACGTCGATTATACCCGGGTCAGCGATCCCTATTACTTCGACGATCTGACCTCGCAGTACGGCTCCACCACCGACGGCTACGCCACGCAGAAATTCAGCGTCGGCTATGCGGATCCCAACTGGGAAGTGACGCTGGCCAGCAAACAGTTCCAGCTTTTTTCCGATTACGGCAACAGCAGCTCCTATCGCGCCGCGCCGCAGCTGGACGTGACCTATTACCAGAATGACGTCGGCCCGTTCGATACCAAGATTTACGGCCAGGCAGTCAATTTCACCAGCGCCAACGGCGACAATCCCAATGCCACGCGGCTGCATATCGAACCCACCATCGATTTGCCGCTATCCAACCGCTGGGGCAGCCTGAATACCGAAGCCAAGGTGATGGCGACCCATTACCAGCAGGATAACCTTGAAGACTGGAACAACACCGCGGGCAATAACCAGCTGCAAGGCACGGTGAACCGGGTCCTGCCGCAGTTCAAGACCGACGGCAGAATGGTCTTTGAACGGAGTATGGACTGGTCGCAAGATTATACCCAAACGCTGGAGCCGCGGCTGCAATACCTCTATGTGCCCTACCGCAACCAGAGCGATATCAATCTTTACGACTCCACGCTGCTGCAAACCGATTATTCCGGTTTGTTCCGCGATCGCAGCTACAGCGGCCTGGATCGTATCGCTTCGGCCAACCAGCTGGCGGGAGGTGTCACTACCCGCATTTATGATGATGCATTGGTTGAACGTTTTAATGCTTCCCTAGGTCAAATCTACTACTTCACGAAACCGCGCACCGGCGATACCAACAGCAGCCTGGACAACGACGCCGAAACCGGCAGCGTGGTCTGGGCCGGCGACACCTACTGGAAGATAAGCGATCAGTGGGCCGTGCGCGGCGGCGTGCAGTATGATACCCGCCTGGACAGCGTCGCCCTGGGGGATGCGGTCCTGGAGTATCGCCGGGACGAAAACCGGATGATCCAATTGAACTACCGTTATGCCAGCCCCGAATATATCGAGGCGACGTTGCCTCAAGTGACCAGTCCGGGTTACCAGCAGGGTATTTCACAGATCGGCACCATCGGCAGCTGGCCGATTGCGGATCGCTGGTCAGTTGTGGGGGCCTATTATTACGACACCAAGGCAAGCCAGCCCGCGGAACAGTTCCTGGGACTGCAGTACAATACCTGTTGCTGGGCGGTGAATGTCGGCTACGAACGAAAGATTACCAGTTGGAACAGTACCAATAGCACCAGCGTTTATGACGACGGCGTGTCGTTAAACATAGAACTGCGCGGTTTGACCAGCGATTACGGTCTGGGTACGAGAAAGATGCTGGGCTCCGGCATCATTCCCTATCAACGGGCGTTTTGATACTGAATCAAACGGGCAAACATTGAACATGAATCCGCGAATGCGGCTGATAGAAATGGAAAAGGTATGAAAAACTGGAGAACGGTTATTCTCGGCATGGCCCTCTTTGCTGGCAGCGCGTTTGCAGCCCCGCAAGTGGTGGATAGAGTGGCGGCCGTGGTGGATAACAGCGTTGTTCTCGAAAGTGATGTGGATGGACTGCTGGACTCCGTCAAGCGCAACGCCGCGGATGCCCATCAACAGCTTCCCGACGATGCGACCCTGCGCCGCCAGATTATCGATCGCCTGATCATGGACAATATCATTCTGTCATTGGCGCAGCGGGCCAATATTACCGTAACGGAAGATCAGCTGACGCAGTCCATCAGCCATATCGCTGAACAAAACCACATGACGCTGGATCAGTTGCGCAGCCGTCTGGCGGATCAGGGCATCAGCTACGACACCTATCGTAAGCAAATCCGCAAAGAGATGCTGATTGCCGAAGTGCGTAACAGCGAGGTGCGCCGCCGGGTAACCATCCTGCCGCAGGAAGTGGATTCCCTGGCGCAGCAAATTGCCGCGCAAACCGGTAACGGCGCCGACTACAATTTAAGCCATATCCTGATCCCGCTGCCGGAGAACCCATCCCAGGCGCAGGTGGATAAAGCGGAAGCCCTGGCGAATTCCCTGGTGGCGCAGCTCAATAAAGGCGCCGATTTCGGTAAAATGGCCATCAGCTACTCCTCCGATCCCCAGGCGCTCAAAGGCGGCCAGATGGGCTGGGGCAAGCTGCAAGAGTTGCCGACCATCTTTGCTGAACGGTTGCAGTCAGCCCCCAAAGGGGCAATCGTCGGGCCCATTCGTTCCGGGGTCGGTTTCCATATCCTGCGGGTTAATGATATTCGCGGCGGCGATCAGAAAGTACAGGTTACCGAAGTCCACGTCCGGCACATTCTGCTGCGCCCGTCGGTGGTATTGACCGATCAGCAGGCCCAGGACAAGCTGAACGATGTCCTGGCGCAAATCAAAAGCGGCAAAGCCGATTTCGCCGCCGTGGCTAAACAGATTTCCCAGGACCCCGGCTCCGCCAACCAGGGCGGCGACCTGGGCTGGACCTCTCCTGACTCCTACGATCCCGCTTTCCGTGACGCGCTGGCCTCCCTTAAAAAAGGCCAGATCAGCTCGCCGGTGCGCTCCTCTTTCGGTTGGCATTTGATTCAACTGCTGGATACGCGCCAGGTTGACCGCACCGACGCGGCCAAGAAAGATCAGGCCTACCGCCTGCTGTTCAACCGTAAATTCGCCGAAGAGGCGCAGACCTGGATGCAGGAACAGCGCGCCGCCGCTTACGTCAAAATCCTGGATGACAATGGCGGCAACGGTGACAATGGCAGCAACGGTGATAATGGACAGTAATGCTCGGCTGGTGATAACGCCCGGCGAACCCGCCGGCATCGGTCCGGATTTGATGGCCGTGCTGGCGCAGCAGGCCTGGCCGGTGGAGCTGGTGGTGTGCGCCGACCCGGCGGTTCTGGCGGACCGGGCCCGGCAGCTCGGTTTACCCTTGCGATTGAATCCTTACCGTCCGGAGCTGCCGGCCGCTTCGCAGCCGGCCGGCACCCTGACCGTGCTGGCGGTGGACGCTCCGGTCCCGATAAGGGCGGGTCAGCTGGACGTGGGCAACAGCGCTTATGTGGTGAAAACCCTGGCCCGGGCCTGCGATGGCTGCCTGAACGGCGAATTCGCGGCACTGCTCACCGGTCCGGTGCATAAAGGCATTATCAACGACGGCGGCCTGCCCTTTACCGGCCATACCGAGTTCTTCGCCGATCGCAGCCAGTGCCAGCGCGTGGTGATGATGCTGGCCACCGAATCGCTGCGGGTGGCGCTGGCCACCACGCATTTGCCCCTGTCGGCGGTGGCCGGCGCCATAACCCGCGAATCCCTGCGGGAAGTCATCACCATCCTCGACCATGATTTGCGCCGCCGGTTCGGTATTCCCCGGCCGAGGATCTATGTGTGCGGCCTCAATCCCCACGCCGGGGAAGGCGGCCATATGGGCCGGGAAGAAATAGACACCCTGATCCCGGCGCTGGATGCGCTGCGGGCCGAAGGACTCGATCTGGTGGGTCCATTGCCCGCCGATACCCTTTTCCAGCCCAAATACCTCCGGCATGCCGATGCGGTGCTGGCGATGTATCACGACCAAGGGTTGCCGGTATTGAAATATCAGGGCTTCGGCCGTGCGGTTAACATCACCCTGGGATTACCTTTTATTCGTACCTCCGTCGATCACGGCACCGCCCTGGAACTGGCCGGCACTGGTCAGGCGGAGGCCGGCAGCATCAAGACGGCGCTTAATCTCGCCATAAAAATGATAAATAATTGTAATGGATAAACGTCTTCATCAAGGCCATCTCGCCCGTAAACGCTTCGGGCAGAATTTTCTCCACGACGGCAATATCATCGATGCCATCGTCTCCGCCATTCATCCCTTGCCGGACCAGGCGCTGGTGGAAATCGGCCCCGGTCTCGGCGCATTGACCGAACCGGTGGCGGAGCGGCTGACACAGTTGACGGTCATTGAACTGGACCGTGATTTAGCCGCCAGGCTTGCAACGCACCCTTTTATGCAGAGCAAGCTGACCATTCTGCAACAGGACGCCATGACCGTGGATTTCGCCGCCCTGGCTCAGCAGCTGGGCCAGCCGTTGCGGGTGTTCGGTAACCTGCCTTACAATATCTCCACGCCGCTGATGTTCCATCTTTTCAGCTATACTCAGGCAATCCGCGACATGCATTTCATGTTGCAAAAGGAAGTGGTGAACCGTCTGGTAGCTGGACCGGACAGTAAGGCCTATGGTCGTTTGAGCGTCATGGCGCAATACTATTGCCAGATCATACCGGTATTGGAAGTTCCGCCGACCTCTTTCAGACCGGCGCCGAAGGTGGACTCGGCCATGGTGCGCCTGGTGCCTTACAGCCAATTGCCCCACCCGGTCAGCGATTTGCAGGTATTGGCCCGGATTACCAGTCAGGCGTTTAACCAGCGCAGGAAAACCGTTCGCAACAGCCTTGGACATCTCTTTACCCAGGCGCAGCTGACGGAGCTGGGGATCGATCCGGTCATGCGCGCTGAAAATATTACCGTGGCGCAGTACTGCCACCTGGCGAACTGGCTGGCGGACCACCCATCGCAACAAGAATGATAGGAGTCAGGCTGTATGATTAATTCGCCGCGCGTTTGCGTGCAGGTTCAAAGTATGTACGTCGAGACACAATCCATCCCGGAAGAGGAGCGTTATGTCTTCGCCTACACTATTACCGTGCGTAATCTCGGTCGGCATAATGTACAGCTGGTGGGCCGTTACTGGCTCATTACCAATTCCAACGGTAAAGAAACCGAAGTCCAGGGGGAAGGGGTGGTGGGTGAACAGCCGCTTATCCTGCCGGGCAATGAGTTTCAATATACCAGCGGGGCTATCCTTGAAACGCCGCTCGGCACCATGGAAGGCCATTACGAAATGCTGGATCATCAGGGGCAGTCCTTCCGTATTGCCATTCCCGTCTTCCGTTTAGCGATACCATCACTAATACACTAACTATGTCGACTTATTTAATCGGTGATATACACGGCTGCTTTGAGGAGCTGAAGCTACTTTTGTCCCAGGTGGATTTTAATCCTGCCCGGGACCAGTTATGGCTGACCGGAGATTTGGTGGCCCGGGGGCCGGCTTCCCTGGAGGTCATGCGATATGTCAGGGATCTGGGGGACTGCGTGCGGCTGGTGCTGGGCAATCATGATTTGCATTTGCTGGCGGTATACGCCGGCATCAGCCGCAACAAGCCCAAGGACCGCATCACGCCGCTGCTGGAAGCGCCGGATGCCGATGTGTTGATCAACTGGCTGCGCCGCCAGCCGGTGCTGCAGGTGGATGAGGAAAAAAAGCTGGTGATGGCCCACGCCGGCATTACGCCGCAGTGGGATTTGGCCACCGCCCGCATGTGCGCCCGCGAAGTGGAAGCGGTGCTGTCCAGCGATAGCTACCCCCTGTTTCTCGATTCCATGTACGGCGACATGCCGAACAACTGGTCTCCTGAGCTTACCGGCCTGTCTCGGCTGCGTTTTTGCACCAACGCCTTTACCCGGATGCGTTTTTGTTTTCCCAACGGCCAGTTGGACATGATAAGCAAAGATGCGCCGGATCGCGCCCCCCCTCCCCTGCGCCCCTGGTTTTTGTTGCCCGGACCGGTGGCGCAAGAGTACGGCATTGTTTTCGGCCATTGGGCCTCGCTGGAAGGAAAAGGCACTCCGGAGGGTATTTATGCCCTGGATACCGGCTGCTGCTGGGGCGGCGAATTAACCATGCTGCGCTGGGAAGATAAGCAGTATTTCCGGCAACCGTCCAACCGCCGGGGTGAAAGCGGCATTGAAGCAATGCCGGTGGAATAATGCCGGCAGGCGAAATCTACTCATTTTTTTATTAGCTTTTTATTTTATTAGATATTACCACTCCCCAATAAACGTATCATGCAGCCAGGGTTATTGGCGGGGGCACAACCCTCAACGGACAAAACCAGATGTCGGCTACGATACAGTCCTCCGGGGCTGTAATGCCTTTTAGAAAGGACTCAAATATGAATAATGCGATTGTGAATGAAGCATTTGTCAAAACTGTTGCCCAAGATAAAACCATACCGGCGTTACTTACCTCATTAGGCAAATACTTTACCAGAGGCTATAACGCCGCGTTGTCCCCTCGAAACGAACACAGCCAGTCTACTGCCGCCGTCCAACCGCCATTAAAGAACGCCGAAGAAATGGCCGCACTCGCGCAATCCATTAAAGCCCAAATGACTGCGTGCGCGAAAAGCCTGTGTGGGGGTTTATCGACTCTTGAACCGCTAATACGTTATTTAGAAGATGATAGCAGGGAGATTTCCTATGATAATATTGAATATCTTATTAATGAACGGATTGAAGGGGCTAAAAAGCACAACTTTTTAAGAGCGCTGATTACCGATCTCTATCTTTGTTCTACATCCGAAAATGGCGATGAATATAATAAAACGTTAGCGCTCAATACCTTACAAAAAGAGCTTTGCGGCCATCCATTTAAGAGCTTTGGCGATCTTAATCCACAGCGGCACGGCAATGTTTTCAGTACCGCCGAAGGTAGAGAAGCGTTTAGAACGCAGATATTGAAAATTCTGAAGGATTTGAAAGACGACTGGCATTACACCGCGGCTAAAGCTGAACAACATAATTAAACCCGATCATTTCACAAATATTCCCGAGGCCAGGCTTACATGGTTTCGGGAATATTCATCCGCTAGCATTGTTTCGGCAATATCTTATTAAAATCCTTTTTATTAAAAAAACTGCGTTCTTTGCATCTCTTTCTGTGCCTGAATCGCAGAAAGCCATCCTCCACGGCGCGGTACCCTGGCACGCGTGTGGATAAATATTCAGCCGGCGACAGGGACTCAGCCGGCCTAGCAAGAAAAGCTAACGCCGCTCCAGAATTTCAAAACAGAAACTGTGGCTGTTCTTGTCGTCGGCATCGTGGAATTCACTGAAGGTGGATTGCCATTGATCCGGCTCGTAATCGGGAAAGTAGGTGTCGCCGTCGATTTCCGCGTCGATATGGGTCAGGTATAATCGCTGAGCGCGGGGCAGGAACTGCTGATAAATATTCCCCCCGCCGATTACCATGACTTCCTCCGCCTCGCCGGCGGCAGCCAGGGCGTCTGATGCCGATGCCGCCCAGATGACCCCATCGTCGGCGGCGGGATGGCGGCTGAGCACGATATTCCGGCGGCCCGGCAAAGGCTGTCCAAGGGATTCATAGGTCTTGCGGCCCATGATGATCGGTTTATTCAGGGTGTTTCGTTTGAACCATGCCAGATCGGCGGGCAGGTGCCAGGGCATGGCGTTTTCAAGGCCAATCACGCGATCTACCGCCAGGGCGGCAATCAGACTGATAATCATATAAACTCTTACCGGCTATAAAATTGCTGCCACTATACGGAAACTACAAACTGCCGTCGATAGGGCCGCCCCACTCCACCGGCAAAATTCGGAAAGCGCCTATCCTGCCGGGTTAGGGGTCTCACACGCCCGGGCGTTTGCGGTAAAGCCATAGTCCCGGTAAAGAGAGGCCGATGGACAGGGCGCCCACAATAAACCCCGCTTTGAGAAACTGCGTTACCAGCGTCGACATCAGCGCCTCGCTATAGCCCAGATGGGAAATCTGCACCGCCGCCACCATGGCGCTGTAAGCGGAAATACCGGGAAACATCGGAATGACCGCCGCCACCGTAAAGACTTTGGGATGGGCCAGCAGCCAGCGAGACCAGTGGATACCGATCACACCGATTAAAATAGAGGACAGCAGGGTGGCCCACTCAATGTTCAGGCCATAGTGTATCATCAGCGTGCGCGAGCCATGGCCGATGGCTCCCAGCAGGGCGCAATAACGCAGCGCCTTGGCCGGTACATTGAACACCATGGCGAACCCCAGGGCCGGCACGGCGGCCAATACCATGTCCTCCAGCAACGCCAGCAGCAGATTCATGCCCACCCCTTGAAATCCCATACCGCCATCGCCAGGACGATACCGATACAGATAGAGAGCGTCAGCAGGCTGGCCATGGTCCAGCGCGCCAAACCGGTGTTGATATGGCCTTTGAACATATCCGCCACCGCATTGATCAACGGAAAGCCCGGCACCAGCAGCAGAACGCTCGCGGGCATCGCCACCAGCGACGTGTCGTGGAATGCCGGCAAACGCATTAACAAACCCGAAGCGGAGGTGGCGACAAACGCGGTGATGCAAAAATTAATCAGAGGGTTCATTTGCCGCGCGGTCAGCAGTTGACGGACATACATGGCCAGGCCGCTGGCGCACAGGGTGACGGCGAACGCATCCCAGCCGCCGCCGTTGAGCCGGCTAAAGCAGCCGCAGGATAAACCGACCACACAGACCATCAGCCAGCGCGGATAACGCAGCGGCCGAATATTGCCCAGCCGCTTGGCCACATCCTCCGCATCCAGTAAATGGTGCTCAACCATGATGACGATATGCTGCACCTGGGTGACGACATGCATATTGATGCCGCGATCGTTATTTTTACGGGTTGACGTCAGGCAAAAGTCTTTGTTGATGGTGGTGAGCACCACGGCATTGGCGGAAATGGAGCTTTCCACGCGCTCTACTCCCAGCGCCAGCCCCAGCCGGGTGGATAGCTGCTCCACCAGCATGCTTTCAGCGCCATGCTGCAGCAATAATATCGCGCACTCGATACAGAGCCGGGTAATAACCCGCTGGTGGTCCTCTGACATTTCCTTAACCGTTGCCATGCCCTGCCATACCCCGAGTGCCTAAGCCCAAAGATGCTGTTTAATAACACGTAAAAAATCCGTCAGCAAGCCTTTGTTAGGACGACAATCAGGACCGCATTCCAGGACAGACCCGCCCGGGCCGCAAGAGGACGGAAACCTGTCGGCTTGCGGCCCGGCTATCAGGCTTTATTGAGCTGAAGGTGCATCTCCTGAACGGAAATAACCCGCTCGGTGGGGTCTGAATTCAGCGACATGGCGGTAGCGAAACCACCGTTCATGGTGGTGTCGTAATGCACCTTGTACTGTAGCGCGCTGCGCCGGATCAGCTTGGAATCCGCAATGGCCTGGCGGCCGGCGGTGGTATTGACGATATAGCTGTATTCGCCGTTTTTGATGCGGTCCTGGATATGGGGACGCCCTTCATGGACCTTATTCACCAGCCGGGGATTGATGCCCGCCTCCCCCAGCACGACCGCGGTACCGTGGGTCGCATCCAGCTCAAAGCCGTGCTTCAGCAGTTTGGCCGCCAAATCCACTACGCGGCCTTTATCCCCTTCACGCACCGACAGCAAGGCCCGGCCGGTTTTTTTCATGTGCGACTGGCTGCCCAGCATGGCCTTGCCGAAGGCTTCGGCAAATGTCCGCCCCACGCCCATCACTTCGCCGGTGGAACGCATTTCCGGCCCGAGGATCGGGTCGACGCCCTGGAATTTGTTAAACGGCAGCACCACTTCCTTCACCGAGTAATAAGGCGGAATAACCTCTTTGGTCACACCCTGCTGCGCCAGGGATTGTCCCACCATGACCCGGGCGGCCACCTTCGCCAACGGCACCCCGGTGGCCTTGGAGACAAACGGCACGGTGCGCGCGGCGCGGGGGTTCACCTCGATGAGATAGACTTCGTTGGCCTTGACGGCGAACTGCACATTCATCAGGCCGCGGACCCGCAGCTCAAACGCCAGCTTCTCCACCTGGCGGCGCATGACATTCTGTATTTCCTGGCTAAGGGTATAACACGGCAGCGAACAGGCCGAGTCGCCGGAGTGCACCCCCGCCTGCTCGATATGCTCCATGATGCCGCCGATAAGCACCTGCTCGCCATCGCAAATGGCGTCCACATCCACTTCCACCGCATCGTCCAGGAACCGGTCAAGCAATACCGGGGCATCGTTGGACACGCTGACCGCGGTTTGAAAATAGCGCAGCAGATCCACATCGTCATAGACGATTTCCATCGCCCGGCCGCCCAGGACATAGGAGGGCCGCACCACCAGCGGATAACCGATGGTGGCCGCCTTCTCCACCGCCTGATCGATGGTGGTCACCGTGGCGTTGGCCGGCTGCTTGAGACCCAGCCTTTCCACCGCCTGCTGAAAACGGGCGCGATCTTCGGCGCGGTCAATGGCATCCGGACTGGTGCCGATAATCGGCACGCCGGCGGCTTCCAGTTCACGGGCCAGTTTCAGCGGGGTCTGGCCGCCGTATTGCACGATAACGCCTTTAGGCTGCTCCACGCGCACGATTTCCAGCACATCCTCCAAGGTCACCGGTTCGAAATAAAGCCGGTCGGAGGTATCGTAATCGGTGGACACCGTTTCGGGGTTGCAGTTGACCATAATGGTCTCGTAGCCGTCTTCCCGCAGCGCCAGCGACGCGTGCACGCAGCAGTAGTCGAATTCGATACCCTGGCCGATACGGTTGGGCCCGCCCCCCAGCACCATGATCTTTTCACGATCCCGGGTCGGGTTGGACTCACACTCTTCATCGTAAGTGGAATACATATAGGCGGTATCGGTAGCGAATTCCGCCGCGCAGGTATCCACCCGCTTGTAAACCGGATGGAGATTATACTCTTCCCGCAGTTTGCGGATTTCCCCCTCCGATACGCCCGCCAGGGCGGCCAGGCGCGCATCGGCGAACCCTTTGCGTTTGAGCCGGCGCAGGAAGTCGGCGTCCAGGGCGGTAACGCCTTGCTTCGCCACCTCGTTTTCCAACTGGACCAGTTCCTCAATCTGCACCAGGAACCATTTATCGATATTGGTGAGATTATACACCCCGTCCACTGACAGCCCGGCGCGGAACGCATCGGCGACGTACCAGATGCGGTCGCCGCCGGCATCTTTCAGCTCGCGGCGGATTTTCGTCAGCGCCTCCGGGTCATCCAGGCTGACCTTGGGATCAAAACCGGTGGCGCCCACCTCCAGCCCGCGCAGCGCTTTTTGCAGCGACTCCTGCTGGGTGCGGCCGATGGCCATGACTTCCCCCACGGATTTCATCTGGGTCGTCAGCCGATCGTTGGCGCCGGCGAATTTCTCGAAGTTGAAGCGGGGTATCTTGGTGACGACATAATCGATGGAGGGCTCGAAGGAGGCCGGCGTACGTCCGCCGGTAATGTCGTTCATCAGCTCATCCAGGGTATAACCCACCGCCAGCTTGGCGGCCACCTTGGCGATGGGGAAACCGGTGGCTTTCGACGCCAGTGCGGATGAGCGGGATACGCGCGGATTCATTTCGATAATAATCAGCCGACCGTTTTCCGGATTCACCGAGAACTGCACGTTCGATCCGCCGGTTTCCACGCCGATTTCACGCAGTACCGCCATGGAGGCGTTACGCATGATTTGATACTCTTTGTCGGTGAGGGTCTGCGCCGGCGCGACGGTAATGGAATCGCCGGTGTGGATGCCCATGGCGTCCATATTTTCAATGGAGCAGACGATAATGCAGTTGTCGTTTTTGTCCCGCACCACCTCCATCTCATACTCTTTCCAGCCAATGAGCGACTCATCGATCAGCAGTTCGGTGGTGGGGGAGAGATCGAGGCCGCGTTCGCAGATTTCTTCGAACTCTTCACGATTATAGGCAATACCGCCGCCGGAGCCGCCCATGGTAAAGGAAGGGCGGATAATACAGGGGAACCCCACGTCGGCGGCCACCGCCAGCGCTTCTTCCATATTATGGGCAATGCCGGAACGGGCGGTTTCCAGGCCGATTTTTTTCATGGCCTGGTCAAAGCGGCGCCGATCCTCCGCTTTATCAATGGCGTCGGCGGTGGCGCCTATCATGGTGACGCCGAATTCCGCCAGCACCCCTTCACGCTCCAGATCCAGCGCGCAGTTCAGCGCCGTCTGGCCGCCCATGGTGGGCAGTATGGCGTCGGGACGCTCTTTCTCGATGATTTTGCGCACCACTTCCCAGTGTATGGGTTCGATATAGGTGGCATCCGCCATATCGGGGTCGGTCATGATGGTGGCCGGGTTGGAATTCACCAACACCACCCGGTAACCTTCTTCACGCAGCGCCTTGCAGGCCTGCGCGCCGGAATAATCGAACTCGCACGCCTGGCCGATGACTATCGGGCCGGCACCCAGAATCAGGATACTGGTTAAATCTGTACGTTTTGGCATTGCTTGGCTCCTGATTATTTCGCCTGAGAACGATATGACTTAATCAATTCTATAAAGTGATCGAACAGCGGACCCGCGTCATGGGGGCCGGGGCTGGCCTCCGGGTGCCCCTGGAAGCTGAACGCCGGTTTATCGGTGCGGCAAATGCCCTGCAGCGAACCGTCGAACAGCGAGACATGAGTGACCCGCAGCGTAGGCGGCAGCGACGTTTCATCCACGGCGAAACCATGGTTCTGCGCGGTTATCATTACCCGGTTGGCGTCCAAATCCTTCACCGGATGGTTGCCGCCGTGGTGGCCGAATTTCATTTTCAGGGTCTTGGCGCCGCTGGCCAGCGCCAGCAGCTGATGCCCCAGGCAGATGCCGAACACCGGTATGTCGGTTTCAAGAAAGGTTTTAATGGCGGCGATAGCGTAATCGCAAGGCTCCGGATCGCCGGGACCGTTCGCCAGGAAGATGCCGTCCGGGTTCATTGCCAGGACGTCCGCCGCCGGGGTCTGCGCCGGCACCACCGTCAGGCGGCAGCCGCGATCCACCAGAAGGCGCATGATATTGCGTTTTATGCCGTAATCGTAAGCCACCACATGGAACGGCAGTGAGTCGGCGCAAGCAGGGGCCGGCAGGCCGCCTTCAAGACGCCAGCTGCCCTGGGTCCAGGGATATTGTTCGGTGGTGCTGACTTCCTTTGCCAGATCCATGCCCTTGAGACCCGGGAATTGCCGCGCTTTTTGCAGCGCCAGCCCGGCATCGGGAGCATCGCCTGCGATGATACAGCCGTTTTGCGCCCCTTTCTCCCGCAGCAGCCGGGTCAGTTTACGCGTATCGATATCGGCGATGCCCACTACGTTATTCTTTTTAAGATAGTCAGACAGGGAGCCGGTGCTGCGGAAATTGCTCGCTATCAGCGGCAAGTCCCGGATAACCAGGCCCTCGGCCTGAATGCAGGAGGATTCTTCATCTTCTGGATTAGTGCCGACATTGCCGATATGGGGATAAGTGAGAGTAACGATTTGGCGGGAGTAGGAGGGATCGGTGAGAATTTCTTGATATCCGGTCATCGAGGTGTTGAAGACCACTTCCCCCACTGCCGTACCCTCCGCCCCGATGGCCCGACCGTGGAATTGGGTTCCGTCTTCCAGAACCAATAGCGCTGACTTTATCAAAACACCCTCCAAGGAATATTCAGTCATTGTATTTGCATATTAATTCAGATTTAACGGTCTAAATCAATGCAAAAAACACCTTCAAGGTGGATTTTTGGCAAATTGGGCGCATTTTAATGATGCATAGGGCACTTGTCTACCCCCGCAACAATAATTCATTCAATTAATCGTCATTTCACCTGTTAAGCAGAGCGAACCGGTTAAAAAGCTCTGTAAAAGAGCAAAAGTAATCGGTTGCCTGACAAAAACAGGGAATATCAATGAAGCATTTTCCCGCCAGGAACGTTTTTGGCGGGAACGAGAAGGTTTTGATGAAAAATACTTCTTAAAAACGCTATTTATAACGATTTTGATGAAAAAAAACAGGCAAGCGTATATTATTAAAATATTTTAAAAAATGACAAAATATATCTTATTAAAATCATAGACATAAAAATACATCATTCACATATATATTTTTTTCTGTCTATAAATTACCGAGATCGAGCACATCCGCCATATTATAGAGCCCGGCTTTTTTACCATTCAGCCATATCGCCGCGCGAACGGCGCCATTGGCAAAGGTCATGCGGCTGGAAGCCTTATGGCTTATCTCTACCCGCTCACCGATATCCGCAAACATCGCCGTATGCTCACCCACTATATCACCCGCGCGCACGGTGGCAAAGCCGATGGTATGGGGCTTACGCTCGCCGGTATGGCCCTCGCGGCTGTACACGGCGCAATCCTTCAGCTGGCGTCCCAAGGCTCCGGCAATGGTTTCGCCCATGGCAAGGGCGGTACCGGAGGGGGCATCCACCTTATGACGGTGATGCGCCTCGATTATTTCGATGTCGCAATACTCACCCATCACCCGGGCGGTCTTTTCAAGCAACTTTAGCATTACGTTCACGCCGACGCTGAAATTAGCGGCAAAAACAATGGGAATATCCCGGGACGCCTGTTGAATGAGGTCTTTTTGCCCCTCATCAAAGCCGGTGGTGCCGATAATCATGCCTTTGCCATGGGTTTGGCAAAAAGCCAGGTATTCCAGGGTGCCTTCGGGGCGGGTAAAATCAATCAATATGTCAAACCGGTCTTTTACCGCGTCCAGACTATGGCCGACCCTGACATCAATATGACCTAAACCCGCCAGTTCACCGGCATCGGTACCCATCAGGCTTGAGCCTTCACGCTCAATCGCCGCCCCCAGGCAAGCGGATTGAGATTGTTGCACCGCCTGGATCAATTGCCGGCCCATGCGGCCCCCTGCCCCGACGACGGCTATGCGGATTGGTGTCATATCCATGCTCTCTCTGCTAAGTGAAAAATCAGTGTCAGGTTAACCGGAGGCGCCGGCCGCCGCCAGTTTATTTAACCGGTGATAAGGATAATATGATAAAAAAGGAGGGATATTAGCGGAAATGACTCAGGGTAAAATGAATTTTTATTCATTTGACTGAAAAACAAGGTGTCCAGTGGGAACAAGATGCCGGATCGTAGCGAAACGGCAACCCTGCTGTAAATACGTCCCTGTACGCTTTAACCCCGAGCGGGTTTTTTAGCACAATGGGATAGTCGTCCGGCTTATTCCACAATCTGCACTTTTACCCGCAGTTCTTTCGGCACTTCGAACACGATGTTCTCTTCCCGTCCCTGGCGCTCCTCGACATCTACGCCGCCCAAGGCACGTAAACGCTCAATCACCGCCTTCACCAGCACATCCGGCGCAGAGGCCCCGGCGGTCACGCCCACCACCGCCATGCCCCGCAGCCAGCTCTCCTGGATATCCGCGGCGGTATCGATGAGATAGGCCGGCTTACCCGCCCGTTGGGCCAGTTCCGCCAGCCGGTTGGAGTTGGAGGAGTTTCTTGAGCCCACCACCAGCACGATGTCCGCCTCGGACGCCAAGTCCCGCACTGCTTCCTGGCGATTGGTGGTGGCGTAGCAGATATCGTCCTTACGCGGCCCGATGATCTGGGGAAAGCGTTCACGCAGCGCATCGATAACCTCGGAGGTATCGTCGACGGAAAGCGTGGTCTGGGTCATGAACGTGAGATTGGCCTCGTCCTTGACCTGTAGCTTGCGGACATCCGCCGGCGATTCCACCAGATACATGCCGCCCTGCGGATTGCTGTATTGCCCCATGGTGCCTTCCACTTCAGGATGCCCGGCATGGCCGATGAGAATTGCCTCAGTGCCTTTGCGGCTGGCGCGCGCCACCTCCATATGCACTTTGGTCACCAGGGGACAGGTGGCGTCGAATACCGTCAGATCCCGATTCTTCGCCTCGTTGCGCACCGCCTGCGATACGCCGTGGGCGGAAAAAATCAGTATGGAGCCGTCCGGCACTTCATCGATTTGTTCAATGAAGATCGCGCCGCCGGCGCGCAGCGCGTCCACCACATAGCGGTTGTGCACGACTTCATGGCGGACATAGATGGGGGCGCCGTAGATTTCCAGCGCCCGTTCCACAATACTGATTGCCCGGTCGACACCGGCGCAGAATCCGCGGGGGTTAGCCAGCAATATGCGCATTTTTATCCTCCTCCTGCTCCGGATCGATAGCCAAGACATCGATATCAAAATAAACCCGGCGGCCGGCCAGCGGATTGTTGAAATCCACCGTGACGGACTCATCCGTCACCGCCAGGACCACCCCGGGCATTTCATTACCGTTCATGGCGGTAAACAGCATGATGGTGCCCGCTTCGGGCACGCCGGTATCCAGAAAATCCCGCGGCGAGAAAAATTGGACCAAATCGGGATTCGAGGGCCCGAACGCCTCTTCGGGACCCAGGGAAAAGGATTTTTTATCCCCCACCCGCAATCCCAGCAGCGCCTGCTCCAATCCCTTCGACAGGCTCTGATCCCCCAGGCGGAACAGCGCCGGTTTATTCTCCCGGCGAGTGGATTCCGCCAGGGTACCGTCCTCAAGCTTGAGATCGAAATGCAACAGCACCGCGCTGTCGGACTGCACCTGTTCGGTCATGTTACTCAGCCTTTCTGCTTGGCGGCCCGATCGGAAGGGCGGAAGAACCCTTCCAGCACGATCAATACCGCACCGATACAAATAGCGGAATCCGCCACATTGAACGTCGGCCAGTGCCATTCATTGACATAGACGTCAATAAAGTCAATCACCACGCCGTGCACCAGCCGATCGGACAGGTTGCCCAACGCGCCGCCGATAATCAGGGCATAGGCGCAGTTGGACATCCGTTGCCGATAATCCGACCGGTACATCATAAACAGCAGCGCAATGGCGATAACCAGGGCAATCAGCGCAAACAGCCAGCGCTGCCAGCCGCCTTTATCCGCCAGGAAGCTGAAGGCCGCGCCGAAATTCTGTGCATAGAAAAAATTCACAGAGGGTATGATCGCCATCGTTTCATGCAGCATAAAGTGCGTCATAATCCACTGCTTGGTGCCAAGATCAATGACCAGTACCACTACCGCCAGCCACAGCCAGCGCAATCCGGTTGACATCAGGGGTGTTTTCATCAGACAAACTTACGCTCTTCGCCGGCGCCCGCCACGTTGGTGACGCAGCGGCCGCAGATTTCCGGATGTTCGGGGTCGGCGCCGATATCCGTCTCAAAATGCCAACAGCGGGGACACTTCCGGCCCTCGGCATTCGCCAGTGCAATTTTCAGCCCTTTCAGGCCTTCGGCCTGCAGGGCATCATCGCCCGCCGCGCCGTAATCCGCCACTTCCGCCCGGGACGTCAACAGGGCGAAATAGAGCTCCTCCCCCAGGGCGCGCAGGGTCGGCGCCAGGGACTCATCGGCGTACAGGATGACGCTGGCCTCCAGGGAGCCGCCGATACGCTTATCGGCACGGGCCTGCTCCAGCACTTTATTCACTTCGCCGCGTACTTTCAGCACCTGCTCCCAGTAAGCATCGTTCATGGTCTCGCCTTCGTCCAGCCCGAACAGGCCGTCATACCACTCTTCAGTAAAGACGTACTGCTGGCGTTTTCCGGGCATAAAGCTCCAGATCTCGTCGGCGGTAAAGGAGAGAATCGGCGCCATCCAGCGCACCAGCGCCTCGGCGATATGGTACAGGGCGGTTTGGCAGCTGCGGCGGGCGATACTGTCTGCCTTGGTGGTGTACTGCCGGTCCTTGATGATATCAAGATAGAAAGAGCCCATTTCCACCGAGCAGAACTGCATCATGCGCTGCACGACGTTATGCAGGTCATAGCTGTCGTAGGCGGCGATAATGTCGGCCTGAGCCGCCTGCGCCCGGCCCACGGCCCAGCGATCCAGCACCACCATATCTTCCGGCTTAACGCTGTGCAGCGCCGGGTCGAAGCCGTTCAGGTTGGCCAGCAGGAAGCGCGCGGTATTACGTATGCGCCGATAGGAATCGGCGGAGCGCTTGAGGATCTCATCCGATACCGCGATTTCACCGGTATAATCGGTGGATGCGACCCACAAGCGAAGAATATCCGCCCCCAGCTTGTCCATCACCTGCTGCGGACTGACGGTGTTGCCGATGGATTTGGACATTTTGCGTCCCTGCCCGTCGACGGTGAAACCATGGGTCAGCACCTGGCGGTACGGGGCCCTGCCTTTCATGGCGGTGGAGATCATCAGCGATGACATAAACCAGCCGCGGTGCTGATCGGAGCCTTCCAGGTACATGTCCGGCTCGTGGCCGGCGAACTCGGGCCGCACCGCCACCACCGACGAATGGGTGGATCCCGAATCAAACCAGACATCCAGCGTATCGGGCACCTTGACATAGTCGGCCGCCTCGGCCCCCAGCAGCTCCGCCGGATCCAAATCCCACCAGGCCTGGATACCCTGCTGCTCTACCCGCTTCGCCACTTCTTCCATCAATTCCAGGGTGCGCGGATGGAGCTCCTCGGTGTTTTTATGCACGAACAGCGACATCGGCACGCCCCAGGTGCGCTGGCGCGAGATACACCAGTCGGGGCGGTTGGCCACCATATTCTCGATGCGTGCCTGGCCCCAGGTGGGGATCCACTGCACATCCTTGATTTCCTCCAAAGAGCGCTGGCGCAGTCCCTTTTTATCCATGCTGATAAACCACTGCGGCGTGGCGCGGAAGATAATCGGCGTCTTGTGGCGCCAGCAGTGGGGGTAGCTGTGCAGCAGTTTTTCCACATGCACCAGCGCGCCGCGGTCACGCAGCAGCTGCACTATCAAATCGTTGGCCTTGAAGACCTGTACGCCATCCAGCCCGGGATAGGTCCCGGGCAGGAAGCAGCCGTCCGGCCCCACCGGATTGGAGACTTCCAGACCGTACTGCTGGCCGATAACATAGTCGTCCGGACCGTGGCCGGGGGCGGTATGTACCGCGCCGGTACCGGCGTCAAGCGTCACGTGCTGCCCCAGTATCACCGGCACGTCGAATGCCATGAACGGATGCTGGAAGCGCAGCAGTTCCAGCGCGCTGCCTTTACAACTGCCCAGAACGGTCCAGTGGGCGACGCCGGCCCGCGCCATAACGCTTTCCACCAGGTCGGCGGCCAGGATCCAGTTCTGCCCGTCCACGGCCACCAACTGGTAGTCGTAATCCGGGTGCACGGAAATTCCCCGGTCCGCGGGCAAGGTCCAGGGCGTAGTGGTCCAGATGACCAGCGACAGCGGTCCGTTCAAAGCAGAAACGCCGAATTTCGCCGCCACCGCGGCGGCATCCACGGCCTGAAACGCTACATCGATGGAAGGGGATGTGCGGTCGTAGTATTCCACCTCGGCTTCCGCCAGGGCGGAACGGCAATCGATGCACCAGTGCACCGGCTTGGCCCCTTTTTGCAAATGGCCGTTTTCGATGATTTTACCCAACGCGCGGATGATATTGGCTTCGGTGCCGAAATTCATCGTCAGATAGGGATGTTCCCAATCACCCAGCACGCCGAGACGGATAAAATCCTTTTTCTGACCGGCAACCTGTTCGGCGGCGTATTTACGGCAGGCGGCGCGAAACTCGGCGGCGCTGACCTTTTCACCCGGTTTGCCGATCAACTGCTCAACCTTCAGTTCAATCGGCAGCCCGTGGCAATCCCAGCCGGGCACGTAAGGCGAGTCATAGCCCATCAGCCCTTTGGATTTGATGATAATGTCTTTGAGAATCTTGTTAACCGAATGACCGATATGAATATTGCCGTTCGCATAGGGAGGGCCGTCATGCAAAATAAAGCTTTTTTTACCTTTCTTGGCACGGCGGATAATCCCGTACAGGTCCTGTTCATACCAGCGTTGCAGCATGCCAGGCTCGCGCTTGGCCAGGTCGCCGCGCATCGGGAACCCTGTGTCCGGCAAATTCAGGGTATTTTTGTAATCACTCATTCGATTCTCGGTTCCGTTTTCGGTTTGAGAGTTTAAAAGGGCGCCGTCAGTGCGAAAAACGTCCGGCCGGTCACCACATCATTCTGGATTTGCCGCGTCAACTCATCAAGGGAGGCAAACCGTTGTTCATTACGCAATTTAGCACGAAACACCACTTCGATATGGCGGCCGTACAGGTCCATCGACGTATCCAGCAAATGGACTTCCAGCCGCGACACCAGCCCGGCCACCGTGGGTCGGGTGCCGATGTTCGCCACGCCCGGCAGCGGCATGGCCGACAGACCCAGGACCTCCACCGCATACACGCCGTTAATGGGCGCCGGCCGCTTTTTCAGCGAGACGTTGGCGGTGGGAAATCCCAGGGTACGGCCCAGCTCGTCGCCGTGCTCCACCCGGCCGGAAATTCGGTAGGGATGGCCAAGCAGCATTTCGGCCTCGGCAAGCAGATCGGTATTCAGCGCTTCCCGTACCGCGGTGCTGCTGATACGCAAGCCGCCTTCGGTATAGGTCGCGGTGCTCATGACATCAAAACCCGCGTCGGTACCCGCCTGCTGCAAAAAGGCGAAATCACCCTCCCGGCAGGCGCCGAACCGAAAATCATCACCCACGCAAAGCAGCCTGACGCCGAGCTTGTCCACCAGCAGCCGGGAAACAAACGTCCGGGCGTCCATGGCGGCAAAATGCTGATCAAACTTCGCACAGAGTACTATGTCCACCCCGGCCTGGGCCAGGTACTTCACTTTATCCCGCAGGCGGGTCAGCCGCGCCGGGGCGTCCCGGCCGGCAAAATGTTCTTGCGGCTGGGGCTCGAATATCATCACCATTACCGGCAGGCCTCTTTTACGGCCTTCGGACTGCAATTGCGCTATCAGCGCCTGATGCCCGCGATGAAAGCCGTCAAAATTGCCGATGGTGAGCACGCACCCGGAGTGACGCGCCTGAAGATTATGTATGCCGCGAATAAGCTTCATAGCAGGCTCAAGACAATGGAAATCGGCGGATTATACCTTGTACGGAGCCTAAGGTTAACCCGCGAATCCAATCTTTGCCCGTAACAGCGGAGAAAACCACGCTTATATTGCCCGGTCTGGTTTTTTGCGCAGGTTATTCTGCCCAGGGCGGAGTATTCCGCTCCCCGTGGCCGGGCCGCCGGGAGCGAGTCACCTTTCTTAATAACGATATGCCCACTAGATTTCATGTTGCGGCAAGGGGGCAAGGGAGAGATGACGGGTATAATCGCTTTTTTCACTGCAAACACTGTATTCCTTGGGCTGAAACTGGTAGAATCCTGCGCCATCACATTGTAACAGGCGTTGCGTTATTGAGCGGCGCTTATTTGCACAAATCCATTGACAAAAGAAGGCTGAAAGGGCATATTCCTCGGCCTTTGAATTGTCTCATAGAACACGTTTGGGAGTTGGACCTTGGCTAATATCAAATCAGCTAAGAAACGCGCCGTACAGTCTGAGAAGCGTCGTCAGCACAATGCAAGCCGTCGCTCCATGATGCGTACCTTTGTTAAGAAGGTATACGCGGCTATCGATTCAGGTGATAAAGAAGCTGCGCAGAGTGCATTTTCTGTTATGCAGCCCCTAGTGGACCGTCAGGCCAGCAAAGGTCTGATCCACAAGAACAAAGCAGCGCGTCATAAATCTAATCTGACCGCGCGTATCAACGCTATGCAGTAAGTGTTGTTATTCGTTAAAAAAACCGGCTTCGGCCGGTTTTTTTTATGCGCCATTGTTAACATCATGCCCTGCTACGCCGCCTGCGGCAAAGCCCTTCTCAGCACCAGATAGCCCAGGATTGCCGATAGCGTCGAACCCGACAGGATACCCAGCTTTGCCAAGGTGAGCTGTTCATTTCCCGAACCGGTGCCGAATGCCAGGCCGGCAATAAAAATCGACATAGTGAAGCCAATGCCGCAGAGTACCGCCGCGGCGGCAATCTGCCCCATGGCCACGCCATCGGGCAAGCGCGCCATGCGCAGCTTCACTGACAGCAGGCAGAACGCCATTATCCCCACGGGTTTCCCCAGGATTAGCCCGGCGGCGATGCCGGCCGGCAGCAGCGAAAGCAGGCTGCCGGGCGTCAAGCCCTGCAAGGAGACCCCGGCATTGGCAAACGCGAACAGCGGCAAGATCAAATAGATGACCCAGGGCTGCAACCGGTGCTCCAGCACCAGCGCGGGGGAGTAAGCCTTCCCCGGCAGGCTCAGCGGTATCAGGGCGCCGGCAATCACCCCGGCCAGGGTGGCGTGGATGCCTGAGAGCAGCACACATGTCCAAAGCGCCGCGCCGGCCAGCAGATAGAGGCCGGGATGACTGATATTTCTGCGGTTCATCAGCCACATAACCGCCGCTACCCCGGCGGCGCCCGCCAGCGCCGCCGGGGAAAGTTGGTGATTGTAAAACAGGGCGATGATAACGATGGCCCCTAAATCGTCGATAATGGCCAGCGCCAGCAAAAAGGCCTTCAGGCTGGCGGGCACGCGTTTTCCCAGCAGTGCCAGCACGCCCACCGCGAAGGCGATATCCGTTGCCGTCGGAATGGCCCAGCCGGCGTAATTAGCCGGGGCATGCCGGTTCATCAGCATATAGATGATGGCCGGCGCTATCATTCCTCCCAGCGCAGCGATAGCCGGGAATGCCGCCTGGGCGCGGCTGGCCAGCGCACCCTGGATAAGTTCCCGCTTAACCTCCAGCCCGATGAGTAAAAAAAACATCGCCATCAAACCGTCATTGATTAGCGCAAGCAGGTTAAAGGAAGCGCCCTGTTCGCCGGCGGCGGCCCGGGGGTAATATAGGGTGGCCTCATAGGCCTCACGGGCCGGGGAATTAGCGATGATCAATGCCGCCAGCGCTGCCAGAATCAATAACACACCGCTTGAAGCTTCATGCGAGAGCCAGCGGCGAATAATAAAAATCAAAGTCCCTTACCTCGGTATACGCTAGATGAGTTTTATTGTGCGGGAATTGGCGCTGTGGGTAAACAAAAGGGACTGATAATCGGAAGGTATTACAAGCCGCTTCGCAAAACGCGGTTTTATCTCCAGCCGGGATAGCTTACTGGCGCACCGTAGCGGATAGATAACCTCCCCAACAGCGTTGCCGAACACTATCATCAGCATAGCCGGGGGAGACATTTATCGCCGGGGCCGCGAAGGCGAACGGCCCTTTAGGATTTTTAGCGCGTCAAATCGTCGAAAAACTTCTTCACGCCGTCAAGAAAGCTCTTGGATCGCGGGCTGTTTTGCGCACCGCCGGCACCGCCGAAACTCTCCTCCAGCTCGCGCAGCAGCTGTTTTTGCTTTTCATTAAGCTTCACCGGGGTTTCCACTACAACCCGGCACAGCAGGTCCCCCTGAGCGCCGCCGCGTACCGATTTAACCCCTTTGCCGCGCATTCTGAACAACTTGCCGGTTTGCGTTTCCGCCGGCACTTTCAGGCTTACCCGGCCGTCGAGCGTCGGCACTTCGATTTCGCCGCCCAGCGCCGCCATGGCGAAATTGATGGGGACTTCGCAAAACAGGTTATTGTCTTCACGTTCGAAAATGGGATGCTGGCGGACCTGAACCTGAACGTACAGATCTCCGGCCGGCGCCCCCTGCTCCCCTGCTTCACCTTCCCCCGCCAAACGGATCCGATCGCCGGTATCCACCCCGGCCGGTATTTTGACCGACAGTGTTTTGGCTTTCTCTACCCGACCGTGGCCGTGGCATTTATGGCAAGGATCCTTGATTACCTTGCCGCGTCCCTGGCAGGTGGGGCAGGCTTGCTGCACCGCGAAAAAGCCCTGGCGCATCTGCACCTGTCCGGCGCCGTGGCAGGTAGGACAGGTTATGGGCGAAGTGCCCGGTTTGGCGCCGCTGCCATGGCAAACGTCGCACTCTTCAAGGGCGGGGATACGGATTTCCTTGGTAACGCCGCGCACCGCCTCTTCCAGCGTCAGCTCCATATTGTAGCGGAGATCCGAACCACGGCTGGCGCGTTGGCGGCGACCACCGCCGAAAATATCGCCGAACACATCGCCGAAGATATCGGTGAAATCCGCTCCGCCGGCACCGCCGCCCATGCCCCCCTGCTCAAAAGCGGCATGGCCGTACTGATCGTAGGCCGCGCGTTTTTGCGGGTCATTCAGAATTTCATACGCTTCTTTGACTTCTTTGAACTTTGCTTCGGCTTGCGCGTTCCCGGGGTTACGATCCGGGTGGTATTTCATTGCCAGGCGTTTATAGGCCTTTTTGATTTCACGCTCATCCCCGTCTCTGGGGACGCCTAAAATCTCGTAATAGTCTGACTTCGCCATTGTCTCTTCCTGCCCTCGACATGCTTGCACGGGCGCAAGGTTACCCCTACGCCCGTGCCTGTTGCCAGCCACGATATCAGCTATCGCCGCTGTGCCCCATCAAGGGCGATTATTTTTTATCTTTGACTTCTTCAAACTCGGCATCGACCACGTCATCGTCCTTCTTGGCCCCATCGGCGCCGGCATCCGTTGCGCCTGCCCCGGCCTGCGCCTGCTGCTGCGCCACTTCCAGCAGTTTGCCGGAGACCTGGATCAGCGCCTGCATCTTGGCTTCGATTTCCGCTTTGTCTTCGCCTTTCAGCGCGGTATCCAGACCGTTCAGCGCGGTCTCGATAGCGGTCTTGTCATCCGCCGGCAGTTTATCGCCAGCTTCTTCCATTTGCTTGCGGGTGCTGTGCAGCAGGTGATCGGCCTGGTTGCGGGTCTGGACCAGTTCTTCGAACTTACGGTCGGATTCCGCGTTGGCTTCGGCTTCACGCACCATCTTCTGGATTTCTTCCTCGTTCAGACCGGAAGAGGCCTTGATGGTGATCTTCTGTTCGCGGCCGCTGTTCTTGTCCTTGGCGGACACATGCAGGATACCGTCGGCATCGATATCAAAGGTCACTTCAATTTGCGGCATGCCGCGCATGGCCGGAGAAATACCGTCCAGATTGAACTGTCCCAGGGACTTGTTATCGGCGGCGCGTTTACGTTCACCCTGCAGCACATGGATGGTCACGGCGGACTGGTTGTCTTCCGCAGTGGAGAACACCTGGCTATGCTTGGTGGGGATGGTCGTGTTTTTGGCGATAAGCGCCGTCATCACGCCGCCCATGGTTTCGATACCCAGGGACAAAGGCGTTACGTCCAGCAGCAGCACGTCTTTCACATCACCGGCCAATACGCCGCCCTGCACCGCGGCGCCGATAGCCACCGCTTCATCGGGGTTGACGTCTTTACGCGGTTCTTTGCCGAAGAAATCGGTAACGGTCTTCTGCACCAGCGGCATACGGGTCTGGCCGCCCACCAGAATAACGTCCTTGATATCGCTCACCGACAGCCCGGCATCCTTCAGGGCCATCTTCAGCGGATCCATGGTGCGTTTAACCAGGTCTTCCACCAGGGATTCCAGCTTGGCGCGGGTGACCTTGATGTTCATGTGTTTCGGACCGGTGGCATCCGCCGTAATGTACGGCAGGTTCACGTCGGTCTGCTGAGCGGAAGAGAGCTCGATCTTGGCCTTTTCCGCGGACTCTTTCAGACGCTGCATCGCCAGCGGATCGTTGCGCAGATCGATGCCCTGGTCTTTCTTGAATTCATCAACCAGATAATTAATCAGGCGGCTGTCGAAGTCTTCGCCACCCAAATGAGTGTCGCCATTGGTGGACAGGACTTCAAAGGTCTTTTCGCCATCCACATCGTCGATTTCGATAATCGAGATATCGAACGTACCGCCGCCCAGGTCATACACCGCGATGGTGCGGTTGCCGACTTCTTTATCCAGACCGTAGGCCAGCGCCGCGGCGGTGGGTTCGTTAATGATGCGTTTAACATCAAGACCGGCAATACGTCCCGCATCCTTGGTGGCCTGGCGCTGGGTATCGTTGAAATACGCCGGCACGGTGATAACCGCTTCGGTAACCGGTTCACCCAGGTAATCTTCCGCGGTTTTTTTCATTTTTTTCAGGATTTCGGCGGAGATCTGCGGCGGGGCCATTTTCTGGCCTTTCACGTCCAGCCAGGCATCTCCGTTATCGGATGCGATAATGCTGTACGGCATGATGTTTTTGTCACGCTGTACTTCTTCGTCTTCGTAACGGCGTCCGATCAAACGTTTGATGGCGAACAGCGTGTTCTTGGGATTAGTGACGGACTGACGTTTAGCTGGTTGGCCAACCAGAATTTCACCGTCCTGCGTGTAAGCAATAATGGAAGGGGTAGTACGATCGCCTTCGCTGTTTTCCAGCACCCGAGGTTTGGAGCCTTCAATGATTGCGATACAAGAGTTGGTCGTACCCAAGTCGATACCAATAATTTTACCCATCTAAACATCTCCACTAAAAGTCATATTCGTTGTGGTCGTAAACCTGATATGTGGCCGGTTAAGCTGTTTTCAAGTTACCGACTGCTATTTGTTTGCAGGTTTAACAACGTTGGTTGCAGATAAGATGGGGCCGCTACGCCGTGCATCAAGGGGTAAGGGGAAAAAAAAGCTGTTTTTCCCGTCCCTTAGCCCCGCCGTATTGCTATTGAAAACAGTCAAATAGCTATATCATTATGAAAGATATGGATTTTATGCCGTACGATAAAAATTCAGGCCCGAACGAGATAAAAGCGAGAGCCGGCGCGAAAAAACCGCGTCCGGCCCCAGCGGACATCACCGCCTGATCAGGCGGCGGAATTGATCCTGTCGCCCAACGGCAATATGCGGCGCAGATCCGCCGGCAGGAATATCCCGAGGGCTACCCCCATCAATGCCAGACCCAACACATACCAGGCGGGGGCCATGGGAGTGATTTTCATCAGCAGTGTGACGAATATCGGCGTTAGGCCGCCGAACACGGCGTAAGCAATATTATAGGAGAACGAAATACCGCTGAAACGCACCGCGGCGGGAAAAACATGCACCATGACGTAAGGCACCCCGCCCACCACGCCGACGCTGAAACCCGCCAGCCCATAGGCGACAAATAGCTGCAGCGGGTGGCCGCCGCCGGCGTGGTAGAACAGCCAGCTGAAAACGGCCAGCATAAGGCAGCCGTACGTAAAGGTCTTACCCGCGCCCAGGGTATCGATGACCGCGCCGGTGACCACGCACCCCGCCGCCAGGGCAATGGTGGCCAGGCAATTGGCTTCCAGCGCCAGGGCCGCCGGCACCCCTGCCTGCTGTTGCAGCCACAGGGGTGCCATCAGGATCACCACCACAATGCCGGCGGACAACAGCCAGGTCAGCAGCATGGAAAGGATCACCGCCTTTTGGTGGTTGACGATGACCGATTTCAGCGGCAGTTCCTTCGCCAGCATTTGCCGGGCCTGCATCTCCAGAAACACCGGTGTTTCCCGCAGCCAGCGCCGCAGGTACATGGCCGCCAGTCCGAAAACGCCGCCGAGGAAAAAGGGAATGCGCCAGCCCCACCGGACGATGTCCTGCCCAGAAATCAAGGCGTTGATCAGGGTGGCGACAAACGAGCCGAGCAATATGCCGACGGTAAGTCCGGCGGTCAAGGTGCCGCAGGCGAAACCGATACGCCGCCGCGGCACATGTTCGGCCACGAAAACCCACGCGCCGGGCACTTCCCCGCCAATGGCCGCTCCCTGCAGGATCCGCAGCAGTAACAGCAGCAGCGGCGCGGCAACGCCCAGCGCGGCATAGGTAGGCAGCAGACCCATCAGCAGGGTAGGCAGCGCCATCAGCAGTATCGACAGGCTGAACATCTTTTTGCGCCCGACCCTATCGCCGAAATGCGCCATAACGATGCCCCCCAGGGGCCTGGCCAGGTAGCCGGCGGCAAAAATACCGAAGGTTTGCATTTGCCTGAGCCATTCCGGCAGATCGGCCGGGAAAAACAGCTTGCCCATAACGCCGGCGAAAAACACAAAAATGATAAAATCATAAAACTCCAGAGCGCCCCCCAGGGCGGCCAGAGAGAGGGTTTTATAATCTTGCGGATTCAAACGACGCTGAGGATCGCCATTCATAATTTTTCACTTAACGCCAGATAAAATAAGAAAAAAATACAAACCTTATTGTAAAGATATTTTTACTGGCTGGAAACCCTTTTCACCGCCGTGAGCGGGCCGGGGAGGTAATAAGTAGTAAAGAGAGGAAGGCAGGACTTACATGCCCCCGGCACGTTTCCCATCAGCTGTCGGCGGGGCGGCGGGCGCTTCGGGGACGGAAGGAGGATACGACGGCCGGGTCGGTGTCCAGATACGGCCCCTCCAACAGCTGGATACAATAGGGCACGCTGGCGAAAATGCCGGTCACCAGCACCTTGCCCTGTTCATCCTTAACCCCTTCCAGGGTTTCTTTTATCGAGCGGGGCTGGCCCGGCAAATTAAGGATCAGGGCCTGTTTACGAATCACGGCGGTCTGCCGGGATAAAATGGCGGTGGGTACAAAATGCAGGCTGATTTGCCGCATCTGCTCGCCGAAGCCGGGCATTTCACGATCCGCCACCGCCAGCGTCGCATCGGGGGTCACATCGCGGCGGGCCGGACCTGTGCCGCCGGTGGTCAGCACCAGATGACAACCCATTTCATCCACCAGTTCACAAAGGGTTTGCTCAATCAACAGCTGCTCATCGGGCACCAGACGGGTTTCCAGTTTGAACGGCGTAACCAGCGCCCCGGTGAGCCAGGCGGCCAGCGCGGGGATACCCTGATCCTGATAGACACCTTTGGCGGCGCGATCGGAGATGGAAACCAGCCCTATGCGACATGTATTCATGGATATCATCCTGCAGCGAATATTCCGCTTATGATATCAAGTTGCCCATTAAAGGCCAGCCGCTAAAAAAACGGCCCGCAACGCGGGCCATATTTGCTGTTGTCGCGCGTTACAGCAATTCTTTGATCATCTTTTCCAGCTTTTCCTGATCGACGGCAAACTTGCGAATGCCGTCAGCCAGCTTATCCACCGCCATCGGATCGAGGTTATGCTCCCACAGGAACTCGGCTTCGGTCATTTTTGCGGGACGCGCCTTGATATTTCCTGTATAGGATAGTTTACGTTCCAGCGGGCCTTCGCTTTCCGCCAGCTCTTTGAGCAGCGGCGGCGCGATGGTCAGGCGGTCGCAGCCGGCCAGTTCGATGATTTCGCCGATGTTACGGAAACTGGCGCCCATGACCACGGTTTCATAGCCATGCTCTTTGTAGTAGCGGTAAATCTCGGTAACCGACACTACGCCGGGATCCTGCTGGGGGCTGAACTCTTTCTGGCTGCCGTTGGCTTTGTGCCAGTCAAGAATGCGGCCGACGAACGGCGAAATCAGAAAAGCGCCCGCTTCGGCGCAGGCGCGGGCCTGGGCGAAGGAAAACAGCAGCGTCAGATTACAATTGATGCCGGCTTTTTCCAACTGTTCCGCCGCACGGATGCCCTGCCAGGTAGAGGCCAGTTTAATCAGGATGCGATCGTTGCCGATACCGGCATCGTTATAAAGCTTGATGAGCCGTTTGGCTTTGGCGACGCTGGCTTCGGTGTCATAAGAAAGACGGGCATCCACTTCGGTGGAAACGCGGCCGGGGACCAGCTTCAGAATTTCGACGCCGATATTCACCGCCAGCTTGTCGGTGGCGTATTTAACCTGCTCGGCCGGATCGCTGCTTTGGTCGCGGGCCCAGGTGACGGCCTGATCGATGTATCGGCGATATTCAGGAATCTGCGCCGCATTAAGAATCAATGAGGGGTTGGTGGTCGCATCCTGTGGCTGGTACAGTTTAATGGCGGTGATATCACCCGTATCGGCGACAACGGAGGTCATTTTGCGTAGGGCACTTAATTTATCTGTCATGTTGAGATGTCTCATGGTGAAGGGTGTGCTTATAAGGTGGCGTTGCACGGCCTTTTCCGATAATACCACGCGTGGGGACCGGCGCAAGGCTCACACCGGTGGATTATCCGCCGCCGCCGTTTATCATGGAAGAAGAGGCGGAAATGGCCGAGCTATTTAATTTCATCAATGATCTTATCTGGAATTCCGTCCTGATATATCTGCTGATAGGCACCGGGCTTTGGTTTACGCTGCGCTCCGGTTTTATCCAGTTTCGCCACTTTTTACATATCTTCTCCATCCTGAAAGGATCGAACCAGGCCGACCGCGCCGGCATCTCGCCCTTTCAAGCCTTGTGCACCACCCTGGCGGCGCGTATCGGCTGCGGCAATCTCACCGGCGTGGTCCTGGCGCTGGTGGTGGGCGGGCCGGGCGCCATCGTCTGGATGTGGCTGGCGGCGTTTATCGGCATGGCCACCGCCTTTGTGGAAAGCACGCTGGCGCAGCTCTATAAAGTACGCGACGCGCAGGGCAATTTTCGCGGCGGTCCGGCCTGGTACATGGAGAAAGGCCTGGGCCTGCGCTGGATGGGCATATTGTTTTCCTGCTTCCTGCTGGTGGGCTACGGCGGCATATTCAACTCGGTACAGGCCGGGGCGATTGCCCAATCGCTGCAGGGCGCGTTCGGTTATAAATCCTACCAGATCGGCCTGGGGCTGGTGGCGCTGACCGCCCTGGCCATCTTCGGCGGGGTGCGGATCATTGCCCGCCTGTCGCAATGGATAGTACCGGCCATGGCGCTGCTCTACGTTATCCTGGCGGGTTGGACGGCGGCCCATAATATAGGCAGGCTGGCCGACGTGGCCGAACTGGTGTTCAGCAGCGCGTTCGGACTGCGCCAGGCCGCCGCAGGGGTAGCCGGCTACGGGATATCCCAGGCGATTTTCCTGGGGGTGCAGCGGGGATTGTTCTCCAACGAGGCCGGCATGGGTTCGGCGCCCAATATCGCCGCCGCCGCCACCCCCTGGCCGCCGCATCCAGCCTCCCAGGGCTATATACAAATGCTGGCGGTGTTTATCGACACCATCGTGATATGCAGCGCCACCGCCGCCATCATCCTCACGTCCGGGGCGTTGGATCAGGCCACGCCCCCGCAGCCGGGCTTCGCCTTGATCCAGCAATCCATCGCCTCCGTGGGCGGCGCATGGAGCACCTGGTTCATGGTGATCATTATTTTTATATTCGCTTTCACCTCCATCATCGGCAACTACGCCTATGCGGAAAGCAGCCTGCGATTCTTCCGCCGCTGCCCCCGAGGGCTGATATGGCTGTTTCGCTTGCTGACGCTTACGATGGTGATGTTCGGCTGCCTGGCCGACATGCCGGTATTGTGGCGGCTGGCGGATATGGCGATGGGGTTGATGACCCTCACCAATCTCATCGCGCTGCTGCTGCTGTCGCGTATCGCGTTAATGCTGGCGCGTGATTACAATAGCCAGCGCAATATCGGTAAATTACCGACCTTCTACGCCGCTAATTTCCCCGCTATCGCCGACCAGCTGTCACCGGGAATCTGGGACCGGCCGGCAGCGCCTAAATGAGAAGAGACACAGGACCGGAAAAATATGCTTATCGTTATCTCTCCAGCCAAAACGCTGGATTACCAAAGCCCGCCGGCTACCCGGCGCTACAGCCGGCCGGCGCTGCTGGAAAGCTCAAAACAGCTCATGGCGATATGCCGGAAGCTAACGCCGGCGCAGTTGTCCGCGCTTATGGGCATCAGCGATAAACTGGCCAGTCTTAATGTGGCGCGCTTCCAGTCATGGCAGGAGGAGTTCACCCCCGACAACGCCCGCCAGGCGATTCTGGCGTTTAAAGGCGATGTTTATAACGGCTTGCGGGCCGACACCTTCGACGAAGAGGATTTTGATTTCGCCCAGACTCATCTGCGCATTCTGTCCGGGCTGTACGGCATATTACGCCCGCTCGATCTGATGCAGCCCTACCGGCTGGAAATGGGCATCAAACTTGCCAATCCGCGGGGAGCCGATTTATACCGGTTCTGGGGGGATACGCTGACCGACACATTGCAGGAAGCGCTGGAGGAGCAACAAGACGACGTGTTGATTAACCTGGCATCGGAAGAGTACTTCAGAGCGGTCAATGAGAAAAAACTGGCGGGACGCATCATCAAGCCGGTCTTTCTCGATCAGAAAAACGGCAAATACAAAGTCATCAGCTTCAACGCCAAAAAGGCCCGCGGCATGATGAGCCGCTTTATCATTACCGGCAGGCTATCGCGCCCGGAACAGCTTACCGAATTTCATGACGGCGGCTATGTTTATGACGCCGCGCAATCCAGCGAAACCGAATTTATCTTCAAACGGCCGGAGCGCCCCGCAGAGCGGTAGGCACGCCGGCACCGATCGTGCAACGAGCCTGTTAAAGGGAGAGCATGCCGATGGGGTCGAAGCAGGCGTGGTTTTCCCGCCTGCCCGAGCGCCCCATGGCATGGTAGGCCCGCCAGCGCCGATCGTGCAGCGATCGCGTTAAAGGGAGAGCATGCCGATGGGGTCGAAGCAGGCGTGGTTTTCCCGCCTGCCCGAGCGCCCCATGGCATGGTAGGCCCGCCAGCGCCGATCGTGCAGGCCCGCCACATGCCGGACTCCCGGCGTTTTACGCCGGCAAATCCATCAGCAGCCGGCGCAATTGCGCAAAATCCGCCGGCAGCTGCCGCGACAGCAGCGGCAGCGTAGCCCGCAGCGCCAGCGCCTTCGGCAACGGCAAGGAACTGCCCAGCACCTCGTCCACCGTCTCCTTGAATTTCGCCGGATGGGCGGTGCCGAGGAACAAACCGAACTCGCCGGGCTTCAGTTGATCCCGCAGCAACCGATAGGCAATAGCGGCATGGGGTTCTGAAATATAGCCCAGCGCCGCCAGCTCACGCATGGTCTCCCGCGTAATATCATCGCTCACGCTGCCATAGGACAAACTGTCCAGGCGCCAGTTCTTGCGACGGAAAAGCTCCTCCACCCGCGGCCAGTTGTTCGGCTGGCTGACATCCATCGCATTGGACAGGGTGGTAACGGTAGGATTGGGCAACCACCGGCCGCCGGACAAAAATCGCGGCACGGTATCATTGGCGTTGGTGGCTGCAATAAAACGCTTAACGGGCAGGCCCAGCGACATAGCCAGCAAACCGGCGGTCAAATCGCCGAAGTTGCCGCTGGGCACCGAGACCACCAGTTGATTGCGCGCTTCCTGCGGCAGCTGCGATACCGCTTCAAAATAGTAACAAATCTGCGCCAGCAGACGGCTGATATTAATGGAGTTAGCCGAATTCAAGCCCAGCTCGCGTTTTAACGGCTCATCGTCAAACGCCTGTTTCACCAGCGCCTGACAGGCATCGAAATCGCTTTCAACGGCAACGGTGTGGATATTGCCGCCGAGGGTGCAAAACAGCTTTTCCTGCAGCGGGCTGATTTTACCCTTCGGATAAAGAATCACCACCCGCACGTTATCCAGTCCGTAAAAGGCGTGCGCCACCGCGGCGCCGGTATCGCCTGAGGTGGCGGTGAGAATGGTCACCGGCTCGCCTTTGGCCACCTCGGTCAGCATCTGCGCCATAAAACGGCCGCCGAAATCCTTGAACGCCAGGGTCGGCCCGTGGAACAGCTCCAGGGCGGCAATATCCGCCGAAATATTCACCACCGGCGCCGGGAATTCGAAAGCGGCGTTCACGCGCTTGTGTATGACTTCCAGGGGCAACTCATCGCCGATATAGGCCGACAGGATGCGAGCGCTGCGGGTCACCAGATCGAGCTTAAGCAGCTCATCGATTTGCGTCGGGGTAAACTCCGGCAGGTCTCGCGGAAAAAACAATCCCTGTTGACGCCCCAGCCCTTGCTTGATCGCCTGCGCGAAGCTGACCTGCTCGTTGTGATCTTTAATATTATACAGTTTCATGCGTTATCCCATCACTCGCGCGCCGGTGGTATCCAGGCGACAGATATGAACAAATCCTTCGTCGTTTTGCAGGTAGTGCTGCGCCAGCCAATCCGCCAGACGCTGCGCGGTATCCTCCCGATCGCACACCGCGAACATCGTCGGACCGGATCCGGAGATGCCGCAGGCCAGCGCGCCTATCTGGGTCGCCGCATGGCGCGCCTCGATAAATCCCGGCAGCAGACGGGTACGGTACGGCTCGGCGATGACGTCCTTCATCAGCTTGGCCGCCAGGGCGGGCTGCTGGGTATGGCTGGCGTGAATAAACCCCGCCAGGAAACGGCCGTGGCTGATACAGTCCTGGCGGCGATACTGCGCCGGCAATATCGCCCGCGCCTCGGCGGTGGAGACCTTGATGCCCGGGTAGGCCATGACCCACAGCCATTCGCTGAAACCGGGAATCTGCTGGCTGATGATACTGTTCTCTTCCAGCATCAGCTGGATGCCGCCGAGAAAACAGGGCGCCACATTATCGTAATGGATGCTGCCGGAAATGCGCCCTTCCATTTCTCCCATCAGCGTCAGCATATGGTTTTCGTCCAGGGGATAATCGCAGTAGGCGTTCATCGCTACCAGCGCCGCCACCACTGAACAGGCGCTGGAGCCCAGGCCGGAGCCGATAGGCATGTTTTTTTCCAGCATCATGGCTACCGGAACGGTTTTACCCACCGCCTGGCAAAATCGCTGCCAGCATTGATAAACGATGTTCTGCTGCGGATCCGCCGGCAGCTTGCCGGCAAAGCGACCTTGATTGGTCAGGCTGAACTGCGCCGCGGCTTCCACCGTCACACAATCCCCCAGCAGCGTACCGTCCACCGGCGAAACCGCCGCCCCCAGCACATCGAAGCCGACACTGACATTACCTATTGATGCCGGCGCATACACCTTAACCATTTTAAACTCCCAGCTTCCATGACAGCGTACGCAAAAGATCCGCAAAGACACCGGCGGCCGTTACTTCGTTGCCGGCGCCGTAACCGCGCAATACCAGCGGCAACGGTTGATAATAACGGGTGTAAAAGGCCAGTGCGTTTTCACCATCCTTCACTTTGTATAACGGATTATTACCGTCCACCGCGGCGATTCTCACCCGGCATCGGCCATCGTCGATACTGGCGACATAACGCAACACCTTGCCCTCATCACGGGCCGCCGCCACTTTGGCGCCGAAGGCATCGTCAATCTCCGGCAGCCTGGCCATAAACGTCTCCACTTCGCCGCCGTCGTCAAACCCTTCCGGCAACACGGGCTCCACCTCCACATCCGCCAGTTCCAGCTGATGGCCGGCCTCACGGGCAAGGATCAGTAACTTACGCGCAACATCCGTACCTGACAAGTCATCCCGCGGATCGGGCTCGGTAAACCCCAGTTCTTTCGCCGCCAGCGTCGCAGCCGACAGCGACAGTCCTTCATCCAGTTTGCCGAAAATATAGGACAGGGATCCGGAAAGGATACCGGAAAACCGCGTCAATTCATCGCCGGCATTCAGCAGATTCTGTAAATTCTCGATCACCGGCAAACCGGCGCCGACGTTGGTATCGTAAAGGAATTTACGGCGCGATCCCGCCGCCGCCCCGCGCATTTGCCGGTAATACTGCATGGATGAGGTGTTGGCCTTTTTATTGGGGGTCACCACATGAAAACCGTCGGCCAGAAAATCGGCGTATTGATCGGCAATCGCCGCGCTGCTGGTGCAGTCAACGATAACCGGATTAAGCAGATGATACTCTTTCACCAGGCGGATAAGCCGTCCCAGATTAAAAGGCTCCCGGGCCTGCGCCAGCTCCTCCTGCCAGCTATCCAGCGCGATGCCGTGGACATTGGTGAGCAGCGCCTTTGAATTGGCGATACCGCACACCCGCAGATCGATATGCTTCTCTTTAAGCCATTGGTGCTGGCGGCGGATTTGCTCCAGCAATGCGCCGGCAACCCCGCCCGAACCGATGACGAACACTTCGATAACCTGATCGGTATTGAAGAGCATCTGGTGGGCGACACGCACCCCGGTGGTGGTAAGATCATTATCCACCACCACCGAGATCGACCGTTCGGATGAGCCCTGGGCGATGGCGATGATATTGATATTGGCCCGCGCCAGCGCCGCGAACAGCTTGGCGGACAGCCCGCGCTGAGTGCGCATCCCGTCGCCAATGACCGAAATGATCGCCAGTTTGTTCATAATATCCAGCGGTTCCAGCAGGCCGTCCTTAAGCTCCAGGTAGAACTCATCTTCCAGGGCCTTGCGGGCGGCGTTTAATTCATTTTGCGGCACGCAGAAGCTGATGCTGTATTCCGACGAGGACTGGGTTATCAACACCACCGAACTGCCGGCGCGGGACATGGCGGCGAAAACCCGCGCGGCCATGCCGATCATCCCTTTCATGCCCGGACCGGATACGTTAATCATCGCCATATTATTAAGGTGCGTAATTCCCTTCACCGGATTGGACAGGTCCGGATCGGTACGGCCGATCAACGTTCCCGGCGCCTGCGGGTTTTCGGTATTTTTTATCAGACAGGGAATCTGGAAGCGGGCGATGGGGGCAATGGTGCGGGGATGCAGCACCTTGGCGCCGAAGTAGGAGAGCTCCATCGCCTCCTGATAGGACATGGATTTCAGCAGGCGCGCATCCGGCACCTGGCGCGGATCGCAGGTATAAACCCCGTCCACGTCGGTCCATATTTCACAGCAATCGGCGCGCAGACAGGCGGCCAATACCGCGGCGGAATAGTCGGAGCCGTTACGCCCCAGCACCACCAGTTCCCCTTTCTCGTTGCCGGCGGTAAAACCGGCCATCAGAATAATATGATCCGGCGGGATAGCGGCATCATTGATACGCCGGGTAGATTCCACGATGTCTACGGTGGATTCCAGGAATCCGCCCTGCGCCAGCAGCTTCTCCACCGGATTGATGACCGTCACGGCAAAACCGCGGGCGATAAACACCGCCTCCATAATGGCGATGGACAGCTTTTCACCGCGGCAAATGATGGCGGCGTTGATGCTGTCGGGGCACTGCTTGAGCAGGCTGATGCCGTGCAGCAACTGTTTGATTTGGGCGAATTCCTGCTCCACCAATATCCGTAAAGCGATGTAGTCGAGCCCTCGCTGCGTCTGGGACAAACCCAGCAGCAGGTCGGCGAAGATCTGTTCGGCATCATGCATGGTGGGCTGGATATCCATGCCGGCGAGCGTCTTTTCGATCATCGAAACCAGATGGTTGGTGATTTTGGCGGGTGCGGAAAGCACCGTGGCGACCTGTCCCTGCCCTGCATTGCTTTCAATGATATCGGCCACCCGGCTGAACCGCTCAGCGTTGGCCACCGAGGTACCACCGAATTTCAGTACTCGCATTTGTTTTTTTCTCCTGAATTGAAGCTTAAAAAAAAGCCCGCACTGTCAAGGTGCGGGCTTTTTCTGTTTATCCTGTATGCGTCAGCCCGCACCGCTACCTGTGGTATCGGTGGTGGTAATAATAATGGTGCTCGGGCTGATAGTACGCATGTATGGAACAATCTATAGTATTTTTCTATGCCCTATTGGTTAAAGCAATCAGGCTATAAAGTCAATTTTATTTTTGTGTTTGCTGCTTTATTGCACAGCATCACCCACCTTATTTTTACCCGCCATTTTGATTAATTAGCCGGTAAAATAGTTAATAACATCATTTGATACAGTTTTATACACCACAAACATGGCGCGAATCGGCATCATAGGCTACGCATGATTTTCCGTAGCCTGCGGCAAAGAATTCGGGACAGGCGAAAACGTGCCCGGCCCGTCGCGCGATAAAACCAATCCCGGCGCGGTAAGATGTCGCCCGCCTGAGCATGGCAAGAACATTGAGGCGGGGACGCTATTTTACCTGGCGGCAGCGCGCTGAAATGAGCCGGGACGGCAGTCACAGGATATTAACAATGGCATGGACCGGAGCATAACGGCAAAATGGCTGACTCGTCCTTCACAGGCAGGTAATGGCCGTATATAAGAAAAAATTATCACATGTCCTTATTTTTCAGCCAGTTATTTTGAGTCCATTTTAGATTTCATTGCCTAGGGCATAAGGCTTGAGACACTCAGCTGAATCGAGGATATTCCCCTGAGGAAAGTTATCGAATATGCTGGTATATAAAGGAATTCCCCTTAATGCATTTAATGTTTGTCGGTAATTTGATATATGTCAGCAAAATGAAATTTTCTTGAGTGTTAAATTCGGTTAGCACTGTTATAGTGTTGTTAATAAGGGTAAGCTATAGGGCATTTGAGCTTGAGAAAAGCGGCCCAGAATCAGGTTAGCGGTGCCAAGGTTTATCCAAAGTTAATCACCTGGAGCACGTTTATGTACTTTAGCCTCATCGCACGGGGGGTTTGGCGTTATTCTCCTGGCCATGATGAAGATGACCGCGGCTTTTGTACTTCCTCTTTCAATTTGTTGGTAATTTAGGTAGCAAACATGCAGACCCCGCACATTCTTATTGTTGAAGATGAGTCAGTCACCCGCAATACCCTCAAAAGCATTTTCGAAGCCGAGGGCTATATGGTTCATGAAGCCACCGACGGTGCAGAGATGCATCAGGTTCTGTCGGAAAACGACATCAATCTGGTCATCATGGATATCAACCTGCCGGGTAAAAATGGTTTACTGCTGGCCCGGGAATTACGGGAGCATGCGAGTGTCGCGCTGATGTTTTTAACCGGACGCGATAATGAAGTGGATAAAATTCTCGGTTTGGAAATCGGCGCCGACGATTATATTACCAAGCCGTTCAATCCGCGGGAACTCACCATCCGCGCACGTAATCTGTTGTCGCGCACCATGAACCTTGGCAGCGGCGGCGAAGAGCGCAAGCTGGTGGAAAGCTATAAATTCAACGGATGGGAACTTGATATCAATAGCCGTTCATTGTTAAGCCCCAACGGCGATCACTATAAACTCCCCCGTAGCGAATTTCGCGCCATGCTGCACTTCTGCGAAAATCCGGGCAAAATCCAGTCCCGCGCCGAACTGTTGAAAAAGATGACCGGCCGCGAACTCAAAGCCCACGATCGCACCGTCGATGTCACCATCAGACGCATTCGCAAACATTTCGAATCCACCCCCGATACGCCGGAAATCATCGCCACCATTCATGGCGAAGGCTATCGTTTTTGCGGCGATCTGGAAGAATAGCCTTGGCGTTCCCGTCCTAATACCGGACGCGGGCGACCGCCGCCGGTGTTACGACGGCTTTGCCTTAAGGATGCTGTGTGGACCATGGGATAATCGGCACCGCGCTCAGGGCGTTTTTCGGCGACCCGTCAACCACCCGGTCAGAATATGACAGGTAGACCAGCGCATTACGTTTTGCATCATAAAAACGAACCACCTGCAACCGCTTGAATATCAGCGACGTACGCTTTTGAAAGACCACGCTACCCGATTCCTTACCGTTCTTGATTTCATCCGTCAGGGTAATCGGTCCGACCTGCTGGCAGGAAATCGCCGCATCGGACGTATCCTCGGCCAGGCCCAGACCGCCCTTGATACCGCCCGTTTTAGCGCGGCTGAGATAACAGGTAACATTTTTGACGTCGGGATCGTCAAACGCTTCCACCACAATCTTATGGTCCGGACCGAAGAGTTTGAATACCGTGTCCACCGAACCGACTTCTTCGGAACGGGCGACGCTTGAACCCAGCAGGCTGAGGAATAATGCCGATAACAACAATTTTTTCATGGGATTAGGCTTCTTTATCTGGTTGATGCTGCCCTGTGGCAGGCTTTTTTGACGTTGTCACTGTACTGCTAACATGGCTCAGAATAATAAGCTAATAAATCTTTGACGATCTATGTGCAAAAAAATTGGTATCATGCGTCAACTTTTTAATTTTCTCGCCCTAAACCCTATTTATGCCGAGTTGCAGCAAGGCGGCGAAATCGTGACAAATCTGTTCGAACAGATTTGAACAGCGCTTGCGCCGGCCCGCAAGGGTGAACCTCAGATAAGAGGTTCATCATCCCCAGGAGCTTAGGTGGCTAAGCGACTGGGGTGAGCGAGTGCAGCCAGCACAGCTGCGGCTTTGAAGATGAAGGGTATAAACGCTTTTTGAGGATGATCTATGGATCAAGCCGGTATAATACGTGATCTGTTAAGCTGGTTGGAGGGCCATTTGGACCAGCCGTTGTCCCTGGACAATGTCGCCGCGAAAGCAGGTTATTCCAAATGGCATTTGCAGCGGATGTTTAAAGAAGTAACAGGTCATGCAATCGGTGCGTACATCAGAGCCCGCAGGCTATCCAAAGCGGCGGTGGCGTTACGCCTTACCAGCCGGCCTATCCTGGATATTGCTCTGCAATATCGCTTCGATTCGCAACAAACCTTTACCCGGGCGTTCAAAAAACAGTTTATTCAGACGCCGGCATTGTATCGCCGCTCGGAAGAGTGGGATTCCAGCGGCATTCGCCCCCCGATCCGGCTGGAGAAGTATGAGATGCCCACGCCGGAGTTCATTGTCTTGCCGCCGATGCATTTGGTGGGAATGACCCAAAGCTACTCCTGTACCCTGGAGCAAATCAGCTCCTTTCGCAGCGAGCTGCGTATCCACTTCTGGCGGCAATATCTGGGGGAGGCGAAATGCATCCCGCCGATACTGTATGGTTTGCATCACTCCCGTCCCAGCCATGAAAAGGATGATGAACAGGAGGTCCTTTACACTACCGCCATCGAGCCGCAGGACGTGCCGGAAAACATACTGAGCGGGCAACCTATCGACCTGGAGGGCGGCGACTATGCCCAGTTCATTTATGAAGGACCGGCGGACGGTTTGCAAAGCTTTATCCTGGCCTTATACGGCACCTGCCTGCCGACGCTGAGGATGACCCGGCGCAAAGGTCATGACATAGAGCGGTTCTATCCGCAAGAACGCGCGCCGGATGCGCCACGGCCCCTCTCCATACGGTGCGAATATCTGATCCCGGTCCGGCGCTAACGCTGAACCTCATCCAGCGCGGGCCTGTCCAGATGCGAGACATCGCCCGCGGTTTCCACCACCCAGCCGGGAGCAAGCCACGGGCTCTGCTGGTAATCCATGCGCGAGAGCGAGCAGTTACGCAGCCGCAGCCGGCGCTCCGCGTAGGGGGGCAACCCCAGTACGGTACTGATAAGACAGCCCAGCGCCATGCCGTGACTCACCAGCAAAGGCAGGCTGCCCGGCGGTAAATCGCGGCAACCGTCCAGTACCGCCTGCATCCGCAGCGACAGCTCGGTCATCGACTCTCCCTGGGGAATACGACCGTCCGGCGTGCCGTCCACCAGCTGTTTGCGCCAGCTCTCTTCTTCCGCGGTCAAGGTATCGATATCGCGCATTTCCAGTACGCCCATGTCCAGCTCCCGCAGGCGGGGATCCAGCAAAACATCGCAATTGCATGCCCGGGCGATAATTTCGGCGGTATGGCGTGTACGGCCAAGGTCGCTGCTGATAATATGAGTGATTCCTAATAACTTAGCGCGCTCAGCAACTTGCCGTGCCTGACGTTCGCCATTGGCGGTTAATGTACTGTCGGACTGCCCCTGAATTCGGCGCAAGGCATTCCACTCTGTTTCGCCATGGCGAACAAGATAGACCTGTAACATGGTGTTTTTCCGTTATACTGCGTGAAAATGACTGGAGTAATAAAAACGATATGTTTCATGTTGTAGCTGCAACGACCAATCCGGCTAAAATCGATGCCATTGCCCAGGCCTTCAACGACACCTACGGGCTTGAAAGCTGCCGGGTGGAGGGGATAGATGTCGATAGCGGCGTGCCTTCCCAGCCGATGGGCAATATCGAAACGCGCAGCGGCGCGCGCAATCGGGTAATGGCCGCGCGCCAGGTTTGTCCCGAGGCTGATTTCTGGGTCGGCGTTGAGGCTGGTATTGAAGATAATATGACCTTTGCCTGGATGGTGATCGAAAATACGCATTTGCGGGGCGAATCGCGCTCTGCCAGTTTAATATTACCAGAAAGTATATTACAGGGAATCACCGAGGGGCGAGAATTGGGGCAGGAAATGGCGAGATTAACCGGAATAAAGGATATAAAACGTCAAGGCGGCGCGATCGGCGTGTTTACCGCCGGGAAACTGACCCGCAGCAGCGTCTATCATCAGGCGCTGATACTTGCGCTGGTTCCGTTTCACAACGATATTTACCAAATCCGCGGCCACCATCCGGAATAGCGCCCCGGCACTGTTTATGCCCGCAGAACGCCGATGTTCCGGTCCGGCCCTGTTCCGGTTCATTGAGGCCGGAAGCTATTCCGGTAATTCAAGCAAATGCCGTTTCAGCCAGCCTATCAATTCAGGCGACGCCGCTTTGAGGCTGTTGGAACCGCGGGTGATGGTGGCAATACCAGTGCCCAGTTCGTTTTTCAGCTCCCGCTGGCTCTTCTCCCCCGCCAAAAGCGCCCGGACGATTCGAATGCGCATACCTATCGCTTCCCGTTCGTCCGCGGTTAGCATGAGCTGTAATAACGGTACATGCACCCCATCGGCAAACGCCTGCCCCAGCAACGCGGCGAAATGCTGCCAGTCAGGATCCTGCTTTTCCTGGCCGGCTGAATCGGAATGTGATGTTTGGATCATATCGGACCGCCATACCCATTAACGAGTACAGCAGTCTATCCTATTTTTAAAGGATTCAGTAGCGCCGCTCCCACTCGGCATCGGTCAGCACCTTAGCCGGCTGCCGCAGGAAATAACGGTAAAAAACGTCGTACGCCAACACATTTTTCACATAACCGCGGGTTTCCGAAAAGGGGATGCTTTCAACGAACGCCACGGCGTCGATACGCCCGGCGCTATTGTCCAGCCAAGTGGTTACCCGCCCCGGACCGGCATTGTAAGCGGCACTGGACAGAATACGGTTGCGGCCGAACATCTGATACACATACTCCAGATAGGTAGTGCCCAAATTGATATTGGTTTGCGGATCCAGCAGCTGGCTTGGGTTGGTGTAACTGCCGATATTGAACATCTGGGCGGTATGCTTAGCGGTGACGGGCATCAGCTGCATCAGCCCGGCCGCGCCCACCGGCGACTGGGCCTTTGGGTTCCAGGCGCTCTCCTGGCGAGCAATGGCCATCGCGTAGCTCTGGCTGATGCCTTTGTCCTCCGTGGACTGGCGGAATTCATTGCTCCAGGCCAGGGGGAAGCGCTCCTCAAGATGATCCCAGAGTTTGCCCACAATAGTGGCCTGTACGCTCATGTCCGGCCACTGCTGCAAAAGGGCGTAGCGTGCCAGCCCCTCCTGCTGCGCCGGGCTCAGGCTGGCCACCAGGCCGCCCCATTCGTTCCTGGCCAGGTTGTCCATATTCCAATACATCAGCTCCCGCACCCGGGCAATTTCCGGCCGCTGCAGCAGCGCGGGATCCGGTGCAACCGCCGGGGCAACGTTAATCGCATAATTCACCCCGAGCTTCTGCGCCGCCACCATGGGATAGAAGCCACGTTCCTGCATCAAGGCCCGCAGGATGGATTCACCCTCGCTCCGGCGGCCCTTATCGAGCAATATCGACGCCCGCCAGTAACGCCATTCATCCTTCTGGCCGGCGTCATCCGGCAATCGACCCAACCAGGCCGACACGCCTTGCTGGTCCCCCTGCCCCAGCGACATGCGGATACGGCGTTCCAGCAATGCCGTGGAATGACCGCGCAGTATGACATCATCCCGCCATTTGGCCTGTTCCGGCGTGGCATCGCTGCCCATCAGCCGCCAGGCGACGGCCTCCTCCATCTCCAACTGCTCCTCGGGACTCATTTTTTGCAGGCGGACCAGAGTCGACAGCATGGAGCGGGCGTTTTCCACATCGTCCCGGGCCAAACGGGCAAAGGTAATGAGGGTGGCCTGACGGGTAAGATCGGTGGGACCCACGCTGCGGGCGAACCCTTCCAGAGTGGCGGGATTATCCTGCAACGCCGCCAGCGCCGCGCCCATGGTCTGATATTCAATAGGCAGCTGCTTGGACAGGTAATTCACCAGGCCGGTGTTGCCCTCTTGCATGGCCAGCCGCATACGCTCAAGCGTCGCCAGCGGGCCGCGCTGGCCGGCTTGATCCCAGACGCCGAACAGCTTGTTGCAGCTGTCCGGCAGCGAATGGCCGTTGAGCCACAGCGCTTTGGCGCCGTCCCAGGCCGTCTGGAAATCGCCGGTGGCCCATTTGGCATAATAATAATTGCATCGCGCGGCCATAGGTCTGGGCGGCTGCGGACTGAACGCCAACAGGCTTTGCCAGTCCTGGCGACGGGCCAGCTCATTAACGAAACGAGGGGCCAGGGAACGGGCCGGCGGCAAGGTGGGATTGGCATCGATAAAGGATTTGATCTCACCCATGTCCGCCTGGGATAAATCCTGCGTCAGCGCCCGGTATTGCAGATAGGGATAAAGGGGATAATCATGCAGGGTCGGCATCAGCTGCGACACCACATCCATCTGATTACCGTCCCAAGCCTGTTTAATCTGAAGATAGCGCTGACGCTGCGCGTCGATTGAATCCGCCCGCGCTAAGCCGGATACCGCCACCAGGCATACTACCGCGCTAAAGTATCGCCATCTGTCCACCTTGACCATTTCCTCTCTTTCCTCAAAAAAAGCCTTCATTTTTGCCCTGACGCCGGGCGCCGGGCTCCGGCCAAACCGGCCGGACAATGACAAGATACCGATATAGCCACCATGCTAGCTAAGCGGCCCGGACTACGCCAGCGGCAGTCGCAACTATACCCTAAATAATTCGGGTTGCAGAAAGGCGATGAAGCACCGATTCAATACCGCACCGGTATTATTTTCATTGCACGGTCTGGATCTCAGTAAAAATACCGATTTATGTCTATATTTTAAATCCTGCGAGCCATGGGTGGATAAGGGGGTGGACCCGAGGGCCTTTTCACCGGCGGTTCCCTGCCGTTTTTCTGGTTTGAATCCGCCGGCGCGGATTCATGTTTCCGAGCGTTTTCTATCAAGGTCAGTGAAGCGTGAGAATTTCTTTAGTGGTCCCCGTGTTAAACGAGGCAGCGACTATACGGATTTTTTATCAGGCCGTAAGAGAGTTTGAACCATTACAACAATATGAAGTGGAAATTGTATTTATCAATGACGGCAGCACGGACAACACCAGGGAGATAGCGGACGAGCTGGCCGGTAACGATAAAAATGTCGTGTTGGTCAATTTCACCCGCAACTTTGGTAAAGAACCCGCACTTTTTGCCGGGCTTGAATTCGCTACCGGCGATGCGGTCATCCCTATTGACGTTGATTTGCAAGACCCCATAGACGTCATTCCCGAGATGATTCAAAAATGGCAGGCCGGTGCGGATATCGTATTGGCGAAACGCAAAGACAGATCTTCCGACGGTGCCCTGAAGCGAACTTCCGCCGAGTGGTTCTATAAACTGCATAATAAAATAAGCACCCCGAAAATTGAAGAAAACGTCGGGGATTTCCGCTTGATGTCCCGGGAAGTCGTGGACAACATCAAGCGTTTGCCGGAGCGCAACCTGTTTATGAAAGGCATACTTTCCTGGGTGGGCGGCAACGTAGCGGTGGTGGAGTATGTTCGCGCCGGCCGCGTAGCCGGAGCGTCCAAGTTCAACGGCTGGAAGCTATGGAACCTGGCCCTTGAAGGCATTACCAGCTTCTCCACCGTGCCGCTGCGCATCTGGACCTATCTTGGACTGGGAGTCGCCTCGCTGGCTTTATGCGATGCCATATGGATGATTATCGACAAGCTGGTGAACGGCAATCCGGTGCCGGGTTATCCGTCGCTTATGACGGCGATTCTGTTTTTAGGCGGCGTACAGCTTATCGGTATCGGCGTACTGGGGGAATATATAGGCAGAATCTATATCGAGAGTAAAAGAAGGCCAAGATACGTCCTCAAAAGCCCCTCTAAAGGCAGAGAAGAAGACACAAGCCTAAAGAATGAGACTATGCCCTAAATAATTCGAGTTGCAGGAAGGCGGCGACGCAGCGAACCCCGGGAGCTTACCGAGGTAAGTGACCGGGGTGAGAAAGGAAAGCCAATGCACCTGCGACTTGAAGTATGACGGATATAACACCGTTTGGTAATGACCGGTCCTGCCACAGGGTAGCGTTCCATGAAAAACAAAAACAACTTTGCTCTAATTATACTCAATTTAATTATATTTTTTATACTTTGTTACGCCCTGCTCCAAAATGGCATTTGGCGAGGTCACGACTGGCTGGCGCATTTCCAAAGATTGATCTCGTTGAACGAGGAATTGGACGCCCAACAATTCCCCCCGTTATTTAATTACTGGCTGCCAGGGCAATTCGGCTACTCCTGGCAGCTTTTTTACCCGCCCCTGACCTCATTTTTATTTTTGCTGGCGAGAATCATTACCTTTAATAGTACCGATAATATCCTGCAGATGAAAATCGTGCTGTTTATTATTTTTGTGATTGCGTTTATTTGTGCCTTTTATGCAGGGAAAAGAGAACATAACTCATCCGCGGCCGGGTATCTATGTACGATCCTGTTTATCACGTCCGGGTATTTTTTAACCAATATTTTCATCCGGTTCGCGCTGGGTGAAATGTTGGCCATGGCCTTCATGCCCCTGTTCCTCAGAGGATGCAGTTCGCTGCTGGGGGACCGCAGGGATATCTGGCTGATACCCTTCATCGCGTTGGCAATTGCCCTGTCCAATATGCCCAGCCTGATCGTTACCGCTATTTTCTTTTTACTGTTTTTTATTATCAATATCAAAAGGCTCATTAATCGGATCAATATCAGATTTTTTTTGGAATCACTGATCTGCTTCATGGCGCTGAGCGCATTTTATTGGATACCACTGCTATATCATATGCGGCATTCGGATATTTTCGCCACTCACGCTAAATTGCTTAGCTATGAAGATGTATTCCGATTCAGCAGCGGCATCATGGAAAATCTGTTTTCCCTGCCGTCAAAATACGGCGTATCCAATCACGGCATGTACCTTTCTGTGGGCGTTATCCAGCTTCTCATCGCCATCGGTTATCTACGCTACGGCCGCTCTGCCCCGGCCAAAAAAGTCATCCTGGTTGCGCTGTTTTTCATCCTGGCCGCAACCCACCTGCTACCCTGGTATCTACTGCCGGATCGTTTCTCCTTCCTGAAAATCATGCAGTTCCCCTGGCGTCTGCTCTCCTGCGCCACGGCCATCGTCGCCCTTTTCACTTCGGGAATGCTGGCCGGCATATGGCAACGCCGGCCGCTGGCCATCCTCTTAGCGGCGGCATTATGCATCGCATCCATGTTTTTCCCGATGAATCAAGCGCTGACCGAGCGCCATACCCGGCTTGAGCATATGGGGCTGTGGGATGATTATCTCAATAACAGCAATATTCGCGAGGATAACTTTGCCCATCTCTATAACAATGACTTCGCCTATTTCGCCAATAAAAACGCGTCAATAACCACCACCGGCTATACCGACGGCTACCCAGACATGATTATCACCGTGCGGGGAGAACAAACCGTGACGTTACCCTACATCATGTATGCCGGCTATTATCTGCTGGTGGACGATAAAAAAACCGACGTCAGCCGGCTCGATAACGGTTTGGTGGGGGTAAAACTTACCGACGGCGAGCATCGGGTCAGCCTGCTCTATGAGCGAAATATTGTCGTTGTGCCGATGATGGTTAGCATCATTTCCTTTTTTATTATTTCATTCATAATTATATTCCGTCATAGGCGCGTTATACGCATCCGTATGTTTTCACAACGTTTTTTACCTTTTTAAAATGGGTATGGCGTACTTACCGTGCTAACGGGCGAGGATCGCTGGGATCGCGCCCTAAAACCGGCTAAACTGCCCCAAACATGCTCCGCATAAGCAGAGGAGCATATACCCTATGAGTTGAAAGAGGCTTATAACAACGTGGCTCAATACGTCTATACCATGCACCGCGTCGGCAAAATCGTACCGCCGAAACGCCATATTCTTAAAGATATTTCGCTAAGCTTCTTCCCGGGAGCCAAAATCGGCGTGCTGGGTTTGAACGGCGCGGGTAAATCCACCCTGTTGCGCATCATGGCGGGCATCGACACCGATATCGAAGGCGAAGCCCGGCCCCAGGCGGGCATCAATATAGGTTACCTGTCGCAGGAACCGCAGCTGGATCTGGAGAAGACCGTGCGGGAAGAAATCGAAGCGGCGGTGAAAGAAGTGAAAAACGCCCTGACCCGTCTGGACGCGGTTTACGCCGCCTATGCGGAGCCGGATGCGGATTTCGACAAGCTGGCGAAAGAGCAGGGAGAACTGGAAGCCATTATCCAGGCCCATGACGGCCATAATCTGGATAATCAGCTTGAGCGCGCCGCCGACGCCCTTCGCCTGCCGCCCTGGGATGCCAAAATCGGCACGCTTTCCGGCGGCGAGCGGCGCCGCGTGGCCATCTGCCGGCTGCTGCTGGAAAAACCGGACATGCTGCTGCTGGACGAACCCACCAACCATCTTGATGCCGAGTCGGTGGCCTGGCTGGAACGGTTCCTGCACGACTATGAAGGCACGGTAGTGGCGATTACCCATGACCGTTATTTCCTGGACAATGTCGCCGGCTGGATTCTGGAGCTGGACCGGGGCGAAGGCATTCCCTGGGAAGGCAACTACTCTTCCTGGCTGGAGCAGAAGGACCAGCGTCTGGCGCAGGAAGCCTCGTCGGAAGCCGCGCGTCGCAAATCCATCGAGAAAGAGCTGGAGTGGGTGCGTTCCAACGCCAAAGGCCGCCAGTCCAAAGGCAAAGCGCGGCTGGCTCGTTTTGAAGAGCTCAACAGTGTGGAGTACCAGAAACGCAACGAAACCAGCGAACTGTTTATTCCACCCGGCCCGCGCCTGGGGGATAAAGTGCTGGAAGTGCAAAACCTCAGGAAATCCTACGGCGATCGGCTGCTGATTGACGATTTGACGTTCTCGGTACCCAAGGGAGCCATTGTCGGCATTATCGGCCCCAACGGCGCGGGTAAATCCACCCTGTTCCGCATACTGTCCGGCAAAGAGCAGCCTGACGCCGGTACCGTGACCCTGGGGGATACGGTGGTGCTGGCTTCGGTGGATCAATTCCGCGACAGCATGGACAACAGCAAGACGGTTTGGGAAGAAGTGTCGGGCGGCCAGGACATTATGCGCATCGGCAATTTTGAGTTGCCGAGCCGCGCGTACGTCGGCCGGTTCAATTTCAAAGGAATCGATCAGGGCAAACGCATCGGCGAGCTGTCCGGCGGTGAACGCGGCCGGGTACATCTGGCCAAGCTGCTGCAGGTGGGCGGCAATATGCTGCTGCTGGATGAACCCACCAACGACCTGGATGTGGAAACCCTGCGCGCCCTGGAAAACGCCCTGCTGGAATTCCCCGGCTGCGCCCTGGTTATCTCCCATGACCGCTGGTTCCTCGACAGGGTCGCCACCCATATCATCGATTATCAGGATGAGGGCAAGATCGAATTCTTCGAAGGCAACTTTACCGAATACGAAGAATACAAAAAACGCACCCTGGGTGCCGAGGCACTGCAACCTCACCGCATCAAATACAAGAAGATGGCCTGATGCCATCTGAGCTTATTGGACAAAGTGCCCGGCCGGAACAGGCTGCCAGATCGTAAACCCGCCGTGAATACGTCCCTGTAGGCTCGATCCGCGCCATCCCTGGCGCGGACGGTTTACTCTTCAGGCAGCCAGTCCCGCCCCATTGATCCCGAGTACGTTTGTCAGCAGTTTGATATGGCCTGATGCCATCTCCGCCGGGCGGCGGTTCAGCGCTGCCCGAGCATATTCCGCACCAGTTCGATGCATTGCAGGAAGCGCTGGTCGTAATCGGCCACATCAATACGCACAAACGGGATACGGTTGGCATCGAGCAATTCTTCCAGCAGATGCTGGAAGGCGTCCCGATCCGCCGGATTCCCCAGGCTGCGCAAACCATCCGCCACCCAGGGGGTGTTGTTTTTCAGCAAAATCACCAAATCGAAGCGGTACTCGTCAATCATGGCCTGTACAAAAGGATGTTCGCGGCCATGGTAGCGTTTGCAAAACGCCTGGCTGGTGACAAAATCCGTGTCGATAAAGGTGACTTTATTGGCATATTTAACGGCAAAATCAATATACTGCGCCTGCCCCAGCGCAATCTTGTCATAATCGGAATACTGCAGTGCCATTTCATCCCCGCCCAAATGGGAGAAGACATATTCGCGCCCGTATTCCCAGGCGCTGCTGGTGTTGAAAATATTGGCGAGCTTGTTCACCATGGTGGACTTGCCGCTTGATTCCCCGCCGATGAGCGCCACGGTACGGACAAAAAAGGGTTTGACCTCGGTGGGAATGTATTCCCAATAGCGGAAAGGATCCTGCCGTATCTGCTCGCCGCTGATGGACATAAAGGAACGCTTGGGATCGATCAGAATGGTTTCAATCCCCAGGTGTTCGCGATAACGCTCCACATCCTGGGCTTCGCTGGAATAGACAAAGCCCGGTTCAATGCCTTTATCGCGCATAAACGACCGGATACCGTTGCTCCAGACATCCCAGCCATGGGGATAAGGCTCCATGCCCTGTTCATTAAAGGCATGGATATGGATATTTTTCTGGTATTTAAAGGTCTGCAGCAGCCAGCGCAGCCGATCGCTCAAGGTAGGCTGCTGCGACATGGCGCTGTCTTCAAACAGCTGCCTGTCCCGCGGCTCGTCGAAGCCGAGAATGACGTGCAGTTCATCTACCTGGCTGCAGGCCCGTTGAATGAGATAAATATGCCCGGTATGCAGCGGATAGAACTTGCCGAAGACCACGCCGACTTTCTTCACCCGGCGCGGGAACTCCAGTCCGAGAAAACGGTGGATGGCTTCGAGCTTTTGCGCGCTGGGGCTTTTGATTTTGGCGTTAAGCAGCTGGCTGAGATAGCCTTTGGTCATGTCGCAGCCCTCTGCGACCTGCTGTAACGTGCGTCCCTGCTGTTTAATCGCACTCTTCAGGTAGTCGAATGACGACATAAACGCCCCTTTTGATTATTCCATTTCATCCAGGATGGACAGCGCATCCGTCAATTTTTTAACGCCAAAAATCTGCATATTGTCCTGCGCTTTTTTCGGTACATTGGCAAAGGGGACTATGGCCCGGCGAAAACCATGTTTGGCCGCTTCGGCGATACGCTCCTGGCCGCTGGGCACCGGACGGATTTCCCCCGCCAGGCCGACTTCGCCGAACACCACCAGATCCCGCGGCAGCGGCCGATCGCGCAGGCTGGAGACCATGGCCAGCATCAGCGCCAGATCGGCGCTGGTTTCGGAAACCTTGACGCCTCCCACCACATTCACAAAGACGTCCTGATCCGCCATCTGCAAACCGCCGTGGCGATGCAGGACCGCCAGCAGAATGGCCAGCCGGTTTTGATCCAGTCCCACCGCCACCCGGCGGGGGTTGCCCAGCATGGAATTGTCCACCAGCGCCTGGATCTCCACCAGCAGGGGACGGGTGCCTTCCCACACCACCATCACGCTGCTGCCGGAGGTCAGCTCCTCGCCGCGGCTGAGGAAGATGGCCGAAGGATTGCTCACTTCCCGCAATCCCTGCTCGGTCATGGCGAACACCCCCAGCTCATTGACCGCGCCGAAGCGGTTTTTATGGCTGCGCAAAGTGCGGAAGCGGGAATCGGCGTCGCCATCCAGCATGATGGAGCAGTCAATACAGTGCTCCAAGACCTTGGGGCCGGCCAGGGAGCCGTCTTTGGTGACATGCCCCACCATCAGGATAGCCACGCCCTGGGTCTTCGCGAACCGCGTCAGGTAAGCGGCGGTTTCCCGCACCTGCGCCACGCTGCCGGGGGAGGACTGAATATCCGCCATATGCATCACCTGGATGGAGTCGATCACCATTAAGCGGGGTTTTTCCTGGGCGGCTACCAGGCAAATTTGCTCGATGCTGGTCTCAGACAGCATATTCAGCCCGCCGGTGGGCAGTCCGAGCCGGTGGGCACGCATGGCCACCTGCTGTAATGACTCTTCGCCGGTGACGTACAGGGTATTCATATTTTCGGAGAGCTTGCACAGGGTTTGCAGCAGCAATGTACTTTTACCGGCGCCGGGACTGCCGCCGATAAGGATGGCGCTGCCCGGCACCACACCGCCCCCCAGCACCCGATCGAACTCCTTGAAGCCGGTGGAAAACCGTGGCTGTTCTTCCGGACTGATATCCGACAGCTTGCGCACCCGGCTGACGCCGGATTCCCCGGCAAAACCGCTGAAACGATCGTTGCGCACCGCCGCCGGCGTCGCCGCCAGCCGCACTTCGGTAATGGTATTCCACGCCTGGCAGGCGGTGCATTGCCCCTGCCAGCGGGGGTAATCGGCACCGCACTCGTTACAGACAAACGCACGTTTTACCGCTTTAGCCACAGTTACCTCGGAATTCTAACGCTCCTCGCTTTTCAGATTACCGCTCAGAATGCACAGCACTCCCAGCAAATCCCCATAGCGAATAACGACTTTACTCTGTTCGTTGACCTTGGGCTTGGCATGATAGGCTATGCCCAATCCTGCCGATTGTAGCATTAATAAATCATTGGCACCGTCGCCGATGGCCACCGTCTGGCTGGTGGGTATATCCAGCTCTTGCGCCAGCCTGGCCAGCTCGCGGGCCTTGTAGGCGGCATCGACGATCGGCCCTTTTACCAGGCCGGTGAATTTGCCGTCGACAATCTCCAGCTCATTGGCCGCCGCCGAAACCAGGCGCAACTTGTCTCGCAGGTAATCGGCAAAATAGGTGAAACCGCCGGAGGCGATGGCAATATGCCAGCCCAGGCTTTGCAGTTTGCGCACCAGGCCGGTAAGGCCGGGCATCAGCGGCAAGCCGTCGAGCACCTGGCGTAAAATATCCGCGTCCGCGCCCTTGAGGGTCGCCACCCGGTGGCGCAGGCTGGCGGCGAAATCCAGCTCTCCGCGCATGGCGCGCTCGGTGACCGCGGCCACCTGTTCCCCCACCCCGGCCAATTTGGCGATTTCATCAATACACTCAATCTGGATTGCGGTAGAATCCATGTCCATTATCAGCAGGCCGGGCTTGCGCAAATGGGGCGTTTTGCCAAAAGGCGCCACATCCAGCCCCTGCTCATGGGCCAGGCGAACGGCCTCTTTGCTCAGCGTTCCCGCCAGCCTGACCACCTGGTAGTCCTCCACGTGCCAGGCGGAAACGATGACCAGGGCCGCGCCGAGGGCGCGCTGAAAAAGGGCCAGGGAAGATTTATCAAGAGTCCTGCCGTACAGCAGCCAGCCGGTGAGTCCCGCCTGATAATCCAGCGGCATCACCTCGTCCCCGCTGAGGGACAGCGGCAGCCCGGGCCACTGGGAGATCCTGGCGGGGAGATCGCAGTAAGTCAGACTATTCGGCATTCAGAACTCCTGTAGGCATAAAGGACCGGCATGATGTAAAGACGCGCATCAAGCTATCCTATCGCCTGCGCTTCTGGCAACATAAAGCGTCCAAAAAAATGAAGGAATTATATGGCCCGTGCCGGACTTTCGTTTCGTTTACACAGAACCGCCATCGTTCTGATTTGCGTGACCCTGCTGGTGATGCTGATGCAGGGAGCATCCTGGTTCAGCCTCAGCCATCAAATGGCCCGTTCGACGCAGGTAGACGAACTGGCGGATACGCTTATTCGCCAGTTGGCCGGTCAATTGGCGCCATTGATGGATGACGGCGGCGATAATAACGCGCCAATCCAGGCGGTATTGGATCAACTCACCGCCGGGGGCCGCATCCTGGACGCCGGCGTCTATGCCATGGACGGCAGTCTGATTGCCCGCTCGGGTGAAAATGTCCCGGTGCGCGACCGGCTGGCTATAGAACGCCCCCGGGCCGGCAGTTACTTTAACCATCAACTGGTGCGCACCATTGCCGACAAAGACGGCCCCAGCGGTTTCGTGCGGCTGACCCTCGATACCCATGTGCTGCAAACCGAGGCCAGGCAGGTGGATAACACCACCAATATCCTGCGCCTGATGCTGCTGCTGGCGCTGGCCATCGGCATTATCCTGGCGCACACTTTGCTTGCGGGCAGCCGCAGCCGCTGGCAGCAATCGCCTTATTTGCTCACCGCCGGCTCCCCGTCGCCCGAACCCCCAGCCGATGATGAGAACGCGGCAGATAAGCATCTTCGAAGTCAATAAGACGGAACGGGATGATAGAAGCCGCCTTATACCCCATCTCCCAGCAATACCGACTCCAGGGCGATTTCAATCATTTCGTTAAAGCTGGTTTGGCGTTCCGCGGCGTTTAGCGCCTCGCCGCTGCGGATATGATCGGACACGGTACAGATAGCCAGCGCCCGTGCGCCGAATTCGGCGGCGACGCCATAAATGCCCGCGGCTTCCATTTCAACGCCCAGGACGCCGTATTTCTCCATCACATCAAACATCTGCGGATCGGGGGTATAGAACAGGTCCGCCGAGAACAGGTTACCCACCCGCACCTTCAGCCCGGCGGCGTTGGCGGCGGCTACCGCATGGCGCAGCAGGTCATAATCGGCAATGGCGGCAAAGTCATGGCCTTTGAAACGCATGCGGTTAACGTTTGAATCAGTGCAGGCCCCCATGCCGATCACGATATCCCTGACCTGCACATCCGCACGCAAAGCGCCGCAGGAACCGACTCGGATGATTTGTTTCACATCGTATTCGGTAATCAGCTCCTTGGTATATATGGAACAGGAGGGGATTCCCATGCCATGCCCCATTACCGAAATCTCGCGTCCTTTATAACTGCCGGTATAACCCAGCATGCCGCGGACGTTATTCACCTCACGGGCACCATTGAGGAAAGTGCTCGCGATATGCTGGGCCCGCAGGGGATCGCCGGGCATTAAAACCACGTCGGCAAAATCCCCTCGTTCAGCATTGATATGCGGCGTCGCCATAAAATTTTCCTTATTGTATGCAAACCATGTATTTCCGGCCGCCGGGCCGGTTCAATTTTTCCGCTTCACAAAATCGCCGTGCCATAGTCCATGGGCGACAAGCCAAAGTAGCGCGCCACGGTCTGGCCGATATCGGCAAAGGTCCCACGATGCCCGTAAGAACCTGGGGTTATTCCATGACCGAAGATAAGCACCGGCACATGTTCACGGGTATGATCGGTGCCGGTCCAGGTGGGGTCGCAGCCATGATCGGCCGTGAGGATCAGCAGGTCCTCGCCGGTCACCCGGCCGAGCAGTTCAGGCAGACGCCGGTCGAACAGCTCCAGCGCCGCCGCGTAGCCGGCCACGTCGCGGCGATGGCCATAGGAGGAATCGAAGTCCACCAGGTTCGTGAAGACGATGGTATTGTCCCCCGCCGCGGCCATCTCGCCCAAGGCGGCGTCAATAAGCGCTTCCAGCCCGGTGGCCTTGATCTTTTTGGTAATCCCCACCTGGGCATAGATATCGGCGATTTTGCCAATGGATACCACGTTGCCGCCCTTCTCTTCCACCAGTTTTTGCAATACGGTGGCCGAAGGCGGCGCCACCGCCAAATCGTGACGGTTGCCGGTGCGGGCGAAATGGCCCGGCCCGTCGCCCACGAAGGGACGGGCAATCACCCGGCCGATATTATAGCCGCCGTCCGTGAGCAGTCTACGGGCAATATCACACAGCGCGTAAAGGCGTGTAAGCCCGAAGGTTTCCTCATGGCAGGCTATCTGGAATACCGAATCCGCCGAAGTGTAAAAAATCGGTTTACCGGTGCGCATATGCTCGGCGCCCAGCGCGTCGAGAATCACCGTGCCTGAGGAGTGGCAGTTGCCCAGATAGCCGGGCAGCTGCGCTTCCCGCACCAATTTATCCAGCAGTTCCGCCGGAAAACTGTTTTCCGGGCTGGGGAAATATCCCCAGTCGAACAGCACCGGCACGCCGGCGATTTCCCAATGTCCGGACGGCGTATCCTTGCCGGAGGAAATTTCGCTGGCGTAGGCATAAGCGCCGATAATCTCGGCGTGCTCATCTAATCCCGGCGGGAAACGGCCGGTGGATTCCTCGGCGGCCTTGCCCAGGCCCAGCCGCGACAAATTAGGCAGCGCCAGCGGGCCGCTGCGCCCCTGATTGGCTTCGTTTCGCTGGCACCGTTGCGCGATATGTCCCAGGGTATCCGACCCTTGATCGCCGAATTTTGCCGCATCGCCGGCGGCGCCGATACCGAACGAGTCCAGTACCATGATAAAGATACGCTTCATGTTCACTCCTGCTGCGGCGCGGCGGCAACTAGCGCCGCGCCTGATAAATTCGTTGACGGAACGTCCCGGTCTCACCAAAGACGCCCGAAATCTTATTCCTGGTTGACTATCCGGCGGTAAACCACCGGTAACGCCGCCGGGGGCTCGGGGGCAATGGCGATCGCCGCCTGTACCGCCTGGGCGGCCTGAATCCAGCCGGCTTCGCTTGCTGCATGGATAACCGCCAGCGGTTGACCTGCCTCCACGACGTCCCCCAGCCGCACCATATCCGTCAGGCCGACGCTGTAATCAATGGCATCGCCGGCCCGGCGGCGGCCGCCCCCCAGAGCCACTACCGCCATCCCCAGCTGCCGGGTATCCATGGCGCAGATATAGCCGCCCCGTGGCGCCGGCACCGGTTTGCTCAGGGTGGCCGCCGGCAGATAGCTGTCATAGCGGCTGATAAAATCGGCAGGCCCTCCCTGGGCGGCCACCATGCGGCCGAAACGCTCCGCCGCTTCGCCGTTGTCCAGCACCCGCTGGAGCCGCGCCCGGGCCACTTCATCGCTGACAGCCAGGCCGGCGGAAACCAGCATCTCGCTGCACAAGGCCATGGTCACTTCATACAGGCGAGGGTTGCGTCCATCGCCGGTAAGAAAGCGCACCGCCTCACGCACTTCCAGCGCGTTGCCGGCGCTGGAGGCCAGCACCTGGTTCATGTCGGTGAGCAGCGCCGTGGTCCTGCACCCCGCGCCGTTGGCTACCCCGACAATGGCCTCGGCCAATGCCACCGACCGGGCATAATCCGGCATCAGGGCGCCGGAACCGACCTTGACGTCCATCACCAGAACATCCAGTCCCTCCGCCAGCTTTTTCGCCAGTATCGACGCGGTAATCAGCGGAATGGAATCCACCGTCGCGGTAATATCGCGTGTGGCATAGAATCGCTTGTCCGCCGGCGCCAGCGAGTTGGTCTGGCCGATAATCGCCACTCCTACTGTTTTAATCTGCGCGCGGAATTTGTCGTCGTCCGGGAAGATATTCAGACCCGGAACAGCTTCCAATTTGTCCAGCGTCCCGCCGGTATGGCCCAAACCACGCCCCGACACCATAGGCACGTAACCGCCGCAGGCCGCGATCATCGGCCCCAGCATCAGGGAGGTGACATCGCCCACGCCGCCGGTGGAATGCTTATCCATCACCGGTCCGTCCAGGGAACAATTTTTCCAATCCAGGACATGGCCCGAGTCCCGCATCGCCAGCGTCAGCGCCACCCGTTCAGGCAAATCCATATCGTGGAAAAAAATGGTCATCGCCAGCGCGGCGATTTGCCCTTCCGACACGGAATTATCCCGTACTCCATTGATAAAAAAGCGAATCTCTTCTTCATTCAGCGATTCGCCGTCACGTTTTTTTCGTATGATTTCTTGAGCCAGGTACAAGGTAACCCCCTGCAAAAGCTAACGCGGGCAACACGCCCCAAAAAAAGCACCGGGCGGAGTATCCGCCTTATCCGTTACAAATTGATTCTGCGGTTAATCGCCGCTATCGGGATGGGGCAAGGAGTGGCCCGGTATCGGGGGCAGAGAAGCCGGCAAGCTTGGGGCGCCGAAGCGGAAACGGCATGCGTCCCCCCGCTCCGGTCCCATGACGGGGCCGGCCGATGCAAGATAAGATGCCGCTAGGGCGATGGTACGCACGACGGGCCGCAATCAACTTATTCATAGTACTCTCCAACTTTCCGGTTTTGCATGTTGGCGAGCGGACTTGGTTCCTTGAAGAAGGCCCTGTTACCGGGCATCTGAGATCCCTCTCACCGCATAAGCCTGTCTCAGAGGCGCAGGGGTAAAATGCCCTGCCTTACGCGCGCTTCTATTTTTTCACACTTGGCGCAAATTAGCTGCCTGTAGATAAAGATTTATGCGTTAGATCGCGCTAATCCAAACAGAGCGAGGGTATTGCGGTAGATTATTTCAGCAATCCGTTCCGGCGGCTCGTCACGTAGCTCGCATAGTACCCGGAAGGTTTCCCGCACGCGTTCGGGACGGTTGGGCTGCCCTTGGAAACCCGACAGCGGCATATCCGGCGCGTCGGTTTCAAGCAGCAGCCATTCCAGCGGCAAACGCGCCATGACGCCGCGGGTTTTGGTGGCGCGCGCATAGGTGATGGTCCCGCCGACGCCAATATAATAACCCCGCTTGATAAACGCCTCCGCCTGCTGATAACTGCCGGCGAAACCATGCACCACGCCGGTACGGGGCAGATCGACCCGCCGCAGCAGGGCGGCCAGCCGGTCATGGGTGCGGCGCGAATGCAGGATAACCGGCAGATCATAGCGTTTAGCCAAATGGAGCTGATCTTCCAGCAAGGCAACCTGCCGCGTCATCAATGGCTCGTCGATATAATCATCCAGGCCGATTTCTCCCAGCGCCACCAGTTTGCCCCTGGGGGAACGAAGACAGTGCTCAAGCAGCGCCAGCCCATCATCGTCATGGCGGCGTATGGCGATGGGATGCATTCCCAGGGCGGCATACAGCGCCGGATAACGCTCGGACAGCGCAAGCACGCCGGCGAAACGATCCGCCTCCACCGCAGGCACGATGATCCGCTGTACGCCGGCCTCGTTCGCACGGGCAATACTGCCGGCTTCATCACCGCTGAAAGGGGAGAAGTCGAAGTGGCAATGCGTATCGATGAAAACCGGTTTTGTCATGAGGCCACCTAAGCTAAAGCACGTCGCTTTCTTTCACCTACGGGAATGAGAAACGTCAACGCCGAATCAGAGGAGTATAGAACATGATGATAATTGTTTTTAAAACAGGGAGTGTTAATGAGGATATAGGAAAAGTAAGTTAAAACAGGCTATTCAGAAGAAAAAACATGACCGCTGATGAATACGCGGTCCTGTTGTCATCCGCCAAAAAAGCCAGAATATCCTGAGAATCAATGAAGATTCTCTGATTCCGGCGCCGTGGCGGGTTGTATGGATTTGCCGTAATCTTCCTGTATGACCCCGGAGAGGTAATCGTTGCTTCCCGCAACCCAGGCGCAGTCGCTATCAAACCACTCCGCCCATAATAACCACATCTGGCTTTTCCACTGCTTCAATCTGCCAACAACGATGTCGCTATTCATATCCCCCTCCCCGGCACTCACCGCATGGGTGAAGACTTTACAGGAATATTATGACAATTGCTCGCTACAAACGCCGACGACCGGTAAACAAGCTGATCAGGAACAGTATAATGCCGACCACGAAGACTATTTTGGCCGCCCATGCTGCTGTACCCGCCAAACCACCGAAACCTAAAGCTGCGGCAATTAAAGCGATAACCAAGAATATAATGCCCCAACGAAACATAAGCCTCTCCTTACCCAAATAATTGAAATATTTTTTTTCGTGTCTACCCGGATTAAGGGGAACGGCTCGCTCCCCGGGCAGGTTGCTACATTACTATTTCGTGCCCATGCCCGGGATTAATGTTCTAGGAACATTAATCCCCAAACTATTATGATTTTTGAATTACCCGCAAATCATTTTTAACGCTTTTCACACCGTCAACGGCTTTTGCAACGCTTTCAGCGCGATCGGCTACCCGTGCATTTTGCACGCGGCCGCTGAGCTGAACCACGCCATTGTCAGTGGTCACTTTGATCTTACGCGACGGGACTACGCTGTCGGCCAGGAATTTAGCTTTCACTTCGCTGGTTATGGCGGAGTCGCTGGCATAGGATTTGGCGGTAGTACCGGCTTCTTTAACATGAAGCTTATCGCTGACGCTGCTTACGCCATCCACAGATTTGGCGGCGGTAACCGCACGTTCAGCTTGCATCTGATCGTTAACGAAACCGCTCAATGTCACCATGCCGTGATTGGTCTCAACGGAGATATCGGTGCTGTTGATGCCTTTATCGCTTACCAGCGCGCTCTTCACTTTCGCGGTAACCGCGCTGTCGCCCATATAGTTGGAGGCGCTCTTCATCGAGTTATCGATTTTAGCCGCGGTACTGTTGGCATCGGTCTTAATGGTATCATTGGCCATCGCGGAGGTGCCGGCGAGGATGGTACCGAGAACTAAAGCCGTAAGAGTCTGTGAAATATGTAAGTTTTTCATAGGTGTTTCCTTTTCGCTATCTACCCGAATCAGGGTTTTTTTTGCCGCAAATGCGGCCGTACTAACTGCCACCCGGCCGATTCACCGGGAAAGCATCAAAATCTTGGGGCACCGCGATATGGCGGTGACTCATTCGATTAACAGGATTAAGGCTATGGCTATATGTTTCTGCACAATATAGAGAGTTATTGCTTTCAAAATGCAGTCGGTAGCTTTTCACTCTAATTCAAACGGTTTAACTAGCTAAATACACCGTTTCGTCAGCGACAATTTAACTATAGACCAGAAATAACAAATTGCATGGTTATGAAGTTAAAAATCATCAAAATTGATGGATAAGCAAGGATTTAGGAACAATCCGTACTTCATGGCAGGAATAGGCATGACGGTAAAGCCAGGTTCCGGGCCCGTTGGCAACGCGCCCGGTGGATTGACTCTTTTGTCGTTCAGCCCGGCATTAACGAATGCTCGAGAATGCCGGCCCCTATTGCTATGCCAAAAACGGCGGGAGGATTAATGCTCGCGGGTTTTGTGGAAATGCACATCCGGGTAGCGTTCCTGAGTCAGGTTCAGGTTCACCATGCTCGGCGCAATATAAGACAGGTTATCACCGCCATCCAGCGCCAGATTCAGCTCGTTCTTGCGTTTAAACTCTTCGAGTTTTTTTGGGTCATTGCATTCAACCCAGCGGGCGGTGGAAACATTCACCGATTCGTACAGCGCTTCACAGTTGTATTCGCTCTTTAACCGGGCCACCACCACTTCGAACTGCAGTACGCCCACGGCGCCAACAATCAAATCGTTATTGGTAATGGGGCGGAAAACCTGTACCGCGCCTTCCTCGGAGAGCTGGACCAGCCCTTTTAGCAGCTGCTTTTGTTTCAACGGATCGCGCAAACGAATACGACGGAACATTTCCGGCGCGAAGTTCGGAATACCGGTGAACTTCATTTTTTCACCCTGGGTGAAGGTGTCGCCAATCTGAATGGTGCCGTGGTTATGCAGGCCGATGATGTCGCCGGGATAGGCTTCTTCAATATGCGAACGGTCGCCGGCCATGAATGTCAGGGCATCGGCAATCAACACCTCTTTACCGGTCCTGACCTGATACAGCTTCATGCCGGTTTCATAGCGCCCCGACACGACGCGCATAAAGGCCACGCGGTCACGGTGTTTAGGATCCATGTTGGCCTGGATTTTAAAGACGAAGCCGGTAAATTTCTCCTCGTCGGCGGTAACGACGCGGGTATCGGTTTTACGCGGCATCGGCGGGGGCGCCCAGGCCACCAAACCGTCCAGCATATGATCGACGCCGAAATTGCCCAGCGCGGTGCCGAAAAAGACCGGGGTAAGTTCGCCGCGCAGGAATGCCTGCTCCTCGAACGGATGGGACGCACCCTGCACCAGTTCCAGCTCTTCCCGCAGCTGCGCCGCCAGATCTTCCCCGACGGCTTTATCCAAATCGGGATTATTCAGGCCTTTGACAATCCTCACTTCCTGGATGGTATGGCCCTGACCGGTCTGATAGAGGTAAGTCTCGTCCTTATAGAGGTGGTAAACCCCTTTGAATAATTTACCGCAGCCGATGGGCCAGGTAATGGGCGCACAGGCAATACGAAGCTCGTGCTCCACTTCATCCAGCAGCTCCGTCGGATCGCGGATATCGCGATCGACCTTGTTCATAAAGGTCAGGATCGGCGTATCCCGCAGGCGGGTAACTTCCATCAGCTTACGGGTACGGTCTTCCACGCCTTTGGCGGCGTCGATAACCATCAAGCAGCAGTCCACCGCCGTCAGCGTCCGATAGGTGTCTTCCGAGAAGTCCTCATGCCCGGGGGTATCCAGCAAATTGATCAGGGCATGCTGATAAGGGAACTGCATGACCGACGTGGTAATGGAGATGCCGCGCTGTTTTTCCATTTCCATCCAGTCGGATTTCGCGTGGTGGCTTGAGCCTCTGCCCTTTACCGTCCCGGCGGTAAGGATGGCGTGTCCGAACAGCAGGACTTTTTCAGTAATGGTGGTTTTACCGGCGTCGGGGTGCGATATGATCGCAAAAGTTCGCCGGGCCGCAACTTCCGCGGCGTAAGAAGCATTCTTCATCTTCTGTTTCTCGATGGGTACATCTTGATGTACGCGTTTTCTAATAAAATGTTGCCGATGCCAGATTCTACATGGAGACCGGGTCTATTGATATATCCTGAGTACGTCGATTTGCAGGAAGGCGGCGGCGCGGCGAATCCCGCCGTCATCCCAATGGCAGGGCCATGATGATGGCATCCTCGCGCCCGGCGGCGGCAGGATAATAATCACGTCGCACCGAGACCTCGTTGAACCCCAGGGACTGATACAGCGCAATGGCGGCGGAATTGGATTTCCGGACTTCCAGCCATAACGTCAATATGCCCCGGTTCTCCAATTCGCCGATAAGGTATTCCAGGAGTTCTCGCCCTAAGCCGCGGCGCTGGTATTCGGGATGAACGGCGATATTGAACAGCGACGCTTCGTCAAGCACCGTTTGGGTAATGGCATATGCCGCCAGCCGTTCCCCGACGGAAAGCTTGAAATTCAGATACCGATCGCCCTGATTATCGGCGAAAGTCTTTGCCGACCAGGGGAATGCATGGCTGGCCTGCTCAATATGCCACGCATCCCGTAGATCGGCGGGGCTAAGCGGAGAAATCTTGTTCATAACGACAAATCTGCTGCCATAGATCGCGCTTGGCCGCGGCGTTGCCCAGCAGGGCGGCCAGCGGCGGCGTGGTAAAAGAGACCCCGGACAGGGAACGCGTCGCCTCAAGCCCCATCCACCAGCTGTGGCAGCGGGTCTCCGAGGGCAGCATCACTACCTGTTCAGGCGTAAGCCGGTATAACTGATGCAGTGACAGGCCCAGGCTGCGCGCCACATCCCCCACCAGAGGATGCTCCGCCGCCGGCGGCGCCTCGGCCACGATCAACAGGCGGATTTCCGGCGGCAACACCACCGCCACCTCCCCCGACAGCGCGGCGGGACGCCGCAGCGTCCATTGCGTGATACCCAGTTGATGCAACAGCCAATCGCGTCTTGATGTCATTACTTTTCCGTTCGCGAGGTAAATTCACACCGCCATGCTACCAAACCCATCGAACACGGGGCAATAAAGCACTATACTCCCCGCTCGGATTAATGAGGAGCCTTTGTCGCATGCCAGTGTTAACACCAGCCAGTGAAGTGATACTTCGTCACGAAGACGATTTTTTGAATAAGCGGGTACTGTTTGCCGGCGATGTACAGGATTTGCTGCCCGCCGAACTCGAGGCCGAAAACGTATTGGTCCATACCGCCTGGTATCATCACTGTCTGGCGCTGCAAGGGAAAATGCCCGCGGAAAACGTGCGCTACGGTTTGCTGGCGGAAGCCGATTTTGTCCGGCAATGCGATACGCTTATCTATTTCTGGCCGAAAAACAAGCCGGAAGCTCAATTCCAGCTGTTTAACGTACTCTCGTTGCTGCCCCTTGGCGCCGATGTGTTTGTAGTGGGAGAGAACCGCAGCGGCGTGCGCAGCGCCGAACCGATGCTGGCGGAATATTGCCCGTTGACCAAAATCGACAGCGCCCGCCGCTGCGGTTTGTACCACGGCAGCCTGCAAAACGCCCCGCACTTTGATCTGGACTCGTTCTGGAGCGGCTATCAGCTTGACGGGCTGACGATAAAAACCCTGCCGGGGGTGTTCAGCCGGGACGGGCTGGATACGGGCAGCCAGCTTTTACTCTCCACCTTTGAAAAGCCGGTGAGCGGCGCCATAGCGGATATCGGCTGCGGCACCGGGGTGCTGGCGGCGGTGCTGGCCACCCGGTTTCCCGGGCTGGACCTGACCCTCGGCGATGTGCATGCGCCGGCATTGGCCGCCAGCCAGGCCACACTGGACAGCAATCATCTCACCGGCAACGTGGTGGTGAGCGATGTCTATTCAGGTTTGCCGGGGCGTTTTGATATGATTTTGTCCAACCCGCCTTTCCATGACGGCATGCACACCAATCTGCAGGCGGCGGAAAATCTGATTCGCGGCGCGCAGGCCCATCTGCGCATCGGCGGCCAGCTGCGCATCGTCGCCAATGCCTTCCTACCCTACCCGGCGCTGTTGGACGCGGTGTTTGGTAACCACACCGTATTGGCGCAAACCGGCCGGTTCAAGGTCTACCAGGCTATCCATACCGTTTCACGCGGGAAAGGCAAGTCCGGCAAAGGGGCGTAACCCACATTGAATGCCAAAGCGGACAGGAGACGGAAATTTGCGCGAGGCACCGCTTTTTTTACGTCAAATGCCCGCTTCAGCTCAAATAATTATTGACCTTGACGCCAAAACCTCTAGAATTCGCCTCCGTGGTGGCAGGGCGTAAGCCAGGCCGGTGTCATGCGAAGGTGGCGGAATTGGTAGACGCGCTAGCTTCAGGTGTTAGTGTCTTAACGGACGTGAGGGTTCAAGTCCCTCTCTTCGTACCAGCACAACCACAGCCTATCGGCACGACCGACTTGCACGCGATGGTGGCGGAATTGGTAGACGCGCTAGCTTCAGGTGTTAGTGTTCTTACGGACGTGAGGGTTCAAGTCCCTCCCTTCGCACCAATCGGTGGCGATGCCGGATAGAGTGTAGTCGCGGTAAAATTCAACATGATGAAGAACGTTGTGCGAAGGTGGCGGAATTGGTAGACGCGCTAGCTTCAGGTGTTAGTGTCCTTACGGACGTGAGGGTTCAAGTCCCTCTCTTCGCACCAAATTTCTTTATCACTCATGTTCCGATAAATCCCCCTCATTAGAATCATTCGCACTGTCCGCCCATAAGCCGGCCCCGCACATCGGCGGATGACAGGAACCCATAAAACTGTTAAATTATCCTAACGGGCATTAAAATTTTAAATATAAAAACCAAACAAAATTATTAACACGAAACTCTTTCCAGGATTCGTGTCGTCTGTTATAGCCATTTTCCATCGATGGAGCTTACCAGTTAGGACATGATAAATATTTATAGTTATGATGAACTTCGTAAGAGTAAGCATCGCCTCTCGCTGCTATTGTTTCTTCTTCTTAATATCGCACTTTCGATATTTTATGTGCTTAATGCTTTAAATAATTCCGCTTCCGCTACTTTACCTTCTCTTATAGTGGCGCTATTTTGCGGGTCAGCAATAATAGCCTGTAACTTCCAATTGAAAAGCTATGCGCATGAACTGAATTTTTTTGCACTTTGTATTGGCATGTTATGGGCTTGGCATATCGACATTCGCTTTCATAACACCGCCGTCAACGATAGCGACTTTTTATTATACAGCCTGATGGTGATATTTTTTATCAGCGCCATCTCGCTCACCGATAACTTTATCGCGTTTTGCCTGCATAGTTTGCCGTCGGCCTTGACCGTTATCGTACTGGATGATTTTGCCCATATCCTGACGCTGCTTTTCACCATCGCGTTGCCTCTTGTCAGCTTTTCACTGCATAACCTCATGCAAAAACGCAGCGAAGCCTTTACGTCCGAACTGGTGAGACGGTTAAGCGAAGAAAGGGAAAAATTCAGCGATCTGAGCATGATCGATCCGCTGACCGGACTCTATAACCGCCGGGGTTTGCATAATAGGCTGAATAATCTGCCCGGCGATCGGCCGGTTCGCCACTATATACTGCTGCTGGATATCGATCATTTCAAAGCCTACAACGATAACTACGGCCATACCATGGGGGACAGCGCACTGGTGGCCGTGGCGGCAGCCATTCGTGATACGGTCCGCTCCAGGGATATCGTCGTGCGTTACGGCGGCGAGGAGTTTTTGGTCATGCTGATTGACGTCGACGAAAGTATCGCCATCGCCTGTGCCGAAGCCGTAAGGCAGGCGGTGCTGGATTTGAAAATTCCCCATAAGTTTAATGACAAGGTTTCCACTAACGTGACGTTAAGCGCCGGTATTGCCGTGATGGCCGACAATGATATTGAGGCCTCGCTGCGCGCCGCCGATACCGCGCTCTATTTAGCGAAAAACCGCGGCAGAAACTCCATTGAAATTGCCGGATATAAAACCGAGCAGCAGATGAAATTGTCCGCCAAAACCTGAATGGCCGGTGTTGTTCGACGGCATGCCAATAAATACCTCAGTATTATCTTAAACCATGGAATACTGAGGAAAAGAATATCCCGGTTATATCCCGCTGAAAATAAAATATATTAATAAGATTCAAAGAAAATATTTATTTTGAAACATTAGACCAATTATTTATAATTTAACGAATATTCTGCTCATACCGGCCTTTAGGCGCCGTTTTGCCGTTCGCTTATGTTCTTCGGTGACATTTTTCCGCTCCTCAATAAACCGCTGTTATTCTCCCGGTTTAACCGTCTTACTTGCCGCCTGTCTGATTCAGCACTAGGCTTAGTTGAGCTCAATTCTTACTAAACGGAGGACGGGATGAGCAAGAAAATCGCTGTTTTGATCACCGATGAATTTGAAGATGCCGAATTTACCTCCCCGGCCCAAGCGTATCAGAATGCCGGACACCAGGTTATCACCATAGAGAAAAAAGCCGGCAACACCATCACCGGTAAACGCGGGGAAGCTAAAGTTACCATCGATAAGGCCATAGACGATGTGAATGAATCAGACTTTGACGCCTTGTTGCTGCCCGGCGGCCATTCGCCCGATTCGCTGCGGGGGGATGATCGTTTCGTTGAGTTTACCCGCGCTTTCGCCGCCAGCGGCAAGCCTATTTTTGCCATCTGTCATGGTCCGCAGCTGCTGATCAGCGCCGACGCGGCGCGCGGCAAAAAAATGACCGCCGTCAAACCCATCGTGGTGGATCTGATCAATGCCGGGGCCGATTTCTTTGACAAAGAAGTGGTTGTGGATAACGACACGCTGGTCACCAGCCGTACGCCGGATGATTTACCCGCGTTCAATCGCGAATCACTGCGTATTCTGAATAAGAAGTAACGGTACCGATCATAGGCCTAGTTACCATCAGGCCTTTGAGCTTGTGGGCAATGTGACCGGTCGGGAAAGGCTACCAGATCGTAAACACGCCGTGAATCCATCCTTGGAGGCTCGATCCGCACCGTCCCTGGCGCGGACGGTTTACTCTTCTGGCAGCCTGTCCCTACTTATTAACTCCGAGTACGCTTGTCAGCAGTCTGATAGCCCTGGTGATCATCAGGCCTATATTCTTTCTGGTGTATTACCGGCTTCCCGGACCCAGCTTAGCTTGGTGCCGAAACCCAGCTTGTTGTTGGTGAATTTGATTTCATCCAATCTTAGCTGCCAGATGGGCGTGCTGGCGATTTTCGCCAGCGGGAAACGCGAGGTATAAAGCTTCCGCGCTTCATCCGCCTGTGGGCCGCTGAGCACCGTCATTTCACCACTGTACTGGACGCCTTTGATCAGGCTGACGGTGATGGTCTGATCGCTGATGGTGCCCGCCACATGCCGGTATTGCGCCAGCAACGTTCCGTGGCGGGTGCCGTGATCCGTCAGCATATACAGCGTCATTTCGGCTTCATTAAGCGCATAAAAGCAATTGGCGCACCAGAGGCTTTGGGCATCGCCGACACTCATCGACAACACGTGCTGTTTTTTCAGATAAGCGACGATGGCTTTAAGGTCGGAGTCTGTCTTCACGGCAATTGCTTACTCTCTATAAGGTTTTTATCAGAATATAGCGGTGCGTCACAGACTGTCCACTTCTTTTCTGCCGGAAATTTCATCGTTTCTCCGATTTAGCCCCGGGCCGGTGAAATAGGTTACAATAACCGCCCCGTGACCACGATTTCCCGGAGCCTCCCGCTACGCCATGAGCACATCCTGGTATCTTTATTTAATACGTACCGGCGACGGTATTCTGTATACCGGTATCACCACCGACGTAACGCGGCGGCTAAGGCAGCATGAACGCGGCGTCGGGGCAAAGGCGCTGCGGGGCAGAGGGCCGCTGACGCTGGTATTCCATTGCCCCGCCGGCGACAGAAGCAATGCTCTGCAATGGGAATATCGGATTAAGCAATTGACCCACGGCCAAAAAGAGCAATTAGTGTCCGCACCGGTATCCGCCCTGGAAGATATGTGGTCCAGCGTGTTTCCCCGGCGGGCGTGAAGTGTTCAATTCAACAGCTGGTTGAAAGGCTCGGCATATTCCACTCGACCGTTTGCGTCCGCCATCGCGTCTTCAGCCAAGGTGAAAATGTGCAGGGGGGCGGCGGCGGCGAACTGTTGGCAATGCAAATGTCCATGGGCGGCGGGAACAAAGCCCAGCGCTGCGTAATAAGCGGGATCCCCCTGCACCACCACCCCGCGATAGCCGAACTCGTTCAGCATATCCAGCGCTTCATACACCAGTTGCCGCGCGATGCCCTGATGGCGAAATTCATCTTCCACCGCCAGCGGCGCCAGCCCTACCCATTGGCAATCTTCACCTTCGATCCACACCGGGCTGAAGGCGGCATAACCGATTACGCCGCCCTCTGGGTCGGTGGCCACAATGCCCAGGGTGAGAAGTCCGTCCTCACGCAGCCGTTGCACTAAATCCGCCTCGGCATCACGTTGAAAGGCGCGGCGCAGCAGAGCATCGATACCCGGCGCGTCAACCGGTATTTCCGCCCTGATCAGCACGACGGGGAAACGCGGATGCCTTCACCGCCCGCGCCCTCTTTTAACCCGGCTTCAATAAACTCGGCCATTTGCGCCAATGCGATGCGCAGCAGCGCAGGCATCGTGGTCAGATCAACGGCATCCATCAAATTCTTGACGTACAAACCCAACTCGGTATCTCCCTCAATGCGCAAACGGCGCTGGAAAAACAAGGTATCGGGATCTTCCTTCCGGGCGGCAATCAGGATGAGATCGTTGGCATTACCGCTAAAACTCACCTCCGCTTGCGCCTGACGGCTGACTTTCAACTGACCGTCGTCGATGGTCATATACCACTCCAACGCCATGTCGGTAACGTCGATTCTCAGCCAGCGGCCGGATAAAAACTCCAACTCGCCTTCCGCCAGCGCTTCGCGAAACTGCCAGCGCAACACTTGCTCCAACACTTGGCGCTTAAGCGCGAAAGGGGTGAATTTGATTGGCAAGCGCAATAGCGACGGCCCCCGGCGCACTATGTCTGCTCGTAGTTTATCCAACACTGTTTCTACTCCTCTAAGAACCTTAAGCTATTTTGCCACAGTGAATAAAACCAATCGGGGTCTATATCAATTATTTTCCAACAAAGATCGCCTATTTCCCTTAGGAAATTATGGTTTTCAAGCCGCCATTACGCCATAAGCTGCCCCAAATCAAAATACCGGCGGCACGCCTTATTTAGAATTGCCACAATCACGCATGATCATTTGCCGATAAAACAAGCTGTTGGCCAATGAACTTTTAATGCCTTCCCCAATCTGGGGAAGGTTCATCCAGCAATCGGGAGCCATATGGAGTTGCTCTGTCCCGCCGGCAACCTGCCGGCCCTCAAAGCGGCGGTGGATAACGGCGCCGATGCGGTTTATATCGGCCTTAAGGACGATACCAACGCCCGCCATTTCGCCGGTCTTAATTTTACCGAAAAACGTTTCAATGAAGCGCAGGAGTATATCCATCGCCACCGGCGAAAACTGCATGTGGCCATTAACACCTTCGCCCATCCCGACGGCTACGCCCGCTGGCAGCGCGCGGTTGACACCGCGGCACAGGGCGGCGCGGATGTCCTGATCCTGTCCGATCCGGCCATGCTTGAGTATGCGGCGGAACGCTATCCGCAGGTGGAACGCCATGTTTCGGTACAGGCGTCGGCAACCAACGAAGCCGCCATCCGTTTTTATCAGCAGCATTTCGCCGTATCAAGGGTGGTACTACCCCGCGTACTGTCCATGCATCAGGTGAAACAATTAGCGCTTACAAGTACCGTACCGCTGGAAGTCTTTGCCTTCGGCAGCCTGTGTATTATGGCAGAGGGACGCTGTTACCTCTCCTCTTACCTGACCGGTGAATCGCCGAATACGGTGGGCGCCTGCTCGCCTGCGCGTTTTGTCCGCTGGCAGCAAACCGAGGCGGGGATGGAATCGCGCCTGAACGATGTCCTGATAGACCGATATCTGCCGGAGGAAAACGCCGGCTATCCCACCTTATGCAAAGGCCGCTATTTTGTGGACGGCCAGCGATACCATACCCTGGAGGAGCCCACCAGCCTCAATACGCTGGCACTGCTGCCGGAGCTTATGGCCGCCAATATCGCCTCGGTGAAAATAGAAGGACGGCAGCGCAGCCCGGCCTATGTCAGCCAGGTGACCAAGGTCTGGCGCCAGGCCATCGACAGCTGCCTGGCGGATCCCCGGCATTTCGAACCGCTGGCCGCCTGGAACGAAGCGCTGGGCGCGGTATCCGAAGGGACCCAAACCACCTTGGGCGCCTATCACCGTCGTTGGCAGTAACAGGAGACCGACATGAAATATGCATTAGGACCGGTACTCTATTACTGGTCTAAAGCCGATATCGAGGCGTTTTACGCCGCCGCCAGCGCCGGCAGCGCCGACGTTATCTATCTGGGAGAAACCGTCTGCAGCAAACGCCGCGCGCTTAAAACCGGCGATTGGCTGGAATTGGCGGCCGCCGTGGCGCAGTCGGGCAAGCAGGTGGTTCTTTCCACTCTGGCGCTGATTCAGGCGCCATCCGAGCTGACGGAAATAAAGCGTTATCTCGACAACGGTGATTTTTTGCTGGAAGCGAACGATATCGGCGTGGTCCAAATGGCGGCGGAAAAAGGTTTGCCTTTTGCGGCGGGTCCGGCCCTGAACTGTTACAACGCCTATACGCTGCGTATTTTGCATCGGCAAGGCATGGTGCGCTGGTGTATGCCGGTAGAGCTGTCGCGGGACTGGCTGCAAAATATTCTACTGCAGTGCGAGGAATTGGGATTTCGCCGGCAATTCGAAGTGGAGCTGTTCAGCTACGGTCATTTGCCCCTGGCCTATTCCGCCCGCTGTTTCACCGCCCGCTCGGAAAACCGGCCGAAAGATGAATGCCAGACCTGCTGTATCCAATATCCCCAAGGCCGGCGGGTCTTGTCCCAAGAGCAGCAGCAGGTCTTCGTGCTGAACGGCATACAGACTCAAAGCGGTTATTGCTATAACCTGATCAATGAGCTGCCCTCCATGGTGGATTTGGTGGACGTTGTGCGCCTGTCCCCGCAGGGCATGGATACCCTGGCGATGCTGGAGCGCTTTCGTGCCAATGAGCAGGGACAGCGGCCGTTGCCCCTAAGTCAACATGCCGATTGCAATGGCTATTGGCGCCGGGTCGCCGGATTGACATTGGTGGAGTGACAGCCCCGTCACGGGATCGGAGGCGGATACGGAACAAACGGCCCAGCTTTTTATGCGTATCGAAAAATTCCATTTTGGTTGATACTCATAGTTATCATTAGCCGGCAAAGCTATCGGCGCCATTGACTGCGAGTAACATTATGGCACAACAACCCGTTCCGTTTTCTCTTCTCGATCTCTCTCCGGTGCCGCAGGGCGCGACGCCCCGTCAGGCATTCGAATCGTCCCTGGATCTGGCCCGTCATGCCGAAACCTGGGGTTATAACCGCTATTGGCTGGCGGAGCATCACAATATGACCGGTATCGCCAGCGCCGCCACCTCGGTCCTGCTGGGTTATATCGCCGGCGGTACCCAGACCCTGCGTCTGGGATCCGGCGGAGTCATGCTGCCGAACCACTCCCCGCTGGTGATAGCTGAACAGTTCGGTACCCTGGCGACGCTCTATCCGGGCCGGATTGATTTAGGCCTCGGCCGGGCCCCCGGCACCGATCAACGGACCATGGTGGCGCTGCGCCGCCATCTCGCCGGCGATACCGACAATTTCCCCCGCGACGTGCAGGAGCTGTTGATGTATTTCGACGACGTGCAGCCCGGGGCGCCCGTCCAGGCGGTGCCGGGCCAGGGCCTGCATGTGCCCATATGGCTGCTGGGCTCAAGCCTCTATAGCGCCCAGCTGGCCGCGGCCCTGGGTCTGCCGTTCGCCTTCGCCTCCCATTTCGCGCCGGATATGCTGTGGCAAGCGTTGGACATCTACCGTGAACAGTTCAAGCCTTCGGCTTCGTTGGAAAAACCCTACGCCATGGTCTGCATCAACGTAATTGCCGCCGATAGCGATCGCAACGCCCGCTATCTGTTCACCTCAATGCAGCAGCAGTTTACCAATCTGCGCCGCGGCCGACCGGGTCCGTTGCCGGCGCCGGTGGAAGATATCGAAGCGTTATGGTCGGCGGGAGAACAGTATGGCGTCGAACAGGCGCTGCGCATGTCGGTGGTGGGGGGCCGGGAAAAGGTCCGTGCCGGTCTGCAGGCAATATTGACCGAAACCGGGGCCGATGAGCTGATGATTAACGGACAGATTTTTGATCACCAGGCCCGGCTGCGCTCATTTGAAATCGCCATGAGCGTTAGGTCGGAGCTGACGGTGTAATTCTCACCGGCCGAGGCCGGATTCAGGGCAAAAAAAAACCGCCGATAAGGCGGTTGATTTTGTTGACAAAGTGCCTGGTCAGGACAGGCTGCCAGATCGTAAACACGCCGTAAACCCATCCCTGGGGGCTCGATCCGCGCCATCCATGGCGCGGACGGTTTACTCTTCTGGCAGCCTGTCCCGCCTTATTGACTCCGAGCACGTTTGCCAGCAGTCTGAAACCGCCCTTGGGCGGTTTGTCATCCTATCTTATGCATCACTACCGAAACGGCGGCGGCCTGCCGGTGCGGCGGCGCTGTCGCCATCACGGCGCGGGGCGCGCTGGCCATCGCGGCTGAAACGGCGCTCGGTGCTTGCTCCGCCTTCACGGCGATCGCTGAAGTTACGGCGGGCCGGCGCGCCGGCTGGAGCGCTGCCGCCTTCACGACGTTCACCGCCGCCGAAACCGCCGCGAGGTGCGCCGCCACGGCGTTCACCGCGGGGTTGGGCCTGGGCTTCACCCACAAATTGCATATTCATCGGCTTGTTAAGAATACGCGTACGGGTGAAATGCGACAGCATATCCCCCGGCATACCCTTCGGCAGTTCGATGGTGGAGTGGGAAGCGAACAGCTTGATATTGCCGATGTACCGGCTGCTGATATCGCCTTCGTTGGCAATGGCGCCCACGATATGGCGAACTTCCACCCCGTCGTCACGGCCCACCTCAATGCGGTACAAATCCATTTCACCCACGTCGCGACGTTCACGGCGTGCCGGACGTTCACCACCGGCACCGGCGCTTTCCGGGCGGCGTTCATCACGTTCGCGGAATTCACGGCGCGGACGACGGTCAATAACCGGATCCGGCGGCAGGATCAGCGGACGTTCGCCCTGGGCCATTTTCAGAAGTGCCGCGGCCAGGGTTTCCATATCCAGCTCTTCCAGCGGCTGAAGCTTCGCCAGCAGGGCGCGATACATATCCAAATCGCTGCTTTCCAACTGGGCCTGGACCTTCGAGGCGAATTTTTCCAGACGGCGCTGGCTGAGCAACTCGCCGGTAGGGATTTCCACTTCTGGAATAGCCAGCTTCATGATACGTTCGATATTCTTCAGCAAACGGCGTTCGCGGTTCTCAACGAACAGCAGCGCGCGTCCGGCGCGGCCCGCACGGCCGGTACGGCCGATACGGTGCACATAGGATTCCGAATCCATCGGAATATCATAGTTCACCACCAGGCTGATACGATCCACATCCAGTCCGCGAGCCGCCACATCGGTGGCAATCAGAATATCCAGACGACCGTCCTTCAGGCGATCCAGGGTTTGTTCACGCAAGGCCTGGTTCATATCGCCGTTAAGGGCGGCGCTGTTGTAACCGCTGTGCTCCAGCGCTTCCGCCACTTCCAGCGTGGCGTTTTTGGTGCGCACGAAGATGATGGCGGCGTCGAAATCTTCCGCTTCGAGGAAACGCACCAGCGCTTCATTCTTGCGCATGCCGTGCACCGTCCAGTAACTCTGGCTGATATCGGGACGGGTGGTCACGCTGGACTGAATCCTGACTTCCTGCGGATCGTTCATGAAACGACGGGTAATCCGGCGAATCGCCTCAGGCATCGTGGCGGAAAACAGCGCCGTCTGATGCTTGGCGGGGATTTGCGCCATAATGGTTTCCACGTCTTCGATAAAGCCCATACGCAGCATTTCATCGGCTTCATCCAGCACCAAACCGCTGAGTTTGGATAAATCGAGGGTGCCGCGTTTCAAATGGTCCAGCAGACGACCCGGCGTACCCACGACAACCTGCGGCCCTTGGCGCAGGGCGCGCAACTGGACGTCATAACGCTGGCCGCCGTAAAGCGCCACCACGTTAATGCCTTTCATATGCTTGGCAAAATCGGAAATCGCTTCCGCGACCTGTACCGCCAACTCACGGGTCGGCGCCAGAACCAGCACTTGGGGAGCGGCCAGTTCCGCATCAATATTATGTAATAGGGGCAAAGCAAACGCAGCGGTCTTCCCGCTCCCGGTTTGCGCCATGCCCAGGACATCACGGCCCGCCAGCAACTGCGGGATACACTCTAACTGGATTGGCGATGGTTTTTCGTAGCCCAGATCGAGAAGAGCGTTGAGGATGGGAGTGGAGAGTCCCAAATCAGCAAAGGAGGTTTCAACTTCAGACATGTACACGTGCCTCATTTCATCATGGCGGCCAGTCTACATACCTCGTCGTGAAAACTTTCAGTCATTTTCATCAAAAGTGTGAACCGGCTCAAATTGGATTAAAAACGGACAAACAAGCCCTCACCCTCGCAGGTGATAAAAAAAAGGTATCGGGCTGAGTTGTTTAGTTCGTCAGCTATTGCTGGTCCGATTCTGATAGGTCGTCTTGCCCTTGGCCTAAAAGCGCCAATTCCAACAATGCATAGCGGTGCTCAACAAAGTTATGTACGTTGTTAGCGACCGTCAGTTTGAACAGCGCCGAAGCGGAGTTCTTGTCCCCCAGACTCAGGTAGTGTTTACCTAAATAGAAGTCAGTTTCACTGAGATGCTCGGCGAGCGAAGTGTTATCCGTTGCGTCCGCCTTAAGGCGCTCCATCAGCGTTGTTTCACTGATGTCCCCCAGGTAGAACTCGACAATATTCCATCCCCATTGCCCCCTGTTCGCTTTCTGATAGCGCTGTGCCAGCGCGTCTTTGGCTTTGTTGGTGTCGATTTGCTTCTCCACCAGGTAAAGCCACAGCGAACGGAATGGATCATTTGGGTCGTCGCGATAAAACGCCTGCAGATCATCCTGCGCTAAACGGTAGCGGCCTCCATAATACAAGGCGATGCCACGGTTTAAATACGCGTAATTGTAAGTTGGATCAAGCTCTAGTACAGAATCAAACGCTTCATAGGCAGCATCAAAATTGCCTGCCTGCGTTAAATATATGCCGAGATAATTAAAAACTTCCGGCATATCGGGTCGTATTGCCAACGCTTGTGAAAAATCATTCCGCGCCAGCGCACGCAACCCAAGACTATCATACAGCACTCCGCGCTCATATAATAGCTGTGCTCGTTCATCATCGGTTAGTGCCCGGCTCGCCAGGATTTGTTCCATGCGCGCCAGGATGACTTCCTGTTGTAACGTCGGCTGTAAGGGAACAGCTAATACGTCATCTTTACTACGCCAATCAATGTTGCTGCATCCTGCCAGCATAAACGCCATCGCAACGAACCACCAGCGCAAGTAAGGCCTCATTTCCCACTCCCGAAGAAAAACATTGGATGAACGTCCTGTCCCCCATCGGCTTAACACAAGGCGTCCCGCCCTTGTGATACGATCAGCTCCCTACCGCGTAAGGAGCTGTAAATTGCGCTAACAGTAATTATACTCTTTTATCGTGCCGATTTATTCTACTTCAGGTACTGCCGCATCCTGACCGGGCGTGGTGGCTTCTTTGATACTTAAACGCACGCGCCCCTGACGATCAACTTCCAATACCTTGACCGGCACTTCTTGTCCCATTTGCAAATAGTCGGCCACTTTTTCCACACGCTTGTCGGCAATCTGGGAAATATGCACCAGACCTTCTTTGCCGCCGCCGATTGCCACGAAGGCGCCAAAATCGACAATACGCGTCACTTTACCATTATAGACCCGGCCCACTTCAATTTCAGCGGTAATCTCTTCGATACGGCGAATGGCATGGCGCGCTTTCTCACCGTCGGTGGCAGCGACTTTGACCGTGCCGTCATCTTCGATTTCAATGGTCGTGCCGGTTTCTTCCGTCAGGGCGCGAATCACCGAGCCACCCTTGCCAATCACATCCTTGATCTTGTCCGGATTGATTTTGATGGTATGAATACGGGGTGCGAACTGAGAAATATCGCCGCGCGGCGTACTGATAGCCTGTTCCATCACGCCCAGGATATGCAGGCGGGCGCCTTTGGCCTGATTCAACGCCACCTGCATGATCTCGCGGGTGATGCCTTCAATCTTGATATCCATCTGCAACGCGGTGACGCCTTCGCGGCTACCGGCCACTTTAAAGTCCATGTCGCCAAGATGATCTTCATCACCCAGGATGTCCGACAGCACGACAAAGCTATCCCCTTCTTTCACCAGTCCCATGGCGATCCCGGCCACTGCCGCTTTGATCGGCACGCCGGCATCCATCAGCGCCAGCGAAGCGCCGCACACGGAAGCCATGGAGGAAGAACCGTTGGATTCGGTGATTTCCGACACCACACGCACGGTGTACGGGAACTCATTGGCTTTCGGCATCACGGCCAGCACGCCGCGCTTAGCCAGTCGGCCATGGCCGATTTCCCGGCGCTTCGGCGAACCGACCATGCCGGTTTCACCCACGCAGTACGGAGGGAAGTTATAGTGTAGCAGAAAACGATCGGTACGCTCGCCGGTCAATTCGTCTATATTTTGCGCGTCACGCTCGGTGCCCAGGGTGGCGGTTACCAGCGCCTGGGTTTCGCCACGGGTAAACAGTGCCGAACCATGGGTGCGCGGCAATACGCCGGTACGGATATCAAGACCGCGGATCATGTCTTTTTCACGGCCGTCGATGCGCGGTTCACCGCGCAGCACCCGGCTGCGGACCACGGTTTTTTCCAGGCTGCCCAGCAGTTCCTGAATTTCTCCGTCGTCAAGGGCAGGGTCCTGAGCCAGCAGCGCCGCGGCAACGTCGGACTTGATGGCGTCAACCTGGGCGTAGCGCGCCTGTTTTTCCGTGATGCGGTAAGCATCACCCAGACGGGCTTCGGCCAGTTCGGCAACCCGGGCCTGCAAATCGGCGTTGACTTCCGGCGCGTGCCAATCCCATCTCGGTTTGCCGGCTTCCGCCGCCAGGGCCTTGATGTTTTCAATCACGACCTGCTGCTGTTCATGGCCAAAGACCACGGCGCCCAGCATTTCGTCTTCGCTCAGCAGCTGCGCTTCGGATTCCACCATCAGAACCGCATTCGCCGTACCGGCGACCACCAGGTCCAGCTGGCTTCCAGCCAGTTCGGCGGTGGTGGGATTCAATACGTACTGCTTGTTGATATATCCGACCCGCGCGGCGCCGATGGGACCGTTGAACGGGATGCCGGACAGGCTCAATGCGGCGGAAGCGCCGATCATGGCCACGATATCCGGGCTGACCTGCGGATTAACGGAAACCACGGTGGCAATGACCTGGACTTCGTTCAGGAATCCATCAGGAAACAGCGGACGGATGGGACGGTCTATCAAACGGGAAATCAGGGTTTCGCCTTCGCTGGGACGGCCTTCGCGGCGGAAGAAGCCGCCCGGGAAACGGCCGGCGGCATAAGTGCGTTCCTGGTAGTTAACGGTGAGCGGAAAAAAGTCCTGTCCCGGTTTGGCATGTTTAGCACCCACCACGGTAACGAATACGGCGGTGTCGTCCATGCTGACCATAACGGCGGCAGTGGCCTGGCGGGCCATCATTCCGGTTTCAAGCGTAACCGTATGTTGTCCATATTGAAACTTGCGTACAATCGGATTTAGCAAAATGATATCCTTTTTCTGGGCGGGCTTCTCTGTCTCGCTCGCCGATAACAATACCCGCCATACCTCAAGTTGCAGGTGCGTTGGCTTTCCAGCAACTCGAATTATTTAGGGTACCACCCATCTTCCTATTGCATCCTCGCGACTAATGACAATCCTTATCCCCCTGGATAAAGCCTCTCATTAGCCGCGCGAATCTCAGCAATTGAAGAATCTTCATCAGCAACAACACATTACCTTGAACGGTTATCGCTGCCTAGAAGAAAGGGGCCGCATAAGGCCCCTTTCTACCAAAACTGTCTGGCTTAACGACGCAGACCCAGACGCTCGATCAGGCTGGTATAACGTGCGACATCTTTACCTTTCAGGTAGTCAAGCAGCTTACGACGCTGTGAAACCATGCGCAGCAGACCACGACGGCTATGGTGATCTTTCTTATGTTCCGCAAAATGGCCTTGCAAATGGCTGATTTGAGCGGTTAAAAGAGCAACCTGAACCTCGGTGGAACCGCTATCTTTGGCATCACGGCCGAAATCAGTAACGATTTTTGCTTTTGCTTCAACACTTAGAGACATTATAACACTCCAAAATTATTGTGAAATACACACAGGCGCCGATCTCTAATTCAGCAACCCCATTCATAAGCCGCGCTATTCTACTCTTAGCCTCGGCCGGAAGCAAGGCGCAGACTCATTCAGCCGCGGGCTTCCGCCACCAGCCGGCGGGGCGCGACCATGCCCGGCTCGGTGATTTCCCCCACGCCGAAAAAGGCGCGCTCCGGCCCTTCGGTCAATCGGACCATGGCGTTTTGCGGCGTATCTCCCGACGACACCGATACCGCTTGCCCCAGCCTGACATAACCGGCCAGCACCGCGGTAAGATTGACTTCCGGCATGGCGGACACCGCGCTGTCCATAGGCAGCAGCAGCTTATCAAGGGTGGCCAGGGTATCGGCGGCGGCCGGGTCTTCGCCGCTGAGGGCGCGCAATTGCTCCAGCGTCACCATCCGCTCGGTGGGATAATCAGCCACCGCCAGACGGCGCAGCTCGATAACATGGGCGCCGCAGCCAAGCATTTCGCCGAGATCGTCGATAATGGTGCGGATATAGGTGCCCTTCGAGCAATGGATTTCCAGTTCGAGGCTCTGTTGATCCCAGTGCGCCAACTTCAGCTCATAAACCCGGATCGGCCGGGCGGCGCGCTCCACTTCGATACCCTGGCGCGCATACTCGTACAGGGGCCGGCCCTGGTGTTTCAGCGCCGAATACATGGAGGGAATCTGCATGGATTCCCCACGAAAGCGCTGCAGGGCCTGCTCCAGCTGCTGCTGGCCCAGGTCCACCGGGCGCTCGCTGATAATCGCCCCTTCCGCATCCGACGTATCGGTGCGCTGCCCCAGCCGGGCCACCACCCGATAGCGCTTGTCCGCATCCAGCAAATGCTGGGAAAACTTGGTGGCTTCACCCAGGCAGATGGGCAGCATCCCGGTGGCCAGGGGATCCAGCGCGCCGGTATGCCCGGCTTTGTTGGCCGCGAACAGGCGCTTCACTTTTTGCAGCAGATCATTAGAGGAAAGCCCCATGGGCTTATCCACCAGAACGATACCGTTTATGTCTCGGCCGCGACGACTGGGACGCCCCATCAGTCCTCCTTGTCCTCGTCCGGTTCCGATTCGGTGCGCCGGGCGCGATCCTGCTGTACCACCTGGCTCACCAGGTTGGACATTCTCATCCCTTCCACCAGCGAATTGTCATAGGCGAACGTCAGTTCCGGCACCACCCGCAGGCGCATGGCTTTACCCAGCAAACTGCGGATAAACCCGGACGCGTCCTGCAAGGCGTTAATGCCCGTTTTGATTTGCTGAGGCTCGTTATCATTGAGGAAAGTCACAAATACCTTGGCATAAGCCAGATCGCGCGAGACTTCCACAGCGGAAACCGTCGCCATGCCCACACGGGGGTCTTTGATTTCGCGTTGCAGGATGATGGCGATTTCTTTTTGCATCTCCTGCGAGACGCGCTGGGTGCGACTGTATTCTTTTGCCATTCTAAATTCTCCAGACAAAACAGGGGGCATAATGCCCCCTCTTACCGCTGACAAACCTGCTCGGAGTCAATAAGGCGGGACAGGATGATAGAAGAGTAAACCGTCCGCGCCATGGAAGGCGCGGATCGAGCCTCCAGGGATGGATGCACGGGGCGTGTTTACGATCTAGCATCCTGTCCCGACCAAGCACCTTGTCAACAAGCTCAGGGGACATTATTCCCCTGTTACTCTTACTCGATGGTGCGCTGGATCTCGATGGTTTCGAAGACTTCGATCACATCGCCCGGCTGGACGTCGTTGTAGTTCTTGACGCCGATGCCGCATTCCATGCCGTTGCGCACTTCGGCAACGTCATCTTTGAAGCGGCGCAGGGATTCCAGTTCGCCTTCATAGATAACAACGTTATCACGCAAAACGCGTATTTTGTTGTTACGCTTGACCAGGCCTTCCGTCACCATACAGCCGGCGATGGCGCCGAATTTCGGCGAGCGGAACACATCGCGCACTTCAGCCAGGCCGATGATTTCCTGGCGGTATTCCGGCGCCAGCATCCCGCTCATGGCCTGTTTGACCTCGTCAATCAGCTCATAAATAATCGAGTAGTAACGCAAATCCAGGCTTTCCGCGTCAATCACCTTACGGGCGGACGCATCGGCGCGGACGTTAAAGCCCAGGATAATGGCATTGGACGCCGCGGCCAGGGTGGCATCGGTTTCGGTGATGCCGCCGACGCCGGAGCCCACGATCTTGACCTTGACTTCCGCGGTGGACAGCGCTTCAAGCGCATCGCTGATGGCTTCGGTGGAACCCTGGACATCGGCCTTGAGCACGATATTCAATTCGGAGACTTCGCCTTCGGTCATGTTGGCGAACATATTCTCCAGCTTGGATTTCTGCTGGCGCGCCAGTTTCACTTCGCGGTATTTACCCTGGCGATACAAAGCCACTTCACGGGCTTTCTTTTCGTCGCGCACGACGGTGGCTTCATCACCGGCAGCCGGCACGCCGGACAAGCCGAGGATTTCCACCGGAATCGACGGACCGGCGGAAGAGACCTCACGTCCCAATTCGTCACGCATGGCGCGAACCCGGCCGTATTCAAAGCCGCACAGGACGATATCGCCCTTGTTAAGGGTACCTTCACGCACCAACACGGTGGCGACCGGCCCACGGCCCTTATCCAGGAAGGATTCAATCACCGCGCCGCTGGCCATACCGACACGAATGGCCTTGAGCTCGAGGACTTCCGCCTGCAGCAGGATGGCGTCAAGCAGTTCGTCGATACCGGCCCCTGACTTCGCCGAGACGTTGACGAACTGGCTCTCGCCGCCCCACTCTTCCGGGATCACGCCGTATTGGGTCAATTCGTTTTTGACACGGTCCGGATCGGCTTCGGGTTTATCGATCTTGTTCACCGCCACCACCACCGGCACCTTGGCGGCCTTGGCATGCTGAATGGCTTCGATGGTCTGCGGCATCACGCCGTCATCGGCGGCCACCACCAGCACCACGATATCCGTCGCCTGGGCGCCGCGGGCACGCATGGCGGTGAACGCCGCATGTCCCGGGGTATCCAGGAAGGTGATCATGCCGTTCTCGGTTTCAACATGGTAAGCGCCGATATGCTGGGTAATGCCCCCGGCTTCGCCGGCCGCCACCTTGGTTGAGCGGATATAGTCCAGCAGCGAGGTTTTACCATGGTCGACGTGGCCCATGATGGTCACCACCGGCGCACGGGGTTCAGCCACCGCGTCGATATCACGGTCGCTCAGCACCATCTCTTCCAGTTCGTTTTCACGACGCAGAATCACCTTGTGGCCCATCTCTTCGGCCACCAGCTGCGCGGTTTCCTGGTCAATCACCTGGTTGATGGTCGCCATGGCGCCGAGCTTCATCATCGCCTTGATAACCTGTGAACCCTTCACCGCCATTTTATTGGCCAGCTCCGCCACGGTGACGGTTTCGCCGATCACCACATCGCGGTTCACTATCTGGGCAGGCTTGGTGAAGCTTTGCTGCAGCGTGCTCGGTTTGCGCTTGCCTTTGCCGCCGCGGGTAACGGCCCGGGCCTCTTCGCGATCGGCCTTGGATTCAGACAAACGGCTGGTTTTTTTCTGCTTGGTGGCTTTGCCGCCACGGGTGCGGGCACGGCGTTCGCCTTCCACCTTGCGATCGTTTTCATCTTCCGCTTCACGAGCGTGATGGGACGTGGTGACGTGATAATCACTGGAGTCTTCTTCCACCGGCTCCGGCGTGGCTACCCAGGTACCGCCGTTTGCTTCCGCCATACGCTTGGCTTCTTCCATAGCGAGGCGGGCACTTTCTTCAACCTTGCGACGCGTTTCCTCTTCCGCTTTACGTCTAAGCTCAGCGGCCTCGGCTTCACGGCGGGCTTTTTCGGCCGCCTGTGGTGACTTGGTCATATGATTGGTCTGCTGGTTGGTCAATTTTTCACTTTCCGCTGCCACGCGCTTCGCTGTCTCAGCGGCCTCACGTTTGGCTTTATCGTCGGCCGCACGTTTTGCTTTTTCTTCGGCTTCACGCTTGGCTTTCTCAGCGGCTTCACTGGCAGCGCGCTCTTGAGCCTCACGAAGGGCCAATTCTTCCGCTTCACGTTTTGCCAGCTCTTCCGCTTCAGCCTGTTCAGCCGACTGGGAATCGCGTTGCACATAGGTACGTTTTTTGCGGACTTCAATTTGCACAGACTTACTTTTACCGCCGGTACTGGGAATATTCAAGGTGCTGCGTGTTTTACGCTGCAAAGTTAACTTGTTCGGCGCGCTGCCCCGCTCACGGTTCAGGTACGCCAATAATGTTTGTTTCTCATGCTGGGTCACAGAATCCGCCGCGGTCTTATCGATACCAGCATCAGCAAACTGCTGTACCAGGCGATCGACCGGAGTCTGAATTTCTGCGGCGAGCGATTTTACGGTTACATCTGTCATGCTGTTCCTTTCCTGCTACAGTTTATTACGCGTTGTCGCCAAACCAACAGATATTACGGGCGGCCATAATAAGCTCACCGGCCTTTTCGGTACTCAGCCCTTCAATATCCGACAGGTCATCGACACCCTGTTCGGCAAGATCTTCCAGCGTACAAACACCGCGCGCCGCCAGCTTGAACGCCATCTCACGCTCAAGCTCCGGCAAATTAAGCAGGTCTTCAGCCGGCTTGCCCCCGCCGCGAGTCTCTTCCTGCGCCAAGGCGAGCGTGGTCAGGGCATTTTTAGCCCGTTCACGCAGCGCTTCTACCATGTCTTCATCAAGCCCTTCGATTTCCATTAATTCCTTGATCGGGACATAGGCGAGTTCTTCCAATGAGGAGAAACCCTCCTCCACCAGCACAGTGGCGAACTCTTCATCGATGTCCAGATGCTTGGTAAAAATATCAATGGCGGCGTGGGCTTCAGCCTGATGTTTTTCCTGCAGATCCTCCACCGTCATGACATTCAGCTCCCAACCGCTGAGCTGCGACGCCAGACGAACGTTCTGCCCGTTGCGGCCGATAGCCTGCGCCAGGTTACCGGACTCAACCGCGATGTCCATGGTGTGCTTGTCTTCATCCACAACGATGGAGGCAACGTCAGCGGGCGCCATGGCGTTAATCACGAACTGGGCCGGGTTGTCGTCCCACAGGACAATATCGATACGCTCACCGCCCAATTCGCTGGAAACCGCCTGCACGCGCGCACCGCGCATGCCGACACAGGCGCCCACGGGATCAATACGCTTATCATTGGTTTTCACAGCGATTTTGGCCCGTGACCCGGGATCGCGGGCAGCGGCCTTTATTTCTATCACTTCTTCACCGATTTCCGGCACTTCGATGCGGAAAAGCTCGACCAGCATCTCGGGACGCGAACGGCTGACAAACAGCTGGGCGCCGCGCGCTTCCGGGCGAACGGAATACAACACGCCGCGAATCCGATCGCCGGGGCGGAAGTTTTCCCGCGGCAGCATGTCCTCACGGCCGATAACCGCTTCGGCATTGCTGCCCAAATCAAGGCTGATGTTGTCGCGATTGACTTTTTTTACCACGCCGGTGACTATCTCGCCTTCATGCTGGCGGAATTGATCCACCACCATCGCGCGTTCGGCCTCGCGTACTTTCTGGACGATGACCTGCTTTGCGGTCTGGGTGGTGATGCGGTCGAAGACCACGGACTCGATCTCATCTTCAACGTAGCCGCCAAGGGAAGCGCTTGGATCTTCAAACTGGGCGGCGTCAAGGGTGATTTCACGGGTCGGCTGCGTGACTTCGTCGACAATGACCCAACGACGGAAGGTCTCGAAATCGCCGGTTTTACGATCGATATTGACACGAACCTCGATTTCTTGCTCGTATTTTTTCTTTGTTGCCGTCGCCAGCGCGGTTTCCAACGCTTCAAAAATTTTTTCACGAGGAACCGCTTTCTCGTTGGAAACTGCTTCAACAACAGCCAGAATTTCTTTATTCATCCTAGTTGCCTCATTAAAACGTTAAAAGTGGGGTACCAGGTTCGCTTTCTGGATGTTGCTTAAAGCGAACACTTCATCTTTTCCTTCCACCGTCACCGTGATCATTTCGCCGTCAACCGTTTTAATGATTCCCTGCCACTTGCGACGATTCTGCATCGCAATACGCAATACGACGCTGACTTCTTCACCGATAAACTGCATATAGTGTTTGGCGGCGAATAACGGACGATCGAGCCCAGGCGAAGAGACCTCAAGGCTGTAAGCCACTGAAATAGGATCTTCGACATCCAGTACCGCGCTGACCTGGTGGCTGACATCAGCACAATCATCGACAGTGATACCCTTGTCGCTATCAATATAGATACGTAATGTCGACTGGCGGCCCCGGATAAACTCTATGCCCACAAGCTCATAGCCCAAGGCTTCCACCGGTGCGCTGATCATCTCCGTCAATTTTTGTTCTAATGTGGCCAAGCCCACCCCCAAGACATAAAAAAAGGGCTAAAAAGCCCAGTAGTTCTAGCATTTAATAACAAAAAACCCCGAAAATTCGGGGCTTTTTGCGACTGGGACCCTGTAAGCCGCAAGCGGCTTTACAACATTCCATAGAATCTTTTTTCAAACGCCGCTGCCATAAGATCAGTATAACGCTTAAGCAGTATATTTGAAAAAGAACTCTGAGGGAAAGTGGTTGCGGGGGCCGGATTTGAACCGACGACCTTCGGGTTATGAGCCCGACGAGCTACCAGGCTGCTCCACCCCGCGTCTGAAATCGTTGCGAATATTACGCTGATAACCGCCAAAAAGCAAGTTATCATTATGTTAGGAACAGAGATAAAATGAGAAACATCCGTTTAACCCACTGTGCCGAAAAGAAGTTTTACGCCACAAACGCTATTCTCGTTCACGGAGCGGAGGGCCGTTACAGATACGCCTGCCCTTGAACCTGCCCGGCATTCGTGCGAGGGTGCCGAGTATTCCATAAGTCTAAAACCAGGGCAAGCAGTGAATGCTCATCGTTTTTTTTGCGGTTCGGTGGCGACTAAATTATTTTCAAACATTTTAATTAAGTCACGAACTTTCCGTCCGTCCGAGGTTCCTGCGTTCCCGGCGGGAACCTTAACCGGTGCCTTGGCCACTGTCCAGGGAGCGGCGACCGGCGCGGCATCAGTGGCAGGGTTTCCTGCGTCTACCGGATGAGTAGGCTTGGTGGATTGGTCGGGGGCGTATTTGGAAAAATACTCCGCTGTAGCGGGATCGTACTCAACCAGGTCAAGCGCCCATTGGGGAATTTTTTTGCAATATGACACCGCCTGCTCTGGTCCCAATTCATTCAGTGTTTTGACCAAAAAATGAGCTGCTTGTTTTGACTTATAGTTAAGCGCCGGGCTCGCGGTCAATTTGGTGCACAATTCCGCCAAACTCTTGAAAGTCCATTGCTTGTCGCCAATGTCCTTGCCCATAATAACCCTGTCGGCATGAGCCCCTCTGAATTCACCGTTCGTACCCTCACGTCCATCTATAAAGAATGCTGAAATAGTCCTATCGGCGGAAACGGGCAGTGGTTGGGCGAATATCATCTTATAGCTAGTGGGTATTGTTTTGCCGTCTGAGGAACCATTGTTTACAATGCGGATATTAGCGGACGAAAATAGGTCAGAGTCGGGATTGGCGGCCAGAAAGTCCCTCACCGCTTTGGCATTGTCATCGGTTAGATCCGATTTACCATCGTTAGTGAGACAGCTTAAAACCCCCTTGGGAGTGACTTTATAGGTGTTCGGATCCTTCAACATATCTAAAAGCGGATCGTCGGAGGGCACCTTCCCCTTCACAGGCATGGACGTTGTTTTGCCGGGAAATTTAAGCTTTGCCTGGAAAGCCATGAAACTTTTGGCGAAAGCAACAACGAATGTTTTCACCATAAAAAGCGGCCTTAATGCCGTATTGCCAGCCGACCGTAATTTTTCGACCATTCTCGCCGCAGAGGCGCTCACAGGTTTGGTGTCTTTTTCACCCTGATTGTCGATCTCTGCATTTTTATGTTTCGGTGCTTCATTGACCCTAGATAAGAACGCCGGGAACAAATTCATAGTTATCTCTCCAGAATAGGTGAATTTCAGCATGCTCCAAACCAAGGTGCTTTACCTGGCCAATCACGCATCATTCTCAAAGGATTATTAATGTGGAATTCAATAACGCCACTATCGCATGGAGGAATTATTTAAAATTGTATATTTCGCTTACGCAGCTATCTGCCGGCAGGAATACCTCACCAGCAAGTCGCGTTCCTGAGGATTGTGGCGGGGAAATAATATATACGGTTATGTGGATAAAGCAGAAAGGCCTGAAAGCGCTGACTCACTCTATATGGAGTTACCCGACGCGCATCAGTAATAACAAATCCTAATGGAAAACAACCTGACTAAACGATATTGGTACCGAGGACGGGACTTGAACCCGTAAGCCCAATCGGGCACTACCACCTCAAGGTAGCGTGTCTACCAATTTCACCACCTCGGCACTGATAATTCGCTTACTGCCTGCACAACCCATTTTGCATACCCAGCTAATACCGGGCAGATTCTAGCGGGCTGAGGTTACACCGGATATTATGCATTGACAAAACACCGGCGTACTTCCATCACGTCTATCACAGCGGATAGAACGTCACGGATTATTGCGGGATATCGTTATTCGATTTAGCCGGCGCCTGGACAGGTGCTTTTTCCGATTGCACGGGCTGGCTCAGATTATCCCACTCGCTGCCTTTCTTGGTATGACTGCCGTTCAAATTGCCCAACACCAGGCTCAGAATAAAAAACAATGTCGCCAGCACCGCCGTCACACGGGTCATGAAGTTACCGGAACCGCTGGATCCGAACAGGGTCGCGGAAGCGCCTGCGCCGAACGAGGCCCCCATATCAGCACCCTTACCTTGCTGCAGCATGATCAGCGCAACCAGCCCGACAGCTACCAACAGGAATATGACTAACAGAGCTTCATACATAATCTTTTGTGTCCTTGCGGGTTTGACCGCACATTAAACGACTGCCCCGGTTCGGCGATTATAAACTCCGACTGAAGCGGGTGTGAATACTAACGAAAGCAAGGTGCGCACGCAAGGGTAAATTGCGGCTAACGAACTGATTGCGGAAAAAAACGTCACGGCGGCAACAGCCAACGCCTGGAGGCGCCGGCATGCCATGCCCCCTCTCCTCAACCGGCGGCTTTCACCGCATCGGCTATCAGATGAGCCAATCGTTTGACCTGTTCGTCATCTTCGCCTTCCACCATGACCCGGATCAGCGGCTCGGTGCCGGATTTACGCAGCAATACCCGGCCCTTTCCGGCCAGCGCGCTTTCCACTTCCGCCAAGGCCTGTTTCACCAGCGTCGATTCCAGCGGATCATTACTGCCGTCAAAACGCACGTTCACCAGTATTTGCGGCAGCAGGCGCATGCCGCTGCAGAGGTCGTGCAGGTTCATATGATTCCCCACCATGGCGGACAATACCTGCAGACCGGCGATAATACCGTCGCCGGTGGTGGTTTTATCCAGCAGGATGACATGGCCGGAATTTTCCGCCCCGATGCGCCAGCCCTTTTCCTGTAATTTTTCCAGTACATAGCGGTCGCCCACTTTCGCCCGCACAAACGGAATGCCCAGTTGCCTAAGGGCCAGTTCCAGCCCCATATTGCTCATCAGGGTGCCCACCACGCCGCCGCTCAGCTGGCCCTGTCGCAGCTTCTCCCGTGCGATGATATAGAGGATCTGATCCCCATCCACCTTATTGCCGAGATGATCAATCATGATCACCCGATCGCCGTCGCCGTCATAGGCGATACCCAGATCGGCTTTTTCGTCTAGTACACGCCGTTGCAATAACCGCACATCGGTGGCGCCGCACTCCTGGTTGATATTCATCCCGTCCGGCTGGCAGCCGATGGCCGTGACATCGGCCCCCAGCTCCCGCAGTACGCTGGGGGCGATGTGATAGGTAGCGCCGTTGGCGCAATCCACCACGATTTTCAGGCCTCGCAGGCTGCTGTTGCTGGGGAAGGTACCTTTGCAAAATTCAATATAGCGGCCGGCCGCATCGACGATGCGGCTGGCTTTACCCAGTTCGGCGGACTCCACGCAGGTCAGGTTCTTTTCCAGCTCCGCTTCGATGGCTTCTTCCACCTCATCGGGTAACTTCGTGCCGTCTATGGAGAAAAACTTGATGCCGTTATCATAAAAGGGATTGTGGGAAGCGGAAATCACGATCCCCGCCTCGGCCCGGAACGTGCGCGTCAGATAAGCGATGGCGGGGGTCGGCATCGGTCCGGTAAACGCGGCGGATAGACCCGCCGCCGCCAGACCGGCCTCCAGGGCGGATTCCAGCATGTAACCGGAGATTCGCGTATCCTTGCCGATGATAATCTTGCGCGATCCGTGGCGAGCCAGTACCTTGCCGGCGGCCCAGCCCAGTTTTAATACGAAATCCGGTGTGATGGGACTGTCCCCTACCTTGCCGCGAATACCGTCCGTTCCGAAGTATTTATGATTACTCATACAAATAGTGATTCCTTCGCTGAAAGAGTCGCTTTGACGATAAGCATCGCCTCAATGGTTTCTTTGACATCATGGACGCGGATAATACGGGCACCCTGCATGGCGGCGATGACCGCACAGGCCACGCTGCCGATGACGCGCTGCCCGGCAGGAGCCCCGGTCAGCTGCCCTACCATGGATTTGCGGGACATTCCCACCAGTATCGGCAACCCGAATTGGCTAAAATCAGCCAGCCGGGCCAGAAGTCGGTAATTATGCGCTGAATTCTTGCCAAAACCGAAGCCGGGGTCGAGGATCAGGCGATTTTTTTCAATGCCCGCCATCTGGCACTCGGCGATGCGCCGGACAAAAAAACGCTTCACGTCCTCCAGCACATCTTCATAATAAGGCGCCTGCTGCATGGTACGCGGCTCCCCCTGCATATGCATCAGACAGATGGGCAAGCCGCTGTCCCGGGCCGCCTCCATGGCGCCGGTTTCGCCCAGGGCGCGGATATCGTTAATCATGTGCGCCCCCGCCGCCGCGCTCTCCCGCATCACCAGGGCCCGGGAGGTATCCACCGAGATAAATACCTCAAAGCGCCGCGCCAGCGCTTCCACCACCGGCAACACCCGCTCGGCTTCTTCCTCGGCGCTGACCGCCGCAGCGCCGGGGCGGGTGGATTCGCCGCCGATATCGATAAGCGTAGCGCCGGCCTCGATCATCTCCTGGGCATGCTTTAGCGCCGCATCAAGATGGGTATAGCGCCCGCCGTCGGAGAAAGAGTCCGGAGTCACGTTAAGTATACCCATGACCTGGGGCGTGCCGAGATCGAGCGTGCGCTGATTAACCATGAGTTGCATAGTGGGATCCCTCCATTTGGAAACCTATGATAGCGGCATATCTTATCACTGTCCGGGCAAAAAGCCCGCCGGCCCCGTCTGATTGTCGCATCAATAAAAAAGCCCCAGCGATTAGGCCGGGGCTTCTAGGGATTGGCAACGTGCGCAGCCGGGACCGGTTGTTACGCCCGGTTATTGCCGAACTGTTCGGACATGGTATTGCCCGTCGGCGTATTGGGCTGATCCACCGGCGTCGGCGCTTTAGGCGTGCCGCCGTTATCGGAGGAGTGGTTGCTCGGCGAATCGTCCCATCCGGCGGGCGGACGGACGGTTTTGCGTCCCATTAAATCATCGATTTGCGGCGCGTCGATGGTTTCATACTTCATCAGTGCATCTTTCATTGAATGCAGGATATCCATATTTTCCATCAGCAGCGTACGGGCGCGGGTGTAGTTGCGTTCAATCAGGGATTTCACTTCCTGGTCGATGATACGCGCCGTCTCGTCGGACATATGCTTGGCTTTCGCCACCGAACGGCCCAGGAAGACTTCGCCCTCCTCTTCGGCGTACAGCAAGGGTCCCAGCTTGTCGGAGAAGCCCCATTGGGTCACCATGTTACGGGCAATGGAAGTGGCCACCTTGATATCATTGGAAGCGCCGGTGGAGACTTTCTGCGGTCCGTAAATGATTTCTTCCGCCAAACGGCCGCCGTACAGGGTGGAAATCTGGCTTTCAAGCTTCTGGCGGCTGGCGCTGATGGCATCTCCTTCCGGCAGGAAGAACGTGACGCCCAGCGCGCGTCCGCGCGGAATAATGGTAACTTTGTGAACCGGATCATGCTCGGGCACCAGACGGCCGATAATGGCGTGGCCCGCTTCATGATAGGCGGTGGACTCCTTCTGCGCTTCCGTCATCACCATGGAACGGCGTTCAGCGCCCATCATGATTTTGTCCTTGGCTTTTTCAAACTCCACCATGGACACCACGCGCTTGCTGCCGCGGGCGGCGAACAACGCGGCTTCATTCACCAGGTTGGCCAAATCGGCGCCGGAGAAACCCGGAGTACCGCGCGCAATCACGGAAGGATCCATATCCGTGGATAACGGCACGCGGCGCATATGCACTTTCAGAATCTGTTCACGGCCGCGGACATCCGGCAAACCCACCACCACCTGGCGGTCAAAACGTCCGGGGCGCAGCAAAGCCGGGTCCAGCACGTCGGGACGGTTGGTGGCGGCAATCACGATAATGCCTTCGTTGCCTTCGAAGCCGTCCATTTCCACCAGCATCTGGTTCAGCGTTTGTTCACGTTCGTCATGACCGCCGCCGAGGCCGGCGCCGCGCTGGCGACCCACCGCATCGATTTCATCGATGAAGATGATGCAGGGAGCGGCCTTCTTGGCCTGTTCGAACATATCGCGCACACGGGATGCGCCGACGCCGACGAACATTTCCACGAAATCCGAACCGGAGATGGTGAAGAACGGCACTTTCGCTTCACCGGCGATGGCTTTCGCCAGCAGGGTTTTACCTGTCCCCGGCGGGCCCACCATCAGCACGCCTTTCGGAATTTTCCCACCCAGCTTCTGGAAGCGGCTCGGCTCGCGGAGATAATCCACCAGTTCGCTGACTTCTTCTTTTGCTTCGTCACAGCCCGCCACGTCGGCAAAGGTTGTTTTGATCTGATCCTCAGTGAGCATCCGGGCCTTGCTTTTGCCGAAGGACATCGCCCCCTTGCCGCCGCCGCCCTGCATTTGCCGCATGAAGAAGATCCAGACGCCAATCAGCAACAGCATCGGGAACCAGGAAATGAATATAGAGGCCAGCAGGCTCGGTTCTTCCGGCGGCTCACCGACAACTTTAACATTCTTGGTCAGCAGGGAATCCAATAACCGCGGGTCATTGACCGGGATATACGTGGTGTAACGGTTACTGTCTTTCCTGGTAACGGTAATCTCACGCCCGTTAATACGCGCTTCCCTAATCTGATCCTGATTCAATTCAGACATAAAGGTAGTGTAATCCACCTTACGGCCATTGGACTCGCTGGGCCCGAAGCTCTGAAATACAGACATCAGCACTACCGCGATGACCAACCAGAGAATCAGGTTTTTCGCCATGTCACTCAAGGGATTAACCTCATATTACAACGGTGTTAACAATTAGCGTAGGGTACTATACTTTGCGCCCTGTCGCCACAATGTACACTTCTCGCGAACGTGCGCGGGAAGCGTCTGGCTTACGAATCTTTACCTTCGTAAATAGGGAGCGAATTTCCCGCAGGTATTCATCAAAACCTTCTCCCTGAAAGACTTTAACCAGAAAACTGCCGCCTGGTGCCAGCACATCCCGACCCATCTCCAATGCCAATTCCGCTAAATACATGGCTTTGGGAATATCGACAGCCGGGGTACCGCTCATATTCGGCGCCATGTCGGACATGACCACCTGAATTTTTCCTTCGCCTACTCTCTCCAGCAACGCTTTTAATACCAGAGGATCGCGAAAGTCGCCCTGCAGAAAATCAACGCCCACAATCGGATCCATGGGGAGAATATCACAGGCGATGATACGCCCTTTTTTACCAATTTGCGTGGCGACATATTGCGACCAGCCGCCGGGCGCGGCGCCTAAATCCACCACGGCCATGTCCTGTTTGAAAAGCCGGTCGCCCTGCTGTATTTCTTCAAGTTTAAACCAGGCACGGGAACGCAGTCCTTTTTTTTGTGCCTCAAGTACATATTTATCGCTAAAGTGTTCCTGTAGCCACCGACTTGAGCTGCCGGAACGCTTTTTGGTGGTCATTTTATTATCCAACTATCCTGAAAGTGGGGCATTGGTGAAGGAATGAGGCACTCTTGCGCCGGATACAATCACGACCGATTTGGTGATAATCATGAGATGGCGGTAGAATGTGCCGTTTTCAATCCCAACGTAAGCAAAAAAGACAAATGAATCTGAACAACAAGCAAAAACAGCACCTGAAAGGTCTGGCGCATCTGCTCAAACCCGTCGTCATGCTGGGAAATAACGGCCTGACGGAAGGCGTTCTGGCGGAAATCGAGCAAGCCATTGAGCATCATGAGCTGATAAAAATCAAAATCGCCGCCGAAGAACGCGACACCAAAAAGCTCATCGCCGATGCCATCGTGCGCGAGACCGGTGCCGTCTGCGTTCAGATTATCGGCAGCATCCTGGTACTCTACCGTCCGGCCAAGGAGCGAAAAATCACTTTACCGCGCTGACCCTATTGCCGCATCTGCAAAGGTGCCATGCTCTTTAATGCAGGAAAAGGCCGCTTACGGCCTTTTTCCTTTCTTTACAATTCTTCTTACCTGTCATATCTGCGAGCGCAATTGCCCTTACAGATATTCAACCTTCTGGATTTCATATTCCACATCGCCGCCGGGCGTCCGGATAAGCGCAACGTCGCCCTCTTCCTTTCCCACCAGGCCGCGGGCCATCGGTGAATTGATGGAAATAAGATTATGTTTGAAATCCGCTTCGTCGTCGCCGACGATACGGTAGGTCAGCTCTTCTTCGTTTTCCAGGTTCAGAATACTCACCGTGCTGCCGAATATTACCCGGCCGTTAGCCGACATTTTGGTGACGTCGATAATCTGGGCATTGGATAATTTCGCCTCGATTTCCTGGATACGTCCTTCGCAAAACCCTTGTTGCTCACGTGCGGCGTGGTATTCCGCATTTTCTTTCAAATCGCCGTGTTCACGGGCATCGGCGATGGCTCTGATGATTTCCGGGCGACGAACGCTTTTCAACAATTCAAGCTCTTCCCGTAATTTTTCAGCACCACGCAAGGTCATAGGAACTGGAGTCATGGCAATACCTCTGAAATTCATCCTGCTAAGCTTCCCACCTTCAAGACATGCCGTATTCTCGGCATGACTTACAGTAGTCACGGCGCTATGGTTTACGCCACTACCTAAGCGGAAAGCAAAAAAATCCTGACCTGAGGAAAAATTCCAGGCCGGGGCAATTTGCATTTTGATACGTATTTTAACCCAGAGTTCCTCATGGGTCATCGTTTACTTTAACCCTGTTTGCACCGTAGTATGGCAGCACGTTACATTGCCTTTGCCGAAAATTATGCGTTTTTCACGTTTGCTTATAGGACTCACCAGCGTTTTCATGCTCTGTGCACAGGCGACGCCGGTTGAAAATTACATGGAATCATTACCCGATGGCGCGAATTTGGCGTTGATTGTGCAAAAAATCGGCGCAACCGCCCCCGCCATCGACTTTCACAGCCAGCAAATGGCGCTGCCCGCCAGTACGCAAAAAGTGATTACCGCTCTGGCGGCGTTATTGCAGTTAGGCCCTGATTATCGTTTCACCACCACCCTGGAAAGTTACGGCCCGGTCACAAACGGGGTTTTGCATGGCAATCTGGTGGCCCGCTTCGGCGGCGACCCTACCCTGACCCGCCAGCAGCTGCGCAATATGGTTGCCGGACTGCGCAAGCAGGGTATTCGGCAGATATCGGGGGATCTGATCATCGATACGTCGGTTTTCGCCAGCCATGACAAAGCCCCCGGCTGGCCGTGGAATGATTTGACCGAATGCTTCAGCGCCCCGCCGGGAGCGGCGATTGTCGATCGGAACTGTTTTTCCGTTTCACTTTACAGCGGCCAGAAAACCGGCGATACCGCCTTTATCCGCGTGGCGTCTTATTACCCGGTGCAGATGTTCAGCCAGGTGCGTACCCTGGAAAAGGGATCCCCCGATGCGCAATATTGCGAGCTTGACGTGGTGCCGGGGGAACTGAACCGGTTTACCCTGACCGGCTGCATGCCCCAGCGGGCGGAGCCTTTGCCGCTGGCCTTCGCCATCCAGGACGGCGCCAGTTATGCCGGCGCCATCCTGAAAGATGAACTGCGGCAGGCCGACATCAGCATCAGCGGCACCCTCCGGCGCCAAACCAATCCCACAGCCGCCGGTACGGTGCTGGCGCAGGCCTATTCCGCCCCGCTGCACGATCTGCTGCGGATCATGCTGAAAAAATCCGACAACATGATAGCCGACACGGTTTTTCGCACCATCGGCCACGAGCGCTTCAAAGTGCCCGGCACCTGGCGCGCCGGTTCGGACGCAGTGCGGCAGATCCTGCGCCAGCAGGCCGGCATCGATTTGGGCAATACCATCCAGGTGGACGGTTCGGGATTATCCCGCCACGACCTGCTCTCGCCGGCGACCATGATGCAGGTGCTGCAATACATCGGCCAGCACGATCAAACGCTGGATTTCATCTCTATGCTGCCGCTGGCGGGCTATGACGGAACGCTGATGTATCGCGCCGGCTTGCATGAGGCGGGCGTGGACGGCAAGGTCTCGGCAAAAACCGGCTCCTTGCAGGGCGTCTATAACCTGGCGGGTTTTATCACCACCGCCAGCGGTCAGCGGATGGCGTTTGTGCAATATCTTTCGGGTTATGCGGTGCCGCCGCAGGATCAAAAAGATCGCCGCATTCCGCTGGTGCGATTTGAAAGCCGCTTGTATAAAGACATCTATCAGAATAACTGATGCCGGCCCTAGCACCGGGTCACATCAATTTACCGCGAATGATCACTTTGCTGGGCTTAACACCCGCATCAGTGGCCCTTCTGATGGCCAGATTCAGCGCCTGATAGGCAATTTCATGGGTATTATGGGCGATGCACGGGAAACTGAACCCATAAATATCTGCATCGGGTATTTCGTCAATACTGAGCAGCGAGACGTCTTTTTGCGGTGTGAGTTTATGGTCAATACAGGATTTTATGATGCCCAGGGAAATCTGGCTATTGGTACCGACAAAATAGTCCGGCAAAGGGCAGCTTTCAATATACCGGCTGGCGGCCCGATAAGCCGGCATCATGTAAAAGTCGGCATGCAATATGTCTAGGCGCTCAATGCCTCCCTGTAATGCCGCGCTGATTCCGATGATGCGATCCCGCGATACGTTTGAGTCTTTTGGTCCGGAGACCACCACCACATGTTTAACCTGTTTGGACAGCAGGTAACGGCCGGCCTGGAGCCCGCAGTCAAGGTTATCGATATACACGCCGCTGCAGTGCCTGGCACTGAGATCCCGATCCACCAACACCACCGGGATGTCCAGCGTTTCCAGCCGTTTTAAATAAGCGGGATGGTACGACCTGTCGGAAGAAATAACGGAAAGAATGATAGCATCGACGCCGTAGCCGATGAGCTTGTCAATGATACGGTTTTCTATTTCCTGCGACTCAAAGGAATCGTAAATCAGGGTATCATATCCTGCCTTGTGCGCCTCCAGCGTCATTTCCCTGGCCAGTTGCCCAAAGAAAGGATGGCTCATGTCGGGATTGACGATCCCGATGGTTTTGCTGGCGTTGGCCCGCAGGATCCGGGCCGCGGCATTGACGATGTAACCCATGCTTTCAGCCGCGGCCAGGACGCGTTTCAACGTGTCGGGATGGACTTTTTCCGGATGCGTGAAAGCTCTGGAGACAGTGATTCTGCTCACATTTAATCGAGCCGCAACGCTCTCCAGCGTGACTTTTTCAAGTCGGGATGCAGCCATAAGGCACCCCACAGTCTAAGCAATCATTTTGCATTTTGCATCACACATCCGTCTTAATATCGACGCCGACCATTTGTTTTACGTTAAACTTCTTTACCTGCTCATAACACGCGAGGACAGTACATGAAACCCAGTATTCTCGTCGTGGACGATGACACTGCCATCTGCGAACTGTTGAAAGACGCGCTCAGCGAGCATGTCTTTACTACCCATATCTGTCATCTTGGCCAGCCGGTAATGACGGTGCTGGATGAACTACCGGATGTCTCGCTGGTCCTGTTGGATCTGATGCTTCCGGATATCAATGGCTTGCAGGTATTGAAACAGATCCAGCAGGCCAGACCGCACCTACCGGTGGTGATGCTGACCGGCCTGGGATCCGAGGCCGATATTATCGTCGGGCTGGAGATGGGCGCCGATGATTACATCGTCAAGCCGTTTAATCCCCGGGTGATGATCGCGCGGGTAAAAGCGGTGTTGCGCCGCAGCGATGCGCTGGCCACAGAGTCCGGCAGCGATAATGACAATAGCTGGCAGTTCAATGGCTGGCGGCTCGACAGCGATCGCTGTATTTTATTCAACCCGCAAAACTATCCGGTTGATCTGACCAGGGGTGAATACATCTTGTTACTGGCGCTGGTTACCCATGCGCGTAAAGTACTCACCCGCGATCAGTTGCTTGAATTGACCCACAGCGAAATGCTGGACGTTTTCGATCGTACCGTTGATGTATTGATCATGCGGCTGCGGCGCAAAATCGAAGTAAATCGGCACCAGCCCTCGTTGATCCGCACCATTCGCGGATTGGGCTATGTCTTTTCAGCGGACGTCATCCGGCCGGAGTCCGCGCTCGCCGCCGCTCCCGGCGCCAGGAATATCGCCTGAACGCGCCCGTTCGATAAAGGCCTTCACCTCGGTCAAAGGCCGGGCGCCGTCAATGGCATTGGCGCACAGCAGATTGAAGCGGGCGCAGGCATGGGCCAGTTCCAGCGTTTCCGCCAGCGACCAGTTTTCATGGCTGGCGTACAGCACTCCCGCGCAAAACGCATCCCCCGCCCCTACGGAACCGACAATGTCACGGGCCGCCAGCGGCCACGACGGCAGCCACAGTCCTTCACCGCTCTCATCCAGCCCGTAAGCGCCTTCCGGCGCATGAATAACGACCCTTCGCCGCACGCCGAGCCGGTGCAATAGATACGCGGCGCCGGTCAGCTTCCCCGCATCCAGGCATCCGCCGGCGTCGCGCAGCGCCAGACCGGTAAATTCGCCGGCTTCCAGCTCGTTTATTACCAGATAGTCCAGCCAGCGCAGCGCGGGCAATACCCGCGTCTGGAAACGGGGATCCCCCTGCCGCGAAACCAGGTCAAGGGAGGTGTGGTAACCCCGTTGCCGCATCTGCGCCAGCAGGCGGGCGCTGCGCGTGCCGAAGGCCGGGTCCGGGCTATCGAGGCGGTCGAGCAGCAGCAAATACCCGAGATGGAAAATCCGGTGTGTCGTTTGCAGGGTTTCAAACGCATCCAGATCCAGCAGGCGATTGGCCCCGGGGGCATGGAAAAAGGTACGCTGGCCGCTCTTCTGCGTCATCACCAGCGACATGGACGTGCCGGCCAGCGCGCTGCGGCGTACCGCCGTGCGGTCGACGTGAAAATCATCCAGGTTGCGGCAGATGTAATCCCCATCGCTGTCCTCCCCCAGCAGGCCAGCCGCCGCCAGCGGCAAGCCGGTCTGCATTTTGGCCAGGGTCAGCAAGACATTGAGCGGCGCGCCGCCGGTGGCCTTTTCACTGGAGACGATTTCCACCAGCCAGCCCGGCTGCGGCCATTGATCAATGCAATGTACGTGGTCCACCAGCATATTGCCCGCGGCCAGAATACCGCTGCGCTGCGTCATTTTGCCCCCTTTACCCCTGTCCGGCGCTGCCGAAGACCTGCATTTGCCCGGCCACCACCCCGGCTATCCCTTCCTCCACCGCCATCAGTAATTCGGCGTACTCATCGTAAATCGCCCGGCGATCGGCCATACGCTCCGTAATGGCCGCCAGCGCCGCCTGAGACATACCGGTGTAAAAATTGATTTTGTGGATGCCCAGACTGATGGCCTGTTTGAAATCCGCATCGCTGATGCCGGAACCGCCGTGCAATACCATCGGCAGGCCCGTCTGCCGGCCAATGGCGGCCAGCCGTTGGAAATCCAGCTTCGGTTCGCCTTTATAGGCGCCGTGGGCGTTGCCGATGGCCACCGCCAGGGCATCGATGCCGGTACGCGCTACAAACTCCCGGGCCCGCGCCGGATCGGTAAATTTGCTGCTGTCCGCCTCGCCATATAACGCCCCGCCTTCGTCGCCGCCCACCGCGCCAAGTTCCGCTTCCACTGATACCCCCACAGCGTGGCACATCCGCGTGACTTCTGACGTTTGGCGGATATTCTCTTCATAGTCCAGACTCGAGCCATCAAACATCACCGAGGTAAAACCCTGCCGCAGAGCCTGCATTACCGCATCGAAATGCAGCCCGTGGTCGAGATTGAGCACCACCGGGATGGCGTGCCGGGCAGCTTCGGCCTTGATCGCGGCCACCAGGGATTCCAGTTCGATGTATTTGAAATGCACCTCGGCGATATTGATAATGAAAGGCGAGCGCGTACGCGTCGCCGCATTGAAGATGGCCCGCAGGAAATGCGTATCAAGTACATTGAACGCACCCATTGCATAGCCATGCTGCCGGGCATGGGCCAACCCGTCGGCAAGAGAGATCAGTGCCATTCGTTACCTCCAGTCAGGCTAAAAGCCGTTCGCCGTCGTTTTCCTCAGGGTTATTTCACCGTCCAGCCTTTGTAGCTGCCGATATTGTTACGATCGATCAGCGACACCGGAATCAGCACCGGTCCCTGGGGAGCCGGCTTGCCTTGCAGAATGTTGTAGCCTATCTCCACCGCCCTGGCGGCCATCACCTGCGGATCCTGGGCCGGGGTGGCGACAAACAATGAGTTAGGACGCTTGAGCGCTTCTTCACCGTCCGGCGACCCATCGATGCCGACGATAAAAAACTCGCTGCGCTGGGCTTGCTTGGCGGCCAGATCGGCGCCGATGGCCGTCGGGTCGTTGATGGCGAACACGCCGTCGATATGCGGATTGGCCGCCAGCAGCGACGTCATCACGTCCAGACCGCCTTCACGGCTGCCCTTGGCATTCTGGTTAGAGGACAACAGCTTGATATCGGGATGTTTTTTCAATTCGGAGATACAGCCTTCCACCCGATTCTGTACGGCGGAAACCGGGGGACCATTGATGATCACCACATTGCCTTTATCCTTGAGGCGATCGGTCATGTATTTGCACGCAATGACGCCGGCCTGAATGTTGTCGGAAGTAATAATGGCATCGGCGCCGTCAGCCGCTACGTCCACCGCCACCACCACAATGCCGGCCGCTTTGGCGCGCTTCACCGCCGGGCCGATTCCTTTGGAATCCGCCGCGTTGAGCACGATCATGTCGACTTTGGCAGCGATAAAATTATCAATCTGCCCCACCTGCTGGCCAAGATCATAGCCGCTGGATTCCAGCGTGACGTTAACCTTGTCCCCCGCCAGCTCGCGGGCTTTCAATTCCACGCCTTTGGCGATTTGTACAAAGAACGGGTTAGACAAGTCCCCCACCGTCACGCCGATGGATTTCAGTTCTTTCCCTTGCGCCAACGGAGCGGCGCTCAGGATTGCCGCCATCAACAGCGCGGTATGGACAGGATTGAATCGCATAGTATCTCTCCGGTGATTGCCAGTTATGCCTGGTGATTTTGGGTACGGTATTTGTCAATCAGCACTGCAACGATGATCACCGCCCCTCTGACCACCAATTGCCAAAAATAAGAAAGGCCCATGAGCGTCATGCCGTTATTCAGCGTGGCTATGATCAGCGCGCCCACCAGCGTACCGGTGATCGTACCGATACCGCCGACGAAGCTGGTGCCCCCCAGGATCACCGCGGCGATGGCATCCAGTTCATAGCCCATGCCGAGGTTGCCGTTGGCGCTGTAGAGCCGCGAGGCGCTCATCAGCCCGCCGAGGCCGGAAAGCAGGCCGCTGGCGGCGTACACGAACAGCAGCACGAAGCTCACTTTGATGCCGGTCAGACGCGCCGCCAGCATATTGCCGCCCACCGCGTAGATATGTACGCCGAGCGTGGTGCGGCGCAGGATAAACCAGCACGCCGCAATCACCGCCAGCGCAATGATGATGAGCCATGGCACCATGCCCAGGTAGGAGTTGCCTATCCATTCAAAATTGATGCTGGAATTGATAACCGTAGTGCCGTCCGCCAGCAGGTAAGCCGCGCCGCGCAGCGCGGTGTAGGTGCCCAGCGTGACGATAAACGGCGGTAATCCGCAATAGGCCACCAGCACCCCGTTTATCAGCCCCATCAATAGACCGGCCATCAGCGCCAGGGGTATGGAAAAATAAGCCAGCGCCGGGTCCAGCGAAGCGAGCATCGCCACCACCGCCGTGGCGCCGAGCATCGATCCCACCGAGAGATCGATACCGCCGGTCAAAATGACGAAGGTCATCCCGGCCGCCAGCACGATGTTGATTGACGCCTGGCGGGCAATGTTCAGCAGGTTGCTGTCAGTGAAAAAGTTGGGCGCGGCAAAGCCGAAAACGGCAATGATCAGCAGCAGAATCGGCAAAATGCCCACGGTTTGCATCAGGTCGCTCAACAGCGCCCGTTTAATGGAGCTGGATTTGGCTTCGGGTAATGGGCTATTCGTGGACATGGCGGCTCCTTATGCTGACGCCTGTTGCGGGACGGTGCCGGTGGCCAGCATCATAATCTTTTCCTGCGAAATATCTTCGCGGCCAAGCTCACCCACCAGTTGACCTTCGCACATCACATACACACGATCGCTCATGCCGACCACTTCCGGTAATTCACTGGAAATCATGAGGATAGCGACGCCTTGCTGCGCCAGTTGACCCATCATGCGGTAGATTTCGCTTTTGGCGCCCACATCCACGCCGCGCGTCGGTTCGTCGAGGATCAAAATGCGCGGCTTGATGGCGAGCCAGCGCGATACCAGCAGCTTTTGCTGATTGCCCCCGGACAATCCGCCAGCCCGCACCAGCGCATGGGGAACGCGGATATTGAGCGTGCGGATAGCCTCGGATGCGATGGTCCGGGCTTTAAGCCGGTTGAGCAGGCCGTAAAAACTGTCGCGCGTCAGCGTCGCCATCACGATGTTTTCCTGGACCGCCATATCCATGAACAGCCCCTGTTCCTTGCGGTTCTCGGCCAGAAAACCGATGCCAAGGGCAATGGCGTCGTGGGGCGAATGGATGGTGACCGACTTGCCGTCAACCCGCACCGTGCCGCCGGTGGGTTTACGCACGCCGAAAATCAGCTGCGCCAGCTCGGAACGTCCGGCGCCCACCAGCCCTGATAACGAGACGATTTCACCGGAACGTACCGTCAGGCAGGCCGGCTTGATTTTCCGGCCGTCCGTCAGCCCGTCCAGCTCCAGGCGAGTATCCCCGATGGCCACCTGCGTATTTTTGTTGAACAAATCCCTCAGCGGCCGGCCGACCATCATGCGCACCAGCTCGCCGGCGGACAGGGTATCCCGCGTCAGGCCGCCGACATATTGCCCATCGCGTAATACGCTGACCCGATCGGAAAGCTCATACACTTCGGCCATGCGGTGAGTAATGTAAATGATCGCCATGCCTTCCTGGCGCAGCCGTTTAATCAGTTCGAACAACCGCACCGTTTCCCGGGAAGAGAGGGCCGCCGTCGGTTCGTCCATCACCAGGATACGGCTGTTGCGATGCAAGGCGCGCGCTATCTCCACCTGCTGCTGCTCGGCGATGGTCAGCGACATCACGCGATCGGTGGCGCGAAAGCGCGTACCGAGGCGGTCGATGACCTGCTGAGCCTCCCGCGCCATTCTGCCGCGCTGTACCAGGCCGCCACGCTGCAGCTCGCTGCCCAGGAAGATATTTTCCGCCACCGTCAGGTTAGGGGCGAGATTCAGTTCCTGATAGATAAGGGTAATACCCGCCGCCAGCGCATCTTTCGGCCCCTTGATGGTCCTGGGTAGGCCGTCGATAATAATTTCGCCGCTGCTGGCGGCGTAGGCGCCGGCCAGGATTTTCATCAGGGTGCTTTTCCCCGCGCCGTTTTCTCCCATCAATGCATGGATTTCACCCAGATAGACCGTGAGGTTGACCGATTTGAGGGCATGGAACTGGCCGAAGCGTTTACCGATGTCACGCATTTCGAGAATGGGCGCGGTTCTCATCCTGTTGACTCCTGACAGTTATCGGGAATAGCGGCAGTAAAGCAGCGGCAGATAAATGCAAGATGTCAGCGCCTGTTCATGTTTGACATAATGTCGGGGGACGGGCTGTTTATACTGGTATCCGGCCCGCTGCGGAGTGTAATGACAATGCCCCTGCTTTCCTTTCGCCCGATATTGACCAGCGTGCGCGGACGCTTGCTGATGTTTAATCTGCTGGTGGTCGCGGTGACATTGATGGTGAGCGGGGTGGCTATCACGGGTTTTATTCACGCCGGAAATTTGCAGGCGCTAACGCAGGCCCGCACGCTCAGCGAGATGACCGGCGGCATGAACCTGGGGCGCGATACCACCAATGTGTCCATTGCGGCGATGCGTCTTTCACAGGTGGTGGGTCCCCTGGAATACCAGAGCGAATCGGCCCGGCTCAAACAGACGCAGCTGATGCTGCAGTCTTCATTACGTCAATTGGCGCAATCCCCGCTGGCGAGCAGCGAACCGGCGCTGATTGAACGGATCGCCCAGCGCAGCAACGCGCTGGGCGGCGACGTTACCCGCCTGCTCGAATTCGGCTATCAGCGGCATTTGCAGCGTAATCAGCTGCTGAGCGAACTCTACCAGTGCCAGATGTATCTGCAATGGATTGATAGCATCGCCGCCCGTGAAAACCAGCTGCAATCCACCGCCGCCCTGCGCCGCCAAATCGACGGTCTGTTGAATATCGCCATCAAGATCCCCAATCCCTACGCCGTGCTGACCCAATTGGGGCAGGTAATGAATGATTGGCCGGCCACTTACACCGACTATCCGCTGAGCGATAAAATTTCCCGCTTTTTACAGAACCAGGGCCATTTGATACCTTTGGCCCGGCAGTTGTCCGTCAGCGATTTGGCCATCAGCTATGACGTTTACCATATCAAGGCCCTGGTGGGCATGCTCAACGGCGACATCAGCCTGTATGTGCAAAAAGTGGCGAACGAATCGGCACTGCATATCCGCCAGACCCATCAAGAGCTGGCTTCGATCATCTTCCTCATCGGCCTGTTCGCTTTGCTGTCGCTGGTGATTACCGGCTTTGCCGGCTGGTATATCTACCGTAACATCGGCTCCAATCTGACGGTGATCGCCGATGCCATGTCCCAGTTGGCCAGGGGGAAACGCCAGGTGAGCGTGCCGGGGTTGCAGCGGCGCGATGAACTGGGGGATCTGGCGCGGGCCTTTAACGTGTTTGCCGGCAATACCGCATCGCTTGAACGAACCTCGCATCTGCTGAAAGAAAAAAGCACTCAGTTGGAGAATACCTTTTTAGCCATGCGCGATGGTTTCGCCCTGTTCGATCGGGACGGCCATCTGGTGGTATGGAATCCCCAATACCCGCTGCTGTTGGGGCTGGAAGCCACGGCGCTGTTCCGGGGCCGGCATTACCATGAACTGTTGGACGAACTCCGACGGCTTCAGGTGCGGGTATCCGATAATGCCGACTGGCAAGACATGGCAACGCAACTGCATAACGAGCAGCCGCACGCATGGGAAATCTATCTGCCGGACGGACGGACGATGGAACTGCGGTTCAGCCCGCTGGCGGAGCGTGGTTTGGTGAATATGGTGCTGGACCGGACCGAACGTAAGGTACTTGAGCAGGCGCTGGTGCACAGCCAGAAAATGAAAGCGGTCGGCCAGCTCACCGGCGGGCTGGCCCATGACTTTAACAATCTGCTGGCGGTGATTATCGGCAGCCTGGAACTGTGCGGCACAGACAGCGGCGACGATAATGAACGCATCGCCCGCGCTCGGAAAGCCGCCGAACGCGGCGCCGTCCTGACCCACCGGCTACTGGCATTCTCGCGTAAACAGGCGCTGTTTCCCCAGGCGGTACACCTTACCGAACTGGTGAAAAACCTGTACGAACTGTTATGCCATTTGCTCCCGGCGAACCTGGTACTGACGCTTGAGTCCCGGGCTCCCGTTTGGCCCGCATGGATTGATGTCAACCAGTTGGAAAATGCCATCATGAACCTGGTGGTGAACTCCCGGGATGCCATGGAAGGACGAAGTGGTGAAATTCTGATTCGCACCTACAATCAGCACGTGGTGCGGACCGGCGGAAAACGGCAGGACATGGTGGCGCTGGAAGTGATCGATAGGGGTTGCGGCATGTCGGATGAGATTAAATCGCAGGTTTACGAACCTTTTTTTACCACTAAATCCATCGGCAGCGGCAGCGGACTGGGACTATCGATGGTGTATGGCTTTATCCGCCAATCCGGCGGCCGGGTACAAATCGAGTCCGCTCCCGGCGCCGGTACCTGCGTACGCCTGCAATTACCGCGCGCGCCCATGCCCGTATCGCCACCATCGCTTCAGCGCCAGCCTTTACCGGATCGGCCCGCCGACGACAGCCTGCTGGTAATGGTGCTGGAGGATCAGGAGGATGTGCTGGATACCCTGTGCGAGCAGCTACACCAGTTGGGATATATGACCCTGGCGACCACCAGCAGTACCGAGGCATTGGCGATATTGCGCCAGACACCGGATATCGACCTGCTGGTGAGCGATTTGATGTTGCCGGGAGACTACAACGGCGCCGAAGTTATACAGCTGGCCCGCAAGGAATATCCGGCGCTGGGAACGCTGCTGATCAGCGGACAGGATCTGCATCAGAACGGTATCGGACCGCTTATGGATATCCCGCTGCTGCGCAAACCCTTTACCCGCCGGCAACTGGCGCAAATGCTGCGCCTGGCCCGCAACACCGGCAATAAAGCCAGATAAACGACAGCGGCGGCTGCCAGGCAGCCGTCTTGCGGGCGAGGCCGCGCTACGCCTTAACGATGATAAATAGTCTCGACGCCTTCTTCGTCGTCGTCATCCCAATCATCATCATCAAGACCGTCGTCTTCCGCTTCAATGGCCGTTTCTTCGAGCTGTTCCCGATGGTAGTCATCCCACTTGAACTCGACTTTTTCCGGTTCGACCTCTTGGGCCGGCTGCTCCTTGGGATGCGCGTTGATAAAGGACATCACGTCCCAGCACAGCGCCTTCACCCCATGGCGATTCGCCGCGGAAATGATATAGAACTGCTCTTTCCAGTCCAGTGCGGCGGCAATTGCCTTGGCGCGCCGGTCCGCTTCATTCGCATCCAGCAGATCGACCTTGTTGAACACCAGCCAGCGCGGCTTTTCGGCCAGTTTTTCGCTGTATCGCTCCAGTTCTTTCACGATGATCTTGGCGTTTTCCACCGGATCCGACTCATCCACCGGCGCTAAATCAATCAGATGCAATAGCACCCGGCAACGCTCAAGATGCTTTAGGAAGCGAATGCCCAGCCCGGCGCCGTCGGCGGCCCCTTCAATCAGGCCGGGAATATCGGCCACGACAAAGCTTTGCTCGTTATCCATCCGCACCACGCCCAGGCTCGGCACCAGGGTGGTAAAGGGGTAATCAGCCACTTTGGGTTTGGCGGCGGAGACCGCGCGGATAAAGGTGGATTTACCGGCATTGGGCAATCCCAGCATGCCGACATCCGCCAGCAACAGCAACTCAAGCTGCAGCTGGCGATTCTCGCCGGCGGTGCCGTCGGTCTTTTGCCGCGGCGCCCGGTTGACGGAGGATTTGAAGCGGGCATTGCCTAAACCGTGGAATCCCCCTTTCGCTACCATCAAACGCTGTCCATGGCGAGTCATGTCACCCATGATTTCGCCGGTATCCTGATCGAGGATCCGGGTACCCACAGGGAGTTTGATGGTGATGTCCTTGCCGCGCTTGCCGGTACAATCACGGCTTTGGCCGTTTTGACCGCGCTCGGCGCGAAAGGATTTCTCGAAGCGGTAATCGATAAGGGTATTGAGGTTTTCGTCCGCCAGAGCGTAGACGTCGCCGCCGTCGCCGCCGTCACCGCCGTCCGGTCCACCGTTGGGGATATACTTTTCCCGGCGGAAACTGACGCAGCCGTTGCCGCCGTCACCCGCGACCACCAGTATGGCGGCCTCATCTACAAACTTCATGGGAACTCTCCGTCATTCATTTGCCGCGCGGCTCAACTGGCAGCGCCGGTCTCGATTTTGCCCGCCCGGGCCACCAGCGATGGCCGGCGGCGGAGAACATCGCCCCCGCCACTACCACAAACGCGCCGATATAGCCGACGACATTTAATGTCGGAGCGGCAAAATACTCCGGCCAGAGCAGGGACAATACATCTGAAAAAAACAGGGTAAACAACGGCGTCAACGTCACGATGGCGCTGACCTGCGCCGCTTGCCAGCGGGCCATGGCTTCCGCCAGCGCGCCGTAACCGATAATGGTGTTGGCGCCGCAAAACACCAGGCAGGCCACCTGCCAGCCGCTTAAGTGCAGCACCGCCAGGGGTTTTGTCAACGTGGTTAGCGCTATTGTACACAAAACATACAGCAAAAACAGGATCTGTTGTGATGCCAGGCGCCGTAGCATAACTTTCTGCGCCACGCCGTAACAGACCCAGACCAGGGCGGCGCACACCCCCAAAATCACGCCGAGGGTGTAGTCCGTCAGCCGGGTGAATATTTCTATCAGGCTGGTATTGAAAAACATCACCAGCCCGCTAATCAGCAGCGCCGCGCCAATCACCTGCGTGATACGCATCCGCTCTTTGAGGATCACTACGCTCGCCAGCATCATGCCCACCGGCGAAAGCTGGCCTATAACCTGTGAAGCGGTGGGGCTAAGGTATTGGAGCGACGAGCTGAAAAGAATAAAGTTTCCCAGCAGGCCGCCGGTGGCGACAAGCAGCAACAGCAGCCAACGCCAGCGAAAGAACAGTCTCAGGGGCGGCAGTTGCCGCCGAGGCGCCAGGATGAACAGCAGTCCGAGTCCCGCCATGAGAAACCGATACCACACCACGGTATAGGGTTCCATATCGGTGAGAACCTGCTTCATGGCGATAGGCAGCGCGCCCCAGCACATGGCGGTGGTGAGCGCCAAAGCAATGCCCACTCCCGCTTGCTGCCCCGCTTTCTGATTTGTCATCATGAGTGTCTAACGCAAAACGTAGCCGGAAAGGAAAGTAAAAAGCCCCGCAAACAATTGCGGGGCTTAACTCTGACTTCTGTGCTAAAGAAAGGCGAAGAATTTAGGCAGCAACGGCAACGATGCTGACATATTTACGATTCTTCGGTCCCTTAACTTCGAACTGGATTTTACCCGTAGTCAAAGCGAACAGAGTATGGTCCTTGCCGCAACCGACATTCGTGCCGGGATGGAACTTGGTTCCACGCTGGCGAACAATGATGCTGCCGGCCAGTACTTCTTCCCCGCCGAAGCGTTTAACGCCCAGGCGTTTGCTTTCTGAGTCGCGACCGTTACGAGTCGAACCGCCAGCTTTTTTGTGTGCCATGAGTGTATTCCTCTCTGTTAGGCGCCGATACCGGTAATTTTCACGTCAGTGAACCACTGACGATGGCCCTGCTGCTTGCGATAGTGCTTACGGCGACGGAATTTGACAATCGTCACCTTGTCGCCACGACCGTGAGCAACCACTTCAGCTTTTACCTTTCCGCCACTGACGTAAGGAACGCCGATCTGGATATCGTCACCATTGGCAATCATCATAACCTGGTCGAATTCAACAGTTTCACCTGTTGCGATGTCCAGTTTTTCCAGGCGAACGGTCTGCCCTTCACTGACCCGGTGTTGTTTACCACCACTTTGGAAAACCGCGTACATAAAAAACTCCGCTTTCCGCGCACTCAACTTGGATTCGTCCACAGTGCGCTATAAATATTCACAATAGGGCGCGAATTCTACGCAAAAAACCGGCTTATGACAAGTGCAGAATACATACAGACTGCGAAAAAGTGACTGGTTACGTCTCTATCATTTATCTCTTGGCGTTTTCAAGTACAATCAGTAACACAGTTTCTAGCATCTGGCTCTATGAGCGGCGTTACTATTCAACTTAACGGTAAAATATAAAGCCGAAAGAAAATAATGAACCCTGATCAAATCACAGTACTCACCGCGCAGGATATGGCGAAGGTCAATGCGATAATCCTGGAGCAACTGAATTCCGACGTCGTGCTTATCAACCAGCTCGGCCATTATATCATCAGCGGCGGCGGTAAACGCATCCGTCCGATGATTGCCGTGCTGGCGGCGCGCGCCCTGAATTATACCGGTGATAGGCATATTACCGTGGCGGCGTTGATAGAATTCATTCATACCGCCACCCTGCTCCATGACGATGTAGTGGACGAATCCGATATGCGCCGGGGCAAAGCCACGGCGAACGCGGCTTTCGGCAACGCGGCCAGCGTCCTGGTGGGTGATTTCATTTATACCCGCGCGTTCCAGATGATGACCGGTCTTGAATCGCTGCGGGTTCTGGCGCTGATGGCCGAGGCGGTTAATGTAATCGCCGAGGGCGAGGTGCTGCAGTTGATGAACTGCAACGATCCGGATATTACCGTCGAGAGCTATATGCGGGTGATTTACAGCAAAACCGCCCGGCTGTTCGAGGCGGCGGCGCACGCATCCGCCATACTGGCCGGCGCCACGCCGGAGCAGGAAGCCGCACTGCGGGACTACGGGCGGTATCTGGGCACCGCATTCCAGCTTATCGACGATCTGCTGGATTACGGTTCGGACGGCAAGACCCTGGGTAAAAACACCGGCGACGACCTTAACGAAGGCAAGCCCACCCTGCCGCTGCTGCACGCCATGCATCATGGCAACGCGGAACAGGCGGCCGTGATACGGGAAGCCATCGAGCAGGGGAACGGTCGGCATTTATTGGAATCGGTACTGGAAACCATGCATCAATGCGGTTCGCTGGAATATACCCGCCAGTGCGCCGAAGCGGAAGCGGACAAGGCCATTTCCTGTCTCGGCTGTCTTGAACCTACGCCGTTCCGGCAGGCACTGGAAAGTTTGGCGCACTCGGCGGTACAACGACAGTTTTAGGAACATTCGTCATTTAATGGAAACCAGAGCCACCTCTGTTTCCGATTCGCTCATCGCCTGGGCGCAATCCCCAGGCGCGTCATGAATTTCTCAATCCCTTCCCGCATCACCAGGCTGATGACATTGTCCCGTTCTTCCGGCAGGAATTGCCTGTATATGGCCATCCAGGCCGCCAGGGGATCCGCTTCCGAAGGCGAAGGCGCCGCGCCGGCACGGTAATCCGGGGCGGACTGCTCTTGCATTTCGCGCTGCGTCAGCGCCCGCTGGACCTTCGCGGGTAAACTTTCCAATGAAAATTCCAGCCCGCGTCCCTGCCCGCCGCTGCGCGGGCGTCCGCGCCAATTTTCACGGCGGGCTCGACCCGTCAACCCCTGCCGGGTTTTGGGAAGTCCCGCCACGCCCAAAAGCTCTTTGGTACTAAACCAGGCATTTTTCATACTGTCGCATTCCAAAATGGGGATGCCCATAGCAAAAAATAAATTTTATTGGAAAATAATTGAAAAATTTTCGGAAATTTGTTGCTATACATTTTCCATATAATCGGTTTGTTTCCACTTCGTTTGGTTAAAATATGTTATTTATAACATCAATCCCTATTCGGCTCTCAGCAAAGGAATATTAATGCAGATGACTGAATGGAATGAAGACTGGCACCCTGCGGATATCATCGCAGCGCTGCGTAAACGCGGCACCACCCTTGCGGCTGTTTCACGGGCCGCGGGACTGAGTTCGTCCACCTTGGCAAACGCCTTGACAAGGCCCTGGCCCAAAGGCGAGTGGCTGATAGCCGATCGTTTGGAGATTCATCCGGCTAAGATATGGCCGAGCCGCTATATCGACCCCAGGACGAAACAGCTGATCGACAGAAAGAGCCTGATACGCTCGCGCTGAAAGACATGGCGCATTGGAAGACGAACGTGATACCGCTCTATCTATCCCTCATCCCGATGCAGTTCCGAAGGGGACTCATTGGGATATTCCAACCGTTTAAGGAGATTAAGCACCCCTTCGCGCAGGACAAACCCCACGACAAAATCACGTTCGGCATCGGAAAGCTGCCGATAGATTTGTCGCCAGGTGGAACAGGGTTCTTGCGTCGACAAGGTATAATCGGCTGAGCTGGCGCGCAGCGTCAGCGTCTTTTTTACCGTGTCCGGAAGGCTATACCAGGAATACTCGACAGCTTTTCCCCTCGCCCCTTCGCGCCGCCTTTTTTGCCAGCCTTCTTCCCTGGCGCGCCGATTCAACCCTTGGCGGGTTTTAGGCAACCCGCCGACGCCGATTAACTCGTGGGTGGCGACCCATTCCCTTTTTGTTGCCATTTTCTCCCCCTCCTTGTCATGGCGATAAACCGAAGCTGTCGCTATTTCGCGTCCCTGGCCCTCCCTATGAAAGGGACAAGCCTTCAGCACGTTTCCGTTATGTACGGCGCTGTACGGTTTAGCACTTATCGATTCCCGTTACGCTCATTACAACACAAAAAAAGCAGCAAGTGCTAACGGCTCATTGAAAATTGAGATCGATGCTGGTTTTTTGTTCGAGAAGACTGAATAACCATTATTTATCAATCTAATAATGTGCTTACACCTAAATTTTGCTAAGCACTAATGACCCCATCGTATCACGAAGAAATTGGCGGAGGAAGGAGGGCAAAATGAGGAAATCCAATGAAAAATACGCGCTGTAAAGGGTGCGGGAAATAGCAGAGCCGGCGTGGCGGCAAATTATCTTGATCCGCCATAGCCGGCCATGACAAAAAGGGTTGGCCGCATCCGCCCCACCGGCAGGCGGACGCGGATGATTGTTATTGATTGACGAATTTCACGCCTAATTCAATATCTTTTTTCAGGACATCCTGCATGTTCTCCAGGACCTGCTGTTCGAAAGCGCTCAGGGGGCCAATGGGCAGTATTTCCGACAAACCCTGTTTGCCCAACAGCAGCGGCTGGGCAAAGAAACGCGTATGCTCGCCATCGCCCTCGACATAAGCGCATTCCACCACATCCTTTTCACCCTGCAGCGCCCGTACCAGAGATAAGCCGAAGCGAGCCGCGGCCTGTCCCATGGAGAGCGTGGCCGATCCGCCGCCGGCTTTGGCCTCTACCACTTCGGTACCGGCATTCTGGATACGCTTGGTTAAATCGGCAACTTCTTGATCGCTAAATGAGATTCCTTCCAGCTGGGAAAGCAAAGGCAGAATGGTCACACCGGAATGGCCGCCGATAACACGCACTTCAACATCTTTCGGCGACAATCCTTTGAGCTCGGCGACAAAAGTATTGGAACGGATAATATCGAGGGTGGAGATGCCGAATAACTTGCGTTTATCATAGACGCCGGCTTTTTTCAGCGTCTCGGCGGCAATGGGCACCGTGGTATTGACCGGATTGGTGATAATGCCTATCAGGGCAGCCGGACAGGCCTTTGCCACCTGGCTGATAAGATTGCGTACGATACCGGCGTTGACGTTAAAAAGATCCGAACGATCCATACCGGGCTTACGGGCAACCCCCGCGGAGATCAATACGATATCGGCGCCTTCCAGCGCCGGCGTCGCATCTTCGCCGCTGAACCCCTTGATTTTCACCGGGGTCGGGATATGGCTGAGATCAACCGCCACACCGGGAGTCACCGGGGCAATATCATACAGAGAGAGTTCGGAACCTGAGGGAAGCTGAGTTTTAAGCAACAGGGCTAGCGCTTGGCCTATGCCGCCCGCTGCACCGAGAACTGCGACTTTCATTCGGATCTCCTTATTATAATAGGGAAAATTTAATGCCGACGAATCATCTGCGTAAGATCATAGAGACATAAACGGGTAAAAACAAATCAGCGATCGCAAATTTGAGAGTTGACACATTAATTTACCTAAACCTGCCCGATTGCCGTTCGCAACTGGAAACGGGCGTGCTGGATAGAGAGCCTTGATGCCTTATCAACCGCCCTTGCCAATCACATTACACCGATTGCAGCGCTCAAAACAACAGCAATTTGATAACATTTTCTTTACTTTCACCTCGAGAAAAATATGCGAGCCAGGTCAAAGTTGTAGTGCATAGATATTGTTAACGTGCTGCGATTAGTGGCTTAAACGGTCCCTTCTTTCTTCTCCAAGGCAATTCCATTGCATAAAAATGCATTTTTATGCATAATCATCCCTATTTTCCCCGACTGTCCCGGTAAAATATGCGCAATCACTTAAAACAAGAAGAATTGGTTAAAGCTTTTAAAGCATTACTGAAAGAAGAAAAATTCAGCTCGCAGGGCGAGATTGTCCTGGCGCTTCAAAACGATGGGTTTGAGAATATCAACCAGTCCAAGGTTTCGCGTATGCTGACGAAATTCGGTGCCGTGCGCACCCGCAACGCGAAAATGGAAATGGTGTATTGCCTGCCAGCGGAACTGGGGGTTCCCACCACCACCAGCCCATTGAAAAACCTGGTTCTTGATGTGGATCACAACGATGCGGTGGTGGTTATCCATACCAGCCCCGGCGCGGCGCAGCTGATTGCCCGCCTGCTGGACTCCTTGGGAAAATCCGAGGGCATTCTGGGAACCATCGCCGGCGACGATACCATTTTCACCACCCCCGCCCGTGGATTCAGCGTCAAGCAGCTCTATGAAGCCATCCTGGTCCTGTTCGAACAGGAGCTCTGAGGTATTGCCTTTCCCAGCGCGGTAATAAGCTTCGCCAAAGTTAGCACTTTTCGCTAAAGCTGGTTATCGCCATGAATTTACAAATAATTAACATTATTTGCCTATTTTTAAACCTCTTTTAATCACTTTTTCTTATATTAGCTTGCTTAGAAAGCAGAATGTTTCATAAATAATTATGAGCAAACTACTAGTAACCACAGTTATTAGTGTATACTTAGATTCGTGATGAATATCACGCTTTGCATTAAGTCATGTGAAATGTAAAGAACGAATAGAGGTGGAAATGATGAAAATGAAAACTGCTGCTTCCCTGATGACGGTGATGTCCGCCCTGTCCTTCGGCGCGTTCGCCGCGGATTCCATATCGCTGGAACAGGCTCAGGGATTACAACCCATGGGTACCGTGACCACCAGCGGGATTGATGCCTCCCCGTCCGATATCCATCAGGCGCTGAATGATGCCGCCGATGCCAAAGGCGCAAAAGCCTATCGAATCATCGAGGCTCGCGAGGGCGATAACTGGCACGCCACCGCCGAGCTGTACAAGTAAGCCAGGTGCGTCGCTACGTCAAATTGATGACGCGACGCGCCAGAGTTCAGTAGTACCGGCTGTGCCACGGCCGTAAGCACGTTTTAGCATTCGGAAGTCAACACCATCAGCGGCTGGTCGCCCTCAGTTATTCTGTGTCCGGTATAACCAGACTGTCCCTGATGATTCCCTCGTCGTCCTATCCGACGAACTTCGCCCCCGCATGCGGGGGCTTTTTTTTAACCTTTATACCGCCGCCAGGCCGGCTTTGATATTCAGCTGCGCCAGCAGCTTTTCATGGATTCCGCCGAAGCCGCCGTTGCTCATCACCAGGATGTAATCACCGGGCTGGGAGATTTTCACAATCATATCCACGAGGGTATCCACGTCAGCGCTCCAGTGCGCCGGCTGAACACAGGCTTCCGCGACTTCGCTCACCTGCCAGGGAATATGCTGCGGCTGGAATAAAAAGACTTCATCGGCCCTGCCCAGGGAAGGCGCCAGCTCATTCTTGTTCAGCCCCATTTTCATGGTGTTGGAGCGGGGCTCAAGCACCGCCAGGATGCGTGCCGTGCCGCCTACCTTGCTGCGCAGCGCCGCCAGGGTCGCCAATATAGCGGTGGGATGATGGGCAAAATCGTCATAAAGTTTCACCCCGTTGGCGGTGCCCTTCAGCTCCAGACGGCGCCGGGCGTTGATAAAGGTGGTCAGGGCCCGGCATGCGTCAGCCGGCTGCACGCCCACGTGCCTGGCGGCGGCAATCGCCATCAGCGCATTGTGCATGTTATGTTCCCCCACCAGATCCCAATGGACCTCCCCTACCACGTCGCCCTGCAACAGCACCTGGAATACGCTGGCGTCCGGCGCGACTTTTTTGGCGCGCCAGCTGTTGTCTTCACCGATGAATTCCTGCTCGCTCCAGCATCCCATGGCCATGACCTGTTTCAGATGCGGATCGTTATCCGGCAGGATGATTTTGCCCTTGCCCGGCACCAGCCGCACCAGGTGATGGAATTGCTTCTGGATGGCTTTCAGGTCGTCAAAAATATCCGCATGATCGAACTCCAGATTATTGAGCAGCAGCGTGCGCGGACAGTAGTGCAGGAATTTGGAACGCTTGTCGAAAAACGCGCAGTCATATTCATCCGCTTCCACCACAAAAAACGGACTGTTGCCCAAACGGGCGGAAACGGTGAAGTTGCCCGGCACGCCGCCGATGACGAACCCCGGCTGGTAGCCGCACACCTCTAGAATCCAGGTAATCATCCCGGCGGTGGTGGTCTTGCCGTGCGTACCGGCGACGGCTATCACCCAGCGCTGCTGCAGTACCTGATCGTGCAGCCACTGGGGACCGGAAACATAGCGAATGCCCCGTTCCAGCACAGCTTCCACACAGGGGTTGCCGCGGCTCATGGCATTACCGATGATGACCAGCTCCGGCTCCGGCTCCAACTGAGACGGATCATAGCCCTTGATAAGCTGAATGCCTTGCTCTTGCAGCAGGGTGCTCATGGGAGGATAGACATTATCATCAGACCCGGTCACCTCATGTCCCAGGGAACGGGCCAGCATGGCTACCCCGCCCATAAACGTGCCGCAGATACCGAGAATATGTATGCGCATAATTTTTCCATTTTTTAACAACGTACTGCGGCACATTCTACCGCTGCGGCCGGCCGATATAAACGAATTTGATGATGTACTTGCATTCGTTTAAGCTAAACTGCTAATACTTATCCAGTGGTAACCGATAATACCGCTTTTCATCTGCGGCAACAGTGTCTTCTTTTGTTCAGGGAATGTGTTATGAAAACGTTAGGCGAATTTATTGTTGAGAAGCAGCACGAGTTTCCCCATGCCACCGGTGAACTCACCGCGCTGCTTTCCGCTATAAAATTGGGTGCCAAAATCATTCACCGCGATATCAATACCGCGGGGTTGGTGGACATTTTGGGCACCAGCGGCGTATCCAATGTCCAGGGCGAAGTTCAAATGAAACTCGACCTGTTCGCCAATGAAAAGCTGAAAGCTGCGTTGAAAGCCAGGGGACAGGTGGCAGGCATCGCTTCCGAAGAGGAAGACGAAATCGTGATTTTCGACGGCGGACGTTCATCCAGCGGCAAATATGTGGTGCTGATGGATCCGCTGGATGGTTCTTCCAACATTGACGTCAACGTGTCGGTGGGCACCATTTTTTCAATTTATCGCCGGATTTCCCCCATCGGCACGCCCATTACTGAAGCGGACTTCCTGCAGCCCGGCAATAAACAGGTGGCGGCGGGTTATGTGGTGTACGGCTCTTCAACCATGCTGGTCTACACCACCGGCTGCGGCGTACACGCCTTTACCTATGATCCCTCCATCGGGGTGTTTTGCCTTTCCCATGAAAGCGTGCGTTTCCCGGCTACCGGCAATATGTATTCCATAAACGAAGGAAATTACATCAAGTTTCCCAACGGCGTTAAAAAATACATCAAATATTGCCAGGAAATGGATCCCGCGACGCATCGCCCCTACACATCGCGCTATATCGGCTCCCTGGTGTCGGACTTCCATCGCAACCTGCTTAAGGGCGGCATTTATCTGTACCCCAGCACCGCAACCTATCCCGAGGGTAAGCTGCGTTTGCTGTACGAATGCAATCCAATGGCCTTTTTGGCCGAGCAGGCGGGCGGCAAAGCCAGCGATGGCAAGAACCGCATTTTAGACATCACTCCGGAAAAACTGCACCAGCGCGCGCCCTTTTTCGTCGGCACCGAATCCATGGTCAACGACGCCGAACGCTTTATGCGCGATTTCCCTGACCAATAGCAGGTCTATGCCCTTGAGATAGGAAGGACCGCCGCCAAGCGGGCCGAGCCGCTTGAAAGCCCCCGTGAGGGGGCTTTGGCTTGTTGACAAAGTGTCCGGTCGGGACGGGTTGCCAGATCGTAAACACGCCGTGAACCCGTCCCTGGGGGCGCGATCCGCGGGCCGGTGCTATCAGGCCTCCACTTCCACCAGCTCTTCCATTTCCTCGCCGGCCGCTTCTTCCAGGTGGAAAAGGGACATACTCTCGGTGAGATGCTGCGATTGCGACTGTAGCGAACGGGTCGCTTCGCTGGATTGCTCTACCAGCGACGCATTTTGCTGCGCCACGGCGTCCATTTGCGATACCGCCAGGCTGACCTGCTCAATGCCGCGGCTTTGCTCATCCGTGGCATTGGAGATTTCCTTCATCAGGCGGGTCACCCGCATCACTTCTTCGGAAATTTCGTCCATGGTTTCGCCGGCGGTATGGGCCATATCGGCGCCCTCGGTTACCCGCCCCTGGGATTCCTGTATCAATCCCTTGATCTCTTTGGCCGCCTCGGCGCTGCGATGGGCCAGAGTACGCACTTCTCCGGCCACCACGGCGAATCCCCGTCCCTGCTCGCCGGCGCGGGCCGCTTCCACCGCTGCATTCAGCGCCAGGATATTGGTTTGAAAGGCGATGCCGTCAATCACGCCCAAAATATCGGCAATGCGGTGGGAGCTGGAGGAAATGGCCTGCATCTTCTCAATCATATAGCACACCACTTCGCTGCCTTTGTCAGCAATATCAGACACTTCTTTCGCCAGTTCATGGGCCTGCCGGGCGTGTTCGGCGTTGAGTTTTACCGTTTGGGTAAGCTGTTCCATGCTGGCCGCGGTCTGTTCCAGCGCGGCGGCGGATGCCTCGGTACGCTGGGACAGATCGGTGTTGCCCGCCGAAAGTTCACGGGTGCCGATATCTATTTGCGAGCCGGCCTGCCGTACTTCGCTCACCGCTCCCGCCAAGGCGTCTTGCATCAGCTGCAGCGCCCGGTTCAGCCGCCCCAGTTCATTGTTGCGCGCCGGGGGGATGGGGTGATACAAATCACCGGCGGCAATATTTTCCATATGGACGATGGCCACATCCAGCGGGCGCAATATAAACCGCCGTACCGCCAGCCAGGCCAGGAATGACAGCACCAGGGCCAGGACACAGGCCGCAATCACCAGCACCAACTGTAAACGGGCGCTGTCGGCCGCCTTCTGCTGGATTTCCTGGCCGGTTTCCAAGGCAAAGTGCTGAAAACTGTCGAGCTGGTTATCCATGTCGGCGCTCAGCGGCGTCAGGGTGGTTTCCAATAATTGATAATAAGCGTCGGTATTCACATTATGCAGCGCGGCGAGAACCGGTTTTATGCCCTGTTCATTATAACGCTGGTAAATCACGTTCATTTGCTGCGCGCGGTCGGCCCCTTCGGTAGTCACAGTACCCGCGGCCAGGAACTGCGCCATGGAGCTGTCGGCTTCCTTGGCCAATTCGGCGGCCTTGGCGGTGGAGGCCTGTCCTTCGTTAATCGCACCGGTTTCATACTGCCTGACCGCCAGGGAGGCTTCGGTACGGGACCGCAGCGATGCGTTATAGGCGCGGCTGAGGTAGCCGAGCTCTTCGCCTTGTATCTGGTTGATGGCTTGCAGGGAAATTGAGCCTTGCCGGATGGTGTGGATGCTGATACCGCTGACGATAAACAAAATAATGGTCATTAAACTCAGCCAGGCGAGTAGTCCCACCTTGACGGTTATATTCTTGAACATGGTGCTGCCCCTGCATTTTCCGAAGTTGATCCATTCAAAACGCCCGACCGAAGTTAGGATCGACGTGGTAACCTCGCCCTGCATCGGTTATCGGAGCACCGTGCTAACTCTTTACTGTTTGGTTTTTTTTTAATAGGTTATGTGAGTCTAATCACATTGGGCGGCTATGGGCAGGACATTGAAGGGAGACTGAAACAACCGTGCGAATTTTTGTTATAATAGCCGCCACGCTATTACTCAATTTTTAAGGAAACTGACATGAGCTTGAATCTGGTACCGGCAGGAAAAGATCTTCCCGAGGATATTTATGTGGTGATCGAAATCCCGGCTAACTCTTCTCCCATCAAGTATGAAGTCGATAAGGAAACCGGTGCGCTGTTTGTCGATCGTTTCATGTCCACCGCCATGTTCTATCCCTGTAATTACGGCTATATCAACCACACGCTGTCCCTCGACGGGGATCCGGTTGACGTACTGGTGCCCACGCCCTATCCGCTGCAGCCGGGCTCGGTAATCCGCTGCCGTCCGGTGGGCGTGCTGAAAATGACCGATGAATCCGGAGAGGACGCCAAAGTGGTTGCGGTGCCCCACACCAAGCTGTCAAAGGAGTATGACCATATCAAGGACGTAGAGGATCTCTCTGCGCTGCTGCGGGCGCAGATCACCCATTTCTTTGAACATTATAAAGATTTGGAAAAAGGCAAATGGGTCAAAGTGGCGGGCTGGGAAAATGCCGAAGCCGCCAAAGCAGAAATCATCGCCTCTTTCGAACGCGCCAAGAAATAACGCCCCGGCGAGGAAAGCGTCCGACGGGTTTAAGGCTCGTCGGCGCGTTTTAGCCAGTCACCGCCCTTCAACTGACGCAACCCCGCCACCGGACGCTGATACACATACATCCAGGCGCCGCCGTAGGGGGTATTGATCAACGCCCGCTTATATTCACCGCTTTTGGTACGCAGGGCGTCCAGCTCGGCCAATGTAGAAGAATCAATGCGATAGACTTCACAATAAACTGTCCCAACGCCGGGGATAACCGCCGGATAATGGCCAAGATCGTATAATTCATAACCCGATATGACATGATCGCCTAGCCACTGGCCGTTTGTCATCCAATGGCTATTGCCCTGATTGCGCCGCAGACTACCGTAAACAATTATTCGCATCGTTAAAACTCAAACTGATAGAGCAAGTCTAATGCCTGGTTAAGTCCAGACACCGCTTCCAGATAAAGTCTAGGCATTAAACGATAACGTAGCGTTAGCGTTGCCAATGAATCGTAAATACCGACACCGTATTTAACCTGCAATCCCGGGGTGAGGTTACCGCTCACCACAACCTGGGATTCATCACCCACCCCCTGGGTATCCAGGGTCAAATTACTGACGCCGAACGCCGCGCCGATTTTGCCTACCAGTTGCCCGGTTTGCGCCACGCCCATACCGATCAACATGGATGTCATCATACTACTGTCGGCACCAGGCGTATTCAGCCCCTGGCCCCGCAGCAGGTAAGAAAGGGCCTCCTGCTGCGATTTCACCGGATCGGTGAACACGTCGATGCGCGGCTGATCCGCCATGCCGGTGACACGAACCCCGGCGGTAACGCCGTCCGCGGTGGAATCGGGGTTGCGGATGGCTTCGATATTCAGCATGGGCTGCGCCGGCGGACCGGAAAAGATCAACAGCCCGCGACGAATGATCAAGTCCTGACTATAAGCATTAAATCGTCCGTAGGGAATAGAGATTTGTCCGTGCAGGCCCAGCCCCTGTTTATCCTGGATCACATTAAGATCGCCCTGCAGCCGCGCTTTAAGGCCGAAAGCGTCTAATCGCACGTCATTGCCCACGTGAATCTTCATATTACTGTTGATGGCCATCCCCACCTCCCGCTCGGCCACCGGCTGTAATTGAGCATCGAGGATGACTTCATCCGGGGAGACCGCCACTGCGCTTTCAGGCAGTTTCTGCACCACGATCCGCGCCCAGGGCACGGTGACGCTGCCGTTGAGGGTCAGCACCTGTGGCGCGGCCTCCACCGTAATATCCGGCGATACGTCCAGCCGCACCATCGGCGGCAGGGTGATCCTCACCCGGTTCCCCCGGGCGGCGATGCGGGCGTTCCAGGCATTGATACGGCTCCAGTTGGCATTGCCGCTTAAGTTGAGCTGCCCGCTGGTAGTGCGAATGACCCCTTGCAAGGCCGAGCTGGTGCCGTCAAACGTCATGGCCAGCTGGCTTTCGGTCATGGCGAACGGCAACTGATTGCTGCGGATGATAACCCGGTCCAGGCTCAGCCGGCCATAAAGCTGCGGTTGCATAGCGCTGCCGCCAAGACGGAGATTGGCGTTAAGCATACCCGCGGCATGATCCGAGCCTGACAATAACGGATTTATCAGCGACAGGGAAAGATTGTTGATAGTAATAACGCCGGAAAGCGCGCGCCGGTTACGGGGATCCGCTATCTGCAACTGTCCGCTGAATTGCCCGTTGCCGGTAATGCCGATTTGCCAGTTCAGCGTGGCGCGGTCGTTTTCCAGTCCGGCATTGAGAGTAACACGGTCGAAGTCCACCGGCAGCACTCCGCCCTGAATGTTTTGCCGCGCCTTGATACCGTTGCCCGTCAAGACAATGCTGGCCTTGGGCAGGCTGCCCCCCGGTTGCCAGCTCACCTGCGCGCGGCCGCTGAATACCCCTCCCAGCGTGGTGGCCGCCGGCAGGAACGGTTTGAGCATCGCCAGATCAAAACGGTTAAGGAGCACGGCGGCCTGCCCGCTGGCCCCCAACTGGATATTGGCGGGCACGCAAAGCTGCGCGTTGGCATTTTGCCAGCAGTGGGGGCCGATAACGACGTTTTGCGCCTGCTGCTGATAATCAAGGGTCATCGGGCGGCTCAACCGCCACTCCCCCACCGGGCTGCCGAACTGCGTCTGGCTCAGGGTGCCGCGCCAGCGCTGCTGCCGGCGATCGTAGCCGCCGTTCAGCGTCAGCCCGCCCGATACCGGCTCCCCCTGCAGGTTCAGCCGTAGCTGGTGGGCCCGTTCGTCGCCGGTCAGGGCCAGCGTCATCCGGCGCACGCTAACGGCCCCTTGCTGTAGCTGATTAACGTCCAGATTGAGATTGCCGCCCACGATATCGCGGGATTGCAGGCGACCGTTCAAGGCGATGCGCCGAATCCGCAGATCCTGCCAGCGCAGGCCGGCGGCGGTCAGATTGGCGGTGACCTGCGGCGATAGCCTTTCGCCCCGCACGCTCAGGGTACCGGCGGCGGTTCCTCCCAGGCCGGGCAAGGTCCCGTTCAGATTCGGCGCATCGATAACGGCGTCCAGCGCCAGCTGATTGTTCAAATCACCGTTCACCGTCAGGCTGTTGCGTCCCAACGCCAGCCGCAACGCGGAAACATGCCATTGTCCGGCGTCATTGCCGCTGAGGGATCCTCTGGCGGTCACCCGGTTCTGCTTGACCTCGCCATCCAGCCGGAGCTCCGGTACACGCAGTTGCCAGCTTCCGCCGTGCAAACTGCCCAGCACCGATAACTTGCCGTCGAGACGGGCGGGCCAGTCCGGCCATTGTCCGGCGGTATCGATGCCGGAGAGCGTCAGCTCGGTGCGCCAGCTGACGGCATTGCTCCAGTCCGCCAGACCGGTGATATCCGCCTGGCCCCGCAGGGCCGCAATGTGCAAACGAGACAAGATAAACTGTGCGGTAGTACCTTTACCCGCCAATGACAGCTCCGCCGGCGGCAGGCCTTCTCCGCTTAACGATGCCGCCATGGACAGGGTGTAATCCACCGCCTTGCCGGTCATGCTCAGCGACAGATTACGCGCCTGATACTGCGGCGGTCCGACGAGAGGCCATTGCACGCCGGGACTGTCGACGGTCAGCGACAGCGGCAGGCCGGTTTGGGCCAGACGCGTTTGCAGCTTTATCTGCGCTTTTACCGGCCCGGAAAAATTCAGCGCCGCGCTGAGATTTTCCCGCAGGCCTCCGTCTAGGGTCAGCCGGATTTTTTCGCCCCTCAGGGGCGCGCTGTTCACGGAAGAATTGAGGGTCAGCGCCAGCGGCCAGCCGCCGCCCAGCTGCGCGGAACCGCTGGCGTTGAGCAGGCCCTGGGGCGAATTGACGTTCAATCGTTCAAGGGTGGCGTGGCCGTCCTGTACGGCGCCGCGCAAATCCATGGCCGAGATGAGGAAATCCACATCGCCGGTCAAGCGTAGGTTTTCCCCATGCAGCCCCTCCAGCCGAACATTCAGCGGCAAATGGACATCGGGCAAATCAGGCAGCAGCGGTTGGGCGAAAAAGGCCTTGAATGCCGCTTCCGGCGACGGCTGCCGCCGGGCCTTTTCCAGCGCTGCCCTGGCGCTCTCTTGCTTTTGCTGCTCGGTTTGGACCAGCTGTTTGCCGGCCTGTTCCGCCACGACCTCGACAGCCTTGGGCAACGCGACCAGCAAACCATCGATATGGGTCGGCGCCACCGTCAGGTTATTGGCGCGAAAATCAATGCCGCTTTCGAGACTGCCGAGGGTGACCTGGGTATTATCTATGCGAATCCGGACATTGCTCAGGGCCAGATGGCGCAAAATAAGCGGATAAGGCGTGCTGACGGTCTGGCCGCTATCCTGCGGTTCGGCGGCGGCAGGCCCTGGCGGAGCCAATGCCGCCGTTTTCACGTCGATATCCACATCCTGCAGGGACAGGTTATCGAGGCATAATTCACTGTGGCGAAGACAGGCGGGATTAAGCGAAAGACGGAATTGTTTGGCGCCCACCGTCATGCCGGGCATCCGATATTGCAGGCCGGTGACGGTCAAATCCCGCCAGCCGCCGCTGACATGGGCTATCTCCAGGCCCGGCACCCAGCGCGCGGCGCCCTTGATCAGCAGATGCAACCCGCCGGCGGTGCCGATAAAAAAAACCAGAGTGCCCGCCAGCAGCATAATAAACGCCAGCACGCTCAGCCCGATTTTCCTTCCCCGGCTCATAATTCCGTCCCCAAGCCGATATAAAACTGGACGCTATGATTGTCGGGATCGCCCACCGGCGTGGCAATATCCAATTTAATCGGCCCCACCGGCGATTGCCACCGGACCCCAATCCCGGCGCCGGTTTTCAGATTGGTGTGCCGGATATCGTTTACCGCCTGGCCGCTATCGATAAAAGCGGCCCCCCACCAGCGGCCGGTGACGTTATATTGGTATTCCAGCGATCCGGTGGCCATTTGCGAGGCACCAATCAATTTTCCGTCGGCGTCACGGGGCGATATGGAGCGGAAGCGGTAGCCGCGGATACTGCGATCGCCGCCGGCGAAAAAACGCAGCGACGGGGGCACGCGCTCAAAATTGTTGGTTTCAATCCAGCCGAGATTGTAGCGCGCCACAAAGCGGTGTTTTTCCTCCAGCGTCCGTACCCAAACGTTTTGCGCCTGGAGGATGAAAAAATCGATATCCGATCCCCATGCTGTATCGGAAACGTCCAGGGAGTAACGCTGCGAGTCGCCCCAGGTGGGCATCGCCCCGCCCCGCTGCCGGGTCCGGTTTATGGTGAAGCCCGGATAAATCAGCATCGTCGTGTCGGTAACATTGGCCTGGGTAAAGTGATCAAGGCTCCAGCGTAAATTCACCGAGCGTTGCCAGCCGGTGGAGAAATCCCAGAAACGCGCCACGTTAAGGGTGGTGGAATCTGATTTGGTATCATTGAGATCTTCCCGTTTGAAACCGCTTTGCAGCAGGTAATATTGCTCCAGCGGGCTGCGCTGCACCGGAATCTTGTAACTGAAATCCAGCGCCTGCTCAGGCGCCGACAGGCTGAGGCCGGTCTGAAAGCTGTGGCCCATGGAATTGAGCCATGGCCTGTTCCAGGTGGTCCTGACCCTCGGTCCGATGTCCGAGGCGAAACCCGCCCCGGTTTCAATGATATTCCGGCTTCGAGGCGTCACCACCGCATCCAGTGGAAGGACTTTGCTTTTTTTCCCGGCGACTAAATCCGGTGAAACCACCACCGAGTTGAACCAATTGGTGGCGGATAGCTGACGGTTCAGCTCCGCCAGCGCGGTGGCGCTGTATTCATCCCCCGGATGGATGGAAGGAATGTTCTGCAAATAGTCCGTGCGGATTTGCGAGCCGTGAAAGCGAATCTCCCCGAAGCGGTAGCGCTGGCCACTGTCGAAATCCACGTTCCAGAACGCCTCGCGCCGCGCCGGCGATACCGCCAGCTGCCGTTTCAGGAATTCGGCGTCGAAATAGCCATTGCGCACGGCAAGACCCGTCATGCCGTCGATAAAAGCGGTATAATCACCATGATTAAGCACGGTGCCGACGGCGGGCCGGCTTCGTTGAACCAGCCGTTGGTACGAAGCATCCCGGCGGGCGTCTCCGCGCAGGATAATGGTAGCGGCGGCGATTTTAACCGGCGGCCCCGGGCTGACGGCGGCCACCAGTACGGGGCGGCCGCCTTTGACCGCCGGGCGAAAGGTGAAGTCGATTTTGGGCTCATAATAACCCAGTGCGCGGAGGCCTTCGCGGATGGCACTGTCAACCCGGGCCTGAAAGCGCGCGTCGGCGGTGATTTCATCCGCGCCGATGGTGGACAGGCGCACCCGGACATTACGCTGCAATTCGCCTTTGAGTCCGTCTACCTGCAAACGCACGTTAGCAGCGTTGGACCCAGGCGTTGCCGCGAGAATGCAAACCAGGCATATAAGGCGATTTTTTAGCAAGCTGGCTCCCGAGTCTGCTTTCCTGATAGTAGCTTCCTTGTGCGCAAAATCGCTTTCAATTCTGATAACTGCCGGCCTTAGGGTTGTTTTTGTTTTTTTTGCCCTAAAATAACAGCCTTACACCTATCTTAACGTAAAATTGAAGATTATTGTCTGTAAAGAAGAGGTGTTAAACAACAGGCGATGCCCCATATTTACGATTATTTGCCTAAACAGGAGACAACTCTGATGCACATTTTCAACCAATCCGAGCTTGTACCACAAAGTGACGCGCTACCCGGCCGCACCACGCCGATGCCGGTCGCCACCACCCATGTGGTCAACGGACACTCCATGACCCAAGTCCCGGACGGCCTGGAAGTCGCATTATTTGCCATGGGATGCTACTGGGGCGTGGAAAGATTGTTCTGGCAATTGCCCGGCGTCTATAGCACGGCGGCCGGTTTTGCCGGCGGCTATACCCCTAATCCCACCTACCGGGAAGTCTGCACCGGCAAAACCGGCCATGCGGAAACGGTACGGGTGGTCTTCGATCCCGCCGTGATCTCCTATAAAGAGCTGCTGCAGCAGTTCTGGGAAAACCACGACCCGGCGCAGGGCATGCGCCAGGGCGGGGATATCGGCACCCAGTATCGCTCGGCGATTTTTGTCTTGACCCCTGCGCAGGAAAGCGCCGCCCTCGAGAGTAAAGCGCAATTCCAGCGCGCAATGGCCGAGGCCGGGGATAAACGCCAGGTGACCACCGAGATTGAGCCGGCAACGCCGTTTTATTACGCTGAGGACGACCATCAGCAATATTTGTACAAGAACCCCGAGGGTTATTGCAATCTGGGCGGGATCGGCGTGTGCATGCCGCCGCAAGCGTAATCATTAGCAGCCCCGCAGGGGCTGCTGTTATACTATGCGGGCTGCCGGTGCAGCACGGTAACGGTTTGTAACATGTTATCTTTTCACGACACATTGCCCTTCAAAGGCGCGCTGATAATACCCTGTAGAAATTTCGAGTTGCGGCAAGGCGGCAACGCAGCGACGAATCCGCCGGATCGGATCCGGACGCTGCGAGCAGCGGCCCCGATGGGGCGAGACTCATGGATGAGCCGAGAAACAAAGCCAACACCGCTGCAGCTTGAAAGATAAAGAGTGTAAACGTCAGCCCGTGGTGGCCAGACTATGTTAAACAGTATCCTGCTTATTTTACTATTGATCGCGGTGAGCGCGTTTTTTTCCGTCTCGGAAATCTCCCTGGCCGCGTCACGCAAAATCAAGCTTAAACTTATGGCCGACGAGGGCAATATCAATGCCCAACGCGTGCTGAAACTCCAGGAAACGCCGGGTATATTTTTTACCGTGATACAAATCGGCCTGAACGCGGTGGCCATCCTCGGCGGTATCGTGGGCGATGCGGCCTTTTCCCCCTCCTTCGCCGCCCTGCTGGTGCGGTTCATGTCGCCGGAACTGGCGGATCAAATCAGCTTTATCTGCTCGTTCACCCTGGTGACCAGCATGTTTATTCTCTTTTCCGATCTGACCCCGAAACGCATCGGTATGATTTCACCGGAGGCTTGCGCCGTCCGGATCATCAACCCGATGCGCTTCTGCCTGCTGGTATTCCGTCCGCTGGTATGGATATTCAACGGCCTGGCCAACCTTATCTTCCGCCTGCTTAAACTGCCGATGGTGCGCAAAGAGGACATTACCTCCGACGACATCTACGCGGTGGTGGAAGCCGGCGCGCTGGCCGGGGTGCTGCGCAAGCAGGAACATGAACTGATAGAAAACGTTTTCGAGCTTGAATCGCGTACGGTGCCTTCTTCCATGACCTCCAGGGAGAGCATTATCTACTTCGATTTACGCGAGACCGAAGACAGTATAAAAGAAAAAATCTCAACGCATCCTCACTCGAAATTTCTGGTGTGCGACGCCAATATCGATCATATCGTCGGCTATGTGGATTCCAAGGATTTGCTTAATCGCGTGCTGGGCAATCAGAGCCTGGCGCTGAACAGCGGCGTGCAGATCCGCTCGGCGCTGATCGTACCGGATACGCTGACGCTGTCGGAAGCGCTGGAGAGCTTTAAGACCGCCGGCGAGGATTTCGCCGTGATCCTTAATGAGTATGCCCTGGTGGTGGGGATCATTACCCTCAACGATGTCATGACCACCCTGATGGGGGATCTGGTGGGCCAGGGATTGGAAGAGCAAATCGTTACCCGGGATGAAAACTCCTGGCTTATCGAGGGCGGTACGCCCATCGACGACGTCATGCGGGTGCTGCATATCGATGAGTTTCCCCAGGCAGGCAATTACGAAACCATCGGCGGCTTCATGATGTTCATGCTGCGCAAGATCCCCAAGCGCACCGACTTTGTCCGCTATGCCGGCTTCAAATTCGAAGTGGTGGATATCGACAGCTATAAAATCGATCAATTACTGGTCACCCGGCTGGAAGAGAAGTCCGCCCTGGTGCTGGCGCCTACCTCCGACAAGACCCATGTAGCCTAGGAAAGACGGCCCGCCATAGCGAGGGATTGACCGGGGGATTTGGCAAAGCGGATAACGGCGAGCGCCGGGGGAGAAGGATTGCCCCTGCCGATGCAAGGCATCCCGCAGGGGCAAGTCCGTCAGGCCATCTCGGACTGCAATCGCATAACCTGCCGGTTTACTTCGGACATGACATGGAAGTGCTGCTTATCGCGGACCTTGGGCACCAGGATCTTACCTTTATCGAATTCAAAGGCGCCGAACCCCTTGATGTAGATTCTGCCGCGAAATAAGGTCTTAACGTAAGTTGCTACCTTGATAGCGTTAAAGCGATGGAAGATTCTCATTTTTTTACGTTGCTCCCGTAATTAACATCGTCCTGCCCTGCGAAACGCCAGTTGGCAAGAGTACTGACACTACCACTTATTAAGAGTGGCCATATGTGCATTAGTTCACGCAGTTTCAGGACGCTGAGCTGGATTTACATAATTTGACAGAACGCTATAAAAGCCCTATCACTTGAAGCAGTACTTTTATTCTGAAGACGCCCCGACCGCGGGCGCGACATCGGACAAGGCCTCTTCAACGCCGCGGGCCTTGCCCGGTCAATTGAAGGAAACGCCCCATGCGCCGTCGTCTCTTGTTGCTGATGTTCACTCTGTTTTTCTCGTTCGGTCTGCAGGCCCATAATCTCCGTATCGGCGCGCCCTTGCCCAGAGTGGGCGTCGCCGATAAAGGAGAGCTGCTTTATCAGAATAACGAGTTTAGCTATAAATCCTGGAATAGCGCGCAGCTAAAAGGAAAAATACATCTGGTACAGCATATGGCTGCCCGCACCTCCGCCAGCGAAATGAACGCCGCGATGGTTGAAGCCATCAAGAAAGCCAGTTTACCGGGGAAATATTACCAAACGACTACCATCGTCAACGGAGACGATGCCCTGTTCGGCAGCCTAGCCTATTCGCGCAACTGGCTGGAAAACAATAAAAAAATGTCCCCCGCCGCCCAGTTTGTCCTGGATGTCCACGGCGACGTGCGACAGGCATGGGGGTTACGGGCCAAAAGCTCGGCAATTGTGGTGCTGGATGCCGGCGGGCGGGTTCGGTATATCAAGGAGGGGGCATTGACGCTGCCGGATGTACAGCAGGTTATTGAGTTATTGCACCGCTTGCTACCCCGCGGTGCAATGTAACGCCTTTTAGAACAGCGATACCCGAAAGCCCGGGTTCAAAAAGGACTCGCGGGGATGATAATCCAGCGCATGGCCGGTCCAGTCGTTAACCTGCGCACCGGCAGCGGCGGCCACCGCATGTCCGGCGGCGGTATCCCATACGTTGGTGGGTCCGAAACGCGGATAGAGCTGGGCGCTGCCTTCCGCCACCAGGCAAAATTTCAGCGATGAACCGATGGACACCGTCTGATGTTCACCCAGCTGCGCCAGATAATCCTGCAACTCCCGATCGTCGCTGTGGGAGCGGCTTATCACCACCAGCGGCGGCCGGGCTTCCTTGCAGTGGATATCCAGTCGCTGGCCGTCCGCGGTGATTTTCCAGGCATGATCCTTGTCCGCCGCGTACAGCAGATCGGTAGCAGGGGCATAGACCACGCCCATCACCGGAAAACCCTCCTCAATCAACGCAATGTTGACCGTGAATTCGCCGTTGCGCCGCAAAAATTCCTTGGTGCCGTCCAGGGGATCCACCAGCCAGTAACGGTCCCAGCCGCGACGAACCTCCCATGCGGGGGGATCTTCCTCGGAGAGTATGGGAATGTCGGGCGCCAGGGCGGCGAGCCCTTCTGCGATCACCCGATGCGCGGCCAGATCGGCCGCGGTTAATGGCGACGCATCTTGCTTATGGGTCAGTTCAAGGGGCATATCCCCTGCATAGACCTGCATAATAGCCGCTCCCGCGTCACGGGCCAGCCGGCTGATCTGTTCTATCATTGCATACCTCGAATTTGTCCACCATACCCGTCATCTTTCAAGCCGCGGCTATGTTGGCTGCAGCTTGAAAGCTAATGGGTATACATAATAGTAGACTAGTGTTATTTACCGCGAAAAGCTATTCCATTAACGGCCTGCCGGGGCGGGGGGAATGTTAATCCCCCCGCCGGGGCTGTCAGAGGATTTCCAGCAGCTCGACTTCGAAAATCAGGGCGCTGAACGGCGGAATCGAGGCGCCGGCGCCCCGTTCGCCATAGGCCAGGTTCTGAGGAATATAGAGTTCCCAGCGGGAGCCCAGGGGCATCAGGGTCAGGGCTTCAATCCACCCCGGGATCACGCCGTTGACCGGAAATTCCGCCGGCTCGCCGCGCTGAACCGAACTGTCGAATACCGTACCGTCCAGCAAGCGTCCGGTGTAATGGACGCGAACCCGATCCTGGCGCGACGGTATCGCCCCTTCGCCCTGCTGCAGCACTTTGAACTGCAAGCCGGATTCAGTCTGGCGGACGCCTTCCTCCTTGGCATTGGCTTCGAGGAATTGCTGCCCCGCCACCGCCAAATGCTGCTGCCGCTCCAGACGCACCGCATCGGCGCGCTCGTGGATCTGGCGCAGCGCCCGATGGATGGCGTCAACCGGCACCGCCGGCGCATGACCCGCCAAGGCGTCGGTTAACCCGGCCAGCAAAGCTTCCGGCAACAGCCCTTCCAGCCCCGACTCTTGCAGCTGCTGGCCCACTTGTAAGCCAATACCGTAACTGGCCTGCGCTTCGACGCTGTCTAAAGAAGGTGTAGTCATCATTTATCCTTGAATTGATAAAAAGCGAAAGGCGCAGCATAACAGCGCGGGCGTTTCGGGTAAAATCCTCTATGATGATAATGTGTCCCGCCTCGGCGGATTGCTTCGCAGTCAGGGTTAATTAAGCATGGAGGTTCAGTGTGCTCCGCTTTATACTTCCCCGGGTTAGAGAAAAACCATTGCAAGAGAGGTTATCATGGGCAGAATTGCGCCCGGGAAAAATAAGAACCCGGCGTTTTCCGTGCCAGGGCTCAGCGAGATCAAATGGAAGTGGCCACGACGCCCGCGACCCGATGATAATCCCAAAGCAGGCCGTCCGATGCTGACTCCCCTGAAAAAATTATGGTACCTGCCGGAACAGTTCAAGTGGATGCGGCCTTTACCCCTGTTCCATCGGCGCGCCATCCTGATTTGCGCCGCGATTATTCTGCTGGCGATACTCTGGCCCTATTCACCCAGCGAAAACGCGCCGCCGCCGCCTGTCGCCGCGAACCAAACCGGGCAGCAAGGGGGAGTGATGCAGGCGGAAATCGTCAACAACGCCCCCTCTCCCGCCGCCCCGGCAACACCCGCCAACGGCCAGCTGCAGCGCTATCGGATAGCGGAGGGGCAAACCCTGGCGCAGCTGTTCCGCGAGCACAATCTGCCGGTGGCGGATGTTTTTGCCATGGCGCAGGCGGAAGGAGACGATAAGCCGCTCAGCAGTTTACATGCCGGCCAGCAGGTGGATATCCACGTCAATGCCCAAGGGGTGGTGACATCGCTGGAGATCGAAACCGGCCCCACCGCCAGCGTCAGGTTTATTCGCCAGTCCGACGGCAGCTATATACGCAATTAATGCAAAACGCCGGCTTTCGCCGGCGTTGTTTTTTTACTGTCGCTCGCTTAATCGTTAGATCAGGCTTCAGCTACCACAACCACATCCAGGGTAGCGAAAATTTCGCCATGAACCTGGATGGAGATATCGTGGTCGCCGATAGTACGCAGAACGCCGTTGGGCAGGCGCACTTCGCTTTTGGCGACGGGAACGCCGGCGGCGGTGATGGCTTCGGCGATATCACGGGTACCCACGGAACCGAACAGCTTACCTTCGTCGCCTGCTTTAGACGCGATGGTGACGCTGCCCAGGGCAGTGATTTTATCGGCACGGGCCTGTGCTTCGGCCTGAACCTTGGCCACTTCAGCTTCCAGCTCGGCGCGACGCCCTTCGAATTCAGCAACGTTTTTCTTGGTGGCCGGAACGGCTTTGCCTTGCGGTACCAAGTAGTTACGGGCATAGCCCGCTTTAACGTCAACCGTATCGCCTAATTTGCCCTTGTTGGCAATCTTATCAAGCAGAATAACTTGCATTACCTTATCCTCTCAAAGTCTTATTGGACAGTGACCGATTACTGATGACGATCAGTGTACGGCAACAGAGACAGGTAGCGCGCGCGTTTGATAGCACGAGCCAACTGGCGTTGGTATTTGGCGCGAGTACCGGTAATCCGGCTCGGGACAATTTTACCGCTTTCGGTGATGTAGTTTTTCAGCGTAGCGATGTCTTTATAGTCGATCTCAATTACGCCTTCCGCGGTGAAACGGCAGAATTTACGACGACGGAAATAACGTGCCATATGGCTAGTCTCCAGAATCTATCAATTCAATCTGCTCGGCATGCAGCACCATTTTGGTCAATCCGTTGCGGCCTTGATGGCAACAAATGAAACCCTGAATGGAGAGCTGCGTACCGACCGTTATACTTTGAGTAATCTCTTGTGATTGCTTTCCACTGACCACCACGGGCATACGGCACCATGCTTGTCGTGAAAAACCGGCTTCCAGCTGCTGCGAGCGGTGCTCAAGCACAAACTGGCAGTGAGGAATACCTGACGGGCTAACCTTCCTAATCGGTGTCTTGCACACGGTGCCGGACAGCGTCAGTCGGTTTTCCGCCATCATCAATTACTCTTCAGAATCCCCAGCATCATTATCATCGTTGACTTCGGTGGCGAAATCTTCACGACGATCGCGACGTTCGTCCTTCGCTTTCACCATGGGTGAAGCTTCGGTGACGGCATGCTTAACGCGCATGATCATGCTGCGGATAACGGCGTCGTTAAAGCGGAAGTTTGTTTCCAGCTCATCGATCACTTCCTGCGTGGCTTCTACGTTCAGCAGAACATAATGAGCTTTGTGCAATTTGTTGATCGGGTAAGCCAACTGACGACGGCCCCAGTCTTCCAGACGATGAATGATGCCTTGCGCATTGGTGATAACACCGGTGTAGCGCTCAATCATGCCGGCAACCTGTTCGCTTTGGTCAGGATGTACCATAAATACGATTTCGTAATGACGCATACAGAATTGCTCCTTACGGATTATTCAGCCTCCTGTCAGGGTCAACCGCGGCCCATGGAAGCAAGGAACGTGATATTTGTGCGGTCGAAAAATGACGCGCAATCTTACATTTATGGGGGCGTGAATACAAGGGCAGATTGTGGGGTAAAGCCGGCGGCGGCGGAGTAATAACTTCAATGATAATTAATTAGCAAATAAACTATCTAAAAATCATGGTTTTAATCAAAAAAACTGATTAACTTAATCAATAAAGTGTTATTTCTCGCCATCGCAGTCTGTCATATACTCATTGACTCAACTTCCCACCGGCGGTGCGCTCACGCCGGCTGGACGTCCCCCTTTTAGCCAGATATCCCAACACCAGGGGATATACAAAAATAAAGAAATGTTTTCGTATTCAGCCCCCTAGAGGGGCTTTTTTCTGCCCGTCGTCCACAGAACGCCGTCGGCATTACAAATGGCGCTGAAAAAACAGCACCGCCGCCGCCAGGGCGGACACCGTGATTTTATGTCCGACGCCGGGCTCGGTAATATAAGTCACCCGGCCCGCGCTTCCCCGCGCCGCCAGAGCCTGGTACAGCCTGCGACTCTCCTCTGCCGGCACCAGCGGGTCGGCGTCGCCGTGCCAAAGCAGCAGGGGCCGGTCGCAAAGCTTATCCAATTGGTGAAACACCTCGTACTCCGCCAGGGGAGCCATTCGTTGCTCGAATTCCTTTTGCCGGGCGGACGAGGTCAGCGGGACCGGCGGAAAGAGGGTCCTGGCCAGCCGCAGATAATCGCCGGAGCCCATGAATTCCGCCACCGCCGTTAACCAGGAATAACGCGCCATGGCCCCAAGCGCGGTCATACCGCCCATGGATGCGCCGCAGATACCCATACGCCCCCGGTCAATCAGCCCCTGCCGTTCCAGGGAGTCTTTCAGCGCCGGCAACTCATCGATATTGGCGCGCAGGATATCCCAAAAGTGCGCGAGACGCTGCTGTTCATCCCCGTTAAAACGGGCGCCGTGCATGGGGGCATCCGGCAAAATCACCCGAAACCCGGATTTCGCCAGGGCATAGCCAAAATAGCTGTACACGTCTTTGGAGGAGGTATAGCCATGATAAAAGAAAATCGTCGGCAGCGGCTGCGCGTATTGCCCGGCCGGTACCGCGTGTATCACTTCTATGCCGCCGATGTTTTCCTGATGCATTTCAACCATAAAATCTCCTTAGCACTCTCCCGTGACGACCCGGCGAAACCACCGTTTTTTATGGATAGGCAGCCTTTTGATTTTTAATGCGCATCAAGATCGCCGGGCCGCATACTGGGATATACTTGTCGTGTTTAACTCAATGGCTTATATCCCATGAAATCGCTATCCGTGATGGTTACCGCCCTCGGTTTGCTGGCCCTCGCAGGCTGCAGCGTACTGGAAGGCAAACCGGTCCCGCCGCCGCCGCCCACCCATCAGGCACAGGAAATCCAGCGCGATCAGACCGGGTCACTGCAGGTCCTCGACCGATTCTCGGTGGAAAGACGCGGCAGTCCCATGGATGTTGAGCATGTCGTTCGCGTCAAGGCCAATGCTGCTCATGCCACCTATTACCAGATTGTCGCTTTATCAGAACTGATAACGTCGGGCAAGTGGCGCGCCGACGTCATCCTGTATCGCTAAGGACGCCGGCATGCCGTTATGTTCAACCGATTTGACGCTGGCGCACCGCCTCGAACAGGCAGACGCCGGTGGCCACCGAGACATTCAGCGATGATACCGAACCCGCCATCGGAATGCTGATCAGCTCATCGCAATGCTCGCGGGTTAAACGGCGCATGCCTTCGCCTTCGGCGCCCATTACCAGGGCCAGCGGGCCGGTAAGCTTGCTCTGGTAGAGGTCATGATCCGCCTCGCCAGCGGTACCGACAATCCACACATTATGTTCCTGCAGCAAACGCAGGGTCCGCGCCAGATTGGTGACGCGAATCAAGGGCACGGTTTCCGCCGCGCCGCTGGCGACCTTTTTGGCTATGGCGCTAAGGGGGGCGGACCGATCCCGCGGCACAATCACCCCATGCACCCCGGCGGCGTCGGCGCTGCGCAGGCAGGCTCCCAGGTTATGGGGATCGGTGACGCCGTCCAGCACCAGCAGGAACGGCGCGGCATGCTGTTGCAGCAGCCCCGGCAAATCGTTTTCCTGTAGCTGGCGCGCTTCCTGGACCCGTGCCACGATGCCCTGGTGTACCGCCCCTTCGACCTTTTCATCCAGCCACTGCCGGTTCGCAATCTGGATGACGATCCCCGCCGCCTCCAGCTCGACAATCAGGGGGTGCAGGCGGCGGTCGTCGCGGCCTTTCAGGATATAGACATCAAGAAAACGCTGCGGGTCGCGGTCCAATAAAGCTTTAACGGCGTGTATGCCGTAAATGATTTCGCTCATGTTGATCTTTTAGTTAAGTAGCCATGTTCAAGCCCGGAGGTTTATTCCGGCATCCGCCCCGCCGGTTTAAGGCAGGGGCGGATTGCAGCGCGCTGGAGGCGCGGTATTGTTTTATTTACCGGCGGTGCCGGCTTTTTTCCTGCTGCGTCTTGGTTTAGCCGCCTCGCCGCCCGCGGCATGTTCCCCGGCGGAGGACGCCTTGGCCTTGGCGGGCTGGCTTTTAGCCTTGCCGTCCTGGCGTTCGCTGCCGCGAAACGCGCTGTCCGGTTCGAAGTTAGCCGGCTTTTTGCCGGAGCGGCGGCGGCGGGGAGTTTTACTCTCACCGCCGGCGCCGTTGGCGCCGCGCGCCGCCTGCTGCGTCCGAACGCGCTCGGTTTTACCCGCGCCACGGGGTTGACGGCGGCTGGATACCAGGGAGAAATCGATTTTGCGTTCATCCATATGGACTGCTTCGACCTTGATTTCCACCACGTCGCCCAGACGGTAGACCCGCCCGCCCGATTCGCCGATCAGCCGCTGCCCGATATTGTCATAACGGTAATAATCGTTATCCAGGGTGGAAACATGCACCAGGCCGTCGATGAATAAATCGTTCAGGCGGACAAAAAAGCCAAAACCGGTCACGCTGGCGATGATGCCGCTAAATACCTGGCCCACGTGATCCTGCATAAAATCACACTTCAGCCAATCCGCCACGTCGCGAGTGGCCTCATCGGCCCGGCGTTCGCTCATGGAGCTCTGCTGGCCCAATTGCAGCATTTCCGCCATTTCGGCATGCCAGCCGCCGCTGGCGGTGGCACGGCCGACGGCCTCGCCATCCCGTTTCGCCAGCAGATATTTGATGGCGCGGTGTAAAGAGAGATCCGGATAGCGCCTTATGGGCGAGGTAAAGTGGGCATAAGCCTGCAATGCCAAGCCGAAATGGCCGCGGTTTTCCGGATCGTAAATCGCCTGCTTCATCGACCGCAGCAGCATGGTCTGCAGCATTTCGTGATCCGGGCGATTAGCCACCACATTCATCATTTCGGCGTAATCTTTCGGCTCGGGTTTCGCTCCGCCGCCCAGAGTCAGCCCCAACTCACCCAGCACGCTGCGCAGCGCGGTAATATGATCGTCGCTGGGACGATCGTGCACCCGGTAAAGGGCCGGCTCTTCATTCTTTTCCACAAACCGCGCCGCGGCGATATTGGCCAGGATCATGCATTCTTCAATCAGCTTATGCGCATCATTGCGCGTCACCGGCTCAATGCGATCGATGCGCCGCTCGGCGTTAAAAATAAACTTGGCTTCATCGGTTTCAAACGAGATGCCGCCGCGCTGCATCCGCGCCTGATCCAGCGCCTTATACATTTCATGCAATGTCTGAATCGGTTTGACCAGCGGCCGGTACTGCTCGCGCAGCTCCTCATTGCCCTGCAGTATCTGCCATACCTTGGTATAGGTCAGCCGCGCATGGGAGTTCATGACGGCTTCGTAAAACTTGTAGGATGAAAGCCGGCCCTGGGCCGAGACGGTCATCTCACAGACCATGCATAACCGGTCCACCTGCGGATTCAGCGAACACAAACCGTTGGAGAGCACTTCCGGCAGCATGGGGATCACCTGCGAGGGGAAGTACACCGACGTTCCCCGGCTGCGGGCTTCGTTGTCCAGGGGGGTATTCGGCCGGACATAATAACTGACATCTGCGATGGCGACCCAAAGACGCCATCCGCCGCCGCGTTTTGTTTCGCAGAATACCGCATCATCAAAATCGCGGGCATCTTCGCCGTCAATGGTCATCAGCGGCAGCGGACGCAAATCCACCCGGCCGCGCTTCGCCTCTTCCGGCACTTCTTCCGCAAGCGTCGCCACCTGGCTTTCCACTTCCGGCGGCCAGGTGTAGGGAATATCGTGGGATCGTACGGCAATATCCACTGCCATCCCGGTCCCCATATTGTCCCCGAGGACCTCCACCACCTTGCCGATGGCCTTGGTGCGGCGGGTGGGACGCTGAGTGAGCTCCACCACCACCACAAAGCCCATACGGGCCCCGCCGGTGCTTTCCGGCGGCACCAGGATATCGAAACTCAACCGGCTGTCGTCGGGCACCACAAACGCGCTGCCGGCGTCGGTAAAATACCGACCGACAATCTGGCTGGTTTTGGGCACCAATACCCGCACTATGCGCGCTTCGCGGCGACCTTTACGATCGGCTCCCAGCGGCTGCGCCAGCACCACGTCGCCGTGGATGGCCATTTTCATCTGTTCGGCGGAGAGGTACAAATCGTCCTTGCGGCCTTCGACCCGTAAAAAGCCGAAACCGTCGCGATGGCCGATGACCGTACCGCGCAGCAAATCCAGGCGCTCAGGCAGCGCGTAGCACTGCCGGCGGGTAAAAATAAGCTGGCCGTCGCGCTCCATGGCGCGTAAACGCCGGCGCAGACCTTCTATTTGATCTTCGCCGGTAATATCCAAATCCTGGGCCAGCTCTTCGCGGCTGACCGGCGTCTCCCGTTTGGCCAAATGGTCCAGGATAAATTCCCGGCTCGGCACGGGGAATTCGTATTTTTCCGCCTCTCGTTCGAGAAAGGGATCTTGAGACATTGCGCTACCTCCATTGTCTAAAACAGGTTGCTGTGCCGATGTCATTCAACAAGCAATAATAAGTAAAGCGGTGGATTTTCCACCACCAAATCAGACCGGCGGCATGATTAATGACCTGTAAAAATATCGAAAGGCCCGCAGCAATACCTGTAACCACCGGCAGGCAGTGATGAGGACAATATTCCGCGCTATGCCCGTCATACTTCCGGTTGCTGGTGCGTTGGCCTTGCTGAAATTCGAAATCCATTGGGTATATGATTGGCCGGCATTGGCGACATATCCACACGCACTTGGAACGGATGTAATAAGAGTAACCTTTAGGAACCGAACAGGCTATAAAACTTGTCATCGGGCGGTACAGGCAAAAAAGTCGCTATGTGGGTTAACCATATAATAGATAAAGACAAACCGGGACTTGCCCGGTTTGTCGTGTTTTTCAGAATTTGACGGATTTACTGCCATTATGCGTCAAATGGGTCACGCAGTATCATGGTCTCGGTCCGGTCCGGCCCCGTTGAGATGATATCCACCGGCACTTCGGTCACTTCCTCAACCCGGCGAATGTAGCGTCGCGCGGCTTCCGGCAGCTTATCGAACTCTTTGACGCCGAAGGTGGATTCACTCCAGCCCGGCAGCGTTTCATAGATAGGCACTATACCGTCCCAGCCCTCGGCGGCCAGCGGAGTGATTTTCACTTCGCGTCCGTCCGGCATGCGATAAGCGACGCAGATTTTCACCTCTTTCAAACCGTCCAATACGTCAAGCTTGGTCATGCAGAAACCGGACAGGGAATTGATCTGCACCGCGCGGCGAACGGCAACCGCATCCAGCCAGCCGGTACGGCGGCGTCGGCCGGTGGTTGCGCCGAATTCATTGCCCTTGATGCTCAGATACTCGCCGACGTCATCAAAGAGCTCAGTGGGGAACGGGCCGGCACCCACGCGGGTGGAATAGGCCTTGACGATACCCAGCACATAATCCACATAGCGCGGTCCAAGGCCCGAACCGGTAGCAACGCCGCCGGCGGTGGTGTTGGATGAGGTGACATAGGGATAGGTACCGTGATCGATATCCAGCAACGTGCCCTGCGCGCCTTCGAACATGATGAGCTCGCCGCGCTTGCGGGCATTATCCAGCAGGTCGGAAACATCGACGACCATGCCGGTAAGGATATCGGCAATCGCCAGAATATCATCCAGGATGGTCTGATAATCCACCGGGTCGACTTTATAATAATTCACTAACTGGAAATTATGATAATCGACGATTTCTTTCAGCTTGACGGCAAAGGTTTTTTTATCGAAGAGATCGCCTACGCGTAATCCGCGGCGCGCGACTTTATCTTCATAAGCCGGGCCAATACCACGGCCGGTGGTGCCGATGGCCTTGTCGCCGCGGGCTTTCTCCCGTGCCGCATCCAGGGCGACATGGTAGGAGAGGATGAGGGGACAAGCTTCTGAAATAAGCAATCGTTCGCGTACCGGTACACCACGGGCTTCAAGCTCACCCATCTCTTTCATTAGCGCCTCGGGGGATAACACCACACCGTTGGCAATAATGCTGGTTACGTTTTTACGTAAAATACCTGAAGGGATCAAATGAAGTACGGTTTTTTCACCGTCGATAACTAAAGTATGACCGGCATTATGTCCGCCCTGATAGCGAACAACATATTTAGCCCGCTCAGTCAGCAAGTCTACGACTTTGCCTTTACCTTCGTCACCCCATTGGGTGCCCAGTACGACAACGTTCTTACCCATCTCTCAATTTTCACCAGATTGCTTAAAAAAGGATTCTAACATCTCAGTGGGTGGCTTTCAGTACTTTTTAACATCAATATTGACTGTTTTTTGTGGCTGCGATCACCCTCCCATTCTGCTGCGCAACATGTAGTAGATTACACCGCCGGCTACGACTAACCCTCCGCCGAAGCGGCGCAATAATTTATCGGGCAGCAGCGTCATGGAACCGATCATTTTGCGCCATACCGCCGGAAACAGCATCGGTCCCAGCCCTTCGAGAACCAATACCAGTCCCAGCGCCATCCAAATTGTAGGATTCATGGAAACCTCGAAAAAAAAGGCCCGCGTCAACGGGCCTTGGCATAAACATCATCTATTCGTTAGGGCCGGGCTGCCGGAGCAGCCGGGGTGGCCGGTATGGCGACATCGGGCGATTTCATATAACGGAAGAAATCGCTGTCCGCGCTAAGGACCATAATATCGTTGTTGCCGCTAAAGCTGTTTTCATAGGCGCGCAGGCTGCGGATAAAGGTGAAGAAAGCCGGATCCGCGCCAAAGGCGTTGGCGTACAGCTGTGCGGTTTCGGCATCGGCTTCGCCGCGGGTGATTAATGCCGTACGCTGCGCTTCCGCCAGGGTGCGGGTGACCTCATAGTCTGCCGCCGCCCGCAGTTTTTCCGCCTCTTCCTGTCCCTGGGAACGATGACGACGCGCCACCGCTTCACGTTCGGCCCGCATACGCTGGAATATGGCGTCGGAGACTTCAGCCGGCAGGCTTATCTGCTTGATACGCACATCCACCACTTCGATACCCAGCGCCGCCATACTGTTGGGATTCACCGCCGGCTGGGCGCCGTTGGTTTCACGGGCGACCCGCGCCGCCGCCGAGGCGATGGCGTTGTCCGCTTCCGTGGTCTCTATTTCATTGTCCCCCGCGGTGCCGTTATTCAGCGCATCCCGCACATCGGTCATCAGCCGGTTACGCGAATCGGTCACGATGCCCTTGACGTCCAGCCGGCCGAGTTCGGAACGCAACCGGTCGCTGAATTTCCGTTTCAGCAGGACTTCGGCCTGAGAAACGTCACCGCCGCCCGTCGCCAGGTAATAGCGGCTGAAATCACTGATGCGCCATTTGATGTAAGAATCGACAATCAGATCCTTTTTTTCCATGGTAACAAAGCGATCCGCCTGGTTTTCCATGGTTTGGATGCGCGCGTCCAGCGTTTTCACCGTCTCGATAAACGGTATTTTAAAATGCAGGCCGGGATTGAAGATCTCAGGCTTGTTTTCATTGTCGCGCAGGACTTTGCCAAAGCGCAATACGATGCCGCGCTGTCCTTCCTGGACGACAAACATAGAGGCATACAGCGCCACAAGCACCACGACAATGATGACTATAATAGACTTGCGCATCGGTTAGTCCCTCCCTACGCGAGTGGTATCGTCACGCTGGGCGTTCGCTTTGCGCTGATCCATGATGGAGCCGGAAGTGCCGATATCCACAGGCGAGGGTTCAGCCGTTCCGCCGGTGGAAAGGGCGGGCAGCCGCAGCAGGCTGTCCGTGGCGGTATCCTTGGATGCTTTCGCCGGCGCATTGCGCAGCATTTGATCCAGCGGCAGCACCATCACGTTGTTGCCCCCTTTGTTGTCGTTCACCAGAATTTTACGCGTATGGCTTAATAACCGTTCCATCGAATCTATATATAAACGCTGGCGGGTAATCTCCGGCGCGGCTTTGTATTCAGGCAGCAGTTTGGCGAAGCGCTGAACTTCACCCTGCGCTTCCAGCACGGTACGGGTTCTGTAGGCGCGCCCCTCTTCCAGGATACGCTGCGCCTGGCCGTTAGCGCGCGGCTGGACCTCGTTGGCATACGCCTCGGCCTCGCGGATGTACTGCTGCTCGTTTTCACGGGCGGCTATGGCATCGTCAAACGCGGCCTTCACTTCATCAGGGGGACGCGCCGCCTGGAAGTTCACGTCCAGCAGGGTAATGCCCATGTCGTATGGACGGATGGTTTCCTCCAATACCCGCTGCGTATCGCTGCGCACCACGGTACGCCCTTCCGTGAGGATGCGATCCATGGTGTACTTGCCGATAACGCCCCGCAGGGCGCTGTCGGTGGCCTGTCGCAGGCTGTCGTCCGCATCGGTTACGCTGAACAGGTAGCGTTCCGGGTCGGTGACGCGGTACTGCACGTTCATTTCCACGCGCACGACGTTTTCATCGGCGGTAAGCATGATGCCGGACGCCGCCAGCTCGCGTACCGACTCAACGTTAACCGCAATGACATGATCCACAAAGGTGGGTTTCCAATTCAGGCCCGGCTGCACCAGGCGGTCGAATTTTCCGAAGCGCGTGACTACGCCGCGCTCCGCTTCCTTGATGGTGTAGAAGCCGCTGCCGGCCCAGATAGCCACCAGGACCACCACGGCCAGTCCGATGTAACGCCTGCCGTGGCCGGGGCTTTTGGCGCCGCCGGTACCCTCCGGGTTTTTATTGCCTCCGCCAAACCCGCTTATTTTTTTACCGAGCTTACGGAAGATATCGTCCAAATCAGGAGGTCCTTGTTCACGCCCGCCTTTATTATTATTTCCGCCAGAGTTGCCGCTGTTATTGCTGCTCCCCCACGGGTCGCGGTCATGTCCGTTATTACCGGGCTGATTCCACGCCATGTTTAGCTCCATATTCTTAATGTGTTTTCTTCAGGCTTTGAGTCCCAAAGGACGGTCAGACAAGATAGTCCACCAACTCATTCTCTTGCTTGCACAGGCGACGCCAATCGATGAGCGGCAATCTGACGAGCAGCCCGACGCTGCCGTCGTCCTCAATCCATTCTTTTTCAATTGCCTGAAGCTGGTAAAAACGGCTGCGTAAACGTCCGGCCTGCGGGGGTAGGCGCAGCTCATGCTGCGCAATCTCACCCGACAGGCGTTCGGTCAGCGCCTGGAAAAGCAACGGGATTCCTTCTCCGGTTTCGGCGGACAGCCATACCCGTACCGGTAAGTTATCCTCGTCTCGATCAATACGCGCAACAAAATCATCCAGCATATCGATTTTATTCATGATCAACAGTACCGGAACGTCGTTCGCTTCGATTTCCGCCAGTACCGTATCCACCGCGGCGATATTTTCCTGGCCGCGACTGTCCGAGGCATCGACGATATGCAACAGCAGCGTGGCTTCGCGCGTCTCTTGCAAGGTCGCTTTAAACGCCGCCACCAGATCATGGGGCAAATGGCGGATAAAACCAACCGTATCCGCCAGGACCGTGTCGCCCACATCGCCGACTTCGATGCGCCGCAGGGTAGGGTCCAGCGTGGCGAACAGCTGGTCGGCGACATAGACTTCCGCCTGGGTGAGCCGGTTGAACAGCGTGGATTTGCCGGCATTGGTGTAGCCCACCAGCGATACCGTGGGGACATCGGCGCGATTCCTGGCCCGGCGTCCTTGCTCCCGCTGTTTTTCCACCCGTTCCAGGCGGGAAAGTATCAGGGTAATCCGGTTGCGTAACAGACGGCGGTCGGTTTCAAGCTGGGTTTCACCCGGCCCGCGCATGCCTATGCCGCCTTTTTGCCGCTCAAGGTGGGTCCATCCCCGCACCAGACGCGTGGCGAGATGGCGCAGCTGAGCCAGTTCCACCTGCAATTTACCCTCGTGGGTACGAGCACGCTGTGCAAAAATGTCCAAAATCAGCCCGGTGCGATCGATGACCCGGCATTGGCATAAGCTCTCGAGATTGCGCTCTTGAGCAGGAGATAATGCATGATCGAAAAGTACGACAGACGCACCACTGGTTTTAACCGCTTGCGCGATTTCTTCAGCTTTTCCCTCTCCGACAAAATATTTGGGGTGCGGGGCCTTGCGGCTCCCGGTTATAACATGCAACGCTTCCACCCCGGCGGAAGACACCAGCGACTCAAACTCCTGAAGATCTTCCATGTCTTTGTCTTGCGAGAAAAAGATGTGAACCAGTATGGCCTGCTCACCGGTATCATAACGGTCAAACAAGCGTACAACCTCTCAAACGGATAAACCGCAGTTATAACGGAGCCTTAGCGCCGCAAACACGCTAAAGCACCGCGAAATGGTCAAGCCGGATGCGTCTTACTCGACGTCATCAGTTTCCAGCGGCTGCGCAGGCGCCGAAGGATTGCTGCCATGATGGTAATTGCTGGCACTGCTACTTGTTGCCGGATTGTTATTGTGATGCGACACCGCACGCGATGGTACTACAGTAGAAATGGCATGCTTATAAACCATCTGACTAACCGTGTTTTTTAACAAAATGACAAACTGGTCAAATGACTCAATCTGGCCCTGCAATTTGATACCATTCACCAAATAAATAGAAACCGGAACCCTTTCCCGACGCAATGCGTTCAAGAACGGATCTTGCAAAGATTGCCCCTTAGCCATTCTATCTTTTCCTTATGTGCTTGTTGTTTGTAACAAGAACCATGTGGCTCTAAAATAAACGATGTAAAAAAAGCGCGTTCAGTACTTACCAATTGTACACAATCACCCAACCTATGCACTAACAACCTGTAATACCTTGTCTAAAGCAGCGAGGGGCTTGTCACTATCGAGCCAGTGAACCGACGGCCAGCCGCGCAACCACGTCATTTGCCGCTTGGCCAATTGCCGGGTTGCGCATATCCCGCGATAAATCATTTCATCGTAATCGATTTCACCTGATAAATATGACCACATCTGGCGATAACCGACGCTGCGAATGGACGGCAGATCTTTATGCAAGCCACTGCGCAGGAAAAGTACCCTGGCTTCCCGCTCAAAACCAGCCGCCAGCATCTGATGAAAGCGCTGCTCGATACGCTGATGCAACAGCCGGCGATTTTCTGGCGCAATCGCAAACTGGTGAACCCGGTACGGCAATGCTTCACCTGAAGTTTTAGTCAGTTCCGTAAGAGTTTTACCTGAAACGAAAAAAACTTCCAGTGCTCTGGAGAGCCTCTGCGGATCATTCGGATGAATACGACCCGCCGACACCGGATCAATCTCCTGCAATTTGAGGTGCAATGCCTCCCATCCTTTGGCCTGCGCCTCCCGGGAAATACGCTCCCGCACTTCAGGGTCCGCTGGGGGCAAGGGGGATAAACCCTCCAGAAGCGCCTTGAAGTAGAGCATCGTCCCGCCTACCAATAACGGCACACGACCCGACGCGGTGATTTCTGCCATGGCGGCCAGCGCATCACGGCTGAAATCCGCTGCCGAATAGGCCTGCTCCGGATCCCGGATATCAATCAACCGGTGCGGCGCTATCGCCAGTTCGTCTTTACCGGGCTTTGCGGTGCCGATATCCATGCCGCGATAAATCAGCGCGGAATCAACGCTGATAATCTCCACCGGCAATCGCCGGCGCAGCTCAATCGCCAGCCCGGTTTTACCCGAAGCGGTAGGTCCCATCAGGAAAATAGCCTGCGGCAAAGGCGTGCCGGTAGACTCAGTCATGATTAAGGGCCTCAATGGCGGCCTCAAGATCCAATAACACCAAAAGCTCTGCGGGCGGGACCTTTACCCACTGCGGACAAAGCCGCTCAACCTCGGCGAGTAACTGTATGGCCTGGGAAAGGCTCCAGGCACGTTGTTCACTGTTCAACTGGCGGGCAATCCAGGCAGCAATCTCATCACAAGTGATGGTTTCAGTTTCTGACAGATAGCCTAACAGTTCCGGAATCAAGTTTTGTAAATTTTGTTGGCGTAATGGTAAAGGTACGCCATTTAGCGTCCCCTGGCGCTGATTAACCTGTAACTGGATACCCATCTGCTCCAATTGCGCCTGGTACCGGCGGAATCCCGCCGCCTCCGATTCCTTGAGTATTAAGCGCAGGGGAATAAGCAATGGCTGCGCCCGTAACGCTTCGCCATCCGGCGTAAGCTGTTTTTGCTTGAGGCGGCGCTCCGCCACCGGCAGAGAAATCAGCGCCAGACGCCGGCGGAATTCCACCAGGGCGTAACAAGGCGGATAAACGGTAAGCACCCGACCGAAGCTCTGGACATCATCGCCGGAAACAGCCTCGGCAGCGGCGCCGGACGCTGGCGCGGATTGAATCAGCTTTTGGTAAAGTTTACCCTCTTTGGTCTGATAACCGGCGCCGGGATGGTAATTGGCGGCCGGTTCACGCATCCGGCCGGATCGGGACCCCGCTTCGCCGCCGTTACTCCGGCCAATACCGGACGGCGCCTTATACTGTGGCGGCGACGGGGTGTTCCCAGGGCCGGAGGGTGGCGCCTTAAGCGCCGGCGAGGGGTTGTCAAAGAGATTTTTCCCCGCCGCGACGCGATTTTCCGGCATCCGGTGCAAAGGGACGGCATCGGCGGATACGGGCAGCTCCGGTTCGTCCGGCCGCTGAATAACGGCGATCACCGCCTGATAGATAAAATCATGCACCAGGCGGGACTGGTGAAACCTGACTTCCTGTTTGGTGGGATGCACATTCACATCCACCTGATGGGGATCCACTTCCAGGTACAGCACAAACGCCGGTTGCCCCGCCTCGGACAGCTGTTCCTCATAGGCCTGGCGAATGGCGTGATTAATCAGCTTGTCGCGCATCATCCGCCGATTGACATAACAATACTGCATGTCCGGCAGTTCACCCGCCGCCGACGGATCGGCTACCCAGCCGCGGATGCGGAGGTCGCCGTGCTGCCAGGAGACTTCCAGGGCCCGTTGCACAAAGGCCGGTCCGCACAGGCTGCTTAAGCGCCGGAGGTTCTGGGCTTCCTGCGTCACCCCGCGATATTGGCGGACCGGTTTACCGTTATGCTGCAGGGTGAACGTCACATCAAAGCGCGCCAGCGCAATGCGTTTCACCACTTCGTCTATATGCGCGAATTCGGTTTTCTCGGTACGCATGAACTTGCGGCGGGCCGGCGTATTGTAAAACAGATCCAGCACTTCCACCGTGGAACCCACCGGATGCGCCGCCGGTTTAAGAGTCACCGCCATGTCGCGGCCTTCGGCATAGGCCTGCCACGCTTCCGTTTGCGCTTCGGTGCGGGAGGTCAGGGTCAGCCGCGACACCGAACTGATACTGGCCAGCGCTTCCCCGCGAAACCCCAGGCTGATAATAGCCTCGAGATCGTCCAGCGTGGCGATTTTACTGGTGGCGTGCCGTGCCAGCGCCAGCGCCAAATCGTCCTTGGCGATGCCGCAACCGTTATCGCGGATGCGGATAAGGCGGCTGCCGGCCCGCTCGATATCGATGTCGATACGCGTCGCGCCGGCGTCAAGGCTGTTCTCCACCAGTTCCTTCACTACCGACGCGGGGCGTTCGACCACTTCGCCGGCGGCGATCTGGTTGGCGAGCTGTGGCGGCAGTACCCGAATAGGCATGGCGGCGAAAATCCTCAGTGTTAAGCGGGTGAAAATCAGGGCCTGTTCCGACAAAAGGGTTTGTTAACATAGTGCCTGGCCTTCGACGACAGGTCATTTCTTTACGTTTTTCTCACGTCCCCGAATCCTAACATTTTTGACAGCCTATTTGGCGGAATCACGCGCCAAGGCGGAAGAATTCCGCCGTTTTGCCGCCTGGGTCCGCTGTTCCGCCGCACCGGCGGGAATTTTCAGCCGCTGGCCGACCCACACAACGTCCCTTTTCAAATGATTGAGATCGCGCAGCGCCGCCATGCTCACACCGTAGCGGCTGGCGATACCGGACAGCGTCTCGCCGCGCTGCACCACATGGCGACCGGCGGGAGCGGCGGCGGGCATCACACCGGCGGTGGATTGCGACACCGCCTGGGCGCCGCTGGCGCCGGCGTCCGCCGCCGACGCGATACCCTGCGGACGGTTTTCCAGTTTGGGACCGTTTTGCAGCGGATGGGCCGAGAAATAGGCGCGCAAGCCAAGATAAATGGCCTGGGCTATTTTGTCCTGATACTCCCCGCTGCCCAACAGCCGCTCTTCGTTGGCGTTACTGATAAAGCCGGTTTCCACCAATAGCGAAGGAATATCCGGCGAGCGCAATACCCCCAGGCTGGCATACTCCGGCCGCGTTTTATGCAGCGAACCCACGTTGCGCAGCTGTCTTAACACCCGGGTGGCGACATCGTAGCCCACCCGCTGGGAATGGCCGAACTGCAAATCCAGTACCGCCTGGCTGAGGTACGGATCCGACGAACTGTTGGCCAGCAGATCCCCCGCGCCCCCCAGCAGCTCCGATTGCTTTTCATGCTGCTCCAGCCAGTTGGCCATCTCGCTGTTGGCCCGGCGGTTGGACAATACCCATACCGATGCGCCGGTGGCGCTGCGATTCGGCGCCGCGTCCGCATGGATGGATACCAGTACGCTGGCGCCCTGCTTACGCGCCACATCCGAGCGCCCCATCACCGAAATGAAATAATCGCCATCCCGGGTCAACGCCGGCCTGAACATGGGATCCTGATCCAAGAGCGCTTTCAATCGGCGGGCAATGGCAATGGTGACATTTTTTTCCATCAAGCCGTTTTGGCCGATGGCGCCGGGATCCTGGCCGCCGTGACCGGCATCGATGGCCACCACCACCTGATCGCTTTGCGCCACGGCCCGGCGAGCGGGACGGGGGGTGCGGGACAACAGCGGATTATCCTGCACCGCGGGGGCCGCATTAAACGCGCGATTCGACGATGGAACCGCCCGGGGCGCGGGCTCGGGCACCGCACGGCTGATACGGGCGGCGGCGGGTCGGGGAGAGTTCAGCGTCACCACGACATTGTAATGTCCGTTGCTTTGCTCGATGGCGGCCTGCGCCCGTGATTTGCGGGTCAGGTCCAGCACCAGGCGGATGCTCTGCGGGTCCGGAGCCTGACTGGTTCGAACGCGGCGGATGATATTCTGGCCGTTGAAGTCCAGCGGCAATCCCTGCGGCGGCATGCTCTGACGGATATCCACCACCACCCGTTCAGGATTGTGCAGCGAAAAAAAGGCATAAACCGGCTGTTCGCCAAAACCCAAGGTGACCGTGGATTGCTCGCTTCCGTTTGTCACATTGATATCCGTAAGATTTGCCGCGCCGACATGGCCTGCCAGACACATTAGAACGATAACCAAAACCATCCTGATTCTAAGTATCATTTATGGGATTCCCGCCAAGACGCCATCCGCGCCGGTATCCCTGCGGCCCTTGCGGACCGGGGCTCTATCAGGGCCTGCCGGCCGTCCGCCGCATAGGCGAGCGTCAGCGCTATATCGGCGTCCGGCAGGATGCCTTCGCCCTTCTGCGGCCACTCCACCAGGCACAGGCTATCCTGGCGGAAATAATCGCGTACTCCCATGAATTCCAGCTCTTCCGCATCAAGCAGCCGGTAGAGATCGAAATGATAAACGGTACCTGACGCCAATTCATAAGGCTCCACCAGAGTATAGGTAGGGCTTTTCACATTGCCTTCATAGCCCAACGCACGCAGGAAGCCACGGCAAAGCGTGGTTTTACCGGCGCCCAAATCGCCAAAAAGATAAATCACGCATGATTGCGGGCAGGCATCCGCTAAAGCAGCCCCTAACGCGATGGTTGCCGCTTCGTCCGGCAAAGGTATTACACATTTTTCCATGTCTGATTTCTATATCTGATTTTAGGGTCTGCTTTTCAGGCGAAATGTTCAGGATTAACAAATCGATATAACGCGGGCAATAAATCCGTGGCCAGCATGCCCCGCGTGCCTTTTTCCGCCGCCAGCCAATCGGCGGCCGCGCCGTGGATAACGCAGCCGGCGCACGCCGCATCATATAACGAGAGTTTCTGCGCCAGCAAACCGCCGATGATGCCCGAAAGCAGATCTCCCATGCCCCCCGAGGCCATACCGGCATTGCCCACATCGGCAATGGACGTTTGGCCGCCGGCATCGGCGATCAGCGTGCCCGCGCCTTTTAGCACCACCACGCCGCCATAACGTTTTGCGATATTTGCGGCGGCAAGGAAGCGGTCACTTTCCACCACGCCGACCTTGCTGTTCAGCAAGCGCGCGGCTTCTCCGGGATGGGGCGTGACAATACGATTGTGACGTTTCTGCGGGTTGATTGCCAGCAAGTTCAGCGCGTCGGCGTCCCATAACATGGGTTTATCATAATTTTCCGCAATACGTAGCGCATTTTTACCCCATTCCGACTGCCCCAAACCCGGACCTATCACAATGACGTCCGCCCATTCCAGACCCTGGCGAAGCGACTGGTCGTTAAGCGGTTCAACCATCAGTTCCGGCCGCGCGGTGAGCAGGGAACCCACGTTCTCCTCGCGAGTAAGCACTCGCACCAAACCTGCGCCGGTGCGCAGCGCCGCCTCACCGGTCATGCGAATGGCGCCGGATAAACCGTGATCGCCGCCGATAATCATCAACCGGCCGTTATCCCCTTTATGCGCGCAGGGATCCCGCGGCGTTAGCCAGCGGGGGAGCAGGTCGGCGGTCAGCCGTTCCAATAGCGGGGTTTGCTGTTGCAGCCAGTTACCCAGCCCCAAATCGTCATAATGTAATTTCCCGGTGACGCTGCGCGCTTTGCCGGTGAGCAAACCGGGTTTCAACGCGATAAACGTCACGGTGTGCGCCGCCTTGATCACCGCCGCCGGCGCCGCGCCGGTTTCGGCGTTCAGCCCCGAAGGAAGGTCGAGGGAAACTATCGGCGCGCCATGGTCGTTGGCCCTGTGGATAAGCCCGGTATAGGGTTCCCGCGGCGCGTCCTTCAATCCGGTTCCCAGCAGGCCGTCAACGATCACATCCACCTGCGGCGGCCACCCTTCATCCACGCCGGCGATACTGCCGCCGGCATCCAGCCACGCCTGTCGGGCCTGTCGGGCTTCATCGGGCAAAGGCCGGCTGCCGGGGCACTCTATTACCGTCACCGCCTTCCCATGCGCCGCCGCCAGACGGGCCGCCACGTACCCGTCGCCGCCGTTGTTGCCGTGCCCGGCCAGGATCAGGTAATGGCGGGCGTAGGGATAACACCAGTTTATGGTGCGCAAGGCGGCGTCCCCGGCTCGCTCCATTAATTGATACAGCGACAGGCCCGCCAGTTTGGCGGCCTCACCTTCCCACCCCCTCAGCCATTCTGCGGAGTAGGCGCAATGTGGTAAACTTGACTTGTTTGTTTTATTCATACGGTCCGCCATGTCATACCCTTTCGATTTGATAGAATTAACCCGGCTCATCAAGGAGTGGGGTCTGGCTCTGGGTTTTCAACAGGTCGGCATCTGCGATACCGATCTTGCCGCTCATGAATCCGTGCTGCAAGCCTGGCTGGACAACCAATACCACGGCGATATGGAATGGATGGCGCGCCACGGCAGTCTGCGCGCTCGTCCGCATGAACTCCTGCCCGGCACCCTGCGCGTCATCAGCGTCAGAATGAATTACCTCCCCGCCAACGCCGCTTTTGCCCGCACGCTGAAAAATCCCCGGTTAGGTTATGTTAGCCGTTATGCGCTGGGACGCGACTATCACAAGGTGTTGCGCCATCGTCTTCAACAGTTGGGCAATAAAATTCGCGAATGGTGCCAAGAAGTCCAATTCCGTCCCTTCGTGGACTCGGCGCCGTTAATGGAACGCCCGCTGGCGGCCAAAGCCGGGATAGGCTGGGTCGGTAAACACTCACTGATATTAAACCGCGAAGCCGGCTCCTGGTTTTTTCTCGGCGAATTGCTGATCAATTTACCCCTGCCCGTAGACCAACCCCAACAGGATGGGTGCGGACGCTGTGTCGCCTGCATGACCGCCTGCCCCACCGGGGCGATCGTCGCCCCCTATACCGTCGACGCACGCCGCTGTATTTCATACCTCACCATTGAGCTGCAGGGTGAAATCCCCGAGGACCTGCGCCCGCTTATCGGCAATCGAATTTATGGCTGCGATGACTGCCAGCTGATTTGCCCGTGGAATCGTTTTTCGGCGTTAACCGATGAAAAGGACTTCAGCTCGCGCGCGGCGCTTCACTCGCCGGAACTGCTGGAACTGTACAAATGGGACGAAACCACGTTCCTGCGGGCCACCGAGGGATCGCCCATTCGTCGTATCGGCCACTGGCGCTGGTTACGCAACATCGCCGTCGCCTTGGGCAACGCACCTTATGAGGAAAGCATCGTTTTGTGCCTGCAGGAAAGTCTGGGTAACGATGCCTTATTGGATAAACACATTACCTGGGCGATAGAACGACAACTGCGACAACGAGAAGCCGCAACGGTCAATGTGCAGCCGGCCCGGCAACGGCGATTGATTAATGCAATTGAGAAAGGATTGGCGCGCGATGCATGAAAATCGATGTGTAAAATTTGCCCGCGAACAAGAGACTAAAGGACTGTGGATAAAATAAAAAAACCTTTGACAATCAATTGACACAAAAAAGACAAGCAATACAGAAAAAGTTTTTTAAGAGAAAAATATCTGCTATATCAATAGATTAAAATCTTATGCTGTCGCCATCACGATTTTGGAAAAAATATTATTGCCCGCCAGCGTTGTGGATAAGTCTGTTTAAAACCTTTTTTTTGCTCAATAAGGGCAATCGATAAGGCGGAAAATAGCATGGGGATTGTCAATAAGATATTTCCTAGTCCCACCCCTTGAAAACATACATTTGTTGCATGCCTACTCCCTTGAAAGCGTGGGGGTTTTCCAGGGCCGGTAAAACCGGGGAAGGCATTATCCTTTAGTTTTAAGCCCCAGGCAAGCCGGATTTTCATAAAAAAATGGCGACAGTGGCATCTGTGCCGCCAATACATAAGCAGCCCTATTGTTTAGTCAACAAGCGTAGCGCATAAATCAACCTGGCGCCAAGGCGGAAATGACCTTTTTATCCACACAAAGTCACGTCCTTAAGCTCCAGCAGCGCCTTGAGAAAATAATAATCGCCATAGGCCGTGGCCTGATCGATACCCAGCCCGTGCGGCAAATCGGCGGTGGCATGGGCCAGCAAGCCTTCATTGTCATCCAGCATGCAGTGGCGGCTCAGGGCGTGCAGAACGCTCACCGCGCTGTCCTTGAACATCACTTCACCCGTGAGGCGGTACAGACGCAGCAGTCCGTAGGCGCTAATGGCTCCCGCCGAGGCGTCCTTGGGCGCCTCTTTGTCGGGGTCAAGATAGTCCCAGGGCGGAATACCGTCGGCGGGCAAATGGCCGATGATGTAGCGGGCCACCCGCACGGCGGATGCCAGCCACAGGGGATTGCTCCGCTGGCCGGCGAGGATGGCAAGGCCGGTCAGCGCCCACCCCTGGCCCCGCGACCAGGCGCTGTCCGCCGACAGGCCTTGCCAGGTATCGCCGCGCACCGGCTGTCCGTCAGGGGTGAAATGGAAACGGTGGTAGACCGACCCATCCGCGCGCAGATGGTTCGCCAGCGTTTTCTCCACATGGCGGTTCGCCACCTGCAGCAGCCTATCTTCACCGCTTTGTTCCGCCGCCCATAGCAACAGGGGAAGATTCATCAGCGTATCGATAAGCACCGCCCCGGACCACTCCTCCTGGCCGAAAAATCCCCAGCCCGGAATATATCCGCCGGCCGGGTTGAACTGCGCCGCCAGACTGCGGGCGGCGGCCAATGCCCCCTGGCGCCAGGACTCATTGCCGGTGATCCGCCAGCCGGTAATGGCGCTGGGATAAAACATAAACCCCAAATCGTGGTTACGGCTGTCTTGGGCGCGGGGCAAAATACGCTGGGTAAAATGTTCAGCCGCAGCGCGCAGCGCGGGATCGCCGCTGTGTCCATACGACAGCCACAGCTGCCCGACCCAAAAACCGCCGGTCCAGACGCCGTCCCGGGTGAATATATACTTGCCGTTTTCGGTAATATGGGGAAAATCGATAAACGTCACGCTGCTCTTTTTCACTTTCTCAACGCAGCCAGTGATTGCCGCCGTCAGCCAGTCCATACTATTCCTCTGTTATAAGTTGATTTTTTTCTCACCGGGACGAACCCGATTCGCAGGGGATGGCAGGATCATGCCCCCCTGCAGGGCTTACTTTGGCAGGTGCCGGCGGCGGTAATTGCGTCGGCCGGCGCCGCCCGACGCTACGCCACGCTGGAATTACCGGCTAACTTTCCCGCTTCGGCGGCTTTTTTGGGTTTGATGGTCAAGGCAAACAGCACGGCGATACCCAGGCAGGCCGACATCATAAAATAGGAGGAATTGGTTGAATGGGTGACGCTGTTGAGCATGCCCACCAGATACGAGCCGATAAACGCCCCCACCGCGGCCATGCTGTTGATCATCCCGCCGGCGCCGCCCACCATGGACGCCGGCAATACGTCGTGCACCAGCGCGAAGAACGGCCCGAACGGGATATAAAGGCAGGCCCCGGTAATCACCAGCAGCAGGTAAGAGAGCCAGAAATGGTTCGTGCCGAGGAACGGCAGCAGCAGGAAACAGCAGCCGGCTATCAATATCGGGAAAGCGACAAAACCCACCCGTTTTTGATATTTGTCGCTCAGCCAGGCGGCAATCATCATTAATATCGCCGCCAGGCCGTACGGCAGCGAGGACAGCAGGCCGGTCTGGGCCATGGAGATGGCGCCGGAGTGCAGAATGGAGGGCAGCCACATCAGGAAACCGTAAAAACCGATACTCTGGAAAAACATCCAGCCCGCCAGCTTGATAACGTTGGCGGAACGGAAAACCTGTCCCCAGTTGGTCATGGTCTCTTTATGCTGCTGCTCATTGGCCAGTTCGCTTATCACCGCCGCTTTCTCTTCCTTGCTCAGCCAGTTGGCCTGCTCCGGCCTGTCGCGGATAACCACCCACCACACCACCGCCCAGATGACGGCGGGAATGCCTTCCACCACGAACATATGGCGCCATCCCCAGTTTTGCACCAGCCAGCCGGAAAGAATGGACATCCACAATACGGTAACCGGGTTACCGAGCAGGAACAGCGTATTGGCTTTGGAGCGTTCGGAATGGGTGAACCAGCGTGATACCAAGATCAAAAGACTCGGCGTCACAATGGCTTCCACCACCCCAAGGGCGAAACGGATAATAATCAGCGAGGTGATATTGGTCACCAGCCCGGTTAACGTGGCGCAGATCCCCCACAGCACCAGGCTCCAGGTCAGCAGCTTGCGCACGCTCCACTTTTCCGCCAGCATCCCGCCCGGTATTTGCAAGGTAAAATAACCCAGAAAAAAAAGTGCTCCTATCAAAGACGCCAGAGAGGGATTAATACCCAGATCGTTACCGATGCCGGCGGCGGAGGCAAAACTGTAATTAGCCTTATCAAGGTAAGACAGGCTGTAAGTAATAAATATCGTCGGCATTAAATAGAGCCAACGGCGTACAGGCAGTTTGTTCATCTTGACTTACCTCAATAGGATTTATGTAGGCACCGAAATTAATTGCTTTATTTTTAAGTCAATACGTATCGTTGAATTGTCATTATTATGATGGCCTGCATTAATGCCGGCCACCCTACCGTAATGTCAAAGAGTATTTATTTTTATAGAAATTTCGCCTCTCTTTTTTCTAAAAAAGCCGCTACGCCTTCCGCACAATCCCTGGTTTGGAAAATTTCCTGGCTGAACCGCAGATTTTGATAAAAGCAGTGTTCCGTAGACTGCATGCCGATGGCGCGTACGCCCTGTTTTATTAATCTTATGGCCTCAAAAGGTTTCAGCGCAATTTCCCGCGCCAGCTCCAGCGCCGCTTCCACCGTGGTGCCCGCCGGCGCCAGACGATTGACCATGCCCCATTCCAGGCAGCGCTTTGCCTCGACAAAGCTGCCGGTCATCATCAATTCCATGGCCTTTGCCGTCCCCACCAGCTTCGGCAAGCGGAATAATCCGCCGCTGCCGGGGAAGACGCCCAAATTGATTTCCGGCAGGGCGATTTTCCCGCTGTCGGATAGAATTCGCATATCGCAGGCCATGGCCATTTCAAAGCCACCGCCGCAGACCACGCCTTCCAAGGCGGCAATGACCGGTTTATTCAGAAATTCAATGGCATTAAAGGTTTCATTTTCTTTCTGCAGCTTTTTACTGATAACGTCATCCCAGACTTCCGGGAATTCTTTGATATCGGACCCAACGCAAAATGCTTTTTTTCCCGAACCGGTTAATACCACTACTCTCACATCGTCGTCCCGATCCAGCTGCTTCAATAAAGATCGTAATTCCCTGGACAGAGAAAGGGTTACCAGGTTAAGTGGCGGATTATTTAATGTCAGCAGCGCAACGGCGTTATTTATTTCCAATGTAACAAGGGAGTCGCTTGTGGTCATAATATGCCTCAGTGTTTGTTAACCGATATAATGTTGTCTGAAATAAGCCGGCGGATAACCTCCTGGCTGTAGCCCAGTTCGGCGAGTATTTCCGCGCTGTGCTCACCCAGTTCGGGGGGGAGGCGGCGCAGCGGCAGCGGCTGTCCGTCATACTGATTCGGGTGGCCCAGCACCCGCACCGTGCCGGCCACCGGATGTTCCATTTCGATAAAGGCCTGGTTGTACTTCACCTGTTCGTCTTCCACCACATCCGCATATTCATTCACCGGCGCATGCCATATCCCCTCCCGCTTGAAAATAGCCAGCCATTCCGCCGTGCTTTTGCTCAGCATTTCCGACGCGACGCGGGCATCGAAATCAAGGCGCGCCGACATCTGGTCGGCGGCGGTGAATCCCTCCAGCGCTCCCGGACGGAAGGCCGCGCTCAGTTTGTCAAAGGGGGTCAGCGACAGCGTAATGTAGCCGTCGGCGGTGGCGTAAATACCATAGGGGCTTTGGTGAAAACGGCTGGACAGCCCGGTATCCGCGCGGGGCGTCAGTTTGCCGCCGTTGAGGAAATAGTTGAGGGGCTCAATCTGTAGATCCAGCGCCGAGTGCAGCAGGCAGGCGTCCACCTTATGCCCCTGCCCGGTTTTTTCGCGGTGGAAAACGGCGGCGATGATGCCCAGCGCCGCCAGCGCGGCGCCATGCTGATCCACCAGAGCGGTCCCCACCGGCATCGGCGGATGCGAACCGGGACCATTAAGGGCGGCCAGCCCGCTGATGCTTTGCGCCATCAAATCCTGGCCCGGCTCCTTCGCTTTCGGTCCGCTGGAGCCGTAGCCGGTACAGGAACAGTAGACGATACGGGGATTGATTTTGCGGATATCCTCATATCCCAGGCCGAGACGGTCCATCACCCCCGGCTTAAAGTTTTCGATAATCACGTCATACTCTTGCAGCAGATCGTAAATAATCTGCCGACCCTCGGCGGACTTGAGGTCGATGGCCATGGCGCGCTGGTTGCGGTTTGCCAGCAGGAAAAACACGCTGACGCCGTTGAGGTAGGTATCGCACCCTGACCAGGATCGTTCATAGGCCCCTTTCGGCGACTCGATTTTCACCACATCGGCGCCTAAATCCGCCAGCGTTTGCGCTGCGGAGGGCCCTTGCAAATAGTGGGTAAAGCTCAATACCTTGACGCCTTCTAACATATACGTTTCCTTTGTTCTATATTATCGAACGGGGTTCGGTAATATTACACATCAAATCACCGCCAATGGGATGACCGTCAGTGATGGTGATTAATTGAAATTCCGCGGTTCCTGGTAAAGACGCAGGCCTTTGTAGCCCATTTGCCGCGATGCCCCCAGCGCCGCCACTTCGATTTTATTGCCTAACCGCCGCTGTTCTGCGGCATCCAGTCTGAACGTAAAATCAATAATGCATAAAGATACCAGCGGCACACCGTCGGCCTGTAAAACCGGCGCGGCGATGGAGCACAGCTCCGGCAGCTCGTGGCTTATGGCGTACCCGCTGGCGGCGACCTGCGCCAGCTCGGCGAAAATGCCCGCGCCCCTATCCTCATCCCCCGGAGCGCTGTTTTTATCCAGCAGCCACTGCAGACGATCCTGCCGGCTGGCGGCGAGAATCGCCTTACCGCTGGCGCTCTCCCGCAGGGAAAACTTCGGCATGGTGTTAAGCTGTGGCTGCATCGGCTCCACGCCGCCTATCTTCTCGAACGGTACAATCTCGTCGCCGTTGAACAGCGACATGCAAACCATTTTGCCCGTTTCTTTCGCCAATGCGACGCCGGCTTCGCTGCTGACGGTGATTAAATCGTTTTTGCCGATAAAGCTGGCGCTAATCTCATAAAGCCGGGTTCCCGCCGACAGCGTGGCGTAATCCTGATTACCGATCTTTAGAATATCCATATCAATCAATGTATTAAGAATCTCCGAAGCGGTACTTTTCGGGAGTCCCAGCGCATTGCGCACATCCGCCATGGTCACCGGCTGTTTACTTTTCGCGATGTATTCCAGGGCCAGGATGGCGCGTTCCACCGTTTTATTCATAAAGCCATTTTTCCGAACTGCGTTCCGTATTACCGTACATTCTATTTACATCTCCCCAAGTCTATTTACCAGTCGTTTTACCATCGGCATCTCGGATCTGTGATTGTGGTCAAAATAAAGTCACTTGTTTACCGGGGCGCGGGTTCGGGAGCGCATGCGCCTGCCGGACCGCTTTCCCTGACGATGCCGTTCCCCCATGGCCCCGGCGCCAGGCCGAACCGACACAGAAAGCATGCCGTCTGTATTTAACGGAGGTTATTGTTATAATGCAGAAATTCTTGGGAGATAACATGACCATTCAAAGCGTAGCCAGGGCCTGTGCCATATTGAAGTTATTTCAACAGCACGAAAAACTTTCCATTGCCAAAATGTCCCAGTTTATGGGGCTGAGCAAAACCACCGTGCACGGTCTGGTGAAAACCCTTGAGGCGGAAAAGCTGCTGCAGCAGGATGAAAAATCACGGCTTTATTCCCTAGGTCACGTCAATTATGAATTGGGGATGCTTTATCAGTCGCGTATCGTCACCCATGCGGTGGTGTTGCCCTGGATGAAAAAGCTCAGTGAACAGGTGGAGGAGACGGTTCAGCTGGCGACGCTTACGGATCAGGATGTGATTTATCTGTCGCGCGTCACCACGCAGGATTTTTATGGTTTCTCCATTGCCGAAGGCCTGCGCATGCCTGCGCACTGTACCTCCACCGGTAAATGCATGCTCTCCAGCCTGTCCCGTGAACGCCTGCTGGAACTCTATCCCCGAGAAGAGCTGCCGACCCGCACCGCCCATACCATTTCCACGCGCAGCCGGCTGTTCGCCGCCCTGGAACAGATTGCCCGTGCGGGTTACGCCATCGATGATGAAGAGGCCGAACCTGAATTGCGGGGCGTGGCGGTGCCGATCATCGCCGCCGCCAGCAAGGTGCCGCTGGCCATATGCATTTCCGGCACGGTCAGGCATATGACCGATGCGCGCATCGAACAATATCTGCCCGCGCTGCAGCAGACCAAAGAAGAGATCGTCAAGTTCCTCGGCACCGGCGGGCTGCATGCTGCGGCGATGTATTAGCCGCCGGCCCGCCAGACCACCGGGAATGCCGGGCAATCCAGCACGCCGCCGTTCTTTGGACCGTCGTGGGACGGCTCTGGGGGAGACATCTTCCCGCTGCGCCGACGGAATACCGCGTCATCGCCGGTCCAGCGCGTGGACAGCACCCGTCGCGGCAGCGGCGTAAAATTGCCGGCGGCGCCGTGCAGGGTCAACCCATGGAATACCAGGCAATCGCCGGGCTCTAGGGCCCAGCGGAGAATGGGGTAGTCGCCGCGGCGCCCTTCAATATCGGGTAGTATGTCCCACTGTTCGTTGTCGCCGGGCCGCAGCTCGCCGGTGGCGAACACCTGCGGACGGAACCATTTTCCCCAACGGTGGGAACCGGCGACAAATTCCAATGCGGTTTCATTGGCCACCGGGTCAATGGGCAGCCAGATTGTGCAAAAATCCCTGCCGTCCACCGGGCTATAGGGTTGGTCCTGATGCCAGAGCGTGCGTTGCGAGGCGCCGGGCTGCTTGGACAAAACGTGATCGTGCAGAAAATTGATTTTTGAAGAACCCAGCAGGGCGGCGGCTATCTCTTTGGCCGGTGAATGAAAGACAAAATCCTGGAAATGTTCAATGCGCCGCCAGTTGTCGCTATCCTGAAAAAACGTTTTGGTGTCAGGATCGGTATAACGGCCATGATCGCTGGGGAATGCGATATTATAGTCGATACCCTGTTCAACGATATCCAGCCATTGCCTTGAGAATGCGCCGCGGATAATCACCGCGCCGTCGCGGGCGAATGCCTCTTTGTCATGGGGGGAAATGTCAATCATCATATCTCCATGGGAAATATACCCTGGATAATTCAAGCTGCGGGCAAGCCAGCGCGCCTGCAAGTAGAAGTATGCCAGGGTTAGCGGAATACTCTTCCGCTCGATTAATCTATATTCAGACCTTTTCCGGATTCCAGCGCCCCGGGAATTCCTGGCCGCCCAGCTGGCGGTTATAGAACATGCCCAGATACCAGGGGAAATATTGATAAGACCAGGCGCACAGCCGGTTGCCGTATTTCAGGAAAGCCCGCAGCAGTTCCTGCACCTCTTCTTTACTTTTAGCGGCGGCGATAGCGGGACGCAATAACCCGGCGAATTCTTCCAATTTATATAATCCGCTGACGCCAAGATAGCTGGAATAAGGCACATCGAATTCATTCAGCGTGGTGGAGAAATCTTCCAGGGACAGCCTATTGCTCAAGGTCAGCAACGGATACATGGTATACATGATATAATCGCGCAGCATGCCGTTGGCGAAATCCCAGGCGGTAAAATACTGCCCGTAGGTGCCCGTTGATTCCACGCGGCCCAGGCGAATATCCCGTAAATCCTCAGGCTCGGTTAATGAAATACGCTCGGCTTCGGCTAAAAAGGTTTTCGCCACGTCGGAGGTTACGTTGACGGCTTTCGGTACGCCGGGATGGGCCGCTTTATCATGGGCCGATACCTCAACGAATAATAAGTCTTTTTGCCAGAACAGATTATTCCATACCGCTTTACCCACGTCGGGCAATAAATGGCAATACTCCTGCAATACCTGTCCCAGCACCGGCTGCGCCAGCGGCTCCAGCCCCACGCCGTACTGAATGGACATTTTATTGCCGGTTGACTGGGAATAACGCAGCCGGCCCACCGGGCAATCGGTGATCAATTCACGATGATGTACTGGCGCGCTGCTGACAATCGGCGTCCAGGCATACATGGACGCGCCGGATACCACCGGATGCGCCTGTAAAATCTTGAACGGCAAATGCTGCCAGAACTCTTCACACAACTCCGGGTTTTTTTCATCATTTAATTCGGCCACCACGGTCACACCCAGGGATGGCCAGCTAATATCGATCAAACGTCCCATCTTCACACCTCATCTGTCATTAGATCATGGTTATATTTTATGCAAAACCTTATTCAAAAATATCCTGGTACGGGGATTGTCCGGCGAGGTGAATATTTTTTGCGGCGGCCCTTGTTCAATAATTTCCCCGCCATCCATAATGACCACCCTATCGGCGACATTGCGGGCGAATTCCATTTCATGGGTCACGACTATCATGGTCATCCCTTGTGAGGCCAAGCCCTGCATAACGCTCAGCACTTCCCCCACCATTTCCGGATCCAGGGCGCTGGTGGGTTCATCAAACAGCATTACCTCCGGATTCATTGCCAACGCGCGGGCAATGGCGACGCGTTGCTGCTGGCCGCCGGATAATTGCGATGGGTAGTGCGTTAATTTGTCTCCCAGCCCCACCCGTGCCAATAATTCCATCGCCCGGCGCTCCGCCTGCGGTTTATCCTGATGCAATACGCTTACCGGCGCCTGCATGACATTCTCCAGGGCGGTCATGTGAGGGAATAAATTAAAGCGCTGAAATACCATGCCGATGCGGCGGCGCAGCAGGGCGATATTTTTCTCGCTGTCCTCAATCAGCCGACCGTTTTTTAGCCGGTAGCCAATCAGGGTGCCCCCCACATGAATGGTGCCCTGCTGAATTTTTTCCAGATGATTGATGCAGCGGATCAACGTGGTTTTACCTGAACCCGACGGACCGATAATCACCAATGTTTCACCGGTTTTCACCGTTAACGACACGTTGCGCAGCACCGGCGTCTCGCCATAGAATTTCATCACATCACGGCAAACCACCGCATCGGACGGCGTAGACAGCTCATCAAGACTCATCGGCCAACTCCGCCAGCTGATTTGTGGGTGTATTTTTGGCCCGCTTGACAGTTTTTGCCGATAAATGCCGGATCATATTTCTTTCCAGCAGCATCTGGATAAGGGTCCAGCCGGCGGTCAGCAATAAATAATATACCGACACGCCTAAATACACTTCGAAGGTCATAAAGGTCGCCGCCTGCAATTGCTCCGCGACGCGGAACATTTCCGACACGCCGATAATGCTTAACAGCGCGGTGGTTTTAAGCATGTTATTAAACTGATTGCCCAACGCGGGAAATATGACCGGAATAGTCTGTGGCAAAATAATTTTTCGCATCAATAATCCGGGGGTCATCCCCAGCGCTTTGGCCGCTTCCGACTGGCCTTTGTCGATAGATATAATTCCCGAACGGGTAATTTCACTCATGTAGGCGGCCTCGTGCAGACCGAAAGAAAATATGCCTGCCACCAGCGCCCCTGAAACAGCCAGCGGCCCCAGGCTTAATACCGAAGGAAAGAGATCAAAGCCCAATAAATAGGGCAGGCCGAAATAAATCAGCACCAATTGAACCAATACCGGGGTGCCGCGAAAAAACCAGATATATAGCTGATTCAATGACCGGAATATCAAAAAGCGGCTCATTCCGGACACCGCCAGCAAGATACCCAGCGCCATGCCGATCAATTGCGCGACGATGGCGGCAATAACGGTCAACACCAGCCCTTCCAATAAAACGGGTTGCGGGTGAAAGACAAAATTAAGGAAAAAACCCGTATTGAACTGCAGCTGAATATGTGTGAACACGTTTTTATCCTCACCGAACGAATATCATGATCGCTTAATCGGCACAGGGGTGGCTGCTGCTGCAGAGATCAACGCCTTTATCGATACCCCATTTTTTGACGATTTTCGTCATGGCGCCGGAGGTATTCAACTCGTCTATGCCGGCCTGGACGGCCTGCCGCAGGGCGGTATTATTTTTAAGCGTGGCGATGACCCAGGTCTTGGCGGGTACCGGCATGTCCACGGTCTGGAATTTATTCGGCGCCTTGGACATATAGAAATTGATCACCACATTATCCCCCACCATGGCATCCGCCCGCCCCAGCAGCAAATCATGGAAAGCGGCGACATTGGTGCCCAGGGATACCAGGGTTATGCCGGGTTTGCCCTCTTTTACCAGCTGGTCGCTGAACTGTTTAACCACCGTTTCGTTGCGGCTGCCCAGCAAAGCGGCTACCCGCCGGCCGGAGAGATCTTCAAAGGTGTGGAATTTAAGCGGATTGCCCTTGGTCACCAGCAGTCCGGATTTTACCCGCCAGTAATCAATCAGCCCGTAGCGTTCGGCCCGCTCCGGGGTTTTACCCAGGCTCGCCATTACCAAATCGCATTTACCGGTATCCAGCGCGGCAAAAATACCGGAAAACTGATAATTATCGATATGCGTCTTAACCCCCATCAACGGGCCCAGCGCGTTCATGATATCCACCGCGACGCCGCTTGGGGTTTTACCATCCTCCGCCATTCCTTCAGCCGGCGGGTTTTCCAGGTCGGAACAAAAAGTCAGCTGCCCCTTGGCTTTGATGTCAGCCGGAGCGGTAACCGCTGAAAAGGCGAACTGCGATGCCATGGACAACGACATGCTCAACGCCGCACCGATAAACAATTGCTTTTTATTCACCCTATTCTCCCGCAGGTCTTGTTCGCATTAAGAACGATTGTTTTTTGAGAATGGCATCCGGGCTGTTAACACTTCCGTTACTCACTATCAGCAACATACAGCCAGCGTGCGCGGTCGTCAATATATGTATATACAAATAAGATAATTGTATGGTTGAATTGGACGTGAAAAACTATAATTTTTATCAACCAATTGATATATAACTAATATATTTATATTTTTATGAATATACCTATCCATTTATAACCGATATTCAGTGAATTGCCCGGCGATGGGCGGTACGGAGCGGGCAAGGAAGAGACCATGGGGTGTTAAGCGCAGCGGGGGGTGATAAAGGGAGTAGCCCTAAAAAGGAACTGGGGCGGCGGCAGGATGGCGGCGGTATCCGCCCGAGCCCGGCAGGGCGTTTTTCATGCCCGCGGACGGCGTCTTGGCAGCGACCTGCCGATGAAAAAGCCGTTGTTCGGGATGAGGTAAACGGCTATCAGGCCGGGTTCGGGCCGGGCCCGAAGCGCACCAGAAAGCGGTGCCGCTCGCCGGGATAGATGAGACGCACAAAGGTGATTAATTCACCCGACAGCCAGGTTCGGCGCGCAATGGAGATACAGGCGGTGCCGGGGGATACGGAGAGCTGCCTGGCCAGGACGTCATCGGCGGAAATGGCGCGCAAGGAGTGCTCCCCTTCCGACCAGGGGATATTGCTTAGCAGCCAGCTTCCCGGCGGAATATCGGTGAACTCCTCTTCCGCCGCTTCGGGCACCACCGCCAGGTTTATCTGGCGCGCTTCCAGGGCGAACGGCAGATTATCCGCGTAATGCATCACATCAATGCACAGCATGCGGGCATTAACCGGGATACCGATATGGGTGGCCTCCACCGCATCGGTGATGGTACGGATGCCGCGATACAGCAGCGTAAAGCTATACATTCCGTCGGTGGCCAGCACCTCGGCGCGGATATCCTGGATAGCCAGCAGCGGTTCTTCCACCCTGGGCATGGCCACAAACGAACCCTTCCTGCGCTTGCGGACAATCATCCCCGCCGCCACCAGCGTTGAAAGCGCCTTGTTTACCGTCATGCGCGAGCAGTTGTAAATCTCCATCAACGCCTGTTCGGTGGGTACACGATCGCCGGGATGCCACTCGTTACTCAGAATTTTATTTTTGATATCGCTCTGAATACTCTGATGAATCGGCAAGGGTTTGACCCGGACGCGTCTGATGGTTTCACTCTTGGACTCGGGTTCCGACAGCGAGGGCTTAGTGGTATTGGGTCTATTTTGGTCCATAACGTCCCTTTTTCAATAGCTTGTTCAATAACTTGCAAAATAATGATAAGCGATATCATACAGCCAAAACACACACCCATCCGCCAAGGCTTAACGCCGAACGGTTGCACGTAGCGCCGGACATGGCACCGGAAGATGATAAAACATCCTATCATCTTTAACCGCTGTTAGGCGGTGCCCGGCACAGGCTTTTCGCCGGGGCAGGCATTTCTTTTTCTTATTAATCCCCTGCCGTTAAAACTCGCCTACTTTATGTATATACAAAATTAGAACGCCGTTAGCGTCAGCGTAAAAGCCGCCGGTGGGAAAAATAATCCCCTGTTTTAACGCGTATTTATCATAGGATTATCCTATGCAGAAAGCCGTGATTTTCGTCTGTGCGGGCTTTACTTCCCCCCTTGATATTATATGGTATATACCAATCAATTAAAACCAGCTTTTCCCTTATCTTTCCTGCGGATTAAGGGAAACCGCGATTGACGGGTGAACGGGATGATAAGAATAGGGGTTGATATCGGCGGAACCTTCACCGATTTCGTCGTCTGGCGCAGCGGCGGGCAGCAGGAACACTGGCAATCCTTTAAGGTACCCTCCACCCCGCCGAATTTCGCCCGGGGTTTTCAGGACGGATTTGAAAAACTGCTGGCTGAACTGGCCATCGGGCCGCAAGAGCCCGTGGTGATAATGCACGGCACAACCGTCAGCACCAATGCGGTGATTGAACGCTCCCAGCCGCCGGTGGCCCTATTGGTTACCCAGGGATTTCGGGATATTTTGGAATTGCAGCGGCTGCGCCTGATTGATCCCACCAATCTGCTGGGCACGCGCAGGCTGCCGCTGATTGAACGCCACCAGGTCTTTGAAATAGGGGAACGCCTGGGGGCGGACGGCGCTATCGTTGAACCGCTGTCGGCGGATTCGGTGGCCCGGGCCGTTGAACAGGTGCGCGCCGCCGGCATGACGGGCATAGCCGTCGCCTTTATGAACAGTTACCAGAATCCCGCCCATGAACAGCAGACCCGCGCATTGATTAACCGGCTGGCGCCGGAGCTGGATGTTTGCCTGTCAAGTGATGTCTGGCCGCGTCCGGGAGAGTATGAACGGGCCATCAATGCGCTGCTGAACGTCTACGTTAAACCCTGCATGTCCTCCTATCTGCAGCAGATTGAATGCTATCTCGCCAGCCGCCTGCGGCACGTGCAGCTGTTTATCACCCGCTCCAACGGCGGCGCCATGTCGGCGCGGGAAGCGCGGGATTTCCCGGTGCATACCCTGCTTTCCGGCCCCGCCTCGGGGGTCACGGCGGCGCAGCTGATGGCCCGCGCCGCGCCGGAACGGCACTATCTCACCATGGATATGGGGGGCACCAGCACCGATATTTCCCTGATCCGCGAGGGCATGGCGGCGGTAGTGGATCAGACGGAAGTGGGCGAGTTTCCCCTTACCATGCCGGTGACCGGCATTGAAGCCATCGGGGCGGGAGGCGGTTCCATCGGCCGCTTTGACGGACCGGTATTCCGTATCGGCCCGATGAGCGCCGGCGCCTGGCCCGGACCCGCCTGCTTCGGCCGGGGAGGAAACCGGCCCACCGTCACCGATGCCTACCTGCTGTGCGGCTACCTGTCCGCCGATGCCTTTCTCGGCGGCGCCATGATCCTGGATCGGGACGCGGCCCATCAGGCGTTTATGCCCCTGGCCCAACGCATGGGGGAGACGGTGACCGGTGCGGCCAGCGCCGCGATTTCCATCGCCACCTCCAATATGGTGGCCAGCGTCTTGCCCTACCTGGCCCGCCACGGCGTTGACCCTCAGGATGTCACCCTGGTGACGTTCGGCGGCAACGGCGCTATCCACGGACCGCTGCTGGCGGCGGAAATCGGTATCCCCTCCCTTATCGTGCCCAATACCCCTTCGGTTTTTTGCGCCGTGGGCGGCGTGGTGGCGGAGCTGACCCACGACGTGGTGGCCATTGTGCAACAGGGGGCCATGGACACCACCCGGTTACGGCAGGTTTTCACCGCCTTGCAGGATGAGGCCGGCGCATGGCTGGCGCGGCAGACCGATGGGGCCAATATAGAGGCCATCGTGCTGGAATACTGGGCGGATCTGCGCTATCGCGGCCAATCATTTCAGATACCGGTGAAAATCGCCGCCGACGCGCCGGACCACATGACCACCGAGATGGTCGTTAGCGCCTTTCACGGCGAGCATCTGCGTTTGCATGCCCATGCCGATCCCCAGGGACGGGTGGAATTTATCGAACTACGGGTGCGTATCCGCGGCGCGCTGGCTACCCCCGGCAGCCATGCGCCGGCGGAGTTGAAATCCGTTGCCGCCCCGAGTCCCTGCGGCCACCGGCGGCTGCACATCGGCGCCGCGCATTTCGACCACTGCCCGGTCTATGCCAGGTCAGGCCTCGGCGTCGGCGCGAGCGTTTTTGGACCCTGTATCATCAGCCAGAGCGACGCGACAGTACTGGTTCCACAGCATTTCACCGCCCGGGTGCAGCCCGACGGCGCCCTTTTTATGATGCAGGAGCGTTGACCGTGGATCCCATACAAACCGTTATCATGAATAACCGCTTTAACGCCATCGTCGAAGAAGCGTCGGTCACGTTGTATCGCACCGCCCATACCACCTTCGTCAAGCTGGTGCAGGATTTCCAGTGCGCCCTGGCCACGCCTCAAGGGGAGGTGTTCGCCTACCCCAGCCATTCCGGCGTCAATGCCTTTATCGGCCTGTCGGTAGCCGGCGGACTGGCGGGCATCGGCCTGGAAAATCTGGAGCCGGGCGACTGCATCATTACCAACGATCCGTTCAGCACCGACGGCATGGTGACGCATATTATGGATGTCTCCATGGTTCGGCCGATTTTTTTCGGCAATGAACTTATCGCCCTGGCCTGGTCGTTTGTCCACGCCTCCGATATCGGCGGCGCGGTGCCGGGCAGCATTTCACCGGCCTTTACCGAGGTGTTCCAGGAAGGACTGCGGGTCAGGCCCACCAAGCTCTACAAGCGCGGCCAGCTGGATACGGCCATTCGCAACATTTTTATCGATAACAGCCGTATTGCCGATGAGCTGTGGGGGGATTTCCAGGCGATGATCTCAGCCCTCACCAGTATGGATAACCGGCTGAATCAATTATGCCGGCGCTACGGCATCCAGCAGGTGCGGGCGGGGATGGATGCTTCCCTGGCCCTGTCCGAGGTGAAGACCCGCGAGGTCATTCGCCGCATTCCCAACGGGGACTACCCCTTTGCGGATTATATCGAAGGCATGACGGAAGGGGATTTTATTCATATCAACGCCGTGATGCGCGTCAGCGACGAACACATTGTGTTCGACTTCAGCGGCACAGACCCGCAGGTGGCGGCGGCCTTTAATTATGTCACCGGCGCCCGCGCCCATCCTTATACCCTGCAGGCGTTTATCTATTACATTTTGACCCTGGAACCGGAAGCGCCGCGTAACTCCGGCCTGCTGCGGGCGCTGGAGGTCATCGCCCCGCGCGGGACCATCATCAATGCCGAATTTCCGGCGGCGGGCGGTTCCCGCGTCACCACCAGCACCCGGGTCTACGACGTGATTCTGGGCTGCCTGAACGCCGCGCTGCCGGACGGGCTGACCGCCGCCGGCCCCGGCATGTCGGGGGTGATTGTCGTCTCCGCCAAAGATCCCCGCGGCGACGGCAACCGTGTCAGCGTCATCAATCCCCTGTGCGGCGGCGGCGGCGGACGCTTCGGCATCGACGGCACCGACGGCGTGGATTCCCGCTCCGGCTATCTGCGCACCGTGCCCGCCGAAATTATCGAAGCCGAAACGGTAATACGGGTCAAACGCTATGCCCTGGTTACCGACAGCCAGGCCCCCGGCCGCTGGCAGAGCGGCGCCGCCATTGCCCTGGAGCTGGAAAATACCGGGCCGGAGGCGGTAATGACGGTGCGGGGCATGAATCGCTTTTATTTTCGTCCTTGGGGCGCCCGCGGCGGCCAGTGCGGCCATTTGGGATCGGTGGTGCTCAATCCCGGTACCGACGATGAACGCAACCTGGGCAAGATCGATGTCTTGAAGATGAAACGCCATGACGTGGTGCGTCTCACCTCCCCCGCCGGCGGCGGCTTCGGCGATCCGTTCCTGCGCGACCCGGCGCTTATTGCCCGCGATGTGCGCCGCGGGCTGGTGACGCCCTTCAATGCCAGGAGCAGCTACGGCGTTGCGGTGGATGACGAGGGCCGCGTTGACGACGCCGCCACCCATCGGCTGCGGGCCGGCCATATCCCCGATCAAAGCCGGGTGACGCTGGGCAGCGCCCGGGATCAGCTGGATGTTGTCTGGCCGCGGGAAATCCGCGGGGCGCTGGCGGCCGGTCTGTTGCAGCAGGAGCGGAACGTTCGCCAGCCGCTGCGCCTGGCGGTGATCAAGCGCCTGACGGCGGAGAACCGGCCGGTGACGCTGCCGCTGATGAACCGGGTTATTGACGAAGAGTTGCAGTATCTAAAGATGCATTGAATGAATAGGGCTCTGCCCGCATCCCCGGGCCAGCGGTTATAAAAAATGGTTTTTTATAGCCTTATAGTGATGTTTTCTCTTGTTGGAGACCAGACATGCGTCATCTGCTTAGGCAAATCTTGTTAGCGCCCGTGGGTAAATCCGGCATGCATACATTAAGAATGCGGGGCTGGCTTTTCGCCTTGATGATGTTCAACGCCGTGCCGGCAAGCGCACTGGCGGATACGGTAAATATCGCCCTATCCGCCGGGCTGACCACTCTCGATCCCCAGCAGGCCACCGTGGTGCAGACGGATCTGAGCGTCATCAGCCATATCTATACCCCCCTGGTGGTGCGCAATGCCGACCTGAGCATTATCGGCGTGGCGGCTACGTCGTGGAAAGCGATGGACGATCGGACCTGGGATATCAAGCTGCGCCCCGGCATCCTGTTTACCAACGGCAAACCTCTGGATGCGGCGGTGGTGAAATGGAATTTTGACCATTTGCTCGATCCCAACCATAAAACCCGGGTGAAGGAGTGGTACAGCCTGATTGACCATGTGGACGTCGTGGCCCCCGACGAAGTGAAAATTGTCACCAGCGCGCCCTTTCCGGGACTGATTGCCCAGCTCAGCATGTTTTTCCTGATGGAGCCCACCTGGACCGCCGCCCACGATCCCGGCCGCGAAGCCATGGGCAGCGGACCGTACCAGCTGGCGCAGTACGTGCCGGGGGAGCGGGTGGTGCTGACGCCCAATCCGCATTATTTCGGCCCGAAAGCCGCCCACGACCAGGTGATTTTCCGCATGATCAGCGAACCGGCGGTGCGGGTTTCGGCGCTGCTGTCCGGCGAGCTTGACCTGGCGCTGGATATTCCGCCCACCGACATCGACCGGATCAATAAAAGCAGTGTGGCCCATGCTGGCTGGGGTGAAAGCAGCCGCGCCATGATAATCAAGCTCAACAGCCTGAAAAAGCCCTTCGCCGATAACCTGAAATTGCGCCAGGCGATGAATTACGCCATCGACCGCCAGGGGATTATCGATGCCATCTATAACGGCCACGGGGCCATGAGCAAGGGCCAGCTATTGTCCCCCATGTACTTCGGCTACAACGATAAGCTGCAGCCCTATCCTTACGACCCGGACAAAGCCCGGCAGCTCATTGCCCAATCGGGCCTGCCGCAGCCCATCTCGTTTGAACTGCAGGTTCCGCTGGGACGCTATTTGCTGAGCCAGGAAATCGGCCAGATCATCGCCGCCCAATTGCAGGACGTGGGGCTGGATGTGAAAATCAAGGAGATGGAATACGCCAACTGGTCCAATGCCTATACTCGCGGCGATATGGGCCAGGCCTCCTTCCTGGGCCAGGCCTGGCCGACCCTGGATGCCGACGGTCTGCTGGGGCTCTATCTGCCCACCGATCCCGGCGCGTACTGGAAAGACCCGGCATTTGCCGATTTGGTGCTGAAAGCCCGTTCAACGGTGGATAAGCAAAAGCGCATCGTCTATTACCAGCAGGCGACGGAGCGGATGCGCGATCAGGCCCCGGTGGTGTTTTTGTTCAACCAGCCCCTGACCTACGCCACGTCTAATAAATTCAGTTGGAAAGTCCGGGGCGATGACTGGGTCCGCGTCGATGATTTAGTGGCAAAATAACAGGCGACCCGCGTGGCTAAATATATTCTGTCCAGAGTAGTGGAAGTGCTGATTGCCCTGTTCGGCCTGGTGACCATCATCTTTCTGGTATCGCGCATGCTGGGGGATCCGGTATCGCTGCTGCTGCCCCAGGGCGCCAGCGCCGCCGACCTCCAGGCCATGCGGGAGCAGTTGGGGTTGCAGCGCCCGCTGCTGGATCAATATCTCGGTTTCCTGCGCCATGTGCTGTCGGGGGATCTGGGCACCTCCTTTTTTTATCAGCGCCCGGCGCTGCAGGTGGTGCTGGAACGCATGCCGGCCACCCTGGCGCTGACGGCGCTCTCCGCCCTGTTCGGCCTGGCGATAGGCTGCCTGGCCGGCCTGGCGGCGGCCCTGTACCGCAACTCCGTCTGGGAATTTCTGGTGCTCACCCTGGCCATGCTGGGGCAGGCCACTCCGGCGTTCTGGCTGGCCATTATGCTGATCCTGCTGTTTTCAGTCCACCTGGGCTGGCTGCCCACCGGCGGCACCGGCAGCGCGCTGCATCTGGTGATGCCCACCGCCGTCATGTCGATTTTCATCGCCGCCAATATCGCCCGCCTGTTTCGATCCAGCCTGCTGGAGGTCATGGGCGAGGACTATGTGCGCACCGCCTGGGCCAAGGGCCTGCCGCCGCGAACGGTTATCAGCTGGCATATGGCGCGCAACGCCGTCCTGCCGGTGGTGACCATGAGCGGGCTGCTGGTGGGGGAGATGCTGGGGGGATCGGTGGTGGTGGAAACCATTTTTTCCTGGCCGGGGGTGGGCCGGCTTATCGTCGAGGCGGTGGCTAACCGGGATTTCCCGTTGATCCAGGCGGGGGTGGCGGTGGTGTCCGGCCTGTTTTTACTGGTGAGCCTGGCGGTGGACCTGCTGTACAGCCTGCTGGATCCGCGCGTGAGGCAATCCCCATGATCAGGGCTGACGGCTTGCGAAGCCTGGGCCGCAGCCTGGCGGCCAGCAAAATCGGCCTGATTGGCTGGGTGGTGCTGCTCCTGCTGCTGCTGGGGGCATTGAGCACGTATCTGCTGCCCCTGCCCGACCCGGTGCACGGCAATCTTTTACAGCGGTTAAAGCCGCCCTCCTATCGGTTTTTCACGCTGTCGTCCCATCCCCTGGGCACCGATCAACTGGGACGGGATATGTTCAGCCGCCTGCTGTTCGGCAGCCGGGTATCCATTACCGTGGGCTGCGCCGCGGTGCTGATGGGCGGGGTGGTGGGCGTGCTGGTGGGCATGATCTCCGGCTATGCCGGCGGTATCACCGATCGGGTATTGATGCGTTTAGTGGATATGCAGCTTTCCATCCCGCTGATTTTGCTGGCGCTGATGGTTATCGCCGCCGCCGGGCCCAGCCTGGGCAATCTGATTATCGTGCTGGCGCTTACCAGTTGGATCCGCTACGCCCGCCTGGTGCGCGGCCAGGTATTGGCCCTGCGGCGCCAGGAGTTTGTCCTGTCGGCCACCGCCGTGGGAGCGGGACCCTGGCATATCCTGCGCTATTATCTGCTGCCGAATGTTCTCACCCCGATCCTGGTTATCGCCACGCTGGAGTTTTCCCGGGTTATCTTGCTGGAAGCCAGTTTAAGCTTTCTGGGGCTGGGCGTTCAGCCGCCCTGGCCGAGCTGGGGCAGAATGCTGGCGGAAGGGCGCACCTATATCGCCACCGCCTGGTGGGTCACCACCTTTCCGGGGCTGGCTATCGTATTAACGGTGATGAGCGCCAACTTTGTCGGTGACTGGCTGCGCGATTTTTTTGATCCCAAACTGCATTCCACCGGAGAATGAAGCCTATGCCGCCGCTGCTGGAAGTGCGTAATCTCACCGTTGAGGTACCCGCCAAACGGGGACGGCCCCCGGTGCGTATCATCGAAGATATCAGCTATGATCTGGACTACCATCAGACTCTGGGCATCGTGGGAGAGAGCGGCAGCGGTAAAAGCATGCAGGCCCTGGCTATGCTGGGACTGCTGCCCCTGCGCAAGGGCGGGCGGATTCAGGGGGAAGTGCTGTTCCAGGGCAAAGACCTGTTGACCCTGTCCCCTAAAGCGCTCAGGGAGATCCGCGGCGGCCAGATAGGCATGATCTTCCAGGAGCCGATGACCTCCCTCAATCCGGTGCTGACCATTGGCCGCCAGCTGGCGGAACCCCTGGTGCATCATATGGGCATGAGCTACGGCAAGGCGCGCCGGCATGCCGTCGACCTTTTGGGGCTGGTGGGCATTCCCGATGCCGCTGAACGGATCAGGCAGTACCCGTTCCAGTTTTCCGGCGGCATGCGCCAGCGCGCCATGATCGCCATGGCCATTGCCTGCAAGCCGAAGCTGCTGATCGGCGACGAACCCACCACCGCCCTTGATGTCACCATCCAGGCGCAGATTATCCAGTTGATTCGGGATCTGCGCGACGAGATGCGGATGTCCATTATCTGGATCACCCATGATATGGGGGTGGTGGCCGCCATGGCGGACCGGGTACAGGTGCTGTACGCCGGTAAAATCATGGAAACGGGGCCGGTGGAACAGGTTTTCGGCCAGCCCTATAGCGCCTATACCTGGGCACTGCTGCAATCCCTGCCCAAACGCGGCCAGCGCCCCAGGGAACCGCTGTTTCAAATCGCCGGGCAACCCATCAACCCGGCCCTGCGGCCGCCGGGTGATCCCTTTGCGCCGCGCAATCCCTTCGCCACCCCGCGCTGCCATCTGGAAATGCCGCCGCTGCGACCGGTGTCCGACGTAGCGCCGCAGCACCGGGTGGCCGCCTGGTACGATCTGCCCCGCTGTCTGGAACAACAACAGGAAAATAACCCATGAACCATGCCCCGCCGCCCGCTACGGCAATAGAAAGGCAGGCTACGAGCCACGCCCCATCGCCCCCGGCCCGGCCGCCGCTATTGCAGGTTGAGGGCTTAAGCAAAGAGTATCCGGTCAATAGTCCGTGGTTCGGCCGGCGCGGGGTGTTCACCGCGGTGGGGGGCGTGAGCTTTTCCCTGGCGAAAGGAGAAACCCTGGGATTGGTGGGCGAATCCGGATCGGGGAAAAGCACCGTGGCGCGCTGCCTGATGCAGCTGGAACGACCCACCGGCGGCCGGGTTCTGCTTGAGGGACAGGATCTGGCGCAGCTCGGCCAAAGCGAGCTGCGGCCGCTGCGCAGAGTTATGCAGATCATCTTTCAAGACCCTTACTCCGCCCTCAACCCCCGCATGACCGCCGGCCGGTTTGTGGCGGACCCTATTATTATCCACGAGGGAAGACAGCCCCGACAGGCTTTAGAGCAGCGGGTAGAGGCGCTGTTCGCCAAGGTGGGGCTGGACAACAGCCATATCCATCGATATCCCCATGAATTTTCCGGCGGCCAGCGCCAGCGCATCTGTATCGCCCGGGCGCTGGCGCTGTCGCCCCGGTTAATCGTGGCGGATGAGCCGATTACCGCCCTGGATGTCTCCATTCAGGCGCAAATAATCAACCTGCTGCAGCAGTTGCAGGATGAACAGGGACTCTCTTACCTGTTTATTTCCCACGATCTGGGCATGGTCCGCCATATCTGCCATCGGGTCGCGGTGATGCTGCGCGGCATGATTGTGGAAACCGGTTCCGTGGAGGACATTTTCAACGACCCGCGCCATCTCTATACCCAGGCTCTGCTTAGCGCCACCCTGGAAGCCGATCCGGCCCTGGAGCGCAGTAAAAAGCGGACGTTTTATAGCCCAACCCCCGCCGGAAGGTTGACCGCCGGCTATATGCGCGAAGTATCGCCGGGACATTTTGTCCGGGAAGAGCTGTAAGGCGAGGTAAAACAGCCCCGGTTCCTAATGCCGGTTGTCGTTTCAAACCACAAATGTATATACATAAAATTATATTGTATATACAATAATCCTGTCATGATTATGACGCCCCTTTTTACGGCGGCGTAGCCGTTAGGTTGTTTTTTGACGACAGGAGTAAGTGGTATGAGTTATACGAGCCTTGGCGATGTGATTAACGACATCCACAGCCATACCGGGCTAATCGCCCATGATGAACCCGCCGAGATCCACGCCTTTCGCACCGGCACGCTGGACAATCAGGCGGGAAGCTACGGTCAGTATTTCGGCACCTGGGATATCGCGGCCGGCATGATGCGCGATTACTCCATGTATACCTATTATCCGCTGCTGCAGATCGTTGAAAATCCGGCTATCGATCTGTCCCAGTTCGCCTTTATCCTCGACAGCTTCGATCACCCCTACAGCAACTATCTGCGCTACAGCGGTTTTCCGAAAATGGGCAAGCTGGCCTTCGCCATGCGGGAGTGGCTGCCGCAGGCCGAGTCGCGCCGGCAGGCGGTTGAAGCCATCAGGGCATTTTGTATATACACCAACAAAATGGCCGCCTGGTCTTTCCACTACTTTCCCTGGCGCCTGGGTAAAGAGTTTACCTATAGCCAGCCCGAAGCGGCCGTCTCTTCCCTCGCCGACCCGGCGCTGCGGGTAAAAATCAACCAGGGCCGCAAGATTCGCCTCACCTGGCAGCCGCTGGGCATCACCGTGGACGCCTATCTGGCGGTGAATGAAAACCCGGAGCTGTGCCAGGATGTGATCAACGCCCTGCCCTTTACCATTTTGCAGGATCACGCCGTGGTCACCGGCGAGTCCATGTATGCCTGGTGCCCGCTGGTATCCACCGCCCCAATCCATGTGCGGGAAAGAATCTGCGATGCCCCGAAAGGGCGGCTGCGTTTTTCCCAGTCCACCGGACAAAAATTCATCGTCCAGTACGGCCCCACCACCGAGGATTTGGCCCAGCCGGTATTGGGGGAAGTGGTGCCGGAACATACCGATCGTCTCGACGCGGTGGGTATCGAGGTCTGGAAAAGCACCTTTGAAACCAAAACCCCTATCTGGCTGCGGGTAGAACTGGCCTGACCGTATTATCTATCCCTAAATAGGGATAGCGGTAATCCACTCCACAGGAATGACAGCATGATTATCTTAAAACCCGGCAAGGTGACCTTGCCGGAGCTGGAGCAAATTTACCGCTCCGACGTGGGCGTCCGCCTCGATCCGGCCATGGAAGGGGCAATACAGCACAGCGCGGCGCGGGTGGCGCAGATTGTGGCGGGGGATGCGGCGGTCTACGGCATCAATACCGGGTTCGGCAAGCTGGCGTCGGTGCGCATTCCCGCCGAAGACGTGGCCACCTTGCAGCGCAACCTGATTTTATCCCACTGCTGCGGCGTGGGGGAAGCGCTGGCCAGGCCGGTGGTGCGCCTGATCATGGCCCTTAAGCTTATATCCCTGGGACGGGGCGCCTCCGGGGTGCGCTATGACATTATTCGTCTTATCGAAGGGATGCTGGCCTGCGACGTCATACCGGTGATTCCCGGCCAGGGCTCGGTGGGCGCCTCGGGAGATTTGGCGCCCCTGGCGCACATGGTGGCGGTGATGATAGGCGAAGGCGAGGCGGTGATGCTCGGACAAAGAATGCCCGCCCGGCAGGCGCTGCAGCTGGCGGGGCTGAAACCGGTGGTGCTGGCGGCCAAAGAGGGCCTGGCGCTGATCAACGGCACGCAGGTTTCCACCGCCCTGGCCCTGGCCGGACTGTTCGGCGCTCATCGGGCGTTGCAAACCACGCTCATCTCCGGCGCCCTCACCACCGACGCCATCATGGGCTCCACCGCCCCGCTGCATGATGAAATCCATCAACTGCGCGGGCACCGGGGACAGATAGACACCGCCCGAAGCCTCAGCCGTTTGCTGGCAACGTCAGAAATACGCCAAAGCCATTTGGAAAACGACCCGCGCGTGCAGGATCCCTATTGCATCCGCTGCCAGCCGCAGGTGGCCGGCGCCGCCCTTGATTTGATCCGCCAGGTGGCGGCCACGCTATGCACCGAAGCCAACGCCGTCACCGACAATCCGCTGCTGCTGTCCGATAATACCGTGGTGTCCGGGGGAAATTTCCATGCCGAGCCGGTGGCGTTCGCGGCGGATATCCTGGCCCTGGCCATTGCCGAGATAGGCTCCATCGCCCAGCGGCGCATTGCCCTGATGGTGGATCCCGCCTTGAGCTTCGGCCTGCCGGCATTTCTGGTGGCCGCTCCCGGGCTTAACTCCGGCATGATGATCGCCGAAGTGACCTCAGCCGCCCTGATGAGCGAAAACAAGCAAATGACCCATCCCGCCTCGGTGGACTCCACACCCACCTCCGCCAACCAGGAGGATCATGTCTCCATGGCCTGCCACGGCGCGCGCCGCCTGCTCAAAATGCTTGATAACCTCAATGCTATCTTAGGGATTGAAATCATGGCCGCCACCCAGGGCATTGAATTCCGCGCGCCCCTCGCCACCAGCCCTGAGCTGCTCAAGGTAACGCGGCAGGTGAGAAAACAGGTAGCCCCGCTGACCACCGATCGCTACATGGCGACGGATATCGCCAATGCCGCGCAGATGGTGGCCTCCGGCGCCATCATCGGCGCCCTGGGCAGCGACGGATTGTTACCGCCGCTGATGTGAGCGGACTGATGCAGGGTATCCATGTCTCGTCATAACCGGCATCCGCCGGTTTTTCTGCCTAAAAAACATACCCCCGCTAATAAATGGCAAATGCATCTTGAAACACACATGTCTCCATGTTGCGACGCCATAACATTGACCTAATTTATTCTATTGATAATTAATCACATTCTCATTTCATACCACTAATAAAGTCATGTGGCTTAATACCTCTTAGCGCATGCCTTACGTTATCTCCATATTTCCAGACACGCCTGGAGTTAATGTGCCAATAACGACGTAAACGCCGCATTCCGTTTAACGTCGCCAGCCCCTTTTGCGTTGGTAGCGCTGTAAGGGGCGTTTTCATTATCGCACTCGGCAACCGGCTGCTTATGGCAAAAAAACAACTACTCCTACACCACGCGGCAAATGCCGTTTCGCAGCGTTATAGATATGCATTCATCTGTAATAGATGTGCGCTCACGGCCGGGGGTAACCCATTACACATTGATGAAATGTTTCGCCGCCATAAGGAACCTTCGCGAACCTTACGGCTTTTTTAAGCGAACGCTGACAGGAATTTACCGGAGCGGTCGCTCTCGTTTCTTTTGATGAACGGTATGAAATTCATTATGCGCCAGAGATTTCTTTACACCAGTTTGATTCTGCTGCTCGCCGGTTGCCACCAGGACACATCATCCCCCCAAGCAACCCAACCCACGGCAGTGGGAGTGGTGACGCTACAGACCCAGCCCATCACATTATTCACCCAACTTCCCGGCCGGACCACGGCGGTAAGAACCGCCGAGGTCCGGCCGCAGGTGAACGGCGTTATTCAAAAACGACTGTTTATCGAGGGCGGCGAGGTGAAAGCGGGCCAGCCGCTGTACCAGATCGATCCCGCCAGCTATCAGGCTGCCTACGATAAAGCGCAGGCCACCTATACCAATGCCTCACTGCTGGCGAAACGCTACCAGCCGCTGGCCGCCGCGCACGCCATCAGCCAGCAAAGCTATGCGGACGCGGTGGCCAGCGCCAACGAAGCAAAAGCCGATTTGGAGACCGCCCGGGTCAATCTCGACTATACGCAGGTGCGCGCGCCCATTTCCGGCCATATCGGCCGCTCTCTTTCCACCGAGGGGGCATTGGTTACCAACGGACAAACCAATTACCTCACTACCATTGCCCAACTCGATCCCATCTATGTGGATGTGAGCGAATCGTCCCAGGATATGCTGCGCCTGCGCCGAGCGCTGGCCAGCGGCATGTTGCAAAAAACCGGCGATAACGCCGCCGCGGTAACGCTGACCCTTGAAGACGGATCGCCTTATCCCCAGCAGGGACGGCTGGAATTTTCGGAAGTGACGGTGGATGAAGCCACCGGCAGCGTCACGATGCGCGCGTCCTTCCCCAATCCCCATAACGAATTGCTGCCGGGCATGTTTGTCCATGCCAGCTTCCCGCGCGGGATACAGGAACAGGGCATTCTGGTGCCGCAGGAAGCCATCATGCATGACAACAAAGGCCAGCCTTACGTTTACCTGGTGCAAAAGGATAACACCATTGCCCAGGCCGATATCGCCACCGGTCAGATGATCAACGACAAATGGCTGGTGAATAAGGGACTGAACGCCGGCGAAAGCGTGGTGGTCAGCGGGCTGCAGCAGATTCACGTCGGCAGCAGGGTGAAGGCGGTATCGTCAGGTTCGGACGATGTGCCCGGCAAGAACGGCGTTACCCTTTCCATGACCGACGCCTCGGCGCAATAGGAGGCGATATGTCAAAATTCTTTATCGACCGCCCGATTTTCGCTTGGGTAATCGCCATTATCGTGATGCTGGTAGGCGCTATCGCGGTACTGAATCTGCCTATCAGCCAATATCCCACCATTGCAGCGCCGGCTATCTCGATTACCGTCACCTATCCGGGCGCCAGCGCGGAAACGACGCAGAATACCGTGGTGCAGGTTATCGAACAGCAGTTGAACGGCCTCGATAACTTGCGCTACATCGAATCCCAAAGCAGCGACGACGGCAGCGCGCAGATTATCGTGACGTTCAATCAGGGTACCAATCCCGATATCGCCCAGGTCCAGGTGCAGGATCGGGTGTCGCTGGCGGAAGCGCAGCTGCCTGCAGCGGTCACCGATCAGGGACTGCGGATCCGCAAATACCAATCCAACTTCATGATGGTGGTCAGTCTGATTTCCAAAGACGGGAAATTGAGCAACAGCGATCTGGCGGACCTGCTGGTGTCCAAGCTTGAAGACCCTATTTCCCGCACCAAAGGCGTCGGCGACTTCCAGGTGATGGGGGCGGAATATGCCATGCGCATCTGGCTGGACCCGGATAAACTCTACAAATATCAGCTGATACCCAGCGATATCACCACCGCGCTCAATGAACAGAACGTCCAGGTGTCATCCGGCTCCCTTAGCGGATTGCCCACCATCCCCGGAGCAAAAACCACCGCCACTATTTTGGGCAAGTCCCGTTTTACCACGGTAGCCCAGTTCGAAAACGTCCTGTTGAAGGTCAACACGGACGGTTCCCAGGTACGCCTGAAAGACGTGGCGAAAGTGGCGCTGGGGCCGCAAAGCTATAATGTCGACTCCACCTATAACGGCATGCCTTCCGCCGGTATCGCGCTGCTGCTCTCCAGCGGAGCGAATGAGCTGGATACCGCCAACGCGGTGCGCCAGACGGTGGCGGGCGTGAAGGATTCGTTGCCGGGCAACGTGGAGGTAGTGTATGCCTATGACACCTCGCCGGTGGTCAGCGCATCTATCGAAGAAGTGGTGAAAACGCTGTTGGAGGCCATTGTGCTGGTCTTCCTGGTGATGCTGGTCTTCTTGCAGAACCTGAGGGCGACCCTGGTCACCACCCTGGTGGTTCCCGTGGTACTGCTGGGCACCTTCGGTATACTTGCCGCCTTCGGCTATAGCATCAACACATTGACAATGTTCGGCATGGTGCTGGCCATCGGCCTGCTGGTAGACGATGCCATCGTGGTGGTGGAAAACGTCGAGCGCGTCATGGCTGAGGACGGCTTGCCTCCCAAAGAGGCTACCATCAAATCCATGCGCCAGATCCAGGGCGCGCTGTTCGGGATAGCGCTGGTGCTCTCGGCGGTATTGCTTCCCATGGCCTTCTTCAGCGGTTCAACGGGCGTCATATACCGACAGTTCTCCATTGCCATTGTTTCGGCCATGGCCTTATCGGTACTGATGGCGTTGATTTTCACCCCGGCGCTGTGCGCCACCGTTCTCAAAAGCACGTCGGCGCAGCATAAAACCACCGGCATGGCCGGCTGGTTCAACCGAAAATTCGATTCCGGCACCCGGCACTATGTTAATGGCGTCGGCAAGGTCATCTCACGCCGCGGTCTGTTTTTGCTGCTTTATCTGGTATTGGTCGTCCTCACCGGTTTTCTCTTTGAGCACGTGCCCACCACATTCCTGCCCAACGAGGATCAGGGGGTAATGACGCTGCAAGTGACGTTGCCCCCCAACGCTTCGGCACAGCGCACCCAGAAAGTCATCAATGACATCAATGAATGGCTGCACAAGAACGAGGCGGCAACGGTCAATTCCGTCTTTGCCGCCAACGGCTTTAGCTTCGGCGCCCGCGGGCAAAGCACCGCCATGGCGTTCGTCCGGCTAAAAGACTGGAGCCTGCGTCCCGACGGCAATCAGAGCGTGCAGAGCCTGGCCCAGCGGACCATGGCGCATTTCGCCGGCTATAAAAACGCCAAGATTTACGCCCTGGTGCCGCCTGCGGTAATGGAGCTGGGCAATGCCACCGGTTTCGACTTCTATTTGCAGGACACACTAAACAAGGGCCATGACGCGCTGATGGCGGCTCAAAGCCAATTTTTACAGTTGGCTGCAAAGGATAAGCGATTAGCCGCGGTGCGCGCCAACGGCATGGCGGATGAACCGCAATATCAACTGAACATCGATGACGAACGCGCCAGCGCATTGGGCCTCAATCTGGAGAATATCAACGATACCCTCTCCGTGGCCTGGGGGTCGAGCTACGTCAATCAGTTTATGTTCAACGGCCGCGTCAAGGAGGTGTATCTGCAGGGCAACGCCGGCTCCAGGGTGACGCCGGAAGATCTTAATAAATGGTATTTCCGTAATGCCAGCGGAACCATGGTGCCCTTCTCCGCCTTCGGCAGCGGTAAATGGGTCTTCGGTTCGCCGCGCTATGAACGTTTCAACGGTCTTTCCGCCATGGAAATCATGGGCTCGCCGGCCAGCGGCTACAGCACCGGCGACGCGGTGAAAGCGGTTTACGACATCATGGCCAAACTGCCTCAGGGATTCAAACCGCAATGGCACGGCGTCTCCTATGAAGAGCAAACATCGGGTTCACAGACGCCGGCGCTCTATAGCATATCGATTCTGGTGGTGTTCCTCTGCCTGGCGGCGCTGTACGAAAGCTGGTCAATTCCGCTTTCCGTGATTCTGGTGGTGCCGCTAGGCGTACTGGGCACCATCGCGGCGGTGCTTTTACGCGGGCTGGAAAACGATGTCTTCTTCCAGGTAGGTTTGCTGACCACCGTCGGGCTGGCGGCGAAAAACGCCATCCTGATTGTCGAATTCGCCAAGGAACTGCAAGAGCGGGAGGGTAAAGACCTGATGGATGCGGTGATTACCGCGGCCCGTATGCGCATACGACCCATCATCATGACCTCCATGGCCTTTGTGCTCGGCGTGCTGCCGCTCACCATGTCCCGCGGCGCCGGCGCGGGCAGCCAGCACTCCATCGGAACCGCGGTGGTGGGCGGCATGATAACAGCCACCTTCCTCGCCATTTTCTTTGTGCCGATGTTTTACGTTGTGGTGGCCCAGCGTTTTTCCGGCAAGAAGGCCGCTAAACCTGTTTATGAAGAGAAAGTTCATAATGATAATTGAATCCTTCCGGTCGGCTGTGCTGCCGCTGGCTCTGGCCGCCGTACTGCTGAACGGCTGCTCATTGGAACCGAAATACCAGCGCCCGGCCTTGCCCGTCGCCAATCATTACGATTACGGCGCCGCCGCCACGCCGGGCGACGGCGCCGATTTGCCGTGGCAAACGTTTTTCACCGACCCGAGCCTGCGCCGGCTGATAAGCCTATCCTTGCAAAATAACCGCGATCTGCGGGTGGCGGCGCTTAACGTCGAAGTGGCCCGCTCCCAGGTGCAGATTGATCGCGCGGCGCTGTTGCCAAGCGTCAATTTGTCCGCCGGCGAAACCGCCGAACATATTCCCGGCGGCCTGTATAATACCGCCAGCACAGGGCCAATCACTTATCACGAGTTCAATACCAGTCTCGCAGTGACCTCCTGGGAGCTTGATTTCTTCGGCCGCCTGCGCAGCCTGCGCGATCAGGCGCTGGAGCAATACCTCTCCCTGGACGCCACCCGGCGCGCTACCCGGATAAGCCTTATCTCCCAAGTGGCATCGGGCTATCTGTCGCTGTGCGCCGATAACGATCTGCTGAAGCTGGCGCAAGACACCGCCAAAAGCCAGCAGGCGTCCTATGACCTCACCAAACGGGGCTATGACGGAGGCGTTTACAGCGACCAGGATCTGGCGCAGGCGGAAACCTCCGTGCGCAGCGCCCAGGCGGATGTGGCCACCTATACGCGCCAGGTACGTCAGGATGTCAACGCGCTGCGGCTGCTGGCGGGCACCGATCTTCCCGCCAGTCTGCTGTCCAATGCGGGATTGAACAAAGATTGGCATTTCCCGGCCACCCCCGCCGGGCTGCCTTCCGATCTGCTGGCCCGCCGGCCGGATATTATTGCCGCGGAGCATACTCTTAAAGCATCCAACGCCAATATCGGCGCGGCGCGCGCGGCCTTCTTCCCGAGCATTACCCTGACGGCGGCCGGCGGATCCACCAGCAGCACCCTGAGCAGTCTGCTCAACGGCGGTACCGGGGCATGGTCATTTATGCCCTCCGTTAACCTGCCCATTTTCGACGGCGGCGTAAACAAAGCGAATTTGGCCATTGCTAAAGCGCAGAATCGCATCGAAATCGCCGATTATGAGAAGGCGATTCAAACGGCCTTCAAAGAGGTGGGGGATGCGCTGGCGGGACAGGATACCTACCGTGATGAACTGCAGGCGCGGGAACAAGATACCGCGGCCAACCAGCGCTATTTCGGTTATGCCAAAATGCGCTTTCAAACCGGCGTCGACAGCTATCTTAATGTGCTGGTGGCTCAGCGTTCGCTTTATACAGCGCAACAGGCTCTTATCACCACGCACCTCGGCCAGTTGAATCAGCAAATCACGCTGTACGAAACCCTCGGCGGCGGGTGGCAATCCTGATAAGACCGGATAAGGCCCTGGGCCTGTTGCTCCAACACGTTCCGAGCGCATTTCCCAGCGGCCTGAAGTTCTTGGCGCCTTGATTTACATGTGGATAAACCGCGTCAAGGTTAATTCAAGGTTCGATAGTGTTTGGCCTGCCAGGCGGAAAACTGCGCGGGTCGTAACCGGTATCGGGCTATTGACCCCTCGTGCAGCTGCCGCAGCTCTTCTATCACCAGCGCTTTCACCACGGCCTGTTCCTCCGGCTTCACTTCGGCGGCGACCATTGCCTCGATCAGTTCGATGGCGTCTTGATCCGCCGCCGCCACCACCTGATAAACCATACCCTTAACGATGAGGCGATAACGCAGCCTCAGCGGATCGGGCTCGCTTAATTCCTGCCTCAACGACCGGTATTCCTCCACGGAACGTTCATAGGCCCACAGATAAAGATCCCGCAGCAATTCGACCCGGGTCATTTCATACACCCCCAATATCGAACGGCAGTAGGCTTGTTCCGGCACACCCAAAAACGCCAGCGGGCACAAATTGGCCCGCAGCAGCGGCAGATTGGCCGCCAGGCGGGAGGTACGTTTATTGACGTCGGCGAAAGGCTGCAGGTAGGGCAGATGGACCATTATAAAAAAAGACTGTTCGAAAGGATCGGTTATGGCCCGCGCCTTGATCAACAGTGAATCCAATACTTCACTGATGTGCGCCTCTCCTATAAGCGGCCGGTAGACACTTTTGCCGATGCCCACCGCGTGCTGGCGGATACGCCCGCCTTCGATGAATTTGGGTAACAGGTTTTCGGAAAGTATACTGTGTAAATTCAGCAGGGTATAGCGGTTGAAATCGGCCTCCTTGACACTCTCCAGCAGGAATTCGATGGCGGCTTTATGATTGAGGATCATCTGGGTTTCCATCACCGTTTTGCCGCTGGCGGCTTGGCCATGCTCAATAAGCTTAACGGTGTCCAGACGGCTGTAGGTATTCCCTTCCAGATGACTGGATGCCCAGGACAAATCAATCATCAAACGGCTTAATATTCCCCGGCCATAGGTGCCTGCGATCTTGGAAGCCTGCTCCATATCCCCCATCCGCCAAAGCTGGTTTCTGATGGGTTCGGGCAGGTAAAAAGTCACATTGGGTTCATAGGCATCGAGAAAATCACGCTGGTACCCCACGGGTATCCTGACGTGCACCGGCCGCTCAATATATCCGAGAATATCCTTACTGTCCTCGGACAGGGGAATCTTCGGGGGGTCGGTATCGCGATCTTCGTCGGAAAAAAGCCAGTACCGGGGATAGTCGTCACGCAGAATCAGCCCATGGGCCGCAGAGTGATTAAGGTCGACCACATAGTGCCGTCCCCGCCCCTCCCCCCGCGCCCGCACTTTGCCATCAGCGACAAGCTGCTTCAGCCAGCGCTGAAGGGTCCGTCGCGCAATGGCCGGATGTTCCGCCGACAAATCGGCCACCGTCAGAGGCTGGAATGTGTTGAAGATCGTCTGATAGACGTTATTTATTGAGTTCACAGGGGTAACCGAGAGCAACGGGAGGATGGCGCGATTATGGCGTGATGGATAATTTTGCGCCATAAACGCTCCATAAACGCGCCATGGACATGACGCCATTGACCTCATAGCGCCTTATTGCGCCACGTTAAACCATGCCTGCGGCGCGATGGGGAGCGCCGTTCCCCGCGCCCCCGCACCAATACTCTTCTCAGGCGTACACTCCGCGGTTCTTCTCGATAAAAGCCTGAACAGTAAGTGCCGGGGCGCCGGTGATTGTTTCTACGTTATCATTGGTGCCGGCAAAAATGCCCGCTTGGTAGTTTCGCGCCACTTCGGTGAGATGCTGAACGAGAAAGGGCGGGAAATGGTAAACCTGTTCCATTTTTTGCCTAAAGGCATCAATGGAGGCCGGAGCATAGTCGATTTTCACCCCCAGCACCTCACTCATGGCGGCGGCAATTTCCGTATGGTTCATTTCGACGGGACCGTGCAGGGTATAGATTTTGCCCTCGTGGCCGGCGGGGTCGGCAAGAATGTGCGCGATAACCCGCCCCTGATCCTCCGCGCTGACAGGCGCATGACGCCCGTCGCCAAAGGGGAATTCGATTTTTTTCCTGGCCTGTATCTCCTTGGCGAAGTGATCATAGACCAGCCAGTCGGCAAAAAAGGTCGGGCGCAGATGCGTCGTCGCTACCCCCGACCAGTCAAAGACCCGCTCGGAAATCCAGTGATCCTGCGCGGCATGGCTTGCGGATTCCCGCCGCGCCGATATTTGCGACATATTGACGATGGCGGTTACGCCGGCTTCCTTGGCCGCCTGCGCAAAAAAAGCGGCGGCGCTGATAATGCCCGGCGCTATGGGATAGAGGAAGTAAGCGGCGTCGATACCCTCCATCGCGGCGCGTATAGCGTCAATGTTGGTGAAATCACCCAAGGCGATCTCCACCCCGCGTTTGCGCAACGCCGCGGCCTTTTCGCTATCCGATCGCACATAAGCCCGTACGCGTTTACCCATGTTCAACAGTTGTTCAATGGCCGCGCCGCCGGTACGTCCGGTTGCGCCGCTTACCAGAATGTTTGCCTTAGTCATTTTCATCACCTTTGCCAAGCGCGAACCGGCCGCGAAACACGTCTGCCGCGGGCGGTTTTTGCCGTTGATCAGCCCGCCATAGCGGCGAAGAATTGTTCCAAGCCCTTGGGATTACCGCCCCACAGCACGGAAAGCTGTTTTGAGGTAGGATCGGGATAGATATCTTCCTGGTCGGCAATAATGCCCTTGACGATATCTTCAGCCGCGTACGCGGGGGAGGCCTTGTCCAACGGCAGGTTTTTCGCCATGTCGGTATCGAGGGGGCCGGGGAAAACGCCGATGACCCGGATGTTCTTGGACTTCAATGCCGTTCGCGCCGCCTGCGTGGCTGAGAACAGCGCCGCTTTCGATGCCGAATAGCCCTCAATGCCCGGCACCGACGCCAGGCCGACCACGCTGACGACGTTGGCGATTACGCCGCCGCGCTTTTCCATCAGGGGCGCAAAGGCCTGCATCATGCGAACGGTGCCATAGTAGTTTACGTCCATGTCCGCCGACAGCTCTGCGGTTGTGGCCGTGAGAATAGAGGTGTAGTTCATAATGCCGGCATTGTTCAGCACAATATCCACCGCGCCTATCTGCCGGGCGGCGGCGGACACGTCGTCGGGCTTGGTGATATCAAGCTGTACGGGAATCACTCGCGCATCGTTGAAATCAGGCAGGGACGAAAGAGTGCGTACGCCCGCATACACCTTGCCGATGCCGTATTTCAGGAATGCGCGCACGATTTCGGCGCCGATGCCGCGATTGGCGCCGGTGATCAATACTGATTTTTCTTGGATATTCATCGTCATGATCCTTAGGTTGGTTACAGCGGTGATTATTCAATGCACCAGCATTGACTTGACATGGGCGCATGCTCTCGCCATAGTTACTTGCATGATGATAGTATATGCGAAACTATCATCATGCAAGTGACTTTTAATACCTGTGGTTTTTTTAACCGGGAGCAAGTATGAAACATAAGAGTTTTGACGAGCTGGTGTGCCCCATCGCCCGCAGCCTTGATCAGGTGGGGGAGTGGTGGAGCATCCTGATTCTGCGCGAAGCTTTTTATGGGGCCAGGAAATTCGATGAGTTTCAAAAAGGCGTGGAAGGCATTGCGCCGAATACGCTGACGCGCCGCCTTAAAGAACTGGTGGGCTCCGGTCTTCTTGAACGCCGCCGCTACAGTGAACGTCCGGAGCGCTATGAATATATCCTGACGCAGTGCGGTCGCGATTTTTATCCGGTCTTGTGGGCATTATTGGATTGGGGCAATAAATATTTCGCCCCGGAGGGGGACATTGTCCAACTGGAAAATCTCAAAACCAAAAAATTGGCGGCGCCTTTCCTGGCCGACAGAAATACCGGCGAGGAAATATCACCGGTGAATTACCAGATTGTCGCCGGTCCCGGCGCCACCGACGCCGTCCGCGGTAAAATCGCCGCATCCCGGCAAAACCTGGATTAAGCGCTCAAACATAAGGCGGCGGCTATCCGCTTTATTCCCCGGGCAGCAGCGATGCATCGATTTTCGCCACCACTTTGCGCAGCCGTCCCGGAATGCCGAGAGTAGCCATAGGACGATGCAGCTCACCGGGAAACAGCAAGACGATGTCTCCGGGACGCAGGCGGATGAGACTCTCCTCACCCATGCCCCGGTAGAACCCGATATCCCCTTCTTCGTTGAAGGGGCCGTCGGAAAGCTGCCGGCTATCCAGCGGCGACGCGCCGATGACCTCCTCGCCTTCCAGCAACAGGTGCACGTCCACATAGCGGCGATGCAACTCCGGCCGCTGCTCGTGCAACGGCCGGCTCTTACCTTCGATAACCGAAAAAAACAGGGCGTCGCCGTCGATGGCATAGCGGCCCGTGGCCAGTTGCGCCAGCGGATGTTGCTCAAGCGCCTGCAACAGCCGCCGAATGATGGCCGGATAGAGCGGATTCACCGCCGCCCGCGCCAGTGTATCGATAATCATGACAATTCCTTGATGGATAGGGGGATGCCGCGCCATGGCGGCGCCGGCGGAGTCTCAGGGCAACGCCTCTGAGCCTTTACACCGCCACCAGCATGCCGCCGTCCACAAACAGCAGATGGCCGTTGACGAAGTCCGACGCGGCGGAGGATAAAAATACCGCGGCGCCGATGAGCTCACGCGGATCGCCCCAACGGGCCGCCGGCGTGCGTTTGCACAGCCATTCGGTAAATACAGGATCCTGCACCAGCGCCTGGGTCATTTCCGTTTTGAAATAGCCCGGCGCAATGCCGTTGACCTGGATGTTATAGCGCGCCAGCTCCACGCACATACCGCGCGTGAGCATTTTCACCGCCCCCTTGGCGGCGGCATAAGGGGTAATGGTGTCGCGCCCCAGTTCGCTCTGCATGGAACAGATATTGACGATTTTACCGGCGCGGCGCTGAACCATGCGGCGTGATACCGATTGGGAAACCAGGAACACCGCGGTCTGGTTAACGGCAATAATGTCATTCCAATCTTTGAGGGGAAATTCGGTGAACGGATGGCGGCGTTGAATGCCGGCGTTGTTGAACAGCACATCAATGGCGCCGATATCCCGCTCGATATGCTCCACGGCGGATTCCACCGCCTGCGCGTCAGTCACGTCGAATGCGGCGGCGTGGGCGTTAAACCCCATATCGCGCAGCTTCAGCGCCGCAATTTCCGCCCGCTCCTGGGTAATATCATTGATGATAATTTCCGCGCCATATTCCGCCAACCCCTGCGCGGTGAGAAAACCGATTCCCCGGGCAGAACCGGTAATCAATATTTTTTTATTTTCAAGACTAAATAAATTCATTATTTTTTCCTACAGATTGGGCTTACGGTATTTAGCGTGCCGCCGGCTATTCGTCCGGCGACAATTAATACGATGTGAAAGTATTTATTTATCGTTCAGATAAAATACCCACATTCCCGGCTATTTAATTTCGCCAGCGAAAAACGTTTGTACTCTTGTGCTGTGCGACGCACCTTGCTTTGTCATTGCTGGAACGGCATCGCCCTGTGCCGCCGGATAACGAGTATGAAAGCGATTTAAGGCCGCTGAAACTGTGATGAAGATCACTTTAAATAGTGTTACGTCAACCTGTTACCTTTGCTGTGATCCAAGCGGGATAACGTTTTCGCTGCCGGGGAGAAACGCAGGGAATGCCTGGGGACGGCGGCATGTTATCGATGGGGGAGAGACGGTAATACCCTTTTCTTTTACCGCTGCCCGGGGGCATAATCAATTCAATCAGATAGGACCGGAAATAATCAATGAAACCACAGCGGGTGACATTACAGGATATCGCCGCCCTGGCCGGCGTGACAAAAATGACGGTTAGCCGTTATTTACGCACGCCGGAAAAAGTGGCGCCGGATACCGCAGCGCGCATTGCGGCCATCCTGGCGGAGGTGAATTACCAGCCCGACCCGGAAAATCGCTCGCTGGCCAGTAATCAATTGCCGCGCATCGGCGTATTGATCCCCTCATTCAATAATCAGATTTTTGCGGACCTGCTGGCCGGCATTGAATCGGTAACGACCCCGCAGGGCTTTCGCACCCTGGTGGTGAATTATGATTACGACCGCGATCGTGAAGAAGAGCAAATCGCCAATATCCTGAATTTCCCGGTGGCCGGACTCATCTTGACGGAAACAATCCACACTTTGCGGGCGGAAAAATATTTGCACGCCGCGGATATCCCGGTGGCCGAAGTGATGGATATGACCGCCGGCAGCGGCAGGATCAACGTGGGCTTTGACAACAAGCAGGCCGCCCATGACATGACCCGTATGCTGCTGGCCAGCGGCAAGCGCCGCATCATCTATTTCGGTTCCATGTCCGACGACCGCGATCAAAAGCGGTACCACGGATACTGCCAGGCCATGGCCGATGCATGCCTGCCCACCGGACGGCTGATACCCAACAAGGTATCCTCGGTGTTGATGGGCACCGGCATGATGACCATGGCCCGCCAGATGTATCCGGATCTGGACGGTATCCTGTGCACCAATGACGATCTGGCGGTTGGCGTGTTACAGGAATGCCTGGCCTCAGGTATCCGCGTCCCCGAGGAAATAGGCATAGCCGGCTTTCACGGCCTGGATATCGGCCAGGTGACCCAGCCGAAACTGGCAAGCGTAGTCACCCCGCGCTTTGAGATGGGACGGGTATCCACCGAAATACTAATACGTAAAATCAAAGGCATATCCACAATAGAACAAATAGATCTGCACTATCGGCTCTCTCCCGGCGGTACCCTGTAAGGCGGGCCGTCAGTACCGAACCGAACTCTCCCGTCCCGCCCGGCCGGCCACCCTCCGTGCCGGCCGCCTCCGATAAAACCCGCTGAATATGTCATACCCGTCACGCACCGGGTAACAGGATTTGTTAACACGATTCAGCGTGATCTATGTCTCAATTTTTCACTGTGAAAACCGTTCTGATAATACCCACAGGAGAGGAGCGGTAATGACAATGATGAATACGCTATTAGCCTATAAAAAAATCTAAGAATGCACTGATTACATAAACCATATTGAGACCAGTCAACATGAATACATTGCCCAAACGCCGTTGGCTTTATCTAATGCCGACGATATTTATTACCTATAGCCTGTCTTACCTTGATAAGGCTAATTACAGTTTTGCCTCCGCCGCCGGCATCGGTAACGATCTGGGTATTGATCCCTCGCTGGCGTCCTTGATTGGCGCGCTGTTTTTCCTGGGGTATTTTACCCTGCAAATTCCGGGCGGGATGCTGGCGGAAAAATGGAGCGTGCGCAAACTGCTGACGCTGAGCCTGGTGCTGTGGGGCATCTGCGCCACGCTTACGGGGCTTGTCACCAATGTCGCCTCGCTGGTTGTCATCCGCTTTGTCCTCGGGGTGGTGGAAGCCATCGTGACGCCAAGCCTGTTGCTGTTGATTTCACGCTGGTTCACCCATACCGAACGCTCCAAAGCCAATACGCTGTTTCTGCTCGGCAACCCGGTTACCGTATTGTGGATGTCCATTCTTTCCGGCTGGCTGGTGCAGAACTGGGGATGGCGCCATATGTTCGTGGTGGAAGGCATTCCCGCCGTCATCTGGGCGGTGGTGTGGTGGGTGGTTATCCGCGACAGGCCGGAACAGGCCGCTTGGCTGAATAAGCAGGAGAAAGCGGCGCTTATGGGCGAACTGGCCAATGAGCAGCGTCGTAAAGAGACCATGACCAACTGGAGCCAAGTCCTTCGCTCCGCCAATGTGATCAAGCTGGCGGGCTGGATGTTTTTCCAGAGCATCGGCTTTTTTGGTTTCCTGATGTGGCTGCCCTCCATTCTGCACTCCGGCGCCATTTCTATGGCCCAAACCGGCCTGCTGTCCTCGCTGCCATACGGCCTGGCGGCGATATTAATGATGATTGCCGCCTGGCTGAGCGACAAATATCAAAAACGGGTGGGTTTTATCGCCTATCCGATCCTGATAGCCGGCTGCTGTTTCCTGCTGCTGCCCTTCCTTGGCACGAACCATTTCTGGCTCTCTTACCTGCTGCTGGTGATTACCGGGGCCTGCCTTTATATCCCGTTCGGGCCGTTCTTCGCGCTGGTGCACGACGTATTGCCGGCGTCCATGGTGGGCGGCGCCGGCGGGATGATCAACAGCATGGCCGCCGTCGGGGCGTTTATCGGCTCGTATCTGGTGGGCATGCTCAACAGCGTCACCCATTCAACCAATTCATCCTATTTTATGATGGCGGCCTGCCTGGGCATCGCCGTGGTCTTCGCCCTTTCCATCAAGCCGCAACAAGAGGCTGAAACGGGGAAGTTAGCCGGTGGTTCCAGCGTGGCGTAACGCCGTACAGGGGTAATAACATGACAGTAAGAAATTTGCGTACCGTTTTGCTGATAGCACCGGTAATGGACCAACTGCAAAAACGTCTTGAGGCCGGCTACGTAGTGCATAAGCTGTACGAGCAAGCCGATCCGGCGGCCTATCTGGCGCAAAACGGCGCCGGCATTTTAGTCGTGGTGACGCGCGGGGACGTAGGGGTGGGCACGCCGGTGCTGGAGGCGCTGCCGTCGGTGGGACTGGTGGCTGTTTTCGGCGTTGGCACCGACGGGGTTGACCTGGACTATGCGCGTCGACGCGGCATCCACGTCACCATTACCTCCGGCGCGCTGACCGAGGATGTGGCGGATATGGCGCTGGGCCTGCTGCTCAGCACCGCCCGCCGGCTGTGCCAGGGAGATCGCTTCGTGCGCGAGGGACGCTGGCCGCTGGAAACGCCGCCGTTAAGCAGCCAGGTCAGCGGCAAACGCATCGGCATCCTCGGCATGGGCAATATCGGACGGGCCATTGCCCGCCGCGCCGGCGGCTTCGATATGCAAATCCGCTACACCGACCGTAAACGTAACGACGCCCTGCCCTATCTCTTCTGCCCCGATTTACCCGCCCTGGCCCGCGACAGCGATTTTCTGGTGATTGCGGCCTCAGGCGGTAAAGAGAGCCAGGGAATGGTGAATCGCTTGATCTTCCAGGCGTTGCCGGACCATGCGCTGGTTATCAATATCGCCCGCGGCAGCATCGTTAACGAGCCGGATCTCATTAACGCGCTGCAACAGGGCGATATCGCCGGGGCCGGGCTGGATGTCTATGCCGACGAGCCCAACGTGCCGCCGGCCCTGCTGGCGATGGACAATGTCGTGTTACAGCCCCATACGGCCAGCGCAACATGGGAAACCCGGCGCAAAATGAGCGACATCGTCTTCGCCAACGTGGAGGCTTTCTTCAACCAGCGCCCGCTGCCGAATAAACTGGAATAACATTAGGGGGTGATGGATGTTTATTTCACGGCGCCGGCTTTTCTGACAATCATTATTCAATGACGATAGCCGGATATAAAAATAATACTGATTCCTCTTTTTATGATTAAAAAGGGGTGGCTAACCTTATTGTCGGACATTTCGCTATGGATGATAAAATACCTCATACCCGTTGGCTGCGAGTGGTCGCGCCAATATTAATCGCTTGTATCATTTCCTTTATGGATCGGGTGAATATCAGTTTCGCCCTGCCGGGAGGCATGGAAAGCGATTTAGGCATAAACAGCCGGATGGCGGGTCTCGCCAGCGGAATATTTTTTATCGGCTATCTCTTCTTGCAGGTGCCCGGCGGCCGTACCGCGGTTCACGGCAGCGGTAAGCGTTTCATCGCCTGGTCGCTGGCGGTATGGGCCGTGGTGTCCATCGCCACCGGATTTGTCACCGGCCACTATCAGCTGCTGGCGCTGCGTTTTCTGCTGGGCGTGTCGGAGGGCGGCATGCTGCCGGTGGTCTTGACCATGCTGAGCAACTGGTTCCCGGAAAAAGAAATCGGGCGGGCCAATGCGTTTGTCATGATGTTCGCGCCCATCGGCGGCATGGTCACCGCCCCCATCTCCGGCACCATTATCAACCTGCTGAATTGGCGCTGGCTGTTTCTTATCGAAGGCATGTTATCGCTGGTGGTGCTGGCGGTATGGTGGTGCCTGATAAGCGATCGTCCCCAGGAAGCCCGCTGGCTGCCTGAAAGAGAACGTGAGTACTTACGCAGGGAGCTGGCCCAGGATGCCGAAAACCGCCAGAACCTCACGCCGGTCAGCAATGCTCCGCTGCGGGACGTATTCCGCAACAGCGGACTGATAAAGCTGGTGGTGCTGAATTTCTTTTATCAAACCGGTGATTATGGCTATACCCTGTGGCTGCCCACCATATTGAAAAATCTCACCGGCGCCAATATGGCAGGGGTGGGGTTGCTGGCGATATTGCCGTTTATCGCCACTATCGCCGGCATCTATCTCATCTCTGTGTTGAGCGATAAAACCGGCAAACGGCGGCTATGGGTACGGGTTTCGCTGCTGTGTTTCGCCGCCGCGCTGCTGGCATCGGTCATTCTTAAACAGAATGTGATCGCGTCCTATATCGCCCTGGTGATTTGCGGCTTCTTCCTCAAAGCGGCCACCAGCCCGTTCTGGTCGATCCCGATGCGTATCGCCTCGGCGGAAGTTGCCGGCAGCGCCCGCGGGGTGATAAACGGACTGGGCAACCTCGGCGGTTTTTGCGGTCCCTACCTGGTAGGCGTCGTGATGTTTCTTTACGGACAAAACCTGGCGGTTTGCGCGCTGGCGGCTTCACTTATCATCGCCGGCCTCCTCACGTTCCTGTTGCCGAAGAGCTGCGACCTGACGTCGGTCGCGACCCCGTCGGACGAAAGCATGAGGCTGCGCAAAGCCCCTCGCCCTTGAGGCAATCATCCCGTTATCCGGCGGAGCGCCAATAGGCTGTCCTGCCGGAAATCCCACGCCAGGAAAATGACCGGAAGATTTTTTCCAAAAAAAAACGGACGCTGCTGGGCGTCCGAAATTTTGAATTGGAGCGGGAAACGAGGCTCGAACTCGCGACCCCAACCTTGGCAAGGTTGTGCTCTACCACTGAGCTATTCCCGCATTATGTCCTGCATTATGCTTTCCTGGCACATCTTTCCGGCAACGCGTTTGCACAGTCTATGCGCAATATCCAACCGCGGCGCCATCAACACAATCAATTGATTCCGTTGATATTTATGTGTCTATTGAAAAGCGGATTGCATTATGGACCAGATGTTTAAAACTGACAAGTTTTTTTTAAACGCCGGGGCGCCAAGCGTGCAGAACGGCAGCATATTATCTCACCGAGTCCCCGCGGCGATATTCAATGGTAAGCTCATCAAACCGGGCCTTGAGATCCGCCGTAAGGCTGTAATCCACCGCGGCCAGGGAATCGGACAGCTGCTCCGCCCGGCTTGCGCCAAGAATAACCGAGGTGATGGCGGGATTTGCCAGGATCCAGGCGATGGAAAGCTTGGTCAGCGGCTCGCCGATTCCCCCGGCGGCCTCTTGCAGCCGAGCGATGGTCTCGAACTCGCGCTGATGCCAATAGCGCGCCTGATACATGGCGCCGAACTGCCCGACTTCCGCCGAGAAACGTCCCTTTTCCGGCGTCTCATCCTGCCGGTAACGGCCCGTCAGCAATCCTCCGGCCAGAGGATTAAAGGGGATCACCGCCAGGTTTCCCTCTGTGGCCAAGGGCAACAGTTCGCGTTCGATTTCACGATACAGCAGGTTATAGCGCGGCTGCACCGAAACGAACCCCACCAGTTTCAACGTTTCCTGGCGGCCGATGGCGCGTGCGAGCCGATAGGCCAGGAAGTTCGATACGCCGACATAACGCGCCTTGCCCGAGCGGACAATGGCGTCAAGGGCTTCGAGGGTCTCGTCCAGGGGGGTAGCCGCATCGTCCAAATGAAGCTGGTAGAGATCGACATATTCAACGTTCAATCGACGCAGTGACCCATCGATTGCATCAAGCAAATGTTTGCGCGAGGTGCCCTGGTCCCAGGGGGAAGGCCCCATGGGGCCGCCCGCCTTGGTGGCAAGAATAAAGCGGTCGCGCTTGCCTGCCAGCCAACGGCCGGTAATCTCTTCGGTGAGCCCCATTCCGGAAGCGCCGATGCCGGCCGGGTACATATCCGCGGTGTCGATAAAGTTAACGCCGGCTTCCGATGCGATGTCAAAGATCCGCCTCGATTCCGCTTCGTCGGTTTGTTTACCGAAGGTTCCGGTGCCCAGGCAAAGACGGGATACGGTCAGACCGGTCCGGCCGAATGTTGTAAATTGCATAGAGACTCCACAGTTGCTAAAGACAGGTCAGCCGTAGCCCACCCCCACCGCCCGCCAAACGCGCGGGCCAGCCTTAATATAGTGATCACTATATTACGATATAAGGCCTTGTCAAGATGATGTATAATGGTCGCTACATGAGGAAATAATGCAGGATGAGGTAAGCGGCAAATGGCGCGCGCGCGGGTATTCGACGTTGACAGGGCAATTGAGGCGGCAACCGAGCTTTTCTGGCGTAACGGCTATGAACGGACATCCCTGGCCGACCTGACCAAAGCGATGGGCATTACGCCCCCCAGCTTCTACTTTGCCTTCGGCAGCAAGGACGGTCTGTTCAAGACGGTCCTTGAACGCTATGCGAAAATCCGTCTTGGCTACGTGGAAGAAGCCTTAAGCCAACCCACTGCCCGCGGCGTCGCGGAGCATATGCTGTACCGGATGGCGGATCTTTATACCGATCCCGCCAGTCCGCCAGGTTGCCTTGCGGTGAATTGCGCCTTGCCCTGTTTTGACGATTCGGGTCCGGTACGGCAGGCGCTCTCGTCAATACGCGAGGGCCGCCGGGCCAAGCTACGGCAGCGGTTTCAACAGGCCCGGGCAAGCGGCGATCTGCCCGCAGACCAGGATCCGGACGAACTTGCGCGGTTTATTATGGTGGTGGGCTGGGGCATGGCGTTCGATGCGCAGTCCGGCGCGACCCGGGCCGACCTGTATCGTACCGTCGCCAGGGCGCTGAAGGCTTGGCCGGACTGATATATCTACAGCGCCCGTCAAGGCGCTACGCGCCGTGCCCGCCGCAGGCAGAAAGAAAAACGGACGCCCTGGGGCGTCCGCAAATCAAAATTTGGAGCGGGAAACGAGGCTCGAACTCGCGACCCCAACCTTGGCAAGGTTGTGCTCTACCACTGAGCTATTCCCGCTTTGCCGACAGTGAAAAACGCTATCGGTATGGGGAGCGCATTATACGAGAAAACATTTTCCCTGCAAGCCCCCCGGCGCCAAAAAATCCTTCTTTTCGTTTGATTGATTAATTAATCATCGATGTGCTGGTTTTCCCGGCGGCCCGCGCGCGGTCAGCCCCTCATAGCCGGATAAAATGTTCGCGGTAATAGGCCAGCTCGGCCACCGACTCGCGAATATCATCCAGGGCCTGATGGGTGCTTTTCTTGGTCAGGCCTTCCAGGATTTCCGGTTTCCAGCGGCGCGCCAGCTCTTTCAGGGTACTGACATCCAGATAACGGTAGTGGAAATAGGCTTCCAGCGCCGGCATATAACGGAACAGGAAGCGCCGATCCTGGCCGATGCTGTTGCCGCAAATGGGGGATTTGCCTTCCGGCACCCATTGGCGCAGGAATTCCAGGGTTTGCTCCACCGCGGCGTCTTCGTCCACCGTGCTGGCCTTGACCCGGTCCACCAGCCCGCTGGCGGTATGGGTGCGGACATTCCACTCATCCATCAGGGCCAGCTGTTCATCGGACTGGCGCACCGCCAGAACCGGACCTTCCGCGAGGACGTTCAGGTTGGCGTCCGTCACCAGGGTGGCGATTTCAATGATGCGATCGCGCTCCGGATCCAGCCCGGTCATTTCCAGGTCGATCCATATTAGGTTGTTCTCGTTTACCGACATGTTTTTCTCGATGTAAAGGGTTTTACGGCGTATCTGATAGAATACTGTGTATCATAGACGTTTTAGTCGCCCCAGGCGATCCATGTGCTACAAGTGAGGCGCAGTGAGCAAAAATAAACTGTCCAAAGGCCAGCAACGCCGCGTACAGGCCAACCACCAGCGCCGTCTGAGAAAAGACCGCGGCGTCGATGTGGATGACGCGCTGCTGGGGGAAGCCCAGGAAGGCATCGTTATCAGCCGCTTTGGCATGCACGCCGACGTGGAATCCGCCGAGGGTACCCTGCATCGCTGTAATATCCGCCGCACCCTTACCTCGCTGGTCACCGGCGATCGCGTGGTATGGCGTCCCGGCACCGAAGCGCTGGCGGGCATCAGCGGTATCGTCGAAGCGGTTCACCCCCGCACCTCGGTGCTTACCCGCCCCGACTTTTACGACGGGGTCAAACCCATCGCGGCAAACATGGATCAAATCGTCATCGTCTCGGCGATCCTGCCGGAATTATCGGTGAATATCATCGATCGCTACCTGGTGGCCTGCGAGACGGTAGAGGTTGAGCCGCTTATCGTCCTGAATAAAATCGATTTGCTGGATAAGGAAGCCCGGCTGTGGGTGGATAAAACCATGGCTATCTACAGCCGCATCGGCTACCGGGTCATCATGGTCTCCAGCCAAACCCTGGAAGGCATGGATGCGTTCAAAACCGCGCTGACGGATCGCATCAGCATCTTCGCCGGACAGTCCGGGGTGGGTAAATCCAGCCTGTTGAACGCACTGCTTCCCGACGAACTGGCCCCTATCGTCGTCAATAATGTCTCCGACAACTCCGGTCTCGGTCAGCACACCACCACCGCCGCCCGCATGTACCACTTCAAGCACGGCGGCCTGCTTATCGATTCCCCAGGGGTACGGGAATTCGGTTTATGGCATCTGGAGCCGGAACAAATCACCCGCGGCTATGTCGAATTCAGAGAGTATTTAGGCAGTTGTAAATTCCGTGACTGTCGCCATAATACCGATCCCGGCTGCGCCATTCGCGCCGCCGTGGATGCGGGGGAAATATCGGCGGTGCGTTTCGAAAATTATCATCAGATACTGGAAAGCATGTCGCAGGTAAAGACGCGTAAATCCTTTTCCGAAACCGATCGCTGACATTTATCCTTGCCGCCGGTACACTTTTCCCTCTTTTTTTCTTCAACCACTCACGTACGAGGTTTTAGGTGCTGGATAGGATGAAAATAGCATTGCAGTATTTACTGCCCAAACGCGCCCTGACCCTGCTGGCCGGCAGGGGAGCGGACTACCGGGGCGGCTGGCTGACCAAGATGGCCATCGGCCTGTTCGTGCGCTACTACCGGGTGGATATGCAAGAAGCGCAGCAGCCGGAAATCTCGGCTTACCCCACCTTCAACGCGTTTTTCGTACGCCCGCTGCGTGACGACGCGCGGCCCATCGATGCCGACCCGAACGTCCTGACGATGCCGGCGGACGGCATCATTTCCCAGTCCGGCCCCATCCTGGACGACCGCGTTTTCCAGGCCAAGGGCCACGATTACAGCCTGGAAGCGCTGCTGGCCGGCAACGAGCGGCTGATAGAAGAATTCCGCGACGGGACGTTTGTCACCACCTATCTTGCCCCAAGGGATTATCATCGGGTGCATATGCCCTGCAACGGCATTCTGCGGGAGATGATTTATGTGCCTGGCGAGCTGTTTTCCGTGAATCCGCTGACGGCGGCCTCGATCCCGAATCTATTCGCCCGCAATGAACGGGTCATTTGCCTGTTTTCCACCGATTTCGGACCGATGGCGCAAATCCTGGTGGGCGCCACCATCGTCGGCAGCATTGAGACCGTCTGGTCCGGCACCGTCACCCCGCCGCGCGAGGGCATCATCAAGCGCTGGCATTACCCGCAGGCAAACGACGATAACGCGGTGGTCCTGCTGAAAGGCCAGGAGATGGGCCGTTTCAAGCTGGGATCCACCGTGGTCAATCTGTTCGCCAAGGGCGGCGTGACGCTCAACGATCGCCTGCATGCCCGTGCCATCACCCGCGTCGGCGAACGTCTGGCCGACGGCATCCCGCACGCGGCCGACAGCCCGCAGCCCTGAGCTGCCCCCCGGCGCGTAAAGAGGGAAAAGCGTGCGTATAACCATAATCATACTGCTGGGGTGGCTGTTATCCGCCCCGCTTTTTGCCGCCGCCTTCCCCGATGAAGCGCAGGTCCGAAAAGAGCTGCAACAGGCCGAATCCAACAAAGCCGTCCCTCACCAGGGGGAAATCGTTGAATCCCTGCAGGGCGCGCTGGACTTCATCACCGAGGGCAAGGTCTCCGCAGAGCGCGGCCGGCAATACCAGAACGCCATTGACGATTTTCCCAAGCTCACCGCCGCGCTGCGCCAACAGTTGGAGACCGAGCCGGAAAAACCCGCCGAGGTCAGCGGCAAACTGTCCGCAAGCGCCCTGGAGCAGCAAATCGTGCAAACCAGCAGCCAGCTGCTGGAGCTCAGCCGGCAATTGCAGCAGGAGCAGGAGCAGGCGCGGGAGATCAGCGAATCGTTAAGCCTGCTGCCCCAGCAGCAAACGCAGGCGAGGAAAGCCCTGCGGGACGCCGAACAACGTCTGCAGTCGCGAAACGGCGCCCCCTCGTCGCCGTTGGCGCAGGCGCAAAGCCGGCGGCTTCAGGCAGAGGCCGCCGCCCGGCGCGCCCGGGTGGATGAGCTGGAGCTGGCGCAGCTCAGCGCCAATAATCGCCAGGAATTGTCGCGCCTGCGCGCCGATGTGCTGAGAAAACGCCATGACGGCGTCGACCTGTATTTGCAGGCGCTGCGCAATCGGCTCAACGCCTTACGCCAGCAAGAAGCGGAACGGGTGTTGGAGAACACTGAACTGCTGGCCGGACAGAGCGGTAATTTACCCCAGGCCATCAGCGGCCCGTTGCAAATCAATCGCGAACTGTCCGTTGCGCTCAACGAGCAGGCCCAGCGCATGGATCTTATCGCCTCGCAGCAGCGCCAGGCCGCCGCCCAAACCCTGCAGGTCAGGCAGGCGCTGAACACCCTACGGGAACAGGCGCAGTGGATAGGAGACTCGCCGGCGCTGGGGGAAACGCTGCGCGCCCAGATATCCCGCCTGCCCGATTTACCCAAACCACAGCAGTTGAACAGCGATATGGCGCAGCTGCGCGTCAGCCGGCTGCATTACGAGGATCTGCTGAACAAATTGCCGCAGCCGGCGCAGGGCAGGCAAGACGACGGAAAACCCCTGACCGCGGAACAAAGCAGGATCCTGGCGGCGCAGCTGCGCACCCAGCGGGAATTGCTGACCTCCCTGCTATCGGGCTACGATACCCAGATTCTGGAGCTCACCAAGCTCAAGGTCGCCAACGGCCAGTTGGTGGACGCCATGAGTGAAATCAGGGAGGCCGCCCACCGCTACCTGTTCTGGGTGGCGGATGTCGGTCCCCTAAGCCTCGATTTTCCGCTGCTGCTGCTGCGGGATCTCAGGGGCTTGCTGTCCATCGACACCTTCACCCAGCTCAGCCACGCGCTCATCATGATGCTCACCAGCCAGGAGACCCTGATACCGCTGTTTTGCGCGGTATTGCTGGTGGGGTTCAGCATCAGTTCCCGCCATCACTACCATGCCTTCCTCGATCGCGCGGCCGGCAAGGTGGGCAAAGTCAACCAGGACTATTTTTACCTTACCCTGCGCACGGTATTCTGGTCCATCGTGCTGGCGCTGCCCCTGCCGGTGCTGTGGGCCGCCCTGGGCTTCGGGCTGCAGCATGCCTGGCCCTATCCGGTGGCGGTGGCCCTTGGCGACGGCCTGATAGCCACGGTTCCGGTATTATGGCTGTTTATGATCAGCGCCCACTTTGCCCAGCCCCGCGGCTTATTCATCGCCCACCTCGGCTGGCCGGCGCATCGGGTGGCGCGGGCGATGCGGTATTACCGCCTGTCCATCTGGCTTATCGTGCCGCTTATCATGGCGTTAATCGCCTTCGATAATCTCAATGACCGGGAATTTTCCGGCACCCTGGGCCGCTTATGCTTCGTGCTGCTGTGCGCCGCCCTGAGCCTGGTGACCAACAGCCTGAAACGATCCGGCATTCCCCTCTATCTGGATAAATCCGGTTCGGGAGATAACGGAGTTAACCGCACGCTGTGGAATTTACTGCAGTGCGCGCCCCTGGCGGCGGCGGTGGCGGCCTGCCTCGGGCATCTGGCCACCGCCCAGGCGCTGCTGGCACGGCTGGAGACCTCAGTGGCAATCTGGTTCTTTTTGCTGGTTATCTACCATATCATTCGCCGGTGGATGTTTATCCAGCGGCGCCGTATCGCCTTCGATCGCGCCAAGCAGCGGCGGTCGGAGATCCTGGCGCAGCGGGCGCGCAGCGAAGAGGACCTATCGCCTTCCCAGCAAAACGACGCCGCGGCGGAAATGGACGAACCTGTCGTGGACCTGGACGCCATCAGCGCCCAGTCGCTGCGCCTGGTACGCTCGATATTGACCCTGGTCGCCTTTATATCGGTGCTCTGGCTGTGGTCGGAAATCCATTCGGCGTTCGGCTTCCTGGAAAATATCCGGCTATGGGATGTGAGTTCCACCGTCAAGGGCGTGGAAAGCATTCAGCCCATCACCCTGGCGTCGGTTCTGATCGCGGTGCTGGTGGTTATCATCACCGCGCAGCTGGTGCGCAACCTGCCGGCGCTGCTGGAGCTGGCGCTGTTGCAGCATCTGGATTTAACGCCGGGCACCGGCTACGCCATTACCACCGTCACCAAGTATCTGCTGATGCTGGTCGGCGGGCTGATCGGCTTCTCATGGATAGGCATTGAATGGGCGAAACTGCAGTGGCTGGTGGCCGCGCTCGGCGTCGGGCTCGGTTTCGGCCTGCAGGAGATCTTTGCCAATTTTATTTCCGGCCTGATGATCCTGTTTGAAAAACCCATCCGTATCGGCGATACCGTCACCATCCGGGAGCTTACCGGCAGCATTACCCGCATCAACACCCGCGCCACGACCATTACCGACTGGGATCGCAAAGAGATCATCGTGCCCAACAAGGCCTTTATCACCGAGCAGTTTATCAACTGGTCCCTGTCGGATTCGGTGACGCGCATCGTGCTGACCATTCCCGCCCCGGCCGACGCCGACAGCGAAACGGTCACCCTGCTGCTTAAACACGCGGCGCAGCGCTGTCCCCTGGTGCTGGCCAATCCTCAGCCCGAGGCGTTTCTGGTGGATTTGCAACAGGGGATCATGCTGTTTGAATTGCGGGTACACGCGGCGGAAATGGGCCATCGCATGCCGCTGCGGCATCAGCTCAATCAGCTGATTCTCGAGGGGTACCGTGAACACGGCCTGGAAATGCCGTTCCCGCCGTTCCAGGTCAGGATGGGGATAGTGAAGCGGCCCGCCGGCTTTGAAGCCGGCTCGCGATAGCGGTCCAGACGGGGCTTAAGCCCTCTCCACCGTAAAAGCGATGACATCCGCCAGGCTGTCCGCCTTGAGCGCCAGCATCACCAGCCGATCCACCCCCAGCGCGACCCCTGAACACTCAGGGATACCGTGCGCCAGGGCCGCCAGCAGGTGCTCATCAATGGGCTGCTCCGGCAGCGACATGGCGGCACGCTTGCGGTTATCCTGCACAAAACGCTGGCGCTGCTCGGTAGCGTCGGATAACTCACGAAAGCCATTGGCCAATTCCACCCCTTTGAAATAGGCTTCAAAACGATCGGCGACCCGGTGGTCCTCGGAGCTGATTTCCGCCAGCGCCGCCTGGGTGGCGGGAAAGTGATAAACAAAGGTCGGTTTATCGCGGCCGATATTCGGCTCCACGCCCATGGCGAACAGCATCTGCAAAAGCGTATCGCGATCTTCATCCGGCGTGCATACATCCGCCAAATCAAGCTTTGCCGCGGCGTCGCACAGCTGCGCCTTATCGGCTGAAAGAGGATCGATGCCGATATGGCGGATAAAGACCTGCTGATAGGAAACGGTCTCCGCGCTGTCGCAATCCAGGGTCTGCTGCAATAAATCATCCACTTCGTTCATCAGCCGGTACATATCGTAATGGGGCCGGTACCACTCAAGCATGGTGAATTCGGGATTATGATGCCGCCCGGCCTCTTCGTTGCGAAAACTGCGGCCAATCTGGAAAATCGGTCCGCTTCCGGCCGCCAGCAGGCGTTTCATATGATATTCGGGGCTGGTCATCAGATAGAGCGTCAGGCCCTGCGCCGCACCCGGCCCGACAAAACGGGTCTGGAAAGGAGAAAGATGCACGTCCGTCACCGTCGCCTGGCTCATGGCGGGGGTTTCCACTTCCAGTAAGCCGCGATCGGTAAAAAATTGCCGGATCTGCGTCATTATAGCCGCGCGTTTTAATAGATTGGCGATGGAGGCGCTGGGTTGCCAGCTTGCCGTTTCGCTCATGTTCAGTCCCTCCTGATTCAAACCGGGGATGCAGTCTACCCGTATCCCGCCGGGTAAACAAATTCATCGTCACACCCGAAGAGAGGTATAGCCCATTGCACGCCGTTCGATAAGGTGTCAGGTCGGGGCAGAATGATAGATCGTAAACACGCCGTAAATCCGTCCCTGGAGGCTCGATCCACGCCATCCCTGGCGTGGACGGTTTACTCTTCTATCATCCTGCCCCTCCCCATTGGCTTCACTCAAACTTTCAGCAATCGTGCCCATGAACTGACAATGCCAGAATGCGGTAGTCCCGTTTTCACATGATGTGAAACCGGGCGTGTTAAAGGGAGAGCGTGCCGATGGGGTCGAAGCAGGCGTGGTTTTCCCGCCTGCCCGAGCGCCCCATGGCGCGGTAGGCCCGCGATCACCGGACGTGCAAAGGCCGAGTTAAAGGGAGACCGTGCCGATGGGGTCGAAGCAGGCGTGGTCTTCCCGCCTGCCCGAGCGCCCCATGGCGCGGTAGGCCCGCCATCACCGAGCGTGCAACGAACCGGTTAAAGGGAGACCGTGCCGATGGGGTCGAAGCAGGCGTGGTTTTCCCGCCTGCCCGAGCGCCCCATGGCGCGGTAAGCCCGCGATCATCGGACGCGCAGCGAACGTGTCAAAGGGAGACCACCCCTCCTCCGCGGCTAAGCGATGGTCGCCATCTTCCTGCGCAGATAGGCTATCTGGCTTTGCAGCGGCAGCTGTTTCGGGCAGACATCATGGCAGGCCAGCAGCGACATGCAGCCGAACACGCCGTTATCATCGCCGATAACCTCATAATAATCGTCATCGGTGCGATCGTCCCGTGGATCCATCCGGAAACGGGCTATTTTACCCATACCCACTGCGCCGATAAAATCGTGCCGCATCTGTGCGGTACCGCAGGCGGCAACGCACGAACCGCATTCGATACAGCGGTCAAGCTCATAGATTTTCTCGGCCAGCGTGGGATCCATCCGCTCTTCCGCCTTGCTCAGATTGATCTCCTGCTCCTTGATATGCACCCAGGTTTGCAGCCGCTCGCTCATGCCGTGCATCCACTTGCCGGTATTCACGGACAAATCGCCAATCAGCTCAAAGAACGGCAGCGGGGTCAAAGAGATCTCGGTCCCCAAGGATTTGGTCAGGGTACGACAGGCCAGACCGGGCCGGCCGTTGATGGTCATCGCGCAGCTGCCGCAAATACCCGCGCGGCAGACAAAATCGAATTGCAGGGTCGGATCCTGATGCTGCCGAATCTCATTCAAGGCGATAAATAAGGTCATACCTACCGCTTCTTCCACCTGATAGCTTTGCATATGCGGCTTACTGGCGGGATCCTGCGGGTTATAGCGCAAAACGCGCAACGTCAGCAAACGATTCGGCGCCTGCTTCTCATTGTTACCATTACCGGTATAAGCAGCGACCTGGGCCGGGGTAAGCGGTACGTCATTATTTTGATTTTCGTTCATAGTCAGCTCATCTATCCAGTGGCTCATCAATGCGTTCATTAAGCCCGCGCAGTTTGGCTGGCAGCTTATCGGTGTAAGACATGATCGCGTCCTGAACGGCATATCGATCCTGACCGGCCATGCGCTGCTTGATTTCTTCCACTTCGGCGGCGCGCTTGGGAGTATCGGGATGATCGATATAGTCTTTGGCGCCATAACCACGCCATCCCGGCGGGAGCTCCATTTTCATCACGTCCAGGTCTTCGTATTCCAGCTCCGGCAGCGTGGCGTTGTCATCCCGCCAGAAAGAGAGGGTACGCTTGAGCCACTGCTGGTCATTACGGTGCGGGAAGTCCCTGCGGAAATGGGCGCCGCGACTCTCGGTACGCTGCAGGGCGCCATAGGAAACGGTGAGCGCCAGCTTGATCATTTTCTGCACCCGATACGCCATCACCAGCTCGGGGTTCACGCCGGGAACCCGATTGCTCACGCCGATATTGCGGCTGCGCACCAACAGCTCCTGCAGCTTCGCCACCCCTTCCTGCAAGGCCTCGCCGCTGCGGAAAATCCCCACGCAGCGGGTCATGGTGTCCTGCATTTCCATATTGAGCTTAAAGGCGTTTTCAGTACCGCCGCCGTTCAGCAAGACCTTAAGCTTCGCCTCTTCCCGCCGGCCGAACTCATTCACCAGCCCCATGGGAATATCAAAATTGCTGCCGATGTTATCGCAAAAATCAGCGATGAATTCGCCGACGATCATACCGGCCACCACGGTTTCCGCCACCGAGTTGCCCCCCAGGCGGTTAAAGCCGTGCATATCCCAGCAGGCGGCTTCCCCGGCGGCAAACAGGCCCTTTAATTTACGGGACTCGCCGGTGGGATTGGTACGCACCCCGCCCATGGTGTAGTGCTGCGCCGGGCGGACCGGGATCCATTTTTCCGCCGGGTCGATGCCAAGAAAGCTTTCGCAGATTTCTTTGACTTCACGCAGGTTGTGCTCGATGTGATGGCGCCCCAGCAAGGTGATATCCAGCCACAGGTGATCGCCGAAGCGGGATTTGGCCCCCTTGCCCTTGAGGATATGCTCCTCCATACGACGCGATACCACATCCCGGGAAGCCAGCTCCTTTTTCTCCGGTTCATAGTCCGGCATAAAACGGTGGCCGTCCACATCCCGCAACAGCCCGCCGTCGCCGCGGCAGCCTTCCGTCACCAAGATGCCCGCCGGTACGATGGCGGTAGGATGGAACTGCACGGCCTCCATATTGCCCAGCGGCGCAACGCCGGTTTCCAGCGCCAGCGCATGTCCCATGCCTTCGCAAATCACGGCGTTGGTGGACACCCGGTACAACCTGCCGGCCCCGCCGGTGGCGATGGCGGTGGCCTTGGCCACATAGGCAACCAGTTCACCGGTGATGAGATCCCGCACAATGGCCCCATAGCAGCGGGAACCGTCGTGGATCAGCGCCAGGGCTTCCTTACGCTCGTGGATATCGATTTTTTCCGCAATGGCGCGATCGCTGGCGGTAAAGAGCATGGCATGGCCGGTACCGTCGGAAACGTAGCAGGTGCGCCATTTTTTCGTACCGCCGAAGTCGCGCTGGGCAATCAGACCCTGCGCCTCGTCACGTTCGGTAATGGTGACCTTTTGGCTGTTGATGATAACTTCGCGATCGCCCTTGGTAATCCGGCTCCAAGGACAGCCCCAGGCGGCCAGCTCACGCACGGCCTTGGGGGAAGTATTCACAAACATGCGCACCACATCCTGGTCCGCGCCCCAGTCGCTGCCGCGCACCGTGTCTTCAAAATGAATGTCTTCGGTATCTCCCTGCCCCTTGATGACGTTAGCCAGCGACGCCTGCATACCGCCCTGTGCCGCGGCGGAGTGGGAGCGCTTGGGTGGAACCAGTGAAAGAAGGGTGACATCATGTCCGCGGCGTTTCGCGCCAACGCCTAAACGCAAGCCCGCCAAACCGCCGCCGATAACCAGTACATCCGTTACGATAGTTTTCATTTACCACCCTCATTTACTGATTGAACAGCCCAGGTTGGGGTGTAGGTTTCATTAGGATTATGCCTGTGTTCATAGCCGATTTTCATATAAGCGACCAGCGTGAGTAAGCCGATAATCATGAAAAATGCGGTCAAACCCCATTTTATTTTTTTCAGAGTCTTGCGCGGAGCATTGGGAATACACCATTTGATCGCCAGGCGATAAATACCGATACCGCCGTGTAATTCAATGGCAATCAGCATAATCAGGTAAAAGGGCCATAGCATATCGCTCCACATGCGCGCGCCGGATCCGTAAGGACCGATGAGCTGAGGCCAGAAAAACATCTGGTACAGATGGGCAGACGCCAGGAAGAAGAGGGCGAAGCCGGTATACACCTGCCATATCCACAGCGTGGTGTCTTCGTGATGCATGCCTTTCATATGAACGCGATAGGCGCGATATTGCTTATAGCTGCCGGGAAATTTACGCACTGCCAGCAGGGCATGGAACACAAAAAGAAAGGCCACGCAGCCTACGACGATGGACACGATCCAGGGATAGCTTTTTCCGCCGAAAAAGAAATAGCCTTCAAAAAACTTGGTGATGGTCCACATCGCATCGCGGCCCAGCAGAATGGATGCGACAAAAAACATATGCCCGCACATGAACAGAAATAATAACAGGCCGGATAAGCTTTGCAGCAAATCCAGCCGGGCGGGCAGACGCGACTTCTTAGCCTTATCGGCTAAACCTGCTCGGTCTATCAGTACATCTTCTTCGTTTGACATGGAGTCCCTCCATTGGAAACAAGAAAAAGCTAAAAGGCTTTTTGTTGAACTGCAGATTATAAGGGTTGGAATAGCGTGGTCTTGATTTCTGTCAATTCATAGAAGAAGCATAAGAAAAGTATTATTTTTTTTTAGTAAATTAATTATATTTCCCAATATTTAATTTGCCCAAACCTCAGAGTATAGCGGAGTATATTGAAGTAACTTTTGACACAGGTATCAAATATCGTTAAACGGCGGGTTTATGAAAATTCGTTATAGCCGGCTTGTGTTATTGATCGATTCAGCTTGCCGTCGCTACGGAGGGTACGACGGTTCCACTCGGGGGGACGATAAAGGGATACAACTCTTTTCCCTATCACGCTTCTTCACAGCATACATAAAATAAGGCTCCACAAAAACCAGGGAGCCATTGACGCTGTTCAACGCGCCAAAGAGCCGGCATCATCGGGATAAATCCGGCGCAATCGCGCTAAGAGGCAAAGTGCCCATGCCAGAATCAAGACCGGCAAAGATACGCAGCCGCGGCACATCAACTATTTATTGCGCAGTGCGCTGAATAGCCTGGCCACCGGCAGAGACATCTTCCCCTACCCCGCGCGTGGTATTGCACGCTGCGAGTGAGGAAAGGATCAGCAGGGCAGCGACGGCCAAAACACTTTTTTTCAGCATAACAATTTCCTTTTTAGTGAGCTTTAGAAGTACGTCTCTTTAAGCTTAGTAAAAAAAGTGTATAGCGCTCGCCTTTCGCTGAAATATTCTGTAATAGTGCCGCCAGCCGGCCTATTTGGAGGCGGCGTGGGAGATTTTCCCGCCCAGATGCTGCACATCCTCGCCAAAACCGCGGGTGGTGTTACAGCCGCTCAGCGTCGCCAACGTCAAAAAAGTAATAACGATCAGTTTTGTCATTCTGGATAACATAATCGCCGTATTCCTTGCTTGCTTGGAAAACACCGGAAAAACCGTCTATTGACAGCATTCCCGGCCTGCCTTTATTTCACGCGGGAGACATAAGCGCCGGAGCGGGTATCTACCTTGATCACTTCGCCAATCTGCACGAACAGCGGCACTTTCACCACCGCGCCGGTGCTCAGCGTGGCGGGTTTGCCGCCGGTGCCGGCGGTGTCGCCCTTCAGGCCCGGATCGGTATCGGTGATTTCCAGCTCGACAAAATTGGGCGGCGTCACGGCGATGGGCTGGCCGTTCCACAGCGTTAGGATACACTCGGCCTGCTCTACCAGCCACTTGGCGCTATCGCCCACGGCTTTGACATCGGCGGCAAGCTGGTCGAAGGTTTCATTATTCATGAAATGCCAGAATTCACCGTCGTTATAAAGGTAAGTCAGGTTCACATCCATCACATCCGCCGCTTCAACGGAGTCGCCGGATTTAAACGTTTTTTCATACTCCCTTCCGGAGAGCAGCTTGCGAATCCTTACGCGGTTGAACGCCTGGCCTTTGCCTGGTTTTACAAACTCATTATCAACGATCGCACAGGGCTCATCGTCTTGCATGATTTTGAGACCGGAACGGAATTCGTTGGTACTATAAGACGCCATGGTGGTCCTCTTAATATAAACTTGGTAATTAAGCCAAAAAAATGGCAGACATTGTAACCCGAAATACCCCAACTAGAGAAGATTGGTTGCTGCAACTTGCTGATGTCGTCACCGATCCCATTGAACTGCTGCAACAACTCCATCTCGACAACCACAAGGAATTACGTGAAGGGGCCGCCGCGCGGCGACTGTTCCCTTTTCGAGTGCCAAGAGCCTTTGTCAAGCGCATGGAACCGGGCAACCCCCACGACCCCTTGTTACGGCAAATTTTGACATCCAGGGAGGAATTCCTGGATGTACCGGGTTTTAGCGCCGATCCGCTGGAAGAACACCAAAGCGTGGTGCCGGGCCTGCTGCACAAATACCATAACCGCGCGTTGCTGCTGGTCAAAGGCGGCTGCGCGGTGAATTGCCGCTACTGCTTCAGACGCCATTTCCCCTATCAGGATAATCAGGGCAGCAAGGGCAACTGGGCTGCCGCCCTTGAGTATATCCGCCGTCATCCGGAACTGAACGAAATCATTTTTTCCGGCGGCGACCCGCTGATGGCAAAAGATCGCGAACTGGCGGAGCTGATAAGCGGCCTCGAAACCATTGATCATCTTAAAACCCTGCGCATTCACACCCGCCTGCCGGTAGTGATACCCGCCCGCATTACGCCGGCGCTGTGCCAACGCCTGGCGGACAGCCGTCTGAAAACGGTGCTGATAACCCATATCAACCACGCCAACGAAATAGACCGGCCGTTCACAGAAAGTATGGCACAACTGCGCCGGGCGCAGGTGGTTCTGCTCAATCAAAGCGTGCTGCTGCGGGGCGTCAATGACAGCGCCGATACCCTGGCGGCGCTGAGCGAAGCGCTCTTTGCCGCCGGGATACTGCCCTATTATCTGCATGTCCTGGACCGGGTGCGGGGCGCGGCGCATTTTATGGTGCCCGATGACGAAGCCCGGATAATCATGCAGCAGCTGATGACCAGGGTCTCGGGTTATCTGGTGCCGAAGCTGGCGCGGGAAATCGGCGGCGAGCGCAGCAAAACGCTGATTGACATAGGACTGCGACAGCGGTAATCGATGTCACCGTCCCGGTTATCGGGACGATGGCTGGCGTGCGGGTGCGTGAAAGACTAAGGGCAATTATACACTTCGCCCTGAAGCTTGCTGTCCAGCGGCACAAAGCTGGACAGGTAGGTTTCCGTCTTACTTACCGGGCTTGCGGCCTTGTAAATAACGTTACCGCCCATCGCCGCGGCTTTATTGCGCAGGTCATTGGCCGCGCCGCGCATTGAGCTGTCTTCGCCGCCTTGCCCCGACAACCAGTTACTTTGCGTACCGACCACCGTACCCAGCAGACGGCAGTTGGCCGCCGGCTGATCCTCGGTGAATTTAACCGACTGGCCGGCCGCGGACAATTGGTTACCGGTACTGCATCCCGCTAATAACAAAGAGCCTGCGCAAAGACAGAGTAGAAATTTGATTCGCATCGTTTTCCTCGAATTTTAATTTGTCCGGCAAAAGTTTTACTGTGCGCCATGCTTCCCTTGGGCAACCGACAGCGAAAAACCACTGTTAACCTTGCCCATACTGCCCACTGTTTATACCTTAAAAACGTGCCGGTTGATAATTTTTTGCCAAAAAAACAAAACCCCCGGAGACCGGGGGTTGAGAAAACTACTGGTGAAGCAGGGGCATTACATCATGCCGCCCATGCCGCCCATTCCGCCCATACCGCCGCCGGCACCACCTAAATCAGGTTTGTCGTCACGGGGCAGTTCGGTGATCATCGCTTCAGTGGTGATCATCAGACTGGCAATGGATGCTGCATATTGCAGTGCAGAACGGGTGACCTTGGTCGGATCCAGGATACCCATGGAGATCATGTCGCCGTACTCTTCCGATGCCGCGTTATAGCCCATGTTGCCGTTGCTGGCTTTAACGTTGTTGGCGATGACGGAAGGTTCTTCGCCGGCATTGGCCACGATCTGACGCAGCGGCGCTTCCATGGCGCGACGGGCAATCTTGATGCCGACGTTTTGATCTTCGTTATCGCCACGCAGTTCGGTGATGCTGTTGGCAACGCGAATCAGCGCAACGCCGCCGCCGGCGACCACGCCTTCTTCAACCGCGGCACGGGTAGCATGCAGGGCGTCTTCCACGCGGGCTTTTTTCTCTTTCATTTCCACTTCGGTAGCGGCGCCGACTTTGATGACGGCTACACCGCCGCTCAGCTTGGCGATACGTTCCTGCAGTTTTTCACGATCGTAATCGGAAGTGGCGTCTTCGCTTTGCTGCTTGATGGTGGCGATACGGCTGTCGATATCGGCTTTATCACCGATACCGTCGATGATGGTGGTGGTGTCTTTGGTGATAACCACACGTTTAGCCTGGCCCATGTCTTCCAGAGTGGCTTTTTCCAGTTCCATGGCGATTTCTTCGGAAATCACGGTACCGCCGGTGAGGATGGCGATATCCTGCAGCATGGCTTTGCGACGATCGCCAAAACCAGGGGCTTTCACCGCGGCGACTTTAACGATGCCGCGCATGGTGTTCACCACCAGGGTGGCCAGGGCTTCGCCCTCAACGTCTTCAGCGATGATCAGCAGCGGTTTGCCTGCTTTGGCAACGGCTTCCAGCACCGGCAGCATTTCGCGGATATTGGAGATTTTTTTATCAGCCAACAGGATGAACGGGCTTTCCAGTTCAATGGTGCCGGTTTCCGGTTTGTTGATGAAATAAGGAGAGAGGTAGCCGCGGTCGAACTGCATACCTTCCACCACGTCCAGTTCGTCTTGCAGACCTGAACCTTCTTCAACGGTAATCACGCCTTCCTTGGTCACTTTTTCCATGGCTTGAGCAATAAGCTGGCCCACGGTTTCATCGGAATTGGCGGAGATGGTGCCCACCTGGGCGATGGCTTTGAAATCGGAACAGGGCACGGACAGTTTTTTCAGTTCTTCAACCGCGGCGATAACCGCTTTGTCGATACCGCGTTTCAGATCCATCGGGTTCATGCCGGCGGCAACGGCCTTCAGGCCTTCATTGACGATGGATTGAGCCAGAACGGTGGCGGTGGTGGTGCCGTCGCCCGCAGCGTCATTCGCTTTGGAGGCGACTTCTTTCAACATCTGGGCGCCCATGTTTTCGAATTTGTCTTCCAATTCGATTTCACGCGCTACGGAGACACCGTCTTTGGTGATAACGGGCGCACCGAAGGATTTATCCAGCACAACGTTACGGCCTTTGGGACCCAGGGTCACTTTTACCGCGTCTGCCAGGACATTAACGCCGCGAAGCATTTTGATGCGAGCGTCGTTACCGAATTTTACGTCTTTAGCTGCCATTTGAATTTCCCTTAAATTCGTTCAGTTCAGATGATTACGCGCGAATTACGCCTCAACAATTGCCAGAATGTCGCTTTCGGACATGATCAAGACTTCTTCGTTATCGATCTTTTCTACTTTCACGCCATAACCGTCGTTGAAAATCACGATGTCGCCTACTTTCACATCCAGCGCTTTGATTTCGCCGTTTTCAAGGATGCGGCCATGGCCAATCGCCAGGACTTCGCCACGGGTGGATTTGCCCGCCGCGGAACCGGTCAGGACGATACCGCCGGCCGATTTGGATTCAACTTCTTTGCGCTTGACGATAACGCGATCATGTAATGGACGAATTTTCATTGAAAGCTCTCCTTAAGAAAGTCCGTATCTGTTTCGGGATGAATGCCAGGCATGCCCTCATGCCCGGCCTCGTGGTGTTTAAGATGGGGGCGTTCAGTTACGCTTCAAGGGGGAAATGAAGATTTTTTTTGCCCGAATGGCCATATTTTACACACTGCGAATGAAACACATTCTAAATCAATCAGTTAAATAACATGTTTCTTCATGTGCGATTTTATCTATTTTCATCGTCCGGGTGATGCTCGATGCGGTCGCGGGAAACGTCTTTACGCTTGAACTCTCCTTCGAACGTCTCGCCGCCGCCCTGGGAACCGAAGCCGCCGCCGCGCTGAAAATGCAAATAGGGCAGCAACCGCAGGGTCAGGGAAGTCTGCACGGGGGGCAGCAGCAGCAGCAGGCCGAGGAAATCGGTAAAAAAGCCCGGCAATAACAGTAAAAATCCCGCCAGCAGGACAGACACGCTTTTGATCATTTCCGCCGCCGGGCTTTCGCCATTGGCTATCTTGACCTGCATTTGGGTCAGGATGATGATGCCCTGCGCCCGAACCAGCGATACGCCGATAAACGAGGTCAGGATCACCAGCAGCAGGGTAAGCAGCACGCCGATGGCCTGCGCCACCTGGATAAACAGGGTGATTTCGATATAAACCACCAGAAAAATAACCAGCAAGGGTAACCAACGCACCAGACTCTCCTCAGAGTAAATTCAACCGCTTAATATAACGCCTTTAATTGTAATGGCATCAGCGCAGGCGTTATTCAACCCGTGGACCGGGCTTCTTTACCACACTTTACACCTAGTGCGCTTCTGTAATAAAAAAGTTAAACATTCGTGATCAAGTTAATAGCCGATAAAGCTTTTCAGCATATAATGACGCACACAATGCGCATTGCCAGTGTAACGCGCTGGATATTAAAATGATTGCGCTATTATCCCTTAACACCAGTCCACATCATCGCTTTTTAAGGAAGTACGCCATGGCGAATAACATCCGTATAGAAGAAGACCTGCTAGGCACCCGTGAAGTTCCCTCCGACGCCTATTATGGCATCCACACCCTGCGCGCCATCGAAAATTTTCGTATCAGCAAGACTAAAATCGGCGATATACCGGAATTCGTGCGCGGCATGGTGCTGGTAAAAAAAGCCGCGGCATTGGCCAATAAAGAGCTTAATACCCTGCCCCCTGCCATCGCCGATGTCATCGTCGCCGCCTGCGATGAAGTCCTGAATAAGGGCCGCTGCCTGGATCAATTTCCCATTGACGTCTTCCAGGGGGGCGCCGGCACCTCGGTGAACATGAACACCAACGAAGTGCTGGCCAATATCGGCTTGGAGCTGATGGGGCATCATAAAGGGGACTATCCGTTCCTCAACCCCAACGATCATCTCAATAAATGCCAGTCCACCAACGACGTTTATCCCACCGGCTTTCGCATCGCGGTCTACAGCTCCATTCTCACCTTGATAGACGCCATCGATCGCCTGGGAGAGGGGTTTGAACGCAAGGCGCGGGAGTTTTCCACTATCCTCAAAATGGGCCGCACCCAGCTGCAGGATGCGGTGCCCATGACGCTGGGCCAGGAATTCCACGCCTTCGCCGTTCTCCTGAAAGAAGAAAACAAAAACCTGCTGCGCACCGCCGAACTGCTGCTGGAGGTGAATCTCGGGGCCACCGCCATCGGCACCCGACTCAATACCCCGGAAGGCTATCAGGTCCTGGCGGTGCAAAAGCTGGCCGAGGTCAGCGGCCTCCCCTGCATCCCGGCGGAAGATCTGATAGAAGCCACCTCGGACTGCGGCGCTTATGTCATGGTGCACAGCGCATTAAAGCGCCTGGCGGTAAAACTCTCAAAAATCTGCAACGACCTGCGCCTGCTCTCTTCCGGCCCCCGCGCCGGCCTCAATGAGATCAACCTGCCCCAGCTCCAGGCCGGCTCCTCCATCATGCCCGCCAAGGTCAACCCGGTCATTCCCGAGGTGGTGAACCAGGTTTGCTTTAAAGTCATCGGCAACGACACCTGCATCACCATGGCGGCGGAAGCGGGCCAACTGCAGCTTAACGTCATGGAACCGGTTATCGGGCAGGCCATGTTTGAATCCATCCATATCCTGACCCACGCCTGCGACAACCTGCTGGAAAAATGCATCGGCGGCATCACCGCCAACCGGGAGGTCTGCGAATCCTATGTCTTTAACTCCATCGGTATCGTCACCTTCCTGAACCCGTTTATCGGCCATCATAACGGGGATATCGTCGGTAAGATCTGCGCCGAAACCGGTAAAAGCGTCCGCGAGGTGGTGCTGGAGCGCGGTCTGCTCACCCCCGCGCAGCTGGATGATATTTTCTCGCTGGATAACCTGATGCATCCGACATACAAAGCCCGGCGCTACGACGACGAAAAACAGTTATAACCGTACGGCCCGCGGCGGGATAACCGGTTATACTGCGGTGGTCATCATCACAGGAGGCCATCATGGCAGCGCATTCCCCGGACCGCACACATCCCGCCGTCCAGCCTATATCCCCCGGCCATCCCGGCAGCGCCGCACCGGGAAACGTGGTGGTGCTTTGCACCGCGCCCGATGAAGCCGCGGCCCGCGATTTGGCGGCCAAACTCCTGGATAACAAGCTGGCGGCCTGTGTTACGATGCTGCCCGGCGCCCTCTCCCTGTATCGTTGGGAAGGCGAACTGGAGCAGCAGCAGGAAGTACAGATGCTGATCAAAAGCCATACCCGGCATCAACAGGAGCTGATTACGTTGATAAAAACCCACCACCCCTATGAAACCCCTGAACTGCTGGTGCTGCCCGTACTGGGCGGGGATGCGGATTATTTGTCATGGCTCAACGCCTCTTTACGCTGATTGTCCTGGCGCTGCTGCTCGGCTTCCCGCCGGCGTCGGCCGCCCTGTTCGGCGGCAACGCCGCCCCGGCTTTCGTCAAGGCCGATGAGGCGTTCGCTTTTGATTTCCAGCGGCACGGCACCGATATCCGCCTGAATTGGCGGATTCGTCCGGGTTATTATCTCTATCGCCAGCAGATCAAGCTCGAACCGGTGGATGCGGTGCTGGGCAAGGTGGTCATGCCCGCCGGCGGCAATCACCACGATGAGTTCTTCGGCGATACGGAGATCTACCGGAACACATTGCAGATTGGCATCCCTTTGCAGCACGCGGCCGAAGGCGCCACGCTGCGGGTCACCTATCAGGGCTGCGCCGATGCCGGGTTCTGCTACCCTCCCGAAACCCGCACCGTTCCCCTGCCCATCGCCTCGGGGGACATGTTCGCTTCACTCGCCCCCGCCGGGACCGTTTCACCAGCGCCGGCCACCGCCGCCTCGCCCTTTTCCCTATGGTGGGCGCTGCTGATAGGTATCGGAATTGCCTTTACCCCCTGCGTGCTGCCCATGTACCCGCTGATTTCCGGTATTATCCTCGGCGGCGACCGGGCGTCCCTCAGCACCGGCCGGGTGCTGCTATTGTCCCTGGTCTATGTCCAGGGCATGGCCATTACCTATACCCTGCTGGGCATCGCCGTGGCGGCGGCGGGATTGCCGCTACAGGCGGCACTGCAGCAGCCGGCGGTGCTGATTGTCCTCTCGGCGCTGTTTATCGCCCTGGCGCTCTCCATGTTCGGTCTGTTCACGTTGCAACTGCCCTCCTCGGTGCAAACGCGCCTGACCCTTTGGAGCAACCGGCAACGGTCCGGCTCGCCCTGGGGGGTATTTGTCATGGGCGCGCTGGCGGCGCTGTTTTGCTCCCCCTGCACCACCGCTCCCCTCAGCGCGATATTGCTGTATATTGCCCAGAGCGGCAATCTCCTGATGGGCGGCGCCACGCTGTATCTTTATGCCCTGGGCATGGGCATTCCGCTTATCCTGGCGGCGTTGTTCGGCCACAGACTGCTGCCCCGCGGCGGCGCCTGGATGAAACAGGTTAAAGAAGGGCTTGGTTTTGTTATCCTGGCCCTGCCTATCTTTCTGCTGGAGCGTATGCTGGGGGACCGGTGGGGCGACCGGCTATGGAGCCTGCTGGCGGTGGCGTTTTTCGGCTGGGGGTTTTTACTGAGCCTCAAAGGCGCCTATCGCGGCAGCCGCATCGTGCAAATCGCCCTGCTGGCCGTTATGCTGGTAGCGGTGCGGCCCTTGCAGGACTGGGCATTTCCCGCCGAACGGGGCGCCGGCGCCGAGGCAAATCTTGCCCCTGCGCCGGGATTTAACCGGATCGGAACGCTGGATGAATTGACCCGCGAGGTCAATAACCCCGCCGGCAAACCGGTTATGCTGGATTTTTATGCCGACTGGTGCGTGGCCTGCAAAGAGTTTGAGAAATACACCTTTAACGCCGCCGGGGTACGGCAGGCCATGGACAGGATGACGCTGCTCCAGGCGGACGTCACGGCCAATACCCAGGAACATGCCGCACTGTTGAAGCAGCTGCGGGTCCTGGGTTTACCGACCATTATGTTTTTTGACGCCCAGGGACGGGAAATCCCCGATTCCCGGGTGACGGGCTTTATGGACGCGGCGGAGTTTCAGCGGCACTTACAGAAAATTATCCCGTAGACTACCTGTTTCAACGGGACCAGCCAGCTTTCCGGAGGCTTTTATATGGAGGCATCTATGCAACGTGAACACGTCCTGAATCGCGCGTTAAACCTGCTGGAGCAAAAAGGGTTTACCCGTGTAACGCTTGAGATGCTGGCGGATGAGCTTTCCATCCCGGTTGCGCAGCTCCAGCAGTTCTGGCCCGAACGCGAGGCTTTACACTATGACTGCCTGCGTTATCACGCCGATCAGATCGACAGCTGGCGCAGTAAAGTCCTGCTGGACAATACCTTAGACCCGCAGCAGAAGCTGCTGGCGCGTTACCGGATACTGGACGAGCAGGTACGCCAGCAGCGTTATCCCGGCTGCCTGTTTGTGGCCGCCTGCACGTTTTACCCCGCCGCCGACCACCCGATTCACCAACTGGCCGAGCAGCAAAAACAGGCATCCTTTACTTACACCCATGCGCTGCTGACCCAGCTGGAAGCCGACGACGCCACCATGGTCGCCCATCAAATGGAGCTGATTCTAGAAGGTTGCCTGAGCAAATTACTGGTTAAACACCAGTTGCAGGATGTGGCCATCGCAAGACGCCTGGCGGAGGATATTCTACGGCTGGCGCTATGCCGTAAAAACGGCGCGCTGGCATGAAGCAGCACGCAAATTTGCCTGAAAAGAGAGCAATTAAGCGGGATTTAAGGTGAAACCGCCATAAACACATTGACGAAATGCGGTCAATACGGTTTAATGCGGCCCGTTGCCCGGATAGCTCAGTCGGTAGAGCAGGGGATTGAAAATCCCCGTGTCCTTGGTTCGATTCCGAGTCCGGGCACCACTTCTTCTTTTTTTATGCTTTCTTATGAATCCCTATATATCTTAAATTCAATAGGTTAGCGTAAAAACCCTTTCCGATACGTTTTGATTTATCCCTAGGTATCCGGAAAATGTGGGGTCAAATTGCGGGTCATTCAGTTCGATGAATGGAGTGACCCTCACATGGCTCTAACTGACAGTAAAATTCGCGCTGCAAAAACCTTCGCAAAATCCTACAAAATCACCGATGCCCAGGGTCTGTATCTACTGGTATCCACCAGCGGCTCGCGTCTGTGGTATTTCCGCTACAGCTTCGGCGGCAAAGAATCCCGCCTGGCCTTAGGCGCCTATCCGCAGGTCACGCTGGCGGAGGCCCGTGAAAAGCGCGACGCTGCCCGCAAGCTGCTGGCATCCGGCATCTGCCCTTCCCTGCCCCGTGAATCCGAAAAAACCGCTGTAGACGAAACCCGCACCTTTAAACACATCGCAACCTCGTGGCACACCAGCAGCCTCAGACTCTGGTCGCAAAGCCACGCCGATAAAATCCTTACCTGCCTGAAACGCTATACCTTCCCTATGATTGGCGAAATGGATATCGCAGAGATTGAAACCCGGCATCTGGCGCAGTTAATCAAAGCCATTGATGACAAGGGCGTCCATGACGTCGCCGGAAGAATGCGCCAGTACCTGACCAAAATCATGCGTCACGCCGTGCAACAGGGCATCATCAAATACAACCCCGCGTTCGATCTGGGTGGCGTTGTGACGCCGATTGTGGCCCAACATCTTCCTGCCCTGCCATTGCGACGCCTGCCAGAACTTTTGCAGAACATAGATAACTACAAAGGTCGGATACTGACCCGCCTGGCGCTGGAACTGAATCTGCACGTCTTTCTGCGCTCCAGCGAGTTGCGCTTCGCCCGCTGGGAAGAGTTTGACCTGAAAGCACATATCTGGACGGTGCCCGCGCAGCGCGAAGCCGTAAAGGGCGTGAGATTTTCAGAGCGGGGCGCAAAGATGAAGGACGAGTATCTGGTGCCACTATCAAATCAGGCAGTTACTCTGCTAAAACAGATCCAGGCGTTTACCGGCGAGTCGGTCTTCGTTTTTCCGGGTGCGCGTGGTCTGGACAAACCGATGAGCGAAAACACCATTAATAAAGCGCTACGTGTGATTGGCTATGACACTAAAACTGAAATATGCGGCCACGGCTTCAGGACGATGGCTTGCAGCGCTCTGAACGAGTCCGGGCTGTGGTCAAGAGATGTCATCGAGCGGCAGATGAGTCATAAGGAACGCAACGGCGTGCGGGCGGCCTATGTGCACAAAGCGGAACATCTGGAAGCCCGAATCGAGATGATGCAGTGGTGGTCGGATTATCTAGACGTCAACCTCGAAGGTTATGTCGCGCCGTATATTTATGCGCGGCAGTATAAATCGTCCGAATACTAGTCAACTAGCATAAAACAAGATCTCTTCCATCAGGAACTGTTCGTTATGCTCTAAGATAATTTACCGTAATTTTTTCCGCATTCAATCAGGAAAAATTCGGAATTATTCACAAGTGAATATTTTAAGGCAGTGACTAACAATATTGCAGTTACTAAAGAGAGAACCTTTTAGACATACTATCGACTTAAACCGTCACACACCGTTTTTGATACTATATGCTAGGAGTGTCTAAATCTCAGATACTTTCCTAGCGCCTAGTGAACGACTGTCATTTTTGATTCGAATGGTTTACCCGATTTTATGACTCCAAAGGCAAGTTGAAGAAGCTTTTTTATGGTGGCTCAATTTATCGATTTTACAGATTTATTTTTGTTCTTCAGCCCATTGCAAAGTGATGCAACGATTAGGTAAAACGTCGTAGCAATTAAGGCTGGCGCATAAAGTGCTTTTTCTCAAAACCCAACATCCCTTTTTTTGACAATATTGTTTTAAACTTAGATATGCCAGTTTCCTGGAGCATACATTTAAACCGGCATACGCGACTAGCACTTTATGATTTTTAATAACGTGCCACATAACCAATATATCCAACAAGATAACGCTCAATACCTTACCCCACTTTCCCGATGTCTATGCAAAGATTATGAGTGTGATTCCTTAAAAAGTGAAAATGTGACCGTGTCCGGATGAATGTGATGGTTGAATGGAACAAGTAGGACTGTAACATTTAGAGAGGAGGCGACAGGTTTTATCGTAATGCTGATGTAAGAATTATGTGTCAACATACTAAGTTTAATAAATTTGTGAACACGCGAATCTATCGCTGTTGATCTCCTGCAAACAAGCACCTCCATTACAACTCAAACATCATATGATATATTCTCGACAAATGATTAAATATAAAATTCACGATCATATAATCACCTTTCTTACACTACTTTGACAGTCTTAATATTGTTAAACAATTTTTTCAATAACCCATCAAAGAAAAAAAGTGTTTATGATAAACAAAGCCACCACGTACTTAATGCTGAATATACAAAAAATATTAACACGGAAATTGTAATGAACATGGGTCAAAAATAATATAAAACATTATAATTTGATAAATTTAGAAAAATATTTTGTTTTTACAAAAAGTAGAACACTAAAAAAGGATAACACAATGGAAATATATGCCAATGATTCTAATGCGATATAAATATTGTGTTCAATTAATTTACCAAAGATAAGATTAGATAACCCATACCCTATTCCACAAAATATAGTATAAACTGAAAATACGTATGTTGTTGAAAATTTTCCGACAAGTTCAGAAACTAAGAAATCTAATTCAGGAAGTATTATAAGTTCGCCCAATGACAGAAGAAAGAAACCGACCCATAGCCAAACAACACTATTTTGTAGGTAAAACATAATATATCCACCACAAATAAAGGCAAACCCTAATGCTATAGCAAGCATGTGAGAATGCATAAAATATTTTGTTATAAAAAATGTGACCACCCCCTGAAGAGCAATAAGTGTAATAGCATTAAATGAAAGTAAATAGTTTATAAGACCACCATAATTCAATGTCTTAGATATATAGAACGGCAGCAAAAAATATATTTGCGAATAAACAAACCACATTGAGAAGGCCAAAAGGAAAAGAACGTCTAACCCTAAATTCTTGATAAAAATCAGATGCTTTAATTTAAACCTACCAAATACATCGGCATAAACAACTTTAGGCGCTTTAAAATAAAATAATGAGTTTAAAAAGGCACCTAAATAAAAAAATGAAGATAATAAGAGCGAAAGCCCGATATTAAAATGAGAAAAAAAACCAGTAATAAGAGGACCAACTACCGCTGTTAAGTTCGCTATCCAAATTTGCAGAGTAAAATTTTTCAATTTTGATTTTTTTTCGACAATATTTCCACTTATATAGGTTTGTATCCCAAGGATGTTTATCGATATTCCAACCCCACTAATAATAACGCTACCTATAATAATATAGAAATTATTAGAGATAAAAACTAAAACAAGACCTAAAGACGCACTCAATGTACCAAACATAATAATTTTTTTTATATTATGAGAAAGAGAAGGAAAGATGAATAGTGGTAAACTTCCTCCCTTAACAGCAAACGCAAAAATTGCCATAATATAACCAACAGATATGGTGTCAAGGTTTTTAGTGTTCATTAAGATAATTGAAAACAATGGAATGGTAACATAGTAGCCCATTCCCGTGAAAATCCTATTAATACCCAAAGTTTTTAAATTTTTGATTACTTCATTCATTACGTTGCGCTCCAAGCAGTTATATCGTATTACTAATWAATGGTTTTTACCTCTACTATATATGATATATTTTTTATAAATTCATCTGCATCTTCTTTGGCGGCTTTCAAGCTATCTGCGACAGTATAAAATTCAAATATAAGATCTTTATTGGATTTTATATCTGTGATCTGAGCTCCTATTTTTTTTAGCAAATTCAAAGACTTTATCCGATTTACGAATTTTTCCTGCTGAAATCCTTTTACTTCTATAAGTTTTCCACAACATTGTGCGCCAACATACCGTGATTCGCAATATCTATTTTTTGTCCTTTTAAGATTTGGTTCATCTCCTATCAGGATTTCTATAAGCGTTTTTATAGGATCAATACCCGTTGCTTCATATATCATAGGTGCAATAAGTGCGCCACAAAGTCTAGGGTTTAAATCAATTATCTGAATATCTCCATTCTTTTCTTCTATAAATTCTATATGTAAAATGCAATTATCAAAATTCATTATATTGATAATACTTTCAATATAAAATTTTGATTTCTTTTCATTTACCAGCTTTGCGGGAAATCCTGCACCGGTTTCAGCAAAATATGGATAACCGCTTATAATTCTGTCCGTAAATCCTAAACAGTAACTTTCATGCTTATATACTACATATTCCGCACTATATACATCCCCTTCCAAATACTCCTCTGCAATGGCCAATTTATTCAAGGTGATGCCACGACCGAAACCAGGGTAGTTAATTAACTCTTCATACGCAATATTGAGCTCAATTAAATTTTTACAAACTGAAACCGCGACACTTGCAGCACCGTCAACAGGTTTGATAACACAAGGGAAGCCAATTTCATCCGGGACATAAGCGAGGCTGTTAATATCCTTAATAGAAATAAATTTTGGCATAACGTATCCATTTTTTCTTAAAAAATCACGCCATGCATATTTGCTTCTCGCTAACTTAATAGCTTCATAATTATGATTTTTTATACCTAATGCCTTAGAAATGTAGGCTGCTTGTTCAACATAAAGTTCGCTGAGACTAGTAACAGCGCTAAATTGATGTGCAGTATTTAATTTTTTTATGTATTCAACCAGGTCAATGATATGATACAAATCCGTTTTATGTTCATAGACTTTCTCAGCATCATTGAGGGGATTACCTAAGGATGAATCATAAAAACTTTTATCGCTTGTGACAACATAAGTAAGGATACCCATATTCCTGCATATCCTCAATGCCTTCGCACCTGTACTTTCCATACCCGGATTCAACTCAATAAAAAGTATGCTTTTTGACATTTTATATACCTTGATATCAATTGTTAATTGTTCCAATTATATGAGAGATTACCTGATCTCTGCGAGCGCGATCAGTTGAGTCCCATTTAATTTTATTGTCAGAATTTTTAAAAACTTCGGTTGGATAAATTAATTTTCTAAAACCATAGGTTACTCTCTTTAAAACTTTTGCGCTTTCCTTTGCATTTAATTGAATGTTGTCTATTATTTCCTGTATAGGAGATGCTAGTACGGCGATCATAATTACATCATAAGAACTTACATTAATATTTTTCCCGTCATGATGTTCAACCAGAACATTGCAAGAACCTAATTTTTTTAGTATATCTTGAGATTTATAAACAGCTGATTTTGAAACATCTATGCAATCAAATTGACATCCAATAGCTTTTGATATCATTATGGGCGATACTGGGAATGGACCACCACCTATCCATAATATTTTATCATTCTTTTTTAATTTTAAATGTAAAATTTCTCTGTTTACTAGATCCCTATATCTTTTGAAATATGGCATCAAAATATTTTTGTTCCCATTGAAAATGAAATTTGTTATTTTAGGATTTTCACTAATGATACTATCAATATTCATTTCTATTTTTGTTTCAAAAGACACATACAATGATTGTATCTTCCTAAGAACATCGCAGGGTAATCGGCTCACTATAGCCTCCTGCTCAAGTTCTGACTTTAGATCATTCAACAATAGATGATCAAGCATAAGAATATGTTCATATTGTATCTCATCTGTATCATCATCCTTAAAGTTGGTTACTGTATTGGCAATAAAACTAGAATACCCATCTATTTCATCTAAACGCTTCATTATAGTAATCCTGTCGTTAAACAATCTTTTTATTTTAAAGTAGACCTTAGAACAACAACCGTATGACCCACTTCTTTACCATGCTTTATGTATGATAGAGCCTCTTGGGGTGATAGGATGAATGGACTCAGTTTCTCCTCTATCTGCAACGCATATTTATTGCCAGTGTAATATCGGTTTTCATGAAAAACTTCCTCCAATTTTTCGATTGGATAGAAATGGAATGGTCCAAACCCCTCATTTTCCCATTCTAAATAACCATTTATAACGTCTTCAGGTTCTGACTGCTTTTTCCAAGTTATTAGATGAATAGCGCCCGTATATCCTGCCAATTCGGAAGTGTCAAGTATAACTTTAATTGGAATTCGTCCTCCGATCACGGAAAGAATATCGCCTGAGGAAGAAATCAAATTTTTCGCCTCAATCAAAGCAAGATAGTGCAATGTAATAAGATATTTTGAAATAAACGAAGGAACGAATTCGTTGCGTTTTTCTATATATGTAGAACTGTTTTGTCCCTGCTCAACGTCAATATTATCGAATGTAGGTATATTGGGGAGATTCTCGTATATAAGGTCTATTTTCTCATTAATATCTAAAACTGGTGTAAGCAAATCACCCGCTAATGCAATAACCTCTACGGTATTTTTTTTTGCAATATTCTTAACTATATTAAGTCTTGCATTTTCTACAACATCCTCATGCAGGTCCGTGATAATTACTTTATCCAGATTGAAAATTTCAATTGCAGCTAATGCATCCAATCCTGCACCAGTTCCAACTGTACAAAAAATTTTCTTTTCTCCATTTACCTTGGCCAAAGCTTTGAATGCTGGAGTTGCCACACTTGCTACCCAGTCACTTAATGGATCATCCGTTTTAGGCATGTATGAATGTTCCTTTAATTCAATGTTTACCATATGTTTTATTTTTTGGGGAAAAGATAAATCCAGGAATCTCCCTATGTCAAAACATATGCTAGAGGAATCTAAATTATTTTTTTCTTGCAATAGTTCAATCATGAATTTTTACCTCACGGTTTATTGGTATACCATTTATGTTTAAATAATGTTATTTTCAAATCATTTATGAAAACATTATGTAGCACTAATGTTGCTACTTTCTTGGCTGGATGTTGCAAATATTTATTAAAGACTACTTTCGGCTTTGGTATTTTTCTAGTTTCCTTTAGCTAAAAATTAGAATTGCATAATAATTTTTAGCTTGGAAATTAATAATAATTGTTTCATAATAAGATTAGTTTATAGCCAATCCGGAGAATTCAATGAATGATCATTGCGCTGTTATTCTTAGTGACAGGCGATTAACGCTTGAACATTTACGTACTTTTGCATGTATCGCTGCTGAAGGTAGCTTCCAAGCGGCAAGTTTCAAACTTAACCGTACACAATCCGCGCTAACTCAAAGCTTGAAGCATCTTGAGGATATTATTGGTTCTCCTCTAGTTCTACGAATTCAAGGACATATTGGTGGATTAACACCTGAAGGTACAAGGCTGCTTCCATTAGTTATGGATATTTTACTCAGATTAGATAAAGCTCTTAGCTATATAAGAGAAACAGAATTGAGTGGATTTATTCGTTTAGGCGTTCCCGATGATTTTAATATTACTGACATCCTTTCATCTATATCATATTTACTTTCAGTAAATCCAAACCTCAAGTTGCAAGTTGTTTCGGCATTATCTGATCATTTACTATATTTAATTGATAACAATGAACTTGATATCGCAATTTTTAAGCATACAGTTTCGGTAGGTGCTCTGAATCGACTTGCTTTAAAAAACATTTGTCACCTCTGGACGGAACCTTTACATTGGGTAAGTAGAGATATCGCTGACTTTAATCGGATTGAATCTATTCCCTTTGTAGGATTCCCGCAAGGTTGTGCTTATCGGTCCGCTGTTACGCAAATTCTAAAAGAAAATGATAAGGATTTTTTTATTGTGTATGAGAGTGCCTCATATGATAACATAAAAATTGCTATTTCCTCGGGATTAGGCATAAGTTCACTCCCTCAAAGTTCAATTTGGAAAGAACATATGATATTATCTTTCAATAATCACTTTCCCGTTCTTCCTCCTGTTCATTTATCTATGGAAATTAGGACTAAAGGGAGGATATATACTGAATTCTCTGATTTTATCATCAAATCGTTATCTCGCCTAAGGTAAAAATATAGTTCATATTTGAATCATTAGTACAGGCTCAAAACATAAGTAATAGATTAAAGCTATTGTTATGGACCGAGGCCGGCTCAGTTTTATAACGTAGTATATCTGTAGGCGCCGATGAAGTTGAACCCGCTGCTACGAAAATATCAATAAAAACCTCTGTAGAAGTAACCCGCACCTTTAAACACATTGCTACCTCAATGGCACATCAGCAGCCTCAGGCTCTGGTCGGAAAACCATGCGGTTAAAATTATTACGTAACTGAAGCGCTATGCCTTCCCTGAGATTAGTGAAATAGATATCGCGGAGCTGAAACCCGGCATCTGAAGCAGCTCAACAAAGCCATTGACGGCAAAGGTGTGCATGACATGACGGGCGAGATGTGCCAGTACCTGATCAAATTCCTGCGCCACGCAGTGCAGAAAGGGAACACCCTGCGTTCGATCTGGGTGGGGTCGCGCCCCCAATCTTGACCCCACATTTTCCCGCCTTGCTACACGCTGATTAACAACGTGGTAGCCACCATAACCGACCCGTTTCAGCGGTAGGTGATGTTTTGCAAACGTTTCCACTACGCATACACATGACTTGGATCATACCCCTGATAGGGTGAGTTCTAATAACTCTTTAATATTATTAATCAACGTTTAGTTTTTTTAAACAAACTACCACTTTTACAAAATCGGAGTTAAGTTTGATTTTCAATAACAGTGGAATGGTGAAAAATTTAATTCATATATTTTTTAGTTAAAAGGAGAGTTCACAAATTATTGTGAAAAATTGATATCGTCATTGGAGGGCAGAAATTTGTAGCTTTGAGAATCCAATGATAGCGATTTTCTATAGAAAAAAACAGATTTTCCCTCATTAAAATCTGTCTAACTTAAAAAGTAAAAAAGGGGAATTTGGTGAATCAAAGCACAGGAAACGAAAAAAATGATATTAACAGCAAAAAAAATACTGGAGCTTGTAAATAAAGGGGATGTTGTCATTATCCCTTTCAATGAAGCCAGTCTGGATGTAAATTCTTATTCGTTTCATCTTGGTAAGGTTTTAGTTGAATATGGCAACTCTGTTATAGATTCCTATGTACCACCAAAAGAAAAATATATTGAAATTCTTGAACATGGCTAYANATTAAAGCCTGATCATTTTTATTTATCGTCAACGTTGGAGAAGATGGGGAGCTTAACTTGCGCTAGTGAGCTCTATGCCAATTTCTCCACAGCAGCATGTGGTATGTTTATTCAAACCAGTGCCCCACTTGGACACACCGGCGCCATTATTAATTGGACACTGGAGATTATTGTAGCTCAGCCAGTTATCGTCTACCCAGGAATGAGGATTGGCAAGATCTGTTTCTGGGAAAATTTTGGCGAACTAATTAATTATCAAGGGCGTTACCGTGGCTCAGACAACGTCGTTGCATCAAGAATTTATCAGGACTTTAACAGTCAGGAATCACAGAATGATATTAACGGGTAAGGAAATTGAAAAAAGAGTAAGAAGTGAGGAAATCATTATATCTCCTTTCTTACCTGACAATATAAATCCGAATAGCTATAATTTCCGCTTAGGCCATACCATGAAAGTCTACCATAATGAGATTATTGATCCAGCGAAAGAGAATCCAGTAGACATCATTAAGATCGGAGATAACGGGTATATTCTTAAACCGAGAAAACTCTATCTGGCTGAAACGATAGAAATAATGGGTAGTACAAATTTCGTTCCCACCTATGCTGCGCGCTCTTCCGTTGCTCGCATGGGGATGTTTATTAACCTATCCGCACCATTAGGGGATATTGGCTTTATAGGCCGCTGGACTATTCAGCTATTCTGTATTCATCAAGTGAAGGTCTATTACGGCATGAATATTGGTCAAATGATGTTCTGGCGTACCTCGGGAGAAATCGAGCTTTACCACGGGAAATATCAGAACGCGGAGGGGCCGATTGAAACCCGCATCCATATTGATTTCAAAGAAAAGATGAAAAAAGGTCTGTCGGGATTATCATTAATAACCCATGATAAGGAACTCCAATGATTGAATTTGCTAAAGATCAGGAAATCATCCTTCCGGGTAAATTTAGAAATATTTATGAGCTGTCAACTCAGCACCCCGTGCCTCCAATGGTTTTAATCACAGAAATACACTTAACCGACTGGTTAAATGATTTCTCCAAAATTAAGGCCATCCTGGCCGATGCTGAGCGCAATATTGCCATCACCTCCGGAGCTTTTCTTACTCAAGACATGGAGAAAATCACTCGGGCATTGAATGAACTACGGTGGTCTGAACAGGCAAAGACCAGCATCACTGAGTTTGTCAGTGATCTCATAGATACTCAAGGGACGCTGAATGTTGCTGTTCGCTCCGCCTGCCTGGCAGAAGATATGCAAAAAAAAAGTTTTGCTGGCATCTATGAGTCGGTACTTAACGTCGGGTCGGTAAGCGATCTTCAAGAAGCAATCTTCATTGTGTTGAAATCCTTTTATTCTCTGCGTGCCATTATGGAAAAACGTGATGCCAATGCAGATGCCGCAGTTAGCGCAGTTAGCGCAGTTAACATCATTGTCCAGCGTATGGTAAATCCTGACTTTTCCGGGGTGGCATTCAGTTGCCATCCGTTAAGTGGACACGAAAGTTTATACGTGGAATATGTACCTGGCTTAGGGGAAGGATTGGTATCCGGCGAAAAGGAATCGTTACAGCTACAAATAGACAGTGAAGACCCACGTCACCGCCAAGCTTGGCAGCAAATCAACGGAATAGTCAACTCCGCGCGTACTTTACTCAACAGCCATGTCGATATTGAGTGGGCCTACCAAGATGGAAAAGTTTGGCTATTGCAGGCTCGCCCGGTAACTACCTACCCCCGTGTTGAATGCGATAATACACCAAGTGCATTCTTCTGGCCGTTATACGGTGATTTGCCGGTCAAACTTGCGGAAACACTGCCAGCATACGCCATATACTTCAATCAAAAACGAAAGCCATTGATAGATATTGCTCGTCTGCATCAGAAAACACAGCCCGGAGCCATAATCCTACAGGCCAACCGATATGGACTTGAAGACATAGTGTTGCAGCAACAATTGCTGGATCACTTTACGGGGCAGTACGTAGTTGTGGATTTTTCAGATGCAGTGCGGCAGTTGATTGTTGACAAGTCGACCTTGGTGGATCAACTCACCGCACTGATGTCAGAAGGGAGACGACTCTATACGGTAGTGCTCCGCGACTTTATTAAAGGCGAATGTGGCCTGATCACTCGCAAGGTTCAAACACCAGACGGGATAAAACTTGTGGCAGAAGTTTCCCCTGATGGTCTGATGGCAATGAACCGAGGTACTGCCATCAGCCAAATTCTGACGCTGGATAACCCCCAGCAGGAGGCAGGGCTAACAGAAGATAATATCAGCCTGCTACACCGAGTGACGGCAGATGCCTTGCAAGCACTAGGGGATGTACAAATTGAGTGGGTGCTCTCTGGTGGTCAGTTATATGCTTTGGACTATTCCGCGGTGACGGACACTCAGTTGGTATTTTCGGCAAATGGTCGGGTGATGTCGCAGGGTTACGCACGCGGACAAGTTTATCTGATCACAGAGACAGAGGAGATGGAAAGTTACAGCATTGCCCCCTCTATGAGTCTGACAGAAGTCCCCGATGCGTCAGTATACGGAGACCTATTCTCAACCATGGTGCAAGAAATGGAAAAGTTACCATCCCCGCCCATTGTACTAGCGCGTCGACCCTATGCAGCCTTAGCTTCCCTGATTCCATGGGCAGCTGGATTTATTTTTGAAAAAGGCTCTCTACTCAGCCATTTGGGCATATTACTGCGCGAGAAAAAACTGCCCGCCGTTTGTGATGAGCAATTATTTAAACAGATAAAACACGGCGATATTTTTGTACTTGATACTAACTCAACTCGTTGAGGGATATTTATGGATAGCAAATTATTTATTCTTTTATTTCAGCCCGGAGAGTTTTTTTCACCACGATCTGTGGTTGCTCACCCCGATGTAGTTTTGAAATGCGACGATACTGTGAGCATAGCAGGGAATAATTCTCTATTCCATCGTGAAAACGACTTAATCGCCAGTAAAATAATTACGGCCAGCAGTTGCCATGAAATAGCATCAACCCCTTATCAGTTCCACTATTTTACCGACCACTACCGCCAAGTTAAAAAAGCGAGTGGAGTGCAATTTGACACATTATTCTCCAAGTTTAATATCACAAAGCACTTTAACGAATTGATGCCAGCAATCTCAATACGAATTGACGAACAACAACAGTTGGCAAAACTCTATCATTTCAATGATACTGCATGGCATGGCACATTAATGGTGAAGTATGCAGAAGTGGATATCACCAATCTGGCCGAAGCCAACGACTGGCAACTCTGCATAAATGCGTTAGAAGGAGCATATCCGCGTCTACTGAAATACCGCCATTTATTGAATGACACCTGCTGGTATAGTCGCTGGAAACACGATATGGAATTGGAAAGAAAATTCACTTTCCAAGGAATTCCGAACACTTGGAAACTAAACACGGCATTATATGAGGCAATTAATCTGCGTGGTGAACTATCTGGTTTTATACCTGAACTTGATATGAGCCTGCAAGTATTTGACTACGACAACCATATTTTCGAAGTGATTGAGCCTTCAGCAAAGGGTTATATCTCTTTTATCCCCCAGACGAATAACAAGGTTGCTATTAAACAGAAGTGGTTTGCCAAAAATGCTGAACTCCGTAAAGAGAGTATTTACTATGACGTTACTCTCAGCAACTCAGAATTTGAGTCAAAGGCACGCGAAATGGCCGGCGGTGAAATTAAGCGTCTAGCGCCTTTCCGCCGAAAACGCTTTGATGTAAATTTCGAGTCCCTTGAAACCGGCAACATTTATGGCGTCTATTTCGATATCTGCCGTAGTTTAGATGAGCCATCGCGTTTCGCATTTTCACAATGCGAAGTGGAATACTGCCGCTCACGTACACTATTTGATTACAGCAACGTAATGGAAGAATTCGAACTGGTATGTGCCTATGTTAAACACTTCCTCGAGCAACAAGGAATGCTATTTGAACAGAATCTCTATTCCAAGCTTGATTTTGCGCGTGAAACCCATCTTGCTCTTTCACAACAGGAGATGACCCATGGCTAATTACGTTGTTCTGGGAAGCTGGAAAATCCGCCATGATGAACAGGTTTCCCCCGCAGAGCGGTCCTTGTACTTTGTAGCTTTGCCGGAAGGGGAGACAATCACCGACAAAAGCATTCTTTGTGATCTCCGAGGGCTGACCAGTCCGGTACTGGATGCTCCCGCCGGTCACCCAGTCATTGATGCCTCGTTAAATAATCTGAGCAGCGAGTCCATTCCATTGGCTGTAGTATCGACCACCCCCACTGGATGGCAGTTGACACACCTCGTACACCGCATTGAAGTTTGGGTGACGCATTTTTTGGCACTAGAAAATTTACCGATATCGATCACTGAAGAAGAACTATTTGATGCGCTTTGTACTCAGTTCCACCAAAATTACCTTTATAACAACAACTTCGAGTGTTATTACGAGAAAGGAATCCCTGATACCGAACTAGAGCAAAAGTTTAATATCAAACAAAATTACAACTTCTACGAGCTCAATGAACGCTTCTACGCCGCTCTGGCCGATGGCAAAGTGGCAAACTTCCGTCCTCATTTAGGCGATGAAATTGAACACTGGAGCTACGACAATGATCTCTTCGAGATCGCCCCTAATGAAAAACACATTGCGGGCTACGTGTCGGTGATGCATTGGAGCCGTAAAAAGAAGATACGCTTCGATGAGCCGGTGGTTACCTTCAAGAAAAAACTCTATCAGGAAGATGCGCTGGAGCGATGGGAGCGTAATTACCACTTTCAGCGTATCGACACCACCCCGGAGGAAGCGCTATCCAGATTTTTTGAACTCCCTCTGAAAGAGCTGCCGAGCTGGCGACGGGTGCGCTTGGACATTGCTTGTGAATACCTGCCGACAGGCGACATCTACATGCTTAATTTTGAGGACTGTCGCATCAAGGATGTCCACGACGCTGCCGGCCGCCTACAACAGTGCGAAATTGAGTACCTGAAAACTCGCGGTAAAGCAGACAAAACCAACATTTACCGTGGGTTTAATGCACTGGTAATAGAGGTGGAGTCATTTATTCAAGCACAAGAACTTTCTTTTGAGAAAAGTCACTATTCAAAACTAACTTTCCTGAAAGATTTTCAAGCATCCTCATCTTATAGAGAGAAAGCCTGATGATGGAATCAGTAATCCTCAGCAATGACAAACTCTTGGTGAACATCACATATCCTGAGTCACGGCGCGAGCTATTCCAGAGGTTAATGGCGTTTATCTCGCCTAATTTTTCACCTCTGGACACAGTTGATGAGGTGGTGGATTTACAGCTTACTCTGTACCCGCACAGTGATTTTTCTGCTGGCTGGAAAGCAGCGTGCACTACTACTTATCTTATCCGCCGCAGTACCGCCGAGGCATTTAATCTCGAGATCAATTGCGGCGAACTGAGTGATGGCCGTCAGGTCGCTTGGCATGAGCGTGATCAGACTGGTTATGCCTGGCAAAAAGGCGGACAGCATATGGTGATGTATGTCAGCCACGAAAGCTTTATCCATGTGATCGAGTTTTTTCGCTACTACCTACTGGCGCTGGAGGCATTAAAAGGAAGTCTTATCCTGCATGCCTCCGGGGTAGATAACCGTGCCACCGGTAATATTGTGGCTATCTGTGGTGTTAAAGGGGCCGGTAAAACCTCGACCATGCTCAATTTGACCACATCTGAAGCCTTTCGATATTTTAGCGGCGATAAACTGCTTGTGGATATACACAACAACGAACTTAGGGTACGTGGCTGGCCTGATTATCCTCACGTGGGTGCGGGTTCATTACGTCGACATCCTGTGCTTTGCCGTAAACTTGGTTTGACGCTAAACCATCCCCCTCTCTCAACAGCGGAAAATAGCGATAAGTTCCTGTTTGTACCCGAATTGTTCTACAGTGCATTAAGCAAATCACCACTGCGCGCCGCCACTCTAGAGGCGATATTGCTCCCAAACGTGCAGGATAGCACTCTGGCTATTAAGATAACTGGACGCAGCGAAAAGAACGCGTTGGATAGCAACCATTTGTTTGAAAACCCGCTATATTTCACCACCGCGACATGGCACGGCTTGGCATTGCCCGAGTGGGATGCAGTAACCGAAACCACCCACCAAAAAATACGAGATCGCTTATACCAATTGAGTTGGTTAACACTGTCTGGCAACGTGCCTGCCGCCACTTTGGCTGATCGGTTAAGCCAAGGGACACAGCTACGTCTGGCGCTAGTCGCCGGTAGTGGATCAGGTAAAAGTACCACCGCCGAATTGTTAAGTGAGGCCTTTTGCAAACGAGGACTGCTAGTAAGCATTGAAAAACTAGCGCAACCACTCTATAGCCTGCAGCAGGCTTACTTCAATGAATTAGCACAAACTATCGATGCTGATGTACAGCATCAACATCTGATGGAAAAGATCGCTGATAACCTACGCATGGTAGAACCACGTTCGCTGATCAACCATCTGTTTGCCCGCCTGCAGCGGAACAAAAGCGATGTCATTTTGACGGATGATCTACGCGACAAAAAGATCGATTGGCCAGCCCTGGTTGAACACGGGTATGTGGTAATTAGAGTATTGTGCGATGAGCCCATTCGGCGCCAACGCCTGAATGCGCGTCAGGACATGCAGTCACAAATTACCTCCACATTGGATACCGATATTAGAGCCATCGAAGCCGACATTACCCTTGATAATAATGGCGATATAAACCAGTTGCGCGAAGGGGTGTATGCGTTGGTAGAACGACTGCTGAGGGCGCGCGATGAATAAAATGTTGCCGCGCGTGAAATGGGCCGTGCTCGACGGACTTCCGTTTAACCTGCTACAGAAATATCTCGATCCCGACAGTATGCCTAAGTTGTCACAACTGATGCGCTCGGGAGCGATCACGCCGCTGGAGCCACTGTGGCCTAATTGTCAAACACCTCCTTCACTGTTTTCCATTTGGAGCGGAAAATCCGCCACTGAACATCAGATCTTGGGGTTTGATACCCCTGAAGGGACTCAGGTAGGAACATTTCGTAACGGCTTTACCGGCTGGCCAAATTCGCTGGAAATGGTATGGGAAACATATGCGCGTGCAGGACAACACATCCGATTGAATCACATTCCTTTTGTCGATGAGGCCAAACTAGGCAAGATGCTGGTGGCGCGCAGTAATATTTATAGTGAGCCTGGATATCAATCACAGGTATTTATACAAACCACATGTGTTCATATCAAGGAACACACGCTGACATTGATCTTACAACCACTAGACGCACAACACACCAAGTTACAAGTTGAGTGCGACGAGGTGAGACTCGCAGCAATATTACCGCTTGACGTCTTTAGCGATATTTATATACCAGTTCCTCTCGACACAACCCTAACGCTGATGATTATTCCAATGGACGATGGGCGCCTCAAAGGAGCGCTATTGGGCAAGAATCGTTACCAGCGTTCTGGGTGGGCTCCAGAGAGCACCGGGACCCCTCCTGAAGCAAACTTCTGTCATGCTAGCTTGGCAAAACAGTACCGGAACGGCGAACTGGGGGAGAAGAAAGGGCAAGGAGGGGATGGCAAAGCTGAGAAGATACTGTTTGCCAGCTTAGAACAAGTACATCAGAGCTTTTACCAGGAGTTGGCATATAGCTTTGCACAATGTGACGCTGACCTGACAGTGGGCTATTACCCGGTTATCGACCTTGCACTACACGAGATTCTTAATATTGAAAATCTGGCACAGCACGACGTGGTGGTAGCCGGCTATTTCCGGCAGATAATGCAATGGGCAGAGAGCGTAGTAGCAGATTTACAGGACGGCTGTCGTGAGAATGACAGGCTGGTGATCAATTCCGATCATGGTATGCAGCCTATTTTCGACACTTTCTATTTAAATCAATATCTCGCCCAACACGGCTGGCTGACTTTCGATGCGCAAGGGAGGATTGATTACTCTAACACGCGTGTAGCTTACCATCCGGCAGAGAATGGCACCCTATCAATTCGTGATGGATGCGATATTACTCAGGTTTGCGCACTGGTTTATGCATTTTTTATCGATGCGGAACGTTCCGGTGCAAGAATTACGCACTTACCGATGCCATCTAGGCAACAGGAGTTCGATACAAGCTGGTTTTTATTGCCACCGGACGGGGTAAGAGTCAAAGCGTCAGCCTCAAGCCAACTGATCAACCGCAGTGACAAAGCAGGCGATCATTGTGGTTACAGCCCGCTAATAGATCTGAAAGGTACGCTGATCAGCCCTCACGAGGGTAACCGGGCTGCAGTTATGCAGATGTATGACATCAAGACCTTCATTTTGAGTGAATAGCATGGATCTGAACATTATTCTTATTGTGGCGCTATTTTCGATAGTGCAGTCAGTTTTCGGCATGGGTCTATTGGTGTTTGGAACGCCCACCCTGTTGTTAATGGGATACCCTTTCAGTGACGTGCTATCGATTCTACTCCCTCCTTCATTGACTATCAGTACTATCCAAGTACTGCGTCAAGGTAAACAGCAAAAGCATTTTGCCCTCTCGCTGATTAAATTTTGTCTGCCTGTTCTTATTATTTCTCTTGCATGGACCCTTTTCAGTAAGCAGAAGCTCAACTTGCATTACATTATTGCAGCAATTTTGATTTTTACAGCGATATCCCGCTTTTCAGTTCACGTTTCCAACGCTCTGCGCCAATTTATTGAGCGCAACAGCCGTAAGTACATGGCGACGATGGGTTTTGTTCATGGGATGACCAACATGGGTGGTAGCCTACTGTCAACCTATGCGGTGACTCAACATCAGCTAAAAAAGGAAGTTCTGGGTTGTATTGTGACCGGATATTTATTGTTCGGCATTGTGCAGTTAGGTACGTTGCAATATGCCAATGCATTTAACATCAGCCTTACCACACCCGTTACCTGTCTGGTGGCAGGTTCGGTGTTTATGTTAATAGGCAATCGCCTCTACAGCTGGCTCAACGAGAGCTTTTATCATGGCGTGTTCACCTTGTTTATGCTGGTGTATGCGGCGCTGTTGATCTTCCATTGATTTGGGAATGCTGAGTGATGAACAGGAAAAAATATAAAGGTGTGATTATTGATGTGGACGGAACACTAGTGTTACATGGCAAAGCACTGCCAGGAGCTGGCGAGGCTATTGATATACTGCGAAGCGCTGGTTATCAGCTTCGTTTTGTCAGTAATACCACCAGCAGAAACGCAACGCAGTTGGCAGAGATACTGACTCACTGTGGCATCAGAGCCAGTGAAACAGAGATCCAAACATCAGTTTCAGCCTGCCTTTATTACCTTCAGACAAAGTATGGTGAGAACAAAGGATTTATAGCCGTACCGGATGCACTGCAACCATGCTTCGGCCATATTGCACAAACTGCCGAGCAACCAGATTATGTGGTGCTGGGGGACCTGGACGATGGATTCCAATACGATATCCTGAACCGTATATTTAACTTCCTGCGCGATGGAGCACAACTGGTTGTATTCCACAAAAATCTCTGGTATTTCCGCGATGGCAACACCTGGCTTGATAGTGGTGCTTTCACGCAGGCACTGGAATTAGCGAGCGGTACCCAAGCTATTGTCACCGGAAAACCATCTCCGGTGATGTTCCACAGCGCAGTAGCATCCATGGGATTAACGAACGAGCAGGTGCTGGTGGTAGGAGATGACGTTACTACCGATATCGCCGGGGCCCAAAACGCCGGGCTGGCGTCTCTATTGGTGGGCTCTGGGAAATTCAAACCTATAGACTTAACGCTGCATCTGATATCCAAAAAGAACTTTATCCCTGGCATCATCAATTTGCCCGAGTGGTTACAGCTTAAAAAGGCAGTATCCATATGAAATTACTCAATATTGAAGTGACCTCACGCGGCGATGTATTCCACAGCCGCTACGATATTTTTCGCCAACAGGGAGCAGAGATTTACTATCTGACAGCCAGTCGCGAGAGTGCCGACTACCCCCATTTCGCAGGCAAATGTATATTGCCGTCGAAATCGATTGATACGATCTTGAGCAAAGCAAAAGCTTGGCATAAGGAGATAGGTTTCAACGCCATCATCACCACCGACGAAGCCTCGGTGATATCGGCAGCTGTGTTATCTGAAGCGCTGGGCTTGCCGGGCATCAGCCTGCAAGCGGCCAAAAACAGTCGCAATAAGTACTTAATGCGATTGTCACACCAGAACGGAAGAGCGCCTCACCCCCCTTTCTATTTATGCGACGACCTGATTCAGGCACTGCGAGCGGGGGAAAAAATAGGCTATCCACTGATTATCAAGCCGACGCTGGGCGGTAATGCCGAGCATGTGCACCTAATCCGCAATGACGAGACGATGCGCAAACAGTTCCCGTTAGTGCTGCAAGCCAACCAAAACTACTCCTACTGTCACCATGAGGCGAGTGGACTCGATCTCGGACCTAACTCACTACTGGTTGAAGGTTTTCTTGCGGGTTCAGAACATTGCATCGAAGCTTGGGTATGCGATGGTGAAGCTCATATCGGCTCGATTGCCGATCGCATTTCTGCCGAGTTGGAAGTATTTGATAACGATCTTTATCGTACTCCCAGCGCTCTCTCAGAGAAAGACATAGAAAAACTGCGCCAGGCGCTGCAGGCAGGCGTCAGCGCACAAGGTATTACCCATGGTGTTGTTCATGCGGAATTCCGCTTCCATCAAGGCAAGCCCTACATTCTGGAAATCGCAGCACGCGTGGGAGGAGGCAGCCTGTATAAAATGGCACGACTGAGCTATGACTACTGCCCGATTATCACAGCCTACCGTGTGGCTACTGGCCAATTGGTATCACCGAAACCGTTGAAAAAAACCGGTCGGGTTGCTGTCGGACTTACTATGTTGTGCAATCAGGGGAAAATCGCCAAAATCCGCGTACCGGAGACTGTCAAGTCGCATCCTGCCGTATTCAACTTCGGTATTCTCGCACAGGTTGGGGATTTTCATAGTCGTCCTCCTGCCGGAAACGACATATTTGGCTATATCGGCGTAACAGGTGAGTCACAGGAGGAGGCAATTACATTAGCTTCGCTACTTTTTTCACAAATCGTAATTACTTTTTCATCTTAGGGGTTGTCGGCTTTTCTCGGGTAAATATTACGAGAAATAAAGGAGGTTATATGAGTGATTCCCGTAAGTTAGGAACTCTTCTAGTTTTGGCATTTTTACTCATGGCAAATGCCAATGCTGTTTTTTCTGGTTGGTTACTACAGTCGATATATCCTTTTACCTTGCTATTTTGGGGCTTCTTAATTACTACGCTGTTCTTTTTTGTCCGCCTCAGCCTGACACAGGGGCGCACTGCACTCAAAATCCCGCTCGCATCTCTATCAGGGTTGATCACCCTTAATCTGGCTAGCGGTATCAGTTGGATCGGCTACTATTGTGCACTAAAATTTATTGAACCTGCGATTGTCAGCGCTCTGATGGGATGCATTGGGCCTATATATATCGCCGTCACCAGCTTCATGTCTCAACGCCAGCTATCTGCTAATCAGGTGATCACCTCATTTGGGATCGTCATTGGTACAGCTGTACTCTCCTGGGCCTCAATAACTGATCACTCTGCTATACAAAACGTCAGCCTGCAACATGTGCTGCTGGGACTGGGATCCGCACTTATCGGTGGTTTTGGACAAGTATTAACTACGCTATCAACTAAAGGACTGGCAAAACAAAACTGGACGGCGAGTCAGATAATGGCGCACCGCTTCTACCTGCTAACATTGGTGGCAGCAGTGGTTGCAGTAACCGGTCAGGGAGTGGGGGTTGATACCCCCTCGCAGATGTTAGCGATTGGTGTAGTATCGCTATTCGGCCTACTACTGCCACTCTGGTTGCTGCAGAAAGGTATTATTCTTTCCTCGCCTTTTACCGTGTCGGTATTGTTGTCTCTCGGACCATTGATGACATTTCTGTTTCAAGGGTTCGATTCGCGCTTGCTATGGTCCAATATGTCAGTGATCGGTTGTGGCATTATCGTGCTCTCGACTATCAATAATTTCATTTTCGGCCAGAAAACGGCAAAAGCCGAACGTTCAAATGGATAAGGACATAAATAGTGATCAGTTCAACATCGCGCGCGGTGGAGATCGTACAAATAACGGATGCACATTTGGGTGCATCCGAAGACTTCATGCTGAAAGGAATCAATACAGCTGAAACACTTTCTCATGTATTAGCAGCGGTTAGCCAGACGCCTTATGACTGGTTGATCGCCACCGGCGATATTTCGGACGATTTCTCACATGCATCTTATGCTCTTTTCCTCCGGATGCTGGACCATCATGGCATCTCATCACTAATCTGTTTGAGTGGCAACCATGATGATCCGGCCGTGATGCAGCAGATACTACAGCCGGTTGCCTTACCCACAATCTTTTTTGATGGGAACTGGCTATTTATTTGTTTGAATACGACTCTTGCCAATTCGGATGAAGGTGAAGTAACGGAAACGGACTTGGCCCGGCTAAACACCTTATTAGCCCAGCATGCACAGCAACATGTCGCCATATTTATGCACCACCATGTTGTACCGGTGCAGAGTCGCTGGATTGATGCCTACAGACTAAGAAATCATTCTTCTTTCATGGAGCACTTGGCACGTTATAACAATGTACGCGCGGTGATTAGTGGCCATGTGCATCAAACCACTATAAGTCAACGTAATGGCGTCACTTTTTACACTTCACCTGCCACTTCACTACAATTTGTACCGGGCTGCCATCGCCCGAAAATTTCCACAGTTACGGCCAGTTGGCGAAAATGGACTTTTTGGCCTGACGGCAGAGTTTCAGACCAGCTGTTTAGCCCAAAAAAGAAAGTTATGAGTGCTGATGAAAAAATTTAAAGAGGGCATTTTGTATACACTTTGTCGCAAGAGAAGATGCATTTTTGGAAAAATTCTGCGAATATAGCTGATAAAGGTATCAATAATCATAATATTTTTATAGAAACTCATTCCGAATCATGATGTTTGACAGAAAAAAAGCAGATGCTTTGATGGCTATCATTGAAACAGGAAGTTTCGATCAAGCAGCCAGAAAATTGAATATTACTTCATCAGCAATATCTCAACGCATCAAATCCTTAGAGATGGAAGTTGGTGTGCCGCTCGTCACACGTGAACGCCCTTGTACATACACGTCTGAGGGGTTCAAACTTGTCCAGTACTTGCTAAAACTCCAAGCTTTGAATGAGGATTTTAAGAACAATTTTTACCGTGACAAATGGGCCAGTTTCGCTATATCCGTCAACAGTGATTCACTTGCAGGGTGGTTGCTACCTGCAATTTCAAGCTATCTATCCACTGAAAGAGTGAAGATAGAAATAATCGTTGATGATCAAGATTTTACACATATGGCACTGGAATCTGGAAATGCCCTTGCCGCGTTGTCTTCGAAAAATAAAGTTATCAATGGTTGTTCATCAATAAAACTCGGTTCAATCAGATATCGGTTGCTTGCATCGCGAGCATTTGCTGATCGTTGGTTCAAAGGTGGCGTTAAGAGAAGTAACCTGACCAAAGCTCCATTATTAGTCTTCAACAAAAAAGACCAACTGCAACAGAATTTTATTGCCGAGCATTTTTTTTTACAGCAATCCTCCTGTACTTGTCACTACATACCAGGGACAGATATCTTCTATCAGGCTGTGAAATTAGGCATTGGCTATGGGATGATCCCTGAATTCCAGTATAAAGATCTGATTGAACGTAATGAGTTAGTTGATCTATTACCGGGACGATTCACTGATATCGCACTTTATTGGTATTATTGGGACGCTCATTCGAATTTGCTAAATAGGCTTACCGGAATATTGGTTAATGAAGCAAAAAAATCACTCCACCAGGATTAGGTTAAGGATAAAAATTTAAAATTAAACATATAGAATGATGTTAAGATGTAATACGAAAATAGCGCCAATTTTCTAATTAATAATTAGATTTCATCATTTCTACTATATAGCAGCCGTTATTGTTTTAAAAAATAATATCGTCAAGAGATTACAAAATAAGTTATGACACCATGTGTTTCTCTTCAGAACTTCATGTCATAAAATCATTACTTTTCCCTTTTCAAAATTTTAAGACCACATTATAATTTCAATACATGAAAGATCACTCACCATAAAACAGTCTGTATTTGCTAATACACCACGATATAATGGTTCAAAAAATTTCATGGGGGTTAAGTTTTTCTTAATAAAGTACCATTCTATGTTTGAAGGAGTATTTTTAAGTAATGTCTTGATAACCGGAGTGGAAAAAAATGGGTATTAATAGAATAAAGGGAAAAAGAATCGCGTTTGCTGCATCAGGTGGACTGGACAGTTGTACTATTACACATTGGCTGTCAAGGAGAGGTGTTGAGGTAATCTGTTTCACAGCGGATCTGGGCCAACCAGATGAGGATAACTTTGACGAAATAAAAAATCGCATGTTACGGTCAGGTGCTGCTGAATATGTTTCTGTCGATTTAAAAAATGAAATGGCGGAAATGGGGCTGGCTGTTGTGCAGGCCAATGCAAAATATGAGGGAAATTATTGGAATCTTACAGGTGCCGCTCGCCAAGTCATTATGGAAGGCTTGTTGCCTGAAATTAAATCATATGGAATAAACATTTTCAGCCATGGCGCGACAGGCCGTGGAAATGATCAGGTACGTTTCCAGATCATTGGCACAATGTTGAATCCAAATCTTGAATTTTATGCGGCCTGGCGCGATCAGGAATTTTTGGATGAATTTCGGGGGCGTAAGGAAATGCTTGCTTATTGCTCTCAGAATAATATTCCAGTGAAAGCATCAGCCGACAAACCCTATTCAACCGATGCGAATTTATTAGGCCTAACCCATGAAGGGGGTAGACTTGAAAGCCTGCAAACCCAAATGAAGTTTGTTGAACCAGGTATTGGCCGTTGGCCAGAGTGGGCAGAGCCAGTTCCGGAACAGTTTACAATAGTTTTTGATAAAGGTCGGCCGGTACAAATCAATAATAGCAAAATGAGCCTCGTTGAGATTTTTAAATATCTTAATGTTAATGGTGGGAAACATGGCATTGGCATCGCGGAGAATCTCGTCGAGAACCGATTCGTAGGAGTGAAGTCACGAGGAGTCTATGAGTCTCCAGCAATGGTCATACTCTCTTACTCCTATCAGCAACTACTTCAGCAGATTCTAGACAGAAGAGCCATTCAGTTTTATCAAACTACGGCTTCATTCTTAGGTGGACAGTTATATCAAGGATATTGGCTTGACCTCGGTTCCCAAATGGCGCGTAAAGCGATAGCTGAACTCACTAACCTAGTGAGTGGGGAAGTGACTTTTGAAGCATATAGGGGAAATCTCAGTTACATCGCCAGTAGGAATGTTCGTCATGGGCTCTACACGAATGAAGGCTCAATGGAAGCGGAAGGCGAATTTGATCATCATGATTCGGAAGGGCTGCTTAAAATTCTGACGATATCGGCTCGTACCGCTTCTTTATCAGGGCAGATTAAATAATCCTGCAGGAGAGTATAAAGAAATGTATAGCCATAATGTTTTGTTTATCGGCGACGATTCGGTATGGTCACAGCTTGCCGTTAATTACTTAAAAGAGAATAATTTCAATATTATCGCCGTTTTATGGAATTATGATACCGACGATTCACAAGCGAAGGCTATTATCGAACAATGGAAAGGAGATTGGATACTTTCATTTAAATCCGATTTTATATTACCATATTCCGTGATAGATAGAGCCCAAAAGGGTGCCATCAATTTTCATCCCGCACCCGTGAAATATCGTGGGATTGGTGGATATCACTATGCGATAGAAAATAAAGATACTTATTTTGGAGTTACCTGTCATTACATCGATAATAAGATAGATCATGGGAAAATCATAAAAACTATTAAATTTGATATTGTATCAGGTGAAACTCCTGATTCTCTGATGAAACGAACTGCAGCTTACGCGCTTAGTTTATTTTATGAAATCACGGCAATAATAAAAAACGGTCAGAAAATTCCCAACACCAACATTAAATGGTCTAATAAACTGTATACCCGCTCTCAGCTTTGCGACTATTTAAGACATCATGAAAAGAACAAATTTGCCAAAGGAAATTGTTATGTCAGCTAAACTATGGGCAGGTGTATTTAAAAAAGATGTCGATAATGAAGTCCTCAACTACACAGAAACGACAAAAATAGATTCCAGGCTTATCCGTTACGATATATGGGGAAGTATGGCGCATCTTGCTATGTTGAGCGAACAGGAGATTGTAGCACATGATGCTGTATCGGCCATTTCCAGAAGTTTACTAGAATTATATTATGCAAATGAGCGTACTCCAATTGAGCTGGACCCACAGTGTGAAGATGTCCATTTAAATATCGAAACTTTAATTATTCAAAAAATTGGGCGCGAGGCGGGTGGCCGGCTGCACACCGCACGTTCCAGAAATGATCAGGTCGTTACGGATACTCGGATGTATCTGCGAGAAGAAATCCTTAATCTCACGGATTCCCTAATACTCTTTATTAATGATCTATTACAACTTGCGGCAGAAAACAATGGCCATTTGGCTGTAGGCTACACTCATCTCCAGCCAGCCCAACCGATCAATCTAGCTTTCTGGTATAGTGCTTATGTGAGCATGCTTTTGCGAGACGTTGAAAGGCTAAGAGATTCTTACCGTTATACAAACATTAATGTGCTCGGTGCATGCGCTTTGGCCGGAACGTCTTTCGATATTAACCGTGAGTTGACTACCCAGCTGTTAGGCTTTGACAGTATCCTTCACCATAGCCTAGATGCTACTAGTTCACGGGACTTCATTTGCCATGCAATTTCCTCTTTCGCTATTATCATGAGTAATCTTTCGCGTCTCGCCGAAGAGGTCGTCGTTTGGAGCAGTAATGAGTTTGGGCTTCTCACAATAGATGACGCATTCGCTACTGGCAGTTCAATTATGCCACAAAAGAAAAATCCGGTAATTGGCGAATTGGTTAAGGGAAAAGTTGGCCGAGTATATGGTGCATTGATGCAAATTTTAACTATCAACAAGGGAATTACACTTGGGTACAATTGTGACCTTCAGGAAGATAAACCCATGTTGTGGGATGCCATTGATACCCTAAAATCGTCGGTTAGCATTAGTCATCGGCAAATGACCACATCCATCTATCAGTCTGAGCGTGCAAATGAACTATGTTGGAGAAATTTTTCTACAGTTACAGAATTGGCCAACCTATTGGTCAATAGAATAAACATCCCTTTTAGAGAGGCACATAAGATATGTGGCACGTTAGTGCGTAAATTAACAGAAATACACTCCGATTTACGAGACTTTAACTATATTCATAAATATTTAGCCGAAAATTCAATTTCCCTAACTATTTTAGAAATAGAGGAGTGCGTATCGCCTGAAAAAGTTGTTCTGCGCCAATTAAGCAGCGGTGGCACATCGCCTAAGGCCGTTGCTAACATGCTTGACGACATGTACAAAAGGGTGCTGGATCATCAACTATGGGTTAATGAATCAAGGCAGAAACTCAATCATGCGCAAGATACGACAATTGCAATTCTGCAAAAACTTTCACAAATCTAGAGACATAGCTCATAGCTCTATATAGCACGGAAGCTCAATGCTATGGTTTGTTAACCTCCATAAACGGATTATTGCCGTGAATAATATGGACTCTACATATTATTCACCAATACAAAAAAGGTAAATAGCACGCAGATGAAAAACAACCCAGTGACATTTAATTTTGACAATGATTTCAAGCATCTCGGAATAAAAAAAGTTTGTTTCGCCACAATGTATAACATTGACAATTACCAAGTATTGCCACAGAGTTTTGTTGATAAATATGAAAGGCTAGTTAGAAACGCAGTTGAACAAAAAGATGGTGATTTACAACAAAGTATTATAGAAAATGGTTATCATGAACTTATTTTAGAGGTTAACAGAAGTGTAAAAAAATTTCCACCTAGTGCATTTTCCCTGACGGAGATTATACGCAAAAAAGGGACAGCGTTGCATATCAGTCCATTTGTCGATATTTACAATATGTATTCTCTAGAAACGCGTTTATCCATTGGTGCCCATGATTTAGATAAAATTAATGGAGAAATTCGATTTCAAATATCGCAAGGCGATGAACCATTTTACCCTATTGGAGGTGGGCAAAAAAAAATCTCTTGTGGTGACTATATTTATTCTGACTCCGTTAATGTTCTCGCTTGGCTTGATTCACGCGACTCAGAATTAGTTAAAATTGAACCTGCCACTAAAAATGCCATATTAATTATTCAGGGCAACCGCAATACAGACAAAAATTATCGTTTAAATGTACTTTATAATATCTGTTCAGATGTAACTAAAATTTGCGGCGGTAGCTTTGATATTGGTTATTCAGATATATCATCCGGAAAGATTATTTACATTTAACCATATGACTATTTATCCCAACATATTATTAAGTGCCTTTGGCACAGGGCTAGGATTAATTGTTGCCATTGGTGCACAAAATATATTTATCATCAAGATTGGATTGCAAAAAAGAAATGTATTACTTGCAGCAACCATAGCGGCAACCTGTGATATGTTATTAATTTTGTTTGGAACTTTGTTTATGGGTCATCTTAAACAATTAATACCGGATATCTTACCATTAATAAAATGGTCAGGCATAATATTTCTCATCTACTACGGTCTTAATTCATTGTATAATTCTTTAAGAGCTCATCCAATAGGCTGGGATATGCATGAAAAATATGCAAAATCAACGTCCAAGGTTGGTCAAGGAGTTATAGTTCCTACTCTAGCCTTTTCTCTGTTAAACCCTCATGTATACCTTGATACCTTGCTAATATTAGGAAATCTTGGTTCACGACTTACTTATAATGAACAAACTAGTTTCATCATCGGTGCTGGAGGAGCATCTTATTTCTGGTTCTATTTAACCGGGTTTGCTTCAAGAGTCTCGTCTCGGTTACTTAAAAATGAAATCATAATAAGAATCTTTGATTTTATTGTTGCTATTACAATGTTGTTAATTGCATACCTGTTGTTCTCTTCACCACTAATAAAATGAGATATTTTTATATATGTGATTCTATAAAAATATTGCAAGAATCTTATCGAGATTGATACAAGCAAGAAAATTGGTACGAGTGCTGGGACGATCCGGAGTAAAAAAAATTCGCAATGGTCCCAGACTCCGTGATTAAGGAGCGGAAGCGATTAAGCATTCACTAGTTATTCCATGAGTAGAGTGACTACTCTATTGTAATCGTTTATTTTTTCGATGCTCGGCTATGTTCCTGTTGATTTTTATTAACAAATAAATTAGCTCTATCCTCTTATTTTTAGTTATAAATATAGGAATTTATTTGTATAAATTAGTTATAAATACAACACACTAAGATTAACTTTCTGCATTTAAACCCTCTTATCAAAAAAATGCCTTCTTGGCATATATCGGTCCTGTTGATGCTGTGCAGAATCACATAATGTTGAATTGAGTTCATTGTTTTTTCTTAAAATAATTAAAATTATATACTTTTAAAAACAATTATTTACCTCCTTTCTTATTAATATTTTATTTACTTTAAATAGCTATATTTAATAATTAAACTAATATCGATATCCCAATAAAATATTTACGCAAATCATTTTGTTTCCATAAATGATAAATAAAACGCTATCAAATAGAATGATATTTTTTAGACCAAAAGACATTTATTTACATGAAAGGAGATGAATTATGTTAAAAAACAATATCATATTGAGTCAAAATAATAGAATGCAGAGCTGGCTTACTATACGAGAAGCCGTCAACATAGCCCAGGAGCTAACAAGCACAAAAATAAAGGACAGCGATATTTTCCGCAATGCCCTATGCGGAAATACCTGTCTTTCCTTGTATTTCCAGTCCCCTATTATATTGCGAAAGGTCCAAACTTCAAGAAATAAAGTAAAGCTTAGAGCAGCAGAAAACTCATTTATCCATCGACTTTGTCAGCTTGACAGTAACTGTTTTCTTAATGGACGAAACTTGATCGTCAGTACCGAAGGTGAATACTTCTACCCTACACAGATGATTATTGACACAACGTTGATAGGGCACGAATATGTTGTGTTGCAGCATTTACTGGCCCGTTCCCTGGGTATTCCGCTACCCGTAACTGGGGCAAATAATATCAATTATGGTATTTCGGTTACTATCTCAGGGGGGGTGTTCCAAGTGTTTGAAAATGTCACATTGCAAGAAAGAATAAAACGACAAATAATGAGATTACCTAAAAATATAGCACCGGGAATTTATGAACATATATCATCTCAAGGAATGAGAAAATTCTGCTCCAAAAAATATTTCCCACTTCATATCTTACCGCACGATGCCTGTTTTGTCATCCGTCAGACTGAACTTGAGAAGTTAATCAATATGCCGGTTAAAAGCAAAATTCCTCCATCGTCTTCCACACGGATATCCACGCCCTTATCCCGTCTATTCTGGCTTGCCTGCAAACATAATGAAGCTATCAGCCAGTTAATCATGCAACCATATAAGCTCCTGTCCATTTTTGAAGAATGGGCATCAACTGATGGCATCACCGACCATCTAAGCGGCGACACGCTGAAAACCGCGCTCAAGCGCGGTTCACCCATACCCTCTTCCACATCTGCATGACAATGACAATTTTGCATATATTGGAACGTCCGTATTAAGGACAGCGAAACCCGTAATACGGGCTTATCAACTTTCTCTCCGCCCCTCTTATGTGTTGTCGTGTCATCTCCGGGCATATCCCATTTCTGCCACAGGAGGAAACCGTGACATCCTATCAGTTATTACGTCTGAAGCAGGTTGAAGAAAAAACCGGTCTGAAACGCTCGCAGATCTACCTGTATATGAACAACGGCACCTTTCCCCGATCAATTAAGATTGGCCCGGTCAGTGTGGCCTGGCTCGAATCTGAGATTGATGAATGGATTAACCTGAAATTGACCAACCGCTGAAAGCGTTTAAAGGAGAATGATTATGAAAGATAATCACGGCACGCTTTTGCCTGTCAGTCCGAACCAGAGAATGGTTTTTGAGTTCAGCTCCGGAATCATCCGTAATCCTAATGACGATGAAATCAAAGCATCAATTAAAAACCGTGAGTTTGGTTATTTCCCAAAAACATTTCTACGGCCTGGTAAACCTTATTTGACCCCCCTGTTGCGCCGACTTCACGTAAAGCAGTCGAGGGAGGCGTCATTATGATCCCATCACTAAATTACGCCATATTAACCGACGCCCTGCATGCCCTTAAGGAAGGCAACATTCGCCACTGCGAAGCTCTGGGTTTCACTTTCGATGAAATGAACGCCCTCAATCAGCTGTCCCTGGATGAGCTGTTTATCATCAGCCGGGCATCAGCGCAGTTTATGGCTGTCACTGTCCATCATGACGCTTTACACCAAATCCTGGCATTGTCGCGTCAGGAGGTTCAGCGCCAGCAACAGATTAACCGGGCCATCGTTCTGGGTGGTTCAATTGCGCTGCTGAACCAGTATTTTGGCCTCACCTCCAATGAAGTCTGCATCCGTCGCCGGTTGCTGGGGATCACCATTCCCCATGGCCGCACACCCATACCAGATGAAGAGACCGATGCCGAGATCTGGCGACGATGGCAGAAACGCCATCCGGGAAATATCGCATCGCTCGACGCGCTGGATGTCATGATGCAGATCACCGAAGAGTTGTCCTCACTGGGGAATGGACCGTCCCTCACCGCCGTCTTGAACCGTATTACGCTTTGCGAAAAAGAAGCGTTGGACAGGAGGTCATCTCATGCCGGATGAAATTGACCGTGACCAGGAATTTAATGAACAGCGTCTGGAGGATATGATTGAACAGAACCGTTTCAAATCACCTGCAACGCCATCATTGCCCTACTGCCGCCTGTGCGGCAAGTCCATACCCGATAAGCGGCGTCAGACTTTGCCGGGCGTGACAACCTGTATTGAATGCCAGACAGCACTTGAACGCGGTCAACGCTGAGAATACGACAACTTGCGTGCGGAGCGAGCGATATTCATATCCGCACGCTTTTTATTACCTGTCTAAATTACTATGCCTGTTTTCATTGATTTAAATACAAATAAATCCTCCAGAATATTTCAGACACCCCCTTCACCCAAGTATTAAATCAAATTCAAACACCGTTAATTCCCCACTATTTTTCTTTTATTTCCCCGTTTGATTTTACTGTTACCCATCTGAATCAGAAAGCGCACCCTGACCACGCCATCATTCGTTGGCAGGCCTTATGGACGTTTATTCGTCCGGGCCGGGTATTCGCTCTTTAACAACATGGGTCGGGCTGTCACGTAACCACAATTCAGGGTGCCGCTGAATGTCCTCGCTGACCCGTTGAAACCGGAATGCAGGATCGGGATGTGATTCACTTATTTAATCCACTGCTGTTTTCATTCAAGGAAAACATAATGCGAAAACCCGTCTATCTCGCGTATGTCACCCAGGAAAGCCAGCCTGATCCGCAGGGTGAAAAAACCACGTATTGGACGAAAGTCGGCGTGGCGTTCTCCCATAACGGCAAACCCGGTCTTAACATTGTGCTGACGCCCGGCATTGCCGTCTCCGGCAAGCTGGTCCTCCTTGAGCCCAGAGACGATAGTGATACACCGCAGGAAATCCAGCCTGGCTAACATCCGAACAGGATCACCCCACATACCCACGCTTTTCTTCCTTCACCCGGCACTGCACATCAAGTAGCCGTACGCTTTGCCTGGCTTACTTTACCGAGGCCACCATGCTTTCCCCCACTGCCTTTCTGGCGGCGGCCATGCAGTGCGCCACCAGCGTTCATCCGTCCACGTCGTTCGATGTGGCCCGCGTCGAATCAGGTTTTAACCCTTACGCCATCGCTGAAATTGTACCCAAGAGTGAAAGAGCGCCCGGCAGCAACGGCGTTATTTCTCACCAGCCAGGTAACAGGGCAGACGCTCTTCGCGTCGTCAGACGGGTGGCGGCACAGGGCCGCCGCTATTCGGTCGGGTTGATGCAAATCACCAGCACCAACTTCCGGTATTACAGCGTCACCGCCGATGACCTGCTTGACCCCTGCACCAATCTTTCCGTCTTTGAGCACATCCTCACCGACTGTTACCGGCGTGGCGGCTCCTTGAAGCGTGCGCTCAGTTGCTACTACTCCGGCAATTTCGATACAGGCCAACAGCCGGAGTCCGCCTTTAACCAGTCCAGCTATGTGCAGCGTATCGGCTACGTCGTCCCGTCAACACAGGAAGATAAACCACACCAGGTCGCCGTAAAAGCGGGGCCGGAGATGCGTTATCCCGCTACCGTCCTGCGCGGTGACATAACCGACAACCCCATTCCAGCGCAGACAACCCTGCGCTACCCCAACGCCATTATTCGCGGCGATGTACCCGTCCCTGTCACTCTAGAGGAGAAATGACCATGCAAAAACGTCAATACTGGCCTGCGGTCGCTTACCTGTTACCCGCCTCCCGCGTGCTGGCGGCGGACAGCGGATTTGATAAAGCCAGCGATACGCTGAGCAACACCTCCACCGGCCTGCTGGGGCTGGCCGCCGTCACCATCACGCTGGCGACCATGTGGATTGGCTACAAGGTGCTTTTCGACGGCAAGAGTCTTTCTGACATGCGCAACGTCATTATTGGCGCCATCCTGATTGTCGGCGCGTCAGGCTTCGGGGCCTACTGGGCGGCGTAGGGGGAACGAATGACCACGCTGAATAAAGCGCTGACGCGCCCCGCCGCCATCATGGGCATTCCCCTCGTACCGTTCGTTATCGTCAGCGGGGCTATCGTCCTGCTGTCGGTCTATCTCAGCTATTACCTGGCGTTGCTGCTTATTCCTGCCTGGATAGAAATGAAGGCCAAAGCCCGAACGGATATTCATTATTTCGGTCTGCTCTGGCTGGCGTTTAAAACCCGTGGCCGGTTTGCCACCAACCGGCATTACGGCGCGAACGCCATGCTGGCCAATCGCTATGATGCCGTCGATGTTTCGGAGTTCACCCATAATATGAAGTTAAACGAGCGCATCACGCTGGATAAATACATTCCATATTCCTCTCATATTCACCCCCTGGTGATAAGGAACCGCCATGGCGACCTGGTTGCCACCTGGGAGCTGGCTGGAGCCGTATTTGAATGCGAGGATGAACATCACCTGACCTTTCTGGCAACCCATCTCAACAATGTGATTCGTTCGTATGAAGGTCTGCCGGTCACCTTCTATATTCACCGCATAAGAGAGCAATACCGGGATGCGTTTGAGGCCCATTCGGGTATTCCCTTTTCCGATGAGGTCTCAGCGCGTTATTACCGGCCGATTACAGAAAAACCCTTCTGGCGGCACCGACTGTTTTTCACCGTCTGTTATGCGCCGTTCTCTCGGCTTGATAAAAAGGTCATGAAGAGACAGCCGGTCGGAAAAAGGCTCGCCGCACTGGATGACGCCCTGAAAGCGATGCTGGAGCATCAGGACGCGCTGACGTCCGCCCTGTCCCGCTATATGGCGACCCCTCTGGGGGTTTATGAAGAAAAGGGACGGGTGTATTCCTCGCAACTGGCTTTTTATCACCGCCTGATAACCGGCAAATGGCAGAAGGTGGCGGTGACCCGCTCACCGTTTTACAACACCCTCAGCACACCGGATGTCTTCTTTAGCACCGATACCGCCGAGTGCCAGACGGTCGGCGGCTCCCGCTTCTTCCGCAGTCTGGAAATCAAGGACTACTCGCCCCAAACCCATACGGGATTACTGGATGCGCTGCTGTATGCCGAAACCGAGTATGTGCTGACGCAATCCTTTACCTGCATGGCGCGGGATGAAGCGCAAAATCACATCCGCCTGGCGGAAAAGCGCCTGAACTCGGCGGATGATGACGCCATTTCGCAGCGCGAAGAGCTGATTGTCTTGCGTGACCTGCTCCAGTCCGGGCATATCTCGTGTGGGAAATACCACTTTTCCCTGCTGGTCTCCTCAGACAGCGCCGACCAGGTGGTAAAAGACACCAACGCGTTGGCCCAGCCCTTTGCCGACCTCGGCATCATGACGGCCCTGTCCACCCTGTCGTTACCCGCCGCGTACCTCGCGCAACTGCCGGGGGTGTACCAGCTGCGCCCCCGGCTGGTTGCGCTCAGCAGCCAGAACTACGCCGATATGGCGAGCCTGCATAACTTCCATCCCCATAAACGGGACGGCAATCCCTGGGGTGAAGCCATCGCCATCCTGACATCGCCGGGCGGCGGTGGTTATTACCTGAACCTGCATGACAGCCAGGCCGGGCGGGATGATTTCAATGAAAAAACGCCGGGCAATACGGCGATTATCGGGAAAACGGGGTCAGGCAAGACGCTGTTGATGACGATGATGCAACAACTGATGCAGAAATACCGCAACCCGGCGACATTCTCCGCGTCGGCCACCATTAAACGGCTGACCACCGTTTATTTTGACAAGGACCGGGCGGCAGAGATGTCGATACGTCAGATGGGCGGGCGTTACTCCCGCATCCGGACCGGCGTCCCCAGCGGGTTTAATCCGTTTTCACTGGCGCCGAGCCGGCGCAACATCAGCTTTATTAAACGGCTGGTCCGGATGCTGTGTCTCCGTAACGGCAAACCGCTCGACCCACGCGATGAAGAGCGTATCAGCACCGCCGTGGATACCATCATGCTGGACTACCCGCCGGAATACCGTCGCTGCGGGATTACGCGGCTGCTGGAAGTGCTGCCGGAGCCGCCGACCAAAGATGCCCGGACCAATGGGCTGCGCATCCGGCTGAAACAGTGGGCGCAGGGTGGCGAATTCGGCTGGGTATTTGATAACGAAGAAGATACCTTCACTATCAGCGATATTGATAACTTTGGTATTGATGGCACAGAATTTCTGGACGATGACGACATCCGCGGCCCCATCACTTTTTACCTGCTGTACCGCGTGACCAGCCTGCTGGACGGACGCCGCCTGGTGATGTTTATGGACGAGTTTTGGAAGTGGCTGGCTGACGTCGAGTTTTCCCGGTTCTCGCTCAATATGCTGAAAGTCATCCGCAAGCTCAACGGCATCTTTGTCCCCGCCACCCAATCGCCCGATGAAATCGTTAAGCACCCCATCGCCCCGGCGATCATTGAACAATGCGGCACACAACTATTCCTCGCCAACCCGAAGGCCAGCCATGCGGATTACGTGGAAAAAATGAAAGTTCCGGAAAGCGTGTATGACATCGTGCGCACTCTTGATCCGGGCGAACACTACATGGTGATTTTGAAAACGCCCCTGCGCGCCGGTGAAACCCGACCGTTTGTGTCGATGGCAAAAATGGACCTGTCGGGCCTCGGGAAAATCACCAAATTGCTGAGCGGGAGTGAAGACAACCTGAAAATTTTCGACGCCCTTTATCAGGACGGCATGACGCCTGAGGAATGGAAAACGTTATTTCTTGAACAGGCAATATAACATTCAGACCGGAGATAAAATCAATGCGTACCCGATATAGCATCCTGGCGTTATCGTTGTTTATTTCCGCCCCGTCGATAAGCGCCGGAATACCGGTTTTCGATGCCGTGCAGAATGCGGAATCCATTACCCAGTGGACTGAAAAACTCAAGCAATGGGAAGAAACCGTGACTCACTATAAAAGCGAGCTTAACGCTTACAAGCAGCAATTAGCCACGGCGACGGGCATCCGGGATATTCAGGGTTTTCTCAGCGACGCCAGAAGCCTAAAAACGGATATTGATGCGCTGCAAAAGAATGGCGTTTCGCTGAATGACCTGCTCACCAACCAGAACGGTTCATATTCCTCTGAACTTCAGAGCCTATATAATAAATATAAATCTTTCGATGTCTGCAATCAGTCCAGCACGTCACAGAGTTACCTGGCAAGCTGCAAACAAATCGTTCTCAATCAGGCGGTGTCCATTGAGAACACCAGCGATGTGGAAAACAGGATCACCAGCACACTCAGCGATATATCAGACTTATCTGACCGCATAACGAACGCGCAGGACACGAAAGAGTCACAGGACCTGGCTAACGCCATGGCGGCCAAAAGCGTACAATTAAATGCGCTGACCAGCCAGTGGGAAATGTCTGTCAAGCAGTCAGAGCAGCGTGCGGCCCTCCTGGCTCAGCAGCGGCAAAAAGCCTTCAATGAACAGCAACTCGCCGCGCCCGTTCCTGATTTTAATAACTGAGAGGTTAAAAATGAAAACGTCTTTTTGCATTTTCCCGATTATTTTAGGTGCGTTATCGATGACGGGATGTGATAACCCGAAATCAAAGCAATGGTACAAAGAACATCCGGATGAAATGAACCAGCAATATAAGACGTGCGAATCGTCCGGTAATGATTTTCAAGATTGCCGAAATGCGCGTGAAGCCCGATTCGAACTCCGTCAGGATAATGCCAAAGTTCCCGATCTAAATTAAAGGGGGGATCTATGTCAGGTGGTATTTTTGTCGGAATGGACAAGATTATCACTGACGGTTTAAATGCCGTATTAGCCAGACAAACTTCTGTGTACGGCAATATGATAAGCGTTATAACCGTCAGTTCGTTCACTTTGTTTATCACTTATCGGGGTTATCAGACCCTGGCCGGTAAGCTTCATACTCCAGTAGAAGATGTCGCGTGGGATGTCGGGCGAATGCTGTTAATCATGACATTTGTCCTTAACCTTGGCGGCTGGCTTGATTTAGCTATTTCCGCGATTAACGGCTTAAAAGATGGCGTCAGCGGCGACGATAATGTCTGGGCATTACTGGATACCGTCTGGGAAAAAGCACAAACCATTGGACAGAAACTTTATCAGCAAGATGATTCCACCTATGTGAAACTCAATGGAGGATTTGCAGAGCTCCTGGTCTGGGGTGGCGCTCTCGTCACTTTGCTATTTGGCTCCGCCGTGAACCTTTTAGCGGAGCTTACAATAGTGCTCATGACGACTACTGCGCCACTCTTCATCTTCTGTCTGCTGTATGGATTCCTGATCCCCATGTTCAACAACTGGTTGAAAATCCTATTTACGGTTATTCTGACGGTAATGTTTTCAGCGTTGTCGATAAGGATCGTCATTAATTATCTGAATGGAATATTAGATAAGGCGGTTAATTTCGCTGACGACGCCAACATTATCACGCTCGGCGTCCAGAGCTGTGTGGCCGGTGTTATTTCAGGTGTCATCATTTGGTTTTCAGCGAAAGTCGCCAGCGCGTTAGGGGGAGCAGCCGTTCAGGCTGCATTACAAGGTGCAGCCATGAGCGGTCTGGGCGGACTGGTCAGTAAGTCTGCCGACGCATCCAGACCCGGCATGAAGGCCGGAGCAGCAGGTGCCCGGCTGGCGACTAAAGGGGGTGTTATCGCGGCGACTGCCGCAGGCAGACTCATTGCCGTTGGCACCGGTAAAGCCCTCTCTGCATGGCAAAAACGCGCCGCCGCCATCGAGAATATGAAACGTTTTAATCAGCAGCGTAACCGCTAATTCCTATCTGGATTAAGCCGCCACTTAACCCGAAACTTTCCAATAGCAGAGCAGGACTAGATCTGACAGGCTGCTAAGAGCGACATAATGTGTAAAAAACACTCAGAGAAGAGACAGTTGACAAATATCTAGATCAGCATTGGCAATTCAAGCTGAAATAGCAGCCCGTACGGCAAAGTGTGCTGAAGCTGTACGGTATATGTTTAACATTCGGGGAAAAATTAGCCGCAATGTTCGCTTTTGGAGGGGCCTGGACACATGTATCGCATTGCAGCAGGGATAGAGATTGGCTAAAACAATTCCATGGTATGTCCAGAAGCTGGACCGGGTTTGTGTACAAAAGTATCTTTGATCGGTTCATCCAGCAGTAGAAAGTTATCCAATTGCAGAGCGGGGATTAATTTAAAGCCTTCTTGTCCACGAGTTCTTGCTATATCTCTGGTTTCCATGAGTATTCTCCCAAGTACATTCATCCCGTAAAAGCTGCCATCTAATTCGCGGCGAGCCCCCCAGAAAAGGTCTTTTTCAGAATGTTCAACAATATTAACAACACCAGTGGAGTTAAGGAGTTGAAAAAAAATGTCCCAATTTTGGCAAAGCTTTACCCGGACGCACCATTTCATTATGGACACGCGATTTTTTTCCCAGCCGTCACGTGTTTTCGGCTCATAGTATCTGGCTATCTGTTTCGCCTCAAAGGGGTTGCTGAGGGTAATTATTTCTTTCTGTATTTTCGGGTAGTGGGGGTAACGGCAGGCCTGATAGAGGATTTCACTCGACTGGATAGGAATGTCGTTAACATACAGCGGAAATCCTCGCGCCATATTAGATAGTCCGCCCCATTTTTCAGTCGTTTTTCTAAAACTGACTATCTCATCGTTTGGATAAATTCGGTAGCCCATAGTTACTGATTATACCCAGTTCTGCGCATCAATGGATACCAGCAATCTAGTGCCCAATTTGGAATCCCATCGTGCTCATATCTTCCCCACCAGAAAGCTAAGGGGGTATTATTTGGACAATTTCGGTAGGTGAAAATTGTTCCACCGAACCCGAGTCCAGGGAATGTTGAAAAGCCCAGTGGTTTGAGAATCTGCGCGGGATTTTGGCTTTGGTGAAGTATATAAAACCCAGCCTTTGTTAGGGCGTATTCAAAACGATAGCGGTCGGCCATGTTAAGGAAGATGTCGTTTGCCTCAAAATGGGTCCGTTCACAGCCTTCACGAGAGGTATAGATTTCTGGATTTTGAATCCAATCAGGTAGAACAATACCATTTTTGCGTAACCAGAAAACTTCAGAGGATGAGGAATATTTCAGGCGATTTTCGCGTGTTTTAAGGAAACCTTTTTCTTTGATAATGAGTATGATATTTCGCCCTTGAAACCTCCTCGCGAGAGTTGTCTCTAGCATATAAGTAGCATATCTATGTGTCCCCAGAAAACACACACGAATAGTCACATCACTCAGGTCAAAGTGTTCTACAACCCAAGAAATATCGTTCAAAGCCTTGCTGCCAGAAAAACAAACATCATCAAAATAAATGAACTTATTGAATTGCGTAACGCGTTGGCATGTGGAAGTTCTTGATAGGGTAACTATGTCCAACCCATCGAATTCCTCTGCTTGGGTTTCTAAAAGCTCCAATAAATCGCTCTGACTGGTCCCGCGATTAGCTTCCTGTATATTAAAAAATGCTGATTCGAGAATTATACGCCTATTATTCTCAACACTAAGAATGTCGTCGATTTTTTCTAAATAATCATTCCTGCATATATAGGCATTTCGAAGTAACGCTAGTGTCTGCTCAAGAACGAAAAGCTGGTCGCTTTCCTCGAATTGCTCAACCCAGCGACCTACATGTGCTGTGTTCATCCCTCCGGGAGGAGCAAGTTCGTAATCCACAAGAATTTCTGCAATTTGCTCTTTTATCGCATTCTTTTTTTTGAGTTCATTATTTCCCAGAGGATTTTCACTCATAAATGCTCCTTTCTTATGCGGCTACTATGGCCTGTCCCAAGAATTAGATACATCTCTCAGTTAGCAATGAAGTGCACATGACTAATCAACCCTCAATGGAGTGCTACCATACCCACAAATCACTCCCTCACACAAGACATTGCAAGACCTTGTGAAAGCATATGCGCAATGTAGTATAATACCGAAGCATCACATTTTCACAATAACATATTGATGTAAATTGCTTTTAAAGATCGTAATCACAAAAAATGAACTAAAGTGAGCACCTATGTGAATCAGGTGAGTCAAAAGCACCAGAGTCAATGCAGATTGGTCATTTGCCTAAGTCTGCTCTTGGCATATAATTGCCCGCATCGGATCAGGGCGGCTATGAGCACGGAGGGACCTACCGATATGGTATGTTAATCACGGATTGAAATCAGAGTAAATTTCGTTAAATTTTTTGATTAGATGTGCCGAAAATCATCAAGGATGAGTTAATTTTTTTGAATTGCAAAGGAAATTATGATGCGTGAGGCAAAAACGATAGACATGGCAATCAACAGGATCGCCCGCAATCACTTCAAGAGACAGGCCCATCGAATTACAAATTACCATGAGTTGCACTAGTTTGCATCTCTCTTTGACGCCGATTATCTAAGTAAGCTTGCCCAACTGTTTTTCATAACAGATAAACATACCACAGATGGTCTGTACTCACATTATTATGCTGTTGAGATGGGCTGGATTGATAAGAAGCCGTTAGTCGCATACTCCCCGACGTCAAACTTACCAAAAGTAGAACTCGGTGATGCCTTACTTATTTATAATCATCACCACCGGGATAAGGCAGGTAAATATAGCGGCATGATTGATGAACGTGCCGTCATTATTCAGGCAAAAATTACAGGCAACAAAACGCGTCATCCTAAAGTCACTGTAACCTCTGGGGATTCATCCAGTAAAGAATATGCGCTTTATAGCAAATGGCCTTCTTTTATGCTGAAGCACAAAAAATATTACACCTCCCCTTTTAATCTTCCTCATCCACTTAAGAACAATGCACCATTTCCCTATGCTTTTTATCTTGCTGCAAGAAAGTCATATTCTAAGCATCCGAACTGGCGCTGCCACTGGATGGGAGCACCGTCAAACTTTCGGAAAGGTGCAACATTTCGGCAGGGGATATTTTACTTGCACTGAAAACCGGCTTGCCGACAAGTAACTACCCGGTTGGAGCGGACTAAAAGTCAAATCCGGAGTGGGATCGGTTGGTAAGAACTGTTCTGATGTATGTCGCGCTTGGCCGGACGAATGTAGGATGGAGTGGGGTCATAATGCCCACCCGAATTAAAGGAAGCCATCTAAGGTTTCTTCACCAACAAATTCCTGTATTTGATCCAAACTCGTTTGGCTTAGAGTTACGTATGGGGCTACAGCATCTACCACCCAATGTGGCAATTGAATGGGAAAAGCAACCCAGACCGGGTAAGGACGCCAAGTCCGATGGCAATTTTTCGGGCAAACTAATGATTTTGAGAGTGACCCGAATCAGTTCAGAATTCCCACTTGAGCCTGATAGCTCCGCTAAGGGATGACGAATCATTTAAAAATGTCGTCCTGCAACAATTTAGCTGGCAATAAGTAGCTATATTGAATCGCCACTCAAAAGCTAGGCCCTTTCGAGTCGCTGACCATGTAGTGCCCTGTATTAAAACGTCTGCTTTTGGCACGGGCTGTGTGAAAACGTTTTTGGTCGCAGAGACTGTCAAAAACAGAGCTGAAAACCGCGCTCATACGTAAAATTCAGCTCTAACTAACCAGTCGATCAATTTCAGATTTTGCATAGACGCACGCACTTCAGTTTTTGGTCAGGGTTTTCACACAGCCTGGCCCAGAGCCAATTGTAAGATTAGATTTAAGCTCCCAACTAGAAACTGTGTTAACACCAAATCTCTTCCCCCGCTCATCACATCCGCATTCGTATCGCGTCGTGGCGATAACTCTGACGCCACTGCATCCGTTAAATAAAGGGCTTGATATGAAACTCAGCATATTCCTTCTGATGCTGTGCACGCTTACGGGCTGCGCACAGCATAAAGACACTCTCCCGCCGGTATCCGGCGAACCACAACCGGTGAACACTCCGTCCATCATCCAGGAGCTGACAAAACATGTCTGAAACAGAAAAAGTCCTTGCGACGTCCCGAACGTTTGAAGCCGTCATCCTGGAAAAGGATGAGCGCACCAGGAAAGTCGCCTGGTTGATGGCGGCGGTCGGCTTTATTCTTGCCGCGATGGCCATTGCGGCCCTGATTATCCTGTTACCGCTGAAAACCACTGAGATTGAGCTGTGGTCGGTGGATAAACAGACCGGACGTTATGAATATATGACCCGCATAAAAGCGCGGGATATTTCTTCTGAAGAATCGCTGTCGCATGCCTTAGCGGCAAACTACGTCAAGCTCCGTGAAGGGTATAACTATTTTTCGCTCCAGCATGATTATGACGATGTGCAGTTATTCAACAGCGACAGCGTGAATAAAGAGTATCTGGCCGGGTTTAACAGCGACCAGGCGCCGGATGTCATTTTTAATAAAGCGGAATATGTCGTTTATATTGACATTATTTCTAACGTCCATGCATCCGCGACAGCGCCCGATCATCTGGCGACATTGCGCATCAGACGCACCATTCGCCGCATTGCGGATAACTCCGTCAAAACGGATGTCTGGAATATTCGCCTGACGTACCGCTACCTCACACGCAAACAACTCACCGACAGCCAGCGCGAAGTGAACCCTATGGGCTTCATCGTCACCAGCTACCAGCGCGATAAAGAACTGAGGACTGAATGATGCTGAAAAATAGTCTGGGCCTTACCCTTATTCTGGCGTCATACGTGGCCTGGGGTGCAGCCATACCGCGTGGAAGTGTCTGGGACAGCCGAATGCAGACCGTTTTTTACAACAGCCAGAACGCCACGGTCGTCAACACCCGCCCCGGCTATGTCACCACGCTATTGTTCGACGATGATGAGGAGGTTATTGATGCGCAGGCGGGCTTTCCCAAAGGCTGGACGGTCACGAAAAGTGATAACCGGGTGGGCGTCAGCCCGAACCCCATTACCCAGCCGGTGACGGATGCCAGCGGCAATAACATCAGTCAGGTCTTTCTGCCGACCGCGAAAGACTGGAAGACCAATCTTTTTGTCGTGACGTCAAAACGTGATTACAGCCTGGAGCTGAACGTGCTGGATAACGACTCACCCTCGCAGGCCTTTGTTATCCGCTATCGCTATCCGGATGAGGCCCGCCGGCAATCAGACGCCGCCAGCGCCGTCGGTCTGAAAATGCTGCGCGAAACGCAGGAAAAGCAGCAGATAGCAACGGCATTTAAACAGGCCACCATACCGCGTAACTGGCGCTACACCAAACGGGTGGCGGCAGGCTCAGCGTCCATAGCGCCGGACTTCACTTACGATGATGGCCGCTTTACCTATATCGGTTTTTCACCGGTCAAAATCCTGCCCTCTCCCTTCCTGGTGGTTAACGGTCAGGAGCAAGCAGTCACTCCCCGAATTGTCAGTCAGGGCAATTACACCGTGATGGTGGTACGGGCATTGTCGCCGCGCCTGGTACTGCGCTACGGCAATGCCGTGGTCGGGATTGAAAACGTAGCATACGGGCAAGCCACGGTCGCCAGTGGCGACACCGTATCACCCGCCGTCACCCTGGAGGCCAAATGACAGACCCATCCTCCCCTGAATCAACGGAAAAAACCACGGCAGAACTGGAGTCAGAGGCCCGCGAGCGCGCCCGGTTGGCGATGGCGAGTCCGGAGTTGGAACAAAAAGCGCCTCCCGGTCAGCCCGAAGTGACCCGCTTTCGAAAAGCGTCCGGTCGCCGGACGCTGCTGGTCTGCCTGGTTAGCCTGGCCTTACTGATCGCACTGGCGCTTGGCGGCGATCGCTTGCTCGGGGCGCTGAAAAAAGGTGACGAAAAGGAAGCCGACGCCGCGCCACCGCCTTCGACCAGCGCGGGACAACATGTACGAACCAATCTCGGCATGGACAGCAATCCGTTCGGTCTGTTCGGACAGAACACGCGGGAAACGACGGCGGACAAGGGTCAGGCGCAAATCGCCGCGCCATTCTCAACACCGGAACCGCCCACGTTGAACAAGGCGACGGCGCTGGCTGACGGGCTGAGCAACGCCACCGGGACCGCGCAGCGAGGCAACACGCGAACCACCCGAAGCGAAGCGCGCGACAGAGCGGGAGCGACCGGCGGTCCGACAGCCGCCTCCGTTACCAGCGGCAACAATGAAAATCCTGGGGTGGCTAAGGTCACTGGCGTCAGGCGGCTGAACCTCGATCCTGATCTCTACATCCCGGTTGACCGCTACATCCCCTGCTCAATGATGCGGCGGTTTGTCTCCGATGTGGGCGGTGCGATTTCGTGCCTTATCAGCGAGGATGTCTACAGCGCCAGCAATCATGTGAAGTTGATCCCGGCGGGCACCGTCGCCAGAGGAATATACCGCGCCGGGGCGTTGCAACACGGGCGCAGCAGGATGTTTGTCATCTGGACGGAGTTACGCACGCCGGAGCCCGGCAGCCTGCAAATTCCGCTCACGGATACCGGGGCCACCGGCCCACTGGGTGAAGCGGGTATTTCAGGCTGGATTGATACCCATTTCTGGGCGCGTTTCGGTAACGCCCTGATGCTGAGCACCGTGCAGGATGTGGCTGCGGCAGCGGCGGATTCGGCACCGGGAAAAGACCGCAACACCGACTATACCGAAAACACCCGTGCAGCCGCGTCGGAAATGGCGAAAACGACGCTAGAAAACAGCATCAATATTCCACCCACCATGTATCTGAACCAGGGCGACATTATCAGCATCATGACCGGCACCGATATTGATTTTTCCTCTGTCTATCAACTGCGCATGAAACAGAGAGGGGTATATGACAACTGAAAACCTGTCTCTTGATTTTATGAAAAATCAGCTTTTCGGTGATTTCCTGCCAATAGAGGGTCTGACCGACATTGCCATTAACCGCCCCGGCGAGATCCACACCAAAATTCGCGGAAAATGGCAGATGCACGATTCCCCGGTCACGCTGCGTCAGTGTCATGCCTTTGCTAAAGCACTGGCTTCCTGGAATGAGGACAATGTGGATGACACGTCGCCCATTCTTTCCGCCACCCTTGAATCCGGTGAAAGGATTCAGGCCGTTATTCCCCCGGCCTGTGAGCGTGATACGGTCTCCATCACGCTGCGCAACCCGTCATTCGAACAGAAAACGCATCAGTCCTGGATTGATGCCGGTTTTTATAACCGGGTGACAGGTAAAGAGCGGACTGAAAGTAAGGATGATGAACTGGCCCGATATTATACCAGCGGGGATATCCCCCGCTTTATCGAAAAGGCCGTTGAGTACGGTAAGACGCTGTTTATTGTCGGTGAGACCGGGTCAGGCAAAACCACCTATATGAAAACGCTGCTACATTATATACCGCAACACTTGAGACTCATCACCATTGAAGACAACCCCGAAATCCGGTTTTACCACCACGCCAATTATGTTCACCTGTTTTATCCGGCGGACGCCGGGGATGATGCCATCGTCACACCCGGCAGGCTTATCCGGGCCAATTACCGGATGAACCCGGACCGCATTCTGCTGGCGGAAATTCGTGGCAGGGAAGCCTGGGACGCGCTGAAAATCATCGGTTCAGGTCATGAAGGACTTATCACCTCCCTGCACGCGGGCAGCCCGCAAGACTGTATTGAAGGCATTATTGACCGCTGCTTTGAGAACCCTGATTGCCAGAATATTCCGTTTGCGGTGCTGCTGCGCAAGGTGCTTAAAAGCGTGGATATTATCGTCAGCATTGATATTCACGGCGATATCCGCCGGATGGGTGATATCTATTACAAATATCTTCACCTGGATAAAATGAAGGAGACCTTAAACGATGCGAACGATTGACCTGTTTTTAATCAGCGTGATGATAGCTATTCTTTCTGGCTGTTCATCCCCACCGGAGCCTGTTCAGCCCGAATGGAATAAACCCGGTGTGGAAATGAATACGACACGTCCACAGTGGTCAGAGAACCGGGTTATTTTGCCGTCTCACACAGTCGATGACCACTGGTCAATAAAAATGACACTCAACCCTGATGCGGTTTACCCGCCCAATCTCTGGTACGCCGTTGTCCATTCCAGTCAGGTTATCGTTAACGCACCGGATGGTGTACGTTATTTCAGGGCGAAAGCTTGGCTACAAAAAAACGGTTACTCCGGCGCCATTACCTTCCTGCCAAAACTGAATAATTGCCTAACATGTAATACAACAGATATTGAGTTTTATCGGTAACACCATATACACCCCAGCTTATCCAGATAACCCCTCCCGTCGATTCAATAGTCCATTCCCACTCAGAGGTAATTAACATGAAATCGATCATGCTACCTGCTTTTTTTCTGTGTATTGCTTCGTTATTTGCATCCTCTGCGATGGCTGCCGATGCCTGTGAAGTGGTCTTGTGCATGTATGGGAAAACAACGGGTAATGACGGAGGAAAAGAATGCAGCTCTGCTGAACGTTCTTTCTTTAATATCGTGAAAAAGAACAAACACGGTTTTCTCCCCAGCCATACTGCTGATGCCCGTAAAGCCTTTTTGCTCGAATGTCAGTCAGCCGACACGGCAATTATCGGCCAGATTATTAATAAATTTGGCCGTATACGCAGTTGATCAATTACCGGCACGTTTGCCGGGTGAGCTGATTATGACGTCAAGGCTATGAGATGGAACGCTTTGCCAAAAAATCAAGAAATGCCCGTAATGGTGGGATCATTTGCCGGCGGCTGGTGTAGTACACATAAAAACCAGGGAAAGCGGGCGTCCAGTCTTTTAAAAGTTGTATCAGTTGTCCATTTTCCAGAAAGGGATCGACCTGGTGGGCAAACTGATACGCTATTCCTGCACCATCCAGTGCGATTTGAGTAAGCATCGCCGGTTCATCGACAATCAGCGCACCCTTGACGTTCACTTCCAGTTGTTCACTCTGACGCTGGAATTCCCACCGGTAAACGCTGTTGTCGCTTGGACGGCGATAAGTCAGACACCGGTGACGAACCAGATCCTGCGGTTTGCGTGGATACCCTGCCTTCGCTATATAAGCAGGGCTGGCAACGACTTTCATTTCCAGATCGCCGCTGAGCCTGACAGCCACCATATCACGATGCAGCTTTTCCCCAAGCCGTATCCCGGCATCGAAACGTTCGGCCACGATATCAATCAGCCGGTCATCAGTCACCACATCCACGGTGATATCCGGGAAAGCGCTAAGAAAGCCGCCTAATATTGGCGCCAGGTAGTGTATTGCAGCCACTCTCGCAACGTTAAGCCGCAGTAGGCCAGACGGGCGATCTGCCTCCTGAACCGCATCGGTCACTGCACCTTCCAGCTCTTCCAGCGCAGGTCCCAGCCGTTGCATCATTCGTAACCCCGCATCACTCACCGCCACGCTGCGCGTTGTCCTATGGAGCAGACGAACCCCCAGACGCTCTTCAAGCTTGCGGATAGTGAGGCTTAACGTCGAGGAAGTGATACCGAGATGGGCCGCAGCCTTGGAAAAACTGCCATGCTCAACAACTGCCGCAAAAGCCCTGAGTTCTGCGTATTCGCTACCGCGCATTATGCTTGAATTCTCAAACAGTTCGATTGATATAAAGGTTATTATCAAACAAAAGAACAAGGTTTACCATTCCCGGTAGAGACTTCACAAAGCGGGAAACAAAAAATGAACAGGTTCTCTGGAAAACGAATCCTTGTCACTGGCGCCACCAGCGGTATTGGTCTGGCGGGAGTTAAACGCATTGCGGGTGAAGGAGGTTCGATCATAGCCACGGGACGCGATCCTGAACGGCTTGAAAAGTTGCGTACTCTGTTGCCCGATGGATCGGTGGTTTTCCAGAACGATGCGTCAGATCCAACTGCCGCTGACGCATTGGCGTACGAAATCCGCGAACATGGGCGAATTGATGGACTCTGGCTTAATGCGGGATATGCCACGGTCGGCAAGTTTGAGCACATAGACGCCGCCGCATTTGATGCGTTGATGGCGGCTAATGTACGAGGTCCCGTGCTCCAGTTGGCAAAGTTAGCCGACCATCTCAATAATGGGGCATCCGTCGTCGTCACCGCGTCGACATCGGCCTATGAAGGCGCAGCGATGGCAAGCTTGTATGCGGCAGCCAAAGGCGCATTGATATCGCTTGTTCGTTGTTGGGCATCAGCGCTGGGTCAGCGCGGTATCCGCGTTAATACGTTGGTGCCCGGCCCCATCGACACGAATTTTCGGAATTTCATGAGCGACAACTTCCGAAGAGAGTTTGAAGCCGATGTGGTAAATCGATTATCGCTGGCGCGGGTGGGTTCGGCTGAAGAGGCGGCGGCTGTCGGCCTCTTTCTGCTGTCGGACGACGCCTCATTTGTCACCGGTAGCCAGTACTTTGTCGATGGCGGTTTGACGAAACGCTGAATTGACTGGCGCTTCTCATGCTCGTGATCAAGCCCCCCTGAAAGCGTTATCGCGCAGCGCATGAATGGTGTGTCGTTCTCGCTAAAGGATTCTAGCTTCCGGTTTCCTTAGTCGCCGGATCAGTTATCTTTTGTTTTTTTTAAAATAAAATAGCAAAGCCGATGGTCATATGTGGTCAGAACCGACTCAAAAGAAACGGGCTTATAGCCCCTCTTGAGATACATACCACAGGCAGGTAAAGATGCATCCAGTCTGATTTCGTTACTGTAACCGAACACCAGTGTCTCAAGCTTGTCCATCATGAGTGTCTCAAGCTTGTCCATCATGTAACTGCCCAGTCTTTTACCCTGAAATAATGGTAAAACAAACAGCCTGCATATTTCATTATCTTTTATGCTCCCTGTGGCGACTGCTTTTCCTTGAGCGGTGAGAATATAAACCCCTCCAGCATCAACGGCATCCCTGATACTGTCAGTAGAATGATAATTCAAAAAAAATTCAACCACGCCATCTGGATAATATTTCGGATAAGTAGAGGATATGGTCTCCCTAACAATTTCTGCGATGGTGTCAATATCCTTTCTTTCAGCCATGTAAAACATCGAATCAGCCCCTCTCGTTTTGCATTTTCTGATAGCTTTCACCGGGTACAGGTACAGGCCGGGTAAGAACGCTCATACGCCGAGCGTACTCACTAAGCGGCCGTGTGGATGACTGTTCCCCCCACTGTAACCGGCGAGGAATAGGCTGTATCTCTCAAGTATATAATTGTCTGAAAAACAGTCGAATACAATCAACTTTAACTATCGATTGATAGTTTTTTGCCGCTTTGAGTTCATGGATGAGTGCGCCTAATATCGCCGCAGCCGCCGCTCTTTGTTCCAAGGAACGAACAATAACCAGATTCGACGCCAGGTAATTCCGGTTGAGGCTGCCAGGGTTAATGGCAGTCCACTTATAAGCACAATGCTACATCTCAAGAAAGTGACCTGTATGGCTGGGAATCCATACGATGTTACCATTACTTTGGATATTGAATATCCAATGACATAAAGAAGAGTCGATAGCACCACCAAAAAATCGCCAAAACCTGATAGCGATGACGTTCAACAGATAAAGCCGCAAACTTGGCCATTTTTAACCTCAAAAAAAGGTACTTTAACAAGTTGTACAATATTCATCTTACATTGCCGGATATCGCCACGACTTTTTTTTAACGGACAATTCGGCTACGGCATTATCACAATAGTTTCGCCGACGGCACACATTAGGGATCTCGGTTTGATTGCCAGTGAGAAAGTTGGCCCCCATGCGGTTTGATATACAAAAATATTGTCAGATAATGACGCTTAGTCACATGCTATATTCGCTCCGGTCAGAATAGCAGCGACCGGGCAGGGGCATACCGCTGGCTCCCCTGGGAAATGTGACAAAATACCAGCCAGGGATACCGCGCCGGAAGGCTCCAGGATAAGCCCAGCATATTTAAGCGCATAACGTGTCGCCACGGCTATCTGCTCTTCCTCCACCAATATCATTTCGTCTACCAAATCGCGCATATCTTCCAGCGCCTGCGGCACCGGCACGCGCACCGCCAGGCCGTCGGCCTGGGTATTTACCGCCCCGCCGATCACCACCTGATGAGTCAGCCAGCTTTGGTACATAGCGTCAGCGCCGCGCGGACACACGCCGATAATGCGGATATCCGGCGCCGATGCCTTGATCCAGCGTGCCACACCGCCAACCAACGCACCGTTGCCGACCGGGATATAGATTGCACGGAACGGAACACAGGCTGACAACAGCTCAAGACCGATAGTACCGGCCCCTTCGCTTACTTCCGGCTCTAGGCCGTCTTCGATAAACCAGCCGCCTATACTGGCGCTATATCGCTGGCCCTGTTCCTTGGCGCTATCAAAATCGGCGCCGACCTGCCTGATATCGGCGCCGTAGGCGGCAATGGCCTCAATTTTCAGCGGGTTGGCATTTTGTGCGGCAAACACCGTCAACGGCAGGCTGGCCTTATGGCAATAGTACGCCAGCGCTAGACCCCAATTGCCCGCACTGGCGCAGACCAGCGGTCGCGATTCGCCGCGGGCGAGCGCGCCGGCGATAACCAGGCCCGCGCCACGCCCTTTAAAACAGCGCAGTGGATTAAGCGTTTCCACTTTGAGCCATACGGCGCGCCCGAGCAGAGCCGATAACTGGGGGCATTCGTACTGCGGCGAATTAAGGAATACCGGGTCGATGGCATTGGGCGCCTGGCGAATATGGTCCAGGCTGAGCCGGTGCGCGGGCCGCTGTCCGTCGATCAGGGCTGAACGTTCGGCTATGGGTCGGATGGCATCGGCACCTATCGCCCGGTCGGTCATCAAGATGCCGTCGAGGTGATCGATTTCATGTTGGATCAGTTCCGACATATCCGGCGGCAGCTTATCCCATTGATGAGAGAAACCCTGTTCGTCTTGCCATGCCACGCTGATGCTCATATGACGCAGCACCCTGACGATCGCCTCCGGTACGCTCAGGCAATCATCCCAGACTTCCTGCATAGCGTCGCTGCGCCATAAAATACGGGGATTTATCATGGCAAAAGGACGGGCGCCCAGTTGCAGCACGATAATCCGCAGCGGGATATCAACCTGCGGCGCGGCCATCGCCCGGCCAAAACCAGCCCCCAGGCGAAAATCCGCCAGCGTGGCCTGCAAATCGCCGATAATCCGCCGCAGTTCGGAATCGAAATCAATGACCGGACCGGCAATGCCATGCAATCCCGGCGCGTTGTCGGTGATAATGGTGAGCACTCTGGACATCTTTTCCCCCTCTGCCGTTAGTGTTAACGTAGTTTAACGGCGTTGCAGCGCCTGGTGACGGCATATTCAGGCACTTTCTTGCGGACTAACGGATAAATGAGCGATAAAAAAGCGGCTAAACCGCAACAGAGCCACAGCATAACCGCTATCGACGAGTTCGACCGCCGTATCTTGGCGCGTTATCAACGCGATACCCGCCATATTGCGCAAAGCATCGGTGAAGAGGTTGGACTGTCGGCTGCTGCGGTGCAACGGCGGCTTAAACGGATGCGCACGGATGGCATCATTGAGCAGGAAACCGCTACACTGAACCCTCACGCTCTCGGCTACCCCGTGACTTGCCTGGTGGGTATCGATTTGCTTGAAGAACGCAACGAACAGATCAAATCTTTCAAACAAGCGATGCTTAAGCAAGCACAAGTCCAACAGTGTTATTACGTCACCGGGGAGTATGACTTTATTTTAACGGTGGTCTGTCGCGACCTGCGGGATTATGAACGTTTTACGCAAGAGGTCATAATGGCCGAACAGAACGTACGTAGTTTTACTACCTGGGTGGTCATGAGCAAAGTAAAATCCGGCACCGCCCTGCCCCTTGCACCGAATTAAGCCGCATAGGTGCTGGAGTGATGCTTACAAACGCACCTGAGCATTTGCCGATAATATAATGCTAATAACATAAAAGAGTAAAGGCGCATTTTAAATAAAAGGATATGATAAAAACAGCCAATATAAGAACTTCGTGGATATCATAAAATAAAGCGCTAAAAGAATTTGCATCATAGAATGTCAGGACAATATTACATGTGTGGCAAAAATCAAATGATCTTCAAGAAATATCACATTACCACAATGACTTTATCATCACTCAAAGCCAGAGATATTGACCGAAGGTGAGATCTTCGTGCAACAGCCTTAGATGTGACTGCTGACCCTACTATATTAATTATTAATTCCGGCACAGGAATAGGTATCCAAGTTATTACTTTGAGGCTAATTGTTTCTTCAATATATAATTACGCTGCCATAATTCACATTTCATCAGCGTAAATTTTTCAACCGCACTGAATTATATCTATCCATAAAATTTCAAATCGCAGGCTATAATATTTTCATTACTACCGAACTCAGCGTTGAAATTCAATTCACAAGATTGTTAATTTCATCGCATCTAAAACACCAACCAGTAATGGTAATAACCATACTCACAGACGGTGTTTTTGGGCTTTTAATCCTAGGCTCCAGCATAGGATTAAAAGTGGCGTGAGGCGAGTAAATTCGATTTCGAAGAAATTGCTAATTTGCGTCGCCGAACCCACCGGCGAGCGTTCACCCCCAGGTGAACCGAGCTGGCGGGGGGAGCCGAATAAATTTTGCCGCCCTAGCGAGCAAAAAGACGCGCCCACGCGTCGGTTTATTTGGGGGGCGTCAGCCCCGCACACCGTCGCGGCTAAGTCTCCGGCCAAAAGCCGGTAGCGTGGCGCGACCACCCTCTTTGAAGGCGTTTTCCCATTTTTTCGCTTGGCCGGAACGGACAAAAGAAAAAATAGGCGAAAAACGGCGTCTCAAAGGGGGTGGTCGCGCGTAGCGGGCGACGGTGTGCCGCCTTTGACGTTGGGGGTTTTGGCGCGGCGTCCAGCCGCGACATTACCCCCATGCGACAGTCCATAAGGGCGTCCAGCCCGCGTGAACTGGCGCACGCCGCTCGGGCCGGGAAGTAAGCCTCCCGGCGCATGGTCGCAACGCGACCACCTCATGAGCCCCATGCTTTCGCCCCGCCTTTTCGCCCAACACCGTGGGGCGAATTGATGGGGCGATGCTATGGGGCGAGTTGCTGACGAAGGAGGCACCATGATCTTAAATAAGCTGGCCGTTTCACTGTCACCGATAGTGAATGGCGCGCTGGCCTTCATTGCTTTTATGCAACAGCATCAACTGATGCTGGCGTTATTATCGGGGCTGACCATGCCGTTTTTCGCGTCGATGAAAAGCGATGAACGGCAAAAAGCCCCGTTCTGGCAAAAGTTGATTATTGCTTTTGCCATGCTGTGTTTTCTTTTCGGTACGATGGCCCCGGTTGTTATCTGGATATTTCAGTGGTTTTATAAAGGCCGAATAGTCGCCAGCATTCCCGTCCTGGCATGGTCGGTGCTGATTGTCTTCACCGTAGCGGGTCTTATTTTCCATATTCTGCTGCGTAGGTTATTAATGCCAGAATTGGACAAAATAAAGAAACGGTTCGTTAAAAAGTCAACGCTTGAGCGGGAATTACGCACCGATGTGCGCACGGTTAAATCACTGCTGCCGGAAACGTTGCATTATGATCCACTGGATTATATCGATTTGAGCAAAGGTATTTTTATCGGGATGGACCGGGATAAACAACCGATGTATCTCCCGTTAAAAGACTGGCAAAGACAACACGCGGATATTATCGGCACAACCGGCGCCGGTAAAGGGGTGGCTACCGGGATATTACTTTATCAAAGTATCCTGGCCGGTGAAGGCATCTTTGTTATGGACCCCAAAGATGATGAATGGGCACCGCACCTCTACCGGAAAGCCTGTGAGGATGCAGGCAAACCCTTTGCCTTAATTGACCTGCGAAAACAGCAATACCAGTTAAACCTGATTGAAGATATTACCCCGGATGAACTGGAGGAGCTTTTTGTCGCCGGTTTCAGCCTGGCGGAGAAAGGGCAAGAATCCGACTTTTACCGCATTGACGACAGAAAGGCCGCGCGCATGGCGGCGCAATTCGTCAGCCACTTTTCAGACCCAACTATCCGCGACATTTACAATGGTGATTACGTTCAGGGTATTGCGGAAAACATCAAAGCCTTTTTCGGTAAGATTGAGGAACTAGCATTACTCAATGCCATCAACGCGCCGAAGGGGTTTTCACTTAAACAGATATTTGATGAAGGTGGCTGCTGTTATGTCATTGGCTCCATGCGAAACAGCAAGATTATTACCGCCCAGCGAATGCTGCTGGTACGTCTTTACCAGTTGGCGGAAAGGCGCGATCGGGTAAAAGAAACGCCCCGGCCCATTGCCATCTTTCTCGATGAACTGAAATACCACCTGTCAAAACCGGCGCTGGAGGGATTAGGCGCGGCACGGGATAAAGGTGTGCATATTATTATGGCCCATCAATCTGTCGCCGATTTAAAAGACTGCCCGGCAGATTTAAAAGGTGACGCCGTTGTGGGTGCCGTCGTTGAAAACGCTAAATTCAAACTGGTTTATCGCGTTATGGACCCCGATACTGCTGAATGGGTGGCGAGAATGTCAGGCACCATATTAGTGGATGATGAAGTCCGCAAGGCGAAAACTGATACCGTGCTGACTGAAACTATTGATGATGAACGCACAATCCGACAGGCCGAGCGTTTCTTTATTGACAGTAATATGATCCTGAACCTGCCTGATTTTGTCAGCTTTATATTCACCACCAGAAAACTTCCATCCGCATCGTTGATTTCGCCGATAAAGGTAAAAAAGCGCGAACTAGAGATCTTTTTTGTTTCTCCTGAAATTGCCGCGTCAGCGGCATCGGTAAAAGTCTCGCTGGATTTTAGCGAAGAAGAAAAAATGCCTATACCCGCATCAACGCTAAATTTAATGGAAACCCGGCCCGATCTTTTCTTCACGGATGAAGATAATAAAGCCACAAAGCCGATGCCTGACGAAGAAGAAAAACTCTCCCTTCTCGATTTTTAGGAGGCTAAATGCTTATCGCAACGCATAACGAGCGCACCGCACGCAATAGCGAGAAAATAAAGAGACTGCTGAATTTCCTGAAAGAAGAAACCTACAGCGATTTTAAAACGCTGATGCTGCTTTTCGGCTTCAGGGATCACAAGTCACTCTATTCGCTACTGTTAAAAGTCGAGGGAATGGGGTTAATACAAAAACATGTACTTGAATCGCGGACGATGAAAATTTCATTGTGGGGAATAACCAGTGATGGACTGGCCGTCGTTTTAACCACGGATGATGCCATTTTCCCGGCGCGGTTTGAACCCTCAAAAATCACCGGCTGGACGCTGGAACATCATCTTGATAACCAGTTAGCACGGATCATCCTTGAGAAAAAAGGCGCTTCTGGGTGGATAAACGGCGATCGCACTGCCTTCCTCAGCCAGTATGAGGTCAAACACAGACCTGACGGGCTGGTAACACTCCCGGACGGAAAAGTCATCGCGGTCGAAACCGAACGCCACCTGAAAACCAAAGCCCGTTACCAGTCGATCATTGCCAGCCACCTGCTGGCGCGCACCAATAAATACTGGATTTACGTTTTTTATCTCGTGCCCGATCAACAGAAAAAACGTGCCATTGAACTGCTATTCGCAAGTATAAAACACGTCATCGTTAACCATCAGCATATTCCGCTGGAAGCGCGCCACCGTCATGTTTTTCGTGTCTATACCCTCGCCGAACTGCACCAACTGGAGCTGCATCACTACGCTTAAGCCAGTGCTTTTTGTGCTGGCAGGTTTACCTATACGGTAAGCCTGCCGCATGGTTTATTGAATTGATGAGTAATCTTTTAAGGTATATACTCACAGTATGCACAGAAGAGGAACACGACTATGAAACACAGAGTCAGCGTTACCGTGGACAAAGACAATTATCAGGTTCTGAATGCTGCCGGAGTCAATATTTCTGGTCTGGTGAATGAAGTTATCGGCAAGGAAGCCCGTCGCATAAAGGCTGAGGAGTGGAAGAAAGAGAACCACGAAGGGATGGAGGAAGTCGCCAGATTTATCGCACAGAATGGCTCTTTCGCCGATGAAAACAGGAACTGGTGATCATGCAATTCACTGTTTATCAGTATAAGCGGGCAAGCCATTACAAAATGTTTGTCGATGTGCAAAGTGATATTGTCGATACACCAGGGCGGCGAATGGTCATCCCGCTGATAGCATCGCATCACCTGTCTGAAAAAGTGAATAAAACCTTGTTCCCCCTGATCCGCATCGACGGCGAGAATCACCGACTGATAACAACTGAATTATCAAGCGTTTCCGTTGAGGTCACCGGTGAAATTATTGCGGATGTAAGCCCTTGTGCCGATGAAATCAAAAATGCTATCAATCTCATGTTCTGGGGTGTTTAAACGCCCTTAAACGGTTTTCAGTAAAAGGGCGATATATCTCCCGTCACCAGAAAATACAATAAGTACCGATAATCCGGAATGTGAATGTATGATTAAAGCCGCATTCCTTTGCGGTTTCCTCTATTTCCGTTCAAACCTTCTCCATCAAATAACGATGCGCTTTCGATGCCGCGCTGGCGGCTTTGAAAATATAGCGTTTGTCGTTTTTCAACGCTTTCAGCCAGGAAGCGATATAGCTCTCATGCTGAACCTCTCCGGCAATCCCTAAATCAGCCATCAGAAAAGCGCTTCCCAGCTCAGCGCACAACTCTTCAAATGCATAATCCTCACTACCAAACCTCCCTTTCATTTCACGGTTCAGACGATTTTTTGCACCGCTCCAATGGACTAGTTCATGCAAACCAGTTGCTTAAAAATTGGCAGCGTCAGAAAAAAGGCGGCGCTCCGGCAGCCAGATTTCATCAGTTGACGGCCTGAAAAAGGCGTTTTTTCCTTTTTCTATTATGTTGGCGCCACTGCTCCGGAACAGATTTTCAGCCTGCGGTAGTGGATTGAACGTCTCGGCGGGGCTGACTGTCTCAGTTGCCAAGGGCAGACCGTCAATCTGTTCAACATTAAACACCGTGAACGTTTTCAGCATCGGAATATGTTCGATCCCGCCTTCGTCGTTTTCCTTCTCAAGGGTCGAGTAGAAAATGGCTGTCGTGCCGCGCTCTCCCTCGCGAACCTGCCCCCTTGCCGCTTGCGCCTGTTTGTATGTCATCCAGCGGGAATCATTGAATCCCTGTTTTGAAGCACTGCACCACAACAGCATGATATTCATCCCGCTATAAGCTGCACCGGTGGCGTAATTAGAAGGCAAGCCGGACATACCCGCTACGCGCTGCCACGGGCACGGGCACGGGCACGTCCATGGTTTAACACCAGCTTCCAGTGCCGTAATGATGCTGTCGGTGACGGTCTGATAAATATCGGTTCTGACTTTGGAAAATTTCGTTTTTGAGGAGCCTGACTGCTCCAGCGGGGATACGCTGGTCGCCGTTGCGGTGTTAGGGGCGCTGGTCTGGGTATGCAGGGAAATGGACATGGTTTTTTCTCCGTCAGTGGTGTGATTTTCGTCTTCGTATCGCCTGACGGTTCGCTTTCCCGACATCGTTCCGACCAGCAAGGGCGCAGAATGCGTGCCATTTACCCTTGCGGGACGGGTTGTGTTGGGAAACGATTAACCGGCAGCAGATATGGAAACGAAAAGCACACAGGAGAAAAAATTTGCCCCTGCATACCTTGACGTAGCGCCCTTTACTCCGTAGCGGTGAAATGGATAACTAGGACGGATGCTGGGAGATTATCGGGATGGATATCGGCGAATCGGAAGCCAAATCGTTCTGGCTGAGCTTCCCGCCGGGCCTGAAGGAGCGAGGTCTTCAGAGCGTGAAGCTGATTATCTCCGACTCGCACAATGGTCTGAAATCAACGATACAGCAGGAGTCCTGCGCCAATTGGCAGCGTTTCCGGGTACACTTCATGCGCAACGTCATGTGGCGGGTGAACAAGGCTAATCTGTCGGTGGTGCATGCTGTGTTGCAGCAAGTGTCCGTGTAGCCGGGCGAGAAAAGCGCTCATACCACCTGAAGGAGGGTCGCCGACCAGTTGGAAAAGAGTTTCCCGTCGGTCACAGAAATGATGGATGAGGCCGAAGCGGATGTGTTGGCGTACTTCGCTTTCCCGAAAGCACACCGGGTAAAAATCCACTCTACGAACATGCTGGAACGATTCAACAAGAAAGCGAAACGGCAGACTGACGTGGTGGGTACCTTCCCCAACAAAAAAGAGGATATAATGCGGCTTCTGGGTGAGGTGCTGACGGAGCAGAATGAGGAATGGGGTTGCAGAACAGCTACCTGCCCAGCACAGCATGGCATGGCATGGCGGAGATAGGACAATCCGCTGAAAATGATTTAATCGAAGCGCGACCAGTCAGCTTATAACAGGCTAATTACCGTGCCGGAAAGCTGGCACTGAATTTACACCATTTTAACGGACTCTACCGTAAATCCACGGAACGTCCGATTTTATCCGATACTAACATTCAAAGTTGCAATTTATTTATATATTAGAAAGAATTGATATTTCAATCCGATATGAAGGATTTTTGCATGAAGAGCATCTTGTTGCCGCCGTATGCCCCGACACTGATCGAATCAACCCGTGCCATTGGCTATACACTAGAAGCAGCAATTGCTGACGTTATTGACAACAGCATCTCAGCACTAGCTTTATGCATTGGCATTTTCTTCTACCCGATTGGAGATTCATATATCGCTATTATGGACGATGGCTGTGGGATGACTGCGGAAGAACTTAATACTGCTATGCGCTACGGTAGCCAAAACCCGAATGAGAAACGGTCCGCAAATGATCTAGGACGTTTTGGCCTTGGTTTAAAAACGGCATCACTTTCTCAGTGCCGAACCTTAACTGTAGTCAGCAAAAATCACGGCCACATTGAGGCCAGACGCTGGGATATTGACCATGTTATTGCTTCCGGAGACTGGTCGCTGTTAGTCCTTGAATCGGAAGACGAAATCAATCAAATCCCTCGTATTGACAGTTTGAAAGCAATAGAATCCGGCACACTTGTAGTGTGGCAGAACCTTGACAAGCTCAAGGTTGGAGAACTTGACTTTGAACGCTCAATGGGAAAAAAGATGGATGAAATGCGGGTGCACCTTTCCTTGGTCTTTCACCGCTATATCAGCGGTGAAACGGGGTTGAAAAAGATGCAGATAAGGATGAATAACATCCCCATTGAGCCGGCAGATCCATTCCTCTTGTGGCGGAACACACAAGTGATGTCAGATGAGTCCATATATATCGAAGGCTCAAAAGTGACAATCCGCCCATATATTCTTCCGCATATCTCAGATTTATCTAATGCAGAAATTACTGCACTTGGAGGCAAGGAAGGTCTCAGAAAAAGCCAGGGCTTCTATATTTATCGAAATAAACGATTACTGGTTTGGGGCACTTGGTTCCGTATGATGCGGCAGGGCGAGCTTTCCAAGCTGGCTCGTGTTCAAGTCGATATACCTAATGAACTAGACAATCTCTGGACACTTGATATCAAAAAATCCACTGCTGTCCCGCCAGAAATAGTGCGCAACAATCTGGCATCAATTATTGAGCGTCTAGCAGGCAAAAGTAAACGCACATGGGAGTTTCGTGGCAAGCGTGAAACCAACGACTCCATTGTACATATTTGGCAGCGGTTCAGAGGAAAACATGGCGGCTACTACTACGGAATAAATCGCGACCATCCATTAGTTGAAACATTTGCAGAGGCAACACCACAGGTTAAGCGTTGTATCGAAAACTTACTGAAATCAATTGAGGCGGGAATACCCCTCAATCAGTTGTATTTAGACTTGACTTCTGACAAGCAGATTGAAAATGATATTGAAATAACCGTGCAGGAAGTTGATATCATATTGCGTGGCCTGCTTGAACAAATTTCGACACCTACAGGAAAAATGGAGCTGTTGGAGCGACTTGCAGTTTCTGTACCATTTGTGAATTATCCAAAACTCATAGAACGCTATAGAGAAGGAAGCCCGTATGACAGCAACTAATGTTGAGCAGTTGGAAGGCATTATTTCTTCCAGCATTAACAAAGAATACCCAGACTATCCACCAACCGAAGCCCAGTTTGAAGAGATGGCGGTAGAAATCCGCCGGTTGCTTCAACCACTGTATCCTCTCAGCGACGATGAGTTCGCAGAAATCAGGCGCAAACTCATGGCAAAAGTTGTCGTACAGATGGATTTGGGCATCGCCATCACTGACAATAAACGCCCGCATCAATCATGGCTTCCGGCAAGACGTGCCGATTTAGATTTTTTCTTCTGGAAGCGGTATAAGACATATCTTGAAGAAGTCAAGGGGTGGAATTCACGCGTAACCGGCAGTCTTGACCGCGTATCTGACGAAATCGTTGACTTATTAGGTGACCCCCAAAGCGATGAATCTTTCCAGCGAAGAGGTCTGGTGCTGGGGGATGTGCAGTCTGGAAAGACTGCCAACTACACTGCCATATGCAACAAAGCCGCTGACACGGGCTACAATGTTATCATTATTCTTGCTGGTATGATGGAAAATCTGCGCCAGCAAACACAGGAACGTATTGATGCGGAATTTTCAGGAAGGAAGAGTGAGTATCTCTTGGACCCAAAACGCGACATTGAGAACATTCCTGTTGGCGTAGGCAAGTACGGACAGGAAAAAAGAATAGAATCCTTCACCTCAGTTGTAAAAGACTTTGATAAGAACATATTGCGCCAACTAAGACTCTCATTGCAAAGTGTGAACACTACAGTTGTCTTTGTTATCAAAAAGAACAAGAGCATCCTCAACAACCTTATCCGCTGGCTGAAAAGCAATAATGCTGATGCTAGAGGCGCAATCAATAAGTCGCTCCTTCTTATTGATGATGAAGCCGATAACGCATCAGTGAACACGAACGATCCCGAAAAAGACCCGACCGCTATCAATAAGGCGATTCGTGATTTGCTAAAACTATTTCGACAGGCTTCTTATCTTGGCATTACGGCAACTCCATATGCCAACATATTCATTGACCCGGACAGTGTCGATGAAATGATCGGGGACGATTTGTTTCCACGGGACTTCATTTATGCACTTTCGCCACCGACCGATTATATCGGGGCGGAAGATATATTTGGCAGCGATGAGGAAACCCCGGCAAGATATAAGGATGTTGTTCTTGAGCCGATTTACCCAATAGAAATGAATGCCTTTTTCCCGTTCACTCATCGAAAGGGGCATATTGTAACGGAGTTGCCGCCCAGCATGAAGGAGGCAATGGCATATTTTCTGCTGGTCAATGGAATACGCGATATCAGAGGCGATGATCATAAGCATCGTTCCATGATGATTCATGTCAGTCGTTTCACCGATGTTCAAAATCAAATCCGTGATTTGGCTACAGAATGGGTAATTCAGATGCGTTCGGATTTACAAAACTATGCAGGTTTATCCGAGCCTGAAAGCGACCAGATTCCCAGCATTGCCTATCTCAAGGCGGTCTGGGAAAAGCATGAGCTTGCCAAAAAAGCAGGTAAGCCGGAAAGCCCGATGCCGTGGTATCAGTTTTTATCACACTATTTATTCAAAGCGGTCGCCCCTATTGATGTAAGAGCGGTCAACCAACAAAGCGGAGCAACCAGCCTCGATTACTTCAACCACAAGCATGACGGATTGCGTGTCATCGCTGTTGGCGGAAACAGTTTATCCCGTGGATTGACGTTAGAAGGCTTATGTGTCAGCTACTTTTATCGTCGTTCCCTTATGTACGATACACTGCTCCAAATGGGTAGATGGTTTGGTTACCGTCCTGACTACGCCGATTTATTCAAAATCTGGATTAGTGTAGAGGCGATTGACTGGTATGGATATATAACAGCCGCAACAGAAGAGTTGAAGCTTGAAATAGCACTGATGAAAAATGCAAACCTTACCCCAATGGATTTTGGTCTAAAGGTTCGTCAAGACCCGGCTTCCCTAATAGTTACCGCGAAAAATAAGATGCGGGCGGCCACACTCGTTAAGCGCCCAATTACAGTGTCAGGCCGGTTGCTTGAAACCCCTCGTTTAAAAGCCGATCCCACTTCTTTAACCTTGAATGAGGAAATTTTTAAGGATTTCATAAATCGTTTACCTGATATTGGACAGCGAATTCAGCGAGAAGATGCCCGCTTCTTTTGGACGGGCATTAAAAAAGATGAAGTCGAACAACTTCTTCGCGAGTTCAAAACCCACACATGGCAGCTTAATTTTCAAGGTGCTGCACTTGCAGATTTTGTAAGAGATGATGCTGATCTGGGTGATTGGGATGTCTTCATTGCAGAAGGCAGCGAAAATGAAGGCTATAAACTAAGCTACGGATATGAAATTTTGGTAATAAGGCCGGAATCACGTGCTGTAAAGGCAACAAACGGGCAGATTAGCATCAGTGGTACAAAAGTACGTGTCGGTTCCGGCGGCGCAGCAAAAATCGGATTAACTGAGGAAGAAAAGAAGACTGCTGAAAACAACTTTAAAATGATAAAACCCAATGCGCGTCATATTCCGGACAAAGCGTATCTCAGTATTCAGCGAAACCCAATATTAATATTACACGTTATTGCTGTCGACAAAATTAAAACTGATCCCCAAGGGAATTTCCGTAGCCAGATTGAAAAAGGTGTACAAGTGCCAGATTATCTTTTTGCCTTGGGGATCGGTATTCCTGCTATCGGCGGAGAGAAAACAGCAAATTATATGGTTAATCTTGTTGAGTTTCGCAATTACTATGACTTCGATGAGAATGAGGACGAATGAAAATAACACCTGAAATTCTCCAACAGCAATGGGACAGCATCAGCTACAAGGATGGCGGGTTCTTGCAGATTGATATCCAGCATCCGTTTGAATGGCACATTGGCTATCAGTCTATCAGTCAGCGAACACTGCTGCTTGTCTGCAATACTGCGATTAATACTTTTGAATCCTCTAAGTCAATGGCTGTAAGCCGTCGTCGCCGCGAAACAGATAACCGTTGGACCCTTACAATTGAACTTTTGCGAGATGAACAGCAAGATGTCTTTGCAATCCTTTGCTGCGACATTATTGAGTACTCGCGTACGGCTACAGATGAAAAGGAAGCGCTGGCTTTGGTCATAAGCCGTTACAGACAATGGAGCAGGTTGCTTGAATTGCAAAAGAGCGGGCTTATGGATGAACGCGTACGAAAAGGTCTGTTGGGTGAACTGCTGTTTTTAGAACAGCACATGGACTGTGTTGATTCTGTATTGAATGCAGTTCAAGGCTGGTCGGGGGCAGAGGCGGCAGACCAAGATTTCATATATCTTGATGGATGGTATGAGATAAAGAGCATTGGGGCTTCAGCGACAAGTATAACCATTTCTTCGTTAGAACAGCTTGATTGCAAAGATACAGGCGAGCTCGTTATTATGCGCATTGACAGAGTCGCTCCTGACAAAACATGTGCGGTCTCGTTGAATGATGTTGTCTATAGGATAAGTGACAGGCTTTCTTCTCATACAGAAGCACTTGACCTATTCCGAAACAAACTGGCGGCATATGGATATATAGACTTGCAGGAATACTCTGAGCAGAAATACTATTATTCTACTATGCAGAGATACAGCGTTGATAAATCATTTCCACGGCTTACCTCGCACTCAGTACCTGCAGAAATAATCGCTTTGCATTACGAATTGAGCTTGCCCGCATTGAAAAACTGGCTAAAAGGATGAAATGGATGGACTCACAGGAATTCAGAAAAGATTTTCTTGAAGATATAAAAGCTGAAGCTGCAGCAACCGGCGAAGGTTCCTGTGCGTCTTTTGTATCTGCTTTTGCCCGCTATTTGCAAGAAGCAGAATTTCTATTGGACTTCACCGCCTCTTATTTCGAGGGAACTGGAAAGCGTAGCCGAAAACTGCGTGTTGATGGTTATGCTTACGATGAATTAGACAAAACCATGAGTCTGATAATAGCAGATTACAATGGCTCAGAGACCGGGCGTGTTCTTGCGAAAACACAAGCCAAACAACTGCAAGGTCGCCTATCGCATTTTGTAGATGATGTGCAAAACACTCCACTTCACCGCAATGTAGAAATGAGTCGGCCATGCTCGGATTTGGTTGATTTGTTGAGGGAAAAACGGGCGGAAATCCGTAAGTACCAGTTACTGATTTTTTCAACTTCAAATGTTAGTACGACTATTACTAAACTGGAATCGGACGACATTGATGGTATTCCTTCTGAATGCCAGATTTTGAATATCGAACGACTATTTAGAATTTGCGGATCGGAGACTGGTCGGCACATTATCGAAATAAATTTCAAGGAACATTCCAAGCATGGTATCCAATGTTTGGAGGCCAGTGGAGCTGCGACAGAATATTTTAAAAGCTATCTTTGCATTATTTCGGGAGCCGTTTTAGCCAATATTTATGATAAATATGGCAGTTTGCTTTTGGAAGGGAACGTTCGTTCTTTTTTATCTACCAAAGTTGCAGTGAATAAAAAAATACGCGCAACCATTCTGAACTATCCTGAAAGATTTTTCGCTTATAACAATGGTATATCAGCCATTGCAATGAATGTTCGAATTGAATCTTCTCCACAAGGACAATCTCTTGCTTCGGCAAGGGGTTTTCAGATAATTAATGGGGGTCAAACCACCGCTTCTTTATCCAATACACGATATAAAGATAAATGTGATCTCAGTACAATCTTTGTGCAAATGAAGCTTACAGTTATTGAAGAAATTCCTGATGGGGAAGCGACAGAGCTTATTCAAAATATTTCCCGTTCATCAAACAGCCAAAATAAGATTAGTGATGCAGACTTCTTTTCAACACATCCATTTCATGTGCGAATGGAACATTGTTCACAGCGATTATACGCAAGAGCAATTGGAGGTTCTCAATTTGACACTAAGTGGTTTTATGAACGGGCGCGAGGTCAGTATTTTCAAAAACAAATGCGCTTAACAAAAGCTGAGAAGAAAAAATTCCTATTTCAAAACCCCAAGAATCAGTTAATCACAAAAACTGACCTTGCTAAAGTGAGGAACTCTTGGAAAGGCTTACCACATATTGTAAGTCGTGGTGCACAGACGAACTTCACAGAGTTCGCCGATAAAACCAGCAAAGAGTGGAATGAAAAAAATGATGTACTAGTGTTCGGTGACAGATATTTTCAAGAAACTGTTGCTCTAGTGCTGATATTTAAGTACACCGAATCGATGATACCAGCTCAAGTATGGTATCAACAGGGATACCGTGCAAATATCGTAACCTATACCATCGCACTTCTACATAAATTGATACAGAAACAGTTTGAGAAACATGATTTGGACTTAATGTCAATTTGGACACGACAGGTTGTACCTAATATTCTTCAAAAAATTTTGATTGAGTTGTCCGAGCAAGTCTATGCTAGACTGACCGACCCGCATCGCAGTGTGGAAAATGTTACTCAATGGTGTAAGCGTGAAGATTGTTGGAATAGTGTTCAGAGCATTTCCTATCCACTACCTGCAGAGATGAGAAATTATCTGATTAGTCAAGATGATATAAGCATTGCTGTCTATGATGGTAACGCCAACCGACTCATAATGTAAGATAATGAAATCACAGCAAAAGTCATAAAGATTCCAATAGAAAAATGACAAAATGCATCAGCATTTGCCATTAGCAACAGAGGGTTGCACCCCATGAATGACGGTGCAGAGAAATGCTGGCAGATGCCTAACAAATTACCAACATATTTCAGTTCAGTACAGAAATTTGCTTACTTATTATGATGTTGGAACGATTGGAAGAAAATGGATTCAGACGATGGGCAAACAAGTTAAGTCAAAACCGAATTACAGTTTAGTAGATTTGTTCGCTGGTGCCGGTGGGCTTAGCTATGGATTTCTGCAGACAAAACGCTTTTCGGTTAAAGCAGCTTTTGAATTGAACTCTAACGCCAGGCAGACCTATCTCCGCAATCACGGGGGCAAAGTAGCGATGTACAGCGATGTGGAAGATGCTTTGTCAGACAAAATAAAGGCCGAGATTGGGCAGATTGACGTTGTCATTGGAGGTCCACCTTGTCAAGGATTCTCAAGTGCTAATCGTCAAAAAAATCATGCAATCAGCCAAAATAACTCCCTTGTCAAAAAATTTGTTCAGGCTGTCCTTAATTTGAATCCTAAAGCTTTTGTAATGGAAAATGTTAGTCTGTTGCAATCCAAGGTTCACCGTTTCTATGTAGATGACAGCGATCAAGCCGTAATAAGGCGATATGATATTGCTACAGTCCCAACTGAGATTCAACTTCTTGATGAACCATTTATATTTAAGGATGTTATTGATGTTGTTAGTAGCAGTGAAAGAACCGCATATTATTTATGGAATGAAAAAGATTATTTTGTTCTTAACGTCGTTTATAAAACACGTAAGAACAATGATAAGCTGAAGTTGACCCTAGAGAAACATAAAAAAAACCTGCTCACTCTTGCAACAAAACTCACTTCACAGAGTGGAACTAATGATCCTATTATTCGCTACAACAATATTACTGGTAATGCAATAAACCATTACTTTACTAATACTCAAACAAATCCAATTGATTTATGCAGCAAAATTGAGCCAGTTATTATGATACAGCGAATGCTTTCCAAGTCTATGGAGATTCATAATAATCACATTGTTGTTTCAGAGTACACCATAAAATGTGGATTAATGGCGAAAGTTACATCAATGGCCGTTGTTGATTATATTGAATCGATTCTTGGTGCAGAAAATAATGGCTACAGTATTACCAAAGGGATTTTGTCAGCTGCAGATTTCGGTGTTCCGCAAAAACGAATGCGCTTTGTCATTATGGGAGTTAGAAAAACAATATCTGAAAATATCAATTTACCCGCTGGTACTTTTACTGAAGCAAACTTTAGAACAGTTGAGGATGCCATCAAGGATATTGAGAACATTAAAGTTGCCACTACAGTTAGTGAAGGTGATATCGGCATTGAACTTCCTAAAACTCAAGGAGTTATTAGCGAATTAGGAAGGCAACTTCGCGATTCAGATATGTTATATAACCATGTTGCTACTAACACCACCCCTGATGCTCTGAAACGATTCGAGGTTATTCCACAAGGTTGCAACTTTCATCATTTACCTCCGGAACTTAAGACTACATATTCAGATAGTTCTCGGACGCAAAACACAATTTATCTGAGGTTAAGATATAATGAGCCTTCTGGAACTGTGGTGAATGTACGAAAGTCTATGTGGATTCACCCTATTCACCATCGTGCCTTGAGCATTCGGGAAGCGGCCCGTTTACAAACATTTCCAGACAGCTTTGCATTTTGCGGATTGAAGGATTCTCAATATCAGCAAATTGGCAATGCAGTACCGCCAATATTAGCAAAAGCGCTTGCTAACCATTTGTGTAATTATTTAGATGTATAATTGTAAGTACATCTGTTTTAGTCCCACCCACTTTATGAGATTTATTGGAACATGATAATTTGGAATTAAAGGCTCCCCACCAAATCCCCCAACGTTACCATAAGCATCATCGGGTCAATCGGTGAAGGCTCAAACCCGACCCGCAGGTAAAATTCCCGCACCTCATCAGACAGCGCATGAACCAACATTCCACGAATACCGATCGTTTCCGCCACTTGAATCACCCGTAGCCCGGCATCCCGCACCAGTGCTCGCCCGACGCCCTGGCCGTGCAATGATATATCTACCGCCAAACGGCCCAACACCTCGATCGGGATCGGATCAGGCATATTACGGCGAAAGCGTCCGGACGCGGCAGTTGTCATCACTGCGCTGGACGCCAACGAGTAATGCGCCAACACCTTCGAGTCGTCGCAGCAGACGAGTGTTCGGGATGCGCCGGTTAGCTGATTTTTCATCGCCCTCTGTTTTAGCCAGTTGTCCCTAGAATCCACGCCGCAGCAAAATGAGGAGAGAATATGCCCGGCGTGAAGAGGCTCAGGGCTAGGATCACTTTTCCTGCTCCCACGGCGCGGGCGTTTGCATGGTTTTACGCAACGCGGCGTTCGGCGATAGAGCTTGATCCAGACGAACAAGAAAATCCTGATAGGCTTCAGGGTCTGCCATAATAATACGTTGCTCAATCAGCGCTTCCTCTGCCGCAGCGTGTACGGCTTCCAACACAAAGTGGGGTCTGAGTAGCAACGGAACAGAAAACCTACATAAGGGTTTCACGGCTCATCACTATCGGCGCTTGATGGATCGCGCAACGGCCGGAGTTCCCCTCTTGCGACGAAATCCGGCAGTATGAAGGCGTATCGACCGAGCATGCTGATATGTTTGAGCCCGAGGGGCGACAGGCGATCGACGTCTTCGGGTTTAACGTTATAGCCTTCGGATAGGGCGGCGTCCATATAGATTGTATTCCAGAGCACTACGAGATTGACTACCAGGCCAAGCGTGCCGAGCTGATCTTCCTGACCCTCGCGATAACGCTGGCGCAGTTCTCCACGCTTCCCATGAAAGATAGTCCGGGCGAGCTGGTGGCGTCCTTCTCCGCGATTGAGCTGAATGAGGATACGCCGTCTATAACTCTCGTCATCAATGAATCGCAGGAGGTACAGCGTCTTTAACTTAGGCGCATGGGAGTTTATAGGCTATAGGTTTATGGACGGGTATTTATGAAATTCAACGGCTTTTCCGGCGGCTTTGCGATCGGCTCCACATCATCACATCAAACCGGGGTTTGTTGCAAAAGCGCTCAGCGGCGCGTGGTGACGCTGAGGTCTTCTTATTCTTCTTCAAAACCAGTGCAGAAACCTATAGCGCTAAAACCCTGTCCAGCTTAGATTGTCGTATGTGATGAACTCCGGCCGCCCCGCGACTGGCCGCAGCCGGTGTTGATGATACGTGACAGCGAGCTTGTGAAGGCTTTTCTGTTCCGCTGCTTCTCAGCTCTCTAGCCGCAAAATGGAGAAATATTCTTTGATCCAAACCTTAAAGAGTGCCTCGCCCGTTGCCCTCGTGACTGGTTCCACGTCCGGCATCGGCGCCGCGATAGCCCGCCGGCTATCCAGCGAAGGGTATGCCGTAGTCCTGCACTCGCGCAGTTCTGCTGAAATTGGACTCGCGTTAGCCGCTGAATTGGGAAAAGCTACGTACATCCAAGCCGATTTGGCCGATGATGCTGACAGGATCAGGCTTGTGCGGGAAGCTGTATCCTGGGAAGGTCGGCTTGATGTCCTTGTCAACAATGCCGGCATCAGCCGCGTTATTCCCCATGCCGATCTTATGGCCGCCTCGCCTGCCATCTGGAACGAGCTGCATGAGGTCAATGTGGTAGCCCCATTTCGCCTCGTGGCGGAAGCCGAAACCGCTCTGAGAGATGCAGCCCGGCACGGTCGACCTGCCTGTGTCGTCAATGTCAGCTCACACGCTGGCGTCCGGCCCAAGGGTGCATCAATCCCTTATGCCGCATCGAAAGCCGCGTTGAACCATGTCACTCGCCTGCTTGCAGTATCGCTTGCACCGGATATCAGAGTGAATGCCGTTGCCCCTGGTTTGGTGGATACGCCTCTGACGGCGGATTGGACCGCGGCCCAACAGCTTTGGCGAGAGCGTTCGCCCATGCGCAGAGCCGCCAGACCGGAGGATGTCGCCCAAATCGTCGCTATGCTGGTAGCCTCGGACTACCTGACCGGCGAAATTTTGCTGTCGGATGGCGGGCTGAATCTGACATAGCGCACCATTAGAAATGCATGACAGCGAGCTTGTGTAGGTTTTCTGTTCCGTTGCTACTCAGACCCCAAATTCAGTGCGGTTTTTCCCTTTAACCTTCGCCGCTCGATCGATAAGATCGCGCTCGGCAGGTTTGATGCGTAAATTCAACGTCTCACACTTGTCAGAAACGTTGTTCGTCACTGGCATAATGAAATCCTCCGGGCTGTCCTCTGGATATTAATTATCCAGCACACGCGGCGCAAAAGTCATTACGTTTTACAGACAGCTTGGGGAATCGAACCGAAGGAACGAACCGGACCTATTTCCGTGCTGCCGACCCACTCTTTTGCTCTACAAGCAAAAAAGCGGGTCAATCTGCGGGTCTTGACAACAGGCGGGGATAAAATTTATGATGAATTTCAATTTAATAGAAAACTGAATGACCCCGAGTCCGGGCACCATTTTTCAAAAAACAGTTTTAGAGAAACCAGCTTAACGGCTGGTTTTTTGCTTTCTGACGTCTGGACTCTCCATCGAAGGCAGTTCGATTAGTCGCCTTATCCAAGAGGCTCTCACCACGCAATTCTTGGTTGCTCAAATTTGAGACAGAGCTTATGATAAGACCACAATTATGGTCATTTTTGAGGTCTTATTTATGGCTACTGCTATTTATGCCGATCGCTCAGCATCAATTTCGGAACTGAAAAAAAACCCTACGGCTACCGTTAAGTCCGGCGAGGGTCGGCCTGTGGCGATTCTGAATCACAGTAAACCGGCATTTTATTGTGTTCCGGCATCATTGTACGAGAAAATGCTTGAAATCATTGAAGATCGCCAGCTTGCACGTATCGTCCGCTCTCGCCTCAATGAGGAAGAAGTCGAGGTCAATTGGGAGGATTTGTAATTGTCAGAAAAGGAATTTAAGACAAGACTTAAGTTTAAAAAATCGGCAAAAAAAGAGTGGGATGCACTGGGCGGCAATGTTAGAGAAAAATTCAAAAAACAGCTTAAAAAACGCGCAGAATCAAACGAAGCTTTAACGTCTCTCAAGAACCAGCTTTCAGGCGTCGACTTTTGCTACAAAATCAAACTGCGGTCAGATGGTTACCGGCTTGTTTATCAAGTAACGCAAGATGACAGCGGCGTGGTCAATGTCGTAATCACCGTTATCACTGTCGATCGTCGCGAAGATGTTTATGAGAGCTTGCAAGATAAGATAAACAAAGATTGAATCAGCCTGTTTTAGGGCTGGTTTTCCACATGTTGGGGCCGGCGCGCCACATCGCCTCGGCCTGATAATAAACCTTCATCTGAAATACCTTCATCAAGATTATCCCAGTGTATCCATGTATGCTGAACGTTAAACGCCCTCACCCCCCTAGCCCTCTGCCCTACCCTTACCCGCTTTCACCGATAAAGGCAGGGCATTGTGTTGCTTTATTGACTCTCTAATTTGCAGTATCGGGATGGCCAGATTTCCGCCGGCATCATACCCAGTTCTTCGGCGATCAGCTTTTCTCCTTTGGGCCAGTGTTTTGTCAGGGTATTTGCCAGGGTGGAGGATGCCAACCCGGCTTTACGTGAGACCGCCGCCAGCGACATCCCTCTTTTTTTCAGCGCCGCGATAATATCGGCGGGATGCCAGTCTTGCTCATTCATGCCGCTACCTCACCAATACACCTCACGCCGTCAGGAGTACGTATCCAGCGCGGGGCTTTCAAATCAGCGGCGAAGTACGAGACCAACTCAGCCAGCAGCCCGGTGAGCGTCCTCTCCCTTTCCCGCGACAGCAACCCGCCGGTTATAAGCTCCGCCACGGCAAGACTGTAGTCGCAGAGCAATTCAGAATCGGGATCAAAACCAAGGGAGAGAGGGGGGAGGATATCAACGGTAAGGCTTTCGGCCAGATGATGCGGAACGGGATCGTTCAGCGTGGACTTCAGCAGAGCAATACAGGCGGAAAGCCGCCCGCAGAGCGCCATCCGCAGCGCCGGATCGTCGCTCTCAAGCAATGTTTCGGCACAAAGCTCGCAGTATCCGGCCAGTTCGGTGAAATCCGTGGCGGCGCTGAAGGGGATGGAAAGTAACGGGTGTGTCTGGGTGAGGGGTGTAGCCATAAGGCAGCCTCCAGTGAGTAACAAACTATTCCCACCACCAGAGGTTCCAATCTCAGGGTGGTGGACCGAACAGGGTTGGAACTACCGGCCTCACTGACACCGGCGCATCTTTCGATGCCCCCGCCCGGCCCACCATAATTTTTGGTGCAGCTAAACGCGCGACAAAAAAAGACGCGCAGGCGTCTTGTCGCCAGTGAGGTTAATCGGGGTTCCAATCCCAGCACCTGATTTTGCAGGTGCGGTTTAACGATACCGTTATCGACGTTGGGCTGCAAGAGGTTTTGCCAAGGGAAACAGGGCGGGATGGCCCTTTCGCCGATGAAAACAGGAACTGGTGATCATGCAATTCACTGTTTATCAGTATAAGCGGGCAAGTCATTACAAAATGTTTGTCGATGTGCAAAGAGATATTGTCGATACGCCAGGGCGGCGAATGGTCATCCCGCTGATAAAATCGCATCACCTGTCTGAAAAAGTGAATAAAACCCTGTTCCCCCTGATCCGCATCGACGGTGAAAATTACCGTCTGATGACAACTGAATTATCAAGCGTTTCCGTTGAGGTCATCGGTGAAATTATTGCGGATGTAAGCCATTGTGCCGATGAAATCAAAAATGCTATCAATCTCATGTCCTGGGGTATTTAAATGCCCTTAAAAGGTTTTCAGTAAAAGGGCGTTATATTTCCCGTCACCAGAAAATACAGTAAGCACCGATAATCCGAAATGTGAATGTATGAAAGCCGCATTCCTTTGCGGCTTCCTCTATTTCCGTTCAAACCTTCTTCATCAAATAACGATGCGCTTTCGATGCCGCGCTGGCGGCTTTGAAAATATAACGTTTATCGTTTTTCAACGCCTCCAGCCATGAAGCGATGTAGCTTTCATGCTGGACCTCGCCAACAATCCCCCAATCCGCCATCAGGAACGCACTTCCCAACTCAGCAATAATTTCTTCAAAAGCGTAATCCTCACTGCCAAACTTCCCTTTCATTTCTCGGTTTAATCGCAACTTGCCGCCGCTCCAGTGAATCAGCTCATGTAAACCGGTAGCATAAAAATCGGCAGCCTTGGGAAAAAGGTGTCGTTCCGGTAAATAAATCTCGTCAGTAGACGGTCTGAAAAAGGCGTTTTGTTTTTTCTCGATGATGTTTGCGCCACTGCTCCGGAACAGGTTTTCAGCCTGTGGCAGCGCATCGAACGTCTGTACTGATTTGCCCGGCTCAGTCGCCAGGGGCAGGCCGTCAATCTGTTCAACATTAAACACCGTGAACGTTTTCAGCATCGGGATATGTTCGATCCCCCCTTCGTCGTTTTCCTTTTCCAGTGTGGTATAAAAAATGGCCGTTGTACCGTGTTGCCCTTTGCGAACCTGTGCACCTTCCGCCTTAGCCTGTTTGTAGGTCATCCAGCGGGAGTCACTGAAACTCTGTTTTGACGCACTGCACCACAACAGTATGATATTCATCCCGCTGTAAGCAATACCGGTAGCGTAATTAGAAGGCAATCCGGACATACCCGCTACGCGCTGCCACGGACACGCCCACGGCTTAACCCCGGCTTCCAGTGCCGTAATGATGCTGTCAGTGACGGTCTGATAAATATCGGTTCTGGTTTTTGAACATTTCGTTTTTGAGGAGCCTGACTGCTCCAGCGGGGACACGCTGGTCGCCGCTGCGGTGTTAGGGGCGCTGGTCTGGGTATGCAGGGAAATAGACATGGTTTTTTCTCTGTCAGTGGTGTGATTTTCGTCTTCGTATCCCCTGACGGTTCGCTTTCCCGGCATCGTTCTGTCCCGCAAGGGCGCAGCATGCGTGCCATTTACCCTTGCGTGACGGGTTGTGTTGGGAAACGATTAGCCATGGGAACGTAAAACACACAGGAGAAAAAAGTACTCCTACATGACCAGACGTAATCCCCCTTGACCGCAGCAGTGAAATGGGGTTGAAGGTTATCTGACAGAATCCCCTTTTGGCAGGGTAGTTGACACCCCATACTGAAAATCCCAATGGGGGCAACGGAGCCTGTTAATGGGATGGACTACCTCCTCCCACTGCGCTTAACTGAACAAAATACGTTCGGCAGGAGAGCAACCATGAGCATCGCATATCTGGGTATTGATGTGGCCAAAAATGTTTTTCAGCTCTGCGGATTAAACCAGGCTGGAAAGCCGCTTTACACTAAACGCGTTGAGCGGAAACTATTGCTACAGACTGTAGCAAACATACCGATTTGTCTGATCGGTATAGAAGCTTCCACAGGGGCATTTTACTGGCAGCGCGAGTTTGAAAAATTGGGGCATAAGGTAAAAGTCATCAGCCCCCAATATGTAAAGCCATTTGTACATGGGCAGAAAAATGACGGTAATGATTCACAGGCTATCGCTGTGGCACTGATGCAACCGACAATGCAATTTGTCCCACCCAAAAGCCCTGAACAACAAGATATACAAGCTTTGCATCGGGCAAGACAACGTATTGTTAATCACCGTACTGCGACTGTCTGTCAAATCAAGGGGACTGCTACTTGATAGAGGGATCCCAATTGGTCGGGCCGTCTCCCGGGCTCGCCGTGCAATTCCGCTGATCCTTGAAGATGCAGATAATGGATTAAGCACCCGAATGCGCAGAACGCTTGCAGAACTATACGATCTCTTTATCGATCTCGAACGTCGTATCGCCTTCTTTGATAAAGAGATCGAAATAGTGTTCAGGCGTTCAGAAGCCTGCCAGCGCATTGCCAAAGTTAAAGGGATCGGCCCGAAAACCGCGACAGCCGTTATTGCTGCCATTGGTAAAGGGACCGAATTGAAAAATGGACGGCATTTTGCAGCCTGGCTTGGCCTTATTCCACGACAGCACTCGAGTGGGGATAAGCAGGTGCTCATGAATATGACTAAAAAAGGCGATAAGCATCTACGTACACTCTTTATTCACGGTGCCCGTGCTGTCGTCAGAGTCGCAGAAAATAATAATGACGGATATTTAAACCAATGGGTTAACCAGTTAAAAGAGCGAAGAGGATTTAATAAAACTACTGTCGCAGTGGCAAACAAGAACGCCAGGATTATTTGGTCAATCCTTCGGCACGAAACAGAATATCAATCAGCAGGAGTATGACACTTACCGTATTAAAAGTTGCAGAGTAATGAAAAATGGTGGCAGGTTGTCCCTGCACAATCGGAACCTGATCTTTATAATGGCCCTAGAGGCCGTCCAGTTGTTGAGGCGATTGTGTGCGGTTACCCATTTGGGCACAGGTCTCCCTGATGCCGGATAGATGTAAGCAACAGCTTAAAACCAAATTCAGTGCTTGCAAAACGGAGGTAGTCCATAGATATAGAGAGTAGCTTCCGAGATCCCTTCCATTTGCGCAACTGCAGAGACCGTCATGTTGTACGGAGTAAGTAATTTGGCCAGTGTGGCGGCCTTTCGTTCCGGTGAAATGCGTTTCATATCGTGTCCCCGTTACCCCATTAGAATTGCAGATAGGGGTGACAAGTATCCTGACAGAGGGGGAGAACAAGCACCAGAAAACGGGGAAATGTACGTAAAAAACACGCACAATTAATTTGAATTATAAATCATAATAAATGAATTTTAGTTCATTACTTAGAATTTACACTCTATTTACTAATGTAGTGTAAACAAAAATATTTATTTCAAAATGTGATTAATTGTGTCATATTGTTTGTTGTTTTTTATTAGATTATATACATGAAATTGTATTACATGTATATAATTAAATAAACACACTTAATAAATTATCATGTAATTATTGATATAACTTAACAATTGAAGCATATGGGTGTTGTTGGCCAACACATGATTATTGATAACATATGCAGTATTAATCTCTTAAAGGATCTGTTATGGAATTCAAAAAAAGTGAGTTTGGTTCTGTTCTGTCTGTTGACGTGCTGAAGATGTCACGACAGTCACCGTTAAGTGTTGGCATCGGTGGCATCGGTGGTGGCGGCGGCGGCAGCTGTGGTGGTCAGGGAGGTGGCTGCGGCGGCTGCAGTAATGGCTGCAGCGGTGGAAATGGCGGAAGCGGAGGCAGCGGCACCAAGGGTTAAATGACTAATTGATAAGGACTAAGGGTGGTTATCCATCCTTAGTCCGACAAAGACTAAGAGAAGATCATGCTTATAGTGCTGCCTTTTGAAATCGTTTCTCGTAACGAAAAATCCCTTCTAATCTCTTATTTATCCTCCGTCGATTTGCACCATGAGGGAATGAAAGAGGTACTCAATGTTTTGTATAAGAACCGAGGTCCTTTTTCGGAAGAACAACTTGCATTGTTATTTTTAGAACAAAATATTTCTTTGGAAGATGGTGAGGAGTTTCTACTCTCCAATGGAATAATAAAGAAAACTCACGCTCAAAATAGTATTCTGTGGAAAAATGTTATCATTCTGACAGATAACGCAGGCCTCTTCGGCCAGTCTGAATCTGAGTGGCTATGCGATAACATAATGATAGGCGGAGTTTACAATCTGCAAAGTTTTCCCACAGAAATCAAAGAAAATACGCTAGTCTGGATTCATCTTGAAACCTATTCGTCCGCGATTATTCGTGCGGTTTATCAAAGTTTTCTGCACGTCATAAATGTGGCTTTTGTCCAAAGTTACTATCAGAAAGAAATATTCCGTATTGATGGCGTTTATTCACCACAACTGGGTACCCCCTGTCATTACTGCTATATTGAACGGTGGCTTAACCGCGAAGAGAAGAGTTTCCGACGTAATGAGATGTCCTGGGCTAATCTGCTCACCCTTCTACAGACCTGCGATCTCGGGCTACCTGCCATAGCACTGAGCGAGACAGAGCGCGGATTTTCACTGCATCTGATAAAGCGACGTCTGCAGGAACTTGCTGGTAATTCACTGGTGAAAGTACACGTTGATACGCTGATGTCATCCGTGAGTACCGATCTAATCACCTGCGTACTGAACAGAGAACCTGTGATCCACTGGCATGCCTGTGACTGCACGGAGAAATGATTATGGACAAAAACCAACTTTCACTCCTGGAAGTAACACACTATTCGGATGCAGAAGTACTGGATAATGTGAAAATGTTCCATTCACGTGGCCTTTTTACTTCACTGACTGAAACGGCGGAACGGACGTATGTTTCCGCTGTACCGCCTGAAAGTCTTAAAAGATTTGAGAATAAAGAAATTCTGTTACAACCGGGTCTCTCCCGGCTGTTGAAAGTTAACGAACGTGACCGTATTTTCACAGAAAGAAAACCTTCAGGCATCCATTTCATCGATGAGAGGAAGATCTCTTTTGATGATGTAACACGTCTTCTTATCAACGCATTCAGTTCAGGTGATCCGGATTCTGTCCGCCGTCCTTATCCATCAGGAGGGGCACAGTATCCGGTTGAAGTTTTTATGTGCCGCTTGACAGAAAATACTGATGGCTGGCCTGCGGACATAAACGCTTTCCACTATCTTCCTGTCAGCCGTAGCCTGGAGTCAGCGGGTGCACCGGCTTTGAATGATCTGTATCGTGCTCTGGCAGGCGGAGATCAGGAACGGTTAGGTCGGCCGCATTTTGCTCTGGTTTACTTTATTGTTTTCGAAAAGGCACTGTTTAAATACCGGTACCGGGGATATCGCATGGCAATGATGGAAGCGGGTTCAATGTATCAGAATGCCGGCATGGTTGCGGATCGGCTCGGGCTAAGTAATCGCGTATGGGCGGCTTTTACGGACACTTATGTGAGTAAAATGCTAAACGTCGATATGAGGACGGCGGCACCACTTATTGTGCAGTTTTTTGGAGACTATAATCCATGATCAATATTTACAGTGACCTCATGTCCGCATGGCCTGCATCTGTCGTTCTGGCCCCAAAACTAAGCCTCCTGACAACTTCTTTTGCTCAGGTCTGGGATTATGAGCGGATTTCTCCTGCGAGTGCGGTAGGCGGAACAGTGAAATCAATTCAGGGGGCTATTGGTGAATATTTTGAAAGGCGACATTTTTTCAATGAGATCAAGACAGTATCTAGAAAGACATTGCATGAAATGATGCCATCATCATCCGCAGATGCATTCCTGAATGCTTTCGTTCAGACGTCGTCAGTCGGAACTGACCGCATCTCAGAACACCAGTTCTCGACGGTGCATGCCTTCAATGCCTTTACTCTGGAACAGGTAGAGATCCCGGCCGTAATGGTTGCTCTGGATAATATCACTGCAAGTGAAGATCTGGGATTTTATCCCCGCAGGGATACATGCGGCTGCAGCTGCCATATTGACCTGACAGAAGCCATAAATGGGGCTCTCGGTGAGCTGATGGAGCGGCAGTCGCTACTCCTGTACTGGTTGACCGGAAAGGCTAATTATGAACTGATCCCCGACGGTGAAACCGGAGTAAATTACGTTGACGAATTAATTAAAAATCTGAAGGCACAAGGGGAACTCAGAATCCTGGATGTGACGATGCCCGGCGCTCCGGGTTATGCCATTCTGACCATTTATGGCACACAAAACGAACACAGCACAATAAAATACAGTACGGGTTTGTCTTATGCTGCCGACCTGAGGACCGCTTTAAATAAATCCATGATTGAGCTTTGGCAGTCATATATCTGTATGTATAATTTTATTACGGGAGGCTACCGTTTTGAGGATATTATTGACAGGTATCAGCAACATTTCATGTCATGCAATACATATTCTACTTACACTGAATTGTATCAGAACACGGAATACAGGTTTGTGCCGTCACGGCTTTCTGAACAGAATAGTGAACATTCCGTCATGAACAGTGTGACTGATTTTCTGCAGGAGATCACACCTAATATGTTCATATACTACGCCCGTGATCTCCTGAGTGATAGCATGTTATGGTATACGAAGGCCCTCAGTCCAGATTTATTTTTGCATATGGATAACTCCGGCCCCCTTAATATCCACAACACTATTTATAGTCGCGGGAGTGGGATTCAGGAACGTGAAAGTATCATGGTTCCATTTCCGTGAGGATGAATTATGAATTTTTTTAAAATGTCATTTATTTTCCTGAAAGAGCAATTGCGCGCGCCCTTCAGTGTAATATGGACAATTGCATCACCAGTTGTTCTTTTTTTCTTTCTGCACTTTGATGATATCGATAGGCATTCTGGTGACAAAATATGGTTGCGCAGCCAGGTATCCTGGTTTGTTGGTTATATATCTTTTTCTGTTATTCTCTTCAGCTACTGTCTCTATCTTAATGGGCGCCGTGAGAGCGGATTCATTGCAACATTTGTGCATGATACTTACAGTAAGTGTTTATTTATACTGTCGCAGCTATGCGCCTCAGTTATTATGTCATTTGTCTATGTGATTTTTTTTCTGTTGATTGTTTACACAGGCTTTCGCGTTTCAATTAATTCTGATATTTTTTTGCTGACACTGAAGTCTTCAGCTATTTCGCTTATATTGATGTTTTCATTTACCTGGCTGGCATCACTACCTGTGACTTTTCAGACTGCGAATGTTATTTTTTCAGTTATGGTGACGGTTTTTATGGTTTTCGGGATAATTTCCTTCAGGGTGGATGAAGGAATTGTCCACGTCGTTAACTCTGTCAATCCCGTACTTATCTACTCCAGTATGCTAAATGAGCATAATCCCATGAATATGGTTTCTGGGTTTTTTTATGGCGTCATGTTTCTGGCGAGCATCATATCCCTTTCCCGGTTCAGAACAGAGCCCGCCTGGAGTTCGCAATGACTCAGATTCTGCTTGAGATAAAAAATTTGTCATTCTCGTACAAGAATAAAAAACCTGTTTTCGAAAATATATCACTGTCAGTGAAAGAAGGGCAACTTATCGGTCTTTTAGGTGAAAACGGTGCCGGGAAAACAACCTTGTTTAACCTGATTAAGGGGGGGCGAATGAAATTTTCTGGCACCATGTATAAGGAATTTTCTGAGAGTGAGCTGATTACCCTTCCGCAAGTGGTGAATCTTTCAGGTACATTGAAAAATTTTGAAATCTTTGACCTTATTTGTTGTTTCAACAGATTGACCAGATCCCAGGCTGAAAAAAAACTGCAGCTCAGATGGAGTGATGATTTTTTTTACCGTTATGAAAAAATAAAGGACAAGAGAGCCTATGCAGTAAGTTATGGTGAAAAACGCTGGCTGACAATTTCACTGATGCTGGGGCTCTGTGACCGGTCCCGCTTCTTTCTTCTGGATGAGCCTACAGTGGGTATCGACATTCAGTACAGAATGCTTTTATGGGATCTTATTGATATGATCGTAAGAGAAGGTAAAACTGTACTTTTTTCAACGCATATTTTAGACGAACTGACACGTGAAAAAATACCTTTTTTTATGCTTTCTAAAAAAGGATTGTCACAGTATTCTGACATGCATTCCTTTATGAAAGTTAAAAACTCACAGACGCCTGAGCAGGCTTTTATCAGCGAAATTTTGACTAAGAATCCGCGAAATGATGTATAAAAACAAAAATTTCTCCGGGCTTCGCCCGGCTCATGCCAGTACGGAAAAGATTGAATTTTATGGATGTGTGTTTACCGACTGTGTATTTGATGATTATCAGATTCGTGACTGTGAGTTTGAAAAATGTTCATTCAAAGACTGCGTAATAAAAAATCTCAAACAATCGTTTCTAAGAATAAACGACTGTTCCTTTATCCAGTGTCTTGTTCAGGGTGTTAATCTGGCAGGTCTCTCATTCCCGCATTCATTTTCGTTACTTAAATGCAAGCTCGTATATGTTGACTTTACTGACCTGCGCTTACAGAAATCAGACTTCACCAACAATGCTTTCAAAGAATGTATTTTTGAAGAATGCGATATGATTGGAAGTGATTTTTCCGGATCGGAATTTACTTCAACCGAATTCCGCAGGTCAGAACTTTCAGAATGTGATTTTTCTCATACTCAGGGACTTGATTTGAACCATCAGATTAATAGAGTGTTCAACGTTAAGATACCGGAGGAGGCGGGGATAAGGATCCTGAAAAGGATGGGCATCACCATTACCTGACTTTACATTTCGGGGTGACGCCGTTGGCCAGCATTTTTCCAGTTGTACCCAGAGATCGAGAGGTGAGTGGTTCTGCAGATGCCCCTCGCGCTGAAGTGCACTAACCGTCCGCATGTAATCCTGCTGTGCGGTAAGATAGCACATGCATACGGCGCCCGTGTCTTCATTTGTTCGCTCCAGAATTCGCTGGCGTTCAGCCAGGACTATAGCAGGCACGATAGTGACGACTATTTTCCCCATTTCACCTTCTGTACTGATGCCGTCAGCTATAAATTTTACAGTCACCCCCTGTTCATCAAATTTTTTATCAGCTGAATCCCCCCTATGTCAGGGTAGTTGTCGCCTTATTTTTTCATAGGGGCGATGGGATTTGTAATGGCGAATCATACTGTAGCTGCTGAACTTAAAGAGAAAGCTATAATGCGGCTTATGCCACCCTATAATTGGACTCTTCGGCAAGTGGCTGACGAGATTGGCTCTGGCGTTTCTACCGTCTGGCAATGGCGCAAGCAACTTGAAATGGAAGGACTTATCGCACAGAAAGAAGATACAGCTGATGAGCGTTCGCCCGAACAGATTTTCACCATCATCCTGGAAACGGCCCCATTTTCCGAACATCAGCTTGCAGAGTACTGCCGGGAAAAGGGTCTTTATGTCGATCAGGTAAAACAGTGGACGCAGAACTGCATTGGGGCTAATCAGCCGGCCTCACGTCAGCGTGCCGAAGCTGAAAAACAGACACGCGCGGACAAATCGCGGATCCGGGTGTTGGAAAAGGAACTCAGACGTAAGGACAAAGCGCTGGCTGAAACGGCGGCATTGTTGGTGCTGCAAAAAAAGTTAGATGCCCTCTGGGAGGACGAAGAGGAAAACTAACCTCTTTCCCAGAGCGGCAAAAAATAGTGACCTGGATAGACGAAGCCGTGAGCGCGGGAGCCAGAAAAACGAAGGCGTGTCAAATTACGGGCATCAATATCCGGACATTACAGCGTTGGTATAACGGTAAAAAGCTGCGCACTGATGGTCGAACGCAGGTCAAACGCCCTGAACCGGCCAATCAGCTTATTGCGTTTGAGCGTCAGCAAATTATCCGTTTTTGTACTGACGCAGAATTCGCTGATCGCCCACCGTCGCAAATCGTACCGATTCTTGCCGATCGAGGAATCTATGTCGCATCCGAGTCCAGTTTTTACCGTGTGCTGAAAGCTGAAGGGCTGATACATCAGCGAGGGCGGGCAAAGCCCCCTGGTACGTACGCACGACCGCAAAGTTACACGGCGACAACGCCAAATCGACTCTGGAGCTGGGACATTACCCATTTACCGTCACAAGTTGTGGGAGCCCATTTTTATCTGTACTTGATAATGGACGTGTTCAGCCGAAAGATTGTGGGTGCGGAAGTGTATGAAAAAGAATCGGGGCAGTATGCCTCCAGTGTATTGCAACGTGCGATTTGGACAGAAAAATGCCGAAATGTTCAACTCGTGCTTCATGCTGACAATGGCGGACCGATGAAAAGCTTCACGATGCAAGCGAAACTGTATGAGTTGGGCATCACGCCATCTCACAGCCGCCCGCGAGTCAGTAATGATAATCCCTACTCGGAATCGCTGTTTCGGACACTGAAATATTGCCCGCAATGGCCTCGGGACGGTTTTGCCAGCCTAACAGGCGCACGGGATTGGGTACACCGGCTCGTGGAATGGTATAACACGAAGCACCGGCACAGTGGGATCAAGTATGTTACGCCTGAGGAAAAACATCTGCTGCGGGATATTGAGATCCTCATGTGACGTAAAAAATTGTATGGGAAGGCGAAGGAAAAACATCCGGAGCGCTGGACACAAGAAACTCGCAACTGGGAACCCATCACGTCGGTTTCCCTAAACCCAGAAAACGAACGCAAAATAGCATAAAAAACGACAACTACCTTGAAAATTACCGGTAATCAGTGATCGGAATGGGGCGAAACATGCAAAGGAATTCAAGGCAAGACTAAAGTTTAAAAAATCCGCAAAACAAAGAGTGGGATGCACTGGGCGGCAATGTTACAGAAAAATTCAAAAACAGCTTAAAAAACGCACAGAATCAAATGAAGCTTTAACGTCTCTCAAGAACCAGCTTTTAGGCGTCGACTTTTGCTACAAAATCAAACTGCGGTCAGATGGTTACCGGCTTGTTTATCAAATAAAACAAGATGACAGCGGCGTGGTCAATGTCGTTCTGTCGATCGTCGTGAAGATGTTTATGAGAGCTTGCAAGATAAGAGTGAGCGTCCTCTCCCTTTCCCGCGACAGCGACCCGCCGGTCAAAAGCTCCGCCACGACAAGACTGTAATCGCAGAGCAGTTCAGAATCGGGATCAAAACCAAAGGAGACAGAGGGAGGATATCAGCGGTAAGGCTTTCGGCCAGATAATGTAATACGGATCGTTCAGCGTGGACTTCAGCAGCGTAATACCGGCGGAAAACCGCCCGCAGAGCGCCATTCGCAGCGCCGGATCGTCGCTCTCAAGCAATGGATTGGATTTACTCAGGTACGTGCATTCATAAGGCGAATACCGTAAGGGCTAAAAGCCGTATCTGCTGAAATGAGCGTAAGCCCTTCCATCTGCGATTGAGCAATCAGCATTCTGTCGAAGGGGTCACCATGATGCCGTGGTAGATCTCCTGCTTGCTCAGCATGAGCATGAGTAATTGACAGTGCAAGAAAGTTATTTTTTTCCATTGCCTCATCAATATCCACGTCAAACTCCAGTTTGCCAATGGAGCGCTTGATAGAAATTTCCCACGTTGTCACTGCGCTGACATAAACGATGTTGCCACCACGGGAAATAGCAATTCGGGTGGTTGGGCCTAATGACGGATCATTAGCCAACCACCAAATGAAAACATGTGTATCGATAAGAAAACGCTTCATTCACCGACCTCAAACATCCGTTGAATATCTACGTCAGCATCATTGAAACTGTCATTCATTGTGATTCTATTTTCATAGCCACCAGGATTTCTGTCCCTTTGCAAAATGGGCACCAATTGAACATAGGGTACACCCGCTTTGGCGATGATGACCGTTTCGCCATCCACCGCTTTATCTGCAAGCTGCGAGAGACATGATTTTGCTTCATGCATGTTGGCCTGAACTGTCATGACTACCTCCATTATCAAGTTAGCTAACTTAGCTAAGCTATTATGTAATAAAAAAAGCGGCCAGTCAAAACAGGTATTATGGTGGATTTTATTGATTAGTTTGCCCTACCTTTACCCGCTTTCGCCGATAAAAGCAGGGCATTTTACTTTATTGACTCTCTAACTTGCAGTATTGGGATGGCCAGATTTCCGCCGGCATCATGCCCAGTTCTTCGGCGATCAGCTTTTCTCCTTTGGGCCAGTGTTTTGTCAGGGTATTTGCCAGGGGGGCGGAAGCCAACCCGGCTTTACGTGAGACCGCCGGCAGCGACATCCCTCTTTTTTTCAGCGCCGCGATAATATCGGCGGGATGCCAGTCTTGCTCATTCATGCCTCTACCTCACCAATACACCTCACGGTAATCCCCCCGAAAAACTGGGGTACTCATAAGTAGAATTTTCTCGTAACATGAATCGAGGAGATTCGGATGAAAAAATCACGTTTTAGCGACAGCCAGATCATGACCATTTTGAAGCAAGCTGAGGCAGGTACACTAGTTTCTGAGCTTTGCCGCGAGCATGGTATGAGTAATGCCAGTTTTTATAAGTGGCGCTCACGCTTTGGCGGTATGGATGCCTCAATGATGGCCCGCCTGAAAGAACTGGAAGATGAAAATCGACGGCTCAAAAAGATGTATGCCGAAGAGCGTTTAAAATCCGAGATCATCCAGGAGGCCATGCAAAAAAAGTGGTAACGCCATCCCGGCGACGCGAGATGGCGCGGCACGCAGTCAGCGTTAAAGGTATCTCTATCCGCCTGGCCTGTTCCATTTTTGGCCTCAGCGAAAGTGGCTACCGTTATTGCACTAAATTGCGTGATGAAAATGTGCAAATAGCCAATTGGCTTACCGATTTAACGGCACGACACCGTAGTTGGGGATTTGGGCTGTGTTATTTATTTCTGCGTAACGTCAAAGGCTTTCATTGGAATCATAAACGTATTTATCGGATTTATTGCGAACTCAAATTGAATTTGCGGATCAAGCCAAAACAAAGGATTCTCCGGCCTCATCCGGCCCCGTTAGTTGTGCCTGACAAGGCCAACCATACCTGGTCAATGGATTTTATGCATGATCAATTAAGTGATGGCAGAAGTTTCCGCACATTCAATGTGATAGACGATTTTAATCGGGAAGGCCTGGTCCTGGATGTTGATTTTTCCCTGACGTCAGAACGCGTTATTCGTTCACTTGAACAGCTCATCGAATGGCGCGGAAAGCCGGCCTGTATACGGTGCGACAACGGCCCGGAATACCTGAGTATCCAACTGCAAAAATGGACGATTAAACATCAAATAACCTTGCTTTATATCCAGCCGGGCAAGCCCCAGCAAAATGCCTATATAGAGCGATTTAACCGCACGGTACGTCATGACTGGCTAAATCAATATGTGTTTAGTTATATTGCCGAAGTACAAGATTTCGCAACGCGGTGGCTTTGGACCTATAACCATGAACGTCCCCATATGGGGCTAGGCGGCATAACGCCCATGCAGAAGCTCGCATTGGTGGCATAATTCTACTTAAAGATCCCGTTGAAAACGGGGAGATTACCGATTGTCAGTGTCGGAGACTTACGTGTCGAGCATAGCGAACAGTAATAATTGTTTGACATTCTGACTAATTTCTTTCTTCCCAGTCGGTGAATGCCCTGTTAATATTTTTTGGTATAGCCTAAATAATTTGGTCGCTTCAATTTTAAATAATTCTCAAGGAATAGAACTAAAATCCTATAAAGAATTAATTTTTATTTTTATCATTTAATAATCATTTTACGTTTAATTTTTAGGGAGCCATACTATGGGAAAAATTATCTCATCTGTACAGGATATAATAACTGACGTATTAATTTATTCCCCGGTGTTATCCCTATTTATGTTGCCAATTACCCGGGCGCGCAATCTTCCTAAATCTGAGGACCGGGTGCGTGAAGAGGATTTCCGCACCCAGGGCCGTGAACTTTACCAACTGGCACAAGACCTCTACAACCTGAATGCCGGCGCGCAGGGCCTCCCCCCAGACCAGACACTGCACGTCAACACCGTGACGCAAGCGGCGGTGGCCGGGCTGTATTTGACGCATACGCTGGCACCACAGCTGGAAAATAGTTTAAGAGCAGGCAATGAAATTAAAAATCAATTTACTAAAGATACGTTCGCTTATCCGCCCCCATTACCTTTTCTGACTGATAATTATTTACCCAATGAGGAGCCTAATGACATATTACCGATTGATAATTACCCAAAGGCACCGCTCAATGTCCTTTTTTTACCGGACCACACCCTTCGCCTGAAGAACGGTGCGCCATTGTTTGCAAGTCCAAATCTTCAGAACCCGACGTCGGTGTCGCCCCCATTACCTCCGGCATTTTCAACGTTGTCGCCCTTCCCTCTTATTCCCAATGCGGCGGCATGGGGTAACGCGACGCAACCTGAAAACGTGTTGAAAATACCGCCGCGCAAACCTTTCCCCAAAACCAAAAATCCCTTTGACAAGAAGCATCGTGCGAAAAAATTTCCCAGCGCTAGCACTTTAAAAAAATCGTTAAATAAAAAATGGCTGACTAATAATGAAGTGGACCCAGAGCAATATTATGCAGGCCGGATCGATGAGCGAGCAGAAGTTCAGTTGACCGCCGTGCAGGAGCAAATAGTGTCAAAATCGCAAAAACCACAGGCTAAGGAGGTGATATCAGAGCCGGACGGCAACGTACCGGAACCCCCGGTGCTGGAAGATTTTATTGAGCCCAATGAGACAATCCTCCAAGCACAGCCGGTGGAGAGCGGTAATGTCCCTGCTCCGACTATGGTAGAAAAAGTTGGTGAACCTGCCTTAGTCCAAGACCCGGAAGAGATTGTCGCCCCTAACGTGGTGCCGGACAGTCTTCCCCCGGCGCCGTTGCCCGAAAACGATAATACGGCACCCGTCCTGCCGGCGGCAGAAAATATTGATGGCTCCCTGGCGGGACCAGCGTCCTACCTGCTTTCCCAAGTATCTGAATTAGCTTCGCAGTTGATGAAAAAAACCGTTCAAGGCGCCACCGTGGGCGGGGGCACCGCACTGGCCACTGGCGGGGCTGCCGTGATAGAAGGCGCCGCCGCGGTAGCCAGCGGTGGTCTCGGCGTGTTGGGCGGCGGCACGGCAGTGGCAACCGGTAGCGCCGCAACGGCAGGGGGCAGCGCCACGTTAAAAATCAGCGGTGATGCGGCAGCAAGCGGCAGCCTAGCCATGTTGACGGCCGTGGGCATCAACCGCGCTGCGCGCCAAGAAGCGGATGCCGTGGACGCCATTCCGGCAGTGGTTGGATCACCTTTACCGCCGCCAGCGCAGCCCAATCAAGGAGCAAACCGCGTCTCTACGCCTAAGCCAAAAGAGCAGGATAACGTTCAGCCGGCCCGAGGGGCTGAGAGTATGCCTGCGCTGACCTTCGCTGACGATATCGCCGAATTGCCTGCCGTAGCGCCGAACGAGCACATCTTCCCGCCCGTCGTGGCGCCGGCCCCAGAGGAAATCTCCGCGCCGGAGGTCGAGGTGAAGCCCGACACGGCGGACCGCCCCATCATGAAACCGGCCCAGGTCGTCGAGGCGGTGGAAATCGCCCGCCCCGCCGAACGGGTGAAATCGCGTCCCGCGCGCCCCAGGGAGAAAACCCCGCAAAGCCGGACGCCGTTAGCCAAACCTGGGGAGGTAGTAGTGCAGGACGACGTCCATGCGCCTAGGGTTACCCCCGAGAAAACGGTTCCTGGCGAACGGGAAACGCGACCGCCCATCCACCCGGTGCCCATTGAGGCTGAGCGCTCCCCCTTGCCTGCCGCGGTGCCAGCCCGTGAGGACATTGCCCTGCCAGACGTCAAGGTGAAGCCCGGCAAGGCGCACAGCCCCGTCATACAACCGGCCCAGGTCGTCGAGGCGGTGGAAATCGCCCGCCCCGCCGAGCGGGTGAAATCACGTCCCGCGCGCCCCAGGGAGAAAACCCCGCAAAGCCGGACGCCGTTAGCCAATTCTGGCGAGGTGGAGGTCGACGTCAATGCGCCGATGGCGACGCGAGGGGGAACGGGGGTCGGCGAGCGGGAAGCATCGCCGCTTATGCGCCCGGCGTCCAGTGCGGCTGGACGCTCCCCCGAGGCCGTTGCAGAGCCGGTGGTAAGCCCTGCTCAGGAGACCGTCCAGCCCGCCGAAGCTAGTGCCGGGTTGAGCATAATGCCATGGCCTGTTTCGTCCGTGCTTTCAACAGAAGCGATTATAAACCAATGCAAAATCCGGCTGGCCGCTCACGAAGAAGGCGTGTTAAAGAAATATATCGATTCCGACTATTATGGCCACGTGCCGATTTATGAAGTGGTGGACAAAAACGCGGCCTTTTGGCAACCGGTATACCGGCATTACATCGAGATGAACGGCGAAAAGGTCGCCGTCAAATTAAGCAGCGTAAAGGGGCATGGGATAAAATATACCCTGATTGACGAAAACAAGCCGGATGTTCAATATGGCCTGGCGTTTGATGACGGGCGCTGGCAATTGCAACCTCCCACTGCGGAAGAAATCGATCCGTCCTTGCTGGCTGTCATGACGTTCAATATGGTTGATCCGGATATCAGCGAAGAGATGTTATCCGCTCCCGACGAACGGGGAGTGCAATGGACCCGAGATCAGGAGGGTTATCTGCGTGTAAATGGATTTTATGCGAACATTGACGCGTGGCAAGATTATTTCAATTTTTATCACATCCAGCCACCGCGCAACCAACTGAGGAAACATGCCATAGCTATACGCTACAAAGATGGCCGATTTATCCAGCAAGATCCGCGCCAAAATTTCTATAAAAAAGGACTGCAAAAATGGTTCGACGATATGCGTAGGCGCATCAATACCCTACTTACTGATGCCGAGCAGGATTTGGACAAAAACCGGATGGTGAAAGGTGCTCGCCGTATGTGTTTGGCATTTCGAGGGCACAAAATGTCTGATGTTGGTTCAATGCATCGAATTACTCGGCTCGCCTTGAAATTTATTCAAAAATATGTTTTCAATAATGAAAATATAGATCTTGCCACGGTAGATGCAATAACTATTCAAGAGGCATGGGTGAAAAATATTAGGCTGCTATTGAAAAATGATATAAAAGAGAAAGAGGAGAATCTTATTGCATTTTTCAATGAAATTCCAAAATTTTATAAAGATATTTTAGTATTTATCATTAAACCTTCGGTAAAAAACAGTGTTGAAAAGTTCACATTAGCCTTGGATGGTTTATCTACCACGCCTCTGCCGCTTTATAGTGTTAACCAGAAAACTGTACTTTATAATTTAGAAATTGACGAGACAACAGCATCAAAAATCGCCATCATGGGCAATGATGTGTTTATTAAATCCGTCATAGGGGTATTAAACGAAATTAAGCAGACCTGGCTGGGACGCAAACTTCTCCTGGCGTTGCAAGAGCAACCTTTTACCATACAACCCCCGACCATGAGCGCCATAGAGCGGGTTGCGGACGGTCGGTTTTACGCCAGAAACAGTGCCGGCGGGGCTATCGCGTTTGACCCCGGTAATTTTATCATCGGCGACGGCAAAACGATTATGACTGAGCCTTGGCGTTATCGAAATCCCGCCATAGCTCTTTATCATGAATTATTGCATCTCTATTATAAAACCTATCCTGTCTGGTTTGAATCTGTCGATGAAACATCAAAAAAAATTTGTGTGGGTGCCTATTCACCTCTCGAAGAAGCACTGATCACCGGCATCAGTTATAAAGATCCTAAGACGCAAAAAATATACGATTTTGCGAATGACGAATACCTCGTAATCAAGAATAAACTTGAACGAATTTCCGAAAATCACTTCAGAGAAGAATATGCTAAAATGAAAAGGTATGATCATTATTTTATCAGACCTTATTATGGTGGTGACAATGCGATGGATCCCCCCATCGATATTAAATTTACATTATCTTATAGCTGAGTAATAATATAAAAATAAAGATGTATATAGTCAGCACGTTGTGAATAGGAACTTTTTTTGATTTTCATTTACGGCTAATGATAAACAACAAAAGAAACGCTTTTATTCAACATGCTTAATGAAACTATTCTATTTTTATAAATTAAAATAAGCAATATAAACTATTGAATTATTGCAATGTCTGTGGATTGTATTAATTACTTAAACGCTTAGGAGGAGAAATAATCATGCGACTATCAGAATACTTCACCTGCTTGCCAAAGCAAGATTTCACCGGTGGCGACTATATCAGGAACAATGAATGGACCTGCGATTATGAAGGTGAATGGGAACGTTGGGCGGAAGAAGCCTGGGGGGAAGAAAAAAGGAATCGGCACATCGCCTTGAGCAGACTAATACATTGCCGGCATCATTGGCTGGAAGAGCTGGATTTATCCCGGCTTGGCCTTTCCTGCTTGCCTATATTGCCCCCATTGGTAAAAACCCTCAATGCCAGCCACAATAAGTTAACCGGCCTACCCTCTCCTTGCCACGAAACTCTGGTTAAGATCGATCTGAGTTTTAATAAATTCAAAGATATCCCGGATTCTTTAACCAGTCGGGTACAAGAATTAGTTTTAACGGGTAACCCTCTTGATAAAAATTTAATGTGGAACTTGGATTCTAAGTGCAATTCCTATATAAAATTCGAACAACCCCCGCCGAAGTCTCCTCACCGCACGGATCACGTTGCTGCGACGAACATAAGTTGGCCAAGCACCGCGACCGGTAAACTCGGGTTAAAAAAGTGACGGCAATGGACTTTGGGGGATGTTAACCCCTTATTTTTGTCTCTCTTCCAATGTCAGTCCCGGCACCTGCGCCCATTCCCGGGTCGTTCATCAGCGGGACGGCGCCGGTTTCGGTCGGGATATTTCTATGCTTTCGCCAGCCCGCTGCATAAGTGTGCTTAATGCCGGCAGCATACGTTCAGAATAACCAACTTCATCACGATGTTTTACGCCAGAGTTGATTGGCGGCGCGCGAGTGCCGATAAAACACTACTGCCGACTACAGCTATGTCCTTCCCCACGGCGATAACACTGTACGCCGCAGGGGATCGTGCTGACAATCTCTGTTAGAGACTGTAGGGCTGAGAGAGGCGTACAGAAAATCTGGCACGACCTCCGCGCAACATTAAGTTGACTATTTTTATCGTTAGCACTGCAAATCATAAAGGTCAAAGTTCAAACACGTGTTTTCGTTCCATCGAACCTCAAACCCTCTAGAGATTTGCGAGGTATATTTCAGAGACTGCATAGGTTCCATTTCCGTTATCGTCGGCACGAAAATCACCAATGTCATGAAAAACCAACAGCCGGTCAAAGGCTTTGGTAAATTTCATCACCATCTGTTTCGGTTTCGGATGTTGACTGTCCGCCAGGACGTATTGGCCCATCGGCAGGCGCCCGTGGCCTAGGGATAAAACACCTGTAGTATTCTCGCCCGTTCCTATGCGATAGATTTCAATATAACCATCGGCAAATCCAACGGCCGCCAGCGCATTCAGGGCGGAGAAGGCAACGCTCACGATCTTACCCAGTCCGTAGCTTTTTATCCCTACAGGCTGACTGCGGTGCAATAACAGGTTTTTACCATTGGTGGTATCCAACAGCAGGATTTCATGGTCATGCATTACATCATGGCGCTTAACGTAACCGAGAAAACGCTGGTCAGGGGAGACGAAGTCCGGCTGGAAGCCTTCAGGTGTTACCCAGCGGGGATGGTCTTCCTCTAAAAAAGACCAATGATTCACCCAAGGCACATATAACTCGCCTTGGTTCGTCACCCAGGATGCCCGACCGGGGACAAATTCCCCTGCTATCTGGGCTTCTTCAAAATGTTCCCTCTCCTTCCCCGCGTCCTCACTGCCCATCGGCGGCAAATGATAATACAGCGCGCGAAGACGGTGCGCCGTGCGTTCAACGACCAGTACCACGATATCGCCGTCGGGAGAAACGATGATGTCATCAACAGGATGGTTGGCTGATTGGCGATATAATCGCGTTTTGACACCGTCCGGCGTCTGTGCCCATATTTGGTGACTCTCATCGATCCAAAACATCGGTTGCTGGCCTTCCGCCAAGGCAAACTTTGTCACTAACGTCGGTGGCGTGTCGCCAAACTCCGGAAGCCAACGGCTCAACCCTTCTTCCATCAACAACGGCTCCGCCTCCATCCGATCGGGGAAAAGTTTTATGGCATATTTTTGTTGGCGTGCCCCCTCGTGTGAGACCCCATCGCTGATAATAAATAATCGAAGATCGGGACCTAACCCAAACAGTTTTGGCCCCGGCAACGGCCATGAGAGACCCTCAATCTGCGCCAATTGCCGACACGCCCATGGCGTATGGGTTGCCGTCACACGCTGCACGGTGTTGACCAGGGTTGCCCATAACGCAAGGGGCTGGAAATTCACAATCCACTCTGCCGGCAGGGAGAGATCCATTTCAAACGCGCGGAGCAAAGCGCTGGAAGCGTGCAGGATTTCGGTTCGCCGCGGTGGGTCCAGTCGCAACAGCAGCGCCACCTGACGTAATCGGGTGTGAATTGCGCCCGTTGAAGCTGGCGCGGCGTCCTGCGTTGGGTTTCCCACGCGACAAAGCGATGCAAGGGTGGGAAAAGTGCTTTTGGAAAAGGCCCGCGCGGCGAGTTTTTCGAACCGCGAAGGCGGCCCGCCTAAACCCCAATCGGGGTTGGGGGGATGATTATCCACATTGATAATATCAAAGCTGCCCGTGAACAATTCATAGCGCAGAGTCCAGTATTTTTTGTTTTTTCCCTCCGCCGCATCATCAGTGGACAAGGTATGATAAAGGCCGTTAAACAGCGCGATGGTCAACATCCGCTCGCCAAACTTGAGGAACATTTTATTACCGTAACTGAATGCCCCGTTTACCAGCGGCGGCAAAAGGATGTTTATATACGGTTCCTGAGTTGCCAGGCGGTTGTTGCTGATCTTGGCGCGTAAAAATTCTCCCAGCCGGTGGGCATGCAGAGGCTCCACCGGCGAGGTAAAAACAAAGTCGCCGTTGTCGACCCGGTACGCCAGCCGGAATGCCGCCGCATTCTTCTGTGTAGGATGACGTAACAAGAAAGTGGCAGCGTTTTTTTCCGGCCAAAGCAGATAACGCCATTCGCCTATTTGCACATTGAGGTGGCATTCATCGTGGATCAGGGCATTAAAGCCTGTTGGGCCCTCTTCAGTTACCGTGTAATTGGCCAACACCGCTGCCAGTCCATTACCGTGGCAGGCGTATTGCTTTCCCGCTTTTTCCGGCGCCGCACAGGCGTTAAGCGAAGACCCAATGTACGATCATTATCCCCGGGTTCAATCATGGAAACTGTTTCACCGCGGTGATGTGACTGCTCCTGCCAATCGTCAATATTGTCCGCCGGTATCAAGGTGCCGTTGTCCCGGGAAAAAGCCCATCGCCTGGCGTTTATTTCAAACAGCACCCATTTTTCGTCAGCGAAGTCCAGCACAGACAGTGGGTGCACCACCACCAAGTGAATGGGCGAGCTGCTGGTGAGCAGCCAAAAAAAATGCACATCCATTATACGGGGAAGTTCGGCATTTTTTTCAATCCTGTAATCCGGCTGGCTGTAGGGAGTGAGATTGCATTGAGGACTGCCAATATCCAGGCAGAAATGTTTTTTGTAAATGCCTAGCCGGCTTCGCAAATCCAACTGGGCAAATAACAATTGACCGCCCAAGGTACGTTCTCCGGTTTCAATCGCCACCAGACTGCTGTTGTGTATCTTAAGCACCGGGTAAGTCGTGCCCTGTATGGTGGCCGTCAAGGGAGTATCACCTTGGTGGTTATACGCAATTTGAAAATCAAGGACATCGGCGGCCACCAGATTTGTGACGCCTTCAGCGACGCTGGCGAGATTTCGTTGCCAGGCTACCACCCCGGCCGTTGTTCTGCCGAGAACGGCTAAATACAGCCCTTTAGTGAGCATGCTTATTGATTTCAGCGTGCTGATACCGGGATCGGCGCTTTTCAACAAGCCTAAGCCCATAGCCTCCATAAACTGCTTGGATTGAGCCCGCGTGGCCGCAATACCACCGGCAATTTGTACCGTGGCCGGCACGACATTCCTGAAAACTTCTTGCTCTGAAGCGCTGAACATAGGACCGCTCAGGGTCCGGCCAATGCCTACCCCCGCTTCCCTGAACAGACCTAACCCGGCCTTCATGCCGGTAAAGACCAGGGGCATCCCCACCATGGCGCCATCCACCAGGCATTCCGAAAAGGCGGACCGGTGTTCCCCGGTATGTAGCGCACGGACGCAGCCATAGAATGGAATGATATAACCCGACACCGTGGTCACTACATGTCGTAACGACGACTCTACCGTCTGGTAGCCCGCATCATGAATACTGAGCCGATAGGCCTGAAAATGGGCCTCAGCGTAACGCTCCAGGAAAAGATCTAACGTTTCATTTGACCGCTTTATAACGTCGGTGCCGTTTACCGGCAGCAGTGAAAATTCATGCTGAGGGACTAAGGCGGGGAAAGGCCAATCCGCCATATACGGCATCAGATCGCTGAGATGCTTATCTTCCAGGGGGATCTTACGCAGCAAATAGCCCTGCGAGGTGGTACGCAAGGCAAACAGTTTGCGGTCTTTGTGCTGCTTGGCTTGAAAAAAAAACGTATCCGGCTTGCCGAAATAATGTATCGGCTTATTGGAATAAAACATATCCGGTATGCGCCGATGTTGCATCAACCGGGGGGCGACCCAATCAATCTGGGCCCTTTGCAAAAACCGCACCTCTTCGGATTGAATATTTTCATCCTGCACATCGCTGGGCAAAAATGCCGCCGCCAAGAGCGCCTTGTCCAGTGAGCGGATTTTTTCGGCAAAACGATCCACTTCGTGACGATAAAAACCATCCAGGTCAGGGATAGGCGTGCCTGTCGCTTCGCAATGCTGGCCGGCGGGGGAAACCATCAAGCGCCTGACCTGATCTGCATGCTGTGAAGCGGTCTCCCCGTTCCCCGTGTCATCATCATCTCGCAAGGGGGAGTGCGCGTATGCGCAATGCTGTTTTAACAATTCCTCGGCCGCCACTTTGCGTGAGCGCCATGACGGTTTTTGAAAACCCACCTGATAATAAACAAAACCGTCATAAAGACGCTGCGCAACCTGATGCCGCGTTTCCAGCTCGGTCTTTAACAGATCAAACGCGGGATCCAGCGTGTCTGCCGCCAGAACCTCGTTCAGGCTCAGCTCGGGGCGGGCACGAAGATAATAGAGCAATAATCCCAGATACATCGTCGGCTCCACGCCGGAGGAGAGCACGCCTTGCCTGAACATACTGACCAGGCCGAGACCTAATTCAATGACGGATTGCAGGCTGGCGGATTTTAGATGTTCCGGATCTTCCAGAACCATGGTGCGGGCGCCAAATTGCAATAACGCCCAGGTTAGACTGCCGACCCACAATTTATCCAGGTCAATTATGGCAGGCTGGATTTCCTGCATCCCTTCCTGAACAGTTTGCACGCTATACAGATTTTTTAAATAAAGAGACGGAATTTCCGGTGCTTCAAACGTTTTTTGCCACAGCCATTTGTCCTTTTCATCCAAACTGGAATAGGGCCAGAATTGCACTAATGCGGCAAAGGCTTGCTGAGTAATATGACGGTTACCGTCAAATATCTTAGCTATACGCAATACAATATTGTCTTCGTGGTAGATAAGCTTACACAGCGCCTGGCCGATAAGTCCTGTGTGCTGTAAGGGACTCAGGTTATCCCCCCACCGTTCACCATAAAGTTGACTGCCATAAAGAGCTAAACGGGCAATATCGGGAAATAAATGGGGTTTTAGTTCGATGGCGTTGAATATCTCGATGGCCAGCTGTTGATCCACAACAGTGGCAGGGTCAATTCCCGCCGCCGCATTTTTGTTTAAAAATAGAGCCAAGCGATATTGCCAATCCGTCCTGCTATGGTGCGACGCTGGAGTGGCCTCGCGTTTTGATCTAATTGGTCCACTTATGGGAACGGCTGCCCTATCATCGGGATAGTCAATGACCGGAGAAAAGTAGGAGGTCTTTTCTTGACGAATGGTATTATTTTTTTGGAGGGGGATGGGAAGTAATGAAAAAACGCTATGGGTATCTCTTATTATTGCTCTGTGCTGATGATCGCCAATGTTGGACAAACCAAGCAGGCCATAAATTAATTTTCTGACATTATTGTTAGGGGGTTTAAGGTTGGGTTTATTATTTAAATGATATTTAATGCGTTGGCTTTTTTCTTTGTTATACTCTGCTGCGAGAGTGTAGAGATCATGTCCATTTAATGGCTCCTTATAATGTGGTAATGTATTATGTGTTGATGATGCGTATGTCAGATGGTGATGTAGACTACGAGTATTTTTTCTACTGTGATTAGAAGACCCAGGCTGTATACCGATCGGCTCTACTGAAAAATTCATCGTGGATCCTTCTTGATATTTAAGAATGCTAGAAATGATGGAGATAAAATCATGAATTTATATTAAATATAACCCGAGGGCCACCCGAGTTACAGATACAACTCATCACAAAATTTCAATATAAACTTAACCAAGAAAAATGATAATTAATAAAGTAAACTTTATTTTTTGGTAATATATAAAATAATTTACATCAGAAGAAATATTTTATTAGTATAAAATGATAAGATTGACTATTTTTTAATTAAGCTATTTTTATCATCTTTTCCTTATAGCATTTTACCTGGAGTTGACCTGGACGCTTGCAAGACATTTGGCGTCATCCCAATATTGATACCAGGTCACGACCTGCAGCGCGTCGCTGACGTAAAGCAATCGCTTCATTCACCGACCTCAAACATCCGTTGAATATCTGCGTCAGCATCTTTGAAACTGCCATCCATTGTGATTCTATTTTCATAGCCACCAGGATTTCTGTCCCTTTGCAAAATGGGCACCAATTGAACATAGGGTATACCCGCTTTGGCGATGATGACCGTTTCGCCATCCGCAGCGCCGGATCGTCGCTCTCAAGCAATGTCTCGGCACAAAGCTCGCAGTTTCCGGCCAGTTCGGTGAAATCCGTGGCGGCGCTAAAGGGGATGGAAAGTAACGGATGTGTCTGGGTGAGGGGGTGTAGCCATAGGCAGCCTACAGTGAGCAACAAACTATTCCCACCACCAGAGGTTCCAATCCCAGCACCTGATTTTGCAGGTGCGGCTTAACGATACCGTTATCCATGATGTGCCGCAAGAGGTTTTGCCAAGGGAAACAAGGCGGGATGGCCCTTTCGCCGATGAAAACAGGAATTGGTGATCATGCAATTTACTGTTTATCTGTATAAGCGGGCAAGCCATTACAGGAAAAGTATTGGATGGCCCGAAGTCCGCCAACGATCTCAAAAAGTGTAGGGCTTTAATCTTAGGATGTTTACAGTATGGCCATCGAAAGCAAGTTTGTGCCTGCAATAATCGCCATAGCCAAAAATTCAACTTTATTGCGAGAAATCATTCCCTGCGAAAAGGCGATCTGCGCCTCGTTGATAATTAGAGAACCAACAGACACATTATAAAATAGAGGATAAATTTATCTTATTGCTGGCTTAAGGTAAAACCAGCATGATTTATTTTGCTGAAAGTTAATTTCACCTATGAAAATATTATTTTTACTACAAATTTAATTAGGCCATCATAGCGCTGATGCAGCTGCGAATAGGGCTGAACTTGACGTCTTATCGGCACAGCGTCTGACCTATTAAGCGGAATACTCATTCCGTACTGATTAAATCTTGTTTATAACACTTCTTCAACTAAAATATATCATTTTGACCATACTCTCATCAGTCTAACATCTTGTATCCATTTGATGGCACTATATCCGGATAAATGCGTTAAACTATGCGCTTTATTTTTAAATTTTGATGATAAAAGCCTATGAAGCCGCTGCAGCCAAAATCGCCCACAGTACTTACCTTACAGCGACGCAGGGACGTCATTCGCCAATTTATACAGCGTGATAAAACGCCGGTGATAATCCTAATCTTGGCAGCGCTGGTAGGTATTATTGCCGGCCTGATAGGTGTGGCTTTTGAGAAAGCAGTGGATTGGGTGCAGCAACGGCGTCTATCCGCGTTGGCGCATGTCGCCGATAGCTGGATCCTTGTCTGGCCCCTGTCCTTTATTATCTCCGCCTTGCTGGCGATGCTGGGCTATTATCTTGTTCGGCGTTTTGCGCCGGAAGCCAGCGGTTCGGGCATACCGGAGATCGAAGGCGCGCTGGAGGAACTGCGGCCGGTACGTTGGTGGCGGGTGATCCCGGTAAAATTTATCGGCGGTATGGGGACGCTGGGCGCCGGGATGGTGTTGGGGCGAGAAGGACCCACGGTACAAATGGGGGGGAATGTCGGACGCATGATAGTGGATATCTTTCACCTGCGCGGCGCCGAAGCACGGCATACCCTTCTGGCAACGGGGGCGGCGGCGGGGCTTTCAGCGGCGTTTAATGCCCCGCTGGCGGGTATCCTGTTTATTATTGAAGAAATGCGTCCGCAGTTCCGCTATAACCTGATTTCAATTAAAGCCGTCTTTATTGGCGTCATCATGTCGACTATGGTGTTTCGCTTCTTTAATGGCGAGCATTCAGTAATCGATATTGGCAGATTGGCCTCTGCGCCCATGGATACGCTTTGGTTGTATCTGCTTCAGGGGATGGTATTTGGTCTGGTTGGAATGTCATTCAATATAATGGTGTTTCGCAGCCAGGACCTGTTCGCCCGATTACATGGCGGCAACTTACGCAAATTCCTGCTCATCGGCGGCATTCTGGGGGGAGGATGCGGGCTCCTTCTACTCGTTCAGCAGGCCGCTATCGGCGGTGGTTTTGCGCTGATACCTATCGTCGCGGCAGGAAACTATACCCTGGGTATGTTGGTATTGATTTTTATTGTCCGAATGGTGGCTACCCTACTCTGTTTCGGCTCAGGGGCTCCGGGGGGGATTTTTGCGCCCATGCTGGCCTTGGGAACCGTATTGGGTACCGTATTCGGTATGGCAAGCCTCCATTGGTTCCCCTATTATGGCCTCGAGGTCGGAACCTTTGCCATAGCCGGCATGGGGGCGCTCTTCGCCGCGTCGGTGCGGGCACCCCTTACCGGGATCGTATTGGTGTTGGAAATGACGGATAACTATCAGCTCATTTTGCCGATGATTATTACCTGTTTGGGCGCCACGATAGTTGCACAGCTTTTGGGCGGGAAACCCTTATATTCAGCCCTGCTTGCCCGTACTTTACAACGGCAGGAGGCCTCGATGGCAATGTCGGTTGATAAGGTTGCCGATGATGAAATTACGACCACGCGCGACCTCACAGCGGCCGCTCCCGGCGAAAAGTAAATCCGCCCCTACGGTTGCTGCTTATCATCCGGTGTTTACACCGGCACCGAGAACTGGAAACACGCCCCGCGTTCAGGCTCTTCAATGAGCGTGATATCGCTGCCGTGCAGTTGCAGAATACGGCGGACGATCATAAGGCCGAGCCCGCCGGCCCGGTGTTTATCGGCGCTGAGGATCGACGGACGGACAAACAGATTCTCTTTAAGCTCCGGAGCGATTCCCGGGCCGCTGTCTTTAAGACGCACCATCACCTGCCCTTCGTTTTTCCACAATCTGATCCCGATGGTGCCGCCTTCCGGCGTATGGCGTATGGCATTATCCAGGAGATTGGTCAGCACTCTTTCAATCATCCCCAAATCCGCGTTAACCAGCGGGATGCCGGGCGTGATGTCGGCCTGCAGCTTTTGTCCGCGCGTCTCGGTGGCCAGTTCGAATTTTTGAAAGACGTCCTGCACCAGTTCGCACAGGGAAAACGACTCTTTTTGCGGTTTTACCACGCCATATTCCAGCCGGGCCAGTTCGAACAGCTCCTGGGCCAGCCGTCCGACCTTTTTACTCTGCGTCAGCGCAATGTTCAGATAGCGCTGCCTGTCCTCATCGCTCAGATGGTCCGATTTCACCGACAGCGTTTCCAGATAGCCATGCAGCGACGTCAGCGGCGTGCGCAGGTCATGGGAGATATTCGCGATAAATTCGCGCCGCTGTTGATCCTGCACCATCAGGCTTTGCCATTGCCGGTCAATACGCTTTGCCAGCGCGACAAAAGCCTGCTGTAATTGCGTCACTTCATCGCGCGGAGCACCGGATGGCGCACCGTTTTTCGCCAGCGTTTGAATGGCCGCCATCCCGCCATTGTCCAGCAAGGCTATTTGCGCCGTCAGTTTGCGCACCGGGCGCGTCACCCAGCGGAATGCCAGCGCGCCAGCCAGCAGACCAAATAGCGCCACCAATCCCATGGAGCGCAGCGCCATATAAATCGCCGATTGGTATTGGGCATCGCTGCTCAGCGCGTTATATGCGTCGCCGAGCAGTACGATATACACATAACCTTTGGTCACGCCGTTCACCTGCAACGGCGCGGCGCTAAAGACCTGGCGGTTTTGCGGCTCGCGCGGATTATCGCCATAAACCGGCATCCTCGCGCCGTGCAGCAGGGCGTTAATGGGAGCCAAGTCAATCTTCTGCCGTTGCAGTTTTCCTGCCGGGGCCGCGTTGCCGATGATATTGCCGTCTTTATCCAGCAAATAGACTTCAACGCTCGGGTTGACCGCCATCAGTTGATCAAATAGCCGATGCACCACTTGCGGATTCAACCCCTCCTGGCTGAGCAGCGGATTATAGGCCGCAATCTGCGTGGCCAGATTGGCCGACAGCCGCTGAATAACCGATTGGCCGTACTGATTACTGGAACGCACCTGCATATAACCGGAAAGCGAGCAGCAGGCGATCAGCAACAGCATGAATACCAGTGTCAATCGTTGCGCCAGCGTGAGATTTTTCATGATTTACCCTGCATGCCTTCAGCGAAGGACGCGAATTTATACCCCTTGCCCCACACCGTCAGGATCCGCTCCGGCTCAGCCGGATTAGCTTCTATCTTGATGCGCAGCCGATTGATATGGGTGTTCACCGTATGTTCATACCCTTCGTGCTCATAGCCCCACACCTGATTTAACAGGCTGAGGCGCGAAAACACTTTGCCGGGATTTTTAGCAAAGAAGTACAACAGGTCAAACTCCCGCGGCGTCAGCTCAACGGGCTGCTGATTGAGCAGCACTTCACGGGCAATCGGATCAATCGTCAGACCGGAAAAACTCAAGGTTCCAGCATCCAGTTTCACATTGCGGCTCATGGCTTCCTGGCGGCGGAAAAGCGCCTTGACCCGCGCCACCAGTTCCAGCACCGAGAAAGGTTTCGCCAGATAGTCATCGGCGCCCAGCTCCAGGCCGAGCACCCGGTGCACTTCGCTGGAGCGCGCGCTGATAATAACGATCGGCGTATAGCGCGTCATATTGCGGGCGCGGCGGCAGATCTCCAAACCATCGACGCCTGGCAGCATCAGGTCGAGGATTAATGCGTCCCAGCCGCCTTTTTCCAGCAGCGTTGCGCCCAGATTGCCGTCGCCGGCGTGGGTAATGTCATAACCTTCATCACGCAGATGCAGACTGAGTAAGTCAGCGATATCGCCGTCATCTTCGACGATCAGGATCTTTTTCGTTTTGTCCATGTGTTCATCTTCACGCGTGGCTTCTCCATACCGTCTGAGTCTACACAAGCAACTCATCCGGAGTTATCACATTTTATTTAACTTTGCGTGAGGTCTTGGGGAACAAATCCGCTCAATACTCGCCACATCACCCGGCGGAAGGCAGGAAAAATCATGATGCTGCAGCCCAATTTATCTATGGGTAGTAAACAGGATCCCAAACCGGTGACGGTTCACCCTCGGCGGCTGGCTGGGCGGCGCGCTCCAATGGCATTTCGCCGGCATTCTGCTGGCTATTTCAGGCCTGGTGGTATGGAAGTCGGTGCAATTCCCGCGGTTGAGGGAGTTGCTCGGCGGTTATGACGCCGCGCGCTATGTGCACTTTGTGGCGATGGCTGCTCTGGTGGGATTTGTGGCGCTGCATTTGGTGATGGTGGCGCTGGTGCCGAGAACCCTGATTGCCATGCTGCGTGGCCGCTAAGGAAGATCAGGGCTACAACTGGTTTGGCGGCAGCTGATTACCGCCGACGAATACGCTTTATACACAAGGCGATATGCCGTTTTATCTCAATAAAACCCGGAAAAGGAAATACGATGAAAAAGCTAACCGTAATGATGATGTCGGCCGCGCTGATGATGGGTGCCGCAAGCACCACCTATGCCGCTGATACCATGATGAAAAAAGACAGCATGGGCCACACCGCCAAAGTCTGTATGAAAAAGGACGGCATGGGCAAGGACTGCCTGTCAAAAGATAAAATGTCTCAAGATAAAATGTCTCAAAACGGTATGTCTAAAGATCACATGAAGAAAGATACGATGAAAAAAGACGCAATGGGTCAATAACGTTCACGCTTTTTCTTTTTTTCATGCAAAACACCTCCGGTCATTATCTGTCCAGAGGTGTTTTCAATGAGATACAGCTCAAGTCAGCGCCGCGGATAGATGCTCGACAAATGCCCTGACCTTGGCCGAATGCTTGCGTTCGGGCGGGCTCACAGCATGAATTGGCGATTGGGGCGACTCCCAGTCCGGCATGAGCCGCACGATTTCTCCACAAGTCAGCTCTGCGTCGAACAGCCAGGTGGGCGAAAAGCCAATACCCATCCCTGTGGTCACGGCAAATCGGAGTACCTCGCTGCTGTTGGTCTGGATATGCCCCTCGACATGAATACTCTTGATGGTCCCTTTCGTCTCCAACGCGCCTGCTCCCGCTGTAAATGTCCACAAATCGCTGTTGGACATTCCTGTGTAAACAATGCATTCGTGCGCTTGCAGGTCTTCCGGATTGACCGGAACCCGAACGCCTTTGGGAAGGGTTCGCAGGTAGTCGCGATGCGCAAGCAGCATACGATGGGAGGTGCCGATGCGCCGGGCAATCAGCCCGCTGTCTGGCAAGTCGCCGATCCGAACCGAAACATCAATCCCCTGCTCAACCAAGTCGATAAAACCATCATTCAGCCGCAGATCGATTTTGACATCGGGATGCGCCGCCATGAACGACTTCACCAACGGCATCAGCTTTAAACGGCCAAAACCCACCGAGGCCGCCACCCGAATCCAGCCGCGTAGTTGCCCTTCTCCTTTGATCAGGCCCGCTTCCGCCTCCGCAATTTCGGCGACCAACCTTCGGGCCTGCTCGAAATAGCGCTCGCCCTCTTCGGTGAGGGCAAGGGACCGCGTCGTCCTGACAAGCAGTTTGGCCCCCAATGCCTTCTCCAGGGCGGCCACCTGCTTGCTCACGGCGCTTTGGGTAGCCCGCAATTCGTTCGCCACGGCGGAAAAACTGCCGGATTCGACCACTCTCACAAAAGTGCCCATTGCAGAAAGCTTGTCCACACCCGCTCCATTTATTCCATTTTCTACTAATTGATATGACCAAAACCAGTCTATATCAACCAAAGGGAATCAGTCAAAGTAGAGCCATCCTTCATCCAACCAGGAATACACATGAACCAAACCACAGTCCTTATCACCGGCGCTCTTACCGGAATCGGCCGGGCAACCGCCTTCGCTTTCGCCAGGCTCGGCGCCGATGTGGTCGTCAGCGGACGGCGCGAGGAGGCTGGCGCAGCGCTGGCCATTGAACTTCGCTTGCTTGGCGGCAAGGCTGAATTCGTCAAAGCGGATGTCGCCAACGAGACGGAAGTCAGAGACCTTGTCGAAAAGACGGTCAGCCTGTTCGGCAAGATCGACATTGCCGTCAACAACGCGGGTACCGAAGGCATGCAGGGCCCGATCACCGAACAAAGCGTGGACAATTTCCTCGCCACGTTTTCGACGAACGTGCTGGGCACGCTATTGTCGATTAAGCATGAAATGCGCGCAATGCAGGCCCAAGGACATGGCTCCATCGTCAATCTGTCCTCAATAGCGGGCCAGGTCGGCATGGCCGGCGCCTCCGTCTACGCCGCCAGCAAATTTGCCGTCGAGGGGTTAACCAAGAGCTCGGCGTTGGAAGGCGCAGCCTTCGGCGTGCGCGTCAACGCAGTAGCGCCGGGGCCGGTGGCAACCGACATGCTCGACCGTTTTGTCGGACGCAACGAAACCGCCAAGACCGGATTTCTCGGAAGCATTCCAGCCAAACGCGCGGCGACGGCGGATGAGGTAGCCGAGACGATTGTTTTCATCGCTTCCGCCAAGGCGCCCTACATCACCGGACAATCCATCGCAGTGGATGGCGGCTACACCGCGCAGTAAACACAATCTAACTTTCACACCCGCTTTCAATCATCGACAGGAGAACGCCATGACCACCATCAACGTACCCACCCGCGAAGAAGTCAACGCAACCAACCAGGCTATTTTTGACAATCTCAAAAAAAGCCTTGGCATGGTCCCCAACCTCTTCGCCACGTTTGCCCACTCTAAGACGGCGCTCGCCACCTATCTGGCATTGCAAAACGCGAAGAGCAGCGTCTCCGGCAAGGCTCGCGAGGTCATCAACCTGGTCGTCAGCCAAGTGAACGAATGTGAATATTGCCTGGCCGCCCACACCATGCTAGGAAAAATGAATGGCTTAACCGATGAGCAGATCATCGAAATCCGTCATGGCCACGCCGGTTTCGACCCCAAGCTTGATGCGCTAGCCCGCTTGGCCAAAGGCATCACGCAAAGCCGTGGCCACGTTGATCAAGCTTTGGTTGAAGCATTCTTTGCCGCAGGCTGGACTAAGGAAAACCTGGTGGATGCCATCGTCATTATTGGCGACAAAACCGTGAGCAATTATTTGCACTCGGCCACGAAAATTCCAGTGGATTTCCCTGCTGCCCCTAAGCTGGATTGATTCAACAAAGCAAGGGGAGCGACATGCCATGCACGCTTCCAGTTCATCCCCAGCAAGCGACCACTACCAATGCCAAAGGTCTTGCGCTGGGTATTACTGCAGGGCTGTTTGCTGCCGGCATGGGTGCTCTCTATACCGTCTACCCTCGCTGCAGGAATCGACTCGATAAATATAGGCAAGGCAGCTCGTCGCATAAAGGCTGGGGAATGTAAGAAAGAGAACCCGCGAAGGGATGGAGGAAGTCGCCAGATTTATCGCACAGAATGGCTCTTTCGCCGATGAAATTAAAAATGCTATCAATCTCATGTTCTGGGGTGTTTAAACGCCATTAAATGGTTTTCAGTAAAAGGGCGGTATCTGTACGTTCCACTGTATAACCCCAGAAAAAATGAGAGCGATTAACCACTGACCTCTCGAACGATCAAACACCGGAATCGGTCAGTGTAGCCCTCACGTGAGGAAGGCTCTGCGGATAATTTTGCTGAATAAACTCAATCATTTTTTCCCGCACGTGGCAGCGTAAATCCCAGGCAATGGGGGAATTCTGCGCAGTCATCAATAATCTGACGGTCATGGTTTTGTCATTAGTATCGGTAACCTGGAGCACCTGAGTCTGTTGATCCCAGAGTTTTGTTTCACTGAGTACTTTTTCAAAATGCTTACGGAGAGGATCTAATGGCATGGAATAATCAAGGTAAAGAAAAACAGAGCCTAATATTTGTGCATTATTACGCGTCCAGTTCTGGAAGGCATTTTCTGTAAAGTATGTAATGGGCAGGACCAGTCGGCGCAGGTCCCAGATACGCACAACAACATAAGTCAGGTTTATCTCCTCAATCCAGCCCCATTCATTTTCAACGACTACCGCATCATCAATTTTTATAGGTTGCGTGAAGGCTATCTGAATGCCGGCAAACAGGTTGACAAGCGACTTCTGAAGGGCAAACCCAATTATTATTCCGGCAACCCCAGCACCGGCCAGGATGGTAGTGCCGAATTTTCGGACTCCAGGGAAACTGAGTAGAATCAGAGAAAGACAGAATGACACCAGTAGTACGATAGCGACCTTTTTTACATATATTATCTGAGTGCGAATTTTACGGGCACGAAGATTATTTGAAAGATTAATGTCATAGCGTATAAAAAGCATATCCTGCGCAACATTAGTCAATCTAATCAAAACGGAGCAAAATGACAATATAATGAATATATTAACGGTTGTTGTAATAAAAACAAGGGAGTCCGGCTGAATGCTAATATAATTAACCCCTACATTTATTAACAGTAAGGGAATGAAAAAAAACATTGAACCACGAAGATGCTTTTCAAGTGATTTAAATAGCTTTCTGTCACGGCTCTGCCAGTAGCGGATGAACTTGAGAAGTATAAATCGGGCCAGGAAACCCAGTGCGAATGAGAGAGTGACGAGCAATAGAGCAGGCACCCATGATGGAGCACCAGATAACTCACCGAATATCATTGGCATTTTTTTCCCTTATAATCAACCAACAACCTTTAGTTGTCAGATCAGTAATAAAAACTCATTAACCTTGGTCTTTTCGATTATCTGCAGACTAAGTGGTTAACGTACATGAGTTTTTGCAAAAGTTAGTTACCTGACTTTCTTAACACAAAATAACCTCGAAAAGAAACCGATATTTTATGGGCAGCATAAACGCAACCCACTAAAATTTATTATAACGTTTAATTTACTCAGCCTGCCGGCAGGCTGTCCGCGCTAAAACCGCACGGGTATCATTTGCCCATACCGGGCGTTGTTCCTGGGGAAAACGTCGGACACTGCCTTGCGCGGCCGGCCAAAAATGTCAGAAGCCGGTGGCCGCAATTGTGCGCAATACTGGCTCTAGAGACGCTTTGCGCTAGTGCCTTCATGACAGGAATGCACAGCTTTTATTATGAACTCTATCTGCGTGGTAAACCGAAAATTGTTGCGCCAGGCGCTGTGGCGAATCGACCGTTAAACTGGGGATAAAAAAGTGTCAACAATGGACTGAAAACATTGATGTCTTCAAACTTCTACGCATATCCGACGTTATGGTTTCAATGCCCAGCGTTCCCATTTTTTTTCAATTTGTGATAATTTGTCCAGTGCATTTTCGTACGTTTCTAACGTACAGCCGCCATTCAATGAAGCAACAGCAATAGGGCCGCGAAGCATCGCAATGTCTGCCATAGCTAATATCGCATCATCTTCGTTAGCCACATCACTTTTTGCAGCGTCAAAAAGGCCTGTGGCACGCCGGTTAAACTCGCTTTCCGCCGCTTTTAAAACAAAGGACCTTTGTTGCACGGGTATTGCATCCACGGCTTGCTGCTTCGTTGATCGTAGAGGTAATCTCTGTGAAGGTTGGGGAGAGGTGGTTTTTTCCTCAAACCCAGGCCCCGGTTGATTAAGCGATTGGATTAAACCGGCGGCAATTTTATCGGCAAATGCTTTTTTGGCCATCAGCCCGAATAAATCATTGGAATAAAGAGCATCTGGATGAAAACTTACGGCTATTGAGCCTTTCGGTTGGATTAAAATCACCGACAAAAATTCGTCTTTACCTGGAATCTTGACGTAGCCAATATAAAGTTTCGGCGAGGAGTGGTAATCGAACTTTTTCTGTGTACTACCGTATTTATGAAAATATAACTCAATAATTTCTGGTACTGAGTACGCCGTACCTTTTCCATTATCGAATGCTTCCTGTGAGGACGCGGCTTGTGCGATTCTGTCTGCTGAGGCTAACGCAACCGTTTTTTTAATAAAAGAAAAAACCATAATCACCTGCATATTCACTGATATAAAGATATCTTTATTATGGCATACTTGAGAAGCTGCCAATGTTTACACATCAGGTTTGGACATCTTTAGATGGATGCCACTTCCGTTGGATGATACAGTACAACACGCTTATTTATCATTGATTTTAAGCAAACTATCAAGAAGGGCTTTATGCCGCCTGGCCCCATCCCCAGGAGGTCGCTGCAGTGATTAAAATGTCATCCGTCATGAAGGACTGCCGCCGGTGAAATGCTTCCTTTGTGAGATCTTCAATCATTTGAAATACCGCCCTTCGATTGAATTAGGGGAACAACCTCGTCGGCGTCATCCTTGCTTGACGCATAGTTTACGATAACGGTAGCGCCCGCATTGCCTAAGGCTCTGGCGATACCCGCGCCGATACCTTTGGACGCCCCGTGACAACAGCAATTTAGCCTGATAATTTCATTGGATGACCTTTTCTGAGATGAACACCCTTTAGCCGGATGGCATCCGTTCAGGATGTGGGGCGCGCAGCGCTGACTACACAACCTGGTGCAAAGGGTCCGAGTGATGGTGGAAAATCCGCCATTGGTCTTGCTCCCGGCGATACAGAACCGTGACGCGCCGGCATCTTACCGTCGAATCTATCATGTTGGTTACGCATTCCCGCAAAATGACGTATCCGAGCATCCCGTCGTTGATGGCTGCGATGGGCTCCTCCTGATAGTCAGGCTGCCATCCCCGGTAGTTGGCGGCTGCGCGGATTATCGCCGCGCAGACCGCTTCGTAGCCCGTGTAGAGGCCGCCGTAGGCGCCCATCATGGTGACGTCTGGCGCACGGGACCACAGTTGCTGGTAGGGAATGTGCTCGCCGACGAGAAGACATCCGACGGCGGCATGCAACTCCCCTAGGGCGTCCTGCCATGATTGTGACTTCATGGCCGTTGTCCGATGGTCTTGCGGACGAACGGCTCGACTGCGGCGCGCCAAGCCTGGGGGTTGTCGAAGTGCAGCACATGTCCTGCGTCCGGCACCAATACGAATTCACCTGCCGGAAGCACATCTGCCATGCGGCGTGAAGCCTCGGCGGGGAAATAACTGTGCTCCCCGGCGACCACAAGCGCCGGGCAGTGAACCTGGCTCAGTTCAGGGGTATGATCGCGGTTGTTCCAGTGTTCGCGGCAGGCAAGTACATTGCGCGTACCCGCAAGAGGCCAATAACCATCCCGCCGCTCAGCGAACACCTCGACAAAATAGTCTCCTTCAGCCGGGTGTACTCGTTCGGAATGCGCGCCAATCATGTATTTACCAAAATAGTCCCCGCCGAAATAGTCGCGGATAGCCGCAATACTGTCGAATGGGACCGGCCACTCGTCCAGCCATGTCTGCCAGCGTACCTGAACGTCGGGCACCACGGCGGCCATGTCGCCGATAACCACGGAACGGACCAGTTCAGGATGCTTGCCGGCGAGCTGCCACGCGGTGAGCGCGCCCATCGAATGACCGATGACCACGGCGGGAGCGAGGCCATACGCATTAATCACTGCGGCGGCGTCCTCGACATGGGCGTTGCGGTCGTAGGGCCCTTCGGGCGCGTCGCTTAAGCCGTGGCCGCGGGCATCGTATCCGATCACTTTTCCATGTTCGGTCAGCCACCCTGCCGTTGTTGACCAGGTCGTTGCCCTGCCCATCATTCCGTGGATAAGGAGAATCCCTCCTCCCTGACCGCCGAAGTCGATGGTGGCCAGGTTGGCGCCGGCAAATCCGGCGACGTTGCTGCGCTTCCAGTTCATAGGCTTATCCTCTTTTTCCTGTGTTGATCATCAGCGAAGTGGGGCCATGGAATCCCAGATTCGTATTCCAGACGGGTTCGGTTTGCCGGCTCACGTCGAAGGAAGGGTAGCGCGTGAGCAGGAGGGAAAGCGCAATTTGAGTCTGTTGGCGCACCAGCGTCGCGCCGATACAGGCATGCGGACCGATGCCAAAGGAAAGATGCCGGTTGGGTGTGCGGCGTAAATCAAGGGTTTCGGGATGATCAAAAACCATCGGATCCCGGTTCGCGGAACCGACATAGGGCAGCACCAGTTGCCCCTCCTCGATTCGGTAATCCCTGTAGGTGAATGTCGTGGCCGCCCTGCGACCAATGTACTGCACGGGCGTACCGTATCGGAGGAACTCCTCTATCGCCAGCGGCAACTGCTCCAGATCCGCCGCCAGCGCGTGCCGTTGGGCCGGATGCTGATGCAGCGCCCAGACGGCATTGCCGATCAGATACCTCGTGGGCTCCAGCCCCGCGAACATCAGCAGCATACACTGCGCGGTGGCTGATTCCATATCGAACTGGAATCCCTTGCCGTTATCGCTCATTAAACGGTTAAGTATCAAATCGTCACGGCGGGACTTTATCGCGTCGCCGGCAAGCCCGCGCAAATATCGCCCAAATGCGTGGACGCTTTTCTGGCCGCGTTGTACATCATCTACAGTCAGATCGCTTGCGCCAAACAGGTACGCTATATCATCGGACCAACTCGCCAGTTGCTCATGATCTCCGTCAGCCCCGCCAAGCAGCCGCGTGATCACCATTGCGGGTAACGGACGGGCAAAATCGGCTATCAGATCAACGCAGTCTTTCTCCTGCCAGGCGTCCATGAGATCCTCGGCAACAGTGTGGATGAGGCCGGACAAGGAACTTTTGCTGAGCAGCGTTGGACACGACCAGTCCAATCGTTGCCGGCGCTCTACATGGTCATGTCCATCAAAGAATGCCAACCACTTGCTGAGAACCGGAATCATGTCGGCAAACTGTGACCGTTCTTCTTCGGGCAAAGCCAATAGCGGCAATGCGGACCGATCGTTGGTCAGTCTGGGATCCGTTAACAGAGCCTTGACGTCAGCGTAGCTGAATAGCAGCCAGGATCCGCCATACATCGTCGAGTAGTGTATGGGTTCTTCCCGACGAATCTTGTCGTAGTACGGGTATGGATCCTCAATCAGCTGTGGGTTGCTTAATGAGAAGTCTTTTATTTTGAATTGGTCGGTAAAACCTGAGCGATTTAATTCCATTATTAGCACCTCGTAAACATTGCATCGACCCCTGCGTCCGTAAAACGTCTATCCGGCGAGAAAACGTAAAAAAATAGCGCCGCGAAGATTATTAGGTTCGCTACAGATTACGGTTTCTAATTAAATTGGCTATTATGCTAATAAAGCGAGAAAACTCATGGGCCGAAATCGCCCTTATAAACATATTTCAAATGACAATACCCATCGATTCAGTCTACTGAATGGCAACTGTTATTTACCTAACTTAATTCCATTAGATTTTATTTAGTATATATGAATTTATTTATTAATTTTTATTATGTCTATTTATAATCAAGCAAAAGCTTCCCAGCCGCTAATATCAAGGCTAAAAGTACAAATAATTAATTTACCTTCAAACAATAATTATACCTCAAGACAATTACCAATGAATAAATGGTGTAATGTGATCCCCTTCAAATTCTATAAAACAACCCTTTTCTTAACAAAGCGTTAACCAAGCCCCTGTTGCAGCATCAATAATCGGTCAGCAAAGGTGGTAGCGCCTGGCCGTACGCTTGTTTGGTTAATCCACTGCCCCCGGCTTTTTTATCGTCTTCCCATCGCCCATTAAAGATGGAAAAGACGCAGGCTCCGGCCTGGGTCGATTCCATCATTTATGTTGAAGTATTGGACAATCGCACCCGGCAGCGATCCTTTTGCAGCCTTACCCTGATATCCGGGCTTCCCCTGGTCACACTTTGATATATCGGCCAGGAAAGGAGCCGGTTAGGCCGTCTTCCTGGCTGTAAACCGTTTCGCCCCGTAAAATGGTCCGGACAATCCGGGCGCCGATTTTCCGGCCGACATAAGCGCTGATTTTATTTTTGTATTCCAAATCCTCAGCTCTAAGGGTATAGGGCGAGTTCGGCTTGATAAAGGTAAAGTCGGCATCTTTGCCAATCGCAATTCTGCCTTTTGTATGCAAAGCAAAGCGGTCGGCAGGATTTGATGCGATGAGTCTTGCAAACTGTTTCAAAGGCATACCCCGTTTCTGTACGCTTTCATCAAAAAAAATATCAACGTCATTTTGTACTCCGGCAATGCCGCCCCAGGCGTCAAACGCATTCTTTTTGTTTTTCAGTTTTGCCGGACAAGGTGAATGATCAGACGTAATAAAGTTTATATTGCCGGCCAGCACATGCCGCCATAAGCCATCCTGCGCTATTTTATCGCGAATGGGCGGTGAGCATTTTGCCAACGGGCCGATCTCATCCAACTCATCCGTGACAAAATACAAATACTGATTACAGGTTTCACAGGTAATGTTAACCCCTTCCCCGCGCGCTTTTATCACCTCTTCCACGGCTTCGGGACTCGATACATGGCAAAAATTTATTGGGCAGCCGGTTATCTTCGCAAATAAAACCGCGCGTCGGATGGCTTCAACTTCAGCAAAAACCGGACGAGTGGCTACATAGGATTTTAACGATACGTGACCTTTTTTATAGGCTATTTGCTCTAAACGGTCTGTTATAGCGGCGTTCTCAGCATGAATCATCAAAACCTTGCCTGTTTTGGCTATTTGTCGCATGCCTTCATAAAGGGAATAATCATCAACGTTAAGAAAATCACCTTTAATGGAAGGATCGCCGCACGTTGCCATAAAGCATTTGTATCCAACAACCCCACCGTCGCTCTGCTCTTTGATTCCATTGTTTTCTACATTATAAGGAACCAAGCCACCATGGGACGCTACATCAATGACTAATTTTCCTTCACCCGCGGCATATTTGATTTCCAGCGTTTTTTTATCTACTGTGGCGGGCAATTGATTCAACGGCATCTCTATGATGGTGGTGACGCCGCCTTTGGCGCATGCCCTGGTTCCGGTGACATACCCTTCCCAGTCGTTGCGGATGCCGCCCCCCGGTTCATTGATATGGACGTGCGCATCCACCATTCCCGGGCTTACCACCAGACCCGTTGCATCAATCACCTGTTGAGCTCCTCTTAATGACGAGCCGATTGCGGCTATTTTGCCGTTTTTTATAGCGACATCAGTAAGCGTTTCACCCTGTTCTAAAATAACCAAGCCATTAGCAATGATCACATCGTAATCATGAACTCCCGGCTGAGGGGCAGGCAAGGGGGCGCGGCTATTCGCCTCACTGGCCGATACGGGAATGGGTGCCGATGCCAACACCCCTATTGCCGCTATACCGGTTATTTCTTTTAGAAGGTTCCTTCTGTTTTCGGAAAATAAAGCGTCTTTTTCTTGATTTCCCGCTTTCACCTCAGAGGTCTTTCCAAACTTCGATGTCATCATTTATATCCTTATATTGAATTAACATAAAAAAGTATTGTTGATACTTAATATTGACTTATTTGGTTTTTTGGGAAATATAAGCAGCCATTATCTTTTTTGATTTCTTATAGCCGTCATCTGCTTATTTGAAATTTAAAAATCTTTTAAGACATGAAAATAATAACCAAATTTGCTATTTTATTGGTTCAAATCTCATTAACCATTTCCACTTAGCTTTCGGCACGTAAAATTTACGATACCTGTTGCGACAATCTTCTTCATCGGCCAGCCTACCCGGTGGATTCGACTAATGAACGTCAGAAGTCAGGATTTACGCCGAAGCCTTCATCCGCGTTCAGCCGATTATAGGCCTTGGCAATACAGGAACCCGGCGTGAATACCACCTCTTCGTGCTGTTTGATATCGGCAAGTACGCCTAGTTCAGGAGTGGTGTTCCATTACATTTTACTTTAACGTTAAGGTGAGCGGCGGCAAGCCTAATGGCGGGAAGAATGGCTGGATGAGCTAGGCATCGGCACGGTAATCTCCGATAAGAGCTAAACGAAGTACATCCGACATGATAATATCCTGTGCTGGTAAAATTTATCTGAAGCTCCAGTGCACGCTCACGACAAAAACTGAAGGAAGTATTATCCCGCTTTCAATCGCGAAAAAATCTGTAAAGTTGTATTGAATTGCATGATAAATATAGGGTGACCATCCTATTCCGGTCGCTTTCCTGAAATCATTATACGAACCGTGATCACCACAGTGACTGAACGCGTCAAAAAAGAATTCACCCGTGTAACCATATATCCCTTTAAAAGACCAGCCTGAGTCGCCTGTTATCCAGTCCCTTCTCACGCCTATTGCGATACAGCGGTCGCCGAAACTATTGTTTAACGTCCCAAGTAGCACACTGTATTTTGAATCTTCAGAGAATTTACGTTCAACAGAAATGAATTTATTGTCAAAAAACTCATTATATTGACCATAGTTACCCGTCAGATGATAAACAAACGAACCGGTGTTGGCGGAATATAAGTTTATTTCACTCTCATGAGTCTCGGCGGAGGCTATCAGCATCAATAAACATAAAACCTTGCTTAAGTATTTAGACATTTTAATAATCTCATTGATTATAAAAAATTATGGTTTTTATCTATTAGCTGCGAGAACATTACCCAGGGGGCAGAAATAATCCTATAATAATTATCTTAAGATAAATTTAAATTTTGTAAAGAATAAAGGCTTTATTCCATTAATTAGTTTTTGCCTCTATGATCCGATACACACTTGCTGTCAGTCGGATAAGGCGCGGGGAGGCTCTCGTGTCTGTCACGTTAAATTCTATTGATTGTTCGAATAAACTTGAACTAATATTAACCTTTTAAGAAAAGTTGAGTACTCATGGTTCGCTCATACATTCACCCTGAACCAAAAGATGTAAGTCTGCCCCGCGTGCTATTTGCTTTGAGCGATCCTGTCAGGCTTGCCATGGTCCACATCTTGGCGATCCGGGGTACGGTTAATAGTTTAGAACTTGGTCCGGGTATGCCAAAATCGACGATTACGCACCACACCCGTATCCTACGTGAGGCAGGTGTCACCACGACACGCCCGGAGGGGCGCAACTGCTGGATAAGCCTTCGCCGCGATCTGCTGGATTTGAAGTTTCCCGGGCTGCTTGATGCCGTGCTTGCATCTGAGCTTGAGCGTTAATTATTTCTTTCGGTAAAACCCTTGGCGTCCTTTTCGAGTTTCAGTGTCTTACCTATATGGACGGTTATCGCTATGACTATCGCCAATAACGCGCCAATAGGCAGCCAATGCGCGGGTAGATGCGCCATTAATGCAACCGATCCTGCCGCGGCACCGATGGCTCCGCCCAGATAGTTAGCCGATGAATTCCAGGCGATTAGCGCAACGGCATGTTTGGGGGAATGCGTTACCAGGGTATGCTGTTGAGGAGCAATGCTGGCCCAGCCGGCCAATCCCCACAAGAAAGCGCCCAACATGACCATTGGCAAAGGCATAAACCCGAATAGATAAAATCCAATGCCCAGCGCGACTAATAAAATCAGCGTCGCTTTTATGGGTGGCAAGCAAATATCAAGAAGCCGTCCAATAAGGAGGGCGCCGGTCATTCCTCCCAGTCCCCACATCCAAATGAGGGTATTTAGGGACAAGCTTAATCCATTGGCCATAGTGACTTCGGCCATATAGGTATAAAGACCCAGGGAAGCGATGCCTGTCCATAGTGTAACGGCCAGCGTGGAAAGGGTGAAAGGTGTCCGGAAGGCCATAACGCGTTCATGCCAGGCAATTGAGCGGGGCGTCGGGAATCTGGCGCAATGGATTGATACGCCAATGGCGGAGATAAGCCCCAACACCACGATAAATCCAATGGTCCAACGCCAACCGAACCGGTCTGCAATCAATAAGCCAAGAGGGACGCCCAAGGCGGTACCCATGCTCAATCCAGCCAGCACCATAGATAAAGCCCGGCCGCGCCGGCTGGCATCAACGAGATTAGCGGCGCTGGATGATGCCAGGGGTGAAAACACGCCGGCGCCAACACCGGCAATCAGCCGTGCCGTCAATAACACCCATAGTGAAGGCGCTATCGTGGTCGCTATGTTGCCAACGCTGAAAAGTCCAAGCCCGCAAAGTAGCGCAGTGCGTACAGAATAGCGCGAAGCTATTGATGATAAAGCCGGGGCAGAAATGGCATAAGCGGCAGTAAACAAAGCGATGCTCAATCCCACCATTGCCTGGCTGGTATGTAAGTCCGCCGCCATGCGGGGTAGCAGCCCAGCCAATATGTAGGCATCCAGGCCAAGCGCAAAGGCACCGAGAGATAAAGGCCATAAGCGGCGGATCATTCGCCTCTCCCGACGGCCAATTTGAACTTATAAGGCCGCAAGGCCGTTGAAAGTAGATGTAAAAACACCATAAACATTCCCTTAATGGCATAAATGTACGAAAATTACCGAACAATAATAGTTCGACTATTACCGTACAGTCAATTCTTTGATCACCCTCCCCGCTCTGAAGCAATGCTTAGGCTAAAAGTCCGCAGTATCCGGCCAGTTCGGTGAAATTCGTGGGTCTTGTGTACACGCCGGGTCTGTAAAAGCGCTTACCTGTATCGAGCAACGGTTTTTCCGCCTGTAATTAAGTGCAATAAGCCCAACTGTTATGTGTCTGATAATGACTTATCCCCATCAAAGGTCGCTTTTTCTGCTATGACTAACAGAGAATAATCTGGAACCGTTGGCAAAACGGCTTCACCTGCAAATCAAAAATCAAGGAGCATAGAGTGGTTGATGCGAACAAGAAAGTCGCGGTTGTGACCGGGGCCGGTCAGGGTATTGGCAGGGCCATTGCGCTGCGCTTGGCTAAGGATGGCTTTGCTATCGGCAGCCTGGACTTTAACACCGTTACAGCGAAGGAGACGGTGGCGTTGATTGAGGCGGCCGGCGGCAAAGCCTTGGCCGTGTCGGTGGATGTGTCAAAGCGAGAAGAGGTCATATCCGCCGTCGACCAGGTGGTGGCAAAGTTCGGCCGACTTGATGTCATGATCAACAATGCCGGTTTAGGCCCGACCACTCCCCTTGAAGATATTACGCCGGAAATCTACCATAAGGTTTTTGACGTTAATGTGGGCGGCGTGTACTGGGGTATCCAGGCCGCGCTTAAACACTTCAAAGCCAGAAAACCCGCCAAAACCGGCGACATCGTCGGCAAGATAATCAACGCCTCATCCCAGGCCGGACAGGTGGGCAACCCTGACCTGGCGGTCTATGGCGCCACCAAGTTCGCCGTCCGGGGCATTACCCAAACGGCCGCCCGCGACCTGGCTAAACTCGGCGTGACCGTCAATGCCTATTGTCCGGGTATTGTGCGTACTCCGATGATGGAAAATATTGCCAAAAAAGTCGCTGATGAAAACAAGCAGTCGCTGGAATGGGGTCTGCAGCAGTGGGCAAAAACGGTCACGCTGGGCAGGATATCCGAGCCGGAAGACGTGGCGGCCTGCGTATCCTATCTGGCGGGACCCGACTCAGACTATATGACCGGACAAGCGCTGATCATTGATGGCGGCATGGTATTTAATTAATCGGCTTACAATCAATAAAAGCGCGCCCGCGCTCTGACAGGCGGGTGCGCTGAAGCGGGCACTACATTTGCAGTTCAAGGTGAATTCCGCCTCTTTCCAACAAGAGGAAAAAGCCGACTCTGACTTTTTGCCGGCGCGAAAGGCGCCGACCCGTCTTTACGTAAGCCCTGAATGATCTTTACGGTTCCATGCTGACAAATTCTTGATGGGTTGTTTCACATAAGGGCTTGCCTTCATCAAAGCAAAAAGAACACGGTTAAAAAGTGTTCCAATCCGATCCATTGGCCGGATGACATCTAAAAATAATACCGCGCGCATTTCATCGGTATCATTAAGCACCTCATGCTCATAGGAGTCATCAAACAGCAGGACTTTTCCCTCTTGCCAATGCAGAACCTGGTCGTGCACTCTGATCCACACATTTTGCCAATTTTTTGGCACCTTAACACCCAGGTGAGCACGGACCACGGCACGCGTCGGGCCTTTGTGCGGGACAATGTGATAATGGGGCTTTAGTATAGAGAACATCGCCGTATACATACCTGGGATAGTGCTGATCACCTCCGCCGTCCGTGGACATAGCCGGCAATTCTGCTCGATGCGCTTTCCAAATACATACATGCCAAAGGTTTTCCAGTTATCGCCCTTGGAGATTCGCTTCTGGTCCGGGGAGATTTGGTGGAAGGAGGGTATGTCTTCAGGATGCTCAAGCAGATGATCAAGCTCAGCCCGGATTTCGGGCCAGGCATTCTCGAGACGTGCCGTCCAATCAAATTCTTTATTACTGATGTGCGGGGTAGTGGAGATAAGCGAATGACGGGTCTGAAAACGTCCATTCCAGCGTAAAAGGTGTTTACCGATTTTGATAAGCGAGCGCCGCAACATAGGCCGCGATGTTGGCTTACTTTCTGGCATATAAAATTTACTCCTTGTTTGAGGACTTCACCATGGCCATCGGAAGCTACCGCAGCGTCAGCAAATAGCATCCGGCGCTTTTTTAACCGCACTCGACTATAAGTGTGCGGAACTCCCCCTATAGTGAATGCTGTAATCAGTCTAATAATGGCAATTTCATCCAGCAAATCCTCGTCACTTTGTGCTTATTTAGCTAATGGCGCGAACGCTGACATTCCTCAATGGAAGGATATCGCCGTGTGGATGACGGATTTATCATGCTAAGCATGTCTATACCCGCCATCAGGCAAGAGTGATACTTATCGGCGCATAAGTAATGTTTTCATGATGGGTTGTGCTGCCAGCTTTTATAGACGAATTCCAGGGTATAGCCGTCGGGGTCGATAACACCGGCGGCATAATAGCGCGGATCATAATAAAGACGCGCGCCAGGCACGCCGTTGTCAGCGGCCCCCGCTTTTATCGCTGCGGCATAGGCCTCGTCAACCATGGCTGTACTATCGGCAACGAAACCAACGTGTACAGCGCCGCTCGCCGCCGCGCCCTGCCGCAGCCAGAAAAAAATCCGGCCGTTGGCGCCAAACCCCTTGAGGTCAGGATGTCCCGGCGGCCCGTCTCTCCCGTCATAGTCCACGCGGGCTGTGATACCGAGCGGCGCCAGCGCCGCCGTGTAAAACGCAACGGATCGGTCTGTGTCGCTCACCGATAAAAAGATATGATCGAGCATAGGGCCTCCCTAGATAGTGAAATATGAGAGAACGTGAAATTCTTTATCACGTATTGTAGGATGTGGCGCATCTTCGCAGGGTTATCAACGTGCGCGATGACTATCAGAAATAACCGGATCTTTGCGATATTCTCCGGCTGGCGCCCGCGGCAACGTTGAAATATCTCAGTCAGTCCGGATAAGAAACTGAAGAGCGACTTTTCGAGAGCGGTTTGAAAAGCCCTGCTGTCGCGATCTCCACGCGCCTGCGCGCGGCGGGCTCATCGTCGCCGAATCTGTCTACCGCCCAGGACAATGCCGTCACCAATTCAAAAACCTCGCTGCCATTAACCGCATCAATGGCGGCACCGGCTTCCCGTGCCCGGCCAAGCAGGTTATTTGTTTGATCCACGAGGGAGGAAATGGCCGGATTCATCGACGCGTCCGATGAACCGCGAGCGGTAGCGATACATTGAGGCAGGTCATGCCAGATCCGCAGCCGCCACGTCAGCCACACCAGCCATTCAGCGAGCGCATCGCGGGGCGAACGCTCGCGGCCGAGCGCTTGTGCTTGCGCCCGGGCACTGTCAATGCTTGCCTCCATAACCGCCGCAAGAAGATCTTCCCTGGTGGGAAAATTTCGATAGAGCGTCGCGTTCCCAACCCCAGCGCGAAGAGCGATGGCGTCGAGGGAGGCGAGCACGCCTTCCGTTTCGAAGATTTCCCGCGCCGCCGCCAAGATTGCGTCGCGGTTCCGCCGGGCATCGGCGCGCATCGGCCGTTGTTGAGTAGCCATTAAATCCCGCCTTGACAAAGTGGGGACACTCCCCGTATATAGGGGGGCAATCCCCACATAATTCCGGAGTAGAACACATGACCACATTGTCTGACAAGTTAGGATTATCTCTGAGCGGACGGACCGTGCTCGTGACCGGCGCTAATGGCGGCCTTGGCCATGAGTTCGTGACGCAGGCCCTCAAGCGCGGGGCCAGGAAGGTCTATGCCGCGGCACGTACGCCCAAAAGTTGGAATGATGCCAATGTGCAGCCGCTGCCCCTCGATATTACCAGCGCCGAAGCGGTCATCCGCGCTGTCGCGATGGCCCCCGACGTCGATCTGCTGATCAACAACGCGGCCATCGCGCCGTTATCCGATTCCATTTCCGGCCCGGAAGACGAGCTCCGCCGTATATTCGAAACCAACTTCTTCGGTTCGTTGCGCGTCGCGAACGCGTTTGCTCCCATCCTCGCCGCCAATGGCGGCGGAACGTTGCTGAACATTCTCTCTTCTGCGGCCTGGATCAGCATGCCGACTGCCTATGCGGCGTCGAAGGCTGCTTTCTGGTCGGCGACCAACGCACTCAGGTTTGAGCTGGAAGGACAAGGAACCCAGGTCGTGGGCCTCATGGTCGGCATGATCGACACGCCGATGGCCGCCGGCTACGATGTCCCGAAAAGCAGCCCGGCCAGCGTTGTTAGCCAGGCCTATGAAGGCGTCACCACGGGCGCGCTTGAGGTGTTGGCCGACGATTTGACGCGCGACCTGAAATCCAGGCTGAACACAAAAGCAGAGGAATTCTACCCCTGGATGCACGCCCAACTGCGCACATTCCTTGCGCACTGATCAGGCTGCCCACTTCGCACGTCTTTCTTCGCTCAAGCCAGTGGCGCTTCGTCGTCACGGAACTGCTGCAAGGGTGAAGGGCGTGAATGTCCGTACGAAGGCGAAGTCATGTTCCCGCAACGGGAGCGGCAACAGCTATGCCCGGTGGGATGACGAGGACCGAATGGTCCATCTAGCCGGGTTCTGGCGGTCGTAATGCGGATCGCCGGCGTCGACGGGACTTGCAAATCGCTTTATAGGGAGAAATCAACCGCTTCCCGCTATAGAATAACGGTGTGGGCCACATGGCTGTTCCCGGACGGGGAGTAAGATGCTACTACATTCGGTATATGATGCGTTTCGCTGTATGAACCTGCTGGCCACCGTGAGTGAACCCACAGGTATCCGTGAGATTGGCCGCCAATTATCGCTTGATTCGGCAAAAGTTACCCGCATCATGCAAACGCTGCTGGCGCTGGAGATGGTACATCGCAATGAAAAGCGAAAGTACTCCCTAGGCCTTGGCGTGCACCGTTTTTCCGCCCATGCCATTCATAATTCCGCCTTTTACAAAGCCGTCCTCGAAATACTCGAGGAAGTGGGCAACAAACCGGTTTCCATTGTCATCGGCGTGTTGAGCGGCAGGGATGTCGTCTATTTGATCCATACCCGACAGGGGAAAAGCGTGGCCCGGGCCATAGGGAATTATGATTCGGTCCCGGTTACCGATTCGATTATCGGCATTAAACTTCTTGCCGGACGCAGCGATGAAGAAATCGTCAGCCTGATTGGCATACACGATTTTCATCTGATCAAAGAGGATATCGACAGCGCCCGGCGCCATCAGGTCATCGTGAAGCGCTATCCGCCGCAGGAGTACCGTATGGCCTGCGCCATTCCGGGAATGCAGGCGGCGATAGCGCTGTCAAACCTGAGCGGCGAACGGCTGGAATTGGAAACGCTGAAAAAGTTCCTGGTTTCGGCGGCGCATAAAATCAGCGGCGGATAAGCGCCGCCGGTTTGACATTTCAGGCGCGGAGCGCCGAATGTCATCCCATCAGCGCCGCGGCGCGCCGGCGGGTCAGTGACGGCGGCTGGCCGGGCCGGTAAAGCGCCGATCCGATACCCACGCTATCGTAATAACGCAGATAGTCCGCCATATTATTCTCATCAATGCCCCCCACCGCGCAAAACGGTATGGCGTGGGAAAGCGGCCCCTTGATAAGCTGCGGCCAATTCGCCGGCAGCGCCGCCGCCGGAAATATTTTCAGCGCATTGACGCCAAGCGCGCCTGCGGCAAAAATCTCGGTACTGGTGTAAACGCCTATACAGGTTTTCAGTCCGTGCCGCCCGCAGGCCAGGACAACTTTTTCGTCAAGGTTTGGCGTGAGGACATAATCAGCGCCGGCCTGCGCGCAGGCCTCCACCAGCGCGGCGGTGACGATGGTGCCCGCCCCCAGATTCACCTGAAGCCCGAAGTGCCGTTTGATATCCCGGATACTTTGCGCCCAGTCCGGCGAATTGGCGGGGATTTCCACATCGGTGATGCCGTTATCCAGCAGGCCGGTGACATGATCGATAGCGTCAGACGGGCTTATGCCCCGCAAAATGGCGATAACTTTTCCATTAAACAGCATCGTCGAATACCTCGTTCAATCCGTAAATAATCGCCTCTTCCGCCGCCAGGGTAGTGCAGGGAAGATGAAGTATTCGGCACGCCCGCCGGTAGCGCTCCAGCAGGAGAGCGGAGCCGATAAAGCAAACGCTTTCGCCCCGCGGGTGGCCGGTCAAGACTTCATGCCCTACCAGCAGGCCGGAAAGCCAGGCCGCGGCAAAGGCGGCGTCGAATTCCCCAAGGATATAGCGTCCCCGGCAACGGAACAGTTCGCTGAGCAGCGTGGTGTCCCCCTGTGCAATGGTGATGGCGGTTTCCACCCCCTGCTGGAAAATGTCATCAGAAAACGTCTGCTCGCCGAGTCCTTTGCCCACCACCGAATGATTCAGCACCAGGTGGTACAGTTCACCGGTCATCAGCGTGCGCAGGCCGACGATTTTTTTCTGTTCCGGATCAACGGTTATCCATTTGCTGTGGGTGCCCACGGCGGCAAACACCCGCGCTTCGCTAACCGTTAAGGCGCCCGCCAGCTGCATCTCCTCGCCGCGGCAGATTTCATGTTCCTCCCGGCTGCAGATGCCCGGGCGCACGGTAGCGGGATTGGGCAACACCTGTTCCAGCGGCACCCCACGGCCGAAGAGATCGTGAAAGCTGACCGGCAGCGGGAGATAACCGGCGTCTTTGATGCCGATATTGCTGCCGATCATGCCGCACAGGATCACCGGCAAGTGCTCGTTATAATCATCCCCCAGCCGCGCTAACTCTGTGCGCAACACCTCCCCCAGTTGCGCGCGCGGGCAGCGGGCGACGCCTTTTTCAGACTGCACGGTGCGCACCACCCTGCCCTGTTTGACGCGCATGGCGCGAAAATTACTGGTTCCCCAGTCGACGGCAATGTAGTTCATTGCGCCCGCGCCAGAATCGCCAGCGGCAGATGGTCGGTAATCTCCTGAAGCTCCAGACGCGTGATTTCATCGAGCCCCTTGGCCGGGGAGCGCACGATAGCGGTGGCAAAAAGCCCGGAGCGATGCAATATCTCTTTATGAACCGCCACGCCTAATCCTGGTTGAACGCCATAGCGCAGGAAGGGTAAATAGCGGTAAAACAGCGCTCGCGCCGCCTCTTTGTCATGTTCCCAGGCCAGCAAAATGGCATTTATCACCTCGGGAAATTCACAGGCAGGCATGGTGCCGACAACGCCCCGCGCGAGCTCCTCATATAAAAAGCCGGCATTGAGACCGCCGAAAAGCCCGACCCTGTCCCCGATCGCCGCCTTAAGCTGGCTGATTTTCAGCGTGGTGGGGGGCTGCTCGACTTTGATGTAGCGAATTTGCGGAAAATCCTCACACAGCCGCACCAGAGTGGGAACCGGAAAGCTGACGCCGGTCATTTGCGGCGCGTCCTGAATCATGATGTCGATATCGCACTGTTGACAGATGTCGCAATAGAAGCGGTAGATCTCTTCCGGACCGGGTTTGACTACCGACGGCGGATTGATCATCGCCACATCCGCCCCCCACCCCTGCACCCGTTTAATCTCTTCTATTGCCACCGGCGACGCCGCGCCGCCGGTGGCGACCACCAGCGGCAGTGAGCCGGTGATAGCCTTCACGCTCATGAAAATCGCTTCTTTCTCCTGCCACGTCAGCGCGTAGCCTTCCGAGGCATTGCCGAATAACGCCAGACCGTCGATCCCCTGCTCAAGTAAAAACCGCACAAGATTACCGATGGCGGGAAGATCGACAGCCCCCTGGTTATCAAAAGCGGTTGCCAAAATAGGAACATTACCTTTTAACATGCGTCACTCCAGTGATTTTCACGTACGCTTTCTTCATTGATTTCAATACCCAGGCCCGGCCCCGAGGGAAGCGCATAATGGCCGGCGGCACAGACCAGCGGTTGGCGCAGCAGGCTGTTGGCCACCTCAAATACCGGCGGCTGGAACTCAAGCATAAAGAGGTTGGGCAGCGCGGCCGCCGCGTGAATGGAGGCGGCGATGCAGGGACCCAGGCCGACGCTCAGATGCGGCGCCACCAGCAGGTTCCAGGTTTCGGCAAGGGACGCGATGCGCATCAGTTCGGTAATGCCGGTGCGCCCGACATCCGGCTGCAGAATGTCCACAGCGCGCTGCTCGATATAGGGACGGAACTGATAGCGGGTACGTTCCGTTTCGCCAAGCGCCACCGGCACCGCGCTTTTCCGGCGCAGCTCCCGGTGGCCCGCCACGTCCTCCGGCAGAAGCGGCGCTTCAAGAAAACCGACGTCATAGGCTTTGAGGCCTTCCGCCAGCCTTGCCGCCTCGTGAACGCTGTAGTTCCAGTGCGCGTCGATAAAAATGGCGGCCTGCGGCCCCAGCGCTTCCCGGATGGCGCGGACATTATCCAGGTCCTCGGCGACGCCGTAGCCGAGCGCCAGTTTTACCGCGTTAAAGTTTTTCCCCTGCCATTCCCGCGCCAGCTCGCAGCGGGCTTCGACGGTGGGGCGCGGCAGACCGGAAACATAACAGGGAACCCGCTCGCGAAAGGCGCCCCCCAGCAACTGGTGCACAGGCTGCCCCAGAATATGCCCCTTAAGATCCCACAGCGCGATATCCACCGCCGCCAGCGCATCAATGTGGTAGCCGGCGGTATGCCCGCGGTCGCGCATCGAGTTGTACATCCGCGCGTTCAGCACATTGCCGCTAAACGGACTGGCGCCGAGCAGCAGCGGTTTGAACAGGTGCGTTATCAACTGCGCGGCGACCTGCGGCACTACCGGGGCCAGCGCTTCGCCCCACCCCACATGGCCGTCATCGCAGGTTATCTTCACCAGGCAGGTTTCCATTTTGCGTGAATAGACGCAGCGGTATTCAGGACGATAGTAATAATCCTCGGCGCCTTCATCCGGATCTCCGCCGAGATAAATCTCCTTCGGTTTGATTTTTAACGGGAAACACTGTACGTCGACGATCTTCATATCCACTCCGGTTTTTCGGGTTAATCCAGTTTTTTGCCCGCGGTCTCTTTGGCCAACCACACGGCGACAAAAGAGATAAGCGCGGTCAGCATGACGTAAAACGCAGGCGACAACGGGTTGCCGGTGGCGGCAATCAGGCTCCCCGAGATAAGCGGCGTAACGCCGCCAAAGACCGCCACCGTCATGTTGTAGGCGATGGCGATGCCGCCGTAGCGCAAAGAGGTAGGGAAAAGCTCCGCCATGGCCGCGCCGCAGCCGCCGTTAAACAGGGCCACCAGCATGCCCAGCATGCTCATGGCGGCAACGGAGACGGCAACCGAACCCTGTTCCATCACCATCATCGCCGGGTAGGTCAGCAAAATAAAACCGCCGCACCCGAAAAGCATCAGCGGCCGGCGCCCCCACCGGTCGGAAAGATAGCCCGCCAGCGGCATTACGATAGCGACGCTGAGCAGGCCAAGGGTGGTGATCAGATAGGAATCGGTATGGGAATAATGCAAATAGGTGGAGAGGTAGCTGGGCATAAAAGATTGCAATACCCAGCTGCTCACCGCCTTTACCACCACGAAACCCACACAGAACAGCAGTGCGCGGGTGGAGGTGGTAAGCGTGGTGCGCAGCGGTGAGTGTTCCAGTTTTCCCGCTTTTTGCAGCAGATTGAATTCAGCGGAGTCTTCCATATTGCGGCGCATATAGAGGCCGCCAAGCCCCAACGGCGCGGCCAGCAGGAAAGGAATACGCCAGCCCCAGTCGTTCATCGCCGGCTCCCCCAGCAGATGGGTCAGGGCCAGTACCAGTCCGGAACCGCAGACAAACGCCATAAAACTGAAGTTTTCGCTCCAGCAGGTCAGGCTGGCCCGGCGATGGGGTTGCGCGCTTTCCGCAAGATAGGTGATAACGCCGGAGCTCTCGCCGCCCGCGGCGAATCCCTGCACCAGCCGGATCAATACCAGCAGCACGGGTGCGAGTAGCCCGGCGCTCGGATACGTGGGAAGAATGCCCATGGCAAAGGTGGAAAAGGACGTGATGACAATCACCGTCACCAAGACCTTACGGCGTCCCAGCCGGTCGCCCATGGAGCCAAAGAAAAATCCCCCCAGCGGGCGCATCAAAAAGCCGGAACCGAACACGGCGAAGGATTTCAGCAGCGCCACCGTTGGGTCGCTGCTGGCAAAGAAGTTGCTGCCGATGATGGCCGCGAGGGTGCCGTAAAGGCCAAAATCGAACCATTCGATAAAGTGGCCGATGCCCGCCGACATCATGATTTTAAACGTCCGCTGTCTTTTTGTTTTTACTGACTCAGCCGGGTAAGGCGCCGTCCGGTGAGTGATGGAATTTGTCATTTTATCTCCTGATCGAAACGTCGCATGACGACGGTACCCAGAGGAACACCGGAAGGCCCGGATAGCCGAGTTGTTTGAATAACCAGCAGTGTAGGCAGGCGGGGCCGGGAAGCCACCGCACGTCTGCGTTGCGTGAGAGTAGTCATAAAATCATGGCTAAAATTGCTTCATATAGTGAAGCAACTGGGAATGCGGCCTCTGAATGCATAAGTATTTATCACGATGAATTGAGACTGTTTTATCAAAACCGATACCAGAGACGGACCCAGTTTTCGTCCGGCTGGTTATCGGAGGTATTGCTGAAAGTGCGTTCGTAATCGATTTGGAAACCATGGGGCAGTTCCGCGGAAATCCCCAGGTCGGTGTGATTGGTCTGGAAATGATCCCAGCGCATGCCGTCGCCGGCTAAATAGGGTTTGATGGCGGTGATGACCCGGCTGGCCACCGGCCACCGATAGGCCGCCATGTACTCCCAACCCCGCGCCTGCCCTTCAAAATAGGCCGCAGGAACTCTTGCCGTATGCCGCGGGATAAAATCATGGTAATAGCCGGCCGTGGCCGCCAGAATCCAATTACCCGGTTTCCATTGCGCCCCGATAGCCGTCACTTCCTGATTATAACCGGCCGTATTTGCGCCGCTCCCCACCGGAACGCGGCTAACGATATTGGCCCGGGTATAGCTGAAGGCAGCGCTCAACGTCAAATCCTTGGCGACATGGTAATCGATGCCGCCGGCGCCTCCGGTTTGGCGCTGGTAACGGACATTGTCGCTTTCGACATAATAATCATCCACCGGCGCGTCCCAGCTGGCGCTCAGGGTGACCTGTCCTGCGTCCTTGACATATTTGAGCAGTTTTTTACCGCGATAGGAGCCATCATAATTGCCGTTGACGCCGTTGTTCGACGCTTGACCGTGCATATCATTATCCCAGACGTCGGTTTTGGCGCCGATGACGCTGTATAAAACGCTGTTTTGCTGGCCGAAGGTCAAGGTTCCGTAACGCTTGCTGGCGATGCCGATATAATTTTTACGGCGGAAGGTGGTGTCTTTATTATGATCGTAATGGCTGCCGGCCCCAAGTTCATTGAATATATCGAAGCCCACTTCGTAATACCATAATAAGCTTATATCATCATTGAAGTAATAATTCACTGAAGTATGAATAAAGCTGCCGCTGTCATATCCCCGCTGGGTATAAGTATGATCGTCGGCCGAGCCCATTTTATTGCGATATTGCGGCCGGATAAGACCGCCGAATTGTAATTCCAGTCCGTTAAGCATAGGCAGGTTATTGTTTCGGTTAAGCAGGGTGATATCCGCCCGGGCCAAACCGGGCAGGACAATCATGCTTAACAGTGCTGAGCTAAAAAGCACCGTCGTTTTCCGTAGGGCTGTCATATTATTATTCCTCAAAAAAACCGCTTTAACCGACATGGGATATTGGCGGCCAACATGTTTTCCCACCGGATTTTCGGCATGGGGCCATCGCGCCGGTGGAACGGTATTATTCCCGGTAAAATGTCAGGTTTATTTATAGAAGCCGAAGTCCGTGCGCCATAATAAGGCGACGGCGCAGGCCTCTGTTATTTTCGGCGCGCCGATAAAGGACAGGTTCAGTCATTTATCGGCAGGCTGGGTGAGCAATTCTGCTTACGTATCCGGCAGTGTATGCCGGCGGGGTCGGGAAGCTATCGCACATGCGCGTTGCGTGAGAGGAGTCATAAAATGACCGGCGATATTGCTTCATATAGTGAAGCAATGGCAAAAGGGGCGTTAAACCATCTTGTATATTACTGGTGATTTTCCATTGCGGCGGCAAGTCTCAATGCGTTGGCTATGCCATCATTTAGCAGCTGCGTTGACAATGCCTTATCCGGAACGATGCGAGAGAGCTGAAGAGTACCGGCCATCACCGCCCAGATTGCTCCCGCGACTCGCATTCGTGTCTGGGCGGCAGCCTCTTGAGGCAAGCAGTCGGCCATGCGCCGGATGAAGTCTAGGGTTTTGCCGGCAATCATTGCACGGGTATCTTCCGGCCGATTCTTCAGTTCCGAAGCCAAAGATGCCACCACGCAGCCTTCTCCCGGCGCATCCCGATGTTCGACGCTCAAATAACGCCGTAATATCAGCTCGAGCGTGACTTTTGCGTTGCCTCCGGGGCCGCCGAAAATACCGCAAAATGTTTCGTCCGCCGCACTGCCGACGGCTTCCCGGATCAACTCCTCCTTGGACGTGAAGTGGCTGTAGAATCCTCCCACGGTCAAGCCCGCCTGCCCCATCAATGCCGCAACACCGACTTTTTCAATGCCTTCTTCACGGAAACGCCGTGCCGCGACCTTAACAATATGTCTGTGCGTTTCTTCTTTGTGATCTTTTGCGTAACGCATAGAACCGCCCTCAGCTTATCAAGCTTCACCACCATAGAATTATGGTCATAATATAACAAAGGAGCATGATGTCTTCATCTATTTTGATTTGTGCCGGAGACATCGCGACCCAGCAGAAGATATGGGTTCGGCTGCCGGCTAATCGACATAATGCAGCTTCTGCATCGGTCCGCATCTTTATATTACGATCATAATTCTATAGACTATAAAACTTGAATGCATGAGGGCGCTTGCAAGAATATTCAGCACGGTGTAGCGGCTTTAAATGCAGACACACAAAATGCGGAGGGCACAGAGCAGGTCCGCTCCCGGTCCCTACCTGAACCACCATGACAATTTACGTTTATCCGTGAAATCAAGGAAGCAGTTAATTATGAAAAAGATTTGGCTATCGCTGGCGGGCATCATCCTGGCCTTTAGCGCATCTGCCGCGCAGTTTACCGACGGTAAACAGTACATTACCCTGGATAAGCCGGTTGCCGGTGAGCCGCAGGTATTGGAATTTTTCTCTTTTAATTGCCCGCACTGCTATCAGTTCGAACAGGTGTTTCATATTTCCGACAACGTGAAGCAAAAACTGCCGGCAGGCACCAAGATAACCAAGTACCATGTTGAATTCCTTGAGCCGCTGGGTAAAGAACTGACCCAGGCGTGGGCGGTGGCGATGGCGCTGGGCATAGAAGATAAAATATCATCCCCGCTGTTTGAAGCGATCCAGAAAACCCAGACCGTGCAGAACAAGGCCGATATCCGAAAAGTATTTATTGATGCGGGTGTGAAGCCGGAAGAGTACGACGGGGCGTGGAACAGTTTTGTGGTGAAATCCCTGGTCGTCCAGCAAGAAAAAGCGGTGGCTGACTTTCAGCTCCAGGGCGTGCCGGCGATGTACGTTAACGGTAAATACCAGCTGAATATGCAGGGCATGGATACCAGCAACATGGATATCTTCGTTCAGCAGTATGCAGCCACGGTGAAATATCTGGTGGAGAAGCAATAAATTGGATAAAGCCGGCCAGCCTGTTCAGCACCGCCCTACTTAGGCGTCACGTTCATTTGGCTGCTGGGGTGACTGAGGAAAGTGGGGGATTGTCTGATCAAGGCAAACCCACTTTTGCCCACTGGCGGTATAAATGTCGAGCGTTGGCTTGAAGTCCGATATGTCGTCAAGGGAAGGAAATCGGATAGAGGTGACTTGCGAATACGCTTCGCTTTGCGTGAACAAAGGGGTGCCGCAGTCAGGGCAAAAACTGCGGGTTGTGAGACCACCGCTGCTGGCGCGAACCGCATATGTTTTCGGCGTACCCATGATCTCGAGGTCGGCAGTCTTGACGATGATGCCTGACGCAAAAGGAGCCCCACTTGAAAGCTGACAGTCTCTGCAATGGCAGTTGATCATGGCTACCGGCTCCCGCACAACGGTATAGCGGACCGACCCGCATGCACACCCGCCTGAAAAAGGAATGTTCATCTGCGTTTATCCCGGGTTTTTCACTATTCATGGCATGAAGCGCGTACCTTTTCACTTTGTGCGTCCCATGGACTTGCACGTCTGAAAAAGCCAAGCGCACTCGTTTCGTTGGCACATTATGTCTTTACGCTGCGCCTTGATGGTCTTTACCCAACGAGTCCCTCTGAGGCTCGGTTGAAATGTCCACTTGAGCAAATGAGCAATCAAAACGGCCATAAGTTTGGCAAGCTCCCTTTGTTCGCTCTTACCCACGACATCAGTCTCGTACCAAGTATGATGAGTCATGTTTACTTCCGTGACATCGCAGACTGGAATTATTCATCACAAGTCTGTCATGGAAAAAAGCGCTAGTCAAAGACCCACGAGCATTTATGTCACTGCATAAAGTCTATTGGCGCAGGAAAGCAGTTCAGCATCAACAATAAGTAAAGTGATAATGGGTCATCTTGATTATTTTCAATTAATTTACAGCAGTAAAATTTAACTTTAGTGAGGTTCTCTAAAAAATTTAATGGAATTGGCACTTCACTTTTCTTTAAATTCTTAATGTGTTAAATTAAGTAAATTAATTTCAATTACTTGTAAAATAATTAAACATGATCACAAATATCCACATCGAAAACTATCGTTCTATTAAAAATATCTCTTTGGAATTGGATAGGATTAATATTGTTTTTGGTCCAAACGGTTGCGGTAAATCAAATATTTACAAAGCCATTCATCTTTTATCCAGTGCGGCTTCGAATCAGATTTCTTCTTTTTTAAGTGATGAAGGTGGTATAGAAAACGCTATGTGGTCAGGCACCTCGAGATCAAATGATAGCCCACGCAGACTAAGACTATCATTTGAAACGGTAGACTTCGAATATGAACTTCAAATCGGTTTCCCTGATAAACCCCCCTTTGAATCACTCTTCGATTTAGACCCAGTGATAAAAGAAGAAAGCATATGGATTGCCGGGTTTAACCGCCGACCCTCGTCAAATGTTTTACGTAGAAAAAACCAATCCGTGATATTATCTAATATACATGGCGAAAAGATAACACATGCAAGCTCAATCTATGAAAACGAATCTTTCTTCAGTCAATTAAGTGAACCGCATCTTTACCCCGAAATATCTCAAGTAAAGGAGACTATTAGAAATTGGCGTTTTTATCATGAATTTGATGTTTCACGCAAATCCGCTATTAGACAAACGCAAGTCGGATTTAGGTCGCCCGTTTTGTCAAGTGACGGAAAAAATCTTGCAGCAGCCTATCAAACTATTGTTGAGATTGGTCACATTGAGCTATTAAACGAAATTCTGCAGGTCGCCTTCCCAGAATGTTCCTTTTTTTGTACGAACAACAGAGCCCAGTTTAGTTTAATGATGAATCGTGTAGGCATCTCTCGGCCACTTCATATCAATGAAATGTCGGACGGTACTATTAGATTTTTATGTTTGGCAGTGGCGCTGTTAAGCCCTCGACCTCCTAAATTAATTATACTCAATGAACCTGAGAATAGCCTTCATCCTCAGATGTTACCTGCGCTAGCAAAATTAATATCAGAAGCAAGCCGATACTCACAAATATGGCTTACAAGTCATTCATCCCGATTAGCTGAATTAATAAATAAACACACTGTGTTTCAGTTATATGAACTTTCAATTAATGAAGGACAAACATCAGCACGAAAAGCCTAATTTAGCTATAATTTATTGGATACGTTGAGGATAAGATTTTTTTAACTATCCAGATGGGTAAATGCGAATCCACACGCATCGATCACCATAATGTCAAGCAAACACCTCCCGGTTCGGAAAGTGGTAATCTGCATGCCGGAGTTTTACTTAGATAGCTTTGCTAAAGTCGTGGTAAGCGGAAGCGGCCGGCACCTGAACTAAAACTGGTCAAGGTATATAGAGCAAGTCATATATTGGAAAAAACTAATTTAATCAATCATAACTAAACGGCTAACTAAAACAATTATGGCGAATATGGGTTTACAGCTTAACTTTATCCCAGTGAACCCTGAATCATATCAGTAATGATTTTATCATTTGCATTCCTACATTCAACCTTGGCTGCTTTGCGCTCAGGACTACTCCCATCCATTAAAAATGGGTTAAACACGTATTTATTATATGCACGAGCTTGAACTTTTTTCCGCCGTAAAGGCGAATGCCGGCCTCGACTTTCTCAGCCCGCTGCACAAGGTATTAACCAGCCATTGGTATGTGATGGGCAACGAGGTGCGGTCGTTTGAAAATGAATTCGCCGACTACCTTGGCGTAAATCACTGCATTAGCGTTGCCAATGGGTCGGATGCGCTGGAGCTCGCCCTTAAAGCCTTGAATGTGCAAGCGGGCGCGCGGGTCGTGACGGCGGCCAACGCCGGGTTTTATGCCAGCAGCGCCATTTATGCCATCGGCGCCACGCCGGTTTATATCGACGTTGATGCAGCGACGCTAACCCTATGCCCCAAAGCATTGGCAGCGGTACTTGACTCCTCTATAGCCGCCGTCATCGTCACCCATCTTTACGGCCAGCTTGCCGATATGGAAGAGATCGTCCGCCTGTCGTCGGCCGCGGGCATACCGGTACTGGAAGATTGCGCCCAAGCCCATGGCGCCCGCCGCAATGGCAAACCGGCGGGCAGCTTTGGCGCTATTGCCTGTTTTAGTTTCTACCCCACCAAGAACCTTGGCGCGTTGGGTGATGGCGGGGCGATGGTCACTGATAACCACGACATGGCCGCACGCATTCGTCAATTACGGCAATATGGCTGGGGGCAAAAATATCAGGTAACCCTTGCCGGCGGGCGTAATAGCCGCATGGATGAGATACAGGCGGCTATTTTGCGTATCAAGCTGCCTTATCTGGATCAATGGAATGAACAACGCCGATTCATTGCAAAACGCTATAACGAGGCGTTTTTCAAATTCAATGTACTTTTACCCTGCTCCACGGCGGCGGACTATGTTGCTCATCTTTACGTCATGCGCCTGGCGAACAGGCGGCAATTCATCAACGTGCTTAAACAAAAAGGGATAAAGACGGATATCCATTATCCCATTCCCGATTATCGCCAGGCAGCCTATATTGCCGAGCTTCCCTATGCCCTGACCGTCACCGAGCACGCCTGCGAAACCGTGGTTTCTTTGCCCTGCTACCCTGGCTTGACCGGTGATGAGGTTGATCGCGTGATTACAGCGGTCACCGCCTATTTTGAACAGGAGGGATGAATGTGTTGACGCTGGTCATTCCCGTTTATCGTAACCAACACAATCTTCCGGACCTGCTGGCCGCCGTTGCGGGCTTGAATAACCAGTTGGGAAAGGCGCTGGAAGTGGTTTTCGTGGTGGACGGCAGCCCCGATCGCTGTTATGAGCTCCTGCATCAACAGTTACCTTTGCAGCCTTTTCGCTCAAGGCTGTTGCTGCTGTCGAAAAATTTCGGCGCCTTTATGGCCATCAGGGCAGGCTTGCAGTATGGCAAGGGTGATCGTTTCGCCGTCATGGCGGCGGATTTGCAAGAGCCGCCGGAACTGGTCCTGGTCATGAATCAGCTACTGCTGCGGCAGGACATCGATGTTGTGGTTGGCGCAAGAGAGGGCCGGCATGATCCCTGGCTGAGCCGCCTGGCCTCAGCGATATACTGGGGCTTATACCGCCGTTACGTCATTCCCGAAATCCCCGCCGGCGGCGTTGACGTTTTTGCCTGTAACAAAACGTTTCGCGACCAATTGCTCCGGCTGGAAGAACGCCACAGCTCACTTATTGCCCAGATTTTCTGGCTGGGTTACCGCCGCAAGGTGGTGACTTACACTCGCCGGGAGCGGCGCCACGGGCGTTCTGCCTGGACGCTGGGCAAAAAAATTAATTACATGATGGACAGTATATTTGCATTCACCGACTTGCCGATCAAATTACTGATAAGCGTTGGCGCATTGGGTTCCGGTATGGCGGTATTGCTGGGAATGTTGACCCTGTTTGTCAAATTTTCCGGCACGACTGAAATACCCGGCTATGCCATGATTATGCTGACCATCACCTTTTTAGGCGGCCTGATTCTCCTGGGCCTGGGTACCGTCGGTTCCTATGCCTGGCGCACCTACGAGAACACCAAGTCCCGGCCGTTAGCCATCCCGATGCGGGTAGAGGCTTTTGGAGGCGCGGATGAATAGCGCCAACGGTTTTTTTGTCCATAGCCAGGCAATATGCGAATCAAATGACATTGGCAGGGATACGCGCATCTGGGCGTTTGCTCATATCTTGCCGGGGGCGCGCCTGGGCAGCGAGTGTAATGTGTGTGACCATGTATTTATTGAAAATGACGTACAGATTGGGCATAGAGTGACTTTAAAATGCGGTGTCCAGCTCTGGGACGGCATTACCATAGAAGACGATGTCTTTATCGGACCCAATGCTACTTTTACCAACGATCCTTTCCCCCGCAGCAAAGTCTATCCGCAGGAATTTGCAAGAACGGTTATTCGCAGGGGCGCTTCCTTGGGCGCGAACTGTACCGTCCTGCCGGGCCTGACCATTGGCACAAACGCCATGGTCGGCGCGGGGGCTGTCGTCACGCGTTCCGTTCCCGCCAACGCCATTGTCGTCGGCAACCCGGCCAAGATAGTGGGTTATGTTGATGCCAGGCCGGTTTGCCATGAACAGATAACCGCGGCGGGTAAGGTTGCGGCGCAAACGGAAACCATGGTGAAAGGCGTGACATTGCATACCATGAACAAATTCGCCGACCTTCGCGGCAGCTTGTCGGTGGGTAATTTTGGCCACGCCATTCCGTTCAAGCCGGTACGTTATTTTATGGTTTACGATGTGCCCACCGAAGAAATCCGGGGAGAACATGCGCACCGGGTCTGTCATCAATTTCTCGTTGCGGTAAAAGGGTTGGTGCATGTCGTGGCTGACGATGGAATTCATCGCCAGGAGTTTATACTCGACAAACCCACCCAGGGCGTTTATCTGCCGGCGATGACCTGGGGCATTCAGTATCGCTACTCGCCGGATGCCATATTGATGGTATTCGCCTCGCATCATTACGACGCCACAGACTATATACGGGACTATGACGAATTCAGAATACTCACTGAATGCGCCGGTAACGGGCGGCCATGATGTCGGCGCCATTGGCAGTATTTAAACTGACATTTGCCAGATTTCTCCTGTCGGGCGGGCTTAACACTGTCCTGACCTATGGCGTGTACTTGCTGCTGCTGATGGCTTTCAGCTATACCGCAAGCTTCTCCATGGCGTATGCGGCGGGTATTTTATTTGCCTATGTGATGAATCGTTTTTTCGTCTTCAAGCGTCATCAAGGGCTGAAATCAATTATCTGGCTGCCTTTTGTTTATATATTACAGTATGTATTAAGCATAATCGTTTTATGGAGTTGGGTTGAGAAATGGCAGTTCTCCGTCCATCTAGCCCCGCTGGCGGCAATTGCCGTGACCCTGCCGGTGACATATTTTTTCTCCAAGCTGCTCTTTTAGTCTGTGGGCAGTTTTTAAATGAGCCGCCGGAAATGCCGGCACACAGATAAAACCGGAGCATAACTTTTCTTCCCAAAGGATTGCTTGATATGGACGTTATAAACAGCGTTGCCCTGTACGGGATTGCAGGGATATTTATTGCCTTTGTTATCCTGCTTGCGTTTATTTACAAAAATACGTTATGCAGAGCATTTAATAGGGCCGACCACTCATTAGCAGGTTTCGCCGTGCAATTGCGCTTTGACGGCTTCAATCTACGTGAGCTGGCGGTCTTGATTTTTATAGGCGCGGTATTTTATGGCTATTTTTTATCAACGTTCTCATTGTCTATCGATAACGAATCCGCGGCTCTTCGCCAGGACTCCGGCGTTTGGGTGAGTCAGGGAAGATGGTTCACCTATCTTATCGAGAGATTTTTATTGCAGCAGCCTTCGGTTCCTTTTGCCCCTTATGTCCTTTTGATCATCGCATTTGCCGTTTCTTACCTTGCGCTCGTCAAGGCACATGGTTATAAAGAAAGCTGGAGGACCTACCTGGCCTATCCTGTTTTTTGCGCCTTCCCCACCTGGTGGGCCATCGCGACGTTTTACGCCAACACTCCCGCTTTAGCCATAGGACTCGTTTTAACCAGTTTGGGCGCTTATCTCTATTTTGGCGCAGGCTATACGGGGAAGATAGCAGGCCATAATTCCCTTGCCAAAAATACGGTCGTTATCACGATGCTGGCTTGTGGCATTGCCGCTTATCAATCTCTGATTCTGATGTTTGTCTCTTACGCGTGCGGCATCTTGTTAGTGAGGTGTTTGCGTATTGGTGGCGTACGTCGGATACCAGTAAAACTGCTGGCAATGGCTGTATTCAGAGTAATGCTCCTGGTGAGTGCTGCGATCCTTGTTTATGAAGTCATTAATAAACTGTCCCAACACTTTATTGCCCACGACAGTGGCTATATCGCTAAAGCTTTTTTTAATTATGATAAAACGTTATCAGAACCTTTACGCGTGCTGCGCTCCATTTCCCGGGAACAGCTGGCTATTTATGGCGGGTCTACTAAAAGATATGGCGCTAATTTAGCCATGAATGGAGTAATACTCTGTCTGGCTACTTTAGCTATTTTACGCACCAATTTTTTCAAAAATTCAATCAATTTTGTGTTATGGCTGGGCGTATTATTTTCTCCGTTCGCTTTACATTTGGTCACCGGCGGCGAGCCCTTACCGGTGCGCACGTTAATTCCCATCGCGTATGTCAGCTGGCTGGCGTGTATCATCCTGCTGTCCTGTCAGCGTGCCGTGACTCTTCTGGCGAGCGGCATTCTGGTTGGGCTGTTACAGATAAAAATCATCGGCGTGACGTCTCAATACATCGCGTCAGCCACTATCGTACAATCACACGACAGGCTGTTGGCCGCCGATATTTACAGCAGGATCGGTGAATTAAGCGCTGATTTCGATCCCAATGCCCCCTTGATAATGGATTTCTACGGTCGAAAAATTTTCAGCACGACTTATTATGCGAATGCTTGGCAAGGAACCATGCAGGGCTCATTTTTTTCGTGGGATCATGATAATATTTCTCGTATCACCCAATATATGAAAGTAATGGGTTATCACAATATTGTCCTGCCTAACGACGTCGAGAGAAAAGCGCTCAGCATTGTTTTTGAACAGATGCCGGTCTGGCCCGCCGCCGGCTCGGTTAAAAAGGTCGGGGACATTTATCTGATCAGGCTCAGTAAAGATCCGGACACAACACATGCTATATAAGCATGGGACCTTATCGGGTAGGTTTAATGGAAAACAGCATACCGGCCAGTACTATAAAGGCGCCGATAATGGCCAGTTGCCAGGTGCTCGGGATGCCCACCAGGATCAGCACGTTGTTCACCAGCGTGATCAGGATGACGCCGAGCAGGGTGCCTACCACGCTGCCGGAGCCGCCGGTGATGCGGGCGCCGCCGAGAATAACGGCGGCGATAACCTCCAGTTCGGAACCCGCCAGGTCGAAGGGATTGGCCAGGCGGTTGCTGGCGACATGCATAATGCCGGCGATGCCGGCAAGCAGGCCCGCATAGGCGAACACAAACACCCGCACGTTACGCAGGTTATAGCCAAGCCGTTGGGCAATGTCGGCATTACCCCCCACCGCATAGATGGCCCGGCCCATCAGCGTACGCTGCAGCAGGTACCAGGTGGCGACGGCGGCAACCGCCAGCGCCAGCACGTAGGCGGGAAGCGCCGACGCCCCGCCGCCGGCGCTCTGGTGATGGAAAAGCGCATATTTGCCGAACGCATCCATCGATGCCGGGATGTTCATAAACGTCGCCGTACCGACAAAGGTCAGCAGGAAGCCGCGGATCACATACTGCGTGCCGATGGTCACAATCAGCGACGGCGCCCTGAGGGCGCTGACCAGCAGGCCGTTGGCCGCCCCCAGCAGCGCGCCGCCCGCCGCGGCCATCAGCAGGATGGGCGCCATGGACATGCCGGGCGCCAGGTCCGTCACCAGCTTGGTGATGACGTACATCACCAGGGCGGCGATGGCGGTGAAGGAGACGTCAAGCCCGCCCGCCGCCAGCACCACCAGGACGCCCAGCGCAAACAGGCCGCTCACCACGGAGGAGCGCGCCATGTCGAACAGGTTCGACACCTGCCAAAAGGCGGGGTTGAGGGTGCCCACCACCAGGCAGACCAGGACTATCAGCAGCAGCGTCACCGCCGGCGGATGATGAATGAACCAGCGGCTGAGGCGTACGCTGTGGCTTGCCGTGCCGTCGCGGCGATGCTGTGTTGTGATATCGGTCATTGTGGCGTCTCCGGGCGCTCTTCCGCCGCCATGGCGCGGTACAGCGCCCCTTCCTCAAGGTTATCCGCCGCGAACGTCGCCGCCACGGCCCCCCGGCGCATCACGAGGATGCGGTCGCAGTTTTGCAGCAGTTCCGGCAGGTCGTCGCTGATGATGATGACGCCCATGCCGTCGCCGGCGAGCCGCTGGATGATGCGATAAATGGTGTCCTTCGAGCCCACATCCACCCCCGCCGTGGGCCCGTGCAAAATCAGCAGCCGCGGCTCGATGGTCAGCCAGCGGCCAATGAGCACGCGCTGCTGATTGCCGCCGGAGAGCGACATGACGGGGTTGTCGCTGTCGGGGGTGACAATCTGCAGGTCATCGATGGTCCGTTGGGCGGCGGCGTGATTGCGTTTGCCGTCCAGCAGGCCGAACGAGCCGCGCAGGCGGTCGAGCATCGCCACGATGATATTCTCCTTAATCGATTTCTCCAGGAACAGCCCCTCGGACAGCCGGTCCTCCGGCACATAACCGATGCCGGCGCCGATGGCCTGCGCCGGGCTGCCGAGGGTGATGGCGGCGCCGTCCAGCGTTATCCGGCCGCTGTCCGCCGGTAAAATGCCCGCCAGGGACAGGGCCAGTTCATTGCGGCCGGAATCCAGCAGCCCGGTGATGCCGAGGATTTCACCGCGCGCCAGCTGGAAGGACACGTCCCGGTAGCCGCCGCGCCGGCCGAGGCCGTCGACGCCCAGCAGCGCCTCGCCGCCGTCAAAGGCGGCGCGGTACCGGGTGTCATCCAGCTGCTTGCCGGTCATCCAGAAGGCGAGCTGCCGCTTTGACTGTCCGGCCACATCGCATTCGGTGACTTTCAGGCCGTCGCGGATGATGATGGCCCGGCCCCCGATAGCCTTGCACTCGTCGAGCTTGTGCGTGACGAACAGCACCGATACGCCCTGCGCCTGCAGTTTGCCCACCACCGCAATCAGGTTGTCCACCTCGCGCCGGGTGAGGGCGGTGGTGGGCTCGTCCATAATGACCAGGCCGGCGTCCGACGCAATGGCCCGGGCAATGGCAATCAATTGGCGGGTGGCTATCGGCAGTTCTTCCACCGGCGTGTCGAGAAACGCCGCATCGGCGGGCAGGTTGACCTTGGCCAGCGCGCGCACCGCGGTGTCCTTGAGCATGCGCAGGTCCAGGCGCCGCGCCAGACTGCCGCCGGCGGCCACCAGTTGGCGGGTCAGCGCGACGTTTTCGGCCACGCTGAGATTGGGCAGCAGCGACAAATCCTGATAGACGGTCTCAATGCCGGCGGCCAGCGCGCCCACCGGCGTCAGCTTGTCCACCCGCCGGCCGTTAATCAGCAATTCGCCGCCGTCGGACGGCTGCGCCCCGGAAATGATTTTGATCAGCGTGCTTTTGCCGCAGCCGTTTTCCCCCATCAGGTGATAGACGCGGCCGCGTTCGATAACAAAACTGATGCCTTTAAGCGCCTTGACGCCGCCAAAGTGTTTTTGCAGTTCGCGCACCTCGAGAAAAGGCACGGTCTGCGCCGGGTTGCCGGCGGGCGAGGTATCGGCTTGAACGGTCACGGGCATGGCTTTTATCCAGGCAGGTTTACGGGTGGGGATCGGCAACTGGCCGCCGATCCGAGTTTGTTGACAAAGTGCCTGGTCGGGATAGGCTGCCAGATCGTAAACACGCCGTGAATCCATCCCTGGAGGCTCGATCCGCGCGATTACGGCTACCTTCCTTGGTCGCCGCCCTGCGGGCCAACGCCTGGCGGCGTTGTTCCAATACGCTCCCGGCGTATTGGTCCCTGGCGCGGACGGTTTACTCTTCTGGCAGCCTATCCCTCCCTATTAACTCTGAGTACTTTGTCAGCAGTCTGAGACCGGCGGCCGGCCGCCGATCCGTTGCACTCTCTATGGACTTTGAGACTCAGAACGGGTATTGCCGGTAGTTGGACTTGTTCACGTCAACCCAGGCCTGACCGGTGACGATGATGCCCTTGCCGGGACCTTTTTTCACCGACACCTTGTTATAGCCGGGTACGCCCAGGTCCATGCCGTCGGTAACCTGCTTGCCCTCCAGCAGCATCTGCGCCACCTTGTTCATGATGTAGCCGGCATCCTTGGGATCCCAGAAGGAGATGCTCTGCACGGTGCCGGATTCCAGATACTTGCTGGTGTCCTTCGGCAGGCCGATACCGATGACGCACACCTTGCCGGAGAGGCCGGCTTCTTCCACGGCGCGGCCGATGCCGATGACGTCATTGCCGGCGCTGCCCTGTATCCCCTTGATATCCGGGTATTTACGCAGGATTTCGCGCGCTTTCTCATAGGCGGTATTAGCATCGTCGAAAGATTCATTCTTGGGGGACACCAACTGCATCTGCGGGTACTTCTTGGCGTTCTCGGCGCTGCCGTCGGCCCACTGCACGTGGGTCCGGCTGCCGAGGGAACCGACGAAGGTGGTCCACTTCCCGCTTTTGCCCATGCATTGCGCCAGCTGTTCGTTGAAGTGGGCGCCAAGAGCGGTGTTATTGAACGCCTCGATATCCACCTGGGTATTTTTGACGCTGTCCCCCTCATGGGTAACGACCTTGATGCCGCGATCCATGGCGCGTTTGAGCACGCCTTCAGTGGCCGAGGGGTCCATCGGCACCACGGCGATGGCGCTGACGTTCTTGGCGATCAGATCCTCAATGAGATGTCCCTGCTGGGCGGCATCGGCCTTGGCCGGGCCGATCTCGCTGGTGGTGACGCCGGGATTGTCCCGGCCGTAGGCAACGACGCCTTCATTCATGCGGGTGAACCAGTTCTCGCCGGTTATCTTTACCACCGTCACGATGGACGGCGCGTCTTTCGCGAGCAGGGGCGGCGCCGCGCACAGGGCGCCCAGCGCAACGGCGAGGGCGGTAAGTTTACGTATCATTGGCATCAACGTTTCCTCATTATGGTTGTGTTGCACGTAGGGTAAGAGTTCGCCGCCGGCGCCGATAAGACGCCGGCGGCGATAAAACGCGTCACGTTCGTGACGCAAGCCAAGACCGGATATCGACGCGCGACACCGCCAGGAACAGCAGCAGCAGCAGGCCCCAGGCGCAGTCGCGGAAAAAGTTGGAAATATTCAGGAAATTGAACAGGCTGGCCAGCATCTGCAGCGCGGTGGCCGACAGCACGACGCAGACGATGCGCCCGTAGCCCCCGTCCGGCCGCACGCCGGCCATCACCACAATCAGGATGGCGATAAGCACATAGGAGCTGCCATAGTCCCACTTCACGCTGGAGGTGCGGGCGGCGATGACGATGCCGGCGATACCGGCCAGAACGCCGCTGGCGGTGTAGGTGAGAAACAGCATCTTTTTCAGCGCGATGCCGGCGTACCGCGCGGCCTTGGCATTGCTGCCCATCAGATAGAGCCGCAGGCCGAAGGGGCAAAAACGCAATACGATGCCCAGCAGCAGCGCCACCGCCAGAAACAGCGAAAAGCACAGCGGCAGGCCCAGCACCGGCGAATTGCCGAAATCGTCCAGCGGTTCGATATAGCCGATGCTGATGGCCGACCCGTTGGTCAGCACCACCGCGATGCCGGTGAAGAACATCTGCGTGCCCAGGGTGGCGATAATCGGCGTCAGGCCGGCATGGGCTATCAAAAAGCCGTTAAGCATGCCCCCCGCCAGCCCCACCAGCAGGGCGACGGCCGCGAAGGCCCAAACGAACAGCAGCGGGGCGTCATCAGCCGACACCCAGTGGCGCACCAGCAGATAGGACAGGACGCCGGCCAGATTGGCCAGGGCGATGCCGGACAGGTCGATGCCGCCATTGCCCGAAATCATCGCCAGCATGACGCCCAGGGCCAGCAACCCCAGTTCGGGCACCTGCGCCGACATGGATTGAAAGTTGTACAGGGTGATAAAGTTGGCGCCGGCAAACGCCACGCCGGCCGCTAACACCAGCACGTTGGCCGCGGCCAGAAAATTGAGCTGACGGTCCGACAGAATGTTACGCATCGATCATCTCCTCCCGACAGCGCCCTCTTTTGGATTCGCCGTCTCCGAGCGCGTCAGCGTTTTTCACGGTAATAGCGGGCTTTGTTGGAAAAAGTCATGCAGCACCCGGAATAAAATCACCGCGACGCTACCGCCCGAATCGACGATACCCAGGCCTTTTTCCGCGAAAGACGCGGCCTTGCCCCATTGAGGCAGCATGGTACGGGTTGCATCAAGCCCCTGCTCCGCCGCTCGAAAAGCGGCCTCCACCGCCTGCGCCGGCGAGGCGCCGCCGTCAATGCCGTCCGACAGCGCCTGACTGGCCGGCAGCAGCACGTCCAATACCGTTTTATCGCCGGCCCGGGCCTTACCACGGTCCGCAATGCCCTGGGTAAAGGCGTTAAAAAACCGTACCAGCAGCTGACCATCCAATTCGGCAGCGGCGGCGGGAAGCGCTTTTCCGCCGCGCATAAACCCGGTGGCCATCAGGGTTCCCATGGTTGACGGCGCGGCTTTCGCCATCGCCACGCCGCAGAGGGCAAAATATTCGCCAATGCCCTCCTGCTCCCCCGGGACTGTGTTCGCCGCGGCGGCAAACGCTTTTTGCATCGTAATGCCCAAATCCCCATCGCCTATCTGTTGATCGAGCGCGATCAGGGTAGCGCGCTGTTCGATCATGGCCTGATGCCAGGCGGCGACCAGGGCGCGGCACTGTGTTAATGACAAACAATCAACCATCGGCGGATGCTCCTGTCAGTTATCAAGTCTTGGCTGGATAAAGAATGGCGTATTCGCCGGCTGAGCCAGATAGCCCTTCAGCTCGGCGTCAAGCTTGCAAACCGATAATGAGAAACCGGTCATTTCCATTGCGGTGGCAAACTCGCCGCAATAGACATGGAAAACGGCAATCCGCCGTTCGGCCAACACTTGGTGAATGCGGTTATACAGGATATACAGCTCATCTTTCGGCGTGGCGCCGAGGCCGTTAAGCAAAATTGCCGCCTGGTCGTTCTGGCTGAAGGTCAACTCGTCCAATAGCAGCGGCAGAATGCGATCAATGATGCGGTCCGCGCTTTCACGTTTGCCTGTGCTGATGCCCGGTTCGCCATGAATACCCATGCCGAGCTCCATCTCATCTTCCGCCACGGTAAACGCCGGGGTGCCGACCTCGGGGATGATACAGGGCGACAAGGCAACGCCGATGGTCTTGGTCGCATCGCCGGCGCGGGCGGCCAGTCGCGCCACCTCCTCCAGGCCCAGGCCCGCCGCCGCCGCCGCGCCGGCAATTTTATAGATAAAGAAAATACCGGCCACGCCCCGCCGCTTTGACCGACGGTCCGCCGTGGCTGAACCGACATCATCGGCGCCCACGACCGTAGCGGTGTTGATGCCGTCGAAACCGGCCAGTTCGGCGGCCAGATCAAAATTAAGAATGTCGCCGCTGTAATTGCCGTACAGATACAGTACGCCGCTGCCTTGATCCACGGCCTTGGTGACATTCAGGATTTGATCCGCCGAAGGCGATTGAAAAACATCCCCCACCGCACAGCCGTCAAGCATGCCCTCCCCCACATAACCTAGGAACAAGGGTAAATGGCCCGAACCGCCGCCGGTGACCAACCCCACTTTGCCAGGCACGGCCGGGACGGCGTTAACCAGACAATGCACATCATCAGCGACATATTTCAACTGGCGAGGATGGGCGGCATAAATACCGGCCAGCATTTCCACTACATATTCGGAGGGAGCGTTAATAAATTTTTTCATCGGATAAATGTCCAGAATCTCCATAATTTTCAATGGAGAAATAAATGATTAACCGCTTGATGAAATAGATAATAGGAAGGTAAAAAAAAGCTGTAAACTAAAATTTTACTAAAATATAGAGAGGATTTTAATATGTGAACAGTGTCACAAGCCCGTTCATTAAACCTGATAGAGTTAATGATAAAAATAGGCAATTTTAAATTTTTATTGGAGTATTTAAATGTAGTTATCATAAGAACCCATGGGGAATTTATGGCAAAAATAAAAGATATCGCGCAACGCGCGGGCGTTTCCCTCAGTGCGGTCTCAATTGCCATGAATGGCAAGCGGGGCCTCAGTATCACTACACGCGAACGGATTCTGAAGATTGCTCACGAACTCGATTATCATTCCTCACGACAGGAAAAATATCCCGGTGTGATCCGCTTTTTAAAAATCGCATTACATGGCAATACCGTTAATGAAAATCATAGTATCTTCATTAACGGTTATATTGATGGCATGATTGAACAGGCAGGAAAATTAAAGCTCTCACTTGAGGTTGCGCATTATCAGGGCATAAGCGTTGAACAGATAGTTGAAAAACAGAGCAGCCTGCAACCCGTGCAAGGCGTCATTATTTTAGGCACCGAATTCGAACAAGCCGATTTTAGCGCATTGAAAAATATAAAAGCACCGTTTGTGATTATTGATAATATTAACGATTTTCTTCCCTATGATTTTGTGAATATAAATAATCGGGGCGCTGTTTTTAAAATACTCCATCACTTTCAGCGCAGCGGCCTGACCCAAATCGGGCTGATTACCAGCTTTGCCCACACGCCTAATTTCCAGCAGCGCGAAGCCGCTTTTCGTGAATTGGTCGGCCAAGTCGGACTGGCCTTTGATAACCGGGATACCCTCAGCGTCAATTCCACCCTTGAAGATGCCTATCAGGCAATGAAGCACTATCTGGCGGCAGGAAGGCCGCTCGCACAGGGGTACTTTTGCGTCAATGATATTATCGCTTGCGGCTGCCTGAAAGCGCTCAAAGAATATGGCCTAAGGATACCGGAAGATATTTCCCTGATTGGATTCGACGATCTGCCGATTTCCGCCGTGATAGAGCCTCCGCTGACAACCATCCAGGTGTTTAATAAAAAACTCGGCGCGGCGGCGGTGGATTTACTATATCAGCGCATCAGCTTGGGAAAAAGTTCCAGCCATACCAATATATTGATCTGCGGCGCGCTGATAAAACGCGCAAGCGTGCAGATAAAAAGTCACGGCTTACCGCACCAGGAAAGCCTTTCGGGTTATTCACACCCGCGATAAGGATGCCCTGAAGTCCACGTTTGCCAGCGCAGCCAGCCCATCAAGCCGGCCGCCGATGTCCGGGTTCTCCGCCAGCCGCACGCCAATTAGGCCATCATTAACGTATTCGGATTGGCCGGGAGTCAAAACTGGCTTAACCGCCTGATGATGCCTTCCCGGACATTATCGATATGCGTGGCAATCAAACTCTGGGCCAGTTCAGGCTCGTTGTCGCGCAGGGCCGCAATGATCGCCAGGTGCTCTTTATGCCCGGTCTCGAATCGTTCGGGAACCTGCGTAAGATGGAACATATGGGTTTTAAGACGCAGGGTGCGGATGAAATTCACCAGCATCCTGTTACCGCTGTAACGGGCTATGGTTTCGTGGATGCGTGAATCCGCCTCCCAGTCAGCCTCCGTGTCGGGTACTTTTTTCAACAGCAGCGCCCTGACCCGCTGCTCCATTTCATCCAGCTCGCCGAGCGGAATTTTGCCGGCCGCCAGGCGGGTCGCTTCGGTTTCCAGTATTCGGCGGATATGCAGGGTTTCAACCAGTTCCTGGATGGAAAACTCTTTAACAGAGGGCGTTCTGCCGCCGTTTCTGGCGATAAAGCCTTCATTTTCCAATCTGTTCAGCGCATTGCGTACCGGCGTGCGGGAAATATTCATCATGTCGGCAAGGCGGCGTTCCTGCAGTACGGTATTGACCGGCAGTTCACGCTTGAGGATCATTTCCAGAACGGTTTCGTACGCTCTCTTGCTCAGGTTTTGCTCAACCTCATCTGCGGCACTGAATAACTGATCGGCAAGCTTCATGATATATCACCATAAAAGAGAAATTTTCTTATTTTTACGTTTTAGGTAGGGGTGATGCCAGCTTTTTCAGGTTACGCTTTTGCAGCGAGCACCTTGTCCATGGTGGCGAATGCAATGCCCTGCTTTTCAAGCAACCGGCGAACCGACCTGGCCATTTCAACCGCGCCGGGCGTATCGCCATGCACGCAGAGGGAATCTATCGGCACGGGAATCAGGGCGCCGTTTGCCGTAACGATCGCGTTTTGTTCCATCATCCGCAATATCCGTTCACTGGCCATGACCGGATCGTGCAGCACGGCGCCGGGTAATTTTCGCGACAGCAGATTGCCGTTTTCAGCATAGGCCCGGTCAACATAGATTTCCCTTATCACCGGCAGACCCACTTTAAGCGCTGCCGTTTCCGTGCGCATGCCCGGCATGACCACCATGATTAAATCCTTATCAACGAGGTAAATCGCCTTTGCCACCGCCATGGCGAGATCGTCGTCTTCAGCCGCCATATTCCCCAGCGCCCCGTGGGTTTTAACATGCTGCAGCCGCACACCCTGGCTTTCGGCCAGCGCTTTCAAAGCGCCTATCTGGTATATCACCTGACGCTGGATCTGCAGCGGACTGTCGCCGATTATCCGGCGGCGGCCAAAACCGGGCAGATCAAAAAAACCCGGATGGGCCCCGATGCCAACCCTCTTCTGCGAAGCATTGTCGAGCGTTATCGCCATGACATCGGGATCGCCGGCATGGAAACCGCAGGCAATATTGGCGGAAGTGACAATCTCAAGCATCAGCTCATCAGAACCCATTTGCCATGCCCCGTAACTTTCACCCATGTCGCAGTTCAAATCGATTAGCATCTGACATTCACCTCAACTGTATAATTTCAATATCTATTTTTTCTAAGATAAGTTTTTTGTCTTGTACAATTATTGACAGCATGCCAATGGTATGCCAAATGTATTCCGACTACAAATAGCTTTATTCTATGTTAGGAACGTAAAGTGGAAATGGCCGACAATTCTGTTCGTTGGGAATTTCAGCCGGTCGCGGATCAGGCTGTTAATATTGATTTCGGCGAGCTGATAGATGAAGAAATTAATCTTCGAATAACGTCTCTGGCCGCGGCAATTAATAATAAACGGCTTACGGGCGTAACGGCCTGTATTCCCACTTATCGTTCCCTGACGGTGGCATATGACTCAGCTTTAGTCAGGCAGTCCCATTTAATTGAACGTTTGAAAGAACTGATAACGACCGTAAAAACCGAGACAAAAACGCGCAAATGCTGGTACCTGCCGGTCTGCTATGGCGGTAAATACGGTGTTGACCTGCCGGCGTCGGCCCAAACGCTTGCATTGAGTCCCAATGAGCTTATCCGACTGCATACCGCAACCTGCTACCGGATTTATATGATTGGCTTTATGCCCGGTTTCGCCTATCTGGGCGGGCTTGACGCCAGACTTCACATACCCAGACGAACCGCCCCGCGGCAAAGTGTCCCGGCAGGCAGCATAAGTATCGGCGGCATACAGACAGCCGTGGGATCCGTGGCGGCTCCCAGCGGCTGGCATTTGCTTGGCCAAACACCGGTCAAGAGTTTCGACCCGTTGCGCGAACAGCCTTTTCTTTTTACCGCCGGAGAATATATCGAGTTCGTTCCCATTAAAGAAAATGAATATGTGAAGCTCGCTGACGACCGGGGTTATATGCCTGACTGGAACCTGCGGGCATGACCTATTTTGACGTTATCTCGCCGGGACTGTTATCCACCCTTCAGGATGGCGGCCGTTTCGGCTATGAAGATAAAGGCGTCCCGCCGTCAGGGGTGCTGGACGAGCTGAGCTTCGCCATTGCCAACGCTCTGGTGGGAAATCATCCCGGAACAGGGGCTATCGAATTCACCCTTACCGGCCCAAGCCTGCGGCTGTGCGGTGACGGATACTGCTTCTTTTCGGTCACCGGCGATTTTAGCGCCACATTAAACGACGCGCCCTGCGCAACTTACCAGAATCACCGGATGCATCCTGGGGATATTTTGTCGATTCAGCGCGTTATTTCCGGCGCCAGAGGCTATCTGTCCATTTCCGGCGGCTTTGCCGTGCCGCCGGTTCTAGGTAGCGTCTCCACGCTGATGCGGGCGCAGCTGGGAGGGGTTAACGGACATCCGCTGCGCAAGGGCGACCGCCTGCCCATTGCCCCGCAGCGGCATTCGGTATGCCATGGCGTCCGGGCCGAACGGATTCTACCCCAGATGGAAAAACGAGCCGTGCGAGTGGTTTGGGGACCTCAGGACGATTACTTCGACGATGAAGCGCGGGCGTCCTTTCTCACCCAAACCTATACCCTCTCACCACAGTGCGATCGAATGGGATACCGCCTGAAAGGCAGCCCGTTGGCCCATGTAAAAGGCTTTAACATCATCTCCGATGCGATATGCGCGGGGAGCATCCAGATTCCGGGAGACGGCCAACCCATTGTGGCCATGAACGATCGCCAGACTACCGGCGGCTACCCGAAGATTGCCACGGTGATCCGCGCGGATCTGGCCAGGCTGGGCCAGATGAAACCGGGCGATCCCATTCGTTTTGAAGCGGTATCGGTAGAGAAAGCCGAGGATTTATGGCAGGGAAGGCAGAAGATCCTCGCGCAAAAGCTGGCGGCGCTTAATAAAAAAGTCTTGGCGGCATGCCCGTAACCTGCGTGCGGCAGCGCTAACGAGGAATGACAAATGTCTGTAATCACATCTAAAACAAAGGGCGTTTTTGTTATTGCCGTGACGCCGTTTCGGCATGACGGAACGATCGATCCCGGCAGCATTGACAGTATGGTGGATTTCTATTTTGAAAAGGGCGCCGACGGGCTGACCATTCTGGGCATGATGGGAGAAGCGCCCAAGCTGACATTGGCCGAGTCATTGGCGGTCGCCAGGCTGACGTTGGCACGCGCGTCAGGCAAACCGGTTATCGTTGGCGTTTCCGCGCCCGGCCTGGCCGCCCTCGGAGAACTGTCCGGTAAAGTCATGGACATGGGCGCTGCGGGGATTATGGTCGCCCCGCCTGCCACCCTGCGCACCGATGAACAGATCATCAATTACTACCGTCACGTGATCGACATGGTGGGCGCCGAGACTCCGGTGGTGCTGCAGGACTTTCCTCTCTCCACCGGCGTGCAGATTTCAACCAAGACGCTGGGGGTCCTTTTTACGGCCCACCCCAGCATTGTCATGCTAAAACACGAGGACTGGCCGGGACTGCAAAAAATCAGCGACATCCGCCGGGCCGAAGCGCAGGGACAGCGTCCCGTATCGATTTTGTGCGGCAATGCCGGGGTTTTTCTACCCGAGGAAATGCAGCGCGGAGCGGATGGCGCCATGACCGGTTTCGCCTATCCGGAAATGATGGTTGATGTGGTTCGGCTGATGAACGCGGGCAGGGTTGAAGAGGCCCATGATGTTTTTGACGCTTACCTGCCGTTGATTCGCTATGAGCAGCAACCCGGACTTGGCCTGGCGGTAAGAAAATACCTGCTGGCAAAACGCGGCGCCATTTCCTGCGCGGCACAGCGGCGTCCGGGAATCATGCTGAGCGAGCCGGCTGTTAACGAGATCGAGCGTCTTGTCGCCCGTCAGGATCGAAGACTTACCTTGCCGGCGTAAGTCACATGAACAGGAAACAGTTGTGAACGGGGGCGCCAGCCACGCCATGGTCAATAACACATCTTCGCCGGCTGCCTTATGCGGGAAGGCCCGGCGTTGCGGGAGAATGAACAGTGAAAGACCGAATAGTGCGGTTTGACCGCGTGGAATTCGATACGCGGCAAAACAGGCTCAGACAGCAAATGGAAAAGCAAAAGCTGGATGCCATTATCGTTTCGGCGCCAGAGAATATTTATTACCTGTCCGGGTATCAAACCAAGGCGGTATTCACCTTTCAGTTTCTTTTATTCACGGTAAAAGGCCCGCTGTTATTGTTCACCCGGCAGATGGAAATTGCCAATGCCATGGCCGCCCATGCTGAAGGGGGATTTTCCGATTATGAAGTGTATCAGGACGATCAGGACCCCATGGAGGCCGCCATCGCTTTTTTGCGCCGCCATCTCCCTTCGGGGGCCAGGGTCGGGCTGGAACTGGCAAGCTGGTGCATGCCGGCCCAGCGCGCGCAGGGGATTACCCGTGGTTTTACCGCGGCAAAATGGATTGATGTCTCGACGCTTATCGATAGGCTGCGATTGGTTAAGTCGCCAGCAGAACTCATGGCGCTGGCACAAGCCGGACGTATCGGCGATGCCATCGCCGACCGAACCCTGGCGGCCATCGCTCCCGGCCGTACCGAGAACGATCTGGCCGCGGTGCTGATGACCGAAATGGTAAACCAAGGGTCGGAATACCCCGGCAGCTGGCCCAACGTGATGGTCGGCCAGCGCACCGGAAGAATTCATGCCGCCTGGGAGGGCGTTGCCATTGGCCGTGACGATCATGTGATGGCTGAAATCACCGGCGTAAAGCTGCGCTATCACGCGCCGTCCTGCCGAACAATCCTGGTGGGCAATCCGTTGCCGGCTATTCGCCACGCGGCCGAAGTCCTTGAAAAGGCACAACAGGCCGCCGTTGCGGCCGTGGAGTCCGGCCGTCCCGCCCGGGTCATCAATCAGGCGGCGGAGGCGGTGCTGGCGGCCAACGATCCCGGCTGTGTCGTCGCACGCCGCTGCGGTTATTCACTGGGCATCGGTTTCCCTCCTTCCTGGGGCGCGCAATGGCAGTTGGGGTTGAACTCGCTGGTGGAAGAGACGCTGGAAACGGGTATGGCATTCCATATCGTGCTGGTGGGGCATTTGCCGGAAGGACGCGCCGTCAGTATCGGCTGTACGGTCGCGCTAGGAGAAAACGGTCCTGAACGACTCACCCGTGGCGGCGTGTTCTGGGCTGACGGCTCAAAACGCCTGTGAATCCCTGACATCATCAATGAATGAAGGAACCGTAAAAAAATGAGTAAAAACAGTCGCTCTTCCCAGCGGGCCGGCGGGCTCACCCGCCGCTCTTTCATTCTGGCTTCGGCGGCCATCCTGCCCGTCGCCGCCGGTTTTTCCCGCGTCTCGCTGGCCGCTTTAGCCGGCGAGACGCTGGTTGTGCGCACGAGTTCCGGCGGCAGCTATGGCGAAGCGATGGATCGCGCCATTTTCACGCCTTTTACCAAGGCCACCGGCATACGCATCATCAAGACCGCCAGCGATATGGCACCGCTGATTGCTTCAGCTAAACAAGGCAAGCCGCTGGTCGACATTGTGGATACATCGGAAGGGCTGCTGCAGACCCTGGCCGCCAATGGGGCGCTCAATGCTATCGATTATGGCAAATGCAGGCTGTTCACCGTCGACGACATCGGCAAAGACGCGGCCAAACAATACATGGTGCGCCGAATGGTTTACGCGCGCGTGCTGGGCTACCGCAAAAACGCCTTTACCGGCGCCGTTCCCGCCGATTGGCGGGAGTTCTGGGACGCGGAAAAATTTCCCGGCGCCCGCGCCTTGCCCGGACTTGGCCTCGACATGCCTGACCTGGAGTTCGCCCTGCTGGCCGACGGCGTTCCGATGAACGAGATATACCCGATTAATATTGATCGCGCCCTGGCGGCCTATAGCCGGATTCGCGGCAAGATCCAGAGTTTTTATAATACCGACGCCATTTCGGCGAATTTGCTGTCCACCGGTGAAGTGGATATTGAACCCATCGCCAACGGCCGTATTCAATCGATGATTGATGAAGGGGGCGGTTATGCCATTGAATGGAACCAGCATATGAAGGTGCCCAGCGCCTACGCCATCCTTAAGGGGGCTAAAAATCTGGAGAACGCCTACCGCTTCCTCGATTTTGCCCTGTCGCCGCAGGTGCAGGCGGATTTTGCCAAGGAAATTCCTTATGGTCCGGTCAACAAAAAGGCATTTGATCTTATCCCGTCCGGCATCGCTGCGAAATTGCCCACCAATCCCGCCTGGAGCGATAAAGGGTTCATGCAGGATGTCAAATGGTGGGGAGACAATAGCCAGCTGGTGACGAATAAATGGAATCAGTGGGCAGCGCAATGAGAGGAATAACATCCGCCGCGGCAGTTCAGGCCGATGGAACGCGGGTGACCAAATCCGCCTCGGTTCGCGTTGAAGGACTGAAAAAAGCCATCGGCGGCGCCACCCTCCTCGCCAACGTCGATTTACATGTTAACGCCGGGGAATTTGTGACGCTGCTCGGCGCCTCCGGATCGGGTAAAACCTCTACCTTAATGGCCATCGCCGGATTCCTCACGCCCGACGCCGGGCGGATTACCGTCGGCGATCGCGACGTTACCCGCGTCCCGCCCGGCCGCGAAAGGGATATGGGCATTGTCTTCCAGAATTATGCCTTATTCCCCCATATGACCGTGGCGCAAAATGTCGCCTATCCGCTGAAGGTTCGTCACCTGCCACGGCAGCAGATCAAAGCGCGCGTCGCCAAGGTATTGGAGCTGGTGCAGCTTACGCCCCTGGCCGATCGCAAGCCCGCGTGGCTTTCCGGCGGGCAGCAGCAGCGCGTGGCGCTGGCGCGGGCGCTGGTTTTTGAGCCTTCAGTCCTGCTGATGGATGAACCCATGGGAGCGCTGGATGTACGCCTCAAAGAGGAGCTGCAATGGGAGATCAGGCGATTGCAGCGGGAAATCGGCGCCACGGTCATTTATGTCACTCATGATCAACATGAAGCCATGCTGCTTTCCGATCGCGTTGCCTTGATGCGCGACGGGCGGATTGAGCAGTACTCCACCGCTCAGGAACTCTATCAGCGTCCCGAAACCCTGTTCGCCGCCCGGTTTTTAGGGGACTCGAACCTGCTGAAAGGCCGCTTGAGCCATACCGCCGGCCCCGCGCTGGAGGTGGCCGGCACACACCTTCGGCTCCCGGCGGAACAGGCTGACGGGAAAGAGGACGGGGCGTTATGCGCCGCGCTGCTGCGCCCGGAAGTCCTGGCCATACAGCCCGCCGGCCTGCTCGAGGAGCCGCCACCGGGATGTTTTATTACGGGCATGGTCAAAGATTTGGCCTTTGTGGGCCAGTCCATACGCTATGAATTTGAATGCGAACTCATGGATGTGACGATGCTAATTCACCAAGTTGCGCGTTCCGGCCATACGCAGCTTTCACCCGGCAGCCGTGCCGTCGTATCATGGGATCCCCGGGATATTCATCTGATTAAAATGGACGGCAGCCATGGCTGAGGTGAATATCGCCGCTGCGCCGGCGCCTCGCAAACGTTTAACGGCGCCTGATTTGCAATGGCTGGCATTAACGGTCGTCGTTCTGTTCATGCTGGCGACGTTCATTGCGCCGCTTTTGCAGGTGTTGTTTCTTGGCGTTACCGATGATGGCGGGAATTTTACCTTCGCCCCGTTGAAGGAACTGTTTCAAAACGGCAGCCTGCGCCACGTCATACTGCAGACGGCGTTCACCGCCGCGGAGGTATCGCTCTGCTGCCTTATCATTGGCTATCCGGCGGCATATTACCTGTCACAGCTAAAAGGCAAAATGGCAACCCTGACCGGAGTCGCCATCCTGTTCCCTTTCCTCACCAGCAGCCTGGTGCGCACCTTTGTTTTTATGGTTATCCTTGGTCGCACCGGCCTGCTCAATAGCCTGCTCAAGGCCCTGGACATACCGGGAACACCCTTCAAACTTCTGTTTAACCAGACGGGGGTGGTTATCGGCATGACCTATGTCTTACTGCCCTATATGCTGCTGTCGCTTATCGGCACGATGCGCAAAATCGACCCGGTGCTGTTGAATGCGGCACGCAGCCTCGGCGCCGGGCCCGCCACCATTTTCCTGACCGTCTATCTGCCCCTTAGCCTGCCGGGAGTGGCGGCGGGAACGATCATTACCACCATTCTCGGTTTCGGCTACTTTGTCACGCCGGCGCTGATGGGCGGCCCGTCCGAAACCATGATTGCCCAGCTCGTGGAGCAGCGCATCGTCGTCATGTACGATATGCACGGCGCGGCGGCGCTGTCTCTTATTATGCTGGCGATAGTGCTGGCGGTGTACGCCGTTGCCGCCCGCTGGCTTGGCTTATCCAGGATGATGAGGCCGCACGGATGAAAACGCGGCCCTCGCTCTCCAGAAGCGTCCTTTCAGTCTATGCCTACGGCCTCATTATCCTGATGCTGATTCCGATGGCTGCGCTGGTACCCATCTCATTGGGCGACAGCGCCACCATGTCGGCCCTGCCGGAGCATTTCTCTTTGCGCTGGTACCGCGAGGTACTGGGGGGAAGCCAGTGGCGGGAATCGTTCTCATGGAGTTTGATCACCGCCGGCCTGGCCACCCTGATTTCCACCGCGATCGGCTATTTGGGCGCCTACCTGCTGGTGCATTCCACCAGCAAAATGAAAGGCGTGCTTGAAATAATCCTGTTGATGCCGGTGATGGTGCCCACCGTTATCGTGGCCTTTTCCACCTATATTCTGTCAAACTGGATGCCCGCCGACAGCAACTGGCTATTGATCGCGGTGGGACAAGCGCTGCTGGGCCTGCCGATTGCCACGCTAATCATCGCCGCCGGCCTGCGCGATATCGACGTCTCAATCATCAGGGCGGCCGTAAGCCTCGGCGGCCAGCGACACCAGGTCTTTCTGTGGATCATTTTGCCCATGGCCCGCCACGGGATTCTCTCCGCCGCCGCCCTCGGTTTTCTTATCGCCTTCGATGAGCTGCTGGTGGCGATATTTTTGACAAAACCCGGCCTGGAAACGCTACCCGTGCGCATCTACGATGCCGTGACCTATGAACTTACCCCCGCCATTGCGGTGGTCAGCGTATTTCTGATGGCGTTGATTGCACTGGCGCTGATTGTGGGGAATTGCCTGAAAAGCCGGGGAACGGCGAAAGGCCGTGTTTAGCTTTTCCGTCCCCAAAGGCCAACGGACTATCGCGAAACCGTTCATGTACATCATCCCGCCGAACCACGCCCGGTCGTTGAAGCTTAAGACACTCTGCGCCACTTAGGGGGTACGCCTGAAGTGGCACGAACGTTGGATCGATACTGGCCGGTAATGGCTGGTTTTTCCATATTATCGAAGGTCATTTCAAAGCTCTGCAATATTTGAATGACCGTGTCCTGTTTATTATCTAGTGCTATCTTCAAGGCGGTATGGCCGTTGTTATCGGTAGCGTCAAAGTGGATTTTATCGTGCTCCAATAAATCCATCACCATAGAAGCCCAGCCCTTTTCTGCCGCCAGCATCAGGGCAGTGGTGCCGGAGTTATTCTTTTCATTGATAAGAAGAGAGAGTTTATCCTTAAGGCCATTGTACGCGACTTTATCGTCGTGATGGATCATGGCATGAAGGAGTGTATTACCATTTTTGTCTTTGAAGTCTTCGATTTTCATTAAGTTTTTTTTAACATATGCAATGGACAGCAAATATATATTTTTGTTAAAGAAGTCATTAAAAACCTTGCCAACATCCCCGCACCAGCTGCTATGATAATATTCAAGCAGCGATTCCTCTGGAGAATAGGTGATGGCGTCACGAAGCAAATCATCTTGAATGCGACAATTTATCTCACCCATATGCAAGGCCTGCAATGTTACAGAGTCCCTATATTGGCCGTGATCGACCCAAAACAAACCCTTAAATGATTTAATAGTGCTCGAATATGAGATGCGTTTAGACTGGATATTATAAGTATTTCCCTCATTATTTTCCGCGACTAACGCTTCAGCTAAACCACCATAAATGGCGCCAGAATATTCCAGTAAATAAATATTATGATTATTTGCAGCATTTCGCCCCAGGATCGCGGTGAGATCCACCGGCAGGCTCGTTGATTGCGTAAATTGCAAGATTTCCTGATGGCCACGTTCAGTCAAATACCTCATATCGCCCACGTCGGCATAATTCCCCGGCATATTAAATATTACTTCTACATTTTGACGTATCTCATCACCAATGTCTTTAATCATGGTGATGATATTGGTAGCTTGATTAAGCTTTACAAGCATAATATAGAAATGCTCTTTCGTGATACAGTCAATATCCGCTCTAAGCCTCTTATTCTTACACTGCAGCGGGTAAATCCAGTTGGCTTTTTTCAGATGCTGTTTGTAGGCGTCGACGTAGAGTTCCAGTTCATCCCGGTCAATGGCCGCATGATATTGTTGGACATGCTTTACAATGACGTCATGAGCCGTTTTTTCTATGTGGGCATTGATATGTTGCAAAATATTTTTCCCTGAGGGAACATTCATTATTTCATTGATCTGAATGATATCTGACAACGCTTGCTCAACATTATTTCCCAGATTGAGAATTATATTATTCAGCATCCTTTGGATATAAAATTTATGTGCAAAAAAACCGTCAAAATTTAATTGTCTGAAGCCCATTAAAGATTTACCAAGGCTGTCATATAAAAACGGTTTCAGTTCATTTCTAACATTCTGACATTGGTGAAAATTCTGGCAAAAGAGTCTTATATTTTCTTCGGATGAACGATCTGCATTTATATTTTTTGCAATCGACTTGAAGTCGTTTTCGATCTGTTCAATATATCGTCCGAAGTCTTGGCCGCTTTCAAAATTTTCGACACAGCCATATTTTCGCTCTGAATAGAATACTCTGTTTGCATCATCCAGCCGTGCCGGCTCTTTTGTCAACAACTCGGTGGGGTGAAGCCATTTAGACGTGGTGCTAACATGACAAACTGGCATGATATCTCCTGGTGATAAGTTCTATTGATTAACCGCCGAAATAGGGATTTTTCGGAAATCCTTGATGTTTTACATATATTTATACTATTTAAAATAACCGACGGCCATCCATAAAAATTGCCGAAGAAATATGTAATTAGCTTAGGGTTTCATACTCTTTTTTGCTTGCATAAATCGCTGTAAGATTAAATTTTGCATAATTAAGGCGTTATTTGGGGACCGCGGCCCGCTGCAATCTCGCATATCTGGTGGGCGCCATGCCCACATGGCGCGTGAACGCCACGCTGAAAGTACTGGCCGAGCTGTAGCCGACGTGCTCGGCAATCCCGGCTATGCTGCCCTTGTCGCGCCGCAGCAGATCCTTGGCCATCGCCATGCGCCAGGTGAGCAGGTATTCCATGGGCGTCACGCCCACGGCGCGGCTGAAGCGCTCAAAGAACGCCGAACGTGAAAGCGCCGCCTCTTTCGCCAGCTCCGCCACCGTCCAGGCGCGCGTCGGACGCTCGTGCATGGCGCGGATCGAGGCCGCGAGGCGGCTGTCCGCCAAACCATGCACCAGGCCCGGCGACGCTGCCGTCCCCGCCGTTGACCGCAGCGCCTCAATAAGCAGCACCTCCATCAGGCGTACCAGCACAACTTCACGCGCGGGCCGCTGCTCGCGAGTCTCTTCGCCCACGAGCTGCACAAGCGTCGTCAGCCGGGGCTCGCCGCGCACGTGCATGATCCGCGGCAGCAGCGAGACCAGCAAGGCTTTATCCGGCGAGCCGAAGCTGCAGTGGCCCGCCAGCATACGAAAGTCGGTCGGCCCCTCCTGGCGGCCGATCCTGAATCGGCCCGCCCCTAACTCGGCGTGCTGCGTCTCAGCGCCCGCCGGCGGCGTCTCAAGGCTTGACATCGCAACACCGTAGACCGACGGGATAAGGGCGAAGTCACCCGACCGGAGCTCGATGGGCACATGCCCATCGGCAGCAAGGCGGCAAGCGCCCTCGAGGACTACGCAGTAGAAGGGTTCACCGGCTTCCGAACGGCGGATGGCCCAGGGACCCGCGCCGACGACGCTCTTTGAAAAGCCGGCGCCCGGCTGCAGCAGCGTGACTACCTCGGCGAGAGGATCGATCATACCGGACTCCTGCGGATGAAATATGGACTTTTGATTGTAGTGAGTACGGTATCCGCCGTCTATCATCTGGACATCGCTCACCATAATACCAGGAGCTTTCATGAAGACAGTCTTGATTACCGGTTGTTCGTCCGGCTTCGGCCTTGAAATCGCCCGTCATTTCCTTGACCGCGGCTGGCGGGTTATCGCCACCATGCGCACCCCTCGGGAAGATATCCTGCCCGTTTCCGAGCATCTTCGCGTGCTCGCCCTCGACGTAACCGATGCCAAGAGTATTCAACGGGCCGTGGAGGCCGCGGGGCCTATTGACGTGCTGGTGAACAATGCGGGATTCGGCGCGGCGGCGCCCATCGAGTCCATGCCCCTTGCGACAATGCGCGAACTGTTTGAGACCAACACCTTCGGCACCATGGCCTTGACGCAGGCAGTGCTGCCGCAATTCAGGCAGCGCAAGGCCGGCGTCGTTATCAACGTCACATCCAGCGTCACCTTTAAGGCACTGCCGCTGGTGGGCGTTTACCGGGCCAGCAAGGCGGCGGTGAACGCCTTCACCGAGTCGCTGGCCGCAGAGGTTGGACAGTTCGGCATCCGGGTACGCCTGGTATTGCCGGGGCGCGCTCCCGAGACCCGTTTCGGCGATAACGCACAGCCCCATACGGCGGGCATCGACCATGAAGCCTACGCCGAACTGGTTAAGAATCTTTTCGCCACCTTTGCCGAGAACGTAGGTCCTATCACGCACTCAGAAGATGTAGCCCGGGCGGTATGGCGCGCGGCCACCGACCCGGACAGCCCGATGCATATCCCGGCCGGCGAGGACGCAGAGGCGTGGGCCGCCGAACAGCGGTAAGATGCCTGGCCAAAAAATCGTCAATCTTTATCCTAACGGCTCCCGGAAGCCCCGGTTTCCGGTGAGCCCCATGCGAGCCGCGCGGGTAAGATCAGCTATTTCATATAGGAATCCAGCACCTTCAGCACAACATCAAGGTCTTCTTCCCGTTTTAGCTCTTCGTCCTGATGAACAATGTGTTCCGTGAGATGGCCTTTTATCACTTCACGCATTAATCCGTTCACCGCTCCGCGGATAGCCGCTATCTGCTGAAGCACTGCCGCACATTCATTAGGCTCATCAAGCATTTTTTTCAGAGCGGCCACCTGCCCCTGAATTTTATTGGTTCTCGCCTTCAGCTTCTGCTGGTCACGAAGGATATGCGACACGTTAACCTCACTCCGACATCAAATCTGGGGTCAATATACCATTGCAGGATACTAGGGGGTAGTATATTGTACTGGGGGGGAGTAGTATGCCATCATCTGTTTAATCAAAAATTATTATCATGAATGAATTTAACGCTCTGCTTTCGCAAGGCAATGCCTGGTTATTTATCCCCAGCGCTATTCTGCTCGGTTCTCTACATGGGCTGGAGCCCGGTCACTCAAAAACGATGATGGCGGCATTTATCATTGCCATCAAGGGAACCATCCGCCAGGCCGTTATGCTGGGCCTGGCCGCCACGGTATCGCATACCGCTATTGTCTGGCTGATTGCTTTCGGCGGGATGTACGTCAGCAGAAAATTCACCTCGGAATCAGCCGAGCCCTGGCTTCAGATGATCTCTGCCGTGATTATCCTGGGCACGGCGTTCTGGATGTTCCGGCGGGCGCGCAAAGATGAGGAAAACCGGTTTGGCGATGGGCAGGAAGACGCCCATCCCCACCCACATCCGCACAACCACCCTCATCCTCACCACCACCTTCACCCGCAGCAAGACCACAGTCCCCGGATATTTCTCGGACCTATGCATCCGGCGCCGGCGGGCGTAAAAGCCGGTCCCGACGAATATCAAACCGCCCATGAGCTGGCGCACGCCGGCGCTATTGCCCGCCGCTTTTCCGGGGACCGTGTCGGCAACATGCAAATCGTTCTTTTTGGCCTGACGGGAGGACTAATACCCTGCCCGGCAGCCATTACGGTGCTGCTTATCTGCCTTCAGCTGAAGGAAGTGGCACTGGGCGCCGCCATGGTTCTGTGTTTTAGCATCGGTCTTGCGCTCACCCTGGTCACGGTGGGTGTTGTCGCTGCCGTCGGCGCAAGGCAGGCGGCCAAACGCTGGCGCGGCTTTAGCGTTCTTGCCGGGAAAGCGCCTTACCTTTCGTGCCTATTGATGGCTATTGTCGGTCTCTACATGGGTATACCCGTCATCCTTCACGTTACGGGTGCGTTGGCCCGCCTCGTTCACCCCGGTCACTTACTCGGGTAAGCTCTTGTGGTTCGCTGCGTTGCCGCCTTCCTGCAACTCGAATTATTTAGGGTATATACCGGCTGATACGGCCATTCCGCCTCACCCATACCAGGCGTACCCCTTTGGTGCGCGCGAAAAGCCGGCGGCGGACAGGGCATCCGCCGCAGGGCTGGCGCCCGCCGGCCGGCCATCGACATCTTCCAGGGTAAAACTCCGGCGCGGCTCGCGTTTCAGCGCGGCCGCCAGCGCCCGCAGTACGGCGGCAAACCATCCGGCGGATTCCGCGTCATTTTTATCAAATGCCTCTTTTTTGCCGGCAAAGGTCAGTAATTGGCGGCCGCCCTGCCCCAGATAGCATGCCAGGCGGCCGTTGCAGATGACCACCAGGGCGCCGCCGCGCCGGGCCGGACGGATACCTGAAGGGTGGGAGGGCCAGGGCAACAGCCAGCCGAAGGGATTGGCCGGATCGTTGGCGGACAGCGCCACCGCTACCGGTTCGCCAGAGGACGCCTCCGCCAGCTCGCGCAGACGCTCGATGCAGTCTTTATCGGCGAACTGCGCCGCCCCCAATCCGCTGATAAAGCGGCCGCGCAGCACTCGACCCGCCTCTTCCATGCGCCGCAACACCGGCGTAAGCGCGGGAAAGCCCCCCGGCAGCTGCTCCGCCACCGCCACGCCGCGGCTTATCACGCCATAGCGATCGAAAAGATTCTCCACCAGGGTCAGCGTTCTGACGGTGGGGTTGACCGGTTCGCCGGCCAGCAGCGACCAGCGTCCGGCCAGGGCCGCATCGCCAAAGCGGGCGTTTCTCGCCGATACCGGTTTGGCCGGCTGCCACACCGGCACCCACCCCGCCACCTGGCGACGGTGGCGCGGTGAGCGGACCGGGCGCGAACGTACCGGCGTGCGCACACCGGTCAGCGCGCGCAGCGGCGACCAGGTGTCGCTGGTGACGCGGCCTTGCCAGGCCAGATCCCACAGTGCTTCCGCCACTTCGGCGGCGGTGACCTCCGCCGCGCTCCCTGGTTCGGCCGTTTCCCGGGCAAAAGCCTCCATCAGATGCCCCTGGGCAAGGGTGACCAGCTGGCGGACAAAATAGGCGCCGCCATCCGCCAGCACGTTGAGAATGGCCTGTTGCAACGGGGAAGAAATGGGTACGCCGGCCTCATCATCCGCACTGTCACCCGTGACGGGCAGCGTTTCGCCGGCCAGTTCGCGCAGATGCAGCGAGACCAGCCCGTCGTCGTCTCCCTGCGCGCCATGGCCGGCCCACAGCACTTCGCCGGCGGCGATGAGTTCGTCCAGCATGGCCGGCCGATAGTCATGCACGCGGCCGGGCAGAATCTGGCGCTCCCACAGCGAAGCCGGCAACGCAATACCCGCCAGTTGTTCGATGACCCGCGCTACGCCCTCGATACCCTCAAACGCGCCCTGCCCCGCGGCAAGCGCTGGTATCGTGGCCGGGAAAGCGGCGTCGGCCAGCAGCCCCTGACGCTCCAGCACCAGCCGCACAAAGGCTTCCTGCGGCACCGGCCGGGTCGCTTCGCGGGCCGCCTGCAAAGAACGCGCCCGCAAACGGCGGAATACTTCATCCCATACCCACCGGCGTGCGGATCCGGCATCGACGTTACAGGGCAAAATCCTGCCCTGATCCCGCAGGCGCTCCAACTGCTCATTGACCACGGCCACTCCCAGCCCAAGGCGCGCCGCCGGCTGCGCCGAGGCGAAGGGGCCATGGGTGCGGGCATAGCGGCCGAGCAGTTCGCGCAAGGGATCGCTCGCCGCTTGCAGAAATACGTCAGGAATGCCCGGCGGCAACGCCACCCCCAGCCCGTCGCGCAAACGGGCGGCATCCTCTATGCCGGCCCAGCGCCCCTCGTCGGCTATGCGCACGGCGATAATCCGCCGGGCCGCCTCCAGCGGCGCCAGATAATCAGCGGGATCCTCGCCGGACAAACGACCGGCGATTTCCGCAAGCGACAGCGGACCCAGTTCGCGCAGCAGATCCACCAGCCCCTCGGCGCCCTTGGCCTGGGTGCCCGCGGCGGTGCGCTGCAACTCCTGCTCCACCCGTTCCACCACCCGGGGATCGAGCAGCTCGCCCAAATCCACCTGCCCCAGCAGTTCGCCGAGCAGGCCGCTGTCCAAAGACAGCACGGACGCCCGCCGTTCGGCCAGGGGCACATCCCCCTGATACATGAACTCACCCACGTAGCCGAACAGCAAATCGGCGGCAAACGGCGAAGGGATTTCGGTGGTGACCTCCTGCAGCCGTATCGCGCCGTCATGCAGCCGCTGCATCAGCGCCTCTAGTGCGGCCAGGTCGTAAACATCCTGCAAACACTCTCTGGCGGTCTCGATGATAAGCGGGAAATCGTCATGCTCCCGGGCAATCTCCAGCAGTTGGCCGGCGCGCAAGCGCTGCTGCCACAGCGGCGAGCGCTTGCCGGGACGGCGGCGCGGCAGCAGCAGGGCGCGCGCCGCGCATTCGCGAAAGCGCGCGACAAACAGCGCCGACTGCCCCACCGCATCGGTGACGATTTGCGCCAGGGCATGAGGGTCGAAAACAAACAGTTCCGCGCCGGGCAGGCGGCCCACGCCGTCCGGTATGCGAATAATGATGCCGTCATCGCTGGCGACGACGGAAGGATCGATTTTCAAACGCCGGTGAATACGCGCGGCGATGGCCAGCGCCCAGGGAGCATGCACGCGCTGCCCATAGGAAGAGTGCAGCATCACCCGCCAGTCGCCGCTCTCATCGCGGCAGCGCTCGATTACCAGCGTCCGATCGGTGGGCAGCGCCTCGGTGGCCTCCCGCTGCTCCGCCACCAGCTGCAGCAGATTATTAACGGCGTTTTCATCCAGGCCGGCGGTTTGGAGGCGCGCCGCCAGCGGACTCTCCTTATGCAGCGGATCCCCCTTGCCCGCCGTGGCTTCCTCCACTTCGCGCAGGAAGGCGCCGATGGCTTCGCCTAATTCCGCCGGACGGCCCGGGTTATCGCCATGCCAGAACGGCAGTCGGGCGGAACGTCCCGGCGCTGGGATCACCACCACCTGATCGTGGGTGATCTGCTGGATTCGCCAGGAGGTCGCCCCAAGCGTAATCACGTCGTTGACCCGCGACTCGTAGACCATCTCCTCGTCCAGCTCGCCCACCCGCCGCGCGCCGCGCTGCTCCTCGCCTTCCGGCAGGATCACGCTGAACATGCCGCGATCCGGAATCGTGCCGCCGCTGGTCACCGCCAATTGCTGCGCGCCCGGGCGGGCGGTCAGCGTGCCGCTGCCGCGATCCCACACCAGGCGCGGGCGGAATTCACCAAACGCCTCCGACGGATAGCGGCCCGCCAGCATGTCCAGAGTGGCGTCGAAGGCGCTGCGGGGCAACGCGCGGAACGGATCCGCGCGCCGCACCATGGCATACCAGTCCTCAATGTTAAGCGGCCCCATAGACACGGCGGCAACGGTATGCTGCGCCAGAACGTCCAAAGGATTGCGGGGCGGCGCCACCGCTTCCAGAGACCCCGCCAGCATGCGTTCCACCGTGACCGCGGTGTCGATCAAATCGCGCCGGGTACGGGGATAAAACACCCCGGAGGAGACGCCTCCCACCTGATGTCCGGCCCGCCCCACCCGCTGCAGCGCGCTGGCCACCGAGGGCGGCGCGCCAACCTGGATGACCTGATCCACCAAACCCATATCAATGCCGAGCTCCAGGCTGGAGGTGGCCACCACGCAGCGCAGTTCGCCGGATTTAAGCGCGATTTCAATCTCCGCCCGCTGCTCCTTCGACACCGAGCCGTGATGGGACCGGGCGACGGCGGGCGGCTCGCCGGCGGCGCGCTTTCCGGTGCCCCCCGAGGAAGAAAGGTAATTCACGGGCGACTCTTCCGGTAAGGATGAATGGGCGTAATGCTCGGCATAGCGTTCATTGAGGCGCGCCGTCAGCCTCTCCGCCAGTCCGCGGGAATTGGTAAACACGATGGTGGAATGGCAGGCGAGAATCTGTTCCAGGACACTGGCTTCCACATGGGGCCAAATCGACCCCGGCCGGCCGGGCCCGCCGGTCTCCGGCGAGGCATCGCCCCGGGCCGGTATATCGGTCATATCCTCCACCGGCACCACGATTTTCACCTCCAGGGGACGGCGAGACGGCGGATTGATAACGGTGACCGGCATTGCGCCACCCAAAAAACCGGCCACGCGTTCTACCGGGCGCACCGTCGCCGACAGGCCGATGCGCGCAGCGGGCGCGGGCAGCAATGCGTCCAGCCGCTCCAGGCTCAGCGCCAGATGGGAACCGCGCTTGGAACCGGCCACCGCATGGATCTCGTCGATAATCACCGTGGTCACGCCGCGCAGGGTCTCGCGCGCTTTGGAGGTCAGCATCAGGTACAGCGACTCGGGGGTGGTGATCAGAATATCCGGCGGTTTGCGCTGCAGGCCGGCGCGTTCAGCGGCGGGCGTGTCGCCGGTGCGCATCCCCACCGTCAGTGCCACCTGGGGATCCCCCCGCTGCCGGCGCCTGGCGCTGACGCCGTCCAGCGGCACGCTCAAATTGCGCCGCACATCGGCCCCCAGCGCCTTGATGGGAGAGATGTATACCACGCGGGTGGCGGTTTGGCGCGGCCGGGCAGGATCGTTTTCACGCTCCCGGAACAGTGCGTCAATGGCGTGTAAAAAGGCCGCCAGCGTCTTGCCCGACCCGGTGGGCGCAATCACCAGCGTGCAGTGGCCGGCGCCGATCGCCGCCCAGGCGGCCTGTTGCGCAGGCGTAGGCGCCGGGAACGCCGAAGCGAACCAGTCCCTGGTGGCGGGCTGGAACCGGCTTAGGGGATCCGGGGAAGTCTGTCCTGGCTTTGCCATCGCTTATCGACGCCTGATGGTGCGGTACCGAACCCGTATCGGGACGGGATACGCGGTTGGTAAACAGTGTCCACTCGACTTCAGACCGGTTTTCTTCATGACAAGATCCTTGCAAAGGCCGGCGGGCCAACCGTTCCCGCATCCCGGGCTCAGGCGAACGGCAGGCCGCGGCAGCTCCGGACAGACATTGAATAACAGCTTAGCACTATTGCTGAATAGCGATCGACTCCATGCCGGTATCGATAAAACAAGTGTTAAATTTTTGTTTGTTTTTGTTTTCCTGAATATTACATGCTAGAGATCACTTTACCGACAAAGTTTACTTCCTACCATTAAGACCATCCGGTGAAGAGGTCCTTATGTTTGCTGAAGAGAGACGAAAAGGCATCCTTGACTATTTAGATAAACATGAACGCGCCAGCGTGCCGTTTTTGTCGCATATGTTTGGCGTCACCAAAGAAACCATACGGGCTGATTTACGCCTGCTTGCAAGCCAGGGAGGATTAAAACGCTGCCATGGGGGAGCCATGGTTATTCGCTGCGGGCTTTATCGCAGCCTGATATCACCGGCAAGCGGTAATTTCGACGTTTTATTGCAGCGCGTGCAAAGCAAAAAATATAAGCGCGATAAAAAAAGGAAAAATCCAATGAGCGGCAGAGTCTGTATTCTCGGTTCTTTTAATGTCGATATTGTGGCCAAGGTAAAACGCTTTCCCCGGGGCGGTGAATCACTGCTGGCGGAAAGCAGCAATCTCGGTCCGGGGGGAAAGGGCTCCAACCAGGCCACCGCCGCCAGCCGGGCCGGCGCCAGAGTGCATTTTGTGTCAAAAGTCGGCAAGGATCAATTCAGCCAGTTCGCCTGCGATCACCTGGCTTCTTCCGCCATTCATTCGTTTCGGCTTTATCAGTCGGAAACGGAACCCACCGGCAATGCGATTATTTATGTCTCCGACGAAAATGGAGAAAATATGATCGCGATATATCCGGGTGCGAATAAAACCATCACGGATGAAGAAATTGCGGAAATGGCCGCTGAGCTGTCGGAATCAAATGTTTTACTGGTGCAATTGGAAAATAATATTTCCGCTATTTTAGGTGCGATAAAATTAGCCAAGGCGATGGGTGTCACTATTGTTATGAATCCCGCGCCTTATTCCCAAGAGGTTGTGCAATGCCTGCCCTATATTGATTTGGTTACCCCCAATGAAACGGAAGCCTCGCAGCTTTCCGGCATCGAGGTCACCGACATCCACAGCGCAAAAAAAGCCGCGCTGGCTATTGTCGCCCTGGGGGTGCCGCAGGTCATCATTACGCTGGGTTCCCAAGGGGCGCTGCTGTACCAGAATAATCAATTCCAGCTTATCCATGCCTTCCCCGCCCTGTGTATTGACAGCACCGGCGCCGGCGATGCGTTCAACGGCGCGCTGGCCGCCGCCCTGGCCGACGGCCGGTCCCTATTGCAGGCGGCCACCTATGCCTGTGCGTTCGCGTCGCTGGCGGTGGAGCTGGAAGGGGCGTCCAACATGCCCAGCCATCAGCAGGCGGTCAGCCGTTTGAGCCAGAGATAATCCGTTTACCGGGTTAACGTCCACATCCCGATACCCGGCTATTTCGCTACAGGTCGTAAGGACAAAATGCCGCTATGAGCAGAGTCGCGTTAAACAATATCGAAAAAGAGTTCCATGGCCACCGGGTTATCGACGGTATTGATTTGACCATCGAAGACGGCGAATTCATCGCCCTGGTGGGCCCCTCCGGCTGCGGTAAATCCACCCTGCTACGAATCATTTCCGGCCTGGAAACCGCCTCCAAGGGGCAAATACTGATAGACGATAAGGTGGTGAATGCGCTGCGGCCGAAAGACAGAAACATCGCCATGGTATTCCAGAACTACGCGCTTTATCCCCATATGACGGTACGGCGTAATATCAGCCTGAATCTTGAAATCGCCGGACTGGGCAAAAAAGAAATCGATGAACGCGTGGACAAAGCCGTCAAGCTGCTGGAAATCGAAGAGTTGCTGGACAGACGGCCGTCGCAGCTCTCCGGCGGACAGCGCCAGCGCGTCGCCATGGGACGCGCCATTGTGCGGGAACCCTCGGTGTTCCTGTTTGATGAACCCCTGTCGAACCTGGACGCCAAGCTGCGCGCCCAAATGCGTATCGAGATAAAAAGCCTGCATCGCACATTGGCCACCACCCTGATTTATGTTACCCACGATCAGTTGGAAGCCATGACGCTGGCGGACCGCATCGTGGTGCTTAACCGCGGCGTTATCGAGCAGGTAGGACCGCCGATGGAGCTGTATCTGCGGCCGAAAAACCAGTTTGTCGCCACCTTTATCGGCTCGCCGTCCATGAACCTGCTGCCGGCCACGGTGCGAACCGCCGCCGGGGAGACATCGCTGGTTCTGGCAGAGGATGTTACGCTGCGGTTGCCCTTTACCCTGCCCGACCGGCAGGCGGTCACCCTCGGCATCCGGCCGGAGAACCTGGTGATCGACGGACCGGGATTGCCCCTGGAGGCCACGGTCCTGTTCAATGAACCCTCAGGCGCCTATAGCCTGGTGAGCGCGCGTATCGGACAAAACATGTCTTTGTCGCTGATGGTGGACGGCTACCGGTCCATCGAAGCCGGCCAGCGCCTGCGGCTGGGCATCCTGCCGGAGCATATTCATCTGTTTGACGCGCAAAGCCAGAAATCGTTGCGGGAGGGCGTGCCGTGTTGATATTCAGCCCCAAGGGCATCGGCGCAATATTATCCGTCGCCGCGGCGGCGCTGACTCAGCCCTGCGCGGCGCAGGAGCAGGCGAAAACCACGGTAACCTTTCTCACGGCGGAGCGACCCGATACGTTTGCCCCGGCCATCGCCCTGTTTGAACGGCAGCATAAAAATATCCATATCGAGTATCAGCAGGTGCCTTTTGATAATCTGAGCGCGCAGGTCGCCGCGCGTATCGGCTCCGGCGATAAAGACCTCGACCTGTACGCGGTGGACGTTCCGCGCGTAACCGAACTGGCATCGAAATCCTATCTTGCGCCCCTGGAGGATGAACGGGCCAAGCTGGAAAACATCGCCGGCGATAAGGCCATCCAGGCGGTCAGCTACCAAGGCAAAATCTATGCCTATCCGCTGTGGACCTCAACCCAGATAATGTACTTCAACCGCGATTTGCTCAATGCCGCCCATATTCCGTACCCGTCGGCGGATCCCGCCCGGCGCCTGACCTGGCAACAGTTGGTCGGCCAGGCTCAACAGGCGCAGCAGGCGGGCGCTCCCTGGGGATTTTCATTCGAACAGGTGGATCGCTACTACCAGCTGCTGTCGCTGTATATCTCTTATGGCGCCGGCAGCGGCCTGAAGGGCAACGACGCGCTGACCGCTGATTTAACCAGCGGCGGGTGGCAACAGGTCAGCGACTGGTATCGCTCTCTGTATATCAAGCATATCGCGCCGCGGGGGGTCACGCCGGAGCAGACGCCGGATCTGTTCGGGGACGGCAAAGTCGCGTTTTTTGTCGGCGGGCCCTGGAATATCGGCCGCTTCAACAAGGTCGCTTCCCTGCATTACGGCGTGGCGCCCATGCCCTATTTCGCCGGCGGCAGTCCCAGCACGCCCACCGACTCGTGGGCGGTGGGGATCAATCCGCACTCCGCCCACGCCCGTGAAGCGAAGCTGTTCGCCGAATTCATCTCCATCGATCCCGAGGGCTCGTACAGCACGGTCATCAATAACCCGCTGCCCCCGGTCAATAACGTCGCCTTCAAGCGCTACATCGGCAATCTGTCCACCATGGACAGCAAGATTGGTCCGATCTCAAGCATCGTTTCCTACGAGTTGGCCCATACCGCCGTCAGCCGGCCGCGTACCAAAGGGTACGTCATATTTGAAACCATCATCGACCGGGCATTCAGCGATATCCGAAACGGCGCCGACAGCAAGCAGACCCTTGAGCGCGCCCAGCTGCGCTTGAACCGCTCTTTTGCACGGATTAAATAACGAATAGGGGTATGCCATGGACAGTAAAATGAATCAAAAATGGGTGCAACTGTTTATATTTCTCGGTCCGGCGCTGCTCTGCGTGGCGGTACTGCGCCTCTGGCCGGCGGTGCTCGCCATCCATGAATCGTTGGTGGATCCCATTTCCGGCAAATACGGACTGAGTAATTACCTGTATATCCTCACCGATCCCGAATTCATCGCCTCATTAAAAGTGACGCTTCTGTTTTCCATTATCGTCAATCCGCTGCAAATCGCCATCGCCCTGGCCCTGGCGCTGCTGACCAACGCCGCGCTGCCGCTGATAGGCCTGTGGCGCACGCTTATCCTGCTGCCGGTGGCCATCCCGCAAAGCGTTTCCGCGGTGGTATGGGGAGTGGGATTGCGGCCGGACGGCCCCGTCAACGGTTTACTTAACGCCTTGGGCATCGCTTCCCAGCCATTTGTCACCTCCCCCGATCAGGCCCTGGCCTCCATTATCCTGATTGTCAGCTGGGTGGGGGTAGGCTACTGGATGACCTTCCTGGTGGCCGGTTTACAGGATATTCCCCAGGCCCTGTACGATGCCATAGAGATTGACGGCGCCAACGCCTGGCAAAAATTCCGCTATGTCACGCTGCCGCAGCTGCGACGCCCGCTGACCTTTGTGCTGGTGGCCAATACGGTGGCCAATTTTCTGGTATTCGCGCCGGTGCAGATTCTCACCAAAGGCGGCCCCCAGGATTCAACCAATCTGATCATGGAAGAGATCTATACCCAGGCATTTTCCTTCGGCGACCCCAGCAGCGCCTATGCGTCCACGGTGATTCTGATGATTCTGGTGATTGCCATCGTCGGCCTTCAGTTCAAACTGATGCAAAAAGGAGGCGTACGATGAGCCCATCCCTCTCTCGCCGCGGGCTTCGTCTGGTCACGCTGCTTATCATCGTGGCCTTCTTCATCCTGCCGCTCTGGTGGACCGGCGTCAGCGCCTTTAGGCCCAGCGAGGAAATTTTCCGTTATCTGTCCCCCATCAGCATCCGCACCCTGTTCCCGGACCGGGCCACCTGGTCACAGGTCATCGCCCTTGTGCAGAGCCCGTTCCTGCTGGCCATCGGCAATTCGGTGCTGGTGACCGCCGTAACGGTCATCATCGGACTGGCGGTGTGCTCGGCGGCGGCCTTCGCCCTGGCATGCATCGAATTCAAAGGACGTGGCGTCGTTTTCGCTATTATGGTGGTCAGTTTCCTTATTCCCTTCGACGCCATCGCCCTGCCTTTGTATCAGATATTCCATCTGCTCAGGCTGGATAACAGCTATACCGGCTTGGTTTTACCCGGTATCGGCAACGGTATTGCCGTGTTTTTATTACGCCAGTTCTTTTTGGGAATTCCGAAAGAGCTATCCGAGGCCGCCTTTCTCGACGGCATGGGCTGGACGGCGATTTTTCTGCGCATCTACCTGCCGCTGTCGAAACCGGCCATGATCGGCGCCGGACTTATCCTGTTTATTTTCCAATGGCAATCATTCCTCTGGCCGCTGCTGATCGCGCCGTCGCCGCAGTATCAAATGGCCGCCGTCGCCATCGCGCAGTTCTCGGCCACTACCGGCACCCAATGGGGATTGATTTTTGCCGGCGCGCTGTTTACGTCGGTGATTCCCATGCTGGTGCTGGTGATTTTCCAGAAATACTTCACGCCGTCGGTGGCTGCCGCCGGCAATAAAGAATAACGCGGATGCCGCAAGGCTAAGGATCTGAAAAATGAGTCTTAATGAAACCGAGCGGGTCAGGTTATTAACGCCGCCCCAGGGCAAAGTGCGCATGGTGCTTGATACCGATGCGTTTAATGAAATAGACGATCAGTTCGCCATTGTCCAGGCCCTGCTGTCGCCGGACAAGGTGACGGTTGAAGCACTCTACGCCGCGCCCTTTTCCAACCAGCGCGCGGATAATCCCGCCCGGGGCATGGAACTGAGCTTCGAGGAAATCAACCGCCTGCTGGAACGGCTGGGCATGCAAGGCACCGTCCCGGTGCTCAAGGGCGTGACCTCATACGTCGGCGCGGCAAAGGAAGCCCGCGAGGCGGAGGCGGTGGATCACCTGATTGCCGCCGCCCGCGGCGCCTCGCCGCAGTCGCCGCTCTACGTGGTGGCGATTGCCGCCATCAGCAATATCGCCTCCGCACTGCTGAAGGCGCCGGATATCATCGATCGTATCGTCGTCATATGGCTGGGGGGCCATGCGTTAAACTGGCCCGATACCCTGGAATTCAACCTGCGGCAGGATATCGGCGGCGCGCAGATCCTGCTGGACAGCGGCGTTCCCCTGGTGCTGATTCCCTGCAAAGGCATCACCACGCATCTGCGCTCTACCGTGCCGGAAATCGAACGCTACGTCGAACCCTGCGGCGACATCGGCGCCTTCTTGTCATTACGCTTCAAGGAGTACAGCCGCGAACACAAAGGCTGGTCAAAAGAAATTTGGGATATGGCCGCCGTCGGCTGGCTGCTGCATCCGGAGTCCATGCACAGCGGCCTGACGCCCGCGCCGTTATTAACGGCGCAAGGCACCTGGAGCGCCGACCCCGCCAGGCATCTTATCCGCTATATTTCTTATATTGAGCGCGACGTTATTATCACCGATTTTTTTAACCGGCTTGAATCCCATGTCCAGGGAAGACAGCCGACCGTTTGATACCGCGCCGGGGCCGGGACCCTCGGCAATACGCGACCTTAAGTTGCGGGCTGATGCTCCCGGCAAGGCCATGAACAGATGTGATTAATAGCTGTTATGAAAGGAGGTTATTAAAGGCTGCGATCAATAAATAACTTTTACCCGCTTCGCTTTAATGTCCCGCCTTTTGTCATTCTCGTGCGGATGCATCAACACCGCTAGCGGAACTATTAAAATATGTCAAATTTCCAATTTAAAAACGCCATCAGAATTATATCCCTAGGACAGTATATAATAAAAAAGAGCGTAATGAGTTTGCATTAATTTTATGATGAGCTAACTTTAGATAGACGACACAGGCATTATAAAACGTCAGAGACTGCAAAAAATAACGATATCTAATTGTATTGTATTTTGTTCTTTATCATTTTTATACTTTATATCTGTGTGATACTCACCGTAATGGTTGATAATTTGCGATCTTTAATTCATTTCCGCGATTCAATCTCCCTGTCGGCATACTTCGTTTCCGCTTTATCTCATGAGCACAAGTCTCGGGTTAGCACGCGTTTTTAGCCAAGAAAATATTTTCACTTATATTTTAATCAATATTTTTTATTAATTTGCCATTTACTATTTCCAGTAAAATCAAATTATTCAATTCTTATCATATGCGAATAGTCCTAAATGTTTATTTGTTCAAATCCGTTCCCTACATAAGTTGTAATAGTTAATCAAAAACGAGGTGAATCATGACTTACGAAGAAAATTACCACGATTGGCTGCGTGACGCCCACGCTATGGAAAAGCAGGCGGAAAGCATGCTGGAAAAAATGGCCGGCAGGATCGAACACTATCCCGATCTTAAAGCGCGCATTGAACAGCATATCGCAGAAACCCGCCAACAGCTGGTGCTGCTGGATGAAGTCATTGACCGTAATGACGTTTCCCGCTCTACGCTGAAAGACGCGATGGGAAAATTGTCGGCCTTTGGCCAGGCAATGGGCGGCATGACCGCGGAAGATGAAGTGATAAAAGGTGCGATCAGCGGCTATGTCTTTGAACACTTCGAAGTCGCCTGCTACACCTCGCTGATTGCCGCGGCCGAGCTGGTCGGGGATATTGAAGGCGCTCGTGTTTTTGAACAGATCCGCGAACAGGAAATCGCCATGGCTGACTGGGCGCAGACCCATTTGCCGGCGCTCACGGAACAATTTTTGGTGCGGTCCAATACGCCGGATGTCGAGGCGAAAAAATAATTTTACCGGACAATGCGCCGCGACGCGTTGCCAACAGTAAGAAAACAGGGATCACAGGGCAAGGAATCGCCGAACCCGTCATTTTGATTTTTGGAGAGAGTAATGTTTAGACATGTAAAACAACTGCAGTACACCGTCCGCGTCGCCCATCCTAATCCTGGGCTGGCGAATCTTCTCCTTGAACAATTCGGCGGCCCGCAGGGAGAACTGGCGGCGGCATGCCGTTATTTTACCCAAGGTATCGGGGATGAGGATCCGGGCCGCAAGGATCTGCTGATGGATATCGCCACCGAAGAACTGAGCCATCTGGAAATCATCGGTACCCTGGTGGGCATGCTGAATAAAGGCGCCAAAGGCGATCTCGCTGAAGGCACCGAACAGGCAGGCGAGCTTTATCGTTCATTAACCGGCAATGGCAACAGCAGCCATACCACGGCGCTATTATACGGCGGCGGGCCGGCATTGACCAACTCCGCCGGCGCACCCTGGACCGCCGCTTATATCGATACCATCGGCGAGGTCACGGCGGATTTACGTTCTAATATCGCGGCGGAAGCCCGCGCCAAAATCATCTATGAACGCCTGATTAACCTGACGGATGACGCCGGCGTCAAAGACGCGCTGGGTTTTCTGATGACCCGTGAAGTGGCCCACCAGATTTCATTTGAGAAAGCGTTGTATTCCATTCGCGACAACTTCCCGCCCGGCAAGCTGCCGCCCATAGAGAAATATGCCGCCACCTATTTCAATATGTCCGACGGGGGCGAAGTCAGGGGCAGTTGGAACTCGGACGAGAATTTCAACTACGTGGCCGAACCGGCGCCGGCGGTGGATGGCGGCGACGGCGGCGCCAGCGTGACGTTGCCTAAAAAACAGCAGGCCAACCTGGACAATCTCGCGCTTCGCACGGCATCCGACCCAGCGGTGAACCCCATAACCGGCGCGGAAATCGGCGCGGTCCCGCCTATTGAAAATGAAGCGGCGGAAAAAGGCAAAGCATCGAAAAAGAAATAACGCTTCCGGCGGTTTATCCGTGGGAAATCCACAGCTGCGGATAAGCCGTTATCCCACCTCCCTGGCCGCGAAATCATCGCGGGACTGGCGAAAGGCCGCCGAATTTTCAATGATCCAGTTCCATAGCGGCAGCATATTAAGCAGCATGCTTTCTCCCAGCGTGGTCAGCCCGTATTCCACCCTGGGATGCGGCGTTTTCTGCTGATAATCATGCCTGCTGATAAGGCCATCCCTCTCAAGACGGCGCAACGTCAGGGTCAGCATTCTTTGCGTAATCTTGGGTAATGCACGTATCAGCTCCGCATGACGCAACGTCCCCCTTGTTCCCAACGCATACACCACCCCCAGCGACCAGCGGTTGCCGGCATGGGCAAGAATTCCCCGCTTCAGGTCGTCATCTTCATCGCTCAGCGCATCACAAATGGCAGAGAATTGCGCTATCTGCGCTTTCGCTAGTTTCATTCACTCCCCCGGTATCATCTGTGTACCTGATTGCGGCATGGGTTTGCTGCTGGCAGGATGTGGCCACATCCACAGGAGGATACTATGAACGGTTCAATGACTCGTCAATGGCGAAAAATTCTGGTTCTCGGCGCCGGAGAACTGGGTATGGCAATGCTTGACGCCTTTGTAAAAGAGCGCGAACGGCATCCCGATATCAGTTTAACCGTATTATTGCGCCCGGCATCGTTAAAAGATGACGGTCCGGCGAATCGGACCCGCCGCCAACGGCTAGCGGCCTGGGGCGTTGCGGTAATCACCGCGGATTTCAGCCGGCTAACCGCTGAAGAACTGGCTGAGCGCTTCACCTCTTATGACGCCATCATCAATTGCAGCGGTTTTGTCGGCGGAGCGGGGACCCAGCTTAAAATTACCCAGGCAGTGCTCGATGCCGGCGTAGAGCGTTATTTTCCCTGGCAGTTTGGCGTGGATTACGATCGGGTGGGTCTGGACAGCGGGCAGCCCGTGTGGGATGAACAGCTGGCCGTGCGTCAAATGTTACGCGCCCAGCGCCAGACCCGCTGGGTCATCGTTTCCACGGGCATGTTCACCAGCTATCTTTTCGAACCCGGCTTCGGGCTGGTGGACATGCCCCGGCATCGGGTGCATGCGCCAGGCGATGGGGATTATGGGCTGACCCTTACCACGCCGGAGGACATAGGCATCCTGACGGCGAAGATATTTTTCCATCAGCCTGTTATCGAGGATGAAGTGGTGTATATCGCCGGCGATACCCTTACCTACCGCCGGCTGACCACGCTGTTGAGTGAGCATTATCAGCGTCCCTTCACCCTAGAGGTGCATAGCCATGATGACCTGCGGCAGGCGACAAAAGCCGCGCCAAACGATGTGGCGGCGGCCTACCGGCTCGCCTTTGCGCGACCGGACGGCGTGGCCTGGCGGAAAGAAGAGAGTTATAACGCCCGCAACGGAATTCGGGTTACCGATGTAAAGCAGTGGCTGGAAAACAATAAACCAGCAGAGTGATGTGTGGTTGCCGGCCTAGCCGGCAGCGGCTAAAACCCTGACAAGAACAAGGGCGTGGGCATGGGCGTGGGCATGGGCGTGGGCATGGGCGTGGGCATGGGCGTGGGCATGGGCATGGGCATGGGCATGGGCATGGGCATGGGCATGGGCATGGGCATGGGCCAATTTTTAAACACACTCAACGATGTTGATATAATCAGAGAAAAATTTAATGATAATGCCATCGTTAGTGATAAAGTACAGATTCTCCGCCTTCGCCTGAGCAACCAACAGACGATCGAACGGATCTTTATGCATCACCGGCAAGCCACTGATACCGCTAGCATGTCGCGACGTCATCGGCAGCTCGGTATAGCCCGCCTCCAGCAAGCCTTTGGTCAATGCCTCGGCATCAATACTGAAATCAGGTTTGTTCAAATCGGTCTTGATAGCGATCTCCTGAATAGATACGGAGGAAAAGTACAGACGGTTCTTCTCATTGGACAGGATATCAATAACCTTGCTGTTCAATCGCTCAGGCTCCCCCGCCACCCAAATCAAAACATGGGTGTCCAATAGATAATCCGCAAAAAGCAACTTTTTGATATCATCCTTTTTCGTCGGCATTCTTACTTCCCATAAAACTGGTCGGAAATATCGTCACTGTTCAGCTCGTTAAAATTATCGGGAGCCGAGATTTTCCCCTTCATAAAGCCAATCCTGGGTGTTTTTTCCGCTGCCGACAAAGGGACGATTTTAGCCATAGGCTTGCCGTTGCGAGCTATCACATAGGTTTCTCCCGTTTCTTGTACTTTGGAGATAATCCTGGAAAGATGGGTTTTTGCATCATAAAGATTTACTTTTTGCATCACTGCCCCCTTGGCGTTAACGGTAAGCCAGCGTCAAAAAAAGTTGGTCAACTGCATTGAGTCTACTTGGTCTAATTTTGTTGGTCAAGACATGCAAATAATCATTGAGGCTTTCATCCCAAGGTATCATACCGTCGTGTAGAGATAGATATGGGTGTCATCCAACCGGCCATGGCCATCGAGACGCTCGTTGGAAAGAACGGCTTCGCGCTTGAAACCGCAACGCAGCGCCACGGCAGCGCTACGAATATTCTTTCCCGCGGTTCTGATTTCCAACCGGTTCGCTTTCAAAACGTCGAGGGCAAGGTTTCGCACCAAAATGCACGCTTGGGTCATCAATCCTTTGCCCAAAACGTCGGTTGCAAGCCAATAGCCTATTTCATAATAGGGGATTTGCGGATTACGAATAAAAAGACTGATGCAACCCAAGAGTTTTTGGCTTTCGCGACTGATGATGAGGAATTTGTATTCGTTACTATCCTTTGCAAAATCCTGTATCGCTGCCCGCATATTTTCCCGAACATCATCAAGGCTGTTTTCCCTGGATGCCCATAAAAGGAAATCATGATGCAATTCATTGAAATGACTTATCAAAATGAGCATTTCTTCAACTCTGCTCATCGTAGGCGCAATGAGTCGAATGGAGTCATTACAGAGAGATTCCACCGGAAAATCCATGATTTTCATGATAATAGCCATCCTGTTTACCGACCTGTCAGCGCAAAATAGTCCATCCGAAGCCGCAATAAAAGTAAAAAAACGGTGAATGTACCGAGAAATGGAGAGACCCCATCCCCAGTTTCCGCTACGTTTCGTTCTTTGACGAAGTTAACCAGAACGCCGGGCTTCAGGGAAGTCACCCTGACCCACAGCGGCTCGCTGGCGTTCAGAAGATTGTTAAACGTTTAAACCCTTTTGCTTTCATGATCCGGCAAAATGCAAAAAAGCCACACCATGCCCCTCCAGATCTGTTTATCTTTGATTTAATATGATATATGAACTGTTTTGGTGCAACTTCGGGTAAACAACTCACCAAAATCAATCAGAGAAAAGGATAAGCTTATGTGTTTCTATAAAGCGACGTCGTTAAAAGAAGCTGAAAATATCCTCAAAACGGGCAAGGCAAAAAAAGTTGAATTCGCCTTCGCAATGACCAGCGATGAGTTTTTTGAACTGACTTCGAACCTAACTGCCACCGGAGGTAAAATAACCAAAGAAAACGGTAACTTCATCTTCACCCTGAAAAATTCCCTTTCCTGCCAAAATCTTTAAAACCACCTATATAACATTTTAATACCACCGCATCAGCTTTCGGAGGCGGTGTCAATAATCAACGGGCTAACGCCTGCAAGGGCGATGGAGATGCGTCATGTGCCCCTTCTCCATCGCCACGGACAATCCTACAAATCAATAACCAAATTGCCGGTCAGGCTGCGGGAGCAGCAAAGGGTTATCTGCTGCTTATGGCCGGCCTTTTCCGTTTCTGACTGCACGGTGTCGCGATGGTCCGCTTTGCCCTCCAGCACCGGCGTCAGGCAGGCGCCGCAAATGCCCATTTCACAGGACAGAGGCACATCGACGCCATGCTCTTGCAGCACGGCGGCGATGGTTTTGTCTGGAGGAACGGTAAAAGACATCCCGCTGGATTTCAGCGTTACGGTAAAATCATGCTCTATCTGGGTGCAGGGTATATTACGCGCGCGGGGCTGGAATGATTCAGAGTGAATGTCTTCAGAACGCCAGCCGGCATCAAGCGCTCTGTTGCGGATATGCGACATAAACGCCTCTGGGCCGCACAAATACAGTTTTTTCCCCGCGGCGGGCTGCGCCAGCCCTTCAGGCAACGCTGTCCGCGGCGATCTTCCCTCGCAACCCGACCCGACATGGCACCGGCCATAGGCAAAATGGTTGTCCAGCCTTTCCCGGAATATTACGTGGCTTCTCCGCTTCACATAATAACGCAGCTCAAAGGGTTGCTTAAGGCGCTCCAGTTCTTCCGCCATCGCCAGCAGAGGCGTCAAACCGATCCCGCCGGCAATAAGCAGATAGCTGTCAGCCTCTTCGAGGGGAAAGAGATTTCGCGGCGGTGAAATCTCCATCTGCTGGCCTAACCGCAGTTCATTATGCAGATAGCGCGAACCCCCGCGGGAATCCCGTTCATTTTTAACGCAGATGAGATAATGATCCGTTCCGCCCGGAGGCCCCGTCAGGGAATATTGCCTGATAAGCCCGTTGGCCAGATGGAGATCAATGTGAGCCCCCGCTTCCCAAGCCGGCAGCGATTTCCCCGGTTCCGGGGTAAGCCTGACGGCTATGCAATGTTCTCCCTGGCGCGAGAGCGCATCGACAAAAACGGCAAGTTTTTCCATTTCCGTTTCCTTTTAGATTTCAAACCAGGAAGAATTCGCCGAAACCAAGTTTTTTCAGTCCGCGCCGGTAGGCAATGGAGCTCCGGTCAGCGGGAATATGCGCCTCCAGCGTCAAATCGAGAGGAAGGCGTTCCGGCCGTTGCGTCTCCACCATCAGCCGGTCCTCTTCGAAAACCTTATGGTTAAAGGCATGCACGTCCTCAACCGGTACATGGAGGTCAAAGTTACGGGCGATGGGCGCGAACATGCGGGTCTTTCTGGCGGAAACGGGGGAGGCCGCGTTCATTATGACCAGCCGCGACTCGCCGGGAAAATGTATGGTCAGCGTGGCGGTGAACGGCAGATACATATCGAAACGGCGCAGCCATTTAAAGCCCTCGGGGCCGCGGTGCTCCGCACTGGCGGGATAATTTCCCACCGTACTCCAGTAATCAACGGAAAAACCGTACGGCGTTTCAGCGGGGGAATAGTCCGGTACTTCCTGGTTGTCGGGATCGGCGAAGGTTGCGGTATGGATCCAGGCAAAATGGGCGACGTCCAAAAAACCTTCGACCTGGCGCCCGGCAAAACCCGCCACATCGAACGGGGGGCAGGTTATTTGCTGAAAACCGGCATCGTCCCAGTGGGGCATCGACGGCAGCGGAGCGTCAGTGTCTTGCACCGGTGCCAGACAGGTCCAGATCAGCCCATAACGCTCCCGTGCAGGGAATGTCGTCAGGTTGAGCTTTGCCGGAATGGTTTGTCCCGGGCTGGAGGGAATCCGGTTGCAGCGGCCATTTACACCGAACCTCAGCCCGTGATAGGGGCAAACAATGCCCTCCTCTTCCTGAAATCCCAGCGTCAGCGGCACTCCGCGGTGCGGACAGACGTCTCTGGCGACGACAATTTGCCCTTTTAGCCGGTAAATCACCAACTGTTCGTCCAGCAAGGTCGCCTTTTGCGGCGCGTTGCCCACATCGCACGCTCGCGCCACGGGATACCAATAGCCGGCCAGCCGCAGCCAGTCGTCAGGCTCGAAACTGCAGTGAGGAGGGGGCGCTATTTTATTCATCATCCGGTTCCTCTCAGACTCACAAAAAATAATGGATAAGACATTGCTCTTGCATTTACATTGTGAATACACTTTGGTGTTGCAGTCCATAACAGAATTTTAACTTTTACTCTGCAAAAAACAGTACAGGAGCGACGCCAGTGGATCCTTTCTCCAGATTTGCCACCTATTTTGTGGAGGTCGCCCGTAGCGGCAGTTTGCGTAATGCATCTGAAAAACTTCACGTTTCCGCGTCGGCTATCAATCGGCAAATCCTGAACGCCGAGGAGGAAATGGGGGTATTGTTATTTGAACGGCTACACGCCGGTTTGCGGTTAACCTCCGCCGGAGAGCTGCTCTGCGATGATTTGCTCCGCTGGCGCCGCGAATACTCACGCACCCGAGAACGTTTTGATGAGCTCCAGGGACTCAAGCGCGGCCATGTATCCCTAGCGCTGATCCAGGCGCTGAGCGAAGGCGTCATCGCCGGAAAGCTGGCGGAGATTGCGCTGGAATGTCCCTGGCTGACGCTGGATATCAGCGTGAATGACAGCCGTGACATCAGCCGGCGCGTATCGGATGCGGAAGTGGATTTCGCCATTATGCTGGACCCGGTGGAACATCATGGGCTGGAGGTGAAAACCTTTATTGAAATACCCATTGGTATCGTGATGTCGCCGGCCCACCCTCTCGCTTCCAGCCAAACGGTGTCCATCAGCCAGATGTCGGAATACCGCCATATTATGCCCGCAGCCCCACTGACCGTGCACGATCGGGTGCATCTCCACTACAAAAGGCACAGCATCACCCCCGACGCCGGGATCCTGTGCAATGATATCCGGATGATCAAATCGTTTATTCGCCAGTCGGCCGGTATCGGCATCTTGAGCAAACTGGATGTCATCACCGAGGTGCAAAGAGGCGAGCTGCTGTTCGTTCCCATCCAGGGCAGGCCGATACGCCCTTTAACCCTGGCGCTTTGCGTCGCCCCTCGCCGCCAGCTGTCGCGCGCCGCGCAGATGATGATACAGAAGCTGGCGGTCACGCTGGATGAAATGGCGTGAACGAAGACAACCTTCCCTCAACACCGCTGTTTTCTCTTCTATGGTTTACCCTTATGATAGGGCTTGGTTTGCTAAAGGATGTCCCATGATCTGGCTAATACTGGCGACACTGGCTGTCGTTTTTCTTATCGGCTTTCGCATTGTGAACTCCGATTCCCGCCGGGCGTCGCAGGCGTTGACCAAACGGCTGAACATCGAGCCGGTTTACGTGGAATCCATGATAAGCCAGATGGGGAAGACCCCCGGCGGCGAGTTCGTCAGCTATCTGCTGCATAATACCGAGGCCCATATCGGCAACGCGGCGGGCGTGCTGCTGATCTACCAGACCTTTATTATCGATGAGTCCGAAGAGAGCCTGCTGTTCTGGCACTCGGTGCTGGGTAAAGCGCGGCTGCCCGCGGAGCTGACCCATAAACACGTACGTCTGGCGCTGTCGTTTTTACGGGAACTGGAGCCGGATGCCGATGAGCTCGCGGCTTATCGCCTGCGCTATAACGGACGATTTACCGCCATCGCCGATGCGGGCCCCGCCGCCAACGGCAATGTGTTCTATATGGACGGCGTTTCACCGAAACATTAAGCAGCGCCGCCGGCGTGGCTTCGTGCGCACGGCCGCCCTCTCCTGCCGCCCTCTCGCCCTCTCATCCAGGCGGAACCTGCCGTTATTTATTCCTCTCCTAGAAAATCGCGGCAGTATAAAAATAGCGACTTAAGCCAAATTGGAATATGCTAAAATTCATTACAGGGTGAAAAATAATATTGCCCAATTATGGGTGACTCGCTTTGAATATATATATGTATTCGATCAGAATACATAAATAGATTCGATCCGAACGATCGATTTTATCAATTATACATTATCGATTATGGGTCTTAAAGTATTTGCTTCGGTATACTTCTTGAATACATTTTGAATAGATTAATGGTAACGGAGCGAATATGTTTACACCCACCTTTACCGCCGTAATGGCACGCATCTATGCCGGCCAGGAAGATGAATCTGTTGCAGCCCTGCTTCACGCCGCCGGAGACGGACGAAAATCCCACGATCCCTTGGCATTGCGGCTTAAACCAGGCGTTCGGGAATTTGTCGTTCGTCAATCAGCCGGTTTGGGTATATCGGCTTCCGGCCTGATCAATCTCATTCTGGAAGGGGTTATCCGTGAAATGCTGCTGCCGTTTGAAAATCAGGCCAGTCATGTTTACGAACGTTTCCAATTACTTATGGAAGCGCATGGTTTGGGCATCACCGAAGTGGCGACGCTGCTGGCGCCGTTCAACATTCGCCTGGGGGTGCTGGAAGACCGGGCGCGAACGCTGGATTATCTCAATGAAGAAACCCTGGATTGCATAGCCGGCTGGTTCAATATCGATGCCGACTGGCTGAAGGCAAAAACCGCCGCGCCGGTCAACCTCGCCCTGTCTGCCCATCGGTGGCGGGATAATCTGGACCATGCGGCCAAAAGCCTGCTATCCGCCGACAGCGGAGATATTAAAACGGATGTTTATTTCTTTCGTTCAAGCCAGCACTCGTTGCTCAATAACAATATCGATAACGATCATCATGTGGGGCTGTATGTTCTGCGCCGTAAAAGCATTAACGGCGTAAGCATCAATACTGTGAGGCTTTTTGAACAGGCGCCGTGGAGTAATGAGCAGGCCCGGTCGCAATACCGGATGTTGATGGGGTTTTGCGCCCTGGCCCAGACCGCCGGACGATTACATCTGAACACGGTGGCCTTGCGGCCGGGGCAAATGATGGCGCTGCGCAGCGGCGTAACGCTGCCGGCTTTGATAGCCTTCCTGCCGCAAACCGTGGGCTCGTTGAACAGCTGGCGTCCGGAGGAGAATTTACCGCTGCGTTATCCGGATAATTACATGACGCCGGAATGGCGGGCCATCGCAAATAAGTACCTGCATGGGACAAATGATTAAACCATGGGGAGATGACTTTTTTATTATTGATCGTGATTAAGACCTACCTAAAAGAGACATTAATGATGCGCCGGCATCAGGGAATTCTTTTGCTTAAAATCTTGCCCCCTTTTGAAAAGGACAAAACACAATGGACCATAATTTACCCGAAACCGAAAGATACGGCATGGGCAACTTTATCTACCGCGCCCGTCGACCTTTCCATCCTGAGCGTTTATATCCTCTTCTTGAAGAAAATTTACCGGGTGTCATACGCTCCACCGGTTTTTTCTGGCTGGCTACGCGTCCCGGTTACACCGGTTTCTGGTCCCGCACCGGTGGCGTGAGCATTTATGGGCTGGCGGGACAGTGGTGGCCCGCCATACCCCGCGACACAATGTCCCACGATGCCCAAGCCCGGATTCATCCACGCCAACATTGGCTTGAAGGAATTGGCGATGCCCGGCAGGAGCTGGTATTGATAGGCCGCGGCCTTGATGAAGCGGTGTTGAGAAAACGATTTGATGATTGTTTATTAACCGATGAGGAAATGGCGCTGGGAGCGAAAATCTGGCAGTGGTATAGCGATCCGTTCCCGGCATGGTATTAAACCGCTGATCAGAATCTGCGGCTTTGTTCACATTTTCGATTTTTTAATCTTGAACACTTGGATACAAGTGTCCAAGATATTCTTACATAAACAATACTGGTTGTTAACATAAATGCCATAAAGCGTTGTCCAGGCGCCTGAAAAAGGATAACTACCGGCCGGTAAGAGTTCTTTATTCAATTTAACAGGGTAAAAACAATGAAAATCAGCAATATAAATGTCTCGGTTTACAGAACGCCGCCCAGCGTCGCCTGGGAAGACGCTACCAATAAAGTCCAGGGCATTGAATTCATCATCGTTGAGATTCAGACAGACAAAAATATTGAAGGAACCGGCTTTACCTATACGGTGGATATCGGAGGCACCGCCATTGCGTCGCTGATTGAAAATTACCTGGCGCCGCTGGTTATCGGCATGGACCCGCTGGATAACGAAAAAATCTGGCACACCCTGCAACGCCAATCAAGGCGCCTGGGTATCGGGGTGAATCTAATGGCAATCGCCGCCATTGATATAGCGATATGGGATATAAAAGGTAAAGTTTTCAATCAGCCCTTATATAAAATTTTCGGCGGCATGCGTTCCGACATCCCGGCCTATATCAGCGAAATTAATCTCAGCAAGGATGACCCGCTGGAGAACTTTCTGGACAGGGTGGATGATTATATCGCCAGGGGTTATCAAACCATCAAATTCAAAATCGGTCGGGATGACCTGGAAGAAGATATCGAGCGAATTGTAAAGGCGAAGGAGAAATTGGGCGGCGACGGAAAGCTGCTGGTCGACCTCAACCAGAAATGGTCCGGCAGCGACGCGCTGGTAAACTGTGCCCGTCTGGACGCCTTAGGACTGGGCTGGATTGAGGAACCGCTGCTGCATGATAATCTTCAGGGCTATGTCGATTTGAAGGCCGCCGTCAGGACGCCGTTGGCCCATGGCGAAAGCATGCATGCCCGATCGCAGTTTCTGGACTACCTGAAGGCCGGCGCCATCGATTTTGTCCAGGCGGACGTAGCGTTTGTCGGCGGCTTCACCGAATGGCTCAAAATAGCGCATTTATCCCAGGCTTTCGGTAAATTAGTCGCGCCGCATTTTATGATGGAGCTGTCCGTCCATATGCTGTGCGGCGTGCCGAACGGCTTCATGCTGGAAAACGTTATCGGCGGCTCTTTCCAGGAACTGGGCATAGCGGAAGGGTCCGTCACGATAGAAAATGGCATAGCCTATCCCAGTGAAAAACCAGGCCATGGCATCGTATTTGATAAAAAAGCGTTAATATCGATAAAGCTAAATCCCGATGATGTCAGAAATTCATTTAAAGGCGGCAGTAAATAACGGCGGCTTTTTACCGGAGACAGGTATGAACGCAAATACATCCAATGCTTTTGAACTCGACAGAAACACATTGGAAAACCAGATCTATAAAGAACTGAAAAACAGGATTGTTTCGGTGCAAATTCTGCCGGGACAGATGATTTCCGAGAATGAAATGGCCAATAAATTCAGCGTCAGCCGTACCCCTATCAGGCAGGCTTTTTTCCGCCTGTCGGTTGACGGATTGCTGGAAATTATGCCGCAGAGAGGCGCGCTGGTATCGTTTATCTCCAAACGAAAAGTCAGGGAGGCACAAAGGATCCGGGAAGTCCTGGAGCTTGAGGCCTTCACGGAAGCCGCGGGAAAATGGGATAAAACCGCCTTGGAAAGCATTACGCTGTTGGAAAAAGCAGAAATGCTGATAACAAAACAGGAAGAAGAGATAAAAAAGCTCGATTATTATGAATTCACCAAATTAGATGAAGAATTCCATGATTGCATCATTCAATTTTCCGGAAATCTCAGCCTTGCTTATATCGTTAAAGAAATGCGTTCCCATTTGAACCGGCTTCGCTATATCGAATTGCAGGAAGCACATCACGAAGCAACGGCCATTCTGCAACACCGTGCATTGCTGCTGGCCATCAAAAACAAGGATGATGACGGCGTGAGTAGAATTCTCATCGACCATCTTAAATTAGTGGAAAACTTCAGGGAGTTCATTTTCAAAAAGCGGGCTGAACTGTTTATTGATTAAAAAATAAATCAATACTCTCGCAACGCGCCAGCGTTTGGGAGCGGTTTTTCCAAAGACTCTCTTTATATATCGGCTTTTGCTGAGCCGCGGTGCTGTTTATTTTTTTGCATGACATTATTTTTTATTTACCTACCCGTATTGGCGTATATCAAGATGGTATCGAATTCAGGAGAGACAGAATGAACGCTGAAAAAAGTTTTCTGCCACAAAGCACTCTGGTCAAGCAAAGGTCGGGAATAAGGCGCGCGGTTATCGCATCCACCGTTGGTACCGTTATTGAATGGTTCGATTATGCCCTGTATGGCTCCGCGTCGGCCCTGGTTATCAATAAACTTTTTTTCCCCCAGCTTTCCAATTTGGCCGGCATTCTCGCCGCCTTCGCCACCTTTGCCATCGGCTTTTTCGTTCGGCCTATCGGCGGGATGATCATTGCTCATATCGGCGACAAATTCGGCAGGAAACCGGCCTTATTGCTGACCATTATCCTGATGGGTATCGCCACCGTCGGCATGGGGCTGTTGCCCACCTATGCCCAGGTGGGCATATTGGCGCCCATACTGTTGGTGCTTACCCGCGTATTGCAGGGTTTCGGCGCGGGTGCGGAATACGCCGGCGCCGTGACCCTGGTGGCGGAATATTCCCCCCCCGGCGAACAGGCCAAGCTCACCGCCATACTTCAATCCGCCTCGTTAGGCGGCATACTGCTCTCAACCATCGTATTTCTGGCGGTGGCGCAGTTGCCGGAAGACGTATTGCTGGCATGGGGATGGCGGATACCCTTTTTACTTTCCATCTTTTTATTTGTTATTGCCGTTTATATCCGTAAACATCTGGAAGAAACGCCTGAATACAATTTAGCCATGGCCAAGGCGGCGAAGAATAAGCGCGAAAAACAGATTCCCATTAAGGATCTGCTTAAAAACTCCCCTAAAGAAGTGATATTCGGTTTCCTGTCGATCACCGGACATAACGCCAATGCGTACCTGTTGGGAAGCTTTGTATTAAGCTATCTGACCAACACCGTAAAAATGCCCAAAAGCGACGGGCTGGTTGTGGTGATGATCTCTACTCTCGTTGGCGCGCTGATGACGCCGCTGGCCGGCAAAATCGCCGATAGAATCGGTTGCGCGCCGGTGTATGCCTTTGGCGCCGTGTTCACCGGCATCTACGTTTATCCGCTTTTAATGATCTTGCAACAGGGGAATCTGCTGTTCTCCATCCTGGCCATGTCCCTTGCCTATGGCGTGGGTTTTGCCACCCTGGCGGGGGCCCAGGGCGCGTTTTTGTCCAATCTTTTCCCGACCCGTTACCGGTATTCAGGCATCGCCATCACCCGCGAACTCAACGCTATGCTTATCGCCGGGCCCACCCCGTTTATCGCCACGGCGCTGGTGGCGGCGGCCGGCGGCAGCCCCTATTATGTGGCGGGGTATATGTCCCTGTGCTGCCTGGCGACCTTTGTCGCCATATATGCCCTGGTGCGCGTACAAAAAAGGGCGGTAAGCACTGAATATTGAAATCAACTCCGCCCGCGGCGCCGTACACAGGGCGCCGCGTCAGATGCCGTCCGTCGCGGCACCCTTCACCAAGCCGAAGAGGTATAGGGGGAAAAGGTTTAGGCGTTGGCCACGCTCGGGCGCTGGTACATGCGCTCCTTCCAGGCCAAGAGCGCGGAATACTCTGCCGACACCGGGATATCGGCATAATGCGCAAACAGCAGTCCCCCCAATACGGTGGCGTCAGCCATGGAAAATGCCTCTCCGGCGATGAATGGCTGCTCTCGCAGTACCCTATCGAAATAGTGCAGACCGCCCTCCGCCTGTTCGCGATGCATCCGGCCCCATTGTGTCCGCCCCTCCCATTCCGGATGCTTATGGGCCTGCAAGATGGGCCCCAGGCCGGGCGTGGCGTGGTGGAAATAGATGCCGATGGCATCGATAAGCTCAGACTCGGCGCGCTTTTGCATCATGTGGATCACCGCCTTTTCCCGCGCCGTCCTGCCGGTGAGGGTTGGATTCCCCGCCAGATTGTCCAGATACTCGGTAATGGCCGTACATTCAGAAATATACGTGCCGTCATCCAGTTCAAGCACCGGTACCGTACCCGTGGGATTAATGGCGAGAAACGCCGGCTGTTTATGCTCGGCGGCAATCAGGTCGATTTTGATAAACTCCACCTGTGACAGCAGATCTTTTTCGCCGAGAACAATGCGCACGCGCAGGGGATTGGGAAAGCCCGGGGTGTCGTAAATTTTCATAATGTTTATCCTGTAAAAAAGCGCGGCGCTGGTGGTTAACATGACAAATTCCATGAATCTATCGATAGATAGACAATAAGGCTTGCATTTCCAGCCGTCAACATTTATTAATCGTTGCAGGAATCAACGGGAGAGCACCGAAATGGGCAGTGCGGACACAAAGGAAAATATCATGGCGATTGCGCGCTTGATGGTGCAGGCCAACGGCTATACCGCCCTGAGCTTTCGCGACATCGCCGCCGCCGTGGGGGTCAAAAGTTCAAGCGTGCACTACCACTTCCCCACCAAGGGGTCCCTGGGAGCGGAACTTGCGCGCCGCTACACGCAGGAAATGAATGATTATCTTGAGCAGTCCCTCGCTGAAAGCCCGGACGCCGCAGCGTTTATGGACCGGTATACCAACGTGTTTCGCGCCGCCCTCGCCAATGACAATCGGATGTGCATGTGCGGGATCATGGCGGCGGAGCATGACGAGCTGCCGCCGGAAGTGCAACAAGAAGTCGCGTGTTTTTCCGAGGTTAATGTACTGTGGCTGAGCCGCGCCTTGGCGCTTTTTCGTAAGGAAGAGCCGGCGGCAAGGCTTCAGTCCCATGCGCTGGCTATCTACGCCGCGGTGGAAGGGGCTCAGCTTATCGCCCGCAGCCGCGGCGATATCGCCGTCTATGACCACACCATTGACGCGTACCGTTCCAACGGTCTGCTGCCTTGAGAAGCCGGCCGGCATAGAGATAACGGTATCATCTTGATGCAGGCAGAGAGCCCTCATCTCCAGGCCTAACATCCGGCAAACCATCGTGCCCGCCGAACGCCTGCTCCGGCGGCGATATCCAGCGATCATCACGCGTCAGTTCATAGCGCGGGTTTTTCGGATAATGAATCCTGTTTTCCGCTTTCGACGCTTCCCCCACCACCAGTAAACGCACTTCATTGGCGCTATTATTGATAAAGGTGTGGCAAATACCGGTCCCGGCGGGAAGCCCCACCGCATCCCCCGGCGAGAGTTGATGCAGATAGCCATTGATCCAGGCATGGGGGGAGCCTTCCAGCACATAGATAAATTCCTCCTCCGCGCTCTCGGCATGAGGATAGCTGGTGCGGTGTCCGGGCAGCAGGCGTTCGTGGTTAATGCCGATACGGGTCAAACCCAACGCACGGCCCAGCGGGGCTTCAATGCACATCGGTTCATCGCTGTCCTCATAGGATTTCGCGTCTTTGGCCTCTAGTTCGCTCCAGTGCTTGATAAATTCAGGGCGCATCAGTTTTCTCCTTTGCGCAAACGCCACGGATGTGACGGGAAGGTGGGTGGAATGTAGTCTGTCTGCTTTAAAAATAGTCGCATCGGTTAATTAACGCTATCCAGCGCTGCCTTCATCGCCATGCTTCCGGCTTATAATGTACTTGGTTCAAGAGCGTCAAAGAGACTGGGCGAGGGCAGTTCGGCCCGGGCCCGTCATTTTTTTGTAATAACCTGGTCATGGTCCTGTTGGTGGCCCGCCCGTAGTCTGGGAAACGTGCTCAACACCACTCATCCAACGTTATCCATTAAGGACTTGCCATGACCACCAAACGTACCGCCTTATCTCTGTTATGCTCCGCCCTGCTGTTAGGGGCGGGAACCGCATCCGCCCTGGCCGCGCCCATTAAAAATATCGTGCTGGTACACGGCGCCTTTGTTGACGGAGCCGGCTGGCAACCGGTCTATAACCTCCTCGTCAAAGACGGTTATCACGTCACCCTGGTGCAGGAACCGCTGACCTCGTTTAGCGATGACGTGGCGGCCACCAAGCGCATCCTCGACCAGCAGGACGGTCCGACGGTGCTGGTGGGCCATAGCTACGGCGGCGCCATCATCACCGAAGCCGGCAACGACCCTCATGTCTCCGCCCTGGTCTATATCGCCGCCCACGCGCTGGACAGTGGGGAAACGGAAGCAAGCAACGGCAAAAAGCTGCCGAACACGGCGCACCCGTTTGTCAAAACCCCGGATGGCTATTTATATATTGACCGCAAGAATTTCCCGGCGGATTTTGCCGCCGACCTGCCTCCCGCCGTAGCGCGTTTTGAAGCCGACTCGCAAATACTCACTTCCGCCTCGGTGTTTACCGCCAACATTCCCGACCCGGCGTGGAAAGTGAAGCCCAGCTGGTATATGGTGGCTCAGGCCGACAAAATCATCAGTCCGGATCTGGAACGCATGTATGCCAAACGGGCCCACAGCACCACGGTGGAAGTGAAAGGGGCCAGCCACTCGGTCTATCGCTCCCACCCGCGAGAGGTGGCCCGCCTGATTGAAAACGCGGCGCAGAATGCCCTAAGATAACCCTCCTTCCACCCGACAGGCGGCCGGCCATGCAAAGGATCCTGATTATTGAAGACGAGCCGAAAGCCGGCGAGTATATGCGCTCGGGCTTGACCGAGGCCGGCTACGTCGCCGACGTGGCTACTGACGGCATCACCGGGCTGCACCTGGCACGGGAGTTTCAGTTTGACCTGATTTTGCTGGACGTGATGCTGCCGGATATGGACGGCTGGCAGGTGATGGCCGCGCTGAAAAATCACGATGTCCCTACGCCGGTGCTGTTTCTGACCGCGCGCGGCACGCTGGAGGATCGGCTGAAAGGCCTGGCCTCCGGCGCGGAGGATTATCTGGTCAAGCCCTTTTCGTTTGCCGAACTGCTGGCGCGCATCCGTATCGTGCTGCGGCGCGGCGGGCGGGAACCCCAGCCCGATCTGCTGGAGCTGGCCGGCCTGCGAATGGACGTGCCGAAACGCCGCGTGGAGCGCGACGGCGTGCGTCTGGCGCTGACCAATAAGGAATTCAATCTGCTGCATCTCTTTTTAACCCACCGGGGTCAGGTACTCTCCCGCACGCTCATCGCCTCCAGGGTATGGGACATGAATTTCGACAGCGACACCAACGTGGTGGACGTGGCGGTGCGGCGCCTGCGGCAAAAAATCGATGAGCCGTTTTCCCGCCGCCTGTTGCATACCGTCCACGGCGTGGGCTACCGCTGCGACGACGAAGCATGAGTCGCTTCTCGCTGACCGCCAGGCTGTCCATTATCCTGGCGGTACTGACGCTGACGGTCATGACCGCCGTGGGCTTTATCATGTACCGCACGCTGGAGCGGCAGCTTATGGTGCGCGACGATGGGGCGCTGGTGACCCGCGTTGAGCAGATCCGCGCCCTGCTGCACGATGAGGATGTACTGGATCTCATCCATAACAAACCGCAGCTGTTCGCCAATATGCTGGGCAATACCGAATCGCTGCTGGTGCTGCGCTTTCCCGGCCGCACGCCGCTTATCGAAGTGAACCCCGGAAACTCCCCGGTGCCGGATATCGCCGCCGTGCCCGCCGACGGCAAGCTGTCCCTTGCGGCGGTGCACCATCGGCTCCAGGACGATATCCCCTTTATCTATACCGCTGCCCAGGCAAGGACCACCCGCCCGCCCTATAGGCTTGAAATCATCACCGGCCGACTGATGATGGAGCGCACGCGTATGCTGGCATCCTATCGCAACCAGATTTTCGCCGTGGTGGCCGGCGCGTCGCTGCTGACCATGCTGCTGGCGGGGCTGGTGGCCCGCCGCGGGCTGCTGCCGCTCCATCGCCTTGCCGCCCAGACCGGGCGTATCGGCAGCAAAAACCTGTCCATACGCATCGATAGCGAAGATGCGCCCCGTGAACTCAAGGCCCTTATCGACGCCTTCAATTTGATGCTGGATCGGCTGGAGCTGAGCTTTACGCAGTTAAGCCAGGTATCGGCGGACATGGCCCACGACCTGCGCACCCCCATCGCCACCCTGATGGGCCAGACGGAAGTGGCCCTCAGCCGCCCGCGCCCGGCGGAGCACTATGCCCGGCTGCTGGGCTCCAATTTTGAGGAACTGGGCCGCCTGTCGAAAATGATCGAGAATATGCTGTTCCTGGCCCGCGCCGAACAGGCCGGCCATGCCATCGGCCGCGTCTGGCTGGATATCGATGACGAGTTCGCCACCCTTAACGACTATTTCGAGGGTCCGGCGCAGGAGCGGGACCTGCGGCTGGCGTTCAGCGGCGCCGGGCGGATCTATGCCGACCCCCAACTGCTGCGCCGGGCGCTGGCCAATCTGCTGGCCAACGCCATACAGTATGCCGATGCGGGTTCCACGGTGACCCTCAGCGCGGAACACCAGGCCGGCCATACCATCCTGAGCGTCAGCAACCTGGGTGCGGATATCAGGGAAGAACATTTAGCACGCCTGTTCGAACGTTTCTATCGCGCCGACGCTTCCCGCACGACCGCCAACCAGGCCAGCGGCCTGGGGCTTGCCATTGTGCGCGGTATCATGACACTGCATCAGGGCGGCTGGCGGGCCACCAGCGCGGCGGGACAAACCTGTTTTCAGTTGACCTTTCCCCACGGCGAACGCCGGCACGATGACGATGTCCGGGAGAATGGCGAGGAGGCTCCCGCCCCCATTGAGCGGCCATAGCGGGCGGGTTAAGCCGGTCGGGTTCAATCCCTCAGCTGATTTGCGGCGATAACGGACGCAACGGCGCCGTCGGACCGCCGCTGTTCCAGCAAGCGGCGAAGATATGCGTCGTCCGGCAGCATAAAATAAGAAAAAAACGCTGAAAAGACATTTTTCAATCTCTATCGACCGCTATTCCCGAAGCCGTTTTAGCAAAAAATTAAGTATAATAATTCAACAGACTGGATAGCAAGATCTTAAAAAAACCGCTGCATAAAGACATGCCGTAATGCATTTCATGAGGCCATTTCATGCTAACAAAACGTCCGCTCTATACCCACTACACTGGTTCGTTGTTGATCGATAATCCGCTCCTTAATAAAGGTTCAGCGTTCAGCCAGGAAGAAAGGCTGGAATTGAATCTCACCGGCCTGCTGCCTCAACAGGTTGAAACCATTCGGGAGCAAACCGATCGCGCCTATACGCAATTCAAGGATTTCAAGCGAGATATCTCCAAACACATATATCTGCGAAATATTCAGGATACCAACGAAACCCTGTTCTATAACCTGCTTACCGAACATCTTGAAGAGATGCTTCCCATCATCTATACGCCGGTGGTGGGTGAAGCATGCGAGCAATTTTCCGATATTTATCGCCGGGCAAGAGGTTTATTTATCTCTTACCCCGATCGCGATCACATCGAAGATATGCTGCAGAATTTCTCCAAAAACGATATTAAGGTCATTGTCGTGACCGATGGAGAACGGATCCTCGGCCTTGGCGATCAGGGCATCGGCGGGATGGGAATCCCTATCGGCAAGCTCTCGCTGTATACCGCCTGCGGCGGCATCAATCCCGCCCATACGCTGCCCATTATGCTGGATGTCGGTACCAATAATGCGCTGCGCCTGGATGACCCTTTATATATGGGCTGGCGCCATCCCCGCATTACCAGCGAAGATTACCGGAATTTCTTGGATATGTTCGTCCAGGCGGTGAAAGCGCGCTGGCCTGACGTGTTGCTTCAGTTCGAAGACTTCGCCCAGAAAAACGCCATGCCGCTGCTGCAACGCTACCGCGACCAGCTTTGCTGTTTTAACGACGACATCCAGGGAACGGCGGCGGTGACGCTGGGGTGTTTGATTGCCGCCAGCCATGCCGCGGGAACGAATTTACGCGATCAGCGTGTGGCTTTTTTAGGCGCCGGCTCGGCCGGTTGCGGTATCGCGGAAAAAATTATCGCGCAAATGGTGGATGAGGGCGCTGATGAAGAAGAAGCGCGCGGCCAGGTATTTATGGTGGACCGCTTCGGTTTATTGACCGATGAGATGCCGAACCTGCTCGACTTCCAGCAGCGGCTGGTGACGAAACGCGACAAGATAAACCATTGGACGGTGGATCCGCACAAAATATCGCTGTACGACGTGGTGCGCAACGCAAAGCCCACGGTGCTTATCGGCGTATCGGGCCAGCCCGGCCTGTTCACCGAGCAGATCGTGCGCGAAATGAACCGGCATTGTGAGCACCCGATTATCATGCCCCTATCGAACCCCACTTCACGGGCGGAAGCGCTGCCGCAGGATATCATCGACTGGACGTCGGGAACCGCCCTGCTCGCTACCGGCAGCCCCTTTGCACCGGTATTCTATCATGACCGGACGTATGATATTCCGCAGTGCAACAACGCCTATATCTTCCCGGGGCTGGGTTTAGGGATTCTGGCCGCCAAAGCCAAACGCGTGACCGACGCCATGCTGCTGGCGGCCAGCCAGGCCCTGGCCGCTCACTCGCCGCTGGCCTCCACCGGCCAAGGTTCTCTGCTGCCCGCCATCGCCGATATCCGTCAGGTCTCGCAGGCGATTGCCATTGAGGTGGCCAAAGTCGCCCAGCGAGACGGCGTGGCGCCGATAATCTCTGATGAAGACCTGGCGCAGGCGATAAAAAACGAATTTTGGCAGGCCGACTACCGGCCTTACAAACGCTCGGCACTGTAAGGCGGCATCACCGGCGCCGCGGGTGCCGGCGGTAGAGTTTGATGACATGGCGTCCGGTCGGGCCCGATTATGCCGGCCAGAGGGCCATCGCCATCTCCGCTACGGCATCAAGGGCCTCGAAGCCGGCGCCGTCGCGGGCCTGTATCGACAGTCCCTGCTGAATGCCGACATACATCCTTGCCAGCGCGGCCGTATCAATGCCGGCGCGCAGTTCGCCCATTCGCACCCCCTGCTCCAGGCGGCCGGCCAGCTTATCGATGCCCTTTTGGCGCAGCCGCATAACGATTTCCCCCAATCGGGGGTTGCCTTCACTGGCGACGGTGGACAGCGTTACCATGCAGCCCAGGGGAGCATCATCGCGCGTCAGAACTTTCGCGGAGCATTTGAGCCACTGCCGTACCCCTTCGCGGACGCTGGGGGCGGTATCCAGCGGCGACCATAACTGCGGCGCAATGCTTTGCTCGTAATAGGCGACGGCCTCCAGATAAAGATCCTCTTTATTGCCGAAGGCGGCATACAGGCTGGGCGAATTTATTCCCATCGCCTGATAAAGATCCGCCATCGACGTGGCGGTGTAGCCCTTTTGCCAAAACAGCGCCATCGCCGCGGCCAATGCGTGCCGGCGATCAAAACTTCTCGGACGTCCTCTTACAACCATCGACCCGCTCTCATTAATTTTGTGCCAATCGATATAATAATCCTGTTGACCCTGGGAGACAATTACGTTTACTGTAATTGTGTATCGATCAACACATAAATAGGAAACAAGATGAACTCTCTAAAAGATAAGCGTGCGCTGGTAACCGGCGCCAGCCGCGGATTGGGCAAGGCCATGGCGTTGTCTCTGGCGCGGGCGGGCGCCGATGTGGCGATAACCTATGAAAAGTCCGCGGATAAAGCCCGACAGGTGGTGGAAGAGATCAAAGCGATGGGCCGCAAAGCGGTAGCCATTCAGGCCGACAGCGCATCCCCCGCGGCGGTGCGCGGCGCGGTAACTCAAACCGTGGCCGCGCTGGGGGGCCTGGATATTCTGGTGAATAACGCCGGCATCGCGCGCGGCGGTATGCTGGAGGAGTTGTCGCAGGAGGATATCGACGCAATGATTAACGTCAATATCCGCGGCCTGGTGATTGCGACTCAAGCGGCCCTGCCTCATCTGGGCGCCGGCGGCCGCATCATCAATATCGGCAGTTGCCTGGCGGAACGCGTTCCCATGCCGGGCATCAGCGTTTATGCCATGACCAAATCAGCGCTGCTGGCGTTAACGCGCGGACTGGCGCGGGAATTGGGTCCCAAGGGTGTTACCGTTAATCTGGTGCATCCCGGTCCTACCGACAGCGACATGAACCCGGCCGACGGCGAAGGCGCCGAAGCACAACGCCAGTTCATCGCCCTGGGCCGGTATGGCAAACCCGACGACGTGGCGGCCGCGGTGACCTTCCTGGCCGGCCCGGCGGCACAGCATATCACCGGTACCGGCATTAACGTCGACGGCGGCGTCAACGCCTGATAGCGGTCGGGGAACGGCGGCGCGCCAGGCGCGTTCCGGCGTTTCCGCGTTCCAGCGTTACGGCGTTATGACCTTGCTGCGGCGCCGTTTGCCCGGTCCGGCTCATGGGCGAAATGATGTCCGCCCTTGATATCAGTTAAAAGTTACCGTCTCAATCCAGTTCGGCCCCTTCCCCACCGGATAGTGTCCGATGGCGGTAAGATTTCCGGTGGATTTATCGATACCATAGACGCTCATTTGCGTGGAAAGCTGTCCCACCGCCAGCAGATAACGCCCGGAGGAGTCAATGGCGAATCCCCGCGGCTGTTTCTCGGTAGGCCAGGTGCCGGTGCGGGTGAGCTTGCCGCTGGCATGGTCCACCTGAAACTGCGCCAGGGTGCTGGAGGTGCGCTCCGAGGCAAACAGGTAGCGTCCGTCGGGGGTGAGATGCACATCGGCGCCCCAAGGTTTGGCGCCGTTGAAATCCGCCGGCACGATGGACACGGTTTGCACCGGTTTAACGGTATCGTGGTGCCGGTTGAAGGCCAGTACGTGCAGTTTCCCGTCAAGTTCGTCAATCAGGTAGACAAACCGGTGGTCGGGGGAGAACACAAAATGCCGGGGTCCGGATTTTTCCGGCAGCTTGAACGCCGGGGCCTTGTCCTGCGTCAAACGGCCGTTTTTCGCATCAAATTTCAGCCGCAGCCAGGCATCGGATCCGAGTACCGAGGCAAATACATAGCGATTATCCGGTGCGTTTCTTATGGCATGAGCCATGGGGCCGGTGGGGATGACTTGCTGTACGTTCCCCACCAGGCCATCCGCTCCGATAGGGTTCACCGCCAAAAGATTACCGCCATAGGAGGCGGAAAACAGGTAGCGCCCGGTGGCATCCGTGGAGATATACGCCATGCTCTCCGCCAGCGGTGAGGATTTGACCTGCGTCAGGTGCCCGTCGGCGGGATCGATGCTGAAGCTCAGCACCTGATAGGGCTTGGAGCGCAGCGCGGCGTAGAGATGGTGTTTATCCGGCGATACCGCCATGGGCATCACGGTTCCCCCCGCCGGCTTAGTGGCCGCTTTTGTCAGTAAACCGCTGTTTTCATCGAGCCGATAGACCGAAATATCGCCACTGTCGGCATTGGATATATAGGCGAATGTCGCCGCCCGCGCCGTACCGCCCAAGGCCGCTAAAACAATCAGGCCGATACGGCCGTAAAGAGATAAAGCATTTCGCATTTTTTGGTCTTCCCCGACGGTGAGCGTTATAAGGCGAATAGAAAGACATGCCGGAATCCGTGCATTCAAATCCATTGATAATCATAAAAAAGCGTGAAATGACGTTTAAGCACACATCAGGCAGCAGTATAAGAAACGGCAATGGCGGCGGCAGCGGTCAAAAGCACAGAATTATATTCACTGCCCGCGGTATTTTTGGGCGGGTGTATAGACCGGTGCGAATTGAATCACAAAAAAATCATGTGGCGGCTTACCGCCCGGATTTGGGCGGGTTAAATGCGGAGTTTGCTATGACCTGCGATGTTTCAGAAAGTAGCGAATGGTTCTGGGAAGCAGCCAGACCACCACCACCACCGCCAGCAGGAAAAAGGCGTATTTCAGGTGATGGTGGACTTTTGCCAGCCACGGCGCGACCATCTGGCCCCCCAGATAACCCAGGGTGACGAAAATAAGCGCCCACAGCACGGCGCCGATGACATTAAAAATAATGAACTTGACGGGCGAGAGCCGGCTGGCGCCGATCATCATCGGCCCCACTAGGCGAAAGCCATACATAAACCGAACAGCCATCACAAAAAATAACGGATGGCGCAGAATCATTTTATTGGCGCGCCGGATATTGGGCTGGGCTTTCTTGAAACGCCTTAATAACTTGGCGCCGTACCGGCGACCGAGAAAATAGAGCAGCATATCCCCGGTAGTGCCGCCGAGGGCGGCCACCGCCACGACATAGCCGTAGTTCAGCAGGCCATCGTGGGCCAGCAGGCCACCGAGCAGCGTGACCGTTTCTCCCTCGGCCAGGCAGCCGACGAATAGCGCCCAGTAACCATAGAGCATGATGAAATGAGTGAAATGCAAGGTATTCAGTTTCCTGTAAATCCGCGACTGCCAGCCGGCGTTTCCGCCGGAAGAGAGATGCTATTACAACATGTACCCGACATACTTCAGCACGGGCTAAAACATGGTAATTAGCCCTGTTTTAGCGTTAGTATAACCCTATATCCTTTGCACTGGGCTAAGAACAGGTTCCCTATGGCATACATTCCGAAAAATTACGCGCGGCTCGAGACCGACTACCGTGAAAAGGCGCTGAAGCTTTTTCCCTGGGTCTGCGGACGCTGTTCCCGAGAGTTTGTCTATTCCAATCTGCGGGAGCTCACCGTGCATCACATCGATCACGATCACAGCAACAATCCGGCGGACGGGAGTAATTGGGAACTGTTATGTCTCTATTGCCATGACCATGAGCATTCGAAATACACCGAGGCGGATCAGTACGGCTCCACGGTGGTGGCGGGAGAGGATGCGCAAAAGGATATAGGGGTGGCCACCCATAACCCTTTTGCTGATTTGAAAGCGATGCTGAACAAGAAAGATCGCTAGCTACTTGTCTTCAAACCAGTCGCTATTTTGCTGGGCGATAGGCGTGATGGTATAGATAAGCTCCTGCAAATGCTCGCGGATGGCCCGTTCCGCCGCATCGGGATCCTGATCCCTGATGGCGTTGAATATCTGATAATGCTGGGTTATCAGGCTCTGCGGCGGCGAGACCTTGCCGAGGCTGAGAAAACGCACCCGGTCCATGGTGGCCTTGATGGATTCGATGATATCCCAGGCCAGGGCGCAATCGGCTATTTCCGTCAGCAGCTGATGGAAATCGTCGTCCAGGTTGAAAAATTCCCCTATCTGCCGGTTCTGCGCCGCCAGCTCCTGGCGATGAAGGTTATGCTCCAGCAGCATAACCTGTTCGTCCGTGCGTTCCGACGCGGCGCGGCGCACGATGCTGCACTCCAGCGCCTGGCGGATGAAACGGGCGTCCGCCACCCGCTTCGCCGAGATTCGCATGACAAAGGTGCCGCGCTGCGGCAGGATTTGCACCAGGCCGGCTTCCGCCAATTTGATAAAGGCTTCCCGCACGGGTTGGCGGGATACTTCAAAACGGGTCGCCGTCTCTTTTTCAGACAACAGCTTGCCGGGAGGAATAACGCACTCGACGATATCCTTGCGCAGCAGCCGGTAAATTTGCTGATTAACCGGCTCGTTATTATTAAATGAAAATAATGTATCCATGCGAGTGCATTTTTCCCCTGCTAAACCCGATATCGTTACCGTATATTATACCAAATCCATCGGGCCGATTTGCTAGAATTGGAAATAATCCCGAGCATTGTTATAGCAAACATTTTCCGTAAGTCGTTTGAGCAATTTCATATCGTTGGGAATTTCTCCCTGGCTAACCCAAAGGCCGACCAAATTGCAAAAAATCCGCCGGAAATAATCGTGACGGGGATAAGAAACAAAGCTCCGTGAATCCGTCAGCATGCCGACGAAATTCATCAGCAACCCCTGATCCGCCAAGGTGGTCAATTGCCTGACCATGCCCCGGCGGGTATCATTAAACCACCAGCCGGATCCAAATTGCATGGGAGATTTCACCACCCCGGGCCGCTGGAAATTAGCCAGTGCCGAGGCAACCACGTCGTTTTGCGCCGGATCCAGATTATAAAGAATGGTTTTCGGCAAACTTTCCCGCTGGTCCATGGCATCCAGCAGAGCGTTAAGCTGCTGTGCTATATCCGACTGGGAACAAAGTGAATCACACCCTATATTGGCCCCCAGTTCGTTAAAGCGACGGGTATTATTATTACGCAGCGCGCCGAAATGAATTTGCATGGCCCAGCGGCGCCGGGCATAAGCCCCGGCCAAAGCCAGCAGTACCGCGGATTGAAAGCGTATTTTCTCGTCCGGCGCCAAGGTCAGGCCCCGGCATTTTTTCGCCAGCAGTGCGTCCAGGGTCTTTTCATCGGCGGGCAGATATTTCACCTCCGTCAGCCCGTGATCCGCCAGGCGGCCGCCGTGCCGATGGAAATACTCCACCCGGTTTTCCAGCGCGGCGGCGAAATCGCCGAACCGGGTAATCTCTTTACCGGTCAGTTGTCCCATCACCGAAACGAAGTGGATAAAGGCTTCGCCTTCGGCATCCAGGGCAGCATCGGGCCGGAAGGTGGGCAGGACTTTGCAGGGGAACGCCTCATCGGCCCGAATGGCGTCATGGTATTCCAGCGTATCCGTGGGTGAATCCGTGGTGCAGATTACCGCGACGTTGGATTGGGTAATAAGACCCTTGGGAGAAAATTCCGGACGCTGCAATAACCGATTGCACTGGTCCCATATACGCCGCCAATTATCGCCATTCAGGGTTTCGGTAATGCCGAAATAAAACTTCAGCTCCAGATGCGTCCAATGATAAAGCGGGTTGCCGATACAGGAATCCAGTGTCTCCGCCCAGGCCTGGAATTTTTCCACCGCCGGCGCGCTACCGGTTATTTTCTCTTCCGGTACGCCATTGGCCCGCATGGCCCGCCATTTGTAATGATCTCCCTCCAGCCATAAATCCGTAATGGTATCGAAAGGTTTATTTTCGGCAATCGCCCGCGGATCCAGATGGCAGTGATAGTCGATAATAGGCTGGTGGGCGGCGAACTGATGGTAGATCTCCCGCGCGGCCTCGTTGGTTAACATGAAATCTTTACCAATGAATTCCATAACGCCTTCTCATGAAAGGAGTGAAGTAGCTGTCTGATAGGAGCGACCCGACAAATAGGCCTTCGCCGTATTGTCGGGTCATTGGTGGCGCACGGGCGGATTAAATGTCCGCAACCTTGCTTACCGCCTGTTTTGCGCCGTGGTTTTTCAAGAGCGCATAGGCATCGCAAATACTTTTGACGAAGAGATCGTTGGCCGGCAGTTCGTCGCCGAACACGCTGGATAAGGAGAGCAGCGCCTTGACCCGTTCATTGCCGTCGGCGGAAGACTTCACCAACCTGGCCAGCTTGTCCTTCAAGGGATCGCTGATATCGATGGCGTTGCCCTGATCGTCCACGCCGCCGACATAACGCATCCAGCCCGCGACGCCCAGCGCCAGCAGCGGAAACGGCGTACCGCGTTCCAGGTGAACGCGGATGGAATCCAGCATACGCTGCGGCAGCTTCAGGGTGCCGTCCATGGCGATTTGCCAGGTGCGGTGCTTTAGCCCGGTATTACGATAGCGGGCCAGCAGCGACTCGGCGTAGGCGTTTAAATCAACCCCTTCGGTATGCAGGGTCGGCGCTTGCTCATTAAGCATCAGCTGACGCGCGGCGCGGGCATAATGTTCATCTTCCATGCACGCATCGATGTATTGATAACCCGCCAGATAGCCCAAATAGGCCAGGAAGGAGTGGCTGCCGTTGAGCATCCGGAGCTTCATTTCTTCATAGGGCAGCACGTCGGCCACCAGCTCCGCGCCGGCTTTTTCCCATTCCGGCCGGCCGGCGACAAAATTATCCTCGATAACCCATTGCCTGAAGGGTTCGCAGGCGATCCCCGCCGCATCCGTCATGCCGCCCAGCAAATCGGTAATTTTTTCCTGGCTGGCGGGGGTCATGGCCGGCACGATCCGGTCCACCATGGTACAAGGGAAACTGACATGCTGCTCTATCCACTCAGCCAGCTCGGCATCGCCGGCTTTTGCCAGCGCCAGCACCACATTGCGGGTCACATGGCCGTTATTGGGCATATTGTCGCAGGACATGACGGAAAACGGCGGCAATCCCTTTTCCCGGCGAATGCGCAGCGCTTCGATAATCACCCCCGGAGCCGATTGCGGCTGACGCGGATGGCTGATGTCATGCTGTATCAGCGGGTTTTCTTTATCGATGGAGGCGGTGGAGGGCAGATAGCAGTAGCCCTTTTCGGTCACGGTCAATGAAACGATGGCGATTTCCGGCTGCGCCATGGCTTCCAGTACCCGATCGATGCCGTCCACGGCGCCGTGCAGCGCCTGGCGTACCACGCCCACTACCCGGCCGTTCCAGTGATCGCCATTCATTTCGCAGACGGAATACAGCAAATCCTGCTGTTTGATAGCCGCTACTTGCTGCTCACCGCCGATAAGATTAACCTCGCAGTAACCCCAATCGCTGCCGTGCCCGGATGCCAGCAAATCGGCGAATACCGCCTGATGGGCCCGGTGAAAGGCGCCGAATCCCAGGTGAAGGATACGGATTTTCAGCTTGTCGCGATCGTAGGACGGCGTGGTGACCCGGCCGGCCAGATGTTTTAACGTATTGGTTGTCAGTTGCACTTTTTTATCCTGCATAGTCAGGTTAATTACCCATTTCACAGAGAACCGTCATCGATATCACGGACACCCCTTCATGTCTACTACCATACAAGTATCGATGCTAGTATTTTTTGAGGCAAGTCACAGTTTTCGCTAAACCAGCGATATTTACCGAGGTGAGAATATCATGCGCGGCATAACCGGCGCACCCGGCGAGATGTCAGATGAAAGTATATACCCTAAATAATTCGAGTTGCAGGAAGGCGGCGACGCACCAGCAATACGGGTATAGCCTACCGCGGCCGATAACCAGCGATTAGCTGATTGGCCGGGATTTCGGGGGGTATTTGAGCGCGGAAATAGTCCGATGCCAAGACTGCCGACGGCACCGGTGTGCGGTAATTACCGGATATTCAATACATCGGTGGCACAGTGCATATAGCCGTTCAACGCGTTGTTCCATAACGTTATGTCCCCTGCGCCGGCATTCTCCCGACCGGTCAGAACATAGGAGGGCGCATAGATCGGCTTGCCGATATCCTGAACCTGACGGCACAGTGCGGCCAATTGCTGTTTATTGCTAAAGCGCGCATTGATCGCCTGCCAAAAGGCCTGCCGCTGATCGTTATTAATGGATTGCAACGCTTCTCCCAGCATCGAGGAGTGCGCCTGCCTGGCCTGGTCCGTATCAACACGCAGAGCGTCGAAATAGGAATACGTCCCCGCCAGGGCGAAGAGCAGCGCCCCATCGTTCAGGTTATTGGCTTTAATGCAACTTACCATGCCCTGATACAGCACCGGCGGCGTCAGGGTATTGTTCAAGGAGGCGTGCGGCAGACACCCCGGGTTGGCGACCTGGGTTAAATACTTGCCGCCGGGGCTGTCCTTTTTAGTGGACTTCATGGGCGAGGAAGTACAACCAGTCAGGATCATCACCACCGCTATTGTCGCCAGGGCGCGGGTGTTCATTGCTTGCCCTCCTGTTTGAGCTGTGCCTGAATCATATTCATTCGTCTTTCCATGCGTCCCACCAATCTTGTGGTTTATTGGTCACCATATTCATGGTGAAAAAGTCCAACGATATTATTCTGCATACCTCGGCATTATCCGGTGATTCCGCCCCCCCTTCCGTGGCCGGTATCCCGGCTTTGGCTTTTTGTATTGCGTCCTGAACGCGCTCTTCGATGCTGGTGGGCTTTGACGCATTTACCGCCGAATTTAGTGGCTGATTTTCCACCGGTTGAATCGGTATCGACATCAGTTGTCTTCCTCTTTGTCCAGATTATCTCCGGACGCAAATTGTAAAAATACCTCATTTAGCCTGCCCAGGGCGGTTTCGCTGAGGGCCCGGCACTGCTCCGGCAAGCTATCTGTCGAAACGAGGCGCTGCATGCCGGCGGCCATAAATGCATCGGCGTCGAACTCAGCCAATTGATCGCCGTACTTCATCACAAACCGACTATCGTCGTGGTAGGTCAAGGTGAATTTACCCGCCCACCCCGACTCAACCCTCTGCTTAAGGGCGGCGTGTGATTTACGGGCCGCCTCCGGTATCAGCAAATCAAGGACCGCCGGTGACGCCGGATCGGGTAAGGCCGCCAGCCACTCGTCCACCAGTTCCAGAAGGATGTCCGGATGGTTCAGAGCGGAAGACAACAATTGCCGCGCATGTCCGTTAATACGTTTTTGCACATCCGCGGCCAGTTGCCGCTCCTGCGCCAGAAAGCCGGCAACGGCCGCCGCCGACGCCAGGATACCTTCCTGATAACCCTCGCCGACGGCCTGAGCGCGTATAGCCTGGGATTCTTCCTGGGCCTGTTTCACCAACCTGGCGGCCTGGCGGCGGGCATCACTTAATACATCCAGGCATTGGCGCTGGCGCTTGAGCTGTGCGCGGGTAATCAAAACGCCGCCTGAACTCGGCGGCATCCGGCGTATCGGGATCTCTCTTGGCATGTTGAAAGGCAAGCTTAATCAGTAACGGATTGGGAGATAACTGCCGCGAAGCGGCATCATCCCTATCCATATGGGGTGGAAACAACAGGGAAATGCGTTGCCGGAGAGCCTCCGGCAACTGCTGCCCGCAGGCAGCGAGCTCGTCTTTTCCCCAGGCTATCAAGGTAAGCGGTTCCCATGGCATAAACGGCAAGGGGGCGGCTGAATCAACGATATCCAGTTGGGCAAAGCGACGCACCCAGGCCGGCAGGGACATTATGCGGCCTTGGCGGGTCAGCGCCGCCCGGTGGCGCTGGCAGGCTATCAATAGCGCGACCTGGGGCAAATGTTCCCATTGATGGATGAAATGCTCAGCGAGGCCGGTTTCCGCTAACACCGGACGCTCGATGGACCAGCCATGGGCCCGGATAATCATATCGTTGATAATCGAACGTTGGGCAATGCCGTCAAATCCTCTTTTAAGAGTCAAACGCTGCGGATGCATCCAGGACAGCGGATTGAACAGTATCGTATCAAGCGGCGTTATTTTCATCAGGGGCGGTCCGATTCGGTTGCAGTGCTTTTACCTTGCGCCAGTAAACCAGCCCCGCGGCCAAGGCTATCAATAACAGGAATCCCCCCGCCATGGTTAACAGCCCAGCGGATCCTCCGCTTTTGCCCGCCCGATTATCCACGGGCGACTGATGCTGAATCGCAGGCTGTTTGGACATCACCACGGAAATATTGTCATAGTCCACTTGATTGAAACTATTTTTCAAAAAACGTTTGATATCGCTTATCAGCAGCGAAGGATCGGCGTCGCTTCGATAGCTGACCAGCGCCGAGAGATGCACCGGGGCCGGGGCCCGGCCGGTCTCGCCGGAGTCAATATCGTAGCTCACGTGCACCCGGCCCGACACTACGCCGGCCAGAGTCTGCAAAGATTGCTCCAGCCGCTGTTCAATAGCCGAATAAAGGCGGGCTTTTTCGGCCCGCGGCGAAGAGACCAGCGAATCGCTGGGAAAAAGCTGGGCGATTTCCATACGCGCCCGCGAAGGCAAATCATGGACCTTGAGCAAATCCACCGCCGCGGGGATATCCGCCTTATGAACGCTGATGCTATAGCCGCTTTTTCCTTTATCGGACTTGGCGGCCTCGATATTATTCCGCTGCAGGGCGGCGATGACCTCATTGGCCTGCTGTTGATCCAGTCCCTTGAGCAGAGGTTCGTCCTTGCAGGCCGCCAGGGTAAATACCAGCAGTGGAACAAGCAATAACGGCTTTTTCTTCATGATGACCGAAGCAGCGTTTCCGCCGTGCCGACAATTTTACGCGCCGCGGTACCGATAAAAGCCACGGTATTGCTGTACTCCAGCATCGACTTTTGAATTGAACCCACGACCGCGGGATCGGCAAGATTATCAGCAGTCATCATTCGGGCGATATCCTGCTTTTCCACGTGAATATCGGCGGTGGTTTTAGCCATCGTCTCTTTTATAATATCGTTAATGGAAGCCACTTCCCCGATTGCCGGATTAATATCCACTGCCCGGAGCCGGTTGACTTCAGTTATGCTGTTAATAGGCATACTCTGTCCTTACTATACATAAATCGCTTTTAATACCGCTGGAAGATGCGGGAGCGCATCTTATGACCAAGGTATAATGAGCACTTATAAATTGGCGCTAAAACTTCGATAGTATTAATGAATCAAGATCGGCAATCTTCTTGATCGCCGTTGCGCTCAAGCTCTGCACAACGCTATATTCATTGAGCTTGGCCTGATATTCCGCCAGGTAAAAGGGATTGGACGGATCGCTTTTGGCTTTCTCAAGCGCTTCCTGCTGGCTAATATTCGCTGCTATCGTACTCGGCTCCAATGCATCATAAATCGCGGTTATCGAACCCATAATGTTCTCCAGTGACAGGTGATTAAGGTTTAGGGAAATACCAGTGCCCGGGCGTCATTTTAACGTAGCCGTGCTGCCCGTATTTAAATGATTTGCCTTTTAGCCAATCATCTTCCAGCTCGACGGCGAATTGCACGTAATGCCCATTCCAGCGGCGCTCGTACCCTTCGACAAAAGAACGTATCCTTTGACGCTCGCCATCGTTTAATGCGCCGGTAATAACAAATGTCACGCTATCGGCATTGTCTATCCGGGTATAAGGCACGGCGAGTTTTTTAACGCCCTCCTCCGCGTCCGTTGCCACCGCCTGGTCATCCATATTTTCCAATCGGATATCCTGGGCGTAGGGCAATTGCTCCATCAATCCTTTGTGCAATAGGTTTATTCCCGCATCGTCCACCACATTTCTTTGCCGGCTTATCAATAGCAACGGCTGCGTGGGTTGCTCAAGATTGAAGTGGTGCAGCTTGATAAAGGGATAATTCGCCTCCAGCCAGCGCCCAATGCGCTGCGTCTCTTCACGGTAACTGGCGATAGTGACCTTTTGCGACGCTTTGCTACGCACCAGGGACTGGCGTCCCCAGGAGGCATCCTGATCATCGGCCGTCAGCACATGCATCGTGCCGTCACGCCCGGAAAGTATGCGGTATTTTTCCGGTTCGTCGCTCAGCTGATTGGCCAGCGCCATGATTTCCCGCTGCTGGACATCCCATTTCCCCAGGAGTAATACCAGGATAAATGCGGTGACCGCCGTGCAGGCCAGGGCGGCGATAACCCAACGGTTGCGATTTTTATTGCGTAAGGGAACGGGCGCCGGCGCTTTATCAACCTGGAAATTCAGAATTTCGTCCGACCAGGTTTCATTCCCTTTCCGTATGGCCAGCATCAGGCTACCAACCGGGTATGCCCGGTTGGTCTCCAGCGTGGTTTCACGCGCTTCGCTATCGTCAAGAATGTGTAAAACGGCCGTCTCGCCGGTGGCCGGCGCGGTGATAATCTCGAAATTGACGCTTTCGCCTTCCGCCAGCAGCAACACGCTGTCCTGGGGAAAGGAGGGTAGCGCGCAGGCGTCAAGCTCGCCTCCATCCGCCGCGATAAACAGCGTTTTACCGGAGGAGAGATGATATTCACACCCTTTCAACAACCCATTCAGCAATCGAACAACTATAACGTCATGGGGGTCGACCAATCTATCTTGTTCAGTATGCATGTTAAAATTTATTGGTATTCCATAGGGTCATAATGAAATGGAGTATAAGCCGTTCCCTATATCACTTCATGATGACAATCTGATAAAGTATCCTCAATAATAATGATGCCTAATAATTTTATTATCTCGAATTACAACGTTTAGCATCAAAACCTGTCCGACGCTTTCTTTATCATAGCGCCGGCGATCGTGGCATATATTGATGAGCCTCTTGAGGTTACGCATGCTTGATCGTCAACGATTTCTGTAAGATATAGCATGACTATCCTACTTCAAGAATTTTAACAGCAGTGACTTCAACATCACCATAATCACTTCTTTATTTTGATGATGAATCGTCTTTACCCGGCCTTCAACCCAGGATATAACCCAATTAACGCGTATTGTCGACGAATGAAAATAGCATGAAGCGGTTTATAGCTTTACCGTCTCGTACGGTTGCGGGGCATCCGGCTCCATGGATCTATTTATCTGCGATATGCCTTTTTACGATGTGATAAAGATCTTCCACTGTTTCCATTTGCAGCACCTCTTTTTCCGAAATATGAACATCAAATGTTTCCGAAATACCGATTTCAATTTCGATGAGATCTAAAGAATCAACGTACAGCTCATTTACCAGATGAAGGTGATTTAAGATCTCGTGTTGTTGTCGGCCCAATTTATAGGCCAGCAAGGCATGCAGACGCTCTCTGATCGGGTCATCACATTGGAGCAGCGGAGTGTTGGTCATGGTATGTTAGCCTCGTGCGTTATCCAGTTACGTATAGGCCTGCCGCCCTAAGGGCGGTGGGCCGGATTTCAGCTTTTGCCGTCTTCTTTGATGTCGTTGGCCCCGGGTTTATAAGCGGCCAGGCGTTTTGACGTATAATTCGTTTTGCCATTTGCCAGCGTTGGCAAAACCTCTGGCGTTTCACCCATCGGCACGAAATGTTTTACGCCCGATGTACCGTGCGTACGGTTCGGCCGCCGAAGTCCCGACGCGGAAAGCACCACCGGTTCATATGCTTCCGTCGGCTGAGAAATCGGCGGCTCGATTGGGGATGTGTCCAAGGGTTTGCTTGGCGGTACTGCTTTTGTTTCAGCGGCCGGAATAGCCTGCGGGGCCGGCATATCTCGGGCCATCGTCTGAGCGACATCAGCACGCGACAGCTGCTGTGCCCTGGCCCGAGTTTCGGCGCCGCCGTCTGCCTGGCGTTTCAATGCCTCCAGAGGCGGCGACAGAGTATCCATGCCGGTTCTTTTGAGCCGATTCCTTACGGCTGTCAAATCTTCCTTTTTCATATTTGACGGCGCGAAATGCTTTACTTTCGGCTCAACGCGCGGCAGTTGCGACAGCTGCCTGCCCTGATTGGTGAGCACTACCGGCTGCGTTTCTTCCAGCGCATGGGAACGTGTTTGCTCGTGGGTCCACGAAGCATCTTCGTCCTTAATGACCCGTTGGTCATTGTCCGATGGCGGCAAATTATGAACCTGGGCACGGGAAATCGGCGACCTGGTTATTTCGGCGAAGCGTTTATCGTCCGCCATGGTGTGGTTGATGCCGGAAAGCGGCACGTCCTGCGCCTTAGACAGCGGTGCGGCATACTGCGGCGCCTGGGCTGTCAGCGGCTGCGAATGGATAACGGTGGATAACGGCGCTTCAACTTGGCGCGGCGAAATATGTTCCGCAACCTGGAGAGGCGGCTCAACGATGCTGATGGTCTTTAGCTTGCTGAGCATTTTCGCGCTGAGGATTTGCTCAACTGGCTTTTCCTCCACCTCAGCAAACATTGGCTTTGGCCACACACCAATCTCATACTTTTCCTGTATTTGAACCGGGATCCAATCTGTTTGGGTAGAGGCATCCGCCCGTTCGGTATGCGGTTTCTTACTGTCCGGCTTTTCCTCGCCCTGGTTGATATTGATGTTAATAGGATTATGAGTGATATGAGTGCTGAAATCGTATGAATTATTGATATTATAGATACTGGCTGGTTTAGGCGGCCCGTTTGTTTTATCCTGCTCGCTGCCCGAAAGTACGGTGGCGGGGTTAATCTCATCCTCATCCGTCTCAGTCGTCAATGGTTTAGGCTTGGGCTGCTGCTCCAGGGTGGCTGTTTCCGAGGGCCGCTTTTCTTTAACCCGGTCTTCGATTAATGGCCCTAATAAATTCGGCAACTTCAAGACCATATCGATGGCTAGGCAGACCTTCTCTATCTCGTCGGTTTTATGTTCCTTGATGCCTTGAAGCACATTTTCCCAGGTCGCTTTGGCCCGGCTATCAAGGAGCTCGTCGATCGTTTTCGATTGTTCCGGCGTAAGCAAAATGCCTAATTTTTTCTCAACATAAGTTCTAATAAAAGGTTCAGCACCTTTCGTGCGTAAAAAATTCCCGGCGGCAAAGGTACCCTCCCCAACCAATTTCGCCAATCCCGCCATCAAATCCGTCTCAAGGCCTTTTACCTTTTTGAAATCATCTTTCCCACCCGGCCGGTAGCTGCCGAAACTGGATTTTTGGCCCAGGCCGTCCTTTACCATCATCGTGGTCAGTTTTGCCATGACGCCATTGATTTCACTCATCGCATCATTGGAAGGACGCGCCATTACAGCCACATGATAAGCGGTGGCTATCCTTCTCAATCGAGGTAGAGCAGCCTTGTTTTCACATTTGCCGAACAAGGTGACCAGGGCGTCCTTATTTTTACCGGCGGCATCAAAAAGCGAGTGCAAACAGGCCTGATCAAAATCATTTTTAAATTCGTCGAGATGAACCGGCGTTCGCGGCGGGCTCTTTTGCCCCATCGCGGAAGCAGTTAACTCATCCGCGGCTTTCGCCATGTCGTCGTGAATATCGCTATCATCCACACTCGACGACCGGACGATACCTTTTACACCCGCTGAACGGGTTGAACGTGTTTGGCCCGGGACCTCCTTGCCTACGGCGCCACGAGAGACGCGACGGGCATCTGATTTAGCCATCGGCGCCGATTTGGCCGGCGGCACCAATGATGATGCGGCCCGTGCTGTCACGTTGCCGATACCCTTCATGCGGCTTGCCAACGGCGATGGATCTAAAATATCGCCGACTTTACGTAAAGCTGCGCCTATGGCGTTTGCTGTCGCGCTAATAGTGGTCATAGTCTTTTCACCTATGCTACATGGAGGCAAGGATTTGTTTAAGCGTTTCGGCGCCGGCGGTTATCGTAGAGCTCAAAATCTTATTTATCGTATCGAACATCCCGTTGGCATTGCCGTATTTGGTGGTTAGCGTTTGCAACGTTGTTTGAAATTTACTCGATTGAGCATCAAATCCGCTTTTCCACGACTGGTATTGGAAAGTCGTCATGGTACCGGACATCTCTTTGAGATTATCGCGGATGGTGGTCAACGGAGAGAGGTCTATCGTTACCACAAAACCGCTGCCGGAGGGCTTGACGCAACCGGCGGGCAAACCCAGTTCGGAGGCCCACTTTTTCGCCTCGGTTTCGCTCACCGTGCCGGAGGCGGGGAAAAGCACGGCCTTGTCCCCGGAATAAGAGCTAATCAAGGCATTAATTTTCTGCAGCGCTTCCGGTTTGAATTCCATGGTCTGAGTGCCTTTATCATCCGTACTAAAGGTAATCAGGGCGGTCAATCCACTCATAAAATCGCTGAAGCTGCTGTAAAAGGCGGTATAGCGCTCCACGACCGTTTCATACACTTCCAGATAGCCCGATTTGATGCTGTTAATGCCGTCCGCCGCATCCTGCCAAAGCTCCCGGTAGCTTTTGGCCCTTTTCTCATCCAGATCGGCGATAAAGACCGAGGCGCCGTCATCAATGCTTTTGGCAAAGGTATCTGAACCTACCGCGCTCTGCTCAAGGGCCATGACCCCATTCAACTTATCCATGGCCGACTTCAATTCAACCTGCCAGCCCGGATCGGTTTTAGCCGACGCCAAAGAGGAGACGTTTTGCCCTTGAGCGGGGTTTTCATTCCGCAGGCCGGCGTCCATGGCATTATCAAGCTGCCGTTGGCTCGCGTGGAATTGACTTTCCAACTTCGCCGTGTTGTTTTTTATAGTATTATCGTTTCTGCTCAACGTTTCACGGCAATTTCTCAGATCGACAAGGGCCTGGGACGTTAAGGATTCCATCTCATTGACCAGCGCCGAGTTGTTATTAGCGCCGCTTTCTGCAGTAGGCGTTTCGTCAAGAGAGTACACTTCAACGGCGTTTGTAAGCTGGTTTGACGTCTTATCCACATTTTTGGCAATAAAAAAGGGCTTGGGATGATTTGTTATTGACGAGGAAATTTCATAAGACATGGTGTTAACGCTCCATACTGCGCGCCGCCGCGTCATTGCCGGCGGCGCTTGTTATAATCAAACTGATTTACCCGCTATCATGCCGGCGGTGTCCAAATGGGCCCGTATGATTTCCGCGAGTTTTTGCGCGATGGTTTGCAGCAGGCTCTCGAAATCACGGGAATTGGCGCTGCTGGTTTCCCCCAGACCGTCGGCGGCATGACCCACCTGCTGCAGAATATGCTGCTGCGCATTCTCACTGGCCTGAATAGCCTGGGTTTGGCCGGCGGTGATGCCCGTGACGGGATGGTTCATCTGTGACATGAACATACCTAGGTTTTTGATTTTTTCAGCTTTGGCCATCTCATCCTTCATATCAATTTCAAGATGATTGATTTCATTCTCCCGTGCGGTGAATCGGGCGCCATCTTTGACATGCTCCCCATACGCCTCTTTAGCCGTTTCATTACTTTGTCCGCGGACAAAGTTTTGACCGTCGGCATTATTGAAACGCGGCGGCTCGATATCCATGGCGGAATCGGGGGTTGAAGTTCCGCTTCTTGAAAAATTCATTCGATCGTTTTCCAACGTAAACTTCTTTTCAACAATGTCCCTGTTATTATTCTTAAGCACTTGGCTTTCGTGAGCGAGGCCTTTTTGTTGCGTGCTGAAACCCGCCCCGGAAATAGCGGTGCCGAATGCCGCCTGGCCGATAGCGCCGTTGAGTGCTGTTTGTCCACTCTTTATAATGGCTTCCGCGGCACCCGCGGTCATTTGCCCTTTCAGGATCGCCATATCCCCTTTATTATTATTTTCCGCCGTTTTATTTGCCTGCAGCGCCTTTAAAATTTCGGCAAATATGGCGGCGATATTACTGGACGTTAATTTACTGATATCAAATTCCTTTTTTACCTCCTTTTTTTCCGTGCCTTCGGCTGCACGTTGCTCCAAAACCTGCAAGAGATCCGGGCGTTCCAGCATTTTTTCCACCTGGGCATGCAGTTCCTTGACCGGCATGCGCCCGGCGCTATCGGGATGTCTTAACGTGACGGCGGCACCGGTACCTAATAAAGAGTCAAGCATTTTGTCGGTGACGATACCGGCAAAAGATTGGCTGGATGATATCGGTTTCCCGTTGGCCTCGGCATTGCTGGTTTGAGCATTTGCGGTGAGAGCTTCCTGGTTCAGCACACTAGAGGCTATGCCTTGCGAAGATATTGCGGACATGATAATTTCCTTTTTAAGCTATTGAATTTCTGAGTATGGATTTCTGGGTTTGGCCAGTATTGGTTTGCGCGTCTGACAACATCGCCATAAGCCGTTGCTGATCCTGTTGCGAATCGGCGAACTTCTCGATTAATTGTTCAATCAGTTGCCTGATTTGCGCCATCACCGCGCTGGACAGGGTGAAGCTTGCCTCAATGTCAGCGGCATTTTTTTCAGCGAATCCCCTGGCCACGCCGATGCCCCCCTGTATCGTTTCCGAACCCAATGCGGTACCGGCACTGATAGTGTTAAGACGATTGGAATAGAGCTGAAGGGCCTCTTTATCCGACGCCATCTTCAACCGGTCAAGCGCGCGTCTCACACCGCTTCTCACCGCGCTGTTCACCGTGGTGGCGGCATTCTTCAACACCACCGGCAGGATATCCTTGAGCGCTTCCTTCACCATATTGGCAAAGGCGGTGGAGGCCACTTTTCCGGCCGCGGCTTTGCCCACAATCATGACGGCGATGACCAGAGCCGCGGCCACCAGCGTTCCGACAATGCCGCCGATCATGTTGGCGGTGGCGGCGTCCATCCCCAGCCTTTCGAGCATTTTGGCAATGCCTTTGCTCAGGGCATCCACCAGGGGTTTGATGATATTGTCCATGATCGGGCTGAGTGCTTTTTCCATAAAAGAAACGCCGGTGACCGCTTTACTGATTTCATCACCCACCATCAAAGCGATACCGACGGCAGCGATGGCCAGGCTGGCGCCTCCGGAAAATATCGCCCCGACGACGCTTATCAGCGTGATAAGGCCGCCAAGAATTCTGCCGACGCAGCCCATTGCCGTATTCAAGGCCTCGGCTTTTTTCATCTCTTCGGCGTGTTTGTCACCCTGGATTTTCAACGATCGCTGTTCGCTTTCCTGGATGTTCAGAAATAATTCCTGATCGTTTGCCAGCGCTTTTTCATTGTTTTCACCCATCAGCTTCATCAGGGTGCTGATAAGGAATAACATGCGGGCCATGGTGCTGAGGCTTTGTTCCGCCGATTCCTTCATCATCGGGGACGGAATATTTGCCGTTCCCTGCATTTTCCGGAACAGATCGTCCAGTAATAAAGAACTTTCCCGTGCGGCCTGATAGGACTCACCGGCTTTTACCTGCGCCTGGGCAACATCCCTTGCGGCGTCGGACAATTCCCGCTCGGCCGATTCGAACCGGCTTAGTGCGGCGGTATATTCCGGGTCCTCGGGAGAAAGCAGGTCCAATCGATTTTTGGCCTGATCATAATTTTCCTGTTTTTCCGCCAGCGAATTTTGTGCGGTTTGCAATGATGCGCTATCAGCTTCCGCGGCACTGAGCGCGGCCGCGCTGCTGTCCACAGCCTGCTGGAATTGCTGCGCCAAAGCCTCGTTAGCCTGTTGCAAAGCTTCGCTATTGGCCTGTATTATCTGCAACCGATCGGCCAACTGCACCAGGGAGTGATTCCCCAGCAGCATCATGGCGTTTCCGGCCAACAGTGTGAACACGGCGCTGCCGCTGAGTTTTGCATCCGCGCCCACCGGTTTCGCCGGTTCTCTTAACTCAGGCGCGCCGCTTTCAGCCAAAGGCCGCGAAGTGGATTGTGCAGCGTTATCGTTCATGACGGCCAACATGGCCAGCGCAGCCTTCTGCGATTCCTGAAAAAGCGACAGCGCTTTTTCCTGCGTAATATGTGTCTTATTGTATAAAGCCGTATTAACGGCTTCATTGCCCTTAGCGGGTGTCGTAAAAATATGAACTTGACTGCTGCTCAGGGGTTTTGAGATATCCGTCATGTAAGCTCCTTATGTTCAGCAACTGAATCTTTTTTTTCAACATCCTTATTGAGTTGGTCCAAATAAGCGTTGGCTCTGATGCGAAAAGCTTCTTCCCGTGAGTGTTCCGCCACTAATTCAAAGCATTGTTTTGCTTTATTGGCCTTTTGCATCAGCAGCTGGCATTGCCCGCTGAAAAACACCGGCCGATAATCATCTTGTGCAAGAGAAAAAGCCACGGCATAAATATCCGCCGCTTTTTGGAATTGCTTTTGCAATTGATATACCGCCGCCAACCCCATGTAATAATCAGGATTATAAAAATCATAAATACATAGAAAGCGGAAAAAAGTGGCGGCTTCGTCCAACTGCCCTTTATTGTAAAAATCATAGGCGTGCGCATAAAGCCCTTCCATCATTTCATCCGGCAACTCATGCACGTCTTTTAACGTTACTCCGCTTTTAACCGCATTCCACAACATAGACGCGATTTGCTCATCGCTGACATTATCATTTACATTCATAAATAACTCCTGAAAATGTCACCATCGATAATGATGGTGACTTGATTGAAACATGAAACTAATGGCATTACTTTCAACTATCGCTTACTAAAAAAAAGTGAGATAGTTTTTTTAACCAGACGAGTGTGATCAGATTCAGAATATTAATAAATTTTTATTGAATATTTAAAATAAAATTTTTCTTTAAATCCATCAAGGATGTGATTCACTTTGCCAGGCATCTTCTACTTCTTTAAGCCAGGTTAATAAACGCATCACTTCATCAAGTTCTTCTAATTTAATAAAGGTATATAAACGATGGGTTTTATAAATCTTCCTGGCTAGCTGTATATCACGTACTACGGGTACGCCGACCTCTTCGGCATAGCGTCTGACCGCCAATGCCCGCTGGTTGCATTCAAAAACCGAAATAAAGGGCGCCGGCACGACATCCGGGTTGAAATAAATCCCGATGGCTATATGCGTCGGGTTGGCGATGATAAGCTTTGAGCCCCTGATATCCGATTTGGTCTGCTCTGAAAGCAACTCCATATGCAGCTGGCGCCGCCGTGATTTAATCTCTGGATTTCCGTCTTGTTCTTTCATTTCTCGTTTAACTTCTTGCTTATCCATTTTCAATTCTTTTAAATGCAAAAAATAATCCGCCAGAGCATCAAGCATCGAAACGAGGATAAGACAGGCCAGGCAGGTTAACACCAATGACAACAGCAGATCGCGCCAGATAAAAACAATGCTTGCGCCGGTACCGTGGACCTGAGAAAAAAGAAGGTGTTTATTTTTATGCCAGGTGATAACAATAGCGAGGGCAAAGCTTGCAAAGTATAAGAACGCTTTTACCGCATCCTTGATGGTCCGCATGCTGAATATTTTCTTGAAGCCTTTGGTAGGATTCAACGCGTTGAAATTCAGCTTCAGCGCCTTGGTGGCAAGAACAAAGCCGGTTTGAATCAGCGTGGGCAGCGCCGAGGTCGCCAAGCATATCAGCAATATAGGGATAATCAGCTTTAATGCCAGAATGATTATTGCGGTGCTGTACGCTTTTAGGTTCAATTCAAAATTGACGGCTATCAGATTACGATACAGTTCCATCAATTCTGACAAAGAGCTCACGGACGTCAGCCAAAGAACGCCGCATAGCAGCATGCAGGCCACCAGAAGATCGCGGGATTTAAAGGTTTGGCCTTTTTGCGCCGCGTCCTTTAAGCGTTTCGGGGTCGGCTTTTCTGTTTTGTTCGACATCGGGTTTCCTGCGGCTGGGCCTTATCCGTTGGTGATCAGTTAATAGATGAACCTATTACATCTTTTAACAGCCAAATATTCCAATGATCGCCCTGAGGCCATAACGCCCTGAATGCGTCGGGCACAACCGGTGAAAAGTAGAGTATGAGAATGAAGAATGCAATTAAGCTTTTAATGGTTAATGAGATTGAAAAAGCATTCATTTGTGGCGCAAAACGCGACAGCAGCCCCAGCAGCATTTCCGATAGCAATAACGCGGCCAGAACCGGGCTGGCCAGGATCATCATTTTGGTGACCAGATAAGATAATAATCCCAACACCGGAATCAGGGGCGGCGAGCATGTCAACAAGGGATCGCATATCTGATAGCTCCGCCTGAAACCCTCCATCATCAGTGACAAGCCGCCGCCAAACAGGAACAGCGCACCGGCAAAAAGATTGAATAAATTGGCCAATTCCGAGGTATCGACCCCGGACATGGGATCAAGCGTGCTGCTGATGGTAGCGCCGCGCTGGTTGTCGATAACGCTGCCGATGGCGTGCATGATCCAGAACGGCATGGCGAAGACGATGCCCAGGATCAGGCCGACAAAGGCTTCCTGGGCAAGAATTTTCATATAATCAGCGACATGCTCGAGAGGCAGGGCGTTGATGGGGTGAGGCCATAATGATAGGCCAATCAACATGATGACCGGCATACGGATGGTGGCGCTGACAACGCTGCTGCTTAAAAAGGGCAGCAAAAAAAAAGCCGGCGTGATTCTTACTGAACCCAGCACCATGGCGGCCAATCCATGCTGAATGTCGAAAATCGATGAGATATTCATGATCAGGGTCGGCTCAAGGCCATTCTGATGACTTCCCGGCCGAAACCAAGCAGCGTCTCACCGTACCAGCCGGATAATAGAAAAATGCATAACGTCACGCATAATAATTTTATGCCGAAAGGCAACGTTTGCTCTTGTAATTGCATGACGGTTTGGAATAAACCCACCAGCAGACCGACCACGGTGGCCACCAATATGGGTCCGGCGGATAAAATAAGCACCAGATAAAGCGCTTTATTACCGGCAAAGACAATATCATTCATTATTACACCAGATTCTCTTTCATTAAGTAGCCAAATCTATGTACTGTAAAATAAGGCCCTTGGAGAGGAGCGTCCAACCATCGAGCACCACGAATAAAATAAGTTTTATCGGCACCGAAATGGTTATGGGGCTCATCATCATCATGCCCAAGGCGAGCAGAATGCTTGAAATCAATAAATCCACCACCACAAACGGCAAATAGAGATAAAAACCTATCTTGAAGGCATTTTTTATCTCGCTCAGGGCATAAGCCGGCAACAGGGCAAGCATCGAGGGAGAGGAAAGCTCATCCTCAATGTCGGTGTCCCCATTTTTATGTGATTGCGCTTTTTCAAAAAAGCGGGCCAGATCGGGGTCGGTATATTTTTGCAAATAGGTTTTATAGCCGTCCAACCCGTTTTCCATAAAATTCATCACGGATTCCGAGCTGGCCATATCCACGCCTTGATCGTGAAATGACTGATAGGCGTCGCGGGCCACGGGCGCCATAACGAATAGCGCCAGCAGCAGCGCTACCCCGTTGAGCGTCATATTAGACGGCACCTGTTGCAAACCCAGCGCATTCCTCACCATGACAAAAACGATGGAGAACTTGATATAACAGGTGCCGGACGCAATCAGGAACGGCAACAACGACAAGAACGATAATGTGCCGATAAGGCCTATATCAGTGTTCATTGGAACGGTCCTGGTGTAACGACATTATCTCAACTCCAAGCCTGTCCTCCAATTGCACCAGTTCACCCACCGCCATCACATGCCCGTTGGCCCGGATTTCTATATTTTTTTCACCGGACGGATCGATTTCCAACACTTGACCTTTAAACAGTTGCTGTAGCTCACCAATTGGCAGATAGCGCCGCTGCAGGATAAACTCCACCTTCAACGGTACCGCCGCCAATGCGCCGGAAACGGGTTCTTCCGCCGGGGACGTCATGCCATCCCCCTCCGGCAGGTCGCCAAGCTGATGGTTCTCTTTAATCATAATCATCTCTTCTTTTTGCCAATAGGTGCCGATTGTTATCCCCTGGCAGCGCACCTGGTTTTCCGTCTTGCTGATCAGCAAGACATCGCCAGCGGAAAGTTGTTTCGCCAGGGCGCCGGGTACACGGCTTGAGCCGATTATCCACTCAACCGCCAACGGCATACCGGACAAGCAGGTCCCCGCGGATCGTGGTTTCATCACCAGGCTGTCGGCGATGTCGGTAATCCACAGCGTACATTCCCGTGCGGATACGCGGGGTAAAGGTTCTGAATGTCCGCCGCCTTGCTCGATCAGACCTTCGGCCCGCAAGGAGCGGTACGTCAGGGCTTTGTGGGCAAAGGTCAGCGGACGCGATCGGATATTGAACAGCGCCATGATTTTTTCGTCATCGCAGGCAGCGCCGGCGAGAGTCGCCAGCTCTGGAAATTCATGGCACAGCCACTCCCTGGGATCCATTAACGCCCGCCAGACGCCGCCATCGGCGCTGACCAGCATGCGACGGCCGACATGCACCGGCGTCTCCAGGGAGACAGCGATATCCTGCGTTCGCCAGCTCGCCAGTACGCGTCGCCAGTTCATCTGCGTACGGGGCAGAGACCGCAGTTGCCGGTAGCTCACTGATCCTCTCCCGTTTCCTGGTCGTGCCGCTGTCGCTGCTGCTGTTCACGATCGGAAGGGGGTTTTACCAGATACCCCCGCGCCTCGCTTTGGTTCGCCAGCAGATTCTCCTGGGTGATTCTATTGGACGGGGTCAGTACCGTCGAACCTTGGAAGGCAATCTTCACCTGATTGACTTCCAGGGCTCCCGAGGCGAGCGCCTTACCATTATTAAAGGTATAGAGCAGCGTGCCGTCGCGTTCGCTGTCACGGCTTTTCGTCTCGGGCGCGAATTGAGCGATATGGTGCCGTTCATTCAACAGCGGGTCTGGGGTTTTTAACTGCGCCGGCATCGATTCTCCCGCCGGGCGCGCGTTCACCGGAACGCCGGCGGACGCCAGGCCGTTGAAGGAGTTATCCTCGCCCTCTCCGGCGCTGTCTGCAACGGTGTCGGGCATGTCGGCAAGCCTGGGTTCGGCGGCATTGGCCGCCGATGGCAACAGGGCTTCCCCCGTAGCGGCGACTTTGGCCGCCGGCGGCAACGGTGTTTCCCCCGTAGCGGCGGCTGTTAACCGGCGGCGGCCTTCCCTATCAACCAAGGCGCCCTGGATATCCTGTCCCGCGCCATGACGGTTTTTAAGCCGGGATGCGGATTTATTTTCCCCCATGGCCGCAGACTCCTGCAAAGGTATGGCGCCTTGAACAAGGGCACCCACTTCACCGTCGAGACCGGGCTGCTTCTTTTTCCTGCCGACGCGATCCTCCCGAGACAGCTCTTGTCCGAGCGATGGCTGTGCGGCGTTGTCCGCCGTGTTGGCCCAGTCAACCGGTTTCTCCGCCGGCGACGGGCTGGCCGGGAATTGAAACGCTCCCTTGCCGGCAACGATCTGTTTAATATCGACGGCGGCTTGCTGACCGCTGAACGAATCGGCGTAAACATGTCCTGAGGTCGTTAAGATTTCCACGTAATGATCTCCTGCATTTCATTTTCCTCCTGGCGTAGCCGAACGGCGCTGCGCTGCTGTCGCTGCCGGTCGGCCCAACGCTGATATTTTTCCTGCTGCCGGTGCCAGTGCCGCCGGCGGGCCTGCACTTCGCGCATCTGCTGACCGAGCTCCTCAACCTCCTGATGAAGCTTTTTTTCCTGGAGCTGCAGTTCATGAAATTTCCGACGCAGGACCGCCAGGCGGCGTTGGCGTAAAAAAAGCTGCGCCCGGTCCAGCTGGCCTTGCGGCCGCTCCAGTTCGATTAATCGCCGCATCCCCTCGTTATGCCGCTGCAGCGCGGTAATCTCTTCGAGGAAGCCCTGCCGGCGCCGTTCGTCGTTGGCCAACTGCAGTTCACAGCGCTGCCGGCTGACATCACAACGGCCGATAAGGTTTTTTATCTTATGAAATAACGTCATACATCCCCTGCAGCGTCGCCGTGAAATCGGTGGCCTCGACGGTGGATTGGCATAGAAAATCCCGCAATGCCTGGCGTTTGTTGATAGCGCGATCGTTTTCGGGATTTTCGCCGGGCTTGTATTCACCCAGATCGAGGAAAATCTGCAGCTCCTCAAGCTTGGCCAGCAGTTTGCGGATCTCCCCTGCCATAAGCTGCTGGTTATTGTCCGTCACCTGTCCGGAAACCCGGCTGATGCTGCGCAGGATGTCGATGGCCGGGTAATGGTTCTGCATCGCCAGTTTACGGCTCAGATAAATATGCCCGTCGAGAATAGAGCGTATTTCATCGGCGATGGGATCCGGTTCGTCGTCGCTTTCCAGCAAAATGGTATAAAACGCGGTAATGCTGCCACGGCGGGTGTTGCCGGGCCGTTCAAGGATGCGCGGCATGGCATCGAAAACCGATGCGGGATACCCCCGCCGCGCGGGGGCCTCGCCGGCGGCCAGGGCCACATCGCGCAGGGCGCGGGCATAGCGGGTGATGGAGTCCAGAAACAGCACCACTTTTTTGCCCTGATCGCGGAAGTACTCCGCTACGGTGGTGGCGACCATGGCGGCATTGCAACGATCCAGGGAGGAGTAATCCGAGGTGGCGTAGACCAGAACCACCTTGTGCTGTCGCCCGGAAAGCCGCAATGCTTCGGTAAATTCGGTGACTTCCCGTCCGCGTTCGCCGATAAGACCGACGACAAACACGTCCGCGTCTGAGCGTTCGATAAGCATATGCATCAGCACGGTTTTACCGCAGCCGGCGGAGGCGAAAATGCCGACCCGCTGGCCGGCGCCGCAGGTCAATACGCTATCGATGGCCCGGATGCCGGTAATGAAAGGCGAATGGATGCCGATACGCTGCTGATAGGAAGGCGCATCGGTGTCTATAGGCCTGATTTCCGGCAAAAGGCCCTCATCGGGCCGACAGAGCCGTTCGGTAATAGCCCCTTGCGGATCAATAACCGCCCCCAGCAGAGCATCGCTGACGCTTACCGTCAGCTGCGCGCCGGTGGGATGCAGGACCACATCCCGCGACAGGCCCCGGCCGTTGCCGATTAAACTCAGCACGGTACGTTCATGATGGAACCCCATGACCTGTGCGCGGGCAATCACCTCCGAAGAGGTCCAGTTGCGGCGGATTTCGCATATCTCACCCACCTTTACGCCCGGCAAAGCCGCCTCGATGATGGGACCGGCCAGACGCAGGGGCATGGCCTGCCGTCGCAACAACCGCAAGGTGCCGGTCATTTACTGCATGACCACGACGAAGCGTTCAAGTCGCTCAAAGAAACCGCTTAGGGCAACCGCAAAATTCTGCCCGCTGTTCAAGCACATGGGTTTTAGCAGGGCTTTGAGTTCGAGGTAGCCCTCGTTCCTGGATAAATGAAACTGTTCGCCGCGGATAAAATCAGCGCCGCTCATTAATTCATCAAGCAAGGCATGTGCCCGTTGCTCCAGGATATTATCGCTATATTCCGCCAGTCGCGACCACAGCCAAATATCCTCTTCCTGACTGCTGATATAGATACTTGGCAAATCATTAAAATCAAGTGCGATAGTGGAATGACTATCGAAATTACTCAGCAGATTCGGATCGCAACCGCTTTCTAACAGTGCTTCTCGGACCAACTCTGCAATATCAACATGCATGTATTATACTCCAAGGTTAATTATATTGTTTTGATAACATTAACATTGACAACTTCTGTCAATTCACCAAAAGACATCACTTCAAGATCGCGGAACCGCGTTTCAATCAATTTTTTAACAAATCGGCGAATATCCACCGACGTCAATAACACCATGTCTTTATGAGCAATCAATATGTTTTCTAAACCTACGGTAAATAGGTCCATTAATTCCTCCGATACTGCCGGCTCGAGATTGAGAAAAGCGCCTGAGGAGGTATTTCTGATACCGCCCCGAATCATTTCTTCAATTTCGGCTGAAATAATTATCGCCCTAAGTTCATTATTAACGGCAAATTTATGACAGATATAGCGCGCAAGCGCGGTGCGCACATGCTCAACCAGGGTGATGACATCCTTTTCCCGCGGCGCCCATAAGGCCAGCGACTCCATAATAAGCTTCATATTGCGGGTGGAGATCCGCTCGGTTAACAGCCGTTGCAGTACTTCGGCGATACGCTGTACCGTGGCGTGGCGCAATACTTCTTTCAGCAGGTCGGGATATTTGCTTTCCATCATATCCAGCATGTGCTTGGTTTCCTGCACGCCGAAGAACTCGTTGACATGATGGGTGAGCAACACCGAGAAGCAATGGTAGATTTCGTCTACAGCGGAGCGTAGCTGATAGCCTAATTGTAATAACGTTTCCTGCGCCTGGCGCGGCACCCAGATAGCGTCATTTTCCTTACGGGTTTCAATGCCCAGTTGATAAAGTTCATCGGTGCCGTTTATCACCCTCATCAAATTGAAATGGATGGTGAACGCATCCGCGCGAATTTCATTGATCAAGACCACTACCGTTTGATCGTCCACATTATCCGATGCGCGCAGCATCAGCTCCGGCAGTTTGACGCCATAGTCCACAAAGAACTGGCTGCGAAGTCGCTCGCATAGCTGATCTTTTGCCAGCACGGCGTGGTTGCCGCGGGAGACGAGCAGGATCAGCGCGACGGTTTCGGCGGTCATTTGATCGAGATCGTTGATAATGCCCAATTGGCTTTCCATGCCGGGATTTTGTCCAGGCGTTCCCTCTTGAAACGCCATGGGGGAAGAAGCGGCGCCCGCGCTGGCCCGCCGGGTTTGGCGATGCTTGAAATAAAACAGGCCGCTGAGCGCCACCGCCAGTAGAATGAACACCGGCATGGGGAATCCCGGCAGCATACCGATGCAAAGCGCCAGCATGGCGGTGATGACCAGAACGAACGGGTTGCCCAGCAACTGCTGCATGATGGTGCGGCCCATATTGTCGCCGTCCCCATTGACCCGGGTGACAATCAGGCCGGCGCTGATAGAGATGAGCAATGCCGGTATCTGGCCCACCAGCCCGTCGCCGATGGTTAACATGGTGTAGGTGGCCAGCGCCGTGGACATGTCCATATGGTGCTGATTCATCCCCACCGCCATACCGCCGATAAAGTTAACGAAGGTGACGATGATGCTGGCGATGGCATCGCCCTTGATGAATTTCATCGCGCCGTCGTAAGAGCCGTACAGCTGGCTCTCCCGCTCAAGCACGCTGCGCCGCTCGCGCGCGCCGTCCGCGTCTATGGTGCCGCTTTTGAGGTCGGCGTCGATACTCATCTGTTTACCGGGCATACCGTCGAGGGAAAACCGCGCCGCCACTTCCGCCACACGTTCAGATCCTTTGGTGATAACAATGAATTGCACCACGGTCACGATAGCGAAAATCACGAATCCCACCACCAGGTTATCGCCGATGACGAACTGGCCGAAGGTGGCGATGATTTCGCCCGCATCGGCGTTGGTGAGTATAAGGCGCGCGGTGCTGATGGTGAGCGCGAGCCTGAATAATGTCGTAATCAGCAGCACGGAGGGGAACGTGGAGAAGCTCAGAATACGCTCGATATAAAAAGCGCCCATGAACACCAGTATGGCTATGACAATATTAAGTCCAATCAAAAAATCCACTAAATAAGTTGGTAATGGAATAATGAGCATAGCGATGATCATAATGACCAACGCTAATATCAGCAGCTCAGGCCGCGAACGCAGATTGTTAAGAAATTTATTAAACACGTAACTATTCCATTACCAGTTATATAGATGATGATGAACTATTTTATTCTGTCTTCAATCAATTCATGCTTATAGGCAATCGAGGCGAATGATTGCAAATCCCTTAGCAGTCTGAATGCCGATTCGGCACTGTGAAATAATCCATGCGGTAATGATTTACATGCCTGAAAGAGTAATTGTAAAATGGCCGATCGCTCTCTATGGTAAGTTAACATAAATCTATCCCCTAATAATATATGAAGATGATTACCTATTTCTTCCGGATATTCCAGCAGTGAAAAAAACAGCATCAACCACTCCGGCTCGCTTTTATTCAAAGCGGCCATGGTATTGTTGTTCATTAATTTTTTAATGAATAGTTCATCGCCGGAACGAATGAGCTTTACCTGACTTAGTTTGCCGATAAGGTCGCCGAACTCCAGTTTTGAACAGCTTGGGTCCTGCGAATCAATATCCGTTAGCAGCGCCGCTTTAATGAAATCCAGCACCACGCCGCGATATTGATAACCATAGCAGGCGATCCAGTCTTTGTAATCCTCCATGGCGTGCTGTTCGTTTTGCAGATAACGTCGATAGCTACTGCGTAATAAAGACGGTTTCAACGCCAGGTATTTTTGGCTGAAAAGGCGCGCTTTCAACGCGCAGTTGATGCCCGCTTTGGATTCGCGGGGATTGGCTTGCGCCACCACTTCATCAAGCAGGGCTTTAAGCCTCTTCTTCAAGGTTTCGCTTAATTTGTGACGCAACAGCTCCCTCAGTACCATGATCAAATCGCTGTCGTCGGGAAACATCGAGCGGGCGTAAAGCAGCAGATTCACCAGAGATTCTTCTTTTACCGATGCGACCTTCAGCAGTGATTTGGCTTTCGGTATCGCGTCTTCCTCCAGTACCCGCTCAAAACCATCGGACAGAGATTCCCCTTTTTTATCAAAAAGACGTCTGTTGGCGAATTGGGACGCCAGCGCCGACATTTCGTCGCTGGATTGGAGAAACTTCAAGAGCTGCCCGACCGGCGCCTCCTCGCTTTCTAGATTTTCGGCCAAGTCATGGGCCGCTGTCGGCACCGTATGCGGTTTTGTCTCCGACTGCGCCGGATTGCTGTAAACCGCGGGTTGGGGCATAGGGTTATTAATGCTCAGCGCCATTTCTGACTGTCCAGGTAGTTACGGGACCAATCGGGTAAATGATCGTTCTCGCGGTTTTTGATAAGCCCCGTGGCGAATTCACTCGCATCCGCCGGCAAGGGCTCGGTAATCTCGCGCGGCTGGATAAGGAAAATCCGCACGGTATTGGACTGGCTTTCGTGCTTATAGCGGAACAGGCCGCCGATAAGGGGTATATTGCCCAGAACCGGTATCTTCCCTATCTTGTTGCTCGATTCATCCCGCGTGTATCCGCCCACCAGCAGGCTCTTCCCCTTCGGTACCCGCGCCACGGTGCTGATATGGGTGCGGCCGACCTTAGGCAGCAGGGCCTGTGCCGATTCGTCATTTTGCGGCAGCTCATTGCCGTCTTCGATATTCAACACCATTTCTATCTGCCCGTCGGCGGCGAAGCGCGGCAAGACGCTTATCATGGTGCCGTAGGTAACGTGCTGCAGATCGGCGAACCGCTCACCCAGCAGCTCAGTATAAAAAGTGCGGTTGTTGTCAAACAGCGCCGGGACATTCTCCTGGGTCAGCACCACCGGACGGGAAACGATATTGGCCCGCTTTTTTTGCGACAGGGCCTGTACCGAGGCGACAAAGCGCCCGCCGTCCAGCGTGGAATAGGACCCCTGGTTGAAGGTGGCGCCCAATTGGCTGCCAATCTTGACGCTGCCCTGCCAATCGACGCCCAGCTGATCCAGATCCTCTTTCTGCAGATCCACGATCCACAGCGACAGTTCCACATGGCGTTTGGCGATATCCAGCGCCGATACCAGATTGGTCACCAGCTGCACCTGCCTGGGCGTGCCTTTTACCAGCAGGCTGTTGGTATCGGGATTGGCGATAACGTTGACGGCGCCGGTTCCGGTGCCGGCCTCGGCGCGCAGCGCTTCAGCCAGGCTCGATCGCGGCTGGTACTCCATACCCCGCGCCCCGATATTCTCTCCGTTGAACGTCGGCATCGCCGGCGCCGGCATGCCGTCGGGCACCAGATTCATCACCTGGGGCTGCACCGTTTTTTCCCCCTTTTTGGTTTCCCCGTGCAGCAGCCGGTCTATCACCGTGGCGATGCCGGGAATGGTGATTTTCTCACCGCGGGATTCATAGGTCCGGTCGCCGACAAAGGTGTTGCTCAGGCGGATGACCGCGGTTTTTTCGCCTCCGTTCTGCGTTTCGGGCTGCTCGTCCATAAACTTGGCGGTATTGAGCACCAGGTCCACATACACCGGCGGACCGGAGACATAGAACGTGCCGCTATTGTCGTCGCCGCGCAGCGCATAGCGCTGGTCGTAAAGCTGCGAACTGCGCAGAAAATTATTCAGCGCGCTGAAGGAGATATTGCGCAGCGACATGACCGAATTGCGCATTTCACCGGCGTCGTACACATAAACGGCCTGTCCGTCGTGGTACCAGATGAGTCCCAACTGTTGCGATATCTGTTCCAGCAAGGCTTGCGGATGACTGAAATCAAACTCGCCGCTGATGTGTTTGCGTGCCGCAAGCTTGCTGACAATCACCGGCTTGCCGAGGCGCGAGGAGAGCGCATCGAAAAATATTTTCAGCCCGTCTTTATTGGCAATGTACCCTTCGGCATCGGCGCGGCCGCCGTCGGCCAAGGGCGCCGCCTGCAGGTGAGTGGACAGCGGGCCGCCGGACAGGCACCAGCAGATGAACGTTAATCTCAAATAGCGTAGCGATTTCATTTTTCCGATTTCTTGTTGATCATGTTCCACAAACCCCTGGGAGAGACGCCAAAAGCATCTCTGATATCGTTGGAAAGATGTGAAGATGAGGCATAACCGTATCGCATGGCCACCTGGGTCAGACTTTGACCCTCTTCCACCACATCCAATAACGCCCTGGCTATGCGCCAGCCTCGCAATTCACTTTTCGCCGAATTGCCCAGGGCGTTGCGGCATAAACGCCGAAAGTGGGAATAGGACAAACCATAGCGCGCCCCCAGCTCTTGCAGCTTGCCGTTATTCACCGATTCATTGAGTAAAAAACGGATCAGCCAGTACCATTCGGTCCGGCGCAAAAAAGAGGCCAGGGTCGCCATTTCCACCGGCAGCGTATGGGTTTGCGATAATAACCAGCGCTCCACGTCGCCGCAGGACGTGATATGCGGATAATTATTAAGCTCAATTGATTCCCAGTGTTGCGGCTGCTCATATTTCAACGTCAGATTTTTAGACTCATCAATAAAGACCTGCAATTTCACCAAGGCAAATAACGGCAATTCCTGCTGTTTCATGGCGCCGGATATCACCTCGATATTGACGCGATTCATCATCAATATGCCGCGCCAGCCCTGTGGCACGGCAAGACAGTTGGATTCCCGGGCGGAGTGGAAATGAAAACGGCACCCTTTTTCACCGGTTTCAAACAGCCAGCATTTTGGTGAATTAATATCCTCTTTGAAGGTTGCCGCCAGCAGCCTTTCGGGAGCAATAATATTTTCCTTGTGCATTATTAGTCCCGTCCGTCTTTGATTTACCTTTACATTCATTATAATGCCTATCTATTTTTTAAAAATCATGATGGGAATCTGATTCATGGTCAAATATTCATTATTCTATAAGACATAGCGAAATATAATAAAGCCTAAATAACCTCGCTGTTTGAACAAGGTGAAGAACTTTATTCATCCTTAACGGCCGAAGCAATTAGCGCATCAAAGGTAATATTCCGCTTTATTTATAAGTGAATTTAATTATGTATTAGTAATACCTTTCAACTTGGGGCTGGCGGGATATTTTGCCGGCGCCGCGGGCGCATTTCCAGGCCGTTCGGCAGGGAGTTTTTCATAATGACCCCAAACCCGTTTGGCGTAGCGCCGCCGCAAATCCCGGCGATGGGCAGCCGTGCCGGCGTTGTAGGCCCCTACAGCCTCCCATGAATAACCGTACCTTTTCATCATATCCGCCAGGACCGACGCTCCTACCATAACGGAAAGACAGCTGTCGTTATAAAGAAGATGCTCATCAATGCCCAGTGCTTTCAGGCGGGGCAAATGGATGCTGTTTATCTGCATCAGGCCGATATCCCGGCTGCCGTCCTTATTGAATCCCGTAGCCTGGGGATTCATGTTCGATTCGGTAATGGCTATGGCCTGCAATAATCTGGCTTCGATGCCGAAATGGCGCTCCGCATCGCTCCAGCAGGTAGCGGACGCGGGGGTTGAGGCCAAAATCAGCAACAGCAGGCAACGTATTCGGCGGTAAGACATGATCGCGCGTTTACTCCCCCGTCAGGCTATAAAGCTGTTTTACGCGCGGATCGTGGCGCCAGAGCATCAAACAGCGTGAAGATGAGCGGCTTAAGCGGTCATACCATTTTTTAGCGGCGCGCAGTCCCTGGCATTGCATGATCATCGGCAGCAGCGCCGACGGCATGGGATGCTCCGGCTGTTGCATCATTTGAGCGAATTGCTCCGTATCCGCGGCGGCGGGCTGTGAAAACAGGCGGGCATACAAGGTATTGAAAAAAACAATCCCGTCGCTTTCACTGCCTTGCCGCAGGTGTTCGATCAATTCCTTGGCGCGGCGAGGCTGTCCCTCGGTGCAAAGGATAACCGCTTTCATGCTTATCAGGACCGGATGCCGCGCGATGCCGTCCGGCTGTCCGTCGGCCATTTGCAGGGCGACGGACGCGTTATCGTCGCAATACGCCAGCCACATCATCAATACCCGTATCGCCGTCATCGCCGGCAGCATGCCATGGGCCTGCCGGGCAAAATGCCGCGCCCGTTTGATTTCGCCGACAAGGAATAAATGCCAGGCATAATAATAATTTACTGACGGGCAATCCGCCGCCAGCGTCAGGGCGGCGCGGAACATTTCCGCCGCCTGGCCCAATTGGGAATCCAGGCCGTGCAATACCCCTCCCAGCGCCAGCGCCAAAGGATGCCGCGGCTCCAGCGCCAGAATCGCCGACACCAGCGCGCCGCACTCCCGCAACGCGCTGTCCAGCCCCTGCATTCCCATTTGTCCCAGGGCGAAATAGCACTCGGCGAGATGGCATAGCACCTCCCTGTCCTCAGGCAGCCGCTGCCGGCATTGCTGGAATAAGGAGAGGGCCAGGGCCAGGCTCTCCGGGGTGTATTGCAGGAAGGCCTCGCGCCCCGACCGCAGCAGCTTTTGCGGATCGTTTCCCCCCTGCGGGTTCAGGGTGTTTTCTTGCCGGATCCCCAGGCTGGAAAGATGCCGCTGGACAAGGGGCCTTAGCGCGGCATTGATATTATCCGCGTCCGGGGGATTGCCCAAGGCTATGCCGGTGCGGTGCAGGACTACGTGATCGTGGGCCCGAATCAGTTCCATACGCAGGCAAGGCCCGTCTGACAGCAGCAGTTCATAGCCGGTGAGATAAAAATCAGCACGGATTTTATCCAGCATATCCAGGGTCTCGAGTATGGTGCCGCAATTGAGGGTCAATGAGGACGGCAAGACGTGCAGCCCCGATGCCGCATAACCCGATAATTCCTGTACGATGGCGTCATGCAGGCCCGGCGCTTCCGGCCGGTTGTTCAGTTTAAAAGGCAGCACGGCGAATATGCAGTTGGCGCAGACCGGCCGCTCCGCCGGAACAATCTTGGTGACCGGCAGGGAGAAACGATAGCCCTTGCCGTAGACCGTATCGATAAAGCGCTGATGCTTACCCTCCTGCAAAATGCGGCGCAAGACATAAATGCACCGGGTCAGGGACTCCTCGCCAACGTTGCCGCCGGCCCACACGTTATCGATCAGCTGCTCTTTGGTAACGACCTCGCCGGCCGATTCCAGCAGTAATACCAGCACGGCCAACTCTTTCGGCGATACGTTGATTTGCCGGGTTTTATGAAACAAAACGCGAGAAGGCTGTAGAATAAAATCGCCAAAAGAGTATTGCGCTTTAATACGATTGATTACCTCTTTTCTCACCCCTTTGATGGGAAGAGAGAGGGGTTTCTCAGCATGCGGCTCATTTAATGATGTCATTGTAATTTAACACCCCAACGAAATTAATATACGCCTAATATTTATCACGACTCGCCTAAGAATATGATAAAATTCGTGTATGCTTCATAAATGAAACAGATTAACTATTATCTATTGACATCTGTGCAATTCATTTTTTATACGATCCTCGATGAATAAAATTAACACTGGGCATTAAATAATATGCAATAATTATCCACATCAATGATGTAATATATTTTATAAGCGAATAAGCTCACTGTTATCCTTTTTCAAATGTAATGATAACTAAAGCTTACAGATAAAAAGACATAACTTTTGCTGCGCAGATCAAAAATGTTAAATCTTAAATTTACGACCGTTAACTTTGGCGCCTCTCAGCGTCATTAACACCACCCATGCTTTCAGGTCTTAAAGAGTGTACCTTAAAACCTATTACCTCTTCAGGTAAAAATCACTAAGGATAATGACCGGTCGCTACATCAGATTTGTGTCGAGTATATAGTGAGTATGCTTACAGTCAAATTAAGCAAAATGGCGATGTGTAAAGTTATGGCATCCGACGTTGCCGGAACGGGGAAGGGGAGATATTTCGGAATAAACCACGGCCGGAATAAACATTAAATCCGCATAAATAATCATTATTTTAACATTTTTAACTTTTATGAAACAAATCACATTGATGATTTAAACGCCGTTTTACGAAAGGAAAAATATGACCTGCTAAAAAAATATCTTCATAAACAAAGGACTAAATGGAATGAGGACAACAGGAAATTGCAAAAATAAACTATTAATATCAAATCATTACGAATTTTGTCGTTCTTGGGTTCCTACCGCTGCCTGATAATAATCTTGATTACATTATGCACATTGCACCAAATAAACTTGGAAATTAATTCATCCCATTTATAGATGCCTGACAATTTTTTTACAGTTTTTCACCCGCTACCATCGCAAACTCGCAGGGAAAACCCGTCTGGTCGCCCTTAATCGAAGATAAGTGAAATGGTTTTTGTCAAAACTTTTACAGTAACTATGAGTAAAATACTTTATCCTTATTGAATCATTTATCTTATGATCATCACCTTTGGCCGCCCGTATCGCATGAAAACCCATTCAGCCTCCAAAATTAAATGGCGTAACGTCATACTGCTGTTAGTCCTGGTATTGCTTATCGTATTTCTGGTGTATTACTTTTTCTTTCGTCACGCCGCAGGGGATGGACGCGGCAAACCGGGTATGGACCTCGCCACGCCGGTGCATAGCGGCGTGGCGCGGCAAGCGGATGTGCCGGAGTACCTTTCCGCGCTTGGCACGGTGGTGGCCAATGCCACGGTCACCGTCACCAGCCGGGTGGACGGCCAATTGATGGCGGTCTATTTCACCGAAGGCCAACAGGTGGCCAAAGGGCAGCTGTTGGCCCAAATCGATCCGCGCAGCTACCAGGCCACCCTTGAGCAATACCAGGGCTCCCTGGCGCAAAACCAGGCCCTGCTGAAAAGCGCCCAGCTGACACTGGCGCGCTACAAAACCCTGTACGCGCAGGACTCCCTGGCCCGGCAGGATTTGGATACCCAGACCGCCACCGTGGGCCAATACCTCGGCGCCATCAAAGCCGACCAGGCGCAGATTGATGCCGCCAAGCTTGATCTCGAGTATGCCCGCATTACCGCGCCCCTGTCCGGCCGGGCGGGCCTGCGTTTGGTGGACCCCGGCAATATGGTGCACAGCAGCGATACCACGGGGATTGTGACCATTACCCAAACCCAGCCCATCGCGGCAACCTTCAGCGTGCCGCAGGTCTATTTGCAGACCTTGCTCCAGGCGCTCCGCCAGGGCAACGGCCTGCCCGCCACCGCCATAGATCAGGACGGCGTGACGGTATTAGCCCAGGGCAAGCTTAACTTTATCAGCAATCAGATCGACAGCGATACCGGCAGTATCAAGCTGAAGGCGATTTTTGATAATAAAGACGAGCGCCTCTACCCTAACCAGTTCGTAAATATCCGCTTACAAACCGGCACGCTGGCAAAGGCGACGGTGATTCCCGCCCAGGCGTTGCAGCTGAGCAGCGACGGCGATTTTGTCTATGTCATCCAACCCGACAATACCGTGGCGCGCCAGGCGGTGAAGACCGGGCCGACCTTCGGCGACGATATGCAGGCCATTCTTTCCGGAGTGGCGCCTGATGACCGCGTGGTGACCGAAGGTATTGATCGTTTGAAGACCGGCAGCAAAGTGTCGGTGGTGAACAGCGCACCGGTGGGCACCGCCGCGCCGGTCCCGGAAAAAGCACGGGATGCCGCCGGCTCCCCGGAGCATAAGGCGATCCAGAATAAAAGCGTGACCGCGCAATGAATCCATCCCGTCTGTTTATTGAGCGTCCGGTCGCCACTATCCTGTTGATGATCGGCGTGCTGATAGCCGGTATTTTCGCCTATCGGCTGCTGCCCACCTCTGCGTTGCCGCAGGTGGATTATCCCACCATCCAGGTCACCACGCTTTATCCCGGCGCCAGTCCGGATGTGATGGCGTCTGCGGTTACCGCTCCGCTGGAGCGGCAACTGGGCCAGATGGCCGGCCTTAGCCAGATGTATTCCGCCAGCTCCGGCGGCGCGTCCACCATCACCCTGAAATTTTCGCTGGATTTATCACTTGATGTGGCGGAACAGGAAGTACAGGCAGCCATCAACGCCGCCAATAGCCTGCTGCCGGACGATTTGCCCAATCCGCCCACCTATAAGAAGGTCAATCCGGCGGATACCGCGGTGATTACCCTGGCGGCCACATCCGATACCTTGCCGTTGATAAAGGTACAGGATCTGGTGAATACCCGCATCGCGCTGAAGCTGTCGCAGATTTCCGGGGTCGGCATGGTGACGCTGGCCGGCGGCCATCAGCCGGCGATTCGGGTGCGGATGGATCCCCGGGCCCTGGCGGCGCGCAACCTGACGCTGGAAGACGTCAATACCCTGATTGGCAACAGCAATGTCAACGGTTCCAAAGGGGGATTCGACGGCAAGCACCACTCCATTACCATTGATGCCAACGATCAGTTGCGCACCGCGGCGCAGTACGGCGATTTGATCCTTTCGTATCAGAACGGCGCCGCTCTGCGCCTGCGGGATATCGCGCAGATCGATGAGGCGGAAGAGAACATTTACCAGTCCGCCTGGGCAAACCGGCAGCCGGCCATTATCATCAGCGTCCAGCGGCAGCCCGGCGCCAACGTGATATCGGTGGTGGATGCCATCAAAGCGCAGCTTCCCACCCTGCAGGCGGCGTTGCCGGACGGGGTCAAGGTCACGGTTTTATCCGATCAGACCCAGACCATCCGCGCCTCCATCAGCGATGTACAGTTCGAATTGCTGCTGTCGATAGCCTTGGTGGTAATGGTAACGTTCCTGTTCCTGCGCAACCTGGCCGCCACCCTGATTCCCAGCATCGCCGTGCCGCTGTCCCTGGTGGGGACGTTCGGCGTCATGTATCTGGCGGGCTTTAGCCTGAATAACCTGTCGCTGATGGCCCTGACCGTCGCCACCGGCTTTGTCATAGACGATGCGATAGTGGTGGTGGAGAATATCTCGCGCCGGCTGGAAGACGGGGAGACGCCGATGCAGGCCGCCCTTAATGGCTCGGCGCAAATCGGCTTTACCATTATTTCACTGACGTTTTCCCTGATCGCCGTGCTGATCCCGCTGCTGTTCATGGGGGACGTGGTGGGGCGCCTGTTCCGGGAGTTCGCCATTACCCTTGCGGTATCGATCCTGGTATCCATGGTGGTGTCGCTGACCCTGACGCCAATGCTGTGCGGCTATCTGCTGCATCATATTCCGGAGGAGCGGCAGAGCAGGTTCAACCGCAAGGGCGGGCAAATTTTCGATAAGCTGATTGCCGGTTACGATCGCCTGCTGTCCATTGTGCTGGATCACCAGACCCTCACCCTGCTGGTGGCCCTGGCGACCCTGCTGTTTACCGCGCTGCTGTATGTTATCGTGCCGAAAGGATTTTTCCCTACCGAAGACACCGGGCTTATCCAAGGCATCACTATCGCCTCCCAGGATGTCTCATTTAAGGAAATGGCCACGCGCCAGCAGCGGCTGGCGGACGTTATCCTGAAAAATCCCTCGGTGGAAAGCATCTCGTCCACCATCGGCATCGACGGCAACAATACCAGCCTGAACAGCGGGCGGCTGCAGATCAATCTCAAACCGTTCTCCGATAGGGATCTGCGGGCAACGGAGATCATTCAACAGCTCTCCACCGCCGCTCAAAACGTCGCCGGCATCCGGCTTTATCTGCAATCGTCCCAGGATCTTACGGTGAACGATCAGGTCACCCCCAGCCAGTATCAGTTCACTCTTGATGATGCCGACAGCGAAAATCTGGTGACCTGGACGCCCAAAATGGTGGCGGCATTGCAAGGGCGGCCGGAGTTCAGCGACGTAGTGAGCAATCTGCAAGACCAGGGTCAGGTGGCGTATGTGGAGCTGAACCGCGATGAGGCGGCCCGTTACGGCATTACCGCCGCCGATGTGGATACCGCGCTGTACAACTCCTTTGGGCAACGGCTGGTGTCCACCATATTTACCCAAGCCAATCAATATCGCGTGGTGCTGGAAGTTGAACCGAAATTCCAGCAGTCGCCGGCGTCGCTGGACGATATCTATCTGGCCGCCGGTTCCACCAGCAGCACCGATTCTTCCAGCAGCACCAGCACGTCAAGTACCTCCGGCAGCTCCACATCTTCCAGCAGCGCGAGCAGCAGCACCACCAACGATTCCGGTTCCTCTTCCACCACCACCGGCATGGTGAAGCTCACCTCCATTGCCCATGTGCACCTGCGCACCGGTTCGCTGGTGTATGCCCGGCTTAATCAATTCCCGGCGGTCACGCTCTCGTTTAATCTGCGGGACGGTTATACGCTGGAGGATGCCCAAAAGGCCATCGCCAGCGTCAGCAAGCAGATGAAGCTGCCTGACACCATTACCCTGCGTTACCAGGGGGAGGCCTCGGCGTTCCAAAGCTCCACCGACAATACGCTATGGCTTATTCTGGCGGCGCTGCTGACTATGTATGTGGTGCTGGGCATCCTTTATGAAAGCTTTATCCACCCGGTAACCATTTTATCCACCCTGCCCTCGGCGGCGGTGGGCGCCCTGCTGACGTTGCTGTTCGCCAATACCGAGTTCAGCCTGATTGCGTTAATCGGCGTCATTTTGCTGATAGGCATTGTGAAAAAGAACGCCATCATGATGATAGACTTCGCCCTTGAAGCGGAGCACAAACAGCATCTCTCCCCCCGTGACGCCATTCACCAGGCCTGCCTGCTGCGCTTTCGTCCCATCATGATGACCACCATGGCGGCCCTGCTGGGGGCCCTGCCGCTGATGCTGGCCCATGGGTCGGGGGCGGAGCTCAGGCGGCCGCTGGGGCTGGTGATCGTCGGCGGCCTGATATTCAGCCAGGTGCTGACCCTGTTCTCCACGCCGGTTATCTATCTGGGATTTGACCGGTTGTCCCAGCGCAGCCGGCAGGTATGGCAGCGGTTCGGCCGGCAGGCGCGCTAATGAATATTTCCAGGGTATTTATCTTCCGGCCGGTGGCCACCCTGCTGCTGACCGCGGGCATCCTGCTGCTGGGCATTCTGGGCTACCGGCTGTTGCCGGTGGCGCCGCTGCCGCAGGTGGATTTTCCCACCATTATGGTCAGCGCCAGCCTGCCCGGCGCCAGTCCGGAGACGATGGCCGCCACGGTGGCCACCCCGCTGGAACGCGCGCTGGGACAGATCGCCGGCGTCAGCGAAATGACCTCCAACAGTTCCCAGAGCTCCACCAACGTCATTTTGCAGTTCGATCTTGACCGGGATATCAACGGCGCGGCGCGGGATGTGCAGGCGGCCATTAATGCCGCGCGCAGCCTGCTGCCCAGCAGCATGCCCTCGCTGCCCACCTACCGCAAAGCCAATCCGTCCGATGCGCCCATCGTGATGCTGGCGCTGACCTCAACCACCCGCAGCAGCGGCGAACTGTACGATTTGGCCTCGAGCCAGATCCAGCAGAAAATCGCCCAGGTGGACGGCGTCGGCCAGGTCTCGGTGGTGGGCAGCTCGCTGCCGGCGGTGCGTATCGATTTACGGCCGCAGATGATCACCCATTTCGGCCTCTCCCTGGACAGCATACGCAGCGCCATTGCCGACAGCACCACCAATCTGCCTAAGGGAATGCTGGAAGGGGATCACCAATCCTGGCTGGTGGACGGCAACGGCCAGCTGGATCAGGCCCGGGACTACCGCGCGCTGATTGTCAGCTACCGGGACGGCCACGCCGTGCGGCTGGGGGATGTGGCCAATGTCTACGACTCGGTGGAAGACAAATACAACGTCGGTTTTTACAACCAGACCCCGGCGGTGATGATAGGCGTTACCCGCCAGGCCGGCGCCAACATGTTGGAAACCATCGACGCCATCAAGGCCAGGGTGCCGGCCTTGGCCGCCACCCTGCCCGGCGACGTCAGCCTGAATATCGTCATCGATCGCTCGCCGACGATTCGCTCATCCCTGCGCGCCACCGAAGAAACGCTGCTGATCGCCATCGCACTGGTGATAGGCGTGGTATTCATCTTTCTGCGCAACCTGCAGGCGGTGATAATCCCCGCGCTGGCGCTGCCGGTGTCGCTGATCGGCACCTGCGCGGTGATGTACCTGCTGGGCTATAGCCTGGATAACCTGTCGCTGATGGCGCTGATTATCTCCACCGGTTTTGTGGTGGATGACGCCATCGTTGTGCTGGAGAATATCACCCGCTATATCGAGGAAGGATTCGGTCCGGTGCGGGCCTCCCTGAAGGGGGCGAAAGAGGTGAGTTTTACCGTGCTGGCCATGACGGTGTCGCTGGTGGCGGTGTTTATTCCCATCTTGCTGATGGGCAGTATCGTCGGGCGGCTGTTCCGGGAATTTGCCATTACCCTCACCGTCTCGCTGCTGATTTCCATGCTGCTGTCCCTGAGCCTGACGCCGATGCTGTGCTCGCGCCTGCTCAAGCGCAAGGCCCCGCCCACCCGCCGGCCGCCCCGCATTTATCTGCTGATCGAACGGGGCCTGGCGCGGATGCTGGCGGGCTATTCGCTGGGGCTGGCCTGGGTGATGCGCCATCAGGGATTCACGCTGCTGACACTGCTGCTCACCATCGTATTGAATATCTTCCTGTACACCGTGGTACAGAAAGGCTTTTTCCCCAACCAGGATACCGGTTTGCTGATGGGCATGCTGCGCGCCGACCAAAACGTGTCGTTCCAGCAAATGAAACCCAAGCTGGCGGAGTTCTCCAAGCTGGTGCAGCAGGATCCGGCGGTGGACGGCGTGCTGGCATCCATGGGCAGCGGCGGCTTCGGATCGCGTAATACCGCCAATTTTTTCGTGCATTTGAAAGACTTCAGCCAGCGGGACGCCGATGCCACGCAGGTGGCGAACAGGCTGAGCGCCAAAACCCGCAACCAGGCGGGCGTACAGCTGTTTTTGATGCCGGCGCAGGATTTACGCGTAGGCGGGCGCAGCGCCAACGCCTTGTATCAGTACAGCCTGCAGGCGGACGACCTGTCCTTGCTGCGAATCTGGACGCCCAAGGTAGAGGCGGCGCTGGAAAAAATCCCGCAGCTCACCGGCGTGGACAGCGATGCCCAAACCGGCGGCCAGGAAGTGATGCTCAACATCGATCGCGATAAAGCCACCCGGCTGGGGGTGGACGTCAAGATGCTGGATACCATGTTGAACAATGCCTTCAGCCAGCGGCAAATCGCCACCCGCTATAAGACGTTGAACCAATACCATGTGGTGATGACCCTGGACAGCGATTTTACCGCCGACCCGTCGGTCCTCAACGATCTGCTGGTGGTGAACAACGACGGCAAACAGATTCCCCTGTCCGCTTTCGCCAGCTTCAGCGGCGCCAATACGCCTTTATCGGTGGCGCACCAGGGGCAATCCGCCACCAGTACGGTGGCGTTCAACCTGGCGGACGGCGTGTCGCTGGAGCAGGCGCAGGCCCTTATCAAAACCGCCATGGCGCAAATCGGCCTGCCGGATACCATCCAGTCCGGTTTCCAGGGCACCGCCAAGGCCTTTACGTCGCTGGCCGCCTCGATGCCCTGGCTGATTCTCGCGGCCCTGGCGGCGGTGTATATCGTGCTGGGCATGCTTTATGAGAGCTATATCCATCCCCTGACCATTCTTTCCACCCTGCCCTCAGCCGGCTTGGGGGCGCTGCTGTTATTGCTCATCACCGGCACGCAGCTGACGGTTATCGCCCTGATCGGTATTTTACTGCTCATCGGCATCGTGAAGAAAAACGCCATTATGATGATAGATTTCGCGCTGGCGGCGGAACGTAAGCAAGGGCTTACTCCGCAGCAGGCTATTACCCAAGCCTGCCTGATGCGTTTTCGACCCATCATGATGACCACTCTGGCGGCTTTTTTCGGCGCCTTGCCGCTGGCGCTGGGCGGCGGCGGCGATGCCGCTCTGCGCAGCCCGCTGGGGATGGCCATTGCCGGCGGCCTGGCGTTAAGCCAGCTGCTGACCCTGTTCACCACGCCGGTAGTGTATCTCTATATGGATCGCCTGAGCCGAGGCAGCCGACGAGTCTGGCGGCGCTATGCTAAGCGCGACGCGGTTTAACCTGATAATGACGATGGAATTATGCTAAAAAAACGCGGACTGCCCGCCATGAAGCTGCTCCCTTTGACCGCCGTGCTTTTAATGGCCGGTTGCCTCAACGGTTGTATGGTAGGGCCGGATTACCGACGCCCAACGGTCCAGACGCCGGCACAGTTCAAACAGGCCAAGGGCTGGACGCAGGCGGTGCCGCAGGATCAGGCGGACAAGGGAGAGTGGTGGGGAGTCTATCGGGATCCGGTCCTGTCCGGGTTGCTGGGCCAGGTGAAGATCTCCAATCAGAACGTGGCGCAGTATGAAGCGCTGTACCGGCAGGCGCGGGCATTGAGCGCCGCCTCGCGGGCCAATCTTTATCCCACGGTAACCGGCACCGCGTCCAGCACCCGCAGCGGTACCGCCGGCAGCGCCGCCGCCACCCATAACGCCGAGGTCAGCGCCAGCTGGGAGCTGGATATCTGGGGTAAACTGCGCCGCACGCTGGAAGAGAATCAGGCCAGCGCGCAGGCCAGCGCCGCCGAACTGGCCAACATCACCCTGAGCGCCCAGTCGGAATTGGCGCAGGATTATTTCCAGCTGCGGGTTATGGATCAGCAAATCGCCCTCTATCAGCAAAGCGTCGAGGCTTATCAGCGCTACCTTCAGATCATAGACAATAAATACCGGGCCGGCAGCGAGTCGCGCGCCACCCTGGCCCAGGCGCAAACCCAGCTGGAGAGCGCCCGCGCCTCGGCGCTGGATCTGCAATGGCAGCGCGCGCAGTTGGAACATGCCATCGCGGTATTGATGGGCAAAGCGCCGGCGCAGTTCAGCCTGCCGGCCGCACCCCTGACCGCCGCCATGCCGCGCATACCGGTGGCATTGCCGGCGCAGTTGCTGGAGCGGCGACCCGATATCGCTTACGCCGAGCGTAACGTCGCGGCGGCCAACGCCGCCATCGGCGTGGCGCAGGCGGCCTATTATCCCGACCTGACCCTGAGCGCCAGCGGCGGTTTCCAAAGTTCAGTGCTGCATAACCTGATTTCCATGCCGAACCGGGTCTGGTCGCTGGGGCCGGAACTGAGCGGCACCCTGCTGGATTTCGGCGCCACCAAGGCCGGCGTGGAGCAGGCGCAGGCGGCGTATGACGCCAGCGTCGCCAGCTATCGTCAATCGGTGCTGGATGCTTTCCAGGAAGTGGAGGATTATCTAGTGGAATTATCGACCTTGGCAGAGGAAACCGCCGCCCAACAGCGCGCCGCGGAATCGGCCCAGGAATCCGCCCGGGTGACCTACAATCAATACCAGGCCGGCATGATAGATTATCTCGATGTCGCCACGACGCAGAACACCAGCCTCTCCCAGCAGCAAAATCTGCTGTCCCTGCGCAGCACCCAGTGGGTGGCCAGCGTTCAGCTGATTGTGGCGTTAGGGGGTGGTTGGCATGGAGAAGGAGTGCAGCCCTAAGTGCCTGGTCGGTGTGAACCTTTGGGGTCCCCCCGGCCAGGATGGCGGAGTGAGAGCGCCGCCATCCGCGCCTGATTTCCTTTCATCGCCTGTGTCAGGCTTCTTCCGCTACCGGGGCTTTATTCTTTCCGGCGCTGGTGAGCTCCGGCCAGACGGCCATCAGAGTGGAAACGATATTATCCAGCTCTTCCTGGGTCGCCCCGTCACGGGCCTGCACCGCCATGCCCTGCATAATACACATCAGGTACTTGGCCAGCGTGGCAATATCGGCCGCGGGAGAGATATCTCCCTTGGCCTGCCGGGCCCGCAGGAAATCCGCCAGCATATTTTCCTGGAAATGATGGCGTGCGCGCAGCATTTGCGCCACATCGTCCGATTGTGAAGAAAGCGCCGCGGAAGTACAGATAAGAAAACAGCCCGACGGCAGGTTTTTATCGGTATAGAGCGCCGCGGTATCGCGCATGAAATCTTCCGTTGCCTCCGACACCGTGCAGTTCGGATTGGTCAGCAGCGCCCTGCCCCGTTCGGCGAATTTAGTCATATAACGTTCAGCCGCCGCACGGAACAACCCTTCTTTATTGCCGAATTCACCGTACAGTGTCGGTGCCTTCGCGCCTGTTGCCTCAACCAAGTCGGCCAGCGAAGTCGCTTCATAGCCATGGCGCCAAAACAATTCAAGCGCCTTGTCCAGCGCATCGTCACGATCGAACTGTTTTGGACGTCCGCGTCCCTTTTTGGCGGACACAACATGCTCAGTACTCATCAGGTCCTCTCTTAGCAAAAAATGCCATCACCATATAATTAATGATCGTTAAAAAAATTACAACCACTTTTTGTCAAAATGACAAAAATGGGGTAATTCATTAGCATCGTAACTATATTGTTGCTCCTTGCAGACGTTGGTTTTCATATCTCAAGCACAGAACGAACAAGCGAAACAGAATGGCGTTTCGTTCCCCAAATCAACATTATAACAATTATATTAACGATCGTTAAAATTTTAGTTGATCTCAGTCACAATTACCACTATTATTTAATTATCGAGCGTTAATAAAAAGTTAATTTAACGTAACTCACCTCTTCAAACTCCAAGGTCAGGCCGCCTGTTTCGACAGGTATGGCGCCTGAGCCTCAACCGGGACGCCAAAGGAACGCGCAACCTTAACCGGGCAGCGAGGCAACCTTGCTGGGTACAAGAAAAAAATATGATAAAACAACGCGGTAAGTTTTATCTTAACGATCATTATATTATTTACTTGATCCTGCCGTGTCCCTGTACTACCATTTACTTATCGAATGTTAATAAATTTGCGGCGTGATGAAAATAGTCATCTTTGCCGTAAGGAGTAAGCACCATGCGTAAGGTAAAAGCAGTAAGCCTGGCTATTGTCTTGGGGGCGTTATCTTTCGGCAGCAGCGCAATGCAGATAACCACCCAGGGGACAGGTCCGGCGCAAGACACCGCCGTAAGCGCGAGCGCTGTCCTGGCCTCCTCGGCCAACGGCGCTTTGAATGAAAAAGCCGTACCTGACGGTACCCGTTCTTATCCGATGACTTCTGTTGCCGGCCAGCGGAATATGCACAGTACGTCGGTTGTGTATGAATAATGAGCCCTCGACAACGGCGGCGCATTTTTCATGCGTTACGGTCTATTTAAAAAGCGTTTGTTAATAGTTTGGCAAACGCTTTTTTTATGCCGTTCCGGCCTGTGTTTTTCAGAAATATTCCGCTAAAATAGACTAATCCGAAAAAACAAATAAATATTTAAATTAAGCCTTTTCTTATTTCTAAATAGCGAGTATGTTTATTCTATCCTCAAGAACTTCCTTTCCCGTCATTAATCGTAATTTGATACATTTGTAGTAACTATTTTTACGGTTAGTCTCATTGACCTATTATTCATTAAGGTTAATCATTACAGCGTATGTAATGATAAATTAACTGGAGCTTGCCAATGCGTCGTATTTTAACTTACCTCGGGATTATTATGCTCAGCGTTGCTTTAAGCGGCTGCATTTGGGGTGGACCGTGGGGCCGGGGCCATGGCGGCCATGACGGCGGCGGATACCATCGCCATTATTAATCCGATTTTTTAAAAGCTGCCTTGAGAGCTGCGCCCCAACCGCCTGTGTGTTTCCCCGGAGTTTGGCGGCGCAGTTTTTTATGCCAGTGTATAAATTCCGATACCCGCCGATAATATTCATTTATCCATATGTGGCAGCAGGCTTAAATTGTTTTCCTTGCCGTCGCTGCCCGGTTTGAACTCTTTCCTCCAGCCTCATAGGACCGGTTCTTTTCAAAACCTTACCGGTCTAGGATTCTCCGTCCTCTGCTATATCGGGACCCACGTTCTTGTCCCGTGAGGGTGTTTTCGCCCGCAGCGCATCGGCGCGGCTCTCCAAGCCGAAATAGAGCACAATCGCCAGCAATAACGGCGCGATAAAATAGATGGCGCGATAGGCCAGCAGGGCGGCGATAATGGTGCCGTGACTAAGATGCTCGCCGCCGAGCATGGCGACAAATACCGCTTCCAGCACCCCGATGCCCGCCGGAATATGCACAATCACCCCGGCAATGCTGCTTACCAGCAATACGCCGAGCACCAGCGGGAAATCCGCTTTATTATTCAGCAGGACATAGATAATGGCCGCCATCACCATCCAGTTGGTACAAGACACTAGCAATTGCATGCCGGCCATGCGCAGCGACGGCAGCACCAGCTTCTGGCCCCTGACGGTCCAGCGGCGGTGTTTGGCAAAGGCGCAGCACCACAGATAAGCGGCGATAAACAGCAATAAGCCGATGCCGATGAGTCGCAGCGCTATATCGCTGATATCCCATTTTCCCGGCAGCTTTATCACGCCGAAGGCGCAGACCACGCCGGCCAACAGAATATACCCCAGCCAGTTGGTGGCGAGGCTCAGGCTGAATATGCGGGTGATGGCGCTGTTGGACAGCCCGAGACGGGAATAGAGCCGGTAGCGCATGCCGATGCCGCCGACCCAGGTGCTCAGGGTCAGCGTAAAGGCATAACAGATAAAAGAAACCAGCATGACCTGCGACACCGCCAGTTTGTGGCCGCAGTAAGCGCGGCCGATGAGATCGTAAATGCCGTACAGCAGATAGCTGACCACCACCAGCCCCGTCACAATCAGTACCGATCGCCGGCTGTAATGGGTAATGGCCTGCGCGACATCGCCCCAGTCCACCTTGCGCGCATACACCACCAGCAACACCGCCACGGCGATAAAAAACAGCGCCGTCAGCATTTTTTTTATTACGGGCCAGCGCCCGTGCTTTTGTTTCGGCTGCCTCCCATGGCGGCGGGAAGAGTCGTCATGCTTCATGGCTTGGCGCCCTCGTTTTCAGGTTCGGCGCGGTCCTGGGTTTCAATTTCCGGCTGCACCGGCGGCGGCACCAGGGATAATTTCGGCGTATGGGCCGGCAGCCAGCCGATCCAGGCCGGAAAATGCCGTAAAAAATGGAACACCAAAACGCTTTTCGCCAGATGCCAGTAGGTCTGTTTCGGCACCTGGCTCTCATCGATAAGCTGGCAGTCCTCGGCGATTAACCGATCGAGTTTATTACGCAGCGTATGGTTGAACTGACTGTCGTGAATCATCACGTTAGCTTCAAGGTTCAGCGACAGGCTCAGGGGATCGAGATTACTGGATCCTACGGTGGCCCAATAGTCGTCCTTGACGGCGACTTTGCCGTGCAGCGGACGGCGGAGATATTCATATATCATTACCCCCTCCGGCACCAGATAGTTATAAAGCATCCGCGCCCCCACCTTTACGATGGGCATGTCCGGCTCCCCCTGCACGATCAATTTCACCCGTACGCCCCGCCGCGCCGCGTTACGCATCTCCTTGAGCAGCCGGTAGCCGGGGAAAAAATAGGCATTGGCGATGATCACATCCTGCTTGGCGGTGCGCAGCATATCGAGATAATGCCGCTCGATATCGGTATCGTGTTCGTCGTTATCACGATAGACGAACAGCGCCTGGGCATCGCCGGGCTGACGGTTATAGGCCGGCAGTTTCGAGCGTCGGCCCCACCAGTTGCGCTGCCGGGCCTCGCTGTACAGCGTTTCCAGGGTATAACGGTGAATATCCGCCACCACCGGCCCCTCCAGCTCTACCGCATAATCCTGTTTCGCCTGCGGGCCGTAATCGCTGTAATGCTCGGCGGAGAAGTTAATACCGCCGATAAAGGCAATGCGTCCGTCCACGACGACCGTTTTACGGTGCAGGCGGCGGAACATATTGGTGCGCATCCCCATAAAGGCCGGGCGGGGATCAAAAAAGCGGAAACGAACCCCGGCGGTGGTCAAGGCGGCGATATATCCCTCGGAAAGATTGGCCGAACCGTAACCGTCCACCATGACTTCCACCTTAACGCCGCGCCGCGCCGCGGCAATGAGATTCTCTTGCAGTGCTAAGCCGACCTTATCCTCGAACAGGATAAAGGTCTCCAGCAGCACTTCCGTTTCCGCCCGGCCTATCCGGTCATAAAGCCGAGGGAAGAATTCCTCGCCGTTTTCCAGCAGGGAGATTTTATTGCCGTCACGCCATTCCATATTCATAACGAAATCTCCACCGCCAACGGGGCATGATCGGACAGATGCGACCAGGGCTGATTGGCCAGGGAGGTGGGCCGGCTGATGCGGGCATTGCGGACATAGATGCGATCCAGGCGCAATACCGGAAAACGGGCGGGAAATGTCTTGGCCGGGCGGCCGTAGGCTTTGGTGAACACCTCTTCCAGACCGGCCTCCCGGCCGAGCAGGGCATTGGCCTGTTGGCGCCAGTCGTTGAAATCGCCTGCCAGCACCAGCGGCGCGCCCTCGGGCAGGGTGGCGATATGTTTGCTTATGAGAAGCATCTGCGCACGACGATGCCGCTCCCTTAATCCTAAATGCACGCACATCATGTGCAGCGGCATATCCCGGCCCGGCACCTGGAGGATACAATGCAGCATACCGCGCTTCTCGGTGCCCTCAACCGAGAGATCCAGGTTATGGTAGCTGGCGATGGGAAAGCGGGAAAGCAGGGCGTTGCCGTGATCGCCGTCGGGATAGACCGCGTTGCGGCCATAGGCAAAATCGGCCCACAGGGTATCGGCCAGAAATTCGTATTGCGGCACCACCGGCCAATTTTCAAACCGCCGCGAATGTTTTTCATGGGTTCCCAATACCTCCTGTAAAAAAACGATATCGGGATCGACGGTACGTACCGCTTCGCGCAGCTCCGGCAGGATGAAACGCCGGTTAAACGCGGCAAAGCCTTTGTGGGTATTGATGGTTAATACCTTGAAGGAGAATCCCTGCTCCGCTGATGTCGTCATGCTCACTGTTTCTTTTTTCTCTACGTGAAGGTTCGTTCGAAGCATGGTGCAAAACCCCTGGGTTATCCTTTGGCAAAAGCCCGCCGCTTCCGATGACGGCAGGCGAAAAATACAAGGTTGGTTTGAACCGCGAATATTACGGTGCGGAGTTCGACGGCTTATGCCGTGAAATCGGGCCGCAAAATTGATGGAAACCGTCATGGTGCGGTTTCCTCATTTTATTGAAATTTATGATCATGCTTATTATCGTAGCCATCCAGGGGCAACTCCGCCAATGGCGATCCCCCGGCGAGTGAGTGGCCGTGCCAGTGGCCGCCCGTGACGGTTCCGGTTTATCTGATTAATAATCCTGACTTTTACCCCCATGGCGGCCCTCATTCCGGCCACGGCGGCGCTGACGCGCAACAAATAAAAAAGTTATAAAAATTGATTCAAGATTACGTTTTGTTACCTTTGGATACGTTATGACATCCACGTTAACCCATCGGCGTTACGACGGCCTTCCGCGGCGGGCGGCCGGCGGGTTCTTCGCCCTTGCGGCTAGAGGTAATTTTCATTAGCCTGCTGTATCGCAGCCATCGGATGGAGAGAGGGAATGTCCGAACAAAGCGCCCCGGCGCTGAAAGAGATTTTCAACCATCAGCGGCTGGAGTTTATCGCCGCGCAAACCGAGTCCGTTTACGGGGATTTTCCCAAGGCGCGTTTTTTGTCCGCCGCCGCCGCCGGACTGGACGAACTGTCGCTGATGGCGCGGCTGCGCCGGGTCAGTGCTTGTCTTCACGACGGCCTGCCGGCGGAATTCCCCGCGGCGCTGGAGATTTTGCGCCGTCTCGCTCCCCGTCTGGACAGGGGCTTCGTCACGTTGATTTTACCGGAATACGTGGCCATGTACGGGCTGGAGGACTATGAGCTGTCTATGGAGGCGCTGCGTTTTTTTACCTCCTTCGGCTCGTCGGAATTCGCGGTGCGGCATTTCCTGCGCCAGGATATGTCCCACGGGCTGGCGCTGCTGGAAATCTGGTCCCGGGATGAAAACGAGCACGTCCGGCGGCTGGCCAGCGAAGGCAGCCGCCCGCGGTTACCCTGGTCCTTTCGTCTGGAAGCGCTGCGGGCCGATCCCTCGCCGGTACGCGGGATACTGAACAACCTGCGCGCCGATCCCAGCCTATACGTGCGAAAGTCCGTGGCAAATCACCTTAATGATATCACCAAGGATCATCCGGAATGGGTCATGGATCTCCTGGCGGGCTGGCCGCTGGAGGATCCCGCCAGTGCCTGGATTGCCCGCCATGCCTTACGCACCCTGATCAAGCAGGGAGATCGCCGCGCATTGGGTCTGGTAGGGGCCGGCAGCGCGGCACAGGTCAGCGTTGAAGCCTTCACGGTCACTCCGGCGGCGCTGGCGCTGGGGGAACCGGTAGTCCTGGCTTTCAGCCTGCGTTCTACCTCGGCCCTTCCGCAGCGGCTGGTTATCGACTATACCGTTCATTATGTCAAAAAATCCGGCGCCACCTCAGCCAAGGTGTTCAAGCTCAAGACCTTGACCCTGGCCCCTAATGAAACGGTAGCCATAACCCGCAGCCAGACAATCCGGAATTTCACCACCCGGACGCATTACGCCGGTAAACATGTGGTGGAAATTTTTATCAACGGCGAGTGCCTGGCGCGCGGGGCATTTGCGATCCGCTGATGGTTGCCGCCGCCGCCATCACATTGGCCGGTGGCTGCCGCAGCTGAATCTGGCGGGCCATGTAGCGCATGTAGGGATCCATATGGCTGAAGATGGCTTTATAGCCGGCGCACAGATGGTTATGCCAATGGTTATCCACTTGATGAATCCGGTGTTTCGGGCAGCCGCCGCGGCAAGCGAACCGGTATTCACAACGTTGGCAATCCGGGGGAAGTGAGGCTTTTTGCATGCCGAAACGTTTTTGCTGTTTGCCGTAGACCACCTCTTCGAGCCGGTCCCGCTTGATATTGCCCAGGCGATGCTCGGGATAGACGTAATGGTCACAGCTGTAGAGATCGCCGTTCTGTTCCACCACCAGCCCATGGCCGCAGGTGGGCTGCATGATGCACAGGCTTGGCTTTTCACCGGTCCAGGCCGCCAGGGCGTTATCAAACAGCTGGACATACACCCGGCCCACATCGTGCCTGACCCAATAATCAAAAACAGCGTTGATAAACCGGCCGTACTGCTCGCCGCTCACCGACCATGGAGTCAGCCCGTGGTCTCCCAAGGCCTGGGGATAAATCAACTCCCCGCTGGGACGCGACGCGGACCTTTGCTCCACCACCGGAATAAACTGGACAAACCGCGCGCCCAGTTCCCGGGTCAAAAACAGGTAGATTTCCAGCGGAGCCTCGGCGGTAGCGCTGTTCACCACCGTCAGGATATTAAAATCAACCCGGTATTTCTGCAGCAGCGAAATGGCATTGATAACCCGGTCAAACACTGATTTCCCCGCCGCGGTCTTACGATACCTATCATGCAGGGGCGCCGGACCGTCCACCGAGATGCCCAACAGGAACCCATTCTCCGCCAGAAAGCGCGCCCATTGCTCATTTATCAATACGCCGTTGGTCTGGATACTGTTATGTATGACTTTGCCGTCGGCAAAGTGCCGCTGCAAGGCCAGTACCCGCTGGTAAAAGTCCAGACCCGCCAGGGTCGGCTCGCCGCCCTGCCAGGAAAACTCCACCTCCCCGCCGGGGCTGCACTGGATATACTGGCGGATGTAGGACGTCAGCACCTCATCGTCCATGTGTCGCCGTGGCCGTTGGGTTTTCAAGGCGCCCTGCTCTTTCTCAAGGTAAAAACAGTAATCACAGGTTAAATTGCATTGATAGCTGGCGGGCTTGGCCATCAAATGAAAAGGACGCTGCATAAGCTCTCCGGGTAAGTCTTGCCGGCGCGGGGTGATGTAATAGCTAACATCCAAATTGTCGACAGCAAGGTATGGGCAAAATGTATGACATTGTTTGTTGCCAAACCCTAATAATAAATATGCCTAAACCATCATTTTGCGATCTATGCAGGCGTTGAATTCCTGATGCCGTCCGACGCATGACTTCCCCGCGCCATGGGGCATTGCCAAGGCGTCCGCCGATCACACCGACACCCGGAGCAAATCCTTTAATCGGGTGGTATAGGCCGGCGACAGCATTTCCCGTTTCATTTGCCACTGCCGCCGGATGCCCTGGCCGGCGAAATAGATTCTGTTTTCGCCGCCGCGATTCAGTTTATCCAGCGTCTTCATTAATGACCCGCTGTTTACCCTCGGCTTGTATTCATCAAATAAGCCGAGCTGCGCCACCCCCTGATCAAAAAAATCCCCCAGCACGACGCCCGCTTTCAAATAGCGCTGATCCTCCAGCCAGATACTCTCCAGGCATTGAACCGCCTGGGCGATGATATCCCGGGTATCATTGGTGGGAATGGTAATCAGGCCGGTGGCTTGATTACCGTAAAAGAGCTCCCCCTGCGCATGGGGGCTGGTGCGGATAAATACCGATACCTGCCGGCAATATTGTTTCTCGTCGCGCAATTTTTCCGCCGCCCGGCCGGCATAATCACATACCGCCTCGCGCATGTCCTGATAGCGGCTAATACGGGAACTGAAGCTGCGGCTGCTGATAATCTGCTGCTTAACCGCCGGCACCTCCTCCACCGCCAGGCAAGATTCGCCGCACAGTTCCCTGACGGTGCGCTCCAATACCACGCTGAAATTTTTCCTGATAAACGCCGGCGGGGAATCCGCCAGCTGCAGCGCGGTGCAAATGCCCATGGCCCGCAGTTTTTTACCCATGCGCCGCCCGACGCCCCACACATCTTCCACCGGCATCAGCGCCATTAACCTGCGTTGGCGCAGGGGTGAGGAGAGGTCCACCACCCCACCGGTCTTACGCCACTTCTTGGCCGCATGATTCGCCAGTTTGGCCAGGGTCTTGCTAGGGGCGATGCCCACCCCGGAGGTGAGCTTGGTACACTGCAGCAGGGTTTGCCGCACCTCGCGTCCGAACTGTTCCAAAGAGGCGCACGCGCTGACGCCGGTGAGGTCGAGGAAAGCTTCATCGATACTGTAGATTTCCACCGCCGGCGCCATCTCCTCAAGGAGGGTCATCACACGCTGGGACATGTCGGCATATAGGGCATAGTTACTGGAAAAGACCGCCACGCCGTGGCGGGCAAGATGCTCGCGGATTTTGAAATAGGGCTCGGCCATATTGATGCCCAACCGTTTGGCCGCCGCCGAACGGGCAATCACACAGCCGTCGTTATTACTGAGCACCACGACGGGCCGGTCCCGCAGCTCCGGCCGGAATACCGTCTCGCAGGATGCGTAAAAGGAATTGATGTCTACCAGGGCATACATGGATGCGCTCGCCTGAATACTGTAATTAAATACAGTATAGCGGCATGCGCTTCGCCTTGTGAAGCCACCCTCCCCCGGTAAACAGCCAACCCGTTGTTAACAGGAAATATTCAGTTATCGCTTTCGGGTTAAGGCTGTGCCGCCTTTATAAATCATCTCATTTATCGCACCGTTATATAATAAATTACCTAACGGATCATATTTTTTGCTTTTTAAAAAACGGGGTTTTTATAACAAAATTGTCCGAGAACAATATTCGCTGATTATTTTTCATTCATCATCATAAAAGTAATTCATCAAAGAACCATAAGCACACTATGTATATCCGTGCCGCCGGCAGACAGGATGATAAAAATATATCGGGGGATGGCAGATGAAGGAAAACTTTCTTTTAACCGCCCTGGCCGAGTCGGGCATCAGCCGGCGCAGCCTGGTGAAAGGCGGCATGGCGGCGGGAGGACTGCTTATCGCCAGCAGCGCGCTGCAGTTACCCTTCACATTCGCCCGTAGCGCCATGGCCCCGATCCCGGCGGCCGGGGCAGACGATAAGACGGTCTGGAGCATGTGCTCGGTGAACTGCGGCAGCCGCTGCGCGCTGCGTCTGCATACCCGCGATAACGAAGTCTACTGGGTTGAGACGGATAACACCGGTCAGGATATTTATGGCGATCATCAGGTGCGCGCCTGCCTGCGCGGCCGATCCATACGCCGCCGGATGAACCATCCCGACCGGCTTAAATATCCGATGAAACGGGTGGGTAAGCGTGGTGAAGGCAAATTTGTTCGCATCAGCTGGGACGAGGCGCTGGATACCATTGCCGATAATCTCAAACGCATCGTCAAAGACTACGGCAACGAAGCGGTGTATATCCATTATTCATCGGGCATCACCGGCGGCAACTTTACCCGCTCCTCCCCGTCTGGCTCGCTGGTGACCCGGCTGATGAACTGCTACGGCGGTTCCCTGCAGCAATACGGCACTTACAGCACGGCGCAGATCAGCGCCGCCATGCCTTACACCTACGGTAGCAACGACGGCAACAGCACCTCGGACATCGTCAATACCAAGCTGGTGGTGATGTTCGGCAATAACCCGGCGGAAACCCGCATGAGCGGCGCCGGCATCACTTACCATCTGGAGCAGGCCCGTGAACGCTCCAACGCCCGCATGATTGTTATCGACCCGCGTTATACCGATACCGCCGCCGGGCGGGAGGACCAATGGATTCCCATCCGCCCCGGCACCGACGCGGCGCTGGTCTCGGCCCTCGCCTGGGTGTTGATTACCGAGAATTTGGTGGATCAGGCGTTTCTCGATACCTATTGCGTCGGTTACGACGAAAAAACCCTGCCCGCCGGCGCACCGGCCAACGGCCACTATAAAGCCTATATCTTAGGCCAAGGGGACGATAAGACCGCCAAAACGCCGTTCTGGGCGGAAAAAATCACCGGCATCCCGCGGGATCAGATAATCAAGCTGGCTCGTGAAATCGGCGGCGCCAAACCGGCCTATATTTGCCAGGGATGGGGACCCCAGCGGCAGGCCAACGGCGAACAGACGGCGCGCGCCATCGCCATGCTGCCGATCCTCACCGGCAATGTGGGTATCAACGGCGGCAACAGCGGCGCCCGTGAATCCACCTACACCATTACCATCGAACGTATGCCGGTGCTGAAAAACCCGGTTAAAACCCAGATCCCGGTATTCATGTGGACCGACGCCATCTATCGCGGCAAGGAAATGACCGCCCTGAAGGACGGCGTCAAAGGCAAGGCCAAGCTGGATGTGCCCATTAAGTTTATCTGGAACTATGCCGGCAATACCCTGGTGAACCAGCACTCCGATATCAACCGTACCCACAAGATTCTGCAAAACGAGCAGGACTGCGAGATGATTGTGGTTATCGAAAACTTTATGACCTCTTCGGCGAAGTATGCCGATATCCTGCTGCCGGACATGATGACCACCGAACAGGAAGATATCGTGCCCAATGACTATGCCGGCAATATGGGGTATTTGATCTTCGGCCAGCCCTCCACCACGCCGAAATTCGAACGGCGCTCCATCTATGAGATAACCAAAGGAATCGCGCAGCGGCTGGGGCCGGACATCGAACAGAAGTTTACCGAAGGGCGCAGCCAGTCCGAATGGCTGCAGTTTCTCTACGGCAAGATGCTGGCGAAAGATCCCCTGCTGCCCTCTTACGATCAGTTGAAGGCCCAGGGGATTTATAAACGCCGTGACCCGGACGGACATTTTGTCGCCTACAGGGATTTCCGCCAGGACCCCCAGGCCCATCCGCTAAAGACCCCTACCGGCAAAATCGAAATTTATTCCACCGCCCTGGCCGCCATCGCCGCCACATGGGAACTGAAAGCGGACGAAGTCATCAGCCCGCTGCCCGTGTATGCCAGCACCTTCGAAGGCTGGAACGATCCGCTGCGCTCACGTTTCCCGCTGCAGCTGGCCGGATTCCACTATAAGGCGCGCACTCACTCTACTTACGGCAACATCGACGTATTGCAGGCGGCCTGTCCACAGGAAGTCTGGATCAACCCGCTGGACGCGCAAACCCGAAATATCAATAACGGCGATCGGGTGCGAGTATTTAACGACCGGGGTGAAATCCGGATCTTCGCCAAGGTCACGCCGCGCATCCTGCCGGGCGTCACCGCCATCGGACAGGGGGCTTGGCACCAGGCCGATATGGCGGGGGACAAGATTGATCACGGCGGCTGCATCAATACCCTCACTACCCAGCGCCCGTCGCCGCTGGCCAAGGGTAACCCGCAGCATACCAACCTGATTGAGATAGAGAAGGTTTAGGAGTAGCCGATGAGTACGCAATACGGTTTTTATATTGATTCAAGCCGGTGTACCGGGTGCAAAACCTGTGAGCTCGCCTGCAAGGATTACAAAAATCTGGGCCCCGATGTCAGCTTTCGCCGCGTCTATGAATATGCCGGCGGCAGTTGGCAGCAAGACGGCTACGGTTATCATCAGGATGTTTTTGCCTATTATCTTTCCATTGCCTGCAACCACTGCGAAGATCCCGCCTGCGTCAAGGTGTGTCCCAGCGGCGCCATGCATAAAGGCGACGACGGCTTCGTGGTGGTGAACGAAGATATCTGTATCGGCTGCCGCTACTGCCATATGGCCTGTCCTTACGGCGCGCCGCAGTTCAACGCCGAGAAAGGCCATATGACTAAATGCGACGGCTGCCATGAACGGGTGGCGGTGGGGCAAAAACCCGTTTGCGTGGAATCCTGCCCGTTGCGGGCGCTTGATTTGGCGCCCATCGGCGACTTGCGCGACAAATACGGCGATCTGGCCGCGGTGGCGCCGCTGCCCGACCCGATGTTTACCCAGCCCAATCTGGTTATCAAGCCCAACGCCGGCAGCCGGCCGCTGGGTGATAACACCGGTTATCTTGCCAATCCTAAGGAGGTTTAATATGGGTAACGGATGGTCGGAGTGGCCGCTGATGTTTTTCACCGTGGCGGCCCAGTGTGTGATTGGCGGTTACCTGATCATGGCCATGGTGCTGTTGGCGGGTAACCTGACGGCGGCGGGCGCCCGCAAAGTGCATCTGTCGATGTTCTTTTTATGGCTATTGATGGGGCTGGGATTCCTCGCCTCCATGATGCATCTGGGTTCGCCGCTGCGGGCCTTGAATTCATTAAACCGCATCGGCGCCTCGCCGCTGTCCAACGAGATCGCCGCCGGCTCGCTGTTTTTCGCTCTAGGAGGCATCTACTGGCTGATAGCTGTGCTTAATCGCATGCCCCGGATGGCGGGTAGCATATGGCTGGTGATCACCGCCCTGTCCGGCCTGCTGTTTTTATATGCCATGGGCCGGGTCTATATGATAGATACCGTGCCCACCTGGGATACTGTTTATACCCCTCTTGGTTTCGTGCTGACGGTATTTATCGGCGGACCGCTGCTGGGCTGCCTGCTATTGCAGGGCGCGGGCATCAGCGGTCCGGGCTGGCGCTACCTGCCCTGGGTAAGCGTTATCGCGGTGATGATAAGCGTGGCGGCGGTAATGATGCAGGCCGCCGGTCTGGCCGCTATCCACAGTTCGGTACAGCAGGCCTCGGCAATGGTCCCCGATTACGGCCTGCTGATGGCGGGAAGGGTGTTGCTGCTGGTACTGGGACTGGCCTGCTGGCTTTGGCCGGTGGCCCGCGGCAAAACGCCGCCTGTAGCCGGGCTGGCGCTGGGACTGGTGCTGATTATCGGCGGCGAGCTCATCGGCCGGGCGGTATTCTACGGCTTGCATATGACGGTGGGCATGGCGATTGCCAGCTGATGCATGATCTCCATGCTTCAGGCTGGCCGTTGGTCTTATTGCGCTAACTGTGGAACCTGCCGGCTTAGGCGACCGGTTTTCTAACCCATCAGATTTGCCATGAAAAATTTATTGTTTCACTTTTTTCTGGGATTCGGCGCGGCTTGCAACAGAACTGTAACTTAGGGTTAAGGACCCTGTTATTGTATCCGCAATGAGAACGTCACCGACATTAGCATATACATTGCCTTTAACATTTTCGGCTAGGTTTAAAATTTCATTCAGATTTTAATTTTTAATGAATTTTCTAATACATCTGTACCGGATGAATGAGCGCATTGATTCGCAGTGGCTGGACTGGTGCCTGGCTGTGAATTTCCTGAAATTTGCATATTGTTTTACTCCATCTCTTCTATTGCAATGAGCTCTAAAAATACCTAAATTGATATTCTTAAAGCCTTTTTCTCTCGCTTTCCTTTTTATTTCTGATCTTTTATTACCAGCAAAACAACGTTTTTGGAATTATGAAACCACCTCGATAATATTATCTATATAATCCACACTGCCGGTACCTTTAGTGACCAACTGTAATTTAGCATCCGGGTTAGCCGAATTATCCACCGTTAGTGTCGAAATCTTCCCGTAAAGAAAGATTTCAAAAATATTTTTTTCTATATTAACAGAGTTGGAAACATCAATCTGGTATTTATCGGGCTGTGGACCAAAAAAGATCTGAGTGTTATCCACAATTGATTTGGCCCTGCAATTTGTATAACTATTACCAAAGGTGATTGAACCAGCAAACCTTTTCTTAGGGATTTCATGACTTGTTGTGGGATTATTTTTCTCACAAGGCTTTTCAGGTATAACCCAATGGAGATGGTTCAAGCTTGATTTTTCATCAATAACCGTATTTTTGCTATTCGTTGTAATCTTTGCTTTATGAACAGTATTTTTAAAAACTGTTTTACCTGTTTTTTGCTCAATGCATGTGTTTTTGTCGGTTTTAATTCTTTCGACTGTGATTTCACCGGAGTCCGTTATCAATTTTTCCGGCATATAGCAGGTAGAACCTTTAATGAAAATATTTCCGCTTGTTGTTTCAATTTCTTCAGCATCAGAATTATCCAATGTGACTGACCCGGATTGTTGATTGGTCTTAATTTTTTTTACTTTTGCGTCACTTTCAAGTTTAACGGAGCCACCGTCGGTTTTAATTTCATTTTTAACAGAACTGTATTCCACTAAGACATCGGCACCCCTACATAAGGTAGCAATCGTGCCCACCGTTGATTTTCCAAAGAGTCGGACCTTCCCGCCGATAGTTCGGACATCATCAATAACTTCACTTCCGGTGACTATGACGATACCGCTTCCGCATGTGGTTTTAATGCTTTTTGCTTTCGAACCGCTGATTAGCTCAACAAATCCTTGAGTAGTAGTAATACTATTTTCAACTTCACTATCGTACACCTTGATAGAACCGGTCTCTTTCTTAGTTTCTATGGCGGCAACTTTTGCATTTTCGGACAGCTCAACAGCGCCTTGTTCAGTACTTATCGCTTTTAAATTCGCTCCCTTTATCTCGACGTTTCCAGTGGTTGATTTAACATTGGCATTCATTTCACCGTTTTCTATTGATATACGACCTTGCTGACTATCGATTGTTATTGTATTGTCTCCCTCATTAGTAAAACAGCTTATCAAATTAATATCATTTCCATTCGAAAAAATATCAGAAGACAATCTTTCCGCTATCTTTTGAATACCACCACGCATATTATTACTTGTTGGACAATTACTGCCGGTAGCTATGATTGAGGATAATGAGGGGCTTGAAATATTCATAATATTATTCTCTTAAAACTTGATGTGATCATATGCCTTTAACAAAAAAAGCACTATAAACTGAGCGTTGATTATAATAAGAATTAATTAAACGAACGCTTAACAACTTTATTCTAAACGTGAGTTATGAAGCGTACCATTGCGGATAAAATACGTACCAGCGAGCATAATAAATTTTCGCCTTCGCTGAAATAACCTTATCTACGATTTTGCTATTTTAGTCTCCTTTTCAATCAGAAACCGCTTGCGTTCAATCCTCCAGCGCTAGCCGGACAGCGCACCGCCGCTGCGCACCACCAGATGTAAGGGGATGGCCACCTCCAGCTGGTTGGCGGCGCCGGCCACGGCCGGCTGAAGCATAGGCCCTAGGCGTCAGTGCGGTAATGGATTTGAACAGGCGGTAAAAATAAAACGGCCATCCGCTGGGTGATACCACCGGTTATCTTGCCAATCCTAAGGAGGTTTAATATGGGTAACGGATGGTCGGAGTGGCCGCTGATGTTTTTCACCGTGGCGGGCCAGTGCGTGATTGGCGGTTACCTGATCATGGCCATGGTGCTGTTGGCGGGTAACCTGACGGCGGCGGGCGCCCGCAAAGTGCATCTGTCGATGTTCTTTTTATGGCTATTGATGGGGCTGGGATTCCTTGCCTCCATGATGCATCTGGGTTCGCCGCTGCGGGCCTTGAATTCATTAAACCGCATCGGCGCCTCGCTGCTGTCCAACGAGATCGCCGCCGGCTCGCTGTTTTTATATGCCATGGGCCGGGTCTATATGATATATGCCATGGGCCGGGTCTATATGATAGATACCGTGCCCACCTGGGATACCGTTTATACCCCTCTTGGTTTCGTGCTGACGGTATTTACCGGCGGACCGCTGCTGGGCTGGCGCTGGGACTGGTGCTGATTATCGGCGGCGAGCTCATCGGCCGGGCGGTATTTTACGGAAGGCATATGACGGTGAGCATGGCGATTGCCAACTGATGCGCGCCGTTGGGACAGGGGTTGGCGCGGGCATAAAACAAACCCGGCCCGCGGGAGATTTCCCCAAGCCGGGTGGTGTGTTTCAAGCAGCGTTATAAAAGAGCTATTACACCGGTTTTCCGTGGTTATAAGTTTCGACAGTGCCCTTAGAGCTCATTATGATCCCCGTCCGCGGAACTCTATGAACGTCATGGGACTTCAAACCATTTATATTTTCACAACTGGAAATGGTGCCAGTTACTTTCTCTGTCCTTATGAAAGAACTCTCTCCGCCGAAAACGTTAGTCGTTCCGGTTGAGGGACCCGGTCTGACCCCGGCATTGTTTGATGATCCTTGAGTGGAGTTTGCACCAGCAGAACGGGCAATGTCTTTATTTGCTGGATTCCCAGGGGTCTTGATTTTATTTTTGTCATGACGGCTCGTAAATGTCGATCCGCTCGAAAAAAAAGTGGAAGTCAGATTTAATAGGCCAATCGTATCCGCCTTAATAGAATCACCGTTATTGGCGATTATATCTCCCTGAATGCCATCGGCATTTTCCAAAATCTTATTCAAACGTTCAAAACGTTCATCTAAATTAATATCGTCGGAATGATAATGTCTCGTCGAAGTTATATCGCCTATTATTTTGGATTTAATGACGTCGCCTGTGTTAGCGACAAGATCGCCCTTGCAATTTACGGATTTTTTGATGATTTCTTCCAAATTATTAAGATTATCGGTGTTTCCCGCCCCATAATTTTTCACCGATTCTATTTTACCTATATTTTCCGCTATATAAACATCACCGCTATTGGCAATCACATCACCGTTAACTTCTGTCCAATCGCCGTGGTCAGAATCCGGGGTGGACGGACGGGAAGAAGATGAAGATTAAGATGAAGATGATTGTCGCCCATCAGGGTTGTTTCGCGCGCTGGAAAATTTTTGCGTCGCCACATTCAGGAAAAATCCCGATGATGGATCAGTGCTCTGACTACTCGCGCCGGTGCGGGTTTCGTTTGGCTGTGAAGTTGCGGGTGGTTGTGTATTTCCGGTAATTTGCATAATGTTGTCCTCAATCCTATTTATACTGTTTCGGCCATATGAATAAATAATTCACTACTAACTAATGACTTATTTTGAGCGTACTTCACTAAAACAAATTTTCACCGTTTCAATCAGGGATAAAGATTAAGCTATAGCCCGTTTTATTAACTATATTTACGCTTATAACAACTCCTGTCGTTTTGTGTCGGGCCTGACAGCCAGTTAAAATAAATTTATTTTTATTGTTTTTTCAGGCATTAGCCAATGAATACATCCTACAGATGAATCTTTATCGATTATTGTTTTTTGCTTGCCGTTGTAATCAATTACTTAAGACCTTATACTACAAAATTGGGTTAAAGTACGAATCAGCAAAATCCTATAACAGCCAAGTTAAACACATCTCTAACAGATCTTCCAATAATCCACATTCATACTGCGTATCGCATATGATACGGCACACTGACATAATATATCACCCTACCATCGTCTCGTTAAACAGTTTGGAGACAGCCTTGATATTCCGGCAGAATTTCCGAGTCCGCTTATGACTGAAAGAGATGCCTGTCTGAATAATCCTTTTATTGAATTAGAACAGAAGGCGCTTTTGCATCTCTTGATTAATTATCAATATCCTGAACGGGGTACTACAGAATACTGATAAGATAATTAATTATAATCGCTGCATTTTTATTCCAATTATATACTATATCAAACCAGCTATTGCGCGCCATCTTGATAAAGCAATGAAATCCGGGTCATGCACATGGACGGACAAAACGTCGCGTTATTATGCGAAACTCTTCAGCGTTGCCCCTCGATTACCAGCAAACGTCTTTTGCGTTCGATACCCCAGCGATAGCCGGACAAGGTCCCGCCGCTGCGCACCACCCGATGGCAGGGGATGGCCACCGCCAGCGTATTGGCGGCGCAGGCGCCGGCCACGGCGCGAACGGCGATGGGCATGCCGATGCGTTTTGCCACCTCGGCATAGCTTAACGTGCTGCCGGGGGGAATGTCCTGCAAAGCCTGCCAGACCCGCGGCTGAAACGCGGCGCCCTTGATATCCAGGGGTAAATCCAGCCCGAGGCGAGGCGCATCGACAAAGCCGGTAATCAAGGCCATTCGCCGGACGAATTCGTCATTGTCCCCGGCTAACCGGGGTGGCTTGTCAATGGCTGTCAAGCCGGCCATCCCGCATCATAAGAACGCGCCCGGCATAGCTGGACGCCTCCCGCGAATGGGTCACCATTACCACTGTGGTTCCCTGCCCATTGATTTTTTTAAGCTGCTCAAGTACCGCCCGGCTGTTTTTACTGTCCAGATTGCCGGTGGGCTCATCGGCCAGGATCAGCGCCGGATGTGAGATCATGGCGCGGGCAATGGCAACCCGCTGCTGCTGGCCGCCCGAAAGCTGAGACGGGTAATGTTCCGCCCTTGGGGTCAGTCCAAACGTCTCCAAAGTCTGCTTGACCCGCGCTTTACGCTCCGTTTTGGGCACATTTCGATACTTAAGCGGCAGGGCGACATTTTCATTTACCGTCATATGGGAAATAAGGCTGAAGGACTGAAAAATATAGCCTATCAAGCGCCGCCGCAGTGCTATTTTTTGGGAATAAGAGAGCCCTTCCACCACTTCGCCATCCAGGGTAAGACGCCCTGTATCCAGGGACTCGAATAAACCCAGAACGTTCAGCAAGGTGGATTTTCCCGAGCCGGAGGGGCCCATGACCGACAGGAATTCCCCAGGGATAATGGCAAGATCCACATTATTAAGCGCCAGCGTTTTGATGGTCTTGGTGAGATAGAATTTTCCGGCATGTTCCAATTTAATCATATCAATCGAACTCGATGATGTTGGATTTTTCATAGTCGTTGTCAGCGAAGGTCACCACCTGCTGTCCCTCGGCCAGGCCATCGATAACTTCTGATTGCGCCGCCCCTTGGCGCTTGATCTTCACCGGGGTTTTCACCGCCCGCCGCGTCTGTTTATCAAAGACATACACCATGGCCTGGCCGTCCTGAAAGAATATCGCTTCCGAGGGCGCCAGCAGCGCATTGCGGGAGGTGCCCAGAGAGACGCGCAGATCAATGGACTGGCCGCGTTTCAATGCAATCTGTCTGGGCCGGGACATCAGCAGCTTCGCTTTGAACTTGCCGTTATCTACTACCGATGAAACCGTCTCGATGGTCAGCGGGATGCTAATGCCGCCGGCATCAGCCATTACATTCACCTTCGGCTTTATTTTATCGAGGTAATACTCGCTGAAGGCGGCCTCAAAGTAGTAGGAATGCAAATTATCCACTACGCTGACTTTTTCGCCGGGTTTGATTTGCTGGCCGATTTTAATATCCAGAGCGGTGAGCGTACCCTCTATGGGGGAGACTATCGTAAGCTGTTCCAAACCGCCTTTGATCAGATCAACCAATTTCCCCAGACGTTTGATGGATTCGTCTATCTCCCGATATTGATGGGGCAAAATGATGGCTTGCTGTTCATTATGTTCGGATAGGATTTCATAGGTCTTTTTCCAATATGCCAGCTCATCCACCAGGTTTTCATATTTGGCTTTTTCAATGATGGATTTCTCGTACAATTTTTTATTCCTTTGAAGTTCCTTTTTTGTTTTCATTAAGTTATAGCCCGATTTCTCGAGTTCTATTTTGGTGTCGCGGCTATTGCGTTCAAGCAGCATACGCATATTACGTAAGTTATTAATTTGCTCAGTGGCATCAGCGATACGGGAGGTCACCTGTAAAACAAAATCATAATTGGACAGCCGGGCGATAACCTCTCCCTTTTTGACAAAACCGGAGGAAAATTTGTAAATTTCCACCACTTTCCCGCCCCGTTCGGAGGAGACAACCACGCTTTCATTTGGAATGGCGACAGCCCGTGTCACCAACGTATCATTATACGAGCCGCGTTTGATCTCATGAAATTTCACCCCGGAAGAAGGCACCCGCAAAAAATTATCCGCGGTGGCCAATCGATACATGAACCCGCACAGTGAAATAAATAACAGTAACGCACCCCAGGCCAGCCATTTGGACCGCCAATGTATGAAGGATTTTTTTTCCAGCTTTACATCCATGCCTCCCCCTTCTGCGTGCGCCCTGTGGCCCGGAACCACCGACCGCCCGCCATCAGCGACAACGCCATCACCGCCGCCACGCCCAGAGTCAGCAGCAGCAGCGCGGCGAGTGCATAGGTATAGGTTAACCCGGTCACCAGGTCATATCGCTTGAGCCAGCGATGTAAAAAACCAAAACCTACTATAAAAGCAAGGGCGGAGGATATAAGCAGCGGCGCCATGTTTTGCTGCAAAAAGAAAACGATGCCGGTATAGACCGAGCCGCCCACCGCTTCCATGATTTTCAGGGTCTTATTCAGCCGGACGGCCTCGGATATACCGATAATCACGGCACTGCCCAGCAGCAACAGCAGAGAAAGCGCCGCCACCAGGCGTATTACATTGGTTATCAACAGATGGTTTTTAAAATGCCGGCGGTGCAAATCATCCACCAATACTATTTGACTCTCGGAAAGCCCATAATCCTGGAGCTGCGAGATGATGTTATCCCGTTGCCGACGCGTGGAATATTTAATCGAGCCATATTTTTCGATGTTGTCTTTTATAAATATCATTAACGGCTGCGGTAATGTTGTCCGCTCGCCGAGGTAGATATTGTCCACGATACGCAGCACACGCAGCGCTTTTTTCTTTCCGTTGAGATCAATATAAAAGGTGTTATTCATCACTTCATCATAGGAGGACTGTCCCATCGCATTCATAAACGCCCGGGTGACAATGACGTGAAGGATTGCCGGATCCCGGCTTTCACTGACGGCGTTTTCTTTGCCGGCCAGGGTCTCCAGGCCCCACACCAGGGGGAAGTTACGGTCTGCGGAAAAGGCGTTAATGGCGACGGACTGATCCTGCTGCTGCCGGCCATGCTGTACCGTCATCACCGCTGGGGACATATCAAAGGGCCGCCAGCTGCTTAATGCAATATTGGATGTACCGGTGGTTTCCTTTAGCCGGTCTTGCAACATCCGCAACATTGCGAGAGAGCGCAACGGCTCATTAATTTCAAAAGTCAGCAGATTTTTTTTGTGATATCCGAAGTCGGTGTCCATAACATAGTGGTTTTGCGCTATGGCGCCGGCCCAAATATAAACCATGCTTCCGGAAAGCAATAGCTGGGCCACCATGGACAGCTTATTGATATAATAAGTTGCCTTGCTTTCAAAACGGGCATCCCCGCGTGTATTTCTTACGCTAAAGACAAACAGGCGAAGGTAAATCCATTGGCTCAGAACAATCATGCCACCCATTATCAGCGACACGGATATAAATACCCCAACCTGCAGCCGGCAGGGAACTTGATGCAATAACGCCAGTATCGGTTCGGACAATAGCGCGGATCCCAGCAGCATTCCCAGGGCCAGAATCATGATGCAGAGAAATTGAGGGAAGATGATACCGCAGTATTCCGCGAGGATTTGTTTATCCGAGGCGCCGATGCAGCGCTTGATATGCAGACTGCTTCTTTTGGCGGCATTGATAATGCCGTTTATGGAGAGAAAATTTACCAGGGTGGTTAGCAGTACAAATATCGCCGCGCCATAAAGGGTATGCAACAATGCCATGGAATGCACGGCGGCCAATTCATCAGGAAAACCCTGACCATAGTGCATAGCCAGGATATTGCGGGCGCTGAAATGAAGAGATTGTGCGGGAGTAGCGGGCGCACCGGGCAATTGCGGCGCATAGCGTTCAACCACCTGGTCAAGTAGGCGATTATCGAAGGTTTGCGGCGACGCCGAATGGATAAAAGCATAAACCTGGTTGTTGTACCAGTCACGGCGCTTATCGTCATAACCCTCCATCATCCAGGGTGAAAAGGCGATCATTATCGGCATGTTTTGGCTGCTGTCTTTATGAGGTTCCACCACGTCCTTGATGATGAATTTCCCTTGATTTCCCACCTCGATTATTTTGCCGCGGGGCGAAGAGAAGCCGAGATATCGCCGGTTGAAGGCCGGGGTAATATAAATTTCGTGGGCCTCCAGCGGGGCCAGAGACTGCCGGTAAGGATTCAATCGGGTTAAAAATTCAGGGCTGATCGCGAAAATTTCCACGTCGGACATTACCCGCCCTTCACTGCGGATCGTAGTGAAAAAACGGTGGGCATAACTGACGGATGTAATTCCCGGCTCTTTTTTCAACGCGTCGATCAAGGGCAGCGGCACCTGCGCGGAACGGACCCGGACGCCGTTAGGCAATAAAAGCTGGGATTCAAGCCGATAAATGTGGCGATAATCGGGATAAAACCTGTCGGTACGAAAATCAGAAATGAATAACGCCAAGGTGAGGAAGGTCGTGACAAAGCCGATAGCGCTAATGATAATGCCCAATACTGCCGGTACGGGATTCAATTTAACGTCATAATAAAACTCATTCAATATCATCGGCTGATTGTCTCGACGTTAAGGGCGTTGAGGCACTTGAAATTCGCGATTGTCCATTCAGATTCTTATTAATTAATATCCTTGATATATTGCACCCCTTTATCAATGATATATTCATGTCTTCATTTTACATAACCCCCTAATTAATGATATTGACCATAGGTATACAATAAAATAACCGATTTAGGGGATAAGCACGCCATCAAATAAAAAACGTGAAACACCCTCCCATGACAAAAGGGGCGTATCCGCCCCCCGAGCTTGTTGACATAGTGTCCGGTCGAGACAGGCTGCCAGATCGTAAACACGCCGTGAACCCCTCCCTGGGAGCTCGATTTGCCCGGATCATCTATTGCCGTACGGCTAGGCCCGCTTTTTGGTGGCGGTATCCATCCAAACCGCCAATAGCAAAATGGCGCCTTTGACGATATATTGCCAAAAAGTGGACACATCAAGCATGCTCATGCCGTTGTCCAGCGACGCCATGATAAAGGCCCCCATTACGGCGCCGGCCACGCTGCCGACGCCGCCCGCCAGGCTGGTGCCGCCGATAACGCAGGCGGCGATGGCGTCCAGCTCCGCGATATTGCCGGCGGAGGGCGAACCGGCCCCCAGGCGGGAACTGAGGATTAGACCCGCCACGGCGACCATCAAACCGTTGATGGCAAATACAGCCAGCTTGGTGCGCTCCACGTTCACCCCGGACAGCCGGGCGGCATCGATATTGCCGCCGATGGCGTAAATCCGGCGGCCGAAGGCGGTGCGGGCCGCCAGGAACAATCCCGCCAGCATCAGCGCCACCAGAAGGAGCACCGGCGTGGGTACGCCGCGATAATCATTCAGCAGGTACACAGCCCCCAATACCACGACCGCGGTGATAACCTGCCGGGCGAGATCCCCGGTGCGGGTGGGAACCGATAAGCCAAGGCCCTGGCGTTTGCCGCGCCGGCGCCATTGCCAGGCGATAAACAGCACCAGGCCGATAAAACCGATGCCGAACCCCGTACCGTCCGGCAAATAGCTCTGCCCTATTTGCGACATGGCCGCCGAGGTGGGAGAGACGGTGGTGCCGTTGGTTATACCTATTAGTATGCCGCGAAAGGCCAGCATACCGGACAAGGTGACGATAAATGACGGCACTTTGCGATAGGCCACCCACCATCCGTTCCAGGCCCCCAGCAGCAATCCCAGCAACAGGGTCACCAGGATGGTCAGCGTCAGCGGCCATTTGAGCCAGACATCGAATATCGCCGCCACCCCGCCCAGCAGGCCCATCATGGAGCCCACCGACAAATCGATTTCGGCGGAGATAATCACAAACACCATCCCCACCGCCAAGATGCCGGTAATGGAGGTTTGCCGCAGCAGATTGGAGATATTGCGGGCGCTGAGATAGGCTCCCTCGGTGGTAAAGGTAAAGAACAGCATAATGACCACGATAGCGGCCAACATAACGAATACCTGTAAATTTAATGGCTTGTTTTTGCCGGCGGCAGTATCGCCGGTAGCCGCCAAGCGGTCAGACCGCGTGATTTTCAACATGGGAGTCACTCCTGAGTGCCGCTTCCATTACCTGTTCCTGTGTCAGGTCGCGGTTGATAAGATCGGCTTTGATTACCCCTTGGTGCATCGCCAGCACCCGATCGCTGATGCCAAGGACCTCCGGCAGTTCCGAAGAGATCATGATGACCGCGATACCCTGCTGTACCAGCTGGTTTATCAAGCGATAAATTTCCTGCTTGGCACCGATATCGATACCGCGCGTCGGCTCGTCAAGGATCAGGATTGCCGGATTCAGCAACAGGCATTTCGCCAGGATGGCTTTTTGCTGATTACCGCCGCTCAGGCGGCCGATGGCCAGCTCCGGCGAGGTGGTTTTCACTTTGAGACGCGCAATGGCGTCGCGGATGGCCGCCTGTTCGCCGGCCTCATCCACGACGCTAAGGGATCCGCTGAACTGGCTGAGGGCCGCCAGGGTAATATTGGAGCCCACGCTCATGATCGGCACGATACCGTCTTTTTTGCGGTCCTCCGGCACCATGGCCACTCCATGGGCCATGGCCTGCCGGCAGTTGCTGAAACGAACCGGCTTGCCGTGCAGCGTGATCCGGCCCTCCCAGCGGCCGGGATAGCAGCCGAACAGGCACTGCGCCAGCTCGGTGCGGCCCGACCCAACCAGGCCGGCGACGCCGAGGATTTCCCCTTTATGCAGGCTAAAGGCGGCATTGTCCACCCGCCGGATATGCTGATTCACCGGATGCCAGGCCGTCAATCCCTCCACCCGCAAAATTTCCTCGCCGACGGCATGGGGTTCATGGGGATAAAGCTCGGTGAGCTCGCGCCCCACCATCATCCGGATCAGGTCCTCTTCGCTCAGGCCCTCGGCCGCCCGGGTCGCGATATGCTTACCGTCCCGGATGACGCAAATCACATCCGAGATGGCCTTGACCTCGTTAAGCTTGTGGGAAATATAAATACAGGCGATATCGTGATTGCGCAGGTCGTTGACGATATCCAGCAAGATGGCGGTTTCGCTTTCGGTCAGGGAGGCGGTGGGTTCATCCAGAATCAGCAGGCGAACCTGCTTGTTCAGCGCCTTGGCAATCTCCACCAGTTGCTGTTGCCCCAGCCCCAGCTCCCCGACGCGGGTATTGGGATCGATATCCAGTTTCACCTGCGCCAGCATACGGATACAGCGCAGGTACATATTGTCGTAATCCATAACGCCATATTTGGCCCATTCGGCGCCGAGGAAAATATTTTCCAGCACCGTCATCTGCTTCACCAGCGCCAGTTCCTGGTGAATAATGGCGATCCCTTTTTGCTCCGTGTCGCGCACGCCGTGGGCCACCAGCGGCTCGCCGCCGAACAGAATCTCTCCCTCGAAGGTGCCGTAAGGATACACCGCCGACAACACTTTCATCAGGGTGGACTTGCCCGAACCGTTTTCACCGCATAACGACAATACCTGGCCCGGTTCAACGCTCAGGGACACATTATCCACCGCCTTTACCACACCGAACCGCTTGGTGATATTTCTCATTTCCAGTAACACAGACGCCATGATAATTTCCCTCCGCAGCAAGGCCGCCCGGTTCGGCGGCCCACATATACCCGTCATACTTCAAGCTGCAGGTGCGTTGGCTTTCCTACAACTTGAATTATTTAGGGGTATAATTCACGTCACAAACAACAATCGGCGTAACGGCGGATCAGTTCAGCTCGGACTTCTTATGGAAACCGTCGGCAATCACGGTGCTGTCGATATTGCTCTTGTCCACCGCAATAGGTGTCAACAGATAGGAAGGGACAGCCCGCAAGCCATTGTTCAGCGAAGCGTTGGATTTGGGTTTTTCACCCTTGGCCAGCTCTATAGCGATAATGGCGGCATTGGAGGCTTCCTGCTTGATGGGTTTATAGACCGTCATGGTTTGGGTACCCTGAATAATACGTTTGATGCCGGCCAGATCGGCATCCTGCCCGGAAATAGCCACTTTACCGGCCAGACCCTGCGCCGCCAGAGCCTGTATGGCGCCCCCGGCGGTGGCGTCATTGGAAGCCACCACGGCATCGATTTTGTTGTTATTGGCGGTCAGCGCGTTTTCCATGATTTTCAGCGCGTTTTCCGGCAGCCAGCCATCGGCCCATTGGTCGCCCACCACCTTGATTTTGCCGCTGTCGATTAACGGTTGCAGTACTTTCATCTGACCGGCGCGGAACATCTTGGCATTACTGTCCACCGGCGACCCGCCCATCAGGAAATAATTACCTTGGGGAACGCGATTGACGACGCTTTGCGCCTGTAGCTCACCGACTTTTTCATTATCGAAGGAGATATAAAAATCCACATCAGCATTATTAATCATCCGGTCATACGCCAGGACTTTTATTCCAGCCTGTTTCGCTTCCGCGATAACATTACTTAACACATTCCCGTTATAAGGAATTATCACCAATACATCCACGCCGCGATTAATCATATTTTCAATTTGCGACATCTGGGTTTCTTCATTGCCGTTGGAGGATTGAACAAACACATCCGCCCCCAGGGACTTGGCTTTATCGACAAAAATATCCCGATCCTTCTGCCAGCGTTCCAGGCGCAGATCGTCCACCGCCATGCCGATTTTGATTTGTTTGGCAATACCCGGCTGGCAGGTCAACACCAGTGCCGCACAGGCAGAAAGCAAGAGGGTTTTCAGTTTCATCTTTCATTCCTTATGTTGCTTTTTTAAGAACATAACCAGCAAGGGAACTCGCTGTTTTATAAGATAAGATACAAACCTTTACAATGTGACGACAACGTATTGCCGCTAAAAAATAATCGACAGCAAACCCAATTAGTATTAGTGGGGAAAAAAGCAGGCGGCAATTGCAAATTTTCACAACGCCATTACGATATTTAACTGAAATGTGGTTTCTGTGAGCTAAAGCTTATTTTATGCCGTTCTCGCCCCGGATGATTTAATTTTTAACATTATTGCATTTGTAATAATTTTTATCGGTCATTCTATGTGATCTCACGCACAATAAATAATTTCATGAATCCATATGTGAAATAACGTAATTGATCGCCCCCGCTGTTCTAACCAGAATCAATTGCAGTGAATCCCCTTAACCCGCCGGCGTTATTGCCGGACGCCGGGTTAAATCATGTCCGCTTCAGAACGGACCCTGTATTTTCGAGGAGCCATAATCATGTCTCAATACTTTGACAAAATTGAAAAAATCCGTTTTGAAGGGCCCAAGAGCACCGAACCTTTGGCTTTCCATCATTACAACCCTGATGAAATCATATTAGGTAAACGCATGGAAGACCATTTGCGTTTCGCCGTGTGCTACTGGCACACCTTCTGCTGGCCCGGCGTGGATATGTTCGGCACCGGCGCGTTTCAACGCCCCTGGCAGCAGCCGGGAGATGCCCTTGCACAGGCGAGGTTGAAAGCACAAGTGGCCTTTGAATTTTTCAGCAAACTGGGAGCGCCTTACTACTGCTTTCACGATATGGATGTGATCCCGGAGAGCAATACGGTAAAGGCGTATCTCGATAACATGGCGGCCATGACGGAAGTCTTGGCGCAGCATCAGCAGCAGACCGGCATAAAACTGCTATGGGGCACGGCCAACTGCTTTAGCCATCCCCGCTACGGCGCCGGCGCCGCCACCAATCCTGACCCGGAAGTCTTCGCATGGGCCGCCGCGCAGGTCAACAGCGCCATGGCGGCCACCCAGACCCTCGGCGGCGAAAACTATGTGTTATGGGGCGGCCGTGAAGGCTATGAAACCCTGTTGAACACCGATCTGCGGCAGGAACGGGAACAAATCGGCAGGTTTATGCAGATGGTGGTGGAGCACAAACATAAAATCGGTTTCCAGGGCACCTTGCTTATCGAGCCCAAGCCCCAGGAGCCCACCAAACATCAATATGATTACGACGTCGCCACGGTATATGGCTTCTTGAAACAGTTCGGTCTGGAAAAAGAGATCCGGGTCAACGTGGAGGCCAACCACGCCACCCTCGCGGGACATACCTTCCATCATGAAATCGCCACCGCCATCGCGCTGGGAATTTTCGGCTCGGTGGACGCCAATCGCGGCGATCCGCAATCGGGCTGGGATACCGACCAGTTCCCCAACAGCGTGGAAGAAAACGCATTGGTGATGTATGAAATCCTGAAAGCCGGCGGCTTTACCACCGGCGGCCTGAACTTCGATTCCAAGGTGCGCCGGCAGAGCACCGATAAATACGATCTGTTCCACGGCCACATCGGCGGCATGGATACCATGGCGCTGGCATTAAAGGTGGCGGCGAAATTCATTGAGGACGGACGGCTGGATCAACTGGTGAAAGCCCGCTACGCCGGTTGGAACGGCGACCTGGGACAGCGTGTACTGCAAGGCAATCTTTCCCTGGCCGACGTGGCGGCCTACGCCCAACAGCACGCCCTGGCGCCGGAACACCACAGCGGACAGCAGGAACTGTTCGAAAATATCGTTAATCAGGTGCTATACAGCTAAAGGAGCACGGCCCGCGATCACCGATCGTACAACGACCGTGTTAAAGGGAGAGCGTGCCGATGGGGTCGAAGCGGGCGTGGTTTTTCCGCCCGCCGGAGCGCCCCACAGCACGGTAGGCCCGCTAACACCAAGGCTGCACCGGACACCCTATGGCACGGTAGGCCCCCGATCACCAAGCGGACAACGAACCAGTTAAAGCGGGCTGCGGCATACAGGCTGCCGCATCGGTTTTCCCAAGCGGCGACAGCCGCGCTACTTATAAACAATTAAGGGATACCTCATGTATATCGGCATAGATCTAGGTACCTCAGGCGTCAAAGCCATTCTCCTCGACGAACAGCAGCATATCCTGGGCAGCCATACGGAAAGCCTGACGGTCTCCCGTCCCCACCCGCTATGGTCGGAGCAGGACCCGGAACACTGGTGGCAGGCCGCCGACCGGGCCATGCTGGCATTAAAGGCCAAACAGGATCTCTCTTCGGTGCGCGCCCTGGGCCTGACCGGGCAAATGCACGGCGCTACGCTATTGGATAACAAACAGCAGGTGCTGCGCCCCGCCATTCTCTGGAACGACGGCCGCAGCTTTGCCCAATGCCGGACGCTGGAAACAGCGGTACCCCGCTCCCGGCAGATAACCGGCAATCTGATGATGCCCGGATTCACCGCCCCCAAACTCTGCTGGGTGGCCGAGCATGAACCGGAGATATTCAGCCGGGTGGACAAAGTTCTTCTGCCAAAAGATTACCTGCGCTGGCGCATGACCGGCGAGTTTGCCACCGACATGTCCGATGCGGCTGGCACGATGTGGCTGGACGTGGGCCGCCGCGACTGGAGCGACGAGCTGCTGGACGCCTGCGGCCTGAACCGTAGGCATATGCCGCAATTGTTCGAAGGCAACCAGGTCACCGGCACCCTGCGGCCGGACCTGGCATCCCGCTGGGGAATGCCGCCGGTACCGGTGGTGGCCGGCGGCGGCGATAACGCCGCCGGCGCCATCGGCGTCGGTCTCTATCGCCAGGGCCAGGCCATGCTGTCGCTGGGAACTTCCGGCGTTTATTTCGCCGTCAGCGACGGCTTTCTCAGCAATCCGGAAAAAGCGGTGCACAGTTTTTGCCACGCGCTGCCCAATACCTGGCATTTGATGTCGGTGATGCTCAGCGCCGCCTCCTGCCTCGATTGGGCGGCAAAAGCCACCGGCCTGGGCAGCGTCCCGGCCTTGCTGGACGCCGCCGCCGGCAGCCGCGCCGATATCTCGCCGGCCTTCTTCCTGCCCTATCTGTCCGGGGAGAGAACGCCCCATAACAACCCCAACGCCACCGGCGTCTTTTGGGGACTAACCCACGATCACGGCCCGGCGGAGCTGGCGCGGGCGGTGGTGGAAGGCGTCAGCTTCGGTCTGGCGGACGGGATGGACGTATTGCATGAAACCGGACTGCGGCCGGACAGCATCACCCTCATCGGCGGCGGGGCGCGCAGCGCATACTGGCGGCAGTTGCTGGCGGATATCAGCGGACACCAGCTGGATTACCGCACCGGCGGCGATGTGGGTCCGGCGCTGGGGGCGGCCAGATTGGCGCAGCTCAGCTGCCATACCGATACGCCCTGGTCGGAAATTCTGCCGCCGTTGCCGCTGGAGGCCAGCTATCGGCCTGATAAAAACCGTCATGAGGCCTACCTGGAACAACGGCGCACCTTCCGGCAGATATACCTGCAACTGACACCCTTGACGGGTGTGTAGAGGGCTTTTTTTGACCTTTAAGCTGTCCCTTGACCACCACGAACCGGGGACAACGCCCGTCAAGGCGCTACGCGCCATGCCCGGCGCATAAATGAAAAAGCCCGCAACCGCGGGCTCTCATCGTTGGAAATATTATCGGCCATCAAGACCTAATGTACAGCCAGCTCCCGGAAGAACGCCGGGTTATCCCGAATAGTCGCCAGAACTTTTGCCGCCAGTCCGGTAGGATTGCGTCGCTTTGTTTCCCAGCTTTTAATGGTATCAATGCTGGTTCCCAGGACCTTTGCCATCTCACCCTGTGAGACATTGAGTTGTTCTCTGATAGCCTTCACATCGGCCACTTCATAACTGGTGACCCGTGCAGGCGCTTTAACGCCATTTTTAATTTCAACAGCTTCTTCAAGAGATGCTTTCAGATCGTCAAAAAAGCTCATGATATACCTCATCTTTCAGTAATTTCGTCAGTTTTTTAAGTTCTGCCTTTTCAGCATCCGTCAGGCTGTCTTTGATGTTTTTCGGATAGGCCATAACCAGATAGATAACCTCTTCTGTGGCAAGAAAATAAATAACTCTGGCACTCCCGCTTTTCCCCTGCTACCCCGTCGCCATTCTGAATTTTCGCAGCCCACCCGTTTTTTGTATTAAATCGCCTTTATCCGGAAATTCGATTAATTCTTTCTGAAGATCCTTCAAGTCATCGTCCGTGGCAATTTGCTTTATCTGCCGGGTAAACATTGCCGTCTCGATAAACTCTATTGCATGACTCACTTAAATACTCCCTTACTTTTATGATGTACATAGTACACCATCGGGCTGAATTTTCCAGCAAAAAATGAGGGTTTACACCCCCTGCGTAACATCACTCCTTTCCGGTTAGTGAAAAAAGTTCTTTACTGTTACGCCGCCCTTTTCAAGGGAGAAACCAATACAATGGCCGAGTCAAAGACAATAGTCACTGACCCGGCCTTCAGATTTTATGAACCGCCCCGGTTTCCAGGGGCGGTTCAGTCAGAGAGGGAGAAGCAGATCTATCCCATGTTCAGTCGCCGCCGCCCGGCGAGCTGAGGCCGAACATGCCGCCGAAGTTTATTTGCACGTTGAGCCCATAGACCAGCATGTTCTTGGGCAAGATTGCGGTTTTCGGCATGCCGGAATTATCCGGGTTGATGATGTACTGGACGTTGGGCATGACGATTACGCCAGGGCTGACATGCCAACCGTAGTTGAGTTCCAGGGAATACTCATGAGGATCGTTGCTGCCGTGGCCCCCGGCCTTGGCCCGGGAATCGCGCAGGAAGGCGGTTTCCTTGTCGGTGAGATTGAACAATGACGCGGAGAAGCCGATGGTGTCATGCGGCCGCGATGCCATTGGTCCGGTCAGCACGACGCCGCTCAGAAACTGCTGCTTCATGATCTCCTCATCTTCCAGTTGCTGGACCACGCCGCCAAATACCGCGAGGTTGCGCTTCGAGTCCGCACCGGGCCGCCAGACCACCTTGTCGCCGAGCAGATAAACGCCCTTGCGATCCTCGTTCACCTTGCGGGCGGTGCCGCCGAAACTCCCCAGCGAACGGCCAGCGGTGTTGTAGTAAGGGTCGGAATGCGATGCGGTGCTGATGTAGCCGCCGACCTTGAGATCGAAGTTACCGGGCTTGGTCCAGCCCCACTCCAGCGGCACGGTCACGCCGGTGGACTCGGCAGTGGAGAAGTCCAGGCCGTTACTGGCGGCGGTGCTGGGGTTGACCTCGTATACGCCGGTTTCAATATAAGTATGAGGGGTCGTGCGGTAGCGCATGTTGAGACCCCAGGTGGCCGAGGGCAGCAGGCTGTAGCCGGATTCGGAATTGACCAGGCGCGGTACGCCGCAGTTGTCGCCATTCTGAAACTGACAGTTGGTGGGCAGCTTGGCGTAATAAGCGGTGGTACCCAGTCGGCCGGCGACCACATCCAGTCGGTCGTCCAGCAGTTTTTGCTCGAAGGCGAACAGCCCCAGGTGCCAGGCGGGAAATTCGTTCTTGTAGATATTCTGCTGTTTAGGGAAGGTGCCGGTGACGTCATGACTGAGGCCGGAGCCATAATCTTTGTAGACGGTGAAATGAAAACTGCTGCCGTGGGTGCCAATCAGCTTGTCGAGATTGAGATCGGCGCCGACGTTGAATTGGCCAACGTTGGTGTGGCCCTGCCCAACGCCGCCGCGGGTGTTGCGGGCATACTGATTGATCAGATTGGCCCGCAGCAACACACCCTGGCCGGCCAGTTTTCTCAACGCGGCGCCGGGGTCGGGGGTACCGGGCTCCTGGCTGACGGTTGGCGCAGCGGCCGGTTCCCCCTGGGTGTCGTTCGGTACTTTCGGAGTATCCGGTGTATCGGCCAGCGCGCCGGAGAGGGAGGCGGATGGCGAAACGGTTGCGGCCAGGGTAGTGTCTTGAATCAAAAAACCGAGAATGCTTACTGCCAGAATATTTATTGTCGTTTTCATGGTGCGTGCCCTTGCCGGTATTGCGCGCAGGTTACCCTTGCGCGTGGCAATCCGGTCGATGCTGTTGTGATAAATCGGGTGGTCAAACTTCGCGGTAACCCGCGTCCAGCTCGCTTTCCAGTTGCCTGCGGTCGATGGCGTTTTCCCATTTGCCCACCACGAGGGTCGCCACGCAGTTACCGGTGATATTGGTAAAGACAAACGCCGAGGCTAGGATGCGATGGACGCCGAGGATCAAGGCAATGCTGCCGACCGGGATCGACTTGGTGGCGGCCAGGGTCATGGCCAGGACCGCGATGGCCGAACCCGCCACGCCGGCGCCGCCCTTGGAGGTGACCAGCAATACGCCTAGCAGCGACAGCTGTTGTTCCCAACCCAACGCGGTACCGGTGGCCTGGGCCAGGAACACCGCGACGGCGGCGAAATACAGGCAGGTCCCGTCGTGGTTGAAGCTGTAGCCGGTGGGTAGCACCAGCCCGACCACCGACTCTTCGATACCGAGTCGCTTGAGCTTGCCGATCAGTTGCGGGAACACGCTTTCCCCGGAGTTGGTGCCAATCACCAGGATCAACTCTTCACGGATGTAACGCATCAGCTTGAGCAGGCTGAAACCGGCGTACCAGGCGACCGGCGCCAGCGCGATAAGGAAGAAGATCGCGCAGGTCAGGTAGAACTCCCCCACCAACGCCGCCAGAGGCACCAGCGACTTGAGGCCGAATTTGGCGACCGTAAAGGCAATGGCGCCGAAAGCGGCGATGGGGGCCAGTTTCATCGCCAGGCGGATCACCCAGAACAGAGACTGGGATACGGTGTCGACCATGTTCAGCACCGGTTGCGCCTTATCCCCCATAGAGGCCAGGCCACAGGCGAACAGCACCGAGAACACCAGAATCTGCAGGATTTCGCCCCGGGCGAACGCACCGATGGCGCTCTCCGGTACCAGGTTGAGCATGAACTCGCCCACACTCATGTGCGAAGCGGGGTGCGCCGCTTCACCGGCGGTTCGCAACAGCGCGGGGTCTATATTCATCCCGACACCCGGCTTGAGGACGTTGATGGTCACCAGGCCGATCACCAGAGCGATGCTGGTGACCACCTCGAAATAGACGATGGCCTTGATCGCGATACGACCGACCTTGCCCAGATCACGGACGCTGGCGATACCGTGGGTGACCGTGCAGAAGATGATCAGTCCGACCACCATCTGGATAAGACGGATGAACACATCGCCAAGCGGCTTGAGCGTCTGGCCGATGTCGGGCGCCAGGGCGCCTACCGCAATGCCAAGGACCATGCCGACCAGCACTTGAAAAGTCAGGTCTTCGTAGAAACGGCGCGTACGCTGGGTACCCAGGACGGCGCTGGTAGAAATGTTACGAGTCATAGTGGACTCCACAATAATAGGTGAGATGGCCGGGAGCTGCTTAATCGGCGTCGCTGCCCAGCAGCTTGCGCGCTGGATCGAACACGTCTTTCAGGCTCAAACGTCGGGGTAACAGCCCCTGTGCCATACACGCATCAATGGTGAAGTCGAGAGCACCGGCCAGGCTTTCGAAACCGAACAAGGTCGGACTCAATGTCTTGGCTTCGCCCGTAGCGGGAGTACTGCGCCGATCGGCTTCGCGCAGCAGCGCAAAGGCATGTCGAATGGCATCCGGCTGCCGTGCGCAAGCATCGGCACTCGCCACCACCATATGGTTGATCGGCATGAAATGATGCCTGTGCCACCAGGCCAGATCCCGGTCTCCCGCGTTCTTGATGACCGCAATGTATTCTTCACCCGAGGGCAAGTCATTGCCCAGGATCGCCGCGTCCACGTCGCCGTCGCGCAGCATCTGCAACGAGCCCTTCGTGCCGGGGATCTGTTCGACAAATCCGGGGTTCCGGTACTGCTCAACGTGCGCCGGGTCGTGGGTTATCCACCGCACTTTGGCGATGTCCAGTCCAACATCCTCGGCCAGATGCGCCCGAACCCACATGCCGGTGGTCTGGGTATAAGCACGCACGCCAATGCGCTTACCGGCCAAATCAGTCTCGGCCGGTACGCCGTTGGGGCCGTAACCAATCAGGCAGCCGCGCTGAAAGCGAGAAGCGACCACGGCGGGTAACAGCACCACCGGACGGCCATAGGCAATGGCTTGCAACGCGGTGACCACGGCTAATTCGCACAAATCATAGGCCTGGTCACGGACCATGGGCGCGAAGGCCTTGTGCACCACGCCAACGTTCTGGAAGTCCAGGCGTATGGCGGGATCGGTCAGTTCGCCGGAATGCAGCGCCGCCGTATGCGGATAGTGGCCGAGTACGGTACGTAAAGTTGTCGCAGTATTCATCAGCGTTGCTCCGTCGAGGCGAACGGATACAGGCGCCGGGCGGTGCCGCCGGCGATGTCCTGCCGATCTTGCACCGACAATCCGCCCAGTACCTCGCGAGCAGTGTCAGCCAACTCGGCCAGCGTGCCCGCCGCCGCGGGGAAATTTGAGCCCCAGGCGATATGATCGGCACCGAACGCGGCGATGATCGTGCGCAAGAAGTCGATGGGGGTCGACTTGCCTTCGGCGGCGGCGGCCAGGGTGCGGTTGGTCAGCTTCAAATGAACGCCCGGAAACGCCGCCAGAGCGAGCAGAGCGTCGGCCGCCTGGTACGGGGCGCCGGCGGACAGCACCGGACGCGCGCAATGGTCTAGTAGCACAATCGCCTTGGGGAAGCGTTCAAGCAGACTGCGCAGGGCAGGAATGCCTTCCATGGTCATTTGCAGACACACCGGAATGGCATGCGCCTCGGCCCAGGCCCAGGCCGGATAAGAATCAACATGGCCCAACCAGTCGCCCTGACCGGGCATGGTGCTGCCGGTGGTGAACAACCGGAAGCCCGACAGCCCTTGTTCCTGCCAGTAAATAATCTTTTCCACCGCATCGGCGGCGAGCGCATCCAGTGAATACACGCCAACCAGGCGGTCACGGTGTGCCCGCACGGTGTCGGCGACATAGCGGTTATCGTGACCGTAGACGGTAGAGGCCTGGACTACCACGGCCTGTTCGATGTCGGCGGCGTCCATCGCGCGCAACAGGCTGTCGGCATCCACCGGACGAGCCTGCGACCATTGCGACTGATGCCCACCGATGGGGTCAGTGGGATAACGCTTGTTGTCGGGAGAGATCACATGGGTATGGGTATCTAGCAGCTTCATAGGTGCCTCTTTTTTGTAGGGTGACAGAGATATCCGGATTAACTATTGATCGAGTTATTTTATTTTCACTAGCGCTTCGGATATCCTCCGACTATATATGGATGTATTTGAGAGAGAAAATTCGAATTACGCTCCGGCTATTGAATTTGGCTAACGAATAAAAATGACTCAAGCTTATTCACTTAACCTGCGACACCTCGGCGCCCTGCTTGCGGTGGCGGCGACAGGTAATATCAGCGGCGCGGCGAAGACGGTCAATTTATCGCAACCGGCACTGGCCCAGGCCATCAGTAAGATTGAACAGACACTCGGCGTAAGCCTGTTCGAGCGACGTCCGGGTGGAGTGACCATTACCGACGCCGGCACCGGTTTCATCATCCGTACCGAGCGGGCCCTCGCCTACCTGGCCAGCGGCGTGCGGCAAATCCGTCGCGGCTCCGGCAAACCGGTGTTAATGAAGCTGGACCAGCGGGTGACCATGAGCCAGCTGCGCGCGCTGGTGTCGGTAGTCGGCGCCGGCAGTTATGCTGTCGCGGCGAGGCAACTGGACATCTCCGTACCTTCGCTGCATCGGGCGATGCGTGAATTGCAGGAGACCGTTGAAATCCCTTTACTGGAGCGCACGGGCAGAGCGATCCGACCTACGGCGCCGGCGGGTCAGTTGGTGCACTACGTGCGCCTGATGCTGGCGGAACTGCGGGCCGGGATCGACGAAATCGCCACCCGCAACCAGGGTCTGAGCGGCACGCTGCGCATCGGCGTGTTGCCCGTGGCCCGCTCCTACTTCCTGTCCAGGGTATTGGCCGGATTCTGTACCCAGTGGCCGGCCGCCTCAGTGGAGATTGTCGAAGGGCCGCATGCCGAGTTACTGAGCCACCTGCGTCAGGGGGATGTGGACTTGCTGATCGGTTCGCAACGCGAGTGGGTCCCCACCCATGACGTAACCCAGGAAGCGTTGTTTGACGACGAACTGGTGATCGTTGGCCGTACCGGACATCCGCTGCATGGCAAAACCCCCCTGACCACAGCCGACCTGCTGGATCATCACTGGGTGATGCCGGCGCCAGGCACGCCGATGCGGGTGAACTGGGAACGCATGTTCGCCGTGCGCGGACAAACCCCTCCGATCCTGCGGGTGCAATGCGGGTCTGTGACCCTTAAACGCGGCATGATGCTGGAAGGCGACTGGCTGACGCTGATGTCGCGGGATCAATTCCGTCTGGAAAGCCAGGCTGGACAACTGGCGGAAATCGGATCGCCCGGCGCGGACTTCTGGAGAACTATCGCCCTGACGCGCCGGAACGATTGGCGTCCTACTGCACTGCAGGCCACCTTTATCGAGCTGTTGAGATCGGTGGCTGCACAGATGCGGCGCCCTTAGGCGGGTGTAATTTATAGATGTTCAACTCAAGCGCTTGGCAATCACGCTGTGACTCATAAGCAATTAAACCCTGACCATTACGCACGCCAGTCACCTGGGGTATGAGCTTATGTTTACCGCTCATCAGAAAATATCCGTGACAGCCCTTTTATTAAGAAGGCCGATTAGCATGGGCCAGTTGGGCCAGATAGTGGGCAACGAAGTGCCGGTGGGACTTCCGGGACCAACCACCCACGATGGGGGATGGGATATCAAGGGATTGGCTATCCGCTAAAGCTGTTTTCGGCGTAGGGCAGCAGGCAAGGGGATCTTTAGATGATTGGCGGCTTAGGTTTCTTACCTTTAAGATAAGAAAGAACTTGCTAAACCGAGGTTGGACAGCTTAACTTATTAACAACATATGGTTGTTTTTTTGAATCCTCCCACATCGCCATAACTATTATAATGCTTATCGTTTGTGGCGATGTTGTACCATCATCGCGCGGGATGTATAATCTCGCGCCCTCAGCATAGGAGGCACTTATGTCAATGTCACTTGCATTGAAAATAGGTATCCCGACAGGAAGCCCTACCGAGCGGCTGGCGCGGGTACTCAAAGAAAACAAAGATCGATACAACATCAGTAAAGATGGCTTCATCTCCATCAATCTGGACAACGCGGATGTGCAGGCTGCAATTGAGAAACAAGTCTCGAAACTAGCGTATATCAAGGAACGAAGTTAATCTCATAGATGAATACCGTATTATTAGTCGTGATCCTGATTAGTGGATATATATATGTAACTCTTTCACTATCAGCCAGATATATATTTAAGCGTTCCACCGGCTGGGACGCTTATTTTTTTGTTGCAGCCTGGGGTACCCTCTTCGTCACCTTATCCTGGGGTATCTGTTCATTCTTAAGCGTCGCTGGTTTTTTTCGTTGGGTCGTTAATGGTTCTCTGCATTTATTGAGCCTCAAAACAGATGTCTTTCAGCGTGTATTCCCTATCTCAACTGATGATGCTGCTCGATATAAAGACTTAAAGTTCGCCGTTTGGGGGGCATTGTCGTTACTGCTTGCATGTGCTGCAGGGGCATTCAGAAAATGGTGGACAGGAAGAGGGAATCGACGGATAGATGCCTTAGTAAAAGCGGTGGGTGATAATGCCCTGGAAAATTTGCTGATGGAAGCGTCAGTCAGGCAGTTTCCGGTGATTATTACTTTAAAATCGCGCAAATTTTATGTTGGTTTTATACACTGTCCAGCATTTGAGCAAGGTGCCTCGGAATTTTTAGAGTTGCTGCCTTTGCTGAGCGGATACCGCGACAAGGATGATCTGACGATCCACGTTACGACGAACTATCAGAAGCATTACATTAACACCGGCATACAGCAGGGGATTGGATCCCTTAATTTCTACGATTTCAGAACATTGATACCTAAGGGCGAGATTGAAGGTCTTTCTTTTTTTGATACTGATACTTACAGTAAATTTAAAGAACAGGAAGCGCAGGACAAAGCTGAGTCAAAAGCCCTGGCCGAAAACTTCATGCCTGTGCCGGAGCAGAATAAAACCCCGAGCAGTCAGTAAACCCCAAAACCATGCAAACGGTGGTTAAGCAGCAACCCCAAACGTTCATCGAAGCTCAACTCAAGGTAAGTCCCCGGTTGCGACCATTGTTGCTCCAGCGCCTGACCCAGATGGCTTAACCTCTGGGCCCTTAGTTGCTCCGTAAGCGGCTGGTGAACTCACCTTAACGAAATGAGATCAACAAGGCGAGATGCCCAGCCCCTTACGTTCGTTTTAACCCGCGCAGTGCGAAAGTTCTACGATATGGATGATCACGTTATTCAAACAGTGCGTTTCACAAAATTTCGGCAAAACGCCAACGCTATCCAATCCCAAAAAAGGCGGCACGCCCCTGTTAGCTCAATCGCTATTATAATTGAGGCGGCGGATTTACAGAACGAGTCCAGAGGGAATCGGTTCTCAAATCAGCGATGAATCCCATTTTTTCCCAAGTAACACAGTTTGGTTTTCCTGCCATCACATTCTCAAGCTGATTTTTTAATCCATCAATTTCAATTATAATTAATATTTACTTAAATTTACTTATGCCAATTTTGTCCTCGAACAATACAGATAAAAATAAATATTCGCGTAATAATATAATATCTTCATGTAACCTCATCTCACGGTAAAAATTATATAAACTATTGATTATATTAACTTAGCAAGTAATGTTTTTGTTATTTATCTCTTGCCATCGCTAAAATAATTCCGTTATTATAGCCCGGCATTAGTTTTTTAATGCAGGGACTTGCACTCCCTAGTATCAACGGCGGCATAATATGCATATTGTATTATGTCGTCTTCTCAGTAATCATTGTACCGCGAGCCAAACTCGCGCGTAATATCAATGGTGGCTCAGTTCGGGCAGCTTAAGGGCTGGCCGAGAATAGTTGATACCGGTTGTGCAAACCCGTTCTGGGCCACCGCCATTGATAGTTTTTTTATGCGGTGGTACTCGCAACCGAGGTCACCGTATCTGTTTTTTTGCTCATTAAAAACATCTGCGCTGCACCTCACCTTTATCAGGTGAAAACCATGGAAAATCTTGTTGACCCCGCCAAGCTGTGTTTTGACGACGTGCAGTGCCAATGCCGGGCGCTGGCCTTTGCCGCCTATAAAATCGAAGACGAAGACGTGAGAGAGTTGCTGTTATATACCCTGATGGAAAAACAGCAGCAGTTGGATATGCTGTTGCCTACGAACACATCAATGAAGATCGACGACACACATTAACGCAGCGACCTTTTTTTGCCCTTGCAGACCTATAACGAGAGGGGAGGAGTACAGCCCCCGGATCATTAATTAACGGTAAAACGGGCAGTTTGAAACGCGTCTATCAATGGGATAAAATTCCGATCAAAAGAAATATATTGAATAATAAGCTCGATCAAAATTAGACATTTAAAAACCGTAACCTTGCTCTTTCACCCATCGACAGCTTCTTCAAGAGATGCTCCCAAACCATCAAAAAAACTTATGCTGTACTTCTCCTTTCACTCAATTTGTCAATTTTTAGTTCTGCTTTTTCAGCAACCGCCAGGCTGTCGATGGGTAATTACAGCGGTTCATATTCATGATTAAAGAGCTTGAAAAAGTAGCCATGATTTTAATTAAGGTCACAACTGTGACCTTTTTCATTTGCTCGTTAAACGTTTCCCTACCGCTTCATGATGAGGACCTTTCATTGCCCTAATCGCTGGCGCAGCAGCAATTAACATTTTTCTAATTTGCTCTTTCGTAAAGGAGATTTCTTTTCCTTGAACAAGCGATTCAGTTTCCAGCATTGGGTTGCTGGAGGAGTTCAATTTGTTAACAAAAGACATCGCTAAATTCCTTTTTTCTATGTAATGATATTACCGCTCAAATTTTTCTATTTTCAAATATATTGATTATTTCGTAACCATTCAGGAGTTAGATAGTCTGAATCGCCAGTTGACCTATAGCGCAGAGAGCCGTCCCCAAATACATCTTTAAAATGGAAGTTCTTCATATAATGTTGAAGAATTTCTTCATTTACAGGGTTTTCAATAAAGATACCTAGTCCGCGGGCCTTTCTCCATTAGAAAAGATCTTAAAACAAAAATTGTAGTGTTCATTATGATCTATATCCTGTCCGACATTTAACCATTCAAGCGGAAAGGGCGACTGTCGTGAAAAGTGTATGCACCATCGTAAATCCTCCTGACTCATACGGTTGACTCTTAGTGAGCTATTAGTTTTTAGGAAGTAATCATTCGTTTCAAGGATGGCGATTTCTGCGGCAGCCCTTACGTTTTTACTATGAAACATACATTTTTTGGTCTTATTTATTTTTCTCATAGTGTAATAGCGCTTACATGAACTCCCCTTTTACTCAATTATGAATAGTCTAAGTCAAGCCGGGTATTATTTTTAATCACTTTACAAGTAATATCATCGCATCACTAGTTTCAATGATAATTAATATTTACTTAAATTTACTTATGCCAATTTTGTCCTCGAACAATACAGATAAAAATAAATATTCGCGTAATAATATAATATCTTCATGTAACCTCATCTCACGATAAAAATTATATAACCTATTGATTATATTAACTTAGTAAGTAATGTTTTTGTTATTTATCTCTTGCCATCGTTAAAATAATTCCGTTATTATAGCCCGGCATTATTTTTTTAATGTAGGGACCCTCACTCCCTTGCTACACACGGCGACGTAGTATGCATATTGTATTATGTCGTCTCCTAAGTAATCATTGTAACGCGAGCTAAACTCGCGTGTAAAATCAATGGTGGCTCAGATCGGGCAGCTTTAGGGCTGGCCGAGGAGTAGTGTGTAGCGGTTGTGAGATCCCGATTTGGGTCACCGCCATTGATAGTTTTTTATGCGGTGGCGCTCGCAACCGAGGTCGCCGTATCTGTTTTTTTGCTTGTTATAAAACATCTGCGCTGCGCCTCACCTTTATCAGGTGAAAACCATGGAAAATCTTATTGACCCCGCCAAGCTGTGTTTTGACGACGTCCAGTGCCAATGCCGGGCGCTGGCCTTTGCCGCCTATAAAATCGAAGATGAAGACGTGAGAGAGCTGCTGTTATATACCCTGATGGAAAAACAGCAGCAGCTGGATATGCTGCTGCCGGCGACCACATCCATGAAGATCGACGACACGCATTAACGTAGCAACCCTTTTTATGCCCTTGCAGACCTATAACGAGAGGGGAGGAGTACAGCCCCCGGCTCACGGGCACCGCTAAAGCGGGCCATTTTAAGTACATCAACCCGAGTGATGATTGATCATTGAGGACGATTCGTAATCAAGCCGGCGTATACGGTGGCGAAAGAAAATGCAAGGCTTGCTAACCGGCACAGCGCCTGTGCAGGTTGACGAACCCGACACGGAGGTGACGGCATGACACAAGAGCTCCATGCTTCATTGACTCTAGTACCCAGCGGCTACGCCGCCTGGCTGGCCGACCTGAAGTGTCGTATCCATAACGCCCAGCAGCGTGCCGCCCTGGCGGTCAACCGGGAACTGGTGGGCCTATATTGGCAGATAGGTCGCGATATCCTGGCACGGCAAGCTGAGCAGGGCTGGGGTGCCAAAGTCATTGAACGGCTGGCGCATGATTTACGCACAGCTTTCCCCGAAATGAAGGGCTTTTCACCGCGTAACCTCAAGTATATGCGGGCTTTTGCCGAAGCGTGGCCGGATTCAGAATTTGTGCAAGCGGTGCTTGCACAATTGCCCTGGTATCACCAACTGGCCCTGTTGGACAAACTTAACCGCCCTGAAGATCGCCGCTGGTATGCCTTCAAGGCTATTGAGCATAACTGGTCGCGTAATGTACTGGTCATGCAGATTGAAAGTCGCTTGTTACAACGAAGCGGCACCGCAGTGACTAACTTCGATGTCAGCTTGCCACAGGCGCAGTCTGACCTAGCTCGTGAATCACTCAAAGACCCATACCGTTTCGATTTCCTAGGGCTGACTGAGGAGGCCCAAGAACGTGAGGTGGAAGATGCTTTGGTAAAACATGTAACCGAGTTTCTTCTGGAACTGGGCGCGGGCTTCGCCTTTGTCGGGCGACAGGTGTTGCTGGATGTGGGTGGCGATGAGTTCTTTATCGACCTGTTGTTTTACCATCTCAAGTTGCGCTGCTATGTAGTAATCGAACTCAAAGGCGGAAAATTCAGGCCAGAGCATTTGGGGCAACTGGGGTTCTATCTGACAGCCATTGATCGCCAGGTGAAAAACGAGCAGGACAACCCTACCATTGGTCTTCTGCTGTGCAAGAGCAAAAAAAAAGTGGTTGCCGAATATGCCTTAGGCGACAAGTCCCAGCCTATGAGCATCGCTGAATACAAATTAGTTGAATCCCTGCCTGCGGAGCTGCAAACCAGCTTGCCAAGCATCGAGCAACTGGAGCGGGAGTTGGCCTGGAATGCAGAAGAGGACTCAGCATGAGCGAATACGGCTAAGTCGAAACACAATGTCTAGACCAACTGGTTGAGCTAGGCTGGGCAGTAATCGGCCAAAGTAGCGACTTCCCGCAACATGCTGATCTCAGTCTGCAGTGTGTTGCGGTTGTGCAAACCCGATTTAGGCCACCGTCATTGAGAGTCTTCAGCAGCTGCTTACCATGGAAAATGAGAGGGAAGCAGCACTGCCCCTGAACCCGGATTTTTTGCCGGTTTTTATCGCGGATTTGCTAGCTGGCGCACACGCGGTTAATACTTCTGCCGCGTTACTGGGTATATGCTGGCTACCGGACGATTTTTGCGAGAACACCCTGTATGTTCGAAAAACGTTATCGCATCACATTGTTATTTAACGCCAATAAAGTATACGACCGCCAAGTGGTGGAAGGCGTGGGGGAATATTTGCAGGCGTCCCAATGCGATTGGGATATTTTTATCGAGGACGATTTCCGCTGGCGGATCAATCGTATCGAAGACTGGCTGGGAGACGGCGTTATCGCCGATTATGACGATCGGGAAATTGAGCAGCTGCTGAGCGGCGTCGACGTGCCCATTGTCGGGGTCGGCGGCTCCTATCAGGACGACGAGGACTACCCGCAGGTGCATTATATCGCCACGGATAATCACGCGCTGGTGGCCAGCGCCTTTATGCACCTGAAGGAAAAAGGTATCAACCGCTTTGCCTTTTACGGATTGCCCCCCAGCAGCGGCAAACGCTGGTCGCAGGAACGGGAGCAGGCCTTCCGCCAGCTCGCCGCCGATGAATATTACCAGCCCATAGTCTACCAGGGGGTGGAGACCACGCCGGACAACTGGCAATACGCCCAGAACCGGCTGGCGGACTGGCTGCAATCCCTGCCGTCCCATACCGGCATCATCGCGGTTACCGATGCCCGTGCCCGCCATTTGCTGCAAGTGTGCGAGCATCTGAATATCGCCATCCCGGAGAAGCTGTGCATTATCGGTATCGATAACGAAGAGCTCGCCCGCTGCCTGTCGCGGGTGCCCTTATCCTCCGTGGCCCAAGGCACCCGCCAAATGGGCTACCAGGCCGCCAAGCTGCTGCATCAGCTGTTGAATCACTCCCGTCTGCCGTTGCAGCGCATTTTGGTGCCGCCGCTCAAGGTAGTGGAACGGCGCTCCACGGATTTCCGCTCCCTGCGCGACCCGGCGGTGATCCAGGCCATGCACTATATCCGCTATCATGCCTGCAAGGGCATCAAGGTGGAGCAGGTGCTCGACGTGGTGGGCATGTCCCGTTCAAACCTGGAAAAACGCTTCAAGGACGAGACCGGCAAAACCATCCATAACGTTATCCACGAAGAGAAGCTGGAGAGCGCGCGCAATTTATTGGTCTCCTCCTCGTTGACCATCAACGAGGTCTCGCAAATGTGCGGCTATCCTTCGCTGCAATATTTTTATTCCGTGTTTAAAAAGGGCTTTGAAATCACCCCCAAAGAGTATCGCGATAACCATATGGAACTTCACTTCTAACCGAACGGGAAACAGCGGGCGTGCAGCGAGCCGGTTAAAGGGAGCCGGCCTCTTGCATCGACCGGGGCCGGGCGGCCCGCGACCGCACAATCCGCGGCATATTGAATTCAATCCAATCCGCCAATGCCTCGATTTTTTCCCCCGCCTCTTCCCCCAACGGACTCAGGCTATACTCTACATGGGGCGGCACGACGGGGAACGGCTTTCTAACCACCAGCCCGTCGTCCTCCAGCCATTGCAACGTCTGTGAGAGCATCTTTTCGCTGACGCCGCCCACTTTGCGGCGCAATTCGCTGAAACGGTGAGTGCCCTGCGCCAGCGCGATGAGCACCAGCACCCCCCAACGACTGGTCATGTGCTTCAAAATTTCACGGGAGGGGCAGTTTACATCCAGCAATTCCCCTCGCTGCATCTTGGTAGCCAGGGAGTCATTCGGCATGCCGTTTATTATCATCATACTTACCTTTTTGTTAGTACTTACTAAAAGTTAGTATAAAGGCTAAAGTGGCATTACTAAACCATACAGGAGAAAAAAATATGATCGTTGTTACTGGTGCTACGGGCCAATTGGGCCGTCTGGTTATTGCCGAATTATTAAAAACCCGGCCAGCCGCAGAGCTGGTTGCCGCCGTGCGTTCGCCGGCGAAGGCCCAAGATCTCGCCGCCCTGGGCATCAATGTCCGCCAGGCCGACTATAACGAACCCGCTACGCTGGACAAGGCATTCGAGGGCGCGGAAAAAGTGCTGCTGATCTCCTCCAGCGACGTCGGCCGGCGCGTACCGCAGCACCGCGCCGTGATAGAGGCCGCCAAGCGGGCAAACGTAAGTCTGCTGGCCTACACCAGTTTATTGCATGCCGACACCAGCCCGTTAACCATCCTCGGCGAAGAACATCGCGCCACTGAAGCGCTGTTACAGGATTCCGGCCTGCCGGCAGCGCTGTTGCGCAACGGCTGGTATAACGAGAACTACGCCATGGGTATCCCGGCGGCCATCGCCATCAACTCATTGGCCGGATGCGCCGGGGACGGCCTGATCTCCTCCGCCACCCGCGCCGATTATGCCGCCGCCGCCGCCGCCGTGCTCACCGGCACCGGTCATGCCGGCAAGATTTATGAACTGGCGGGAGACGAGGCTTATACGCTGACGGACCTGGCGGCGGAAATTTCCCGCCAGTCCGGCACGGTGGTGAATTATGTCAACCTGACGCAGGCGGGGTATCAGGAGCTGCTCAAACAGGCGGGCCTGCCGGAACCGGTGGCCGCCATGCTGGCGGATTCCGCCGCCGGAACGGCCAAGGGCGGACTGTTCGACAGCAGCCGCCAGCTGAGCCGGCTTATCGGCCGCCCCACCACGCCGATGGCGCAAACCGTGGCGGCGGCGATCAAACCGACCGCGGCAGCTTAACCGGATCGAGGGTGGTAACCGCCCCTTAAGGGTCAGATACCGCCCTAAGAGGTTAGCCGGGCCTAGATGGCGTGCCCCGGCCTGTTAACCCCACCCTAACAGCATTGCCCCCGCCGGCCTTAAAACGGCTTAAGCTGGATCAGCAGCACGATAATCACCAGCGCCGCCAGGGTAAAACCGGCGGCATGGCGCAAAATGGCGGGCGCCTGCAGTTGGGATTCCCCCAGGCTGCGCCGAAAGGATCCCGACTGGATACCGTGCAAAGCCGATAGCGCCAGCACAAACACGCCCTTAAGCAGCAATGAGTAGGATGGCGGCCAATTGCCCATCATCAGCAACGCCAGGCCGGACAGCCAGCTCAACAGCATGGCGGGCATGGTCACCGTCTGATTCCAGCGTTGAATGGCGGTAAAGATACTCAGGGAGGGAGAAAGCTCCAGGGGTGGGATCTTTTTCCAGCTGTTCATGGCCAGGGCCAGAATAAGCATGCCGCCAATCCACAGCGTGAAGGCGACAAGATGCAGCGAAAGCAGCAGTAAATAAGTTGTCATGAATTCTTTTCCTTAGCCGAAATATCAAGGGCATCCGATCCGGCTGACCGCCTGGTGATCATACCCAGATTAAAAAAAGTGCCGAAGGGGATAAACGCCAGCAACAGCAACCGCGCAACCTGCCCCTTGCGCCACATGCCGCCGGAGGCGGTATTTATCACCATCCAGGCGTAAAACAGAAAGGCCAGCCCATGCACCGGACCCATCACCGCGACAATTTGCGGATAGCCGCCAAGATGTTTCAGCGGCACCGCGATACAGGTCAGAATAACCAGGGTGCAGCCTTCCACCAGGGAAGCCAGATGTAATTTTTTTAGCAATGAACGTTCCGGACCCTTCAGCTCCGGCTGCGTTTTTGGTGTCATGACCGCTATGACCTATGGCCGCGTTGACGGCGAAATGAGGTGTTTTGTCCTCGTGCCGCAACGGCCGCCGCCGTTGCGTTATGAAGGGCCTGGCCGGCCGGAGTGATGGGCTTGGAGGGACATGCCCGCGGCGGTCCCTGCCCGCCGAATACCTCTCCGGTCAGTAAGGGCATTCTAACGGCCCGTCCGCCGGGCGGCAAGGAAGTCTCGGTTGGCAATGAAGAAATCGGGGCGAACTTTCCTATAAAACCCGTCCGCCCCGATGCAGGTATAACGGCCATTGACCGGCTCGGGAAAAATGCCCGGCGAAATAATCCGCCGAAGAGCCGGGGGCTTATATTTCAGCCGTTTACCGGCTCGGGAGCGGAAACCGACGACGCAACCCGCCGGCCGGCCGGGCGAAACGCCGTAGCATCGTAGGAAAAGACCCAATGGGCCTCTTGTCCCGCGGCGTGGGGGCTTAGTATGGTTTTCAGCTTATAGCTGAAGTCCCGTTTGAACTGCTGCCAGGGGGACGTCAGATGAAAGCGTTTGCCCCGCGCCCGCGCGGAGAGCTGAACCCGGCTGGTGCGCGGCATCCGTTCCGCTTCATACTGCTGCAGCGCTTCCGTCGCATCAATCCCCGGCACCGCCAGCAGGCTGGCCAGGATATAGCCGTCTTCCAGGGCCATGGCCGCGCCCTGGGCCAGGAACGGCAGCATGGGATGGGCGGCATCTCCCAGCAGCGTAATATGCCCTTTCGACCATTGCTCCATGGGATCGCGATCAAACAGGCCCCATTTGAACACACTCTCGGCCGCGGAGAGTTCCCGCAGCACGTCGGGATGCCAGCCGGCAAAGGCCTGCAGCATTTCCTCCCGGCTGCTGGGCACATGCCATGACTCGGCCATCCAGTGCGGCGTCTCACTCACCGCCACGATATTCTGCGCGTTGCCGCCGCTGATGGCATAGGTCACCACGTGGCCGTTGGGCCCCTGCCAGACCGCGGTGACCGGGCTGATGAATTCCGGATGCAGCGCCGCCGGTATGACCGCGCGCCAGCAGATATTGCCGGTGAATAACGGCGCCTCGGCGCCGAACAGGCTATCGCGTACCACTGAATGCACTCCGTCGGCGCCCACTATCACATCCGCCTCGAAGTCTTCATGATCGGAAAAGCGCGCCACCGCTGTTTGGCCATGATTGGTCACCGAAATACAGTGGGCATTCATGGTAACCTGTCGCGGATTGATTAAATTCACCAGCATCGCCAGCAGGTCGGCCCGGTGCAGATGATAACAGTCGGTACCGAACATCCGCCTGCAGGCACCCGCCTGCGGGGTACGGAAATTTTCCCGCCCGGTGCGCCAGTGGCGGCCGATAACGGCTTCCGGCACATAGCCCAGCCGGACCAGAGTATTCCGTAATCCCAGCGCATAGAGAATTTTTACCGCATTAGGGGACATTTGCACCCCCGCCCCCACTTCCCTAAATGCCGCGGTACGTTCAAACAGATGCGCTTCCATGCCCCGTTGCCGCAATGATGCAATCAATGCAGCGCCACCGATCCCTCCGCCGATGACTCCAACACGAAGCTTACGATTCATTCAGATGACCCTTTTAGAATAAACGCTTAATGAAATTGCTTTTCGAACCCACTGCGGCCACGGCCGCTGCGCCCGGATAGGTCCGGCGCAGGGAAAAGGCCTTGTGCCGCGGCATTTAGCGTACTTATGTCAGTCTTGTTCAGCGGTATAGCCGAAGCAATGGCCTAAGGGTCATAGACATATTGCTTATTATTTCAGTAACAAGGTCTATAGGAAGGGATGGATAGCGCCACGGATAATCGTAATCAGCGTTCCACCCGCAGACCGTAGGTTTTGAATTTTTCCACCACCCGGGCGATTTCATCAGACGGCAATACCGGCACCGGCTGGACGATGGGCAGCAGTTTCAGGTACAGCGCCGCCAGGACTTCCACCTCATGGGCCAGCCATAACGCCTTGGAAAGATTCTCTTCGGCGGCGATGAGCCCATGATGCTGCAGCAGCGTCGCTTTACGGTGCTCCATGGCGACCGCCACATGTTCGGACAATTCCCGGCTGCCGAAGGTGGCATAAGGCGCGCAGGGAATATCATCCCCGCCGCCGGCGGCAATCATGTAATGAATGGCCGGAATCGGCCGGTTCAAAATTGATACCCCGGTACAGTTTAGGGCATGGTTGTGAATGACCGCGTTGGCGTCCGGACGGGTATGATATACCGCCAGATGAAATCGCCATTCACTGGACGGGATTTTATCTGTTTCACCCCGCCCTTTGCCGTCGACAAACACAATCTGCTGTTCGCCGAGCCGGTCGTAAGGGATACCGGAAGGCGTTATCAACATGCCGTCCTCAAAACGGACGCTGACGTTACCGGCGGTACCCTGGTTAAGCCCCAGGCGTGTCATTTCCAGGCAGGTATCGATAATTTCTCGCGCTAAGGTTGTTCTTTCCATTATTTTTCCTCGACATACCCGTCATACTTCAAGTTGCGGATGCGTTGGCCTTCCAGCAACCCAAATTATTCAGGATATATATAGTTACACTGCATTTAACCCTGACCGATATAATTAACTGAAGGGATATTCGCGAAATCCTGCTGCTGTAAAAATGTGATCGATACAGCATTAATAATGCCGGCGGCCGTGATCAAACTTTGTACGTTAATAAAATGATGCCCGCTTTTTTAATTACCGACCAATACGGACATTTAACAACAATGTCTTTTCCTCGATGATGTTAAATCCACGCAATAAAGTCCGTTATTTTAGTGATTAGACTCACATTTTATTTACATAATGCCGGTTATGGAGCAGACAGCGTATGTTTTTTAAATTGACCGTTTAGAATTTTCTCCACCGGCAATAAGGGAACGACAAGAACCGATGGCCGTCGCCGGCAACGGGTCTTGATTCGGCGCTCAATAAATAAAAGCATTTTTTTCAGCACATTAAAGCATACGTATCGATCACCATCACAAAATTCATATAAAGGCTTTGTGTCTGAACAGCACATTTCATAAATTGCTAACTCGAGTTAGCGTAAGCAAAAGCCGCTTTAAAAGCACCATGGTGACTGCGCGCTGGGTTTTAAGGATCATCGCCTGAAAGATTAGTCCGCTAATCGGAGTGTTATCCGGAGGCCACATGCCCGAAACAGTTTTGCAAATGAACCATATTACGAAACGATTCCCCGGTGTTTTGGCACTGGATAATGTCAGTTTTGATTTGCAGCGGGGAGAAGTCCATGCACTGCTCGGCGAAAACGGGGCAGGAAAATCCACGCTGATGAAAGTCTTGTCCGGGGTGTATATCTGTGACGAAGGGCAAATATATCTTGAGGGTCAGCCGGTAAATATCACCAGTCCCATTGCCGCTTCCGCCCTGGGCATTGCCATTATTCATCAGGAATTTAATCTCTTCCCGGATTTAACCGTCGAGCAAAATATTTTTATCGGGCGGGAACACCATAAAAACATCAAATGGATTCTTGATGAGACATCGCAGCGCAAGGCGGTGGAGGAGCTGCTGGCCATGCTGAACCTCACCATCCCCCCTACCCGGCTGGTCTTAGCGTTAACCGTGGCGCAGCAGCAGATGGTGGAGATAGCCAAAGCGCTGTCGGTGAACGCCAAAATACTGATTATGGACGAGCCCACCGCCGCGCTGACCGAAAGTGAAATCGACAGTCTGTTTAACGTCATCCGTCTGCTTAAAACGCAGGGAGTCTCCATTGTGTATATCTCCCATCGGCTGGAGGAACTGGCGTTAATCGCCGATCGGGCCACGGTGATGCGCGATGGTAAATACATTGCCACCGTAGACTACACAACGGTGCGCATCGCCCAGTTGATCACCATGATGGTGGGCCGGGAACTGGGGGATATCTACCCGGTCAGGGCCGCCGCTCCCGGCGAGGAGACGGTGCTTAGCGTCAAAAACCTGTGCCGCAGGGGGGTGCTGGATAACATCAGCTTTGAACTTAAGCGGGGGGAAATCCTTGGGTTCGCCGGTCTGATGGGGGCCGGTCGCACTGAGGTGGCCCGCGCCCTGTTCGGCGCCGATGCCATCGACAGCGGCGAGATTACATTGTCAGGCCGCAAGGTGACCGTGGACAGCGTTTACCGCGCTATTTCCCTTGGCATCGGCTATCTCACCGAAGACCGGAAAAAGGACGGCCTGGCCCTGGGGTTGTCCGTGGGCACCAATATCATGCTGAGCAGCTACCGGCAATATGCCAACGCCTGGGGCGTCATCGACGAGAAACGCTGCCGGGAAGCCGGTGAGGATCTCCGCCGCCGGCTGCGGATCAAAACGCCCGATCTGGCTCAATTGGCGGTGAATCTAAGCGGCGGTAATCAGCAGAAGATTATTATTGCCAAATGGTTATGCAAAAACTCGGAAATACTGATTTTTGATGAGCCGACGCGGGGTATTGATGTTGGAGCAAAACTCGAAATATATGAATTGATGAACCGTCTTACCGCCGAAGGCAAATCCATCATTATGATTTCGTCTGAATTACCGGAAATCCTCGGCATGTGCGACAGAATATTGGTCATGCGTCAAGGGCGTATTACTGCCGAATTGCAATCAACGCAAGCGGATCAGGAAAATATAATGAAATATGCGACGTTAGAGGGCTGAATCATGATTGGCATAACCAAATATTTACAGACTGGCACGAATAAAAAACTAAGCAATAAGGCGTTGCTGATGCGTTTCGCGCCCCTGCTGAGTTTGATCCTGCTCATGTTATTTTTCAGCCTGAGCTCGCCCTATTTCTTAAACACCGACAACCTGATGACCATCGCGCTGCAAACCTCGGTCATCGGCATCCTGGCCATCGGCGTGACCTATGTGATTATCACGGCGGGCATTGATCTTTCCCTGGGTTCGGTGGTGGCTTTTTCCGGCGTATTGGTTGGGCTGGCCGCCTCCTTCGGGCTGCCTATCTCCCTGTGCGTCCTGGCCGGCGTGCTGGGAGGCTGGATTTGCGGATTTATCAACGGTTTTCTGGTGACCAAAGGGACCATTCCGCCGTTTATCGCCACCCTCGGGCTGATGATGTCGGCGCGCGGCGTCAATCTGGTGCTTACCGACGGCCGAGCCCTGTACTTTCTGCAGTATCCCGGCTTTCAGATGCTGGCGCAGGGCAAGCTATTCAATTTCCTGCCTTATCCGGTTATCTATCTGATAGTGCTGGCCGCCGGGGCGGCCTATATCCTGAACAAAACCGTTATCGGCCGCTATATCTACGCCGTCGGCAGCAATGAGGAAGCCGCTCACCTGTCGGGTATCAAAGTCAATCGGGTCAAGGTGTTCGTGTACGTTTTTTGCGGCGTGTTGACCGGCATTGCCGGCGTGATATTGGCGTCGCGGCTTAATTCCGCCCAGCCGACGGCCGGGATGGGGTATGAATTGCAGGCCATCGCCGCGGTGGTTATCGGCGGTACCAGCCTGATGGGCGGCGTCGGCACCATCGGCGGCACGATTATCGGGGCGTTCATTATGAGCGTGCTGAATAACGGGCTTAATTTAATCGGCGTATCGCAATTCTGGCAAATGGTGGCCATGGGCATCGTAGTGGTTGCGGCGGTTTATTTGGATACGGTCCGTAAAAGAATTTAATTCCCCGACGTCATTCTTACCTGAACTGTATTACCCAAGGGTATAACGATAAATCACATGAGGTTGTCATGATGAAAATAAAAACGCTTTGCGGCCTGGCAATGATGGCAATATTCGGCATAGGCCAGTCTTATGCCGCTGCCCAGCTTTATGTCCCGGTGGTCAGTAAGGGATACCAGCAAGAATTCTGGCAGACGGTGAAATTAGGCACGGAGGCGGCGGCAAAAGACCTGTCGGTAAGAACCAGTTTTGTCGGCCCGTCCGATGAAACCCAAATCGCCGAGCAGATCCAGCTGATGGAGGATACCATCACCCGCCATCCCAACGGGATATTACTCTCGTCCCTGGATGCCAACGCCCTGATTCCCCTGGTGGAGAAAGCCAACGGCCAGCATATCACCGTGGCGACCTTCGACTCGGGGGTGAATTCCGATATCCCGGTCAGCTTTGTCGCCACCAGCAATGTGAAAGCGGGTTCGGCGGCGGCGGATGCGCTGGCCAAGGAGTTGGGCGGTAAGGGAAAGGTCGGCATCGTCGCCCATGTGGCCGGCACCACGTCGGCCATCGAACGCACGGAGGGGTTCACCAAGACCATCAAGGAAAAATACCCGAACATTACGCTGCTGCCGGTGCAGTACAGCGACGGCGATCCGCAGAAAGCCATGGATAAAACCATCGATATGACGCGGGCCAATCCCGATTTGGCGGGTATTTACGCCACCAACGAAGGCTCGACCCTGGGGGTGGCCAATGCCATTAAAACCCTGGGACTGTCCGGCAAGATTAAAGTCATCGGTTTCGACAGCACCGAAGCCATCATCAACTACCTCAAAATCGGCGCTATCCAGGGTTTCATCGTTCAGGACGCCTATCAGATCGGCTATCAGGGATTGACTACCCTGGTGAACTCCATTCGTGGGCAGAAGGTACCTAAATCCGTTGATATTCCGGTGAAATTTGTCACCCAAAGCAACCTGAACGAACCGGCGATTCAGAAATTGCTCTACCCGTTCGGTAAAAAGTAGCTCTCTGAATCAATAAAGGGCGGCGCCGCGCCGTTCGCCGAAGCCCGGCCGGCGCCGCCAATGCTGTTTGGAACAGAAAAGGAATCTTTATGAGCAGTCAACATCTATCTCCCCATCATGCTTCCCCGGCTCCCAAGGTGGGTATCCGTCCGGTTATCGACGGCCGCCGGCTGGGTATCCGCGAATCCCTGGAAGAACAAACCATGAACATGGCCCGCGCCACCGCGGCCTTTTTGACGGATAACCTGCGTTATCCCAACGGTGAAGCGGTGCAGTGCGTAATAGCCGATACCTGTATCGCCGGCATGGCGGAATCCGCCGCCTGCGAAGAAAAATTCAGCACGGAAAATATCGGCCTGACCATCACCGTGACGCCCTGCTGGTGTTACGGCAGCGAAACCATCGATATGGACCCGTTCCGGCCGAAGGCGATTTGGGGCTTCAACGGCACCGAACGGCCCGGCGCCGTCTATCTGGCCGCCGCGCTGGCGGGCCATAATCAGAAAGGGTTGCCGGCTTTCGCCATTTACGGCCACGATGTGCAGGATGGCGGCGATAACAGCATCCCCGGCGATGTACAGGAAAAACTGCTGCGCTTCGCCCGGGCCGGCATCGCGGTGGCGGCCCTGAAAGGCAAAAGCTACCTGTCCATCGGCGGCGTCGCCATGGGCATTGCCGGCTCCATTGTTGATCATGACTTTTTTGAATCCTGGCTGGGCATGAAAGTCCAGGCGGTGGATATGACCGAACTGCGCCGCCGGATGGATCAGCAGATTTATGACGCCGATGAGCTGGAGCTGGCCCTCTCCTGGGCTGACAAGTATTTCCGTTTCGGGAAGGATAAAAACGCGCAGCAATACCGCCAGTCCGAGGAACAGAGCCGCGGGATATTGCGCGAAAGCCTGCTGATGGCGATTTGCATCCGCGACATGATGCAGGGCAGCGCCAAAGTGGCTGAACGGGGCTTTGTGGAAGAATCCCTGGGCTACAACGCCATTGCCGCCGGTTTTCAGGGCCAGCGTCACTGGACCGATCAATACCCCAACGGCGATACCGCCGAGGCGCTGCTCAACAGCTCCTTTGACTGGAACGGCGTGCGGGAAGCCATGGTGGTGGCGACGGAAAACGACAGCCTGAACGCGGTAGCCATGCTGTTCGGCCATACATTGACCGGCACCGCGCAAATTTTTGCCGATGTGCGTACCTACTGGTCCCCCGATGCGGTAAAACGCGTTACGCAATATCAGCTGGAAGGCCATGCCGCCGAAGGCATTATCCACCTTATCAACTCCGGTTCGGCGGCGCTGGACGGCACCTGCCGCCAGACCGACGCCGAAGGCAAGCCCACCCTGAAGCCCCATTGGGAAATCAGCGATGAGGAGGCCCAGGCCTGCCTGGCGGCCACCGAATGGTGCCCGGCCATCCATGAATATTTCCGCGGCGGCGGCTATTCGTCCTGTTTCCTGAGCCGCGGCGGCGTGCCCTTCACCATGACGCGGGTCAATATCATCCGCGGGATCGGGCCGGTACTGCAAATCGCCGAAGGCTGGAGCGTCGATCTGCCGGCGGCGGTGCACGATACCCTGAACCAGCGCACCGACCCTACCTGGCCCACCACCTGGTTTGCGCCGCGCCTGACCGGCAAAGGTCCCTTCCGTGATGTCTATTCGGTGATGGCCAACTGGGGCGCCAACCACGGCGTCCTCACCGTCGGCCATGTGGGGGCGGACTTTATCACCCTGGCGGCCATGCTGCGCATTCCGGTATGTATGCACAACGTGGCGGAGGAACAGATATACCGCCCCACCGCCTGGGCCGCCCACGGCATGGACCCGGAAGGACAGGATTACCGCGCCTGCCAAAACTACGGTCCGCTGTATAAAAAATAGCCGCGCCGGCAATTCGTCAGACTGCTGACAAACGGACTCGGAGTTAAAAAGGCGGGACAGGACATTGAGTCAACAAGCTCGCAAAATCTATCCGGAGGCTAAAGCCGCCATGAGCCAAAATGTTGTCATCGTACTGGATTGCGGCGCCACCAATCTCAGGGCCGTCGCCCTCTCCCCCGAGGGCATGGTGGTGGCGAAGGCGGTTATCCCCAATGCCAGCCGGCCCGGCGGGGAAAACCCCCTCTGGCAGATATGGTCCCTGGACGAAATAATGGCCGGCCTCGGCCAGTGCTGCCGCCGCTTATCCGCAGAGCTTTCCTCCTGCCGCATTCATGCCCTGACCGTCACCACCTTCGGGGTGGACGGCGCATTGGTGGATGCCCAAGGGGAACTGCTCTATCCGGTTATCAGCTGGAAATGCCCGCGCACCGCCGCCGTCATGGCGGATATCGGCCGCTATATCTCCCCGGCGGAGCTCCAGGGCATCTCAGGCGTGGGGCAATTCAGCTTCAATACCCTTTATAAGCTGGTATGGCTGCGTGAAAACCAGCCGCGCCTGCTGGAGAAGGCCCGGGCCTGGCTGTTTATTTCATCCCTAATCAATCACCGGCTGACCGGCGCGTTCACCACCGATCGCACCATGGCGGGCACCAGTCAGCTGCTGGATGTGCAGCAGGGGGATTTCAGCCGGCGGATTTTGCAGAGCGTCGGGCTGGATAACAGGCTTTTCCCGGCTATCGCCGACGCCGGCGACAGGGTGGGCACGCTGTTGCCCGCCGTCGCCGAACGGTTGGGACTCCCGGCCGGACTGCCGGTGGTCTCTGCCGGCCACGATACCCAGTTTGCCTTGTTCGGTTCCGGCGCCGCCCTCGATCAGCCGGTTCTCTCTTCCGGCACTTGGGAGATCCTCATGGTCCGCAGTCAACGGGTGAATACCGCCATGCTGCCGGAAATAGCCGGATCCACCTGCGAACTGGACAGCCGCGCCGGTTTGTTTAACCCGGGATTGCAATGGCTGGCCTCCGGCGTACTGGAATGGGTCCGCCAGCTGTGCTGGGCCGGCAGCGCCCCCGCCGCGGTCTATCGGGAAATGATTGAAGAAGCCCGGTCAATCCCGCCGGGTACCGACGGCGTGCGTCTGCACGGCAGCCTGGTGGACGCGGCGGCCGGCTGGCAGGGACTGTCGCTGTCGGCCCGGCGCGGCCATATCTATCGCGCTGCTCTGGAAGCACTGTCCGCCACCCTGCGGGATAATCTCACCTTGCTTGAGCGAATCGGCCATTTCACCAGCCAAGAGCTGACGCTGGTGGGGGGCGGCAGCCGCAACGATTTATGGAACCAAATCAAAGCGGATGTGCTGAATTTACCCATCAAGGTGCTCAATGAAGCTGAAACCACCGTGCTGGGGGCGTCCATGTTCGCCTGGAGCGGTATCGGCTATTACGCCACGCCGGAAGCGGCTCGGCAGCAGGTGGCTTATCAATACCAATGGTACAGGCCGGGGGACGACGCCGCCTGTTATCAGCAGCTGTTCCCGCCCTGTCGCGTTACTTCTTTAACAGGAGATGCTTTATGCTGAAAAATATTTCCCCGCTCATTTCTCCCGCGCTGCTGAAAATTCTCGCCGAGATGGGCCACGGCGATGAAATCATCCTGGCGGACGCGTTTTTTCCGGCTCACTCACTTGGGCCGCAGGTGGTGCGCGCCGACGGGTTGCCGGTGGATGCGCTGCTGGCGGCCATCATCCCGCTGTTCGAGCTGGACAGTTATGCCCCGCCGCTGGTGATGATGGCCCCCGGCGCCGGCGATGAGCTGGATCCCGCGGTGGAGGCCCGCTATCTGCAAGCCCTGTTCGGTGAAGGCAGCCATCCGCCGGTAGCCCGCATCGATCGTTACGCGTTTTACCAACGCGCACGGGGGGCTTTTGCCATTGTCCTCACCGGTGAAACGGCTAAATACGGCAATATCTTGTTAAAAAAAGGGGTGACGCCCATATTTTGACCGGTCTATGTCGTATCTTATGCCGACGGTAAGTACCGATTATCCTGACCCAAGGCATCGGAGGGCATATGAAATCAACGCGGCAGCAAGATATTCTGGCGTTAATATCCCAACAGGAGATCCTGAAGGTGGACGAACTGGCGGCCTGGTTCCAGGTCAGCAAAGAGACGATCCGCCGTGATTTCAACAGTTTGCAGGACAGGGGCTTGCTTATCCGCCAGCATGGCCGGGCAAAAAACATTAAACGGGGCGTTCCGGACAACGGCGACTCGTTTAACGAGCGGGTCAAAAGCCACCTATACAGCAAGGCCGACATCGCCGAACAGGCCTTGACCTGGATCGACGAGGACATGGTGATTGCCCTGGACGCCAGCACCACGTGCTGGTATCTGGCGAAAAAACTGCCCGATATCCCCCTGACGGTGTTTACCAACAGCGTCAGGGTCTGTCATGAATTGGAAAAAAAATCCCGTATTACGTTGATAAGCTCCGGCGGCACCCTGCAGCGTAAATATGCCTGTTATAACAATTGCTCGATTTTTTCACTGCTTAAGCATCTGGATATTGACCTGTTTATCTTCTCCTGCGAAGGCATTGATAGTGAAGGCATGATGTGGGACTCCAACGCCATCAACGCCGAATACAAAACCATCTTGCTCCATAAAGCCACCCAATCCCTGCTGCTGATGGATAAAAGCAAGCTCGGGCGTAAAAGCACGGTTAAAATCGGCCCGCTGACCCAGGTGGAACGAATCATATCCGATGCGGGCGACTCACGCATCGTGCCGGTGCTGGCGCATAAGCTGTTTCAGGGTTAGCGGCAACGCCGTCGCGGCAACCGGCAAATAAGCCTGCATGATCACATAAAACAACAAACATAATTACATTATGAAATATCGTAATGGCATGAAGATTTGTAACCCCCTAACTTATTAGCCATCTAAGCTTTTTGTCTTTCCAACCGCGACAGTCGTTGAGGATAAAAACGATGGCAGATTCCTTAATTTCTCATTCAATACTCTCTGTAAAAGAAAAGATCGGTTATGGGCTGGGGGATGCCGCCAGCCATATCGTATTTGATAACGTCATGCTGTATCTGATGTTTTTTTATACCGATATTTTCGGTATCCCGGCGGGCTTCGCCGGCACGATGTTTCTGTTCGCCCGGGCGCTGGACGCCGTTTCCGACCCGCTTATGGGGCTGGCGGCCGACCGTACCCGTACCCGGTGGGGCAAATTCCGCCCTTATGTGCTGTTCGGGGCGATACCCTTCGGGATCGTTTGCGTCATTACCTATAGCACTCCCGATCTCGGCCTGACCGGTAAAATGATCTATGCCTCGGTGACCTACACCCTGCTGACGCTGCTGTACACGGTGGTGAATATTCCTTATTGCGCCCTGGGAGGGGTCATCACCAACGATCCGACCCAGCGTATCTCGCTGCAGTCCTATCGTTTCGTACTGGCCACCGCCGGCGGCATGCTAAGCACGGTACTGATGATGCCGCTGGTGAAACTGGTGGGGGGCACGAACCAGGCCCGTGGATTCCAGGGCGGTATCGCCATTCTTTCGGTGGTGGCGATTATCATGCTGGCGCTGTGTTTCGCCACCACCCGGGAGCGAATCAGCGATCGCACCGCCCTGCAGGGCACCATGCGCGAAGACCTGCGGGATATTATCCATAACGATCAATGGCGTATCGTCGGCATCCTGACCATCCTCAATATCCTGGCGGTATCGGTGCGGGGCGGCGCCATGATGTATTACGTCACCTATATCCTCGGCCGTCCGGCGATTTTCGCCCTGTTCCTCGGCACCTATTCGGTGGGCAACCTGATCGGCAGCGCCCTGGCGAAACCGGTCACCGACCGGTATTGCAAAGTGGCGGTATTCTGGTGGACCAACGCCGCGCTGGCGGTATTGAGCTTTGCCATGTTTATGGTGCCGATAGGGGCAAATATCGCCATGTTCTGCTTTATCTTTATCATCGGCGTGCTGCACCAGATGGTCACCCCGATCCAATGGGTGATGATGTCGGATACCGTGGATTACGGCGAATGGACCAACGGTAAACGGCTCACCGGCATCAGCTTCGCCGGCACGCTGTTTGTCCTTAAGCTGGGGCTGGCCCTGGGGGGCGCGGTGATTGGCTGGGTGCTGGCCGGCGCGGGTTATCAAGCGGGAGCCGCCACCCAGAACAGCGGGACGCTGGCGAGCGTGATAGCCCTGTTCACCCTGGCGCCGGGTATCTGTTACCTGCTGAGCGCCATAGTGGCCCAGCGTTTTTATACCCTGCGCACCCCGATGATGAACCGTATTCTAGACGAGTTATCCCTGGGCATAGGACGCAAATAACCGCGGCGGCCGCGTTGAAACAGGCTTAATCAGGTTGAATCATTTATAACGTTTTAAGGCGATAAGATGAAAATAAGCGATGGCAACTGGCTGATACAGCCCGGTTTGCAGCTGACACATCCGCTGCGGGTATTCGAAGTCCGGCGGCAAGGCCGGGATCTGGTGGTATTCGCCGCGCCCCGGGACGTCAGCTCGCGGGGGGACCAATTGGATATCCCTCTGCTTACCCTGCATTTTTTCTCGCCGCAAACCGGCGTTATCGGCGTGCGCATTGAACATTTCCAGGGGCTTCCCGCCCAAATACCCTGTTATCCGTTAAACAAGGATGACTCCACCCTAACCCGCATCGAAGATAACGCGGAATATGCCTCTTTAAGCAGCGGCGACCTGTCGGTACGGGTGAGCAAAGGAGAAAACTGGGCCCTGGACTTTCTCCATGACGGCCGGCGCATCACCGGCAGCGGCGCCCGGTCCGGCGGCTATGTCCAGGACGAGCATAAGGGCAAAAATTACGTCTTCGAACGCTTGGATTTAAGCGTGGGGGAAACGGTGTACGGCCTCGGCGAACGCTTCGGGGCGCTGGTAAAAAACGGCCAGGCCATTGAGACCTGGAATCGGGACGGCGGTACCAGCACCGAACAATCCTACAAAAATATTCCTTTTTATCTCACCAACCGTGGCTATGGCGTGCTGGTAAATCATCCGGAGTGCGTCTCTTTCGAAGTGGCTTCGGAAAAAGTGTCCAAAGTACAGTTCAGCGTCGAAGGCGAGTATCTGGAATACCTGGTGATCGACGGTCCGACGCCCAAACAGGTGCTGGACGGCTACACCCGCCTTACAGGCAGGCCTGCCCTGCCGCCGGCCTGGTCTTTCGGCCTGTGGCTCACCACCTCCTTTACCACCGACTATGACGAAAAAACGGTGAACCGTTTTATCGACGGCATGGCGGAAAGGCGCCTGCCGCTGCATGTGTTTCATTTCGACTGTTTTTGGATGAAGGCGTTTCAGTGGTGCGATTTTACCTGGGACCCGGAAGTCTTTCCCGACCCGGAGGGCATGCTGCGACGACTCAAAGGGAGAGGACTCAAGATCTGTTTATGGATCAATCCCTATATCGGACAGAAATCGCCGCTGTTCAAGCAGGGCATGGAGCAGGGATATTTGCTCAAACGTCCCGACGGACGGGTCTGGCAATGGGATCGCTGGCAGCCGGGCCAAGGCATCGTGGATTTTACCAACCCGTCGGCCTGCGCCTGGTATACCGGCCACTTGCGAAAACTGCTGGAGATGGGGGTCGACTGTTTCAAGACCGACTTCGGCGAACGCATTCCCACCGAAGTGGCCTGGTTTAACGGCGCCGATCCGCAGAAAATGCATAATCATTACGCTTATTTATACAATAAAGTGGTTTTTCAGCTCTTACAGGAAAGCCGCGGACGGGAGGATGCGGTGCTGTTTGCCCGTTCGGCTTCGGTTGGGGCGCAGCAGTTCCCGGTGCACTGGGGCGGCGACTGTTATGCCAATTATGAATCCATGGCGGAAAGCCTGCGCGGCGGTCTCTCCCTTGGCATGTCCGGCTTTGGTTTTTGGAGCCATGATATCGGCGGGTTTGAAAATACCGCTCCCGCCCACGTCTATAAACGCTGGTGCGCCTTTGGCCTGCTGTCCAGCCATAGCCGGCTGCACGGCAGCAAATCCTACCGCGTCCCCTGGGTATACGACGAGGAGGCCTGCGACGTGCTGCGGCATTTTACCCAGTGGAAATGCCGCTTGATGCCTTATATCTACCAGGCGGCGATCCAGGCCGCCGCCGCCGGTACGCCGATGATGCGCGCCATGATGCTGGAATTTCCCGACGATCCCGGCTGCGATTATCTCGATCGTCAATATATGCTGGGGGATGCCCTGCTGGTGGCGCCGGTATTCAGCGAGCATGGCGAGGTTGATGTTTACCTGCCGCCGGGCCGCTGGACCCATCTGTTCAGCAATAAGGAGGCCGTCGGCGGCTGGCGTAAAGAGCGCCATGATTTTCTCAGCCTGCCGCTCTATGTACGGGAGAATACCCTGCTGCCGCTGGGGCAAAACGATCAAAAGCCGGATTATGATTATACCGTTGAGCCGGCGTTTCACCTGTTTGCCCTCGGGGACGGCCGGCAGGCGGTGTGCCGGCTTTCTTCCTGCTCGGCTAAAACGCGTTTCACCCTGGTGGCGGAGCGTCGTGGGCAGGATATTTCTCTGCGGGCCGAAGGGGAAGCCCGTGGTTGGACCCTGTGCCTGCGCAATATACACCGCATTGCGTCGGTAAGCGGCGGCCTGGTCGCGGACGACGCCCAGGGCATAATCATTACTCCGGACCAGGGCGCCGAGCAGCTGACGATCCGGCTGGCGGAATGAACGCAAGCCGGCAGCCGATAAACTAAAGGAGCTTGTTGACAACGTGTCCGGTCGGGACAGGCTGCCAGATTGACTCCGGGCATGTTTGTCAGCAGTCTGCGAAGGCACAGGGAACCTGTGCCGGTTATCACCGCCATAGTCCGAATCCCATCAGCAGTGCCGGCGGTGTCTCTCTTTACAGGTTTCCAGCACCTCATCCGGGTCCCGCCGCCACCAGTTTTTTTCGGAAAATATTTCCACCTCATGAAAGCCCCGGTAGCCCTGGGCCTCCACCGCCCGGCGCATGCGGCGGATATCGATGACGCCGTCCCCCATCATGCCGCGATCCTCCAGCATATCCCGGGTCGGCACCAGCCAATCGCAGATATGGAAGGCCAGCAATCGCTTTTTACCGGCCCGTTCAATCTGCCCGAACAGTTTCGGATCCCACCAAGTATGGTACACATCCACCGCCAGACCGAGCCCTTCGTCTCCCAGTTCGTCGCACAGGTCATTGGCCTGCTCAAGGGTGTTGACGCAGGCCCGATCGGCGGCATACATGGGGTGCAAGGGCTCGATGGCCAGGGGCATGCCCGCCGGCCGGGCATACTCCAGCAGTTCCGCCAGTCCGTCCATTACCTGCAAACGGGCGCCGGGAAGATCTTTGGATGAACCCGGCAAGCCCCCCACCACCAGCACCAGGCAGGAGGCATTCAGTTCCAGGGCCTCGTCAACCGCCCGCCGGTTGTCATCCAACGCCAGACGGCGCTCTTCGGCGGTGTTGCCGGGGAACATGCCGCCGCGACAATAGCCGGTCACCTTTAGCTGGTGAGAGCGGATCCGCCGTCCGGCCTCATTGAGCCCCAGGGCCTGAACCTGATCCCGCCAGGGGGAGATGCCGCGGATGCCGTGCCGGGCGCAGCCGTCGATAATCTGATCCAGGCGCCACTGCCGGCGCAGGGTGGCGGTGTTGATGGAGAGCAATTGGCCGTCCGGCTCATTCATAGGATATTTCCTTGCTTAACGTTCAACGCGATCGTTCACGATCGCGGAGCTGGTTGATAGCGTACCGGTATATTCGCGCCGGGCTAGAAATGCGGTTTGCCCAGGCCGCCGTCCACATCGATTACCTGGCCGACGGTAAACGGCAATTGCCCGGCGGCGATGGACTGGATGACCCTGGAGATATCCTCAGGCTGTCCCCAGCGCCGCATCGGCACCAGACCGTCGGCAATCAATTGATCGTACTTGGGTTTAACCCCTTGGGTCATGTCGGTTTCAATAATGCCCGGGCGGATTTCATAGACGCCGATACCCTCGTCCGCCAGGCGTAATGCGAACAGTTGGGTCACCATACTGGCCGCCGCCTTGGAGACGCAGTATTCCCCGCGGGAGATGGAAAGGATGTGGGCGCTACAGGAGGTAATATTGATAATGCAGCGATAGGCCGCGTTCAGCCCTCCCTGAGAGAGCATCTGCCTGGCGGCCTTTTGGCACAGAAAAAACATGGCCCGGCTGTTGATGTTCTGGCAATGATCATAACTTTCCAGGGTGACGTCCAGCAAATCCCCACGCCGCAGCGCGGCGGTACCGGCGTTATTCACCAGACAATCCAGGCGACCCCAGCGATGGACAATGGCGTCAATCATGGACTGCTGACTATTCAGGTCGGCGACATCGCCGGCGCAGGCCAAGGCATCAATGCCGTATTGTTGCAGTTCGGCCACCAACGCCTGCTGTCGTTGTCGTCCCTCCTCGTTATCGCGGCCATTTATCGCCACGTTAAAACCGGCCCGCGCCAGGGCGACGGCGCAGCTTTTCCCTATCCCCCGGGTAGACCCGGTGATAAAGGCGACCGGTGGACCGGCATGGTTCATCTTTTTTACCTCCGTAAATTGAACGCCTAATCAACCGGATGGTTGATTAGCGAAGTATAACGTTACGGGACCGTTAAAAAGATGATCCACTTCGCATAATCAACCGGGCGGTTGACTAAGGACCAGGCGCGAGCGCAATATCGGCGGCAACCCATGGCATAGAGTGCCGATAGCAATCCATCGTTACGCATCATTCAGTGAGGAAATAACATGTCGGCTGACATCGGCAGCAAACGCAAACGCGATCCCGCCCTGACCCAAAGCCGCATTCTGGCGGCGGCCCGCGAAGAGTTTGCCCAGAAGGGTTTCGACGGCGCCCGTGTGGAAAAAATCGCCGCCGCCGCACAGGTCAATAAGCAACTGCTCTATCACTACTTTGAAAACAAAGACCGTCTGTTTACGCGGGTGCTGGAGGACGCCTACCGCGATATCCGGCAGCAGGAAGCCGCCCTGGCGCTGGATCATTTACCGGCGGATCAAGCGGTAATGGCGCTGGTGGAATTTACCTGGCGCTATTACCTGGCCCATCCGGAATTCATCCGTCTGCTCAACAGCGAAAACCAGATGCAGGCCCGTCATCTCAACCACTCCGCCGACGTGCTGCACATCAACGCCAGCTGGCTGGCTATCGCCAAAAACCTCCTGGCGCGCGGCCGCAGCGAAGGAACCCTTCGAGACGATATAGACGCCATGCAGCTGAATATCAACATTTCGGCGCTGGGCTTCTTTTACCTGATCAACAGCGCCACCCTGTCCCTGGTCTATCAACGGGACCTGACCGCCGCGCAGGCCCTGGAAGATCGCCTGGCGGTGATGAAGGATACTGTCCGCTGCTGGCTAAGACCCATTAGCCTGGCGCAGGCTTGATAATCCCTTGGCCGGTTAGCGTTGGCGCGCTTAGTGCGCGGAAACAGGGGTTACCAGAATCAAGGGCTGGTGCTTTGGCAGGGACATACTCCTATATGAGGTATTGACTCCCCTTGCCCCTCGCCATATAGTTAGCAAACTACCTAATTATATGCTACGCATAATCATGACCTTGCCAAAAAATCGCGAACAGGCATTAATGACCCTCACCGTCGCCCTGGGATTATTGCAGCGGGCATATCGGGCCAAGGCCGACAAAGTGGTGGCGCCGCTGGGCCTGTCAACCGCCATGGCCTGGCCGCTGGTGCTGATTGGCCGCCATCCGGAAGGCATTCGCCCCGGCGGCCTGTCGGAAGAGTTGGGTATCGAAGGGCCCTCGCTGGTGCGCTCGCTGAATCAGCTGGTGGATGCCGATCTGGTCCTGCGCCAGGAGGATAAGGTAGACAAACGCGCCAAAATTCTGTGCCTGACGCCTGCGGGCAACGCCATTCGGACCCGGATCGAAGACCTGCTCAACGAGCTGCGCGCCGAATTGTTCGATGGGGTATCCGACGAAGACGTCCAGGCCTGTTTGCGGACATTTTGTGTGCTTGAGAAACGATTGGGTATCAATGGTTCCTCTTCCATCGATGCCGAGAACATGACAGATACGCCCTGAATGACGATGACCATGCCGACGATTAAGCTGTTCTCTCGCGCCGAGATCATCTATTCCCTCAAAAGTTTTACCGCTGCCATGCTGGCGTTATATCTGGCCAGCCGCGCCGGGCTGCCCAACAGTTTTTGGTCATTATTGACGGTCTATGTCGTAAGCCAGCCGCTGGCGGGCATGGTGCGCTCAAAAGCGGTCTATCGCCTGTGCGGCACCTTTATCGGCAGCACCGCGACGGTGTTTCTGATCCCGACGCTATCCAATGCTCCGGTGCTGTTATCCCTGGCGATGGCGCTGTGGGTCAGTGTCTGCCTGTTTGTGTCCCTGATGGACAGGACCCCCCGCTCCTATACGTTTATGCTGGCCGGTTATACCGCGGCGTTAATCGGTTTTCCCACGGTACAAACGCCTGATCTGATTTTCAACACCGCCGTGACCCGCGTGGAGGAAATCAGCCTGGGCATCCTGTGCGCTACCCTGCTGCACAGCGTGGTGCTGCCCGCCGGCTTGACCAACAGCGTGATGGGCCTGCTGGATAAAACCCTGACCGATACCCGACGCTGGCTGAAGGATATCTTCTCCACCGGGGCACCGGTTCCCAAGGAAGACTATGACGCTATATCCGCGTCCCGCCTGCGGCTGTCGGTGGATATTACCCAACTGCGCCTGCTGGCCACCCATATTCCCTACGATACGGGAAACCTCACCTGGACTGCGGGGGCGGTTCGCGCCATGCAGGACCGGGTGGCGGAACTGATCCCCACGCTTTCGGCGGTGGAAGACCGGCTTAAGGCGCTGTACAAGGCCGAAGAGGGCTTCAGCCCGGATGTCGTGGCGGTGATTAACCGCATCAGCCAATGGCTGACGGAGCATGACCCGCTGACCGACCGCGTTGACCTGGCCGAATCTCTCACCGCGGCGGAGTTTAACGACCAGCGTCTGCAATTAAGGGATGCCATACAGAGGCTGGAGTCCGGCTCAGGGCAGACGCCGTGGTCGCGGGCGCTGCGGATTTCCCTGGCAAGCTATCTGGAAGAACTGGTGTTGAAATGGCAGGCCTGCATGATATTGCGCCAGGATATTACCCAGGGGATGCGCCACGGGGTGATGCCCCGCCGCCGTATCGCCGCCATCGGTAACCGGGTGCTCCATCGCGATCTCGGCATGGCGCTGCTGTCGTCTCTGGCGGCGTTTATCGCCATCGGTTTCTGCTGTCTGTTCTGGATTATGCTCGGCTGGGATTCCGGGGCGACGGCCGCCATGATGGCGGCCGTCTTTTGCAGCTTTTTCGCGGTGATGGACGACCCGGTGCCCGCCATTAACAATTTCCTGAAATACACCTTTTGGTCAGCGCCTCTCTCGGCCATTTATATCCTGGTGCTGCTGCCCATGGTGCAGGACTTCGGCATGCTGGTGCTGGTTTGCGCGCCGCTGTTTATTGTCCTGGGCTGCTATAGCGCCCGGCCGGCCCTGCTGATGGTCGCCCTGCCGCTGCTGTTCGGCGTGGCCGGCACACTCTCGTCCCATGACACCGACCACGCGGATGTTATTACCTTTATCAATAGCACCACGGCACAACTGTTCGGCACCTTTGTGGCGGCTCGAGTGACCCAGTTATTCCGTTCAGTGGGAGCCGACTGGAGCGCCAGGCGCATCCGCAAGGCCATCCGCCGAGATCTGGTGGTCATGTCCAGCGGAAACCGCACGCATCAGCTGCAGATTTTCGCCGTCCGCATGGTGGACCGTATCGGGTTATTGGTGACCCGTATCGCCCAAGGGGAAGTCACCCGCAATAATATTATCGCCCGCGAAACCCTGCGGGATCTTCGTCTGGGCACCAATGTCATCGCCCTTCAGCAGGCGCGCAGAGCTTTTCCCTCCATCGGTTTTCCCGCCCTGCTGGCCCAATTGGCCGCCCTTTTCCGCACCGCCGAAAACCAGCCCGCGGGGACCTTACTGGCCGCCATTGACGGCGCCTTGACGGAAATCCTAAGGATGCCGGAAAAATCCGCGCACTGGCGCACCGCCATCACCGCGCTGGTGGGGCTGCGCCATAACCTGTTCCCCGACGCTCCCGTCAAACTGCTCGCCGCGGGAGAAACGGCATGATTGGCGAAGCCAGTTTCTACGGCCTCTATATCCCCTGGTTAATGCTGCTGTCGCTGGCCACGCTGGCGGTATTCTGGCTGGTACGGCGCCTGCTGTTTATCGTCGGCTTCTATCGCTGGGTCTGGCATCCGGCGCTGTTCGATATCGCCGTCTATTTTCTTCTGCTCTACGGGATGACTCATGTTACTTTTTTTGTTCAGCGATAATTTGCGATGAAATCTGAATTAATGACTTTACGCACACGCCAATTCATTCGGGTATTCATCACCTTGCTGGTCACCCTGGCGGCCATCTGGGCAGTGTTGAAACTCTGGGATCATTACGAACTGGCGCCCTGGACCCGAGATGGACGGGTACGGGCCAATGTAGTGGTCATTGCGCCGGATGTTTCCGGTCTGGTAACCGACGTGGCGATTCAGGATAATCAGCGGGTAACCGCCGGTTCGCTGCTGTTCGAGGTGGATCACAGCCGTTACGAACTGGCGGTGCGGCAGGCGCAGGTGGCCCTCGACTCGCAGCGCATCGCCATCGCCCAGGCCCAGCGCGAAGACAAACGCAACGCCCAATTGGGCACGCTGGTGCCTCTGGAGGAGCGCGAACGGACACAAACCCGCCTGGAGCAGGCGCAAAACGCCCTGGCCCAGGCCGAAGTGGCGCTGGATAGCGCTAAGCTGAACCTGCAGCGCGCCCAGGTCCGATCCCCCGTGGACGGTATTGTCACCAATCTCGACCTGCGGCAGGGCAGTTACGCCACCACCGGCAAACCGGTTCTGGCCCTGGTAGACGTTGGTTCGATGTATGTGGAAGGCTATTTTGAAGAGACCAAGCTGCCGCGCATTCATATCGGCGATCCGGTGCGGGTCATTCCCATGGGCGGCCACGGCCCCTTCACCGGCACCGTGCAAAGCATCGCGGCGGGCATCGCCGAACGCGACCGGCTTACCGGCGACAATCTGCTGCCCAGCGTCAACCCTACCTTTAACTGGGTACGTCTGGCGCAGCGGGTGCCGGTCCGGGTGAAAATCAATGCTTCGGATATCGCCCGCCAGCGCCTGGTGGCGGGCCAAACCGTCACCGTGGAAGTCACCGCCCCTAACGCCGGCGGCATCGGCGGCCTGACGTTTATCCGGCAGGGACAATAAGCATGCCGGATTTCGCCTGCCAGCTCTCGGCCCGCCAAGCGGGCGCGTTATTAAAAAGAGCCTTCTTACCCTTGGCGCTGGCCGGATTGTCCGCCTGCGCCATGCTCCCGGTCGGGCCGGACTACCGTCCGCCCGCATCGCCGCTGCTTCATCGCGCCGGCAGCCAGCCCCTGCTGAACGCGGGGGACAATTCCCAGTCCGCTACGGCCGATGCGCAACCGCTGCCGGATCATTGGTGGCGGCTGTACCGGGATGACCGTCTGGACAGCCTGGTGCGCCAGGCGCTGGCGCATAATACCGATTTACGTATTGCACAGGCCGACCTGGAACGCGAGCTTGCACTGTTAAAAGAAGCCGGCAGCGCCCGCAACCCTGCCCTGTCGGCCAATGCCGAACCCAGCTTCGGCCACCCATCCGGCGTCGCGCTGCTGGCGCCGGATTATGTCCCGCCCAATACCTGGAACTATGACAGCGGCTTGAATCTCTCCTATCAGGTGGATTTATTCGGGCAGATACAACGGGCCATCGAAGCGGCCGATGCCGACAGCCAGGCGGCTCGGGCCGCCCTGGATCTGGTAAAAATCAACGTGGCCGCCAATACCGCCCGCGCTTACGCCGAAGTATGCGCCACCGGTTTACAGCTCCAGACCGCCCGCCGCTCCATCGACCTGCAACAGCAATCGGTGACCTTGACCGATCGCCTGCTCCAGGCCGGACGCACCGGCGAGCTGGATACCCTGCGGGCCAGGGCGCAATTGCAGCAGTTGCAAGCGGCGTTACCGCCGCTACAGGCTAGACAGCAGAATGCCCTGTTCCGGCTGGCTACGCTCACCGGCGCCTTGGCGCAGGATTTCCCCCGGGATGTGGCGAATTGCGTTTCGCCGCCGCAGCTGACGCGGCTTATCCCGGTGGGAGACGGCGCGGCATTATTGCGCCGCCGTCCGGATATCCGCCAGAACGAACGCCGTCTGGCCGCGGCTACCGCCCGGGTCGGCGTGGCGATGGCCGATCTTTACCCGAAAATCACCTTGGGGTTGGCCGGCAGCTCCGCCGGCTATATGAAAGATATCGGCGGAGGCGACACCTACGGCTGGAGTCTAGGCCCGCTGATTTCGTGGACCCTGCCCAACACCGGCGCGGTTCAGGCGCGCATCGCCCAGGCACAGGCCGGAGTACAGGGAGATCTGGCGCGCTTTGACGGTTCCGTCCTGACGGCGGTGGGGGAAGTTGAAACGGCGCTGAACAATTACGCCCGCGAGCTGGACCGGCATCAGGCCCTGCTGGCGGCCGCAGGTGAAACCCGACAGGTGGCGGAAAAAACCCGCATGCTCTATGCCAGCGGCAAAATAGGTTATCTGGATGTACTGGACGCCGAACGGGGTATGGCCGCCAGCGATGCCGCCCTGGCGCAATCATCAGGCCAACTGGTGGACGATCAGGTGTTGCTGTTCCTGGCGCTGGGGGGAGGCTGGCAAGATACCCCCGCCGCCGGCGCGCCAAAACAAAGGTAGGCCCGCCATCGCCGATCGTGCAACGAGCCCGTTAAAAGGAGAGTGTGTTCCGTCCGTTATGCCGCTTCTTTTTTCAGCGACGCCATATCAATCACAAACCGGTATTTCACGTCGCTCTTCAGCATCCGTTCATAAGCTTGGTTGATATATTGAATATCAATCACTTCCACATCGCAGGTAATGCCTTTTTCAGCGCAAAAATCCAGCATTTCCTGAGTCTCCGGCAGACCGCCGATCAACGATCCGGCCACCGACTTGCGGCCCATGATAAGCGGCACGGTGCTGACCGCGGGATTCAGCGCCCCCACTAATCCCACCAGCACCAAGGTCCCGTCGAGATTCAAAGTCGAGAGATAGGGATTCACATCATGCTCATAGGGCACGGTATCGATAATCAGATCAAAATGATCCGCCACATCCTTCATTTGATCCGGGTTAGTAGACAATACCACCCCATCAGCACCCAGCCGGCGGGCTTCGTCTTCCTTACCCGGTGAACGGGTGAACAAAGTCACCTCCGCTCCCATGCCCTTCGCCAGCTTAAGCGCCATATGGCCCAAGCCGCCGAGGCCGACAACCGCGACTTTACTGCCTTTTTTCACATCCCAATGACGCAACGGCGAATAGGTGGTGATACCGGCGCACAGAAGAGGCGCTGCCGATTTGGCATCCAGATTGTCCGGTATCCGCAGAACGAAATCTTCAGACACGACGATCTTTTCCGAATAGCCGCCGTAGGTCGGCGTGCCGTCATGGCGATCCTTATCATTATAGGTTTGGGTCGCCACTTCTTTACAGTACTGCTCCAGCCCCTGTTCACAAGAGCTGCAATGCCGGCAGGAGTCCACCAGACACCCTACCCCCACAGTGTCGCCGACCTTGAATTTTTTCACGCCGGCGCCGACGCTCACCACTTTGCCGATGATCTCGTGTCCCGGCACCACCGGGAAAACACTAAAGCCCCAGTCATTGCGGGCCTGATGGAGATCGGAATGACAAACGCCGCAGTAGAGGATATCGATAACGACATCATCCTGCCGGGGATCGCGCCGGTCGATGGAATACGTTGCCAGCGCGGAACTCGCGGTTTGCGCCGCATAACCCAAAATTTTAAAGGACATGTTTTTCTCCACATTTTTGCTGACATAATCTCATACGCTTGCCGCTAAATGGCGGGAAACGTTATGCCGAAAGAGTTAATAATAGTCCGTTTTACCTAGGGATTCTGGATAAAATTAACGCCTACCGGCAAGTTGGCCGGCCGGCCCGGTATATTGGTATCACTGGCATCAATTTCCTTCATCGATGGGGGAAAGCTTCCGGGTAACCGGGCGATGGGATTGCGGTTTATGAAGAGGATTTGCAGTGCGCCGGGCAACGCTTCCGGCAGCGTTGAAACAAAATTATTAGTGAGCTGAAGGGTCTTTAATCCGTGAGGCAAATTTGGCAACACCACTTCGATAAGGTTATGATTTAAAACTAATACTTTCAAGCCTGGCGGTAAATAGGGCGGTGATGAAACCAGCAAATTTCCTGATGCGTATAATTTACTTAATTTCGGAGGCAAATAGGGAGGAAAAAAGGTTAATAAATTTTTCGAGGCATATAATTTTTCTAAACGCGGCGGAAGTAAAAAAGGCAACTCCACTATTCGATTACCGGTAATATCAAGGGTTTTCAATCTTGTTGGCAACATGGGCGGCAAAGAGACAAAATGATTGCTTGCAATGTCCAAAAAGGTCATTTTAGGCGGCAGCTCGACCGGCAGGCTCAGCAGCTGGTTGTTGCGAACCTCCAGCCACGACATCCCATCCGGCAGATCCGGCAGCGCCCTCAACTGATTATTATTGGCGGATAAACGGGTGAGCGATTTCGGCAGCGGCCGCGGCAGCTGATATAAATTGTTATTGCTGACGTCCAGAAAAGACAAACAGTCCGGCAGAACCGGCAGTGAAGTCAGCATATTATGGCTTAAATCAAGAAAAACCAGCCGCTGAGATAAAGACGAGGGGATTTGAGTAAGAAAATTATGACTGGCATCCAGCATAGACAGCCTGGCAGGAATAGGGATCGGTAGCTGGGAAAAGAAATTGGTACTGATATCCAGGCTCAGTATATTGTCCGATAATGGCTGCGTCACACCAGACAGGCGGTTGCCGCTGAGATCAAGATTGATAACATCATCTGGTAAAATCGCGGGCAAATCGGATAGAAAAAGGTCTCTCAGGATAAGCTGAGGGTTTGGCCCGTCGAAATAGATGTTCAGCCTTTCCCATGCCAGCCACCTCTTTTCCGCCGGCAAGGATTGAGCCAGCCATGGGCCCCACGCACGAGCATATCGTTGTTGTAACGATGCCAATCTTTCTGCCGCAAACGCTCTTAAACTGGCGGCCCGAATGGGTTCGTTTACATGGGGAGGGAAAGCGCGAAGCAAATTTTGTACAGGACCGATATCCAGTTTTTGAATGATTTCACGTTGCAGTTCAGATGATAAGGTAAACAACAAGTTATATTCATACATTCCCGCCGCCCTCATCACATTTTGCGCCGCCCCGGTCAACTCTCCCGCCGGACTGACATAATCCGACCAGACATTTTCGCTTAACCCAAAGTGAGTTAAAAATTCTTGCCTTCCCAGCGGACTGAGGCTATGTGCATTTTCCACCCAGCGCAGTATGTGATCTATCTTTACGGGAGGCGATTTTTGCAAGGGCGGTCTTCCCCTTCTGCGCTGGACGGCCATCCGCGAGGCGGCACGGCCGGCGCCCCGGCCGCTTAACCCCGACTCAAGGATATTTTTCAGGCGCTGCGCCATGGGTTTGGGCACCGTATGCAACATCCCCATGGAATCACGCGTATATTTCTTGCCAAAAACATTGCCCGTGACGAGGTCGACTTGTGCATAAACCGGCTGCCGCTTATATTTTGCCCCCTGCAGTTTTTTCACCTGCACATCCTTATCTATCCCCGGCAGGCGGCCGGTTTCAATATACTTAGCGGAAATCAGGGGTTCACGTTGATGCAATAATACCGCCTCCAAATCAGGCAGCACTTTTTTCCAGGCCGGAATTATTTCTTTTAGCAGGCGGCCCGCCGCAGTCATCTGGCGAAGTGCATGGGTACCGATTATGCCCGCCGATTCCACGCCGGGATCAACGCTTCTGAGCAACGTCACTCCCAATTGGATAAATGCTTTTTTATTCAGTTCCCCGGCTGCCGTAACCACCCCGTGGCGAACAAATTCCCTGCTAGCCTGGCGTATGGCGGTCCTTAGCGTTTCGCGAGCCACAAGGGAGCCCATGGCGGACCGATATGCCATTATTCCCCCCTTGAAACCTTGCTGGGCAAAACGGGAGGCCAGTCCCAAGCCCTGCCCGGCCATCGGTACCAACAGAATCATGTCCAAGGCGCAGGAAATAGGCGCATCATTTTCTTGATTAACAATGCCGCTGATGCAGTTATAAAAGGGAATCAACGATAATAGGAATCTTTGCGCCTTTTCACCGGTCGTTTCTTCATATCCCTGCTCATGTAGCTGATGAAGGAAATTATTCCGATGTTTTTGTATAAGCCGGCCGGCCAATTGTTCAAGCGGCTCCGCCGCGCTTTTCAAAAGCTCTCGTTCATTGTTATCGTAGACTCGCAATTTATATTCTTTATTCCGACGAACCTGTATGCTGTCAGCCATCAATTCATAATATAATTTTTCATCATAATCTACACGATTCAATTCATACCTTTCGCCCATATATTGCAATGCATAAATTCTTTTATTTCCATATTGGGAAGCGGCAAACAAATCGACATTAAGCGATAAAGGGACGGTGTGGGCGCGCCGGGGTAAAACCCGTACCGCTATTTGATACCGAATCTCATCAAACGCCGAAAAATCCGCTGATGCCTTATAAATTGTCGCCGTTCGCAAAAAGTCAACTTCATCCCGCGGCAGCTGTTCAAAGGCTAATGCGACCATCAACATATCCACCACTGCAAATTTTGCCGCGATGTTTTCATTCTGTTCCTTGAACAGCAGGTCGGCATCGGCATTTTCAAGAACGGAGGGACGCAGTCCGCCCTGGCAAAGGGGGCCGACGGCCTTTTCATTCAGGGCCGTCCGGTTATTGTCCACCATGACGTCCGACGTTGATAGCATTTCTCTTATCTGGGTACGGGTACGAAAATTTCCAAGAGCCTGGCTGAATTGGTTAAAGGGACTTTCTTCCACCTTTTGCCGTTCACTGGCGGCAAAAAAGGCCTCTAGAGCCATTTCATTCCCTTCCACGGAGCGGAAAATTTTTTCCATCGACAGTTCCCCGCTCTGCTCGGCCTGTTGCTTGATATACAAAAGCTTGGCGGGGAGTAAAAACAGACTCACAAGTTCCGCTTCAATCACCCCTTCCCGCAACATATCTTCTAAAGAACGACCAAGTTGAATCAGTTCATCGATAGAAATTTGGCTGATATCTTTTTCCGTACGTCGGGCAATAAGCAGACCGACATGCAAAAATCCCCAGTCCACGGTGCCTGCATGGAGATTGTGATTATCCATATCTTCATGTCTTAACGCCAAACAAGGCAACTCCATAAAAAGAACTTCATGGATAAGATAGTTTTGGGCGGTTTTATCAAACGAATATACTTCTTCAATACGCTCCGCCGCCCCCTCCTTGGACATACCAATTTTGCCTAAAATATATGAAAAAAGAATGTCGTTTGACAATTTTACCGGCTGCCGACCGCTGCAACCATTATTCAACACGGTCTGAGCGATAACCCGGCCGATAAATTCGCCGAGGCTATATTTGAATAACAGCTGACTAAGCCAGTGTCTTGTGATGCCGTATTGTTGCTCGAGGCTTAATTTTTCATTCTCATGGGCGCCATACTCTCCTGAATCTTTCACCAAAAAAGATGAAAGAGACTCTAACCCATCGGGACAGCTAATAATATAAAGAATTGTTTTGTCAATAATGCTTTCAACGTCATTTTTGATATTTTCCTTAAAATATTTTTCCAGAAATCGTATACTCTTTTTGGTCAGTTGGAACACTGGATTTTTTTTCCGATCTTCCTGGTATTTTTTGCCCCGTTTCGTCCTGCCGGAGGTTGGAGATTCGATGTCTGATACGGATTCAGCTGACAATGCCAGGGTGGAATTCGGCTTGACCAATCGTGTTGAAGCGTAAATACCTGTGGATTTACCCGTAGCAGCGCCGCGATTGCGCCGGCCTGCACGCTGAAAAAATGATGAATGATGATCGGCGGTAATAGCGCCGACATCGCTGTAGGCTGACGGCAACAAGGAATACCGCGTTTTAGCCAGGCCAGCCAGGTTACGGGTATTCGCGGTCTTGACCGCTTGCGATCGGACCAAGGCCTCGCCGGTCGTCAGTGAAATATTGGAAATCATTAATATTGATTGCAGTATCAATAACGCTCTCGCCCTTTTGGCTGCGTCTCCAGGGTTTTTTGACAGATCGTACAGCATGTTTTGCTGAGCAACCTGATTGATGCTTTTTTTATTAATAGTAGCATGATAATTACCGACATGATTTCTATATAACTGTTGAGATATTGGCATAGGCAACTCCGATGAATAATATATAGACTTAGACTGATAAATTTACTGGGATGCACACAATCAAGGCGAACCAAGAATGCAGATTTTACACAAAAGCAGTTGTTTTATTAAATAATACAGAGCAGCCTAAAATAAATATTCATTTACCAGCCGTAATTCGAAAGCTGATTTAAGCTCAACAGCTTATATAATCCGTAAATAAAAGCACATTTAGTTATGTTTTTTGGTCAGCTCGCCTCCGTTCAAAATGATTTTTGGCCGGCTATTAACAATGTGACCCCGATCCCTACATTTTCGTTAAGATAGATTATGCTGAAAATACTTTATATTCAAAAAGGTACCCCACCTGCCACTTCGGGTGATTTTATTGGCGACAGGTAAATAGGTCTTGAGGAGGGTGGTTATATGCAAAATGCCAAACGCAAATCTACCGTGCCGCCGCTTTATCTAATCCGTAATGAACGCCTCACGCCGCCACCGCATCTGCTGGCGGGTGAACGGGTGCTGTTATTCGATGGCGAATGCGTCCTGTGCCGGCGATTGGTGCAAACGCTTATCCGCGCCGACTGGAGAAAAAAGATCCATCTCGCGACGGTGCAATCAAAGCCGGGAAAGGACCTGTTACGTTGGTCGGGATTGTCCGATGAAAACTTTAATACTATCGCCTACATTGCCGACGGCCAGGTTTCCATTCGCTCAGACGCTTTTTTCGAGGCGTTGATCCAGCTTGGCTGGCCGTGGCGCGCACTGCGAATCTTGCGGTTTTTACCCCGGAAACTGCGCGACGGAATGTATAACCATGTCGCCCGCAACCGCTATCGCTGGTTCGGTAAACTGCCTGCCGGCACCCTGCCGCCGGATGACGGACAGGGACGTCGCTACCTGGACGGCGGGCGGCAATAAATTTCCCTTTCAGCGCACCTCGCCGAAGCCCACCGGCGTCCAGCGGTAGCCCTGGCTGCCGTCGGCGCGCAGATAACCGATGCCGGGGAAGGTGATGTGGGCGCCGGCAATCAGGGTTTTTTGACGGACCACCTGTTTTAGCAGCGCCTGCCGGGTTTTAATCGCCAGGGCGCTATTGGAATCAAAGCCGATACCCAGTTCGGGATGGGCAAACTGCAGCGCCGAGTAGTGGACGATATCCCCCCAGAACAATATGCTCTGACCGTTTCGCTCCAGCATAAACCCGCTGTGGCCCGGCGTATGGCCTGGCAACGCCACTGCTTTCAGGCCGGGCAGCAGGTCTTTATCGTAGCTGAAACTGTGCAGTCTGCCCGCCGTCTCATAGGGCGCAAGGATATCCCTGGCGCGCTGGAAGGCGGCCTGCTGATCGCTGGGCGCACCGTCGAGATTGGCCTGGGAAAGCCAGTAATCCACTTCCGGTTTCGACGCCCATACCGCGGCATTGGGAAACGCCGGCTGTCCGTTGTCGGTCACCAGCCCGCCGATATGATCGCGGTGCATATGGGTCAGCAAAATCATATCCACCTGCTCCGGTCGGTAGCCGGCGGCTTTCAGATTGGCCATGGCCTGGCCGAACCCCGGTCCCAACAGCTTGCCGCCGCCGCTGTCGATGAGGATCAGGTGGTCGCCGGTATTAATGAGAAAGCTGTTAACCGAGCCGTTCACTACTTTGGGAGCGTCGCCGTCCACGGCGGCCACCTCTCGTTGCAGCGTTTCGGGGGCTGCATTTTTGAATAAGGTTAAGGGAAATGTCGAACTGCCGTCATACAGGGCGGTAACCTGGGCGCCGCCCACCATGATTTTGAAATAGCCCGGCGCCTGGTTTTTCACCAGCGGTATGGAGGCTGTGTCGGCATCGGGGGCCAGCACAACGGCAGCCATGAGGACAGCGGCGCGGGTAAGGCTTTTTATCGTCATTTCTTTTCTCCGGCGAAGTCGTGGATCGGATGACAATCAGGAAATGTCGCTTGCTTACGGACTTATTGACACAATGACCGGTCGGGATGAACCTGTATGTCAGCAGTCTAATCAATAGTTTCCTGAACCGCACCCCCTTTATCGCCCGGATCAGACCTCCGCGGCGCTTTCTTCCGCCAGCAGTCTCGCCAAGAGATTTTGACCGGTTATCAGCCGAGCCGCGGTACCGATATCCGGCGCCAGCCAGCGATCCGCCGTATAGGGCGCGACCTGCTCGCGCAGCAGCGACCAGGCGCGGACCGTGCCGTCGCCGCACTTTTCCGGCCCGATAAATTCCAACGCCTGCGCCGCCAGAAGGTATTCTATAGAGAGTATCTGCGCAAGATTTTGCAAAGCGCGATCCAGCTTCAGCGCCGCGCCGGTGCCCATGCTCAGATGATCCTCCTGCAAGCCGGAGGTCACGAAATTATCCACCACCGCCGGCTGCGCCAGTTGGCGGTTCTCACCCGTCAGGGCGGCCGCGACGTATTGCGTTATCATCATGCCGGAATTCACGCCGGGCTCACTGACCAGGAACGGCGGCAAACCGCTCACCAGCGGATTCACCAGCCGATCGATACGCCGTTCCGCCACGCCGCTCAATTCAGCCACCGCCACCGCCAGCAAATCGGCGGCCATCGCCACCGATTCACCGTGAGGATTGGCCTGGGATACCACGCGAAATTGATCCGGCGTGCCAAGCACCAGCGGGTTATCGGTGGCGGAATTCAGCTCGATGCCGATATGCCGCGCGGCATGGTCTATCTGATCCCGGCAGGCGCCGTGAATTTGTGGTATTGAGCGCAGGCTGAGCGCATCCTGGGTGCGCAGGTTGGCGCTTTCAGCAATATTTTTACTGTGCCGAATCATAAGACGCAGATGCCCGCCCACTTTCTGCATGCCGGGGTGGGGTTTTAAGGCCAGGATTTCCGCATCGAAGGCATTGGCCTGCCCCCGCAGGGCCTCGAAGCTCATGGCGCCGATAACATCGGCCCAATCCGCCAGACGCACCATATCATCCAGCGCCAGGCTGCTCAGGCCGGTCATACAAGGCGTGCCGTTCACCAGGCACAGGCCGTCCTTCGCCCCGAGCTCCGGCGGCGTAACCCCCGCCGCCGCCAGCGCTTCGGCGGCGGAGCAGCGCTGGCCGTCATAATCCACTTCACCTATGCCCATCAGCCCCAGGCCGATATGGGCCATATGGGTCAAATACCCCACCGAACCCTGGGACGGCACCAGGGGGGTAATATGGTGATTGAGCAGATCCAACAGCCCCGCCACCACGTCGCGCCCGATGCCGGACTTACCCTGGCTGTAGTTGGCGATGGCGGCGCAGATAATGGCGCGTGCCTGTTCGCTTCGCAGCGCCGGACCGACGCCGCAGGCGTGGCTCATCAAGGTATTGCGGGACAGCGCGGCCAGTTGGTCCTCCCGCAGCGCCACATTGCATAACGCGCCCAGACCGGTATTGATCCCGTAGGCGCGTTCGCCGGACGCCACTACTCGATGGACGATGGCGCGGGCGTTATCGATACGTCCCCAGGCGGTCTCCGACAACGCCAGCGCCGCACCGCCGCGGGCCACGGCGGTGAGATCGCGCCAGCTTAGCGGCCCGTCTCCATAAACGATTGTTTTGGTTGATGACATGAAAACTCCTGTTGCCCCACGCCCGCTAATGATGGCTGGAGATAAATTGCCGGAAGCGCTCGGATTCATGGTGGGTAAACAGCGCCTCAGGCGTGCCCTGCGCCTCGATATACCCCTGATGCATAAACACCACCCGGTTCGATACGCCGCGGGCAAAGCCCATTTCATGGGTGACCACCAGCATGGTCCTGCCCTCTTCCGCCAGGGCGCGCATCACTTTCAGCACCTCCCCCACCAGTTCGGGATCCAGGGCCGAGGTGGGCTCGTCAAACAGCATCACTTCCGGATCCATCGCCAGCGCCCGGGCAATGGCGACGCGCTGCTGCTGCCCCCCGGACAGCTGCGACGGGTAATACTCCCGCCGGTCGTACAGTCCCACTTTCGCCAGCAGACGTTCGGCCTGCTCCAGGCACTCTTTGCGGGATTTTTTCAATACGTGCAGCGGGCCTTCCATCACGTTTTGCATGGCGGTCATATGCGACCAAAGATTGAAGCTTTGGAACACCATGCCCAGCCGGGCGCGGATGCTGTCAATCTGGCGCCGGTCGGCGGGAAACTGCCGACCCGACGGGTGGCGCTTCATCCGGATGGTTTCGCCGCCGATGGCTACCGTGCCTTCGTCGGGTATCTCCAGCAAATTGATGCAGCGCAGAAAGGTGCTTTTACCTGAGCCGCTGGCGCCCAGTATGGAAATAACTTCTCCTTGCCGGGCATCCAGCGAAATGCCTTTCAGCACCTGCTGATCGCCGAAAGATTTACGGATATCAATCATCGACAGGGTAATGGGGGCGGGTTTGTTCATTCTCTCTCCCTAAGCAGGGTGTCACTGTTGTCGGCCAACGCGGGGCGAGGACGTAAATGATGGGACAGCCGTTTTTCCCAGGCGGCGAACAAGCGCACCAGGATGAAGTTCAGCAGCAGATAAATCACCGCGGCACAGACAAATACCTCCATCGTCCTATAGGTACGCTGGATAATCTGCTGCGCGACGCCGGTGACGTCCCAGACGGTAACCAAACTGGCCAGCGCGGTGGACTTCACCAGCAAAATCGCTTCGGTGGAGTAGGCCGGCAGCGCATAGCGCAGGGCAATGGGGCCGATAATCCGACGCACCAGCACCCAGCGCGACATGCCGTTGGCCAATCCGGCTTCAATTTGCCCGTGGGGAATGGACAGCAGGCCGCCGCGGATAATCTCGGCGGTATAGCCGGCGGTGCACAACGCCAGCGCCAGCACCGCACAGGAATAAGGGGAGCGCAATACCGGCCAGAACAGGCTTTCACGTACCAGGGAGAACTGCCCCAGCCCGTAATAAAGCAGGAACATCTGGATCAACAGCGGCGAGCCGCGAAACACCATCATATAGCCGCGGGCAAAATAGCTCAGCACCGGATAACGGCTGACGCGCAGCGTCACTATCACCAGCGACAGCAGGCCGCCGAGGATAAATGAGCAGATAAACAGCCCAAGCGTAGTGGGCAGCGCCGCCAGAAGCTTGAGCATGGTATCGCTGAGAAAGGCAATATCAATCATAATCGGGTCCCCGCGCTGGACAAGGGCTTAACGGGAAGCAAAAGGCGTTTTTCCTGAGCGGCCAAGACGTTTCTCCGCGCTGCTGATCAAGGGATTGGAAAGACCGGTCAACACCAGATAACACAGGCCGCCGATAATATAGAAAGTGAAATACTGCCTGGTAGACCCCGCGGCCACCTGGCTGGCGCGCATCAGCTCGACGATGCCGGTTACGGACACCAGCGCCGAATCCTTCAGGCTCATTTGCCAGACGTTCGCCAGGCCCGGCAGCGAATAACGTAGCACCTGCGGCAGCAGGATCCGCCGCAGCACACAGGCTTTGGTCATCCCCATAGCGTAAGCGGCTTCCAGCTCCCCCGGCGATACCGCCATGACCGCGCCGCGATAAACTTCCCCCTGATAAGCGCCGGAAATCATGCCGATTGCCAGAGCGCCGATGAGAAACGCCGGCACTTCAATATAGCCGTCCGCGCCGAAGAACCGACCGATCACGGTCAAAAAACCCGAACCGCCGAAGTAAAAAAGATAAATAATCAGCAATTCCGGTATTCCGCGGAAAATCACCGAATAGCCGTCGCCGAAAAAACGCCACAACCGCCGGCGGGACAGCTTTGCGCCGGCCACCCAGGCGCCGAACACAGACCCCACCAGCAGCGCGGCAAAGGTCAGGCCCAGGGTGGTCAGGGCGGCCAACAGCATCATGCCGCTCCAGCCATCTCTCGAAAATCCCAGCATCTCCAACATGTTCACCACCCCTATTGCTGTTACCGCTGAATCACCCCGGTGGCGAACGACGGATTTTCGCCCCGGACCATCATGGGATCTTTACGGCGTCACATCGGTTTTAAACCATTTTTCGCTGAGTCGTTTCACCGTTCCGTCCGCCATGGCGGTTTTAATCGCCCCATCGAACTTGGCTTTTAAATCCTGATCGCTTTTACGTATCCCCAGCGCTTCCCCCTGCCCCCAGACCGGCCCGGCGATTTTCGGGCCGTCAAAACCCAGATCCTTGTTCTCCGGCCGGGACATGATTGACGTAAAGAAGGTCACGTCATCAAATACCGCATCGATACGCCCCGCCTGCAAATCGAGAATAGCGTCCGCCGACGCGTTATATTCCCGCACCGTGGCGATATCCTTGAAATATTGGTCGATAAACGGCGTGTATACGGTGCCGGAAGCAATACCGATGGTTTTGCCTTTCAGCGCGGCGCGTAATCCGGCAATGGCGGGATTAATGGAGGCGGGATCGTTGGTGAGCTTGATAATGGCTTTATCACCGGTGGTTTCCGGCAATATCTTGCCGCCCACCGAGACAAAGCTGGCGGCGGTGGCGGCATAGGGCACCGTAAAGTCGATAACCTTCTGACGGTCCGGAGTGATAACGATGGCATCCATCAGCACATCGAATTTACCCGCCTGCAGACCGGCTATCATGCCGTCCCAGTTTTGCACCACCAGCTTGCACTGCATCTGCATCCGTTCACAGAGTATCGTCATGAGTTCAGGTTCAAAGCCGCTCAGCTTGCCGCCGGGCAGCGTCAGGTTCCAGGGCTCGTAGCTGCCTTCGGTGGCAATGGTAACGGATTTCCACTCTTTACCCTGCGCCGGCAGGACCGCAAGAAATGCCGCCCCCAAAATGCCAGCCACTAACATACCGGTAAATCGATGATGATATTTCATAGCGCGGATTCCCCGTAAAAAGTTTGATTATGTACATGTATATACAAGACCAAGCAATTAAAGGGCCAACACCGCAGGGAAGTTTAAGAAAGATTGTACCGGCGTTTCAGCGCCGGCCAACGGGATAACACAACGCATTGTCATGTGCGACGAGACAAGACGCCCTCATTTTGGTGCAGCGGCAAAATCCGCCGGCACCAATTTGAGGCAAAAACCCGCTAATGCAACGCTGGCGCTCAGGCTCGCCATCACAGAAGCTGAACCGGACGTGCTAAAGGGAGAGCGTGCCGATGGGGTCGACGCGGGCGTGGTTTTACCGCCCGCCGGAGCACCCCATGGCGCGCCAGGCCCGCCATCACTGAAGCTGAACCGGGCGTGTTAAAGGGAGATCAGCGCCTCCGGCGCTTCCTTCAGCTCATCTGCCGATCGTCAACATAGCGGCGCTTATCCGCCGGCGGCGGAAAATACTGGTACAGCCAGGTTTCGCTCAAGGCGGTAACACCGGTGCGCAAAAACATCCGCAGCTCCACCGGATCCGTCTTATCGCTGTCAGGGATCCAGTCAAACAGAATACGATAGCCGTCCATCGGTTCCACAAACAGTATTTCGATATTATCTATCTTGCCTGCAGAGGCATTGATAACCGGCTCAATACCCTTCGGCGCCGCCGCTTTAATGTCGCCGCCGACAAAATCGACGGCAAAACGGCGCGCCCAACTCGCCGGATAATGCTCCCCTGGCGCCCAGCCTTCCGGAAAGCCGCCCATACCGGTACGAGTCGCCATGACCCGCGCCATCCCACTGACCACCGGCGGCTCGCCGCTCCAGTAGAGACGATAGCGATAGGTATACTCCCGACCCGCAACGATAGGTTCGGCCGGCTGCCAAAAACACACAATGTTATCCAGGGTCTCGCCGGTGGTGGGAATCTCCATCAGATTCACCGTACCTTTGCCCCAGTTGCCCACCGGCTCAACCCACAGGCTGGGCCGCTTATTATACCAGCCGATAACATCCTGATAATCGTTGAAATCATGATCAAGCTGCAGCAGGCCGAACCCCTTGGGATTCTCATCCATATAGGCATTAAATTGCAGCTTCTGCGGGTTATTCAACGGCCGGCATATCCATTCGCCGTTGCCGCGCCACATTGCCAGCCGATCGGAATCGTGGATTTGCGGATGAATGGTATCGCAGGTACGCCGTTCGTTGGTGCCGCAGCTGAACATACTGGTAATCGGAGTGATGCCCAGTTGCTTGATGGCGGTACGGGGATGGATATGCTTCTCGATATCCATCACCACCCGCTCGGCCTGGCAATCGATAACAAAACGATAGGCGCCGGTGGCGCTGGGACTGTCGAGCAATGCATAGACGGTAAATACCGTATCCGCGGCTTTCGGCCGATCAAACCAGAAAGCGACAAAATCCGGAAACTCTTCCGGTTGGCCGGCATAGGTATCAATAGCCAGGCCGCGGGCCGACAGCCCGTATTGGTAGGTGCTGTCCACCGCCCTGAAATAGCTGGCGCCGAGAAAAGAGACCACATCGCGCCGGGTAAGCTCCGGGGCTTTGTTCACCTTGAAACCGGCAAACCCCAGATTATCTCGGCCTACCAGCTGCGAGGTATCCACCCCGGCATGGTGGTAATTAAACAGTTCCGGCCGAAAATGAATCTCCCTGGCCTGATGAGACGCGGGATCGACGGAATACATCCGCACCCGCCGTTTGAACCCCATGCCGACATGGAACAAATGTACATCAAGCTGGCGACCCGCTATATCGTGCCAGAGAGAATGACTGGCATCGTATTGGATATCGTTGTAAGCCTGCGGCGTCAGCTCCGCCAGGGTTTTGGGCAGCTCCGCCGGCGGGCCGCCGAAAGGCTGGCGGGACAAATCCGCCGCCATGGATTGCAAAAGGGAGAAATCGAACGGAGTGGCGCTGCCGTCGGCAATTTCCCCGGCGGCCAGCGCCGAACGCATAAATAACGCCGCCGAACCGGTCGTGCCGCAGTAGGCGGCCAGCGCGAGTGATGCTTTGATAAACTTTCTTCGTTCCATGCCGGAAAAGGTTCCTGTGCTGGCAATGTTTTGATCCCATGGAGCCGGTTACCGGTCGGCGGCACACTTTACAGCACAGCGGGCACGGCACTCCAGTGCGATTCGAAATTGTTCCCCAACGGCTCGGCCACAAGGCCGGGCGCCAATGGCAACCTGAAGAGTTTACTGCAATATCCGGTAACTGCAACGGCATCGACTCTGCGAAACGGCATTCTCCGGGTTTTACGGCGGACACTCGATGCGGCGCTACCGACGTGGACAATTCTCCTTTATGATTAATATTCACTATTTTTTCGGGATAAAAAACGTGTCCGTTTCAGAGATAGTCATTGGCGATGCCGCCGAGGCAGAGGTAGCCGCCATACGGGATATTTACGCCTGGCATGTGATTAACGGAATCGCGTCCTTCGAGACCGAGCCGCCAAGTCTGGCGGAGATGCTGGCACGGCGCGCATCGGTGTTGGAAAAAGGCTTGCCCTGGCTGACGGCGAAACGAGACGGTCAGGTGCTGGGTTATTGCTATCTGGGCTTATACCGCACGCGCTACGCCTACCGGTTTACCGTGGAGGACTCGGTATATGTCCATCCTGATTGGGGCGGACAAGGCATAGGCTCCCTGCTGTTATCCCAGGCCATCGGACGGGCGGAACGGGGCGGCTGGCGCCAAATGCTGGCCATTATCGGCAACAGCGAAAACAGGGGGTCCATCCGGTTGCATGAGAAGCTCGGTTTCAGCCAAACCGGCATTATGACCGCGGTGGGATTCAAGCACGGCCGCTGGGTAGACACGCTATTAATGCAGCGTCCGCTGGGCGAAGGCCAAACCACCCTGCCCGAGCGCCCCACGGCGCGATAAGCCCGCGATCACCGAACGTGCAACGGGCGTGTTAAAGGGAGACCGTGCCGATGGGGCACGGCACAGCCTATGCCAACCCGCTGATTACCGTTCGGTTTGGTCAGGGGCCTCCACCGGCGGCGACGGCATCGGGGAGTTCTCAAAGATCATCTTCTGCGGCATTGACAGCGCGATGCCCGCCTCCCGCAGGCGTTTGAGAATCTCGAACAGCAAATCGCTTTTTACATTGGCGACAATCCGCGGGCTGTTGACAAACCCCGTCACGCTCAGCACGATTCCATTGGAGCTCAACTGGCTGAAGGTTACCGACGGCGCCGGGGCGGCCAGGATCGACTCATGATCGCGATAAGTTTCCAGCAACAGATTGCGCACCTGCTCGGGATCGATATCCAGCGGGAAGGTCAGCAGGATGGTGGCCACGCCCTGAGCATTGCCCATGGTGGCGTTACGCACATTTTGCGAGATAAACTGCGAGTTAGGCACGATTACCGTGGACCGATCCCCCAGCTGAATTTCCGTGGCCCGCACATTGATGCGCCGGATATCCCCCTCAATACCGCTGATGGTAATCAGGTCCCCCACTTTCACCGGGCGTTCAATCAACAGTATCAGCCCGGAGATGAAATTCTTCACAATCTCCTGCAGGCCGAAACCGATGCCCACCGATAAGGCGCTGACTATCCAGGCCAGATTGTTCCACTGAATGCCCAGGGTCGACAATGTCAGCAGGGTAATCAGGATATACCCGATATTGCTGAACAAAATCACCAGCGAGGCCCGCATGCCGGTTTCCATCTTGGTTTTCGGCAGAAAATCCTTATCCAGCCAGCGCCGCGCCGAGCGCAGGACATAAATGCCGATTGCCAGGAATATCAGGGCGTTCATCACATGGGCCGGGACGATATTCAGCTTTTCAAGTCCCTTGCCGCCCCACATATCCACAGCCTTGTCAAACAGCGCCATCGGCGTGGTGGAACCGAAAGTACCGTTCAGCAAGGCCACCGCCGCCAGCAGAATCAGCACGGTTTTACCGATAGCCGACAAAAGGGTGGCGGCCTGTTCCAAATGCCGGTCGTCAAGGCCCAGGGAGTGTTTGATGCGCTGCCCCACTACCGTATGGGGTGAAAACAGGCTGTCGCACAGATCCACCACCAAATGGATCAGCAGATAAAGGCAGGAGAAAATCATGCCCACCCACACCAGTTCATAGGTCAAAAACCGCGCCAGGGCGATATACCCGATCAACAGCGACAGCAGTATCGCAATGGACACCACCGTGGTGCTTAAATGGATTAGGCCGGCCACCGTGGAACGGGCTTCGGGCTGTCCCCCTTCGGCCATCATCTTGCGCCGGACCCGGTTGGTGCGCAGCGCCGCCATGGCGGCGGTTAACGCCACCAGCAGCGATAATATGCCGTTACCGAAAATGGTGGTGGCCAGGCTGGTGCCCACCATGCGGTTCATTTGCTCCACCGCGCCGAAAATCAAGATGAACGCAGCCAGCGTCGGCGGCAGGGATCGCATGGCCAGCGCCACCGGGTCGGCGATGGTGGGCAAACGCCAGGTCGGACGCTGGTTGGACAAAAATGCCCGTCCCAGACCCGCGATAAGACCGGAAAACAGCGCCAGACGAAAGAGCTCATCGGCGTAATCCTGCACCTGCTGCGACACATCGGGATGGCGGATGAACAGCATATAGATCAGCTGGGCTCCCACCCCTACCGACAGTACCGTGGCCAGTGCCGTGGCGCAGGCCAGGAAGCTGCGCCGCAGACGGCCCTCGGGCAAGACATTGATACTGAACCATCCCAGCGGCTTGTCCAACAGGCGGGAACCGAACGCCCAGATGAGCAAGGCCAGCGCCAAAAATATCCCGGAACCCACTCGCCATCCCGGTTCCCAGGCCGCCAGCCAGGCGTCTTGAACGTCTTGGAAAAAATCATCCAGCCGCTGCTTGTCTTCGGACTGGGTTTGAAACAAAGGCGACCAGAAACCGGGGGAAAGAATGCTGCCGGAGTTCAGCGCCATCTGGGTACGCAGGGCGTTACGGCGGATATCGACGATTTGCGCCGCGAGGGTGGCCGCGCTCTTGCTGATGGCTTTGGCATGTTCCACCTGCGCGTCCACCAGGGTCTTATGGGCGTTCAATGCGGTACGCTGCTGGGCGACGACGGCGGTTTCCGGCATTGCCCCGGCGGCCGGCGGCGGCCCGAGAATAGCGAGCTGCGCCTGGATCTGGGCCTGCTCCGGCTGCAGGGCGGTGGCCAGCGCATCGGCGTCCGCGGCCAGCTTCAAGGTGTCGTCATTCAGTTCCCGCAATTGATTATCCATGGTGGCGGCGGAGACTTTCTGCTTCATGCCGTCGAGCTGTTTTTGCAGCTTGACCAGCTCGGCGGCGGCATTGATTTTAACCGGCGCGGCCGGAGCGCCGGTGGACGTTTGATCGGCGGCCACGGCGGGAATAACAGGGGAAAGCGCCGCCGCTAAAAACGCCAGCAGCAGCCAGGCGGGAAATAGAATCCGTAAAAGTTTATACATAGAATAATTAATTCCGAAAATCAACGATATCAAGGCCGCTATGCCGGATAATCCTATCCTGCCCATAACCGAGCAACAATTGTTTTACCCACCAGACCTGCCGGCTAAAAACTGCCCTGCCGGAGGCAATCGGCTAATATTACACTTATTCATAAAAAACGTTACACCAACTCTACCTTTTACGTTAAAGGCTAGTTAACAGGCTCATAGTAATGGTATTCATCATTAACAAAAGAGATTATCGTCATGGGCGATCGCCGACGATATTTTATGGGAAATTACCGGCACACGCGTTAAGACTTCTCTTGAACACGCCGACAATTGATACGTTATGACTAAACAAACAGAACTGAAAAAAATTAAAGGGATGGCCCTGCTGTTATTGACCGGCGCGGCGATGATATTTATCGTAACCCTGTTTATACCGCCCGGTTTTTGGCGCGATGGACTCAAGGCGGTTGCCGAGGCATCAATGGTGGGCGCCATGGCCGACTGGTTTGCCGTCGTGGCCCTGTTCAGACGCGTACCGATCCCGTTTATCGCCGCCCATACCGCCATTATTCCCCGAAATAAAAATAAAATCGCCGATAACCTGGGCATCTTCATACAGGAGAAATTCCTCGATACCTCGTCCCTGGTGGAGCTTATCAGACGTCAGGATCCGGCGCGGACTATTGCCGGCTGGTTGGCAGAGCCCGACAATGCCCACCGGCTGGGGCGCCAGATCCTGCAATTGATGCGCGGCTTTCTCGACTTTACCGACGATCGGCGCATCCAGGCTTTTATCCGCAGCGCCCTTGATGCCGTTATTGATAAGATCGATCTGTCCGCCTCCGTCGGCGCCATTCTGGACAGTCTGACCAAAGACGGCCGGCATCAGGATTTGCTGGACGCCGGACTGCGCCAGCTGGTTAAACTGCTGAACAAACCCTCTACCCGCGTCCTTATCGCCGATCAGATAATCCAGTGGCTTAAGCGCGAGCATCCGCTAAAAGAAAAAGTGCTGCCCACGGAATGGCTCGGTGAACACAGCGCCGTCGCCGTGGCCAACGCGGTGAATAGCTGGCTAGATGAGATCAGCCGCGACCGCGGCCATGAGCTGCGCCGGCGTTTCGACCGGCTGGCGCTGAGACTTATCCAGCGGCTCAAGAACGATCCCGCCACCGCCCGCCGGGCCGAGGAAATCAAGCACTACCTGAAAAACGATGCCGTACTGAATACTTACATCAGCGGCTTATGGGACGACATGCGCGGCTGGCTTAAAGAAGATTTGGATCGGCCGGATTCGGTATTGCATGGCAAGGTGACCGAAGCGGGGCTGTGGCTTAGCCAAACGCTGGCGCGGGATGACGGCCTGCGCTCCTCGCTGAACCAGCATCTGGAGCAGGCGGCTTTGCGCATAGCTCCCGACTTCTCGGCATTCCTTACCCAGCATATCAGCGATACGGTGAAAAGCTGGGACGCGCGGGATATGTCGCGGCAAATCGAACTGAATATCGGCAAAGACCTGCAGTTTATCCGCATTAACGGCACGCTGGTGGGGGGGGTTATCGGTTTGATCCTGTATTTGCTGTCGTTCTCGCCCGCTTTGCCGGCCCTATTGCAGCTGTGGCTGCAATAGCCCTGAGAAGGGTTTCTTTTTTTTCTCTATTTTGACAAGCATCTTTTTGTTAAGAATATCTTGAACACCTTTTCGCTGCCCTTTCTTTATTAAGATGTTCAAATATGCCTTCAGTTCAATGCCATTATTAAATTTTTGGCATCTCCTTCCGTATTTTTACATGGTAATTCTCATTGCGCTCAAATATGACTTACTGGAGATAATATGTTTAATAATACAGTCAGCCGATATAATGGCTATTCTAAAAATGAATGTAAACTTAGTGGTCGCCATACTAATTCGCTATTTAAAAATAATAATTATAATGAAACAATAAAAAAGATTTATAATCACCCTAATACAGTTCTGTCCTCTTCATACTCGGTTCTAAACCCGGCCTCACTAACGCTGCATCCTATAGAAGCACCCCACGAAACCGATGAAGAAAAATCACAGGCGGATCGTTTGTTCACCTGCGCGGCATTATTTAAAAAACACCCGGAAAGTCTGTCCACCGCCAAGCCTGGAAAAAACATTACCATCCAGCTTGCGGAAAAGACTCTCAGCATTACCACGAAAAAAATCACTTTACCCGGCGGCTATACTGCCTTTGTTGGGCGGGTAGCCGACCGGTGGCTGGTTTCCGACGGCGTGATATACCATATTGACGATCTGGTCAGCCCGCCCGACACCTGGCTGGACACTATTATCTATTTGCTCGGCCACCTGACCGGGGTCGCTCCGGGATACGGCGGAACCCGAATATTCCCGCCGCCACCCCAAGCAGCCCCCGAGCCGAGGGCGGCGATGCCAAGCCCGCCCGTAGGATTATGCAGCGGCGAATCCTTGTTATCCTCGTGGGCACGCAACACCCGGATCCCGACGCCCTTTTCGATGCTATCGCATCTGTCTGGCTTAACATGGTTTTTTCCCGTCGCTGACGGGGCAAAGGTGGAACCGCCGCCGCCGGAGGTTTTATTCCCCTGGCTTAAAATATCAGACAAATATCCCTCTTTTGCCTTAAAACGACCTCCCCGCCAAGCCGCGAATGTCACAAATGCACGTCCTGCTGCCTTGCCCTTGATATCCGACCCGCCAACAAACGAAGGCAAGAATAGTCATGAAGATGCTATTTGTGAGACCAACCTGAATATTGCCAATCACTCCGCAAGGGAACTCTATCAGGCAATCAAACAACAGTTTATCCCCTTGACCAACAAAAAAATCTACTCGCTTGCATGGATGTCAGAACTTAACGTCTTTCTCTATGATAAATTATCCGAAATTTATAATGATGGAACTTACTTAGATAACAAAACGCAGTATACCGATATGATAATGTTAAAAAAATACATCGAAAAGAATATCGAGAATTGTGTGAATTCCAGCAGCAAAAAAAAATTGGATGACGATATACTCCGAGACTATTTTAGTGAATACAGAACGATCGCAGATTTCTTCCCACTCTTAAATATACAAATTGAAAGAACAATTTACGATATTAATTTTAAAACACTTCGTGAACTGATAGATTTTAAAAACGGCATCTCTTACGCCGATGCAAAAAAAAATTTGAAGCAGCTCATCGATGAATCTCCGGCGGATAAAGCAAAAATTTATAAAGAACAACTTTTTATGTTGGCTATAATGCAGCAAGCCCAACATACCTATGAAAAGTTATTAATCAGCGATTCAATCCCTCTGCTTGACCGGCTAATCTACTTCAATAGCAGAGAGATATTTCATGACATGTTAGATGAACGACCAATACACCTTCGGCGAATACTGTTAAAGCGGTTTTTTTATTATATATTCGAATACAGCAGAAATAATGGACTTAGCATTCAGGGGAATTATCTTATCATCCCCGGCGAGCTTACTGAATACAGGAGTTTGTTCGACCAGACGGAAGCGCCGTTAACCGAAACGGAGATCGCCGAGCTGGTGGCGAATCAAATCGTGGATTATATTCACGGCAGCAATAAATATCATCCACACATTGACCGGCTGATCCGAGACATTGAATATTACCGCATCCACTCAACCAACAGCGTTGATAAAGAAAATTGGGCAGAGGACAACATGCGCCCCTATAAAGAGACCCTGCAGTCTCTTGATAAAAGCGTAAAAACAAATCTCGAACGCATGGACAATACCCTGTACCAGCAAAATCCTCAATGGATAAATGAGCTGGTTGATCAAGTAAAATATGATAAAGAGTGCATTTTATTATTGAGCTTTCTCGAAAAACTGCAAGCCTACCTCATTGAAATTGTCAGCGAACATCAGCACGAACACATTCAGCTAGGCAGCAGAACAAATGAACAGCGACTGGCGGAGGCAAAAATTCAGGCTATGATAATGGCGTCCCCTGGTGATTCATTCCAGAAAACGCGGCAGGAAATACTTACTTTATATTTCACCAGCGTTACGGCGGGTGATGTTTCCTTATTGTTGAGAGCAGCAATCTACTGGTATATTGATTATCATCACATTCGTTCTGACCAGTTGAGCGGATTGAGTGCTTTGTACATTATCAAGGAATTCCAGGCAGAAAAAAAGCAGATTTCATTAGACTTCGAATCACGATCCTCTGAAAATTTCAAAAAAATCTTTGACCTGAAACCCTCGGATGAGTTTCAGTCGGCCAGGGAATTTTATAATCAATTTATTCATTACAAGGACTATTCATTACAACAGGAAGCCAGGCAATTTACCTATAAAATCATTTCCCGGTCGGCATTAGATTACCTGGATATGATTTACCCCCCCAAAGAAGTGTACACCTTTAAAATTTATTCCAGAAATTATGTTCAAAACTCACTGGCGCCTAATCAAGATGTCTACTTACCAAATAATAACTTTGGCACTTTCTCTTTAATCAAAACCTATAGTCATAAGGTCATTATCGCCTCGACTCTTTTTAGCGCGCCATTCATTAAAACCATTTCAATGGATCCGGATAATATATTTTTTAATAATTTGATAGATGAATATAAAAAAACCAATTTTGACATTGATTGGATCCATCGGCTTAAAATTCCTGTCACCGCTAATGATATATTGGAGCTTTTTGATATACCCTATGACAGCACACAACTACGCATGTCTCCTTTAAGTCTTTTCCTGATTGAACCTGAAGAAATAATCCGAAGTATGCCAAAGCCGGATTACGTACTGGTTGCAGGAGAGGAAAAAGAGGATTATCAGACGATGATTGAAATTTTAGATTATTGGAATGCCATAATGCTAAGAGAAATAGTGGATCAGCTGAAAATATCACTTCGCATTAAAAAGTGGTGGCAAGAACTGCTTGCGCTGATACCTTTTTATGAAATCTTATGGAAATATGTAAATGACGCTGACAATGAATTCAATGGGATAGAAGTTATATTCGATACCTTTGATCTGGCCTTTATGCTTGGACAATTAACCACCAGTGCCGCAAAAGGAACCGGGGTAATATACAAGCGATTAATTAATATCGCAAACATTGAAACCTTGCCGGTTAAGCAATTGAATAGAGCCATATCACAAAAGCTGGCTGAAGAATTACCTTATATCGCAAGAAAGAGTTCTGGGTCTATTTTCAGCAGTGTTATTGGTTATTTGAACCCGCTACCCATACATGCTATTTTCTCAAAAAAAATAAAACATCATTTATCAGCAAATATGGCAACAGTGATTACATGGATGAGCAATTTCATTTTAAACAATATGGAACAAAAGATGACTAAATTTATTCAATGGTCTTCTGATATTGATAGGAACTTGTTGATACAAAAGAGAGATGACGGAAGTTTTGTACTGGATCAAGGGCAAGGTACGACGCAAAATTTCATCGAAATAGACGAATATTTTTTTCAGGTCATCTGGGATGCCGCCATAAGGACTTGGCGCGTGGTCAAACCGACAGAGGTGATGAATTTAAACTACGCTGTTCCCATGTATAAGAATGAGAAGGGTAAGTGGGCGGCCTCTTCTTTTTTGGATAACGATCGTTTCTCTATAACGGCCCGTTCTGGACGTAGGACAAGATACATCAATGACGATGTTGACTTTATCCATATGGAGCCAATTCGTTCCATTACTCTTCCTATAGACCATTATAAAGATAATAAATGGATGTATATTCATATGTTGGAACTTATGGTGAATGATTATGTTCATCATATAGAATCTTTGTTTCTCAACAACGGTGATATGAGTAAAATGTTGACCGATTTTGTCAATTGCCTGACGAGTGAAGCTAAATTTCGCGAAGTCTTCACCCATGAGACCGACAGTAATGTAAATATTTTGCTGCTCCAGTTTATCAAAGGATTAAGTGTGGACGGCGGCGTTAACGTCGGTTACCGAATGCAGCGCTTATGGCAAAACGAGCATGACCGTTCACCGGTGGATCATTTGGTTATTATACTGAGAATTAATAAAAATGATTATATCATTGATATGCTTCATCTGCGACCCTATGGGGCAGGACTGATTATCGATCGCCAGGTTTTTAATGAACCTGAGTGGGCTCATTTGACCAAAAAAAGCATTAGTAGTGATTTCCCTTTGATAAAATACAAAGATTTTGCCAAAATAAGCACGGCTATTTCTTTCCCCTATCGTGAAGCCGGGCATCCGGGAAAATATATTAAAGGGGCAATCTTGCTGCGCGAGCCTATATGGTATAAAACCGTTGCGATAAAATATTATTATCGATATGTTAAAAAAGAACCTTCCAATACTTTGGACGCAGACTCATCAATTTTATCAGCCGCACGGACCATGATCTCTTCATATAATCATCATCACCGCATGCAAACAGATTATAATCTGAATGTGACTTTTCCTTTTTTAATATTGAAGGAAGCGAAGGTTCTCGATGCACGTGATGCAAACGAGATGCAGCAAAGAGTCACGCTGGCCTTCGGCCAAAATTATCCTGCGCAATCATATATGTCTTCCATTCTGGAACTGATTGATAGTACCGATCTGTTAAAACTAAAACCGGGCAAGCTGTTGGGTCTATATTACGATGATGTTTTCCTAAGCCATTTATTAATTAGCGTCGGAGAGGGCCGCTTCGCAGGCGTAGGTAATAATTTATTCGATCCGCTGTTCGAATCCGGACCCTCGATTATCGTGGCCGAAGAAATGGGCACGTTTGACGAAGGCAAGCTTGCCATGAGAGGTACGAATGAGCTATATACCGTTTTAGCGGGTAATCCCGTTAACGCTCCGGCAAATGAAACCCTGATGCTGGATAAATTAGCGCTAAAAAGTTTTGCCACGAAACCTGAGGGGGACAGAGAACCCTCCGAGGAAATTGTCTATGCCTCGAGGGAAAGAATGTTGACCCAGGACAACTGGACACTGTTCGCGTCGCCGAACAGCTCATTGCTGACGCTCAAAATGGAGGCTGTCTCTCAAAACATCTATCCAGTGGCCAGCCGGGAAATGGCGCATATTATCCGCGGCATGTTTTATGCCAACAGCCGGTTTCCCGATATCGCAGAGGTAGAATGCATCGAGTTAATCACCTTATTTGATGGTTTTGCAGCGGTATCTCTTCGGGGACAGATTTTGGCCAATGACCTGAGACTGGATGTTCAATTATGCCCTTACCTGGCCACAGACGGCATCAGGCAGCGCCAGCCCCAATGGTTTACCCGCTTTTCGCCGGCGGCACAGGAATTGGGGGATCCGTTGCATATGCCGGCAGATACACCACTGGCTAAGGAAGATTACCGCGATAACAGGAAAATAAAACATCTCGCCGATATGGTTGAAATGCTTATCACTATCAGAACATCGCTCAATAATGCACGTATCAAAAGGAATGTTGGATTGTTGCCGGCAATTTTCAGCGATCTCGCGCGTCTGGTCATTCGTGATATGAATTTTTATGAATTCATCGGACAATATCGGATGGATAAAGAGTCGGAAGAAAAACTGTATCATATCCTTAAAGAATATCAGGGTTATATTTCAGAAGGAGATGAATATTACCTGCAATGTTATTTTGACCTCCTGCTTTCCGTTGAGCGGTTCCAACAGCTGGCCGAGACCATTTATCCCATGCCGTCCATCGCCGCCAACGGCACGCTGCCGTTGTGGCCATACACAGATTGAATTAGAGCGCCGCGTTATACCGCGGCGGGGGTGATGGTATAGTTGGAGATTATTCACTTATGTGCGTATGTGCGGTGTAAGCAGGTCTTGGAGTCCGATACGCCGGAACAGTTCGGTGCGTACCCGGTCCGCCACGCCGTTGACCACTTCACAACCATCCTGTGAAGGGTCGATATGGCTGCGGAAAGGTCTCGTGCCAAACGGCATATCCACCACGCTGACGATGGCTTTCGCCACCTCGGCAACATCGGCATCGGCCGGTTCCAGGGCTGAAAGCCCCTTCAGGCTTTGTTCCGCCAATCCGGCATAGGGCCCCTGGTGATACTCCTCGGCGCGGGCCTGGTCAGCAGGAGATCCGGAGTGAGCGAAATGATTCGTACCCTTCGTGAAGGCCCCCGGTACTATAATACTGCTTTCAATGCCCCAACGAGTTAATTCCGAGGCGTAGGATACGGCCAGTGAATCCATGGCCGCCTTGGCGGCAAAGTACGGTGCAAGATAGGGGGGCGTGCCGCCGCGGGCGCTGCTTGAAGAGATCCAGACCACCAGGCCCCGTCCCTGTTTGCGCAGTTGCGGCAGGACGGCGCGGTTCACCCGCTGAGTGCTTAGGACGTTGATATCAAACAACTGGGCATACTGTTCCGGGGTAAACGCTTCCGCCGGGCCGAAGGACATATGACCGGCATTATGGATAACCACATCCAACCGTCCGCAGTCATCGATGATGCGGGTTATGCCGGCCTCAACCGAATCGTCGGAAGCGACATCCAGTTCCACCGCCCGCAAATCCACCTTATTCTCGGCAGCGTAACGTTTAACATCAGCTACCTGCGGGGCGTTACGCCCGGTTGTTTCACGCATACCGGCGTAAACGGTATGTCCGGCGTCCGCCAGGGCGCGTGTGGTGAGGGCGCCGAAACCGCTGGAAGCGCCGGTAATAACGATGACTTGGTTCATGATGTAACCTCGCAGATGAACATGCCCGTCATCTTTCAAGCTGCAGGTGCGTTGACTACACTCGTTAACCCGAATCACTTGCTTTAGTAAGCTCATCGGGATTTACTCGCTTGCCGCCTTCCTGCAACCCGACATCTCTTGGGCATAGTAAAATGATTCCCGGAAACTTAAATCAAACCGCCATTGGCACGTAATACCTGGCCGTTGATCCAACTGCCATCGGGCCCGGCCAGGAAGGCCACCGCGGCGGCGATATCTTCCGGCGTACCCAATCTTTCCAGCGGCGCCATTTTGGCCATGCGATCGATCACTTCCTGGGGCTTGCCTTGCAAAAACAGGTCGGTACCGGTGGGTCCGGGCGCCACGGCGTTAACATTGATTGAGCGGCCGCGCAGCTCTTTGGCCAGGATGGCGGTCAGGGTTTCCACCGCCGCTTTGGTGGCGGCATAAACGCCGTAGGTTTCCAGCCGTAGACCCACCACGCTGGTGGAGAAGTTGACAATGCTGCCGCCGTTGCGCAGACGCCGGGCCGCTTCGCGCATGCCGTTAAAAGTGCCCTTGAGATTAATGGCCATCTGGCGGTCGAAGAGGTCGTCGCTGCTGTCGGCCAGGCTGCTCAGATTCATGATGCCGGCATTGTTCACCAGCACATCCACGCCGCCAAAAGCCTCGTCCGCCCGGTCAAACAGCTTGGTAAAGGTTGCCGGGTCGCTGACGTCCCCTTGAGCGCTCAGGGCGCGGCCGCCGGCCTGTTCAATACGGCTAACCAGCGCATCCGCTTCCCCTTGCTGACGGGCGTAATTGATGATGACGACGTGACCGTCGCGGGCCAGCCGTTGCGCGACCGCGGCGCCGATGCCTCTTGATGCGCCGGTGATAATGGCTACCCGTTGAGTTGACTGATTCATGTTGTTCCCCTGCCTTTTTTGCGGCCGCACACCCATTGTGGGCCGGTAAAGAGAGTATGGACCTTTTTATTAGCTGCATAATTGCCTATTATTCGTCATTACCATGCGAAAATAGCGAACAATACCTTGGATAGATATGATGCGATGAAAATCTTTACGCGGGTGGTGGAACAGCGCAGTTTTACCCTGGCGGCGCAGGATCTGGGGGTTCCCCGCTCCACCGCCACCGATGCGGTAAAACTGCTGGAAGCCCGGCTTAAGGTGCGTTTGCTGCACCGCACCACGCGCCACGTCAACCCGACTCTAGATGGTGAAGCCTATTATCAGCGCTGCCTGATGATCCTGGCGGCGGTGGAAGATGCGGAGACCGCCTTTGCCGGCGCCAAGCCCAAGGGCTTGTTGCGGGTAGACGTACACGGCACACTGGCCCGTCATTTTTTATTGCCGGGGCTGCCGGCTTTTTTACAGCAGTATCCGGATATCGAATTTTTCATGAGCGAAGGGGACCGGCTGGTGGATTTGGTGCGTGAAGGGATAGACTGCGTACTGCGGGTGGGTAAGCTCAAAGACAGCGACATGGTGGCGCGACGGTTGGGAGAACTGGCGGAAATCACCTGCGCCGCGCCGGAATATGTAAAACGCTATGGCCGGCCGGCCTCGCCGGCGGACCTGGAGGGGCATCAGATGGTGGGTTTCCGCTCTTCGGCCACCGGCGCGCTGATGCCGCTGGAGTTCAGCGCCGAAGGCGTATCCCGGCCCTATCTGCTGCCCGCCGCGGTATCCGTCACCGGCGCGGAGAGCATGGTCACGGCGGCGCGGCTGGGATTAGGCATTATCCAGGTTCCCCGCTACCATGTCAGCGACGACCTGGCCCAAGGGACCCTGGTGCCTTTACTGACGGACTTTACTTCATCCTCCATACCGGTATCGGTGCTTTACCCCCGCAACCGCCAGCTCTCTCCCCGGGTGAGGGTATTTATCGACTGGATCGGACAAGAATTCGCCAGTCGAAACATCTGAGCCGCGGCCTCGCCGATAGGCGGCCCTGCCCAAGCCGCCTCATGCCTCCTCAATCCATATCCGCATTTCACCTTCGCCGCGGTTGGCCCAGCAGAAATAGGGGATAAACAGCAGCTGCCGCGACCGCCGCCGGGGGGGCTCGCCGTCATAGCCATAGAGCGGCTGTTGTCCGGCATCAGTATCTTGCACGCTATCCCCGGTGGCCTGTATCACTATTTTTCCCGCCAATACATCCTGGCCGGGCGCCAGGGAAAAATCGGTACCGGCGGCCAGACGCAGTTGATGTAAATTGGCGCCGTTATCCGCTTGTTCGAGGCAGTACACCAACGGTCCCCGCTGCAAGGCGACTTTGCCCAGGTTCTGGCGTACCAGGGGATTGCTTCTGACCCGGCGCACCGGCATGGGCAACGTCAGCCGGATGCTGTCTCCTTCCTCCCAGGTCCGGGTGAAATAGGCATATCCCTGGCGAGGACGGATCTCAACCGGTTCGCCGTTCAAGACCGCCTCCGGCGCCGGGCACCAGCCCGGTAAACGCAGCGCCAGGGTGTGCTCCGCCGGAGATTGGCTGGTCACCGTCAAATCAACGGTGTCGTCCCAGGGATAATTACCGGTTTGCCGCAGCGTCAGAAAGCCGTTCCCCGCCGGTACCGTGACTTCGCTACCGATATAGAGATTAACGAACAGGGTATCCTCGGTTTGGGTGTAGATATAATTGCCCAGCGAACCCAGTAACCGGGCAATATTGGGCGGGCAGCAGGCACAGCCGAACCACTGTTGGCGTTCCGGTTTCACATGATCGTAAATATGGTTGCACTTTATGGCGCCCGGATGGACCTCCAGCGGATTTACATAGAAAAAGTGCTTACCGTCAAGGGCCATTCCCGCCAATACCGTGTTATACAGCGCCCGCTCCATCACATCCGCATACTGGCCGTCGGCCTCCATTTGCAGCATACGCCGGGCGAACATCATCAGGCCGATGGAGGCGCAGCTTTCCGTATATGCGGTATCGTTGGGCAGATCATAATCAGAGGTAAACGCCTCGCCGTGGCTTTGAGCGCCGATAGCGCCGGTGATATACATTTGGCGCCGGGTCATATTGTCCCATAAACGACGACAGGCGCGACGCTTCTCTTCATCCCCGCCGATGCGCGCCAGATGGGCGACGCCGGCCAGCAGATAAACAAACCTCACCGCATGCCCCACCGCCGTCTCCTGCAGCGCAATGGGTTTATGCGCCTGGCTGTAGGCCTTGTCTTTCACCATCCAGGCGGTGCCGTAATTTTGCCAATAGGATGTGCGGCCGCGGCGTTCATATTCCAGATCGTAGAAGTGGGGCTCGGTACCGCGCTGTTCGACAAAATAGCGCGCCAGGGAGAGATAACGCGTATTGGCGGTGGCGTCATATAACTCCATCAGCGCCAGCTCGATTTCCGGATGGCCAGGATAGCCGTGCAGCTGTTGCGGCCCAGGGCCGAACACCCGGTTGATGTGATCCGCCAGACTGCAGACCACCTTCAGCAGACGGGTCTTACCGGTGGCACGATAATAGGCGACGCCGGCTTCAATCATATGCCCGGCGCAGTAGAGCTCGTGGCATTCCGCCAGGTTGGTCCAGCGCTGTTCCGGCGCTTTGACGGTGAAATAGGTGTTCAGATAGCCGTCCGGCTGCTGCGCGGCGGCAATCAGCTCAATGGTTTCATCGGCGGTGTGTTCCAACTGCGCATCCGGCTGCTGGCAGAGCATCCAGGCCACCGCTTCCAGCCATTTAGCCACGTCGCTGTCCTGGAATACCATGCCGTAGAATTCCCCTTGGCTGCGTCCGGCCGCAATGCGAAAATTTTCAATCGAATGGCTGGGCTCCGCGTCGGCGACGCGATCGTTCAACGCTTCCCACTGGTATGGCAACACCACATCCCTGACCAGTCGCTGATAACCCAGCCAAAAAGGATCCGTCAGCTGGAGATGATGCAGGTCGATTTCGGATGTTTTTTTCATCTTTGATTCCTTACTCAACGTTTATGACAACTGACGATCCCGCAGGTCGCCGGCTATACGGGCCATGCTGTTATTGTCCAGTCTGCAATAGCGCAGGACTACCGCCAGAAATAAATGAAACAGTGCCGGCAAGAAGGTTTCCATAATCCGGATGCCGTGCAGCGACGCGGGGGTTTGATTACCGATGCCGGGGGCATAAGCAACCAAAATAAAGACCAGGCTGATAATACCGGCGCTGGAGGCCCAGGAGAGTTTGATAAAAAACAGGTTAAAGGCAAAGCTCATGCCGGAAGAACGAATACGTGTTTTCCAAAAACCATAATCATCGGCAAACGCCATCAGGGAGAAATGCAGCGTCAGGGTAAAACCAAGGATGACATCGTTAATGAAAATCACCGCCAGCCATAGGGTGCGATACCCTTCCCCGGTCGGGATAAACCACATCAGGATACCCAAGACCGCCAGTATGATATTGGTATAATAATAAAGCTTTACCGTATCGATACGCCGGGATAAACCGTTGATGATCACGGCGCCGATAATGGACGCCACCGTGACGGCGGTGAAAAACAGCGATGCATAACCGGCCCCGCCGTGCAGAACATAGGTAATGAAATACATGTAGCCGCCGCCGCGAATATTAAAAACATTCATCAGAAGAAAAGACATCAGCAGCATAAGCAATAGCTGGTCGTTTTGACGCAGTCCCCGCAGATGTTCCCGCGGTGAAAATTTACCCATTACCGTCAAGGGCACCCGTTCACGCACCCAGAAGAAGCAGCATAAAAACATCGCCACCGCGATAACGCAGAGCACGGCAACCCCGCGTTGATAGCCCTGGGCGTTATTACCGCCCCCCAGGCTGTCCACCAGCCAGGGCAAACCCACGGAAACCAGGAACCCGGCAATGCCGCACAGAACGAAACGCCAGGCCTGACAGGAGATCACCTCGCGGTGAACGCCGGTCATGGTATTGATCAGCGCGCAATACGGCACGTTGATGGCGGTATAACTCAGGGACAGCATAAGATAAGTACCGAAGGCCCAGAGAATTTTCCCATTGACGCCGACGTCCGGTACCGTGAAGGTCAGGACGCCGATAATGCCGATGGGCAGCGCAATCCACAGCTGCCAGGGGCGAAAACGGCCCCATCGGCTGACGGTCCGGTCCGCCACCATTCCCATCAGGGGATCGGACACCGCGTCCACCACCCGCAGTACAATAAACATCGTCCCAACCAGCGCGGGGGTGAGGCCGAAAATGTCGGTATAAAAAAATGTCAGGAAATTCATGATAAGGCAGGTTATTACCGTGCCCCCCGCATCGCCTAGACCATAGCCGATTTTTTCGCGGATGGACAAATAGCCGCTGGCGGCAATGGCCTGGCCGGCGGTATTGGGTAGAGAGGTGGTAGACATATTTTTCTCCTCGCTTGTAACGAGTTATTGGCATGCCTATGGGTTGAGAAATTTAATAGGCAATATACTCGTCATACTTCAAGTTTCAGGCGTGTTGGCTTTCCTGCAACTCGAATTATTTAGAGTAATATAAATGTTTTTTTATTTTTCCCGGGATTAAAAGTCGCACACTAATCCCAAGGCAACAAGGTGTGGAAAAGGCATAAAAACGGTACGATTCCGACATAAATTTAAATTTGTGAAGCAGATCAATAGAGCGCAGAGAGAAGCTGACATATCCGGCGATGTTTGCTAATGTTAATTAATCCAGCGATAAAAGTGATTAATTATGCTAGATATATCAGTTGATTACCCCATCAGGATTGAAAATGGCGGACTGTTTATTTCCCGTGGATTGGGCCATCATCCTACCCGTATCCTGGAATCCTACGAACTGATTTTTGTTGAGCAGGGGATATTAGCGATTTCGGAAGACCAGCATGATTTTCATGTCAAAGCCGGGGAATCACTTTTATTATGGCCAGGTAGAAAACACGAGGGAATCGGCAATTTTCCGCCGGATTTAAAATTTTACTGGCTGCATTTCGGTATTATTGCCGCCCGCCCCGCGATTCAGGACGCTTTGAAATTACCCATACCGCAATACAGTAAAATACGCGATCCTCATCGATTTATTACGCTGTTCAGACTTTTCCTCAGCGAACAGGAAAATCGGTCACCCCCATCCTCTCTGGAGCTGATTCTGCTGTTGCTGCTACAGCAGGTGGCGGACGGCTGGACCGAAAGCACTGAACCGGCGGAACCGGGAATGGCATTGGCCTGGAAGGCGCAGCAGCTGATCGGCACCCAGTTTCATTTACCTCTCACCGCCTCTGGTTTGGCGGCACAGTTATTTTGCAATGCCGATTATCTTGGGCGTGTATTTAAAATGACCTTCCGCATGACCCTCACCGAGGCAATTCACCGGCGGCGCATCGGCAACGCTGAAAAAATGCTGGTGGCCGACTGCGGCGCCATTGCCGATATCGCGAAACGCTGCGGCTTTCCGGATGTCGCCTACTTTCGCCGTCTCTTCCGCCGGCTGACCGGTTTAACCCCGCTGGAATACAAAAAACGCTACTGCAAGGAACATGTCAATTCGGACATACTCTGAATCATTCGAGTTTCGTGAAGGCGGCAACGCCCCCGTACTTAGACGTATTAAGAGTGGATTTAGCACTGATTATCCTCATCCTCAACCAGCATTAGCCCGGCCCGTAAACCTATCGCCACGTCGGGGTTGGGAAAGAGCACCCACTCCTTTTCCTCCCGGACCCGATATTCATTACCCGTCTCCCTGGCCAGCAGCTCCCCTCGGTCAAACATGGTGAAATTCAGGGTATCGGCGGGGATAAGCAAAGTGAAATCCGGCTGGGTTCGTGTGATCTGCCGGCAGACGCGATAGTGTTTGACCGGCGGCCCGAGACGTTCCGGCAACGCCTCGCCGCTGATAAGCGCCCACAGGGCGGCGCGGACGCCATTGAATTGGGCGAGGTCATTTGCGCCGAACGGCAGCGCCTTGCCAAGTTCCAGCGTGACGCTGGCAGCGGAAAATTGTTCGCTGCTGTAATGGGTAAAGGTGGTACCGGCGGCGCGATGCCTGACCAGGGCATCCAACTGCGCGGCGTTGAGCCAATGGAGCAGCGCCGGGTCATGGCCGCCGGGCTGATAGGGCAGCAGACCGAAACGCACGTGGCGGGATCCCCGAATCGCCGTATGCATATCCAGGTGCCAGCGGCAGCGATCCTCCGGCAGGAAGAACCGGCCGAGATGCCGTTGCAAAAGCCGGCAGCGTAAGGTTTCGTTGCTCTGCGGCAGGGGCGCGCCCATGGGGAGCGCCGGGTCGGCATCCGCATGACCTGGTTGCGCATCGGCATGCCGCAAAAGGCCATGGTCATTCTTTTCCGCGGGGTCCCTGCCGGCGACATTAGCTTCATCCCAGGCTTTGTCGCTGGCGCCGCCGCCGAACAGCCGGTTCAAATCGTAATCAATATAACGTTTTCCGGCCCGCAGCGCCTGCGGGTTGCCTAATATCACCAGCAGACGCGGCGCCAGCGGCATCCTTCCGGTCATAAGCTCCGCCAGCAGAAGATTGATGAGCTCCACCGGCGCGGTTTCATTGCCATGTATACCGGCGGACAGCACCAGGGACATCGCCGCCGGCCGGCGGGGCAATAGCTCTATCACTCCCTCCTCCAGCCAGCGCCAGGTCAGCCACGGCGTTTCTCCCCAGCGTTCAGCCGGCGGGTGGCCGGCCAGAGTCAACTCAAGAAAGTCAGCATCAGTCAATGAAAACGCTCCTTTTCAATCAGACGGAGTATCAAAGCTCAGACCCGGCGTCAGGGTCTCCGGCAGGGTCAGCAGTTCGCTCTCCAGCGAAGCCATGGGCCAGGCGCAGTAATCCGCCGCATAATAGGCGCCGGGACGATGATTGCCTGACGCGCCGATGCCGCCGAAGGGCGCATTGCTGGCGGCGCCGGTAAGAGGCTTGTTCCAGTTGACGATGCCGGCACGGGCCTCCAGCAGCAACTGTTCGAACTGGCTGCGATGGGGGGAAATCAGTCCCATGGACAGGCCGAACCGCGTATGGTTCGCCATGGCAATGGCCTCATCAAACCGGTCATAACGCCTCACCGTCAACAGCGGACCGAAATACTCTTCGTCGGGGATATCCGCCATCCCGCCGACATCGATAATACCCGGCGACAGCAGGCTGCTGTCGGGCAGCAGTTGCGTCATTAACAGCAGCGGCTTGCCGCCGAGCGCCTGCAGCCGCTGTTGCGTGAACAGCAGGTTGGTGGCCGCCGTGGTCGTTATCAGGCCCCCCATGAAGGGCGGCGGCGTGCTGTCCCAAGCACCGATACGCAATGTCCCGCTCACCTCCACCAGACGGCGCAACAGCGCATCCCCCATGGCCCCGCTCCTCACCAGCAGACGACGGGCGCAGGTACAGCGCTGGCCGGCTGAGATAAACGCGGACTGTATAATCACATTCACCGCCGCGTCCATATCCTCTACGTCTTCCACAATCAGCGCATTGTTGCCGCCCATCTCCAGCGCGAGCATTTTCTCCGGCCGGCCGCCCATATATTTGTGAAACCGATAACCGGTAGCGGCGCTGCCGGTAAACAGCGCCCCGTCGATTTCAGCGCTCATGCCCAGCTCCGCGCCGGTATCCGGCCCCCCCTGCACCAGGTTGATCACTCCCGGCGGCAGCTCCGCTTGCTGCCATAACCGCACCTGGAACTCGGCGGTCATGGGCGTATGTTCGCTGGGCTTGAACACCAGGGTATTACCCGCCAGCAGCGCGGGGACGATATGGCCGTTGGGAAGATGTCCCGGGAAATTATAGGGACCGAACACCGCCATAACGCCATGGGGACGGTGGCGCAGCGTGGCCCGGCCGTCGGCCAGAGGCGTATCGCTTTCACCGGTGCGGACCCGGTAGGCTTGTACTGAAATCGCCACCTTGTTGATCATGGACTGCACTTCTGTCCGGCTCTCCCAAAGAGGCTTGCTGGTTTCCTGGGAAATAATGGTGGCCAGTTCATCGTTGTGCTGTGCCAGCAGCGCGGCAAAACGCTCAAGAAAACGGATTCTCTCCGTCAGCGGCAGCCTGGCCCATGCGGGAAACGCGGCACGGGCGGCTCGGCAGGCGGACTGCACATCTGACCCATCCGCTTCCTGACCTATCCATAAATGCTTGCCGGAAACCGGGCATTCTTTAGTAAATATCATGCCGTGACCACACAGCCAGTTACCGTTGATAAAATGAGACATGAGTATTTCTCCGTGGCGATTGTATGACCGCTGTTTATATTACCGCCGCGAGAACAGCGGCCTCCCGTCAGAAAGTATCCTACCTTGATGATAGAGCCGGAACGTTGACAAATGTCCCAACGGCAATGCGCTCTCGTTATCACGCCATGGGTCTGCCTGCCAAGAGGAAGGACTTACAGAGCCGGTAGCGCAAACACCGGTGATAGGCTCAGTCCGACACCAGCTTCAGTTCGTCATCCGAAAAGCCGGTCACTTCTTTGATCATGATGCGGTTCACGCCGCGCAATAAGAGCTGTCGTGCCACCTCCTGTTTCCCTTCTCTTTTCCCTTCTCTTTTGCCTTCTCTTTTGCCTTCTTTTTTGCCTTCTCTTTTGCCTTCCAACCTACCCTCATCTTTCAATTGCTGCGCTATGGTCATCATTTCTTCTTTCTCCAAAAAAAGCGGCGCTTGTTCCTTTAATTTATTAATTAATAGCTGACTATCAAAAGTTTTCCCTGCCTGCAAGATATAGCGAAACAGGCTTATACGCAGCTCAAAGGACGGTTGCCACTGGTTTATCAGGGTGCCGAGATCCTCCACCAACGTCCCTATATCCCGGATACGGATATGTTTAAGCACCAATTCCAGCATAGCAACCCGGCCATGAGTCTTGATTTCATCATCCGGTATCATGGTGAGATCGATTACCGGAAAGGGGTGGTTGTATACCTGCCGGGCTAATGCATTATCGTCAAAACAATCAAACCAGCCGTTTTTGTAGGGATAACCTTTTCGGACCCCATGATAAAACAGTAGAGGTACCACTACCGGCAGCCGTTTATTGCCTTTGTCCAGATGCTGCTGCATGGCCGCCAGGCTGTAACGCATCAAACGAAAGGCCATCATTTTCTGCGGGCTGCTCTGGTGTTCAATCAAACAATAGATATAACCCTTGCCTCGCCGGGTCCGCACCGAATACAACATATCCGAGCAGTGATGACGCAGATTGAGTTCTATAAAAGAGCCTGAACACAATGAGAGTGTATTGAAATGACACTGGTGGCGTAAAGAGGGCGGTAAATGATTATTAAAAAAATCTCGGGCGACGTCGATTTCACCGAGAAACTTCTTAAATAAAGCATCATGATGAGAATAATTTATTATCATATAGGATATCCTTATCACTAATTTAATATCAATAATAAAGGTCAGTTATTCCAAAGTGAGTTATTTCCAAATTATACTAAACATCATAACGGACCTAAATAATAAGTCGAACAAAAAAACCAGCTCGATACGGTAAATAAATTTCGTATTAAACCGTATATATGAGGTTATACATTTGCCCTATGCCGTCTTAGCTTGGCGGCACGGCATCGCTGCAAAAAAGCCTATGGATGAAATCAATCCCCTAGAATATACCGGCCGGCGGGTGTCCCGCCGGCCGGTATATCCTCACTAACCATCGCCTTCAGACGGCGGCTTTTATCGGCGGCTTAATGCGGAACCAGGCGGCATAGAGCGCGGGCAGGAAAATCAGCGTCAGCACCGTACCGCCAATGGTACCGCCGATGAGGGTAAACGCCAGCGAACCCCAAAAAACTGAAAAGGTCAGCGGGATAAACGCCAACACCGCCGCCAGCGCCGTCAGGATTACCGGACGCGCCCGCTGCACCGTGGCCTCCACCACCGCGTCGTAGGGCGTTAGCCCCTCATGCTGGTTGCTGTGTATCTGGCCTATGAGAATCAGAGTATTGCGCATGATAATACCCGCCAGCCCGATAAGACCCAGAATGGTATTGAACCCGAACGGCTGGTTAAACAGCAATAGCGTCGGCACCACGCCAACCAATGCCAGCGGCGCGGTGAGCAGCACCATGGCCATGGCGGACAGCGAACGCACCTGGAAAATAATCACAATCATCATCAGGATCAGCATTAACGGAAAAATCGCGGCCAGCGCGGTGTTGGCCTTACCCGCTTCTTCCAGAGCGGCTCCGGTTTCAATGCGGTAACCCACGGGCAGCTTAGCCATGATGGGCTGGAGGCTTTTGATGATTTGCAACGCGACTTCCGGCGGCTGTTGACCGTCGGCAATATCCCCCCGCACGGTAATGGCGGTCATGCGATCCCGGCGATGAATAATCGGATCCTCCATGCGGATGTCTGTATGACCGATTTGTTCAAGGGGTATCCGCTGCCCCTGGCTGCCGGTAAGGGTGAAGTCCCCGAGTTTTGCCGGATCCAGCCTTTCGCCGCCGGCGCTGCGTGCGACTACCTCGACGGTGCGGATATCCTCGCGAACCTGGGTTACCGACACGCCGTTCAGTAAAAATTGCAATTGTTGCGCGGCGTCCTGGGAACTGAGGCCGAAGGATTGCAGCCGATCCTGATCCAGCACGAAATGGACGGCAGGCACCCGCTCGCCCCAGTCGGTATTCACCTGGCGCATGGAGGTGTTGTCCAGCATTACCTGCCGGACCTGGCGGGCTATTTCCCGCACGATTTCCCTGTCGGACCCCATGACCCGGAACGCCACCGGAAACGGCGAGTAGGGACCGAATACCAATTGCGTGACCCGCACCCGCGCCTCGGGGGCCAATCCGTCGGCCACCGCCTGCCGGGCGTGATACTTGAGCGTTTCCCGGGCCTGTTCATTCTCGGTGAGTACTACGATCTTGGCGAAGGAGGGATCGGGCAATTCCGGCGACATGGCTAAATAGAACCGCGGCGCGCCCTGGCCGATGTAAGAGGTGACCAGTCTGGCTTCCGGCTGCCGCTTCAGCCACTCCTCCACTTTAGCGGTCGCCGCGCTGGTGGCCTCGATGGTGCTGCCTTCGGGCAGTTGCACTTCCAATAACACTTCCGGCCGGTCGGAGACGGGGAAAAACTGCTGTTTTACCGCCCCCAGACCAAAAAACGCCACCAGGAAAAACAGACCCACCACCAGCACTACTTTCTTATTGTGGGCTACCGCGCGGGCGATCAGGGAACGTAGCTGTTTATAGCGCGGCGTACCGTATATCGCTTTATGACCGCCCGGAATGGGCTTGATATCCGGCAGCAGCTTCACGCCGAGATAGGGGGTAAACGCCCCCGCCACCAGCCAGGAGGTGAGCAGGGCAAAGGCCACGATCCAGAAGATATTGCCGGCGTATTCACCGGCGCTGGAGGCGGCAAAGCCTACCGGCATCAGGCCGATGGAGGTCACCAGCGCGCCGGCCAGGCGGGGCGACGCCGTGCTGACCCAGGCCTGGCCGGAGGCGTAGATGCGATCAAACCCCTCCTCCATGCGCACCACCATGGTTTCAATGACGATGATGGCATCGTCCACCAGCAGACCCAGCGCCAATATCAGCGCGCCGAGGGTAATGCGGTCGAAGTCGCGGCCGGTGGCCAGCATAATGATAAACACGCCGGCCAGGGTCAGCGGCACCGCCGCCGCCACCACAATTCCCACTCGCCACCCGAGGCTCACCAGGCTGACGGTTATCACCACCGCCAGGGCAACGAAAAATTTCAGCATGAATTCGTTGTAGGATTCTTTGATATTTACCGCCTGATCGGTGACTTTGGTGAACGTCAGGCCCAGCGGCATCCTGGCGGAGATGTCCGCCGCTTCCTTCTCCAGCGCTTTACCCAGCACCAGCCCGTTATAGCGATCGCGCATCACGATACCCAGCAACAGCGCCGGCTCGTCCTGATTTCGGATCAGATAGGTGGAGGGATCTTCATAACCGCGCTTGACATCGGCCACATCGGAAAGCTTCAGCGTCCGGCCGGCGGCAACGATGGGGGTATCGCGGATTTTTTGCAGACTATTGAATGCCCCGTCCAGGCGAATCTGGATTTGCGGTCCGTTAGCGTCGATGGAACCCGCCGGCGTCACGCTGTTTTGCGCGTTGAGGGCGGTAAAAATATCCCGGGCGGAAACCCCTAGGGTGGCCAGGCGGGCATAGGAAAACTCGACATATATCCGTTCCGGCCGCTCGCCGATGATATTGACTTTTTTGACTCCCGGCACGCCCAGCAGGCGCTGGCGCAGGGTTTCCGCCTGGCGCACCAGTAATCGCGGCGGTTCTCCCCGGGCTTTCAGGGCATAGAGGGCAAAGGTGACATCGGCGTATTCATCGTTAATGGTGGGGCCGATAACACCCACCGGCAGATTGGCGGCCTCATCGCCGAGCTTCTTGCGCGCCTGGTAGAACTCTTCCTGGACCTCCGACGGAGGCGTGGAGTCTTTCAGTGTAACGGTGGTAAAGGCCAGACCGGGCCGGGTATAGGTTTCAGTCCGGTCATACCATTTCAATTCCTGCATCCGTTTTTCCAGCGGCTCGGCAACCTGATCCTGCATTTCCTGCGCGGTGGCGCCGGGCCAGGCGGTGACTACCGTCATGACCTTGATGGTAAATACCGGATCTTCCGCCCGTCCCAGCTTCAGGAAAGCGAAGGCGCCGGCGGCGGAAATCGCGACGATAAGAAACAGCGTGACGGCCCGTTCACGTACCGCCAGGGCGGAAAGATTAAACCCACTCATTTCACCGCCCCGCCGTTATCGGCCAGGCGCACGGCTTCGTCCTGATGCAGCAGATGGGCGCCGAGGGTGACAAAACGATCGCCGGGTTTCAGGCCGCCGGAGAGAATGGCGCTCTCCTCCGTCAGGCCGGAGAGCCGAACCGCCCGCCACACCGCTTTGGGTTTATCCCCCGCCACCAGCCAGACGCCGGGCCCCTGACCTTCATCGTACAACGCCCCCAGCGGTACGCTCACCAATCCGTCGGCGCCGGGATCGGGCAGGGCAACGGTGACGGTTGCGCCCAAGGGAGCGGTAACCATGGCTCCCGACAGGACATAACGGGCCTCGAAGGTGCGGGTCTGCGGATCGGCGGTATCGGATAGCTGGCGCAGCGTCGCCCTGCCGCTCATGGGCCGGTCGCCATACAGCCTGGCCTGCCCGGTGGTGCCAAGGAGGGGCCGCTGTGTTTCCGGCAAGTACACCACCGCTTCCCGCGGTCCGGCGTGGGCGAGCTTCACCACGGTTTGCCCGGCAGAGACCACTTGCCCCGGTTCAGCCAGGGTCTCCATCACCACGCCGTCGTCATCGGCGGTCAGCACCGAATAACCGGCCTGATGGCGGGCGACATCCTCCTGCGCCTGCGCCGCATTGAGCTGGGCGCGGGCCGAATCGGCGGCGGCCTTGGCCTGATCATAGGCGGAGGCGGAGACCACCCCCTTTGCCACCAGCGTCCGATAGCGCCGCTCGTCGGCGGAAGTTTGCGCCGCCAGCGCCCGGGCGGCCATCACCGCGCCGGTTTGCGCCTGGGCGGCCAGGGCTAAATCGGCGGGATCGATTTGCATCAGCGGCTGGCCGCGTTTCACCGTCGCGCCGGCGTCCACCAGACGCCGCACCACCTTACCGGCGACGCGAAAACCCAGCTCGCTCTGCACCCTGGCCACCACAGTGCCGGTGTAGGCTTTTTCAGCGTGGCTGAATTCCTCCACCACAGCGGTGCGCACCAGGGGCGACCCGGTGCGGGGATCCGGCTGTTGGGCCTGGCCGCAGGCGGTCAAGCCGAGCGCCAGGGGGACGGCAACAAAAACCAGAAAGGTGGAACTATTGCGAAACATGGTAATCCTCCGGGAAAACAGAGGAGCCAGTCTGACATCTAGTGACCAAATATGTCAATAGTCACTTAAGCCGATCATTTGATACAATTTATCGATGTGAACCGCCGTCAGGATAAAGCGTAACGTTAAACCTATGAGGCAAATCAGTACAATCGGCTACGGGGTCAAGCTTCGCAGTACCAGCTTGATGAGATCATCAATGGCGGCGGGGATGCCGTCAAGTTTATGCTGTAATAATAAGGGGTTAACAAACGACTCCATGGCCAGGAAGATGCTGCGGCACTGATCTTCAAGCGGAGTTCGCGTTTCAAATTCACCCGTTTCCCGCCCCTGGCGGAGAATATTTTTCAGCAGTTCCCGCACCTGCCGCTCATATTCCTGGGATGAAGGCCATTCTTCTCCGGTGGAATAAATGACAATGTCATACAGCCGACGATCGGAGAAAAACAGATCGGTGCTGCCGGCGGCGATGGTGGTAAACAAGATGCGCAACCCATCGGCGGCGGTTGAGCCTTCCCCAAGCGCTTCCCGCACCTTGTCCAGCAGGCTGCTGAGGCATTTGTGGCAGATGGCTTCGCCAATGGCCTGTTTCGAATCGAAAAATTTATAAATATAGGCTTTGGAAAAACCGATGGCTTTCGCCAGATCCGACACCGTGGTCTTGCCGTAGCCGTAGTAGCTGAAGTGCTCGTCGGCCGCCAGCAGAATCTGATCGCGGATACTATGGTCCGCCGGACCCCGAACCCCGGCATGGGGGGATGCTTTTATATTCATGGCCGCATTATACACTGTGCAGGGAACAAAACGGAAAGGCCTCTTCGGCCGCTACGGCGCGGAAAACGATCCCTCACCGATAAAGGCTACACTATAGTTTAAGCATACACTCTTCACATCTGACGGCCTATGCGCCCGTTCTTGACATCAGGAAAGGAAATCAAGCATGACCCAACGACGCAAAACCGACGCGGCGCGGCCCATAGGCGATCACGGCATTATCGGCGATTTACGCACCTGCGCGCTGGTCGCCGTTGACGGCACCATCGATTATTTTTGCTGGCCGGATCTCGATAGCCCGTCGATCTTCACCGCCCTGCTGGACAGCGATGCCGCCGGTATCTTCAGTCTTGCTCCACGCTGGCCCGATGCCCGGCGCCAGCAGCTTTATCTGCCGGATACCAATATCCTGCAAACCCGCTGGCTTGACGACGCCGGCGTGGCTGAAGTGACCGACTATATGCCGATCTGCGACGATCCGCACCAAACGCCGCGGATCATCCGCCGTTTGGCGGTATTACAGGGCGAGGCGAATTTTGAGCTGCGCTGCGGACCGGTGCATGACTATGCCCGCGCCGCCACCCGCGCCGCCCGTCATGGGGATGCGGTGGATTTCAGCGCGCCGGGACAGCCGGTGCTGCGTCTGGCGGCCGGCGTTCCGCTGCACGTCGAGGGGCATGCCGCGGTGGCCCGCTTTGTACTCAAGGCCGGCGAGTCGCTGGAATTCGTTTTCGGCAGCGCCGAGGATGAGCGCGTGGCGGCGGGGGACAATCTGGCCTGTTTCACCGCCACCCTGCAGTACTGGCGAAACTGGTGTGCCGCCGGTAATTATAAAGGCCGCTGGCGGGAGATGGTGAACCGTTCAGCCCTGGCGCTGAAACTGCTGACCTCCCTGCGCCACGGTTCCATTGCCGCCGCCGCAACTTTCGGATTACCGGAACATCTTGGCGGGGAACGCAATTGGGATTATCGCGCCTCCTGGATCCGCGATGCCTCCTTTAGCGTCTATGCGCTGATGCGCCTGGGTTATACCGGAGAGGCGACCTCCTTTATCAAGTGGGTTGCCCGCTGTCTGGAGCACAGTCAGTACCAGCCGGATAAGCTGCAGGTGATGTATCGGCTGGACAGCGAAACCGACCTGCCGGAGGAGGATTTACCCCATCTGTCCGGCTATGCCGGCTCAACGCCGGTGCGCATCGGCAACCTGGCTTACCGGCAGGTGCAGTTGGATATCTATGGCGAACTGATGGACGCGGTGTACCTGGCCAATAAATACGGTGAAGCCATATCTCACCGGGGCTGGGAACATATCACCAAGATGATCGATCATGTGTGTGAAAACTGGAACCAGGCGGATGCCGGCATCTGGGAAATGCGCGGCGAGCCCCGGCATTTTCTGCATTCGCGCCTGATGTGCTGGGTGGCCATCGATCGCGCCCTGCGGCTGGCGGCGAAACGATCCCTGCCGATGCCCTATGCGCGCTGGGATCAGGCCCGCACGGCGATCCGCGAGGATATCTGGACCCACTTCTGGAATAAGGATCTGGGCCATTTCACCGCCACCCGCCACGGGCAGGATCTGGATGCATCCATGCTGCTGATGCCGCTGTTCCGGTTCGTCGGCGCCACCGATCCCGACTGGCTTGCCACCCTGGACGCCATTAAACACTCCCTGGTGCAGGACGGGCTGGTCCGGCGCTACAACAATGCCGATACCCCCTCCGATCCGCTGCCCGGCGATGAGGGGGCGTTCGCCGCCTGCTCCTTCTGGTACGTGGAGTGCCTGGCCCGCGCCGATCGCCTGGAGGAAGCGCATTTTGAATTTGAAAAGCTGCTCAGCTATGCCAATCCCCTCGGGCTGTATGCCGAGGAGTTCGACCGGCGGGGATATGCCCTGGGCAACACGCCTCAGGCGCTGACCCACCTGGCCCTGATCAGCGCGGCATTTTTCCTGGAGCGCAAGCTGAACGGCGGCGAGCCGCTCTGGCAACCTTGATGCGCTAACGACCTTACGCAGCGGTGAGTTTGTTGACACAGTGCCCCGCCTTATTGACACCGAGAACGTTTGTCAACCTTCAAGCCGCTCCTTGCTGGACGGTGCGGCTGATTTGCATCTCAAGCGTCACGGATTCACCCGGTTCCAGTATGGCCAGGCCGGGCAGTGCCGGCTGGCGATGGGCATTCACCGGGTGGGTCTGCGGTTCAAGGCAGATAAAATCGCTGCCGTCAGGTTGATAGACCATCAGTATATCGGCGCTGCTGCTCAGGGTGACGATGGAGCCGTCAAGTGCATCATGGAGCGCCGCCCTGCCCGGCCAGCCGGAGAAAGCATTATTGATCCATTTATCCCCCGGCACGCGGGGTGAGGAAAAGTTCCACCCGGCGGGCAGCGTATCACGCCAGGGCGCAGGCAGATGGTGCTCCCGTTCCGGCCAATAGCCGTTGCCCTCGAACCACAGCGTCATGGCGGGGGTTTTGGTAAAAAAGGGATGAAACCCCAGCCCGAAGGGAAAGGGCTGGTCGTCAGTGTTGGTGATGCCGAGGGTAGCCAGCAGCGTCCCGCCCTGCAGCTCATAGCGCAGCCGGGCATCATACCTGCAGACCCCGGGCAGTACAGATGCCAGCGCCAGGGTGACCGAGTCGGGCTGCCGTTGCTCCAGAGTCCAGGGCCGCAGCCAGCCGTCGCCGTGCAGAAAAAAGCGCTCATCGTAGGGCGACGAAGGCAAGCTTATCCTCTTGCCCCGCCAGTGAAAAGCGTTGCCCTCCACCCGGTTCGCCATGGGCAGCATGGGAAACAGGGCGCATTCCCCCGGCGGCGCCAGGGGGTTGATGGTGGGCCGCAGAATATTGACGCCGTCCGGCGTGGCGAGGTTTAACAGCGCGCCCCCCTGCAGTCTGCACCGCAGGGAAAGCTCGTTATTATTCAGCGTGATGTTGTGCATAATCCAGCTCCGCCTGGTCGCCGAAGCGCTGTTCCAGCGCCTCCAGCGTGACGCCTTTGGTTTCCGGCACTTTACGCCAGATAAAGGTAAACCCGGCCAGGCAAATAATGCCGTACAGCAGGAAACTGCCCGAGGCCCCCAGCGCGGCGTTTAACAGCGGGAAGGTATAGGTCAGCAGGAAACAGGCCACCCATAAGGAGAAGGTCCCCACCGCCATGGCCATGCCGCGTACCCGGTTGGGAAAAATTTCCGACAGCAATACCCAGGTGACCGGCGCCAGGGTCAGGGCATAGATGGCGATGGCCACCAGCACCAGCAACAGCACCGGCATACCCATAATGCCGAACGCATAGGCGGCGGCGATCAGGGCATAGATAATGGTCAGTCCCAGGGAACCCAGCAGCATCAGCTTGCGGCGGCCGAGCTTGTCCACCAGCGGCAGGGCGACAATGGTAAAGATAAGATTGATAAGCCCGGTGGCGACAATGGACTTCAGCGTATCGTTGATATCAAAGCCGGCGGAAGCAAAGATCTCCTGGGCATAATTAAAGATAACGTTGATGCCGCACCACTGCTGGAACACCGCCAGTACGATACCGATAATCATCACCGGCCGGACCCGGCGGGCGAACAGCTGCGGCAACCGGACCCGCCGCGCATCGTCCGCGTCCATGGAGCGGCGAATTTCCGCCAGCATCGCGCGGGCATAATCGGCGTTGCCGATTTTAGCCAGCACTTTTTCCGCCTTCTCGAAGCGGCCGACCTTCACCAGCCAGCGAGGGGATTCGGGCACCGTAAACAATAGAATCAAAAACGCCACCGCCGGTACCGCGCCGGAGCCGAACATCCAGCGCCAGCCCATTTGACCGTTCCATGACTGCGCAATGGCCGCCATGCCTGCATTAGCGGCAACCGGCTCGGCTATCATGAGGTTCACCAACTGGGCCGCCAGCACGCCGATGACGATGGTCAGCTGGTTCACCGCCACAAAGGTGCCGCGCTTTTCCGCCGGACTGACTTCGGCGATATACATGGGGGAGAGTGCCGACGCAAGGCCGATACCGATGCCGCCGATAATCCGGAATGCCACAAACACCTCGAAGTTATGCGCCGTGGCCGATCCCCAGGCCGACGCGGTGAACAGCACCGCCGCCAGCAGCAGCGGCAGTTTACGGCCGAAACGGTCGGACAGCGTGCCGGAGATGATGGCCCCCACCACGCAGCCGGCCAGGGCTGAACTCATCGCCCAGCCGGACTGGGCTGGATTGGTGATACCGAAATAGGCTTCATAAAACGGCTTGGCGCCGCCTATCACCACCCAGTCATAACCGAACAGCAGACCGCCGCAGGCGGCCACCAGACAAATAGACCAGACATAGGCAAGATTAAGCTGACTTTTGTGTTTCATACGACCACCCTATTGGTTTTGTGGTGAGCAGTCCTGCATCTCTGTGGCCAGCATGTCCGCCAACGTCGAGAATATCTGCGCTTTATCATGGTTGGGATTGCAAGCCAGCAAGGCGGCGCGCTGCTGTTGCCAGCGGGCGTCGTCCCCCAGCCCCAGATAAGCCAGGGCGCTGACGAACAGGCAATGTTGCTGATGGTTTTGCTGCGGATCGCTATCCAGCACCACCAGGTCGGGAAGAGACACGGCAAAAAAATCCGTTTCTACCGGCCGGCTGATGGCCGCCGCCGACCAGTCCCGCATCCGGCTGAAAATGTCCCGCGCCTGTCGCCGTTGCCCCAGACGCATCAGCGCCGCGCCCTGGTAGAACAGATAGTCCACCGGCTGGTCGTTGTAATAACGGCTCTCATTCATGTCGCCGCTGCCTTGGGCCGCGCGCTGAAAGTATTCCCGGGCCTGCCGGCTGTCCCCTGACCGGGCCGCGCAGACCCCCTGCCAGAAGGCGATGTCATTATCGGTCTGCCCCACCAGCCGGCCTTCCCCCAGGTTCGGCGGATAATGCAGCGCCGCATCCAGGCTCGCCATAGCGGCCTGGGGCCGCCCGTCCGCCAGCAAGGCATGGGCTTGGCGCAGCTGCGTTATCACATACTGGGCGGTGACTTTGCCCTCGCCGCCTTCCCAAGGGTGGAAGGCATGGGTATGCAACAGCTCCTGCGCTTTTTCCGGCTGCCCCAGCTGATTGTATAAACTCAGCAGCTCGGCAATGAGATCGTCGCGTTTTAGCGCCACCGGCAGATGCGCCGACAACAACCTCAGCCGTTCGACAGGTTGAACGCCACAAAGCTTGCGCAGGTGATCCCATTCAAACAACAGCCGCGCATCCAGGGGCGCCAAGGTGAAGGCCTGTTGCAAACAGTGCTCGGCCTGCGCCCGGTCATGCCGCTTATTGAAATAAAACACCGCCAGATCGCGCCAGGCGCCGGCAAATGATGGCTCCAGCTCAAGGCAGCGCCGCCAGCAGGCTACCGCCCGTTCGTAGCTGCGTTTGCTGTAATGAAAGCAGCCCAACAGATAGCAGGCGAAATAACACTCCGGCACCTGTTCCAGCATGGCCGCTTCCGCCAGCTGATTGGGAAACCGCACCCATTGGCCGAAGTTATCCCGCGCCTGCCCGAGCAACGCCAGATACTGTTCATGGGGAATACTGTCCTTCAGCAGCACGGCACGGAGATAAACCGGCAGGGTTTCCCGGCTGTCCAGCAGATCAAGCACCGCCAGGGCTTCTTGGCGCAGGCCGAACGACAACAGGGTATTGGCGATGGTCAGGGCGTTAATGCCCCGGCCGCCGGTGACCCGCCGCAGTTCGTCCAGGGATTCCGGCCGATTATCAAACAGGTAGCGCAAGGCAAGCAGGACATAATGCAGCGGGTAGGTCTGCAATTGCCCATCGATATAATCCAGGCTTTCCGCCAGGCGGCCGCTGCGCTGCAGCATTGCCGCCCGCAGGGACAACAGTCCGTAATGGGCGCCGTTGCTCAGCAAGCCCTGATCGGCGAAGGCCAGCGCCTGCCGCCATAATCCCCGCCGGGCGGCGATACGTCCCAGGCCGAAAAATCCGCCCTCTTTGCCGTTACCGCTCCAGGTTGCCCGGTAAAAATCTTCATAGGCGTCGTCCCATTGCTCCAAACGCTCATGGGCGCAGGCGCGGATCAGACTGGCGCCGCCGTCCAGGGGATTTTTGTTCAGCCGGTGTGCCCGGACCAGCGCCATATCGGCATAGTCAATGGCCCGCCGGTACTCGGCGCGGTTGTACTCTTTCACCGCCAGCGCCAGGTTGCAGCGATAATCGCCGGCATCCAGCGCCAGGCCGCGCCGGTAATAGTCGTCAGCCCCCTGGCCGGCATGGTTGTATTGATCAAGATGCTGACCGATAAACCAGGCTTCGTCGGCGCTGTTGATCTCGGCGGCGGGACGCGGCGGCGTGGCGGGGGACGGCAGAGGCGCGTCCGTGGCTTGATGTTCCAGATAATCGAGCACGATATTGCCCTGGTTATCCGTTAGCCGAATGGACAGCCGGCCGGGGAAATCCCCCGCCAGATCCTGTTTCAACGCCTGGGCGGGGGTGAGATTCACGCCGGTCTCGAACAGCGGCGCCGACTGCCCATCGCTATGGATCGCCAGCCGATAATCATGCAGCGTGGTCACGGCGTACAGGCCCCAGGTCAGTCCGGTTGCGGTGCGTTCCAACTTCAGGGCGGCGTCGGTACTGGCGTTTTGCACCATGCCCAGCGTGTTGTAGGGCAGGAAATTCTGCACAAAACGTTTCTCTTCCCCGGCATCCAGCCAGGTGAAATCAGGCTGGTTATCGGTGTACACACCGGTCATCAGCTCGATATAAGGACCGTTGGCGTCGGTGAGGTTGCGATCCCAGGCGCGGCCGAACTCGCAGTTGCCCCAGGTCCACTGCTTTTTGCCGGGGGAAACGTGATGATCGGCGATATGCAGCAATCCCCCCTGCTCGTTATGGCTGTAGGCGCCGACAAAATCGTAATCCGACTTGTAGGCCATATAGGAAGTGGGCACCGGAATGTTCTTATAACGGGAGATATCCACCCCGGCGGAGTAGTCCACTTTATAATAAGTGCCGGTAGCGATAGGGAAAGTAGAAACATCCCGCTTGCCGTGATCGAAAACCGCCGTGACGTCCGGAGGGAAGACGCTTTGATGATCGTCGCCCCCTTTTACCGCCGGGTTAGCCCACCACAAGAACGGCCGCGGCGTATCGTTGCCGTTAAAGATGCGCGCGGAAATTTCAATCAGCGCCCGGTCCGGATAGAGGGTAAAGCCGGTCATCACCTGCAGGCCGCGCATGGGTTCGATTTCTCCCAGCCAAACCGTACAGGCGCCGTCTTCACCGGTTTGCAGCCGGTAATCCACCGGCATATACGTGGTGGGACGGTGATGCTGCGGCCAGTTGAACTCGATGCCGCCGGAAATCCAGGGCCCGAGCAGTCCCACCAGCGCCGGCTTGATGACCTCGTTGTGATAGATAAAATCACGCTGCCTGATTTTGTCATAGGCCCGCTGGATACGCCCTCCCAGCTCAGGCAGCAGCATGACCCGCAGGTAATCATTTTCCAGCCAGAGCGCCTGATACTCCCGCGGCGATTTCTCTCCGGTCAGGGTATCAATCACGCCATAGGGATACACCGCGCCGGACGATCCCTGGTAGACCCGATGCTCCAGAAACATCGGATGGGTATCCTGTTCACCGGTCCGGTAGGTGGGAATCGAGACGCTTTCCTGCCACACCTTCACTGCACCTGCCATATCCGCCTCACTCAATCTTTTGATTAAACATTCCAGTGGAGGCAGTATAGAGGACAATATCTGGCCTATATCTGTGAAGCTTCACGCTATACAGTTAAGTGAGTTTAGTGAATGAGCCTGTTCGGTATTAACAACCAGTTTATGCGCAGCCATAATAAGTCGGTGATAATCAGCCATTTATACCGCGAGAAAACCGCCAGTAAATCGTCCCTGGCCCGCCTGAGCCAGTTGAGCATCCCGGCGGTGAGCAATATCCTCGACGAGCTGTTGGCCGAGGGCTACCTGAACCGGTCAGCGGTGAATTTACATACGCGGGGCAATAACAGCGGCAGTTATCAGATAGCGACACGGGGGAATATCCTGTGTTTGAATATTTCACCGTTTCTGATTGAAAGCGTGCTGACGGACGGGCTGGTCCGCCCGCTGCAGCCCCTGCAACGCCTGAAAACAGAGATCATGACTCCGCAACAGCTGCAGCAGGAAATTGAACGGCAGTACCATTCTTACCGGCAATACGATCCCCAGACCCCGCTGCGTATCGCGCTGTCGGTACACGGCCAGGTCAATCCCCGTACCGGCGTTTCCGAGAGAATGCCCCAGGCGGTGTGGCATGAACCCGTTGAGCTGCGCTATCTGCTGGAAGAAAAACTCGGCACCAGGCTGCTGCTTGACAATGATTGCGTCATGCTGGCGCTGGCGGAAAAGTGGCAAAATCCCGCCAGCGCCAATGATTTTTGCGTTATCAATGTCGATTACGGTATCGGTTCGTCATTTGTTATCGACCGGGAAATTTATCGCGGCAACCTGTTCGGCAGCGGTCAGATAGGCCATACGATTATCGATCCCGACGGAGCGGCCTGCCCCTGCGGGCGCTATGGCTGCCTGGAAACCATCGCTTCGCTTTCGTCGCTGAAAAAACGCGCCCGCATGCAGTTGAAAATGACTCCCGACAGCGGCCTGGAAAACACCCCTATCGACACCGCCTGGTTGATCAGTGAATATCACGGCGGCAACCCCGAGATACGCCTGATGGTGAATAATGCCGCGCGGGCCGTCGGCCTGAGCCTGTATAATTTCCTGAATGTGTTGAACATCAATCATATCTATCTTTACGGCCGCAGCTGTAAATTCGGCGCCGATTGGCTGAATATCATCCATGAACAGACCCATTACAATCCTTTCGACGGCGGCAACACTACGCGTGAAAACGCCACGCAAATCGTCGTGGGCGGCCTGACCCGGCAGCAGCAGGTGATGGGTATCGGCTTTCTGTACGCCGAGGATATTTTGAAAAACGGGCTGTTTCAAAAAGCGGAGGCAGCGGCGAAATAAGCAGCCCCGCTACCACCATAGCTCGAGGTAGGCCTGTTAAAGGGAGAGCGTTCCGGATGGGGTCGAATCGGCGCAAGCCAACCGAGTAGCCATCTTCCAAGCTCAACCGGGGCCCGGGCGGGACAGGATGCCGGATCGTAAACCCGCCGTGAATCCATCCCTGGAGGCTCGATCCGCGCCGTCCTGGCGCGGACGGTTTACTCTTCCAGCATCCTGTCCCGCCTCACTCACTCTGTGCTCATTGGTCGTTAGTGTACCTGTATGTTAACAAGCCAAACAGCGCATGATGTCAACCAGGGTGCTATGCCGGACAAGGCGCAGCACAGGCCCACGTCCATCGAGCGTGCAACGAACCTGTTGACGCCACCCCAGTCAGTGCTTACTCACCTTACTCCGGCAGCAGGCCGACAAACGTCGTTTTTTTACGCGGGCCCGTCATCAGCGGCTCCAGCTGTTCCACGCAGCGTAAATAATGCGGGGTCTTTTTATGCGCCGCCACCGCCTGCTCGTCTTTATACGCTTCATAGATATAAAAACGGTTCGGCAACTGCTCGTCCCGCAACACATCAAAACGCAAATTGCCCGGCTCTCGAATGGAGCCCACATGGTTCTGCCGGAACACCGCCAGAAACTCCTCCACCCGGTCCGGCTTGACATTGATTTCCACCAGCGTCACATGCATTTCGTTCCCCTCCCAGACCGTCAGGCCGAGTGTTGTTCGCTCAAAAACAGCTGATAGGCCCGCTCGGCGTTTTCACCCTCATGCACCACTGCCCGCACCGCTTTCAACATGGCCACCGGCGCGGCGGACTGAAATATATTGCGCCCCATATCCACCCCGGAGGCGCCCTGATCGATGGCGCGATAACACATCTCCAGCGCATCCCGCTCCGGCAGCTTTTTACCGCCGGCGATAACAATCGGCACCGGACACCCCGCCGCCACCCGCTCGAAGCCGCTGTCGGTGTAGTAGGTTTTGATGATTTGCGCGCCGATCTCGGCGGCGATGCGCGTCGCCAGCGAGAAATAGCGCTGGTCGCGCGCCATGTCCTTCCCCACCCCGGTCACCGCCATGGTGGGCATACCGTAACGGGTGCCCTGATCCACCAACTGGATGATGTTTTTGATGGACTGGTGCTCGTATTCGCTGCCGATATAGACCTGGGCCGCCATGGCCGCCACGTTCAATCGCAGCGCGTCCTCAATGCATACCGCCACCGCCTCGTTGGACAGCTCGCCGAGAATGGAATTGGCGCCGGAAGCCCGCAGCACCACCGGTTTGTTTACCGCCGGCGAGACGACGCTGCGCAAAATGCCCCGTGTGCACATCAAAACATCGGTATGGGGAAACAGGGGCGCGATATGCAAATCGATCCGCTCCAGTCCGGTAGTGGGGCCCTGGAAATAACCGTGATCGAACGCCAGCATCACCGTATGGCCGGATGCCGGGTTGAAAATACGCGCAAGCCTGGCCTGCATCCCCCAATCCAGCGCCCCGCTTCCTTTGAGGAAGAACGGCGAAATCTGCTGCGCCACGCCGATGCCGAAGTCTTTCCCGTCTTTGATATCATCCAAATCAGCCATGGTATCGGCCTCCTGAGTACCGATTAAAAGTCATATTTACCGATATTGTCCTTGTCGAATTGCACCCGCTGCGGCAGCAGCACGATGCCGTTGTTTTTCCCTTCGTATTGATAGCCCTGCACGCTGTTGGGGGAGACCTCAACCTGGCCCACCTGGGGAATGGTGAGCTTATCTCCCACCTTCAGGTCGCCTTTTTGCAGCATTTCATGGGCGACATACACGGCGATTTTCCCCTGCTGCACCACATCCCACAGGCCGAAGGTTTTCACCGTGCCCCGCTCCACATAAGGACGCATCACGTTCGGCGTGCTGAACCCCACAATAACCACATCGTGTCGGCCGAGGTTTTCCGCGGCCTGGGCGGCGGCGGGCAGCGCGTTGGCATCCGGGGCGATAATCGCGTCCAAATCACCGTAGGCCTTCAAAATGCCTTCGGCGGTTTGCAGGGACTTGGTGGCGTCGTTGTAACCGAACTGAGTGGTGACAATGGTCCAGCCGGGATGTTCGGCGGCGATTTTAGCCTTGGCCTCTTTTACCCACTGATTCTGATCGGTCACGGTGGGGCTGGAGTAAAAGAACGCCACCTTGGCCTGGGGCTTGGAAATCTGTTTGGCCGCCATATCCACCAGCAGCGTCCCCAACTGGGCCGGCGTGCCCTGATCGATATAGATTGAACGGCATTCCGGCTTGGTATCGGAATCCCAGGTCAGCACTTTCACGCCGCGCTGCATGGCGCGCTTCAGCGCCGGGCACAGGCCGTCCGGCGACACCGCCGACACGATGATGGCGTTATAGCCCTGGTTAACGAAGTTGTTGATAAGCTGGACCTGGCCGGAGACGCTGGGCTCGGTGGGGCCGTCATAGGTAACGTCCACCCCCAGTTCCTTACCCGCCGCCAGGGCGCCGTTGCCGCCGCTGGTGAAAAAGCCCACCCCTACCAGCTTGGGTATAAACGCAATTCTTTCTGCGGCCTGAGCCCCGGCAAGACTGGCCGATGCCAGGCCGAGCGCCGCCGCCAATATCACTTTGCGCCAGATTTTATGAGCCATGTTGGTTCTCCATCGGTCATGGGAAGGGTTCAGGAAGAAACCCGCGGGCGCAGCCGGCGGGCCAGTAGACGCGTTATTGCTTCGCGATGCAGGCTGGCGGAACGGCCTAGCACCACCAAAATCAACAATGCGCCGGATAACGCACTGGAAACCTGGCTGGCGACGCCGGCCATTTGCAGGCCCTGCTGCAGGAACCCCACCAGCAGCGTGGCCAGGGCGGTACCGAGGATCGAGCCCGACCCGCCATAGATGTTCGCCCCGCCCAGCACCGCGGCGGTGATGGCCGGCATCAACAGCGCGCCGCCGAGATCGGAACGGGCGGAGCCGAAATAGGACACCATCAGTACGGCGGCCACGGCGGACCCCAGGCCGGTCAGCCCATACACCGCGCACAGGGTAGAGCCCACCGGTACCGCGCTATAGCGGGCCACCCTCGGATTCTGGCCGATGACAAACACCTGCCTGCCCAGGCGGGTGCGATGCATCAGCAGCCAGAAAACCAGCAGCGTAAGCACAAAGAGGGATAACGGCATCGGCAGCCCCAGCACCGTCATATTGGCGAAATCAGTGAATGCCGAGGGGAAACCGCCGATGCCCTCATAGCCGGTGGCTCCCGCCAGCCCCGACAGCAGCAGCGCGCTGCCGCCGTATAAATACAGCGTGCCCAGGGTGATAACCAGCGGATTGACCCCGGTATACAGGATAAGTCCGGCATTGAGCAGCCCGCAGGCCAGGCCCAGCAGCAAAGTGAGCGGAACCGCCAGGGCCAGGGGCAGACCGCTTTGGTACAGCACGCCCAGCGCAATGGCGCACAGTCCGACGGTAGAGGCGAAAGAGATATCGATACCGCCGCTGACAATCACCATGGTCAGCGGCAGGGCGACAATGCCGATCGTGATAAAATCGCTGGTACTGAACAGCAGCATATTCACATCCAGCATGCGCGGATTCACGGCGCCGAACAGCAGGATTTCCGCCAGCAGCAGGACCACCAGCGCGCCTTCCCAGCCGTGCTCTTTCAGTCTGTTCATCAGGCCACCCCGCCCTTTTTATCGGTGGCGATGGCCGTGCGTCTGGCTCCGCCTGACCGGCGTTTGCGGCCTTTTGGCTTCGTCGTCGAAGGGTCGGGCATAAAACGGGCATACTTCTGGTGCCGACGGCTCAGTTCCAGCGCCCGCCGCAGGCGGCCGTCGAAAATCAGCACGCCCAGCAGCACCAGGCCGGCGATAAAATCGTTCCACCAGGCGGGCAAGCGCAGCAATACCAGCACGCTGTCGATTTGGGTGAGGAAATAGGCTCCCAGAATGGCCCCGGCCACCGTGCCGGTCCCCCCCAGCAGGCTTACCCCGCCCAACACGCAGGCGGCAATGGCTTTCATCTCCAGTCCGCTGCCGGTCTGGTTGGGCACGAAGCCGATTTGCGCGGCGAAGACGATACCCGCCAGCGCCGCCATCAGGCCGTTGACGGCAAAGGCCGCCATGCGAACGGTATCCACCGGCACGCCGAGCTGGCGCGCGCCGGGCAGGTTATCCCCCACCGCATAGAAGCTGCGGCCGAACGAGGTACGGCGGCATAACCAGAACAGCGCGGCAAAAAGCACAATGATCACGTAGCCGAAGGGGGAAATGCCGAACCAGAGCGGGTTTGACAAGGCTTTCAGGCCGGCGGGCAGGTTTTCGATCCATTTGCCGCCGGTAAGCAGCAGCATCAGACCGCGATATAAGCCCAGCGTGCCGAGGGTGGCGACAATGGCCGGAATTCGGCACCAGGCCACCAATATGCCGTTGAACATCCCTGCCCCTACGCCCGTAAGCAGGGTCAGCAGAAGCGCGGACGTCAATCCGAAACCGTGGTTTAACATCAGGCCCAGCGCCACCGCGCAAAGGCCGGTTATGGATCCCACCGAGACATCGATGTTGCGCGTCAGCATCACCAAGGTGGCGCCCATGGCCAGTAGTATTAGGATATGCGCACTGCTGAAAATCATCAGCAATGTCTGCATACCGATATAGTTGCGATCCAGCGCCCCCAGCAGCACAAACAGGGCCACAATCGCCAGCAGCGCCGTGAGTTCGCGATTATTTTGCAGCAATTTAAGCATCGGCGGACTCCTCGGCGCCGGAACCGAAGGCCATGCGCATCATGTGCTCCACCGTGGCGGCCTCCCCCTGCATCGGCGGGCTCAATTCCCCCTGGTGCATGACGAAAACCCGATCCGCCAGCAGGGCTATCTCTTCCGGATCGGAAGAAATCAGCAGCACCGCCACGTTTTGCCCCACGATATCCCGCAGCAAACGGTAAATATCGGCGCGGGCCGACACATCCACGCCCCGGGTCGGCTCATCGATAATCAGCAGCCGCGGCTGCGCCTCCAGGCATTTTGCGATGAGCAGTTTCTGCTGATTGCCGCCGGATAACGTACGCGCCGGCTGGCCGCCGTCAGCATATTTAATACCCAACGCCCGTTGATACCGCGCCAGCACCGCCATTTCCCGTTTCGGATGCAGCCACCAGCGATGGCGTTCGGCGGCCAGGGCACCGGTATTCCAGTAGAGCGGCGCGTCAAGATAAAGGCCCGACGACTGGCGGTCCTCCGGCAAATAGACCAGGCCGGCCTCAAGCCGCTGGGACAACCCCAGCCCGCCGATATCCCGCCCTTCCAGCCGCAGTTGACCGCCCCACAGCGGACGCAGGCCGTACAGGGTTTCCGCCAGCTCGGTGCGGCCGGCCCCCACCACCCCCGCCAGGCCGACGATTTCACCGGCATGTACGGTAAATGACACCTGGCGGAAGCCTTCGCCGCTCAAGCGGTCCGCCTCCAGCACCAGCCGGCGCGGATCGGCGGTATGCCGCTGCCCGGGCAGCTCAAGCCACATTTTTTGCGCCGCGGATAGGCCGTCGCCGCCATTGATCGGCGCGATGGCCTGGACAAGCGTCTGGGTATCGAAATCGCCGATAGGACCGCTCAGGGATAGGACCCCGTCGCGCATCACGCTGACCCGGTGGGCCAGCGCATAGACCTCGGGCAGTTTATGAGAGATAAAAATTACCCCGACGCCGCGGGCCAGCAGGTCCCGCACCTGTTTGAACAGCCGCCGGGTTTCCGTCGGCGTCAGCGAGGCGGTGGGCTCGTCCAGAATCAGGATACGCGCGTCGCGCATCAGTCCACGCAGGATCTCCACCAGTTGTCTGTCCGCCACTTCCAGCGTTCCGGCGGCTGCCTGCAGCGATAATTCACAGCCGAGACGTTCCAGCAATTGCTGCAATTTACCGACGTCCGCCTGCCGGCGCGGCAAACGAAACAGGATATTTTCCTTCACCGTCATATTGGGAAACAGCATGGGTTCCTGCGGCACCAGATAAATACCGTACTGATGGGCGCGGGCCGGGGTAAGACGCTCACAGGGCCGGTCATCAATGGATATTAAACCGCTGTCCGGCGACTCAACCCCGGCAATGATTTTCATCAACGTCGATTTTCCGGCCCCATTACCGCCGAGCAAGGCATGGACTTGCCCGGCCATCAATGTGAAGCTGATATCTTTCAATACCGTCACGCCTGCATACTGCTTGCAAACGTTCTGCACCTGCAGCAGCGGCGCCGGGGATAACGGGGGTCGTTGCGTCATATCGCTCTCTACCGGAATGAACAAATGAATTTTAAATTCAAAACTGTTCATAATCCTAGTCGGGGTGATATAATAAAAACGCCAAATTGATCACATTTCATTCATGTGCACATCCATTGTCGTATCGGGAAATAAGGTCATCACGTTTTTGCAGGTCCGGTCACAGTTCACCTCTCCCGCAAACTGAACAATTGAATATAATTTTAAGAAGTGTTCTATATGAATAAAAATAGCCATGAAAAAACCAGTCTTGAAATGAAGGGCTCCGAAAATGTTGGCCCGGCGGATAACGGCATGGCTGAATCCGAATTATTGGCGCGCATAGCCTGGTTCTATTACCACGATGGCCTGACCCAGGGAGAAATCGGCGACCATCTGGGGCTGACGCGGCTTAAAGTGTCGCGCCTGCTGGAGAAAGGCCGCCAGTCGGGGGTGATCCGCGTACAGATCAACTCCCGTTACGAAGGCTGTCTGGAGTTGGAGAATGTGCTGCTTGAACGATTCAAGCTACAGCATGTCCGGGTACTGCCGGCGTTGCCGCAGCGTGAGATCAACCGGCGCATCGGCGTGGGGGCGGCCCAGGTGATCATGAGCCATTTACAGCCGCAGCAGCTGCTGGCGGTGGGTTTTGGCGAAACCGCCATGAGTACCCTTCAGCACTTGAGCGGTTTTATCAGTTCCCAGCAGGTACGGCTGGTGACGCTGTCCGGCGGCGTCGGCCCCTATATGACCGGTATCGGCCAGTTGGACGCCGCGTGCAGCGTCAGCATTATTCCGGCGCCGCTGCGCGCGTCCTCCGCCGAGGTCGCCGCCATATTCCGCCGGGAACGCAGCGTGCATGACGTCATGCTGACCGCCTGCGCCGCCGATATCGCGGTGGTGGGCATCGGCGCGCTGAACCAGAAACGCGAGGCCACCATAATGCGTTCAGGTTATATCAGCGAAGGGGAACAACAGCTGTTCGGCCGCAAGGGCGCGGTGGGAGACATTCTCGGTTATTTCATGCAGCGCAGCGGAGAGCTGGCCGAGGCCATGCCGATCCACCAGGAGCTGATCGGGGTGTCGTTACAGGATTTGGCGAATATCCCGCAGGTCATCGGCGTGGCGGGCGGCACGGAAAAAGCCGAGGCCATCCTGGCGGCTTTGGCGGGCAAACACATTAATGCATTGATTACCGAGGAAAGCACGGTACGAACCATGCTGGCGCTGCTCTGACTCATCAAACAGGACGGTTCGCCCGGCAGCCCGGCTTTTATCCTGCGCTCCGGCGCCGCTGACACAGAGATAATGACAATGACGACACTCTGTACTCCTGCATCACCCGCCGCTCACTCCGGCTATCTTATGGCGCTGGACGCCGGCACCGGCAGTTTTCGTGCGGTGATTTTTGATATCGAAGGCAATCAGCTGGCGGTGGGCCAGGCGGAATGGCGGCATCTGGCGGATCCGCTCATCCCCGGTTCCATGGCGTTCGATCTGGAAAAAAACTGGCAGTTGGTGTGCAACTGCATTCAGCGGGCGCTGGCCGCCGCCGCCATCGAACCCCGACAAATCCATGCCGTGGCCGCCTGTTCAATGCGCGAGGGCATCGTGCTTTACGATCGCCAGGGCAAACCCATCTGGGCCTGCGCCAATGTCGATGCCCGCGCCAGCCGTGAAGTAAGCGAGCTTAAGGAGCTGCACGATAACGGTTTTGAGAGCGAAGTCTATCAATGTTCGGGACAAACCCTGGCCCTGAGCGCCATGCCGCGCCTGTTATGGCTGGCCCACCATCGGCCGGATGTCTATCGCCGGGCGGCTACGCTCACCATGATAAGCGATTGGCTGGCCTATATGCTTAGTGGAGAGCTGGCGGTGGACCCCTCTAACGCCGGCACCACCGGCATGCTCAGCCTGGCAAGCCGGGACTGGCAGCGCAGCCTGCTGGACATGGCCGGCCTGCGCGCCGATATGCTCTCCCCGGTACGGGAAACCGGCACCGTGCTGGGCGCGGTGACCGGGCCGGCGGCCCAGGCCTGCGGACTATTGGCCGGCACGCCCGTGGTAACGGGGGGCGGCGACGTACAGCTCGGCAGCCTCGGACTGGGCATCGTCCGGCCAGGACAAACCGCGGTGCTGGGGGGCACCTTTTGGCAGCAGGTGGTCAATTTGCCCGCGCCCATCACCGACCCGGACATGAATATCCGCGTCAATCCCCATGTCATCCCCGGCATGGTGCAGGCGGAATCCATCAGCTTTTTCACCGGCCTGACCATGCGCTGGTTTCGCGACGCCTTTTGCGGCGAAGAGAAGCTGATTGCCGAGCGGATGGGAGTGGATACCTACAGCCTGTTGGAAGACATGGCCGCCCGCGTGCCGGCGGGGTCCTACGGCGTCATGCCGATTTTTTCCGATGCCATGCGCTTTAAAAACTGGTATCACGCCGCGCCCTCCTTTATCAATCTCTCCATCGACCCGGAGCGCTGCAATAAACAAACGCTGTTCCGCGCCCTGGAGGAAAACGCCGCCATCGTGTCCGCCTGCAACCTGGAACAAATAGCCCGTTTCTCCGGGGTCCAGCCCAAGTCGGTGGTGTTTGCCGGCGGCGGCTCCAAAGGCAAATTATGGTGCCAGATTCTCAGCGACGTCACCGGACTGACGGTAAAAGTGCCCGACGTTAAGGAAGCCACCGCCCTGGGCTGCGCCATTGCCGCCGGGGTGGGCGCCGGCATCTACCCTTCCCTGGCCCAAACCGGCGAACGCCTGGTGCGCTGGCAACGGGAGTATCAGCCGAATGCGGAAAATCACCAGCTCTATCGCCAAATGAAAGCCAGCTGGCAGGCGGTATACGCCGATCAGCTGGGGCTGGTGGATAACGGACTCACCACCTCGATGTGGAAAGCGCCGGGCTTGTAAACGATTATGCTTAACGCTTGCATATGCGATAGAACCAAGCCCAGCCGCTGTACTGTCTGCTAGACCGGCGAAGCGGGGCTATCATTCCAGTAGGCAACTACGATCAAATCATAGAGCGAAAACATCAGGTTATGGATGCCCCGGAATAACATGGCTTCCACTCTCCTATATTTATGTTATGTTTTAGCAGTCCTCATGCAAATAACAACATTGCCTAATTTTTCTAGGCCGGTAATATTGAACATAATGATGCTCAACTCAGCATAATTTTATTTTTTTACGCACTTATGAACGGTATATTCCTGCCGCACTGAGTTTTAAGCGCATAAGGGAGTAGGTCAGCGATGAAAATATTATTTTTGCGTCACAATATTCAAATGGCCAAAAATATTTACCGCTGATATTACAGGCTTTGATATAGCATCATTAGTTTAATTTAAACTATAAATAAATAGGGACATATTTATATTTTCCGAAAACTTCAATTATTTACAAAATATTTTAGAGCATATGAGGGGGCTTTATGGCACTCCAACCACCTAGCTTGCCACAACTTACCAATAACACTATTACTACGGCCAAAATATCCGCGGATGGTGGTATAATTGTCGACATTCCTTCTTATGGAAATTTGAGAATAAATGACACCGTTAGAATATATTTCAACGGTTCGTTAGTCATTACTTATGATATTGTAAATATTGGTGATTTACCCCACCAATTCCTTATCCCCGGCACATATGCTGTTATAGGAAGCAATATTATGCAATATACAGCTACCGATAGGTTAGGTAACACAAGTCCATCTGACCCCGCCTCTTTCACAGTAGTACAAAGCGCTTCCGTGAGCGGCTATGTTCTAAATTCCCAAGTCATACAGAATGATGCCAATGCTGATGGTTCCGACCGAAACCAGATTATCTACATTCTCTCCAGCATGACGGGTCAGCAGGTATCCGGCCAGTTTATCACTTTTGCGCACTATGATTCCGGCGGCGTTGGCCTAAGTGATCCATTCGTCCAGACAGATACCGCCGGGATATCCAGTTTGTTTGTTACCAGCAGCATCAGTGAACGTGTTTTAATTGTCGCCACGCTGATCACAGATAACACGGTGACCAATTCTCAGGTGCTGAATTTCGTTGAAGCGCCTATCAGTTATAGCCTGTCCGCCACGCCTCAGGTTAATAACCAGCCCGCGAATGGCCAGGCCACTAATCTGGTGGTGGCAAAACTGGTGAATAGCGCAACGCAGGCAGGAATCGGCGGCAGAGTGCTGCAAGTTTACGTCGGCGGCGCCGCCACTTACCCGAATACCGTCACGACCAATCCGTTTGGTGAGGCCAGCATATATATTTCCACTATTAACCCTGGGTCAATGAACGTCATTATTTCTCTGCAATCTGACTATAACGTTCAAACAAATGTAGACATAAATTTCGTTCCCAGCTACCCCATTACTTTTCCTTCATATGAAGTATGGGTAGGAGAGTATGTTCCAGTGAGTACGTTATTTGGGCCTATATATTTTCAACAAGGACATGTGTATCAAGTATCACTCAGCCGGACATATAATTATATTTGGGATTGTGGCGTAAATTATGCACATATATATTCAGGAGCGGGTACTGTTTGCGCCTCAGGTCGGCCAACGGACTTTTTATTTCTTGGCGATGGTTTCTCATATTTAAAACCGCTTAAAACCGGTTCTGGCGCCGACTTTTATTCCCGATATGCACCTTATTACAATGCTGCAAATTCAGGATATACCTTCGTGACTGTAGTTGACCACGGGCCAACTGATAGCATATTCTCCATACCCGCGATACTCGGTAAACAAGAAAATTTGCTGTTAGAACATTCAAATAATGCGGAATCGCCCAATTCAATTGAAAACGTCACGCCGGAGACTGCTTGTAACCCCGCTGACGACTACCCATGCCATACTCGGGTTTAGGATTTAGTTGCAACTATGGGTATTGTGTCCCAATGATTGGCACACAATACCCACGGGTTTATAGTAAAAAAATAATATTATAACATTATTATAAAAATGTTTTTTTTCGCAATTTCTCACGTAAATAACAACACTGTCTAATAATTTTTTAGCAGGTAATATTCATATAAACTTTTGAAAGTACACTCCAAACGAAATTACATAAAATAAAAAATTTTGAAGTTGATCATAGCAAATATGAAATTAAGGAGCTTATATGTCATCAGCATATCCCTGTACTCGACCTCTTTTTACCTTGCGTCCTCCGCTGCTTCCGCAAGTTTTTAATGGTGTAATCCATACCATTCAAATCGATCTTGCCGGTGGTCTTTACTTACAGGTGCCTCTCTATCCCGACGTAGAGATCAACGACATTATCCATGTATTTTTTTCTAGTAACGACTTCCCGCTAGTCAGTTTCATTATACAAACACTGCCGGGTTTACCAAGAAGCTTTCTGTTCCCGGCCAGCGTAGCGACCGTGGGACCGCATTTTGCTTTTTATGTGGCGGAGGATTTTGCCGGTAATTCGTCAATATCTGAAAGAGTTGATTTCCAAATAGTTCAAAGCTTGCAGCAAAACAGCTTACTCACGGCCACGGTCCTTGCTAATAACGCGCTGGCCGATGGCGTTTCAACAAATATCGTCAGAGCCACGTTATATGACGCTAGTGGATATCCTTCCTCGGGGCAAGTGCTGCGTTTGACGGCTTCCGGTCAAGCCCAACATCCTCAATTTGTCGTCACAGATGTTACGGGAAATGCTTTTATACCAATAACAAATACCGTTCCTGGAGTCGTCATTCTTAATATTGAACTTGGAACGAATCCCGCCACAAGCACTTCAGCACAAGTGATGTTTACCGTTCCCGGTCAGTCTATTTGTCGATGAAGGGAAATAGTCAAAAGATAGCCAGCCCGGCATGATTATGTTCTTTTTAAGAGTTTGAAAAATTGTATAGTCTTGCCGGACTGTTTTTGATGAACGATATCAGTTTGGTTTCAGATAACAACCAGATCGTTAAAATTCATATTTTCTTAAAGATATTAGTATGAAATAAGTGAAATGTTATCATCCGGAAAACCGTTTCTTTAATATTTATTGCTAAAGCTTAAAGCAAGGGGTAACCGGCCCGCTTCCGGCAAAAGTGTTCATTTCAATATCACCCGACGCGGACGATAATGCCCTCAATCCGCATCAAGTGAGGCATAGGACAATCCGCACGCTGAACCGCCACTGATAAGCGCTGGACACATACTGGCATATGCCCCTATTCTAATCCCATGCTGTTTCACTTAATTGCTGAAAACAATATGGATAACAACATGCGTATGCTGGTTGTGGGCGCCGGCGCCACCGGCGGTTATTTTGGCGGCCGGCTGGCGCTGGCAGGACGTGACGTGACGTTTTTGGTGCGTGGTAAACGCGCGGCGTCGCTGCGTTCCGAGGGGATGCGTATTATCACCCCGTCGGGCGAGCTGGCGCTGCAACCCCAGGTGACGGAAGCCGCAGAGATAACCAGGCCCTACGACGCCATTTTGATTGCGGTCAAAGCGTTCAGCCTGGACGGCGTATTAGAAGCCCTTAGGCCGGCAGTGGATGAAAACACGTTGATTATGCCCGTTCTCAACGGCATGAAGCACCTTGAAGTCCTGGCGGAACGCTACGGCAAAAACGCCGTTATCGGCGGCCTGTGCAAAATAGCCGGGACCTTGGATGATAAGGGGAGAATCGTACAGCTGAGCAGTTTGCATGAACTGACGTATGGAGAACTGGACAGCGCGGCCTCTGAGCGCATCACCCGTTTGGATCGCTTTTTCCAGGGCGCCGGTTTCAATGCTCGCCTGTCGCCGAATATCATCAGCGAGATGTGGGAAAAATGGCTGCTGCTGGCAAGCCTCGGGGCCATTACCTGCCTGATGCGCGGTAATATCGGCCAGGTAGCCTCCGCGCCGGGAGGCGACGCATTTGCCCGCGGGGTGATAAACGAAGTCCTGGCGGTGCTGGTTTCTCAGGGCTATGTCCGGCGGGAAGAGTATATACAGCAGACCATCGACCTGTTAACCCGGAAAGAATCGGTTCAAACCTCTTCCATGTACCGCGACCTGATGCAGGGCTACGAAATAGAAGCAGACCAGGTGATAGGCGATCTGGTGGACATCGCCGGCCGCGCAGCGCTGTCGGTGCCGCTGCTGAAAGCAACCTATGTCAACCTGTGCGTATACCGGGCCGCGCGCGGTAACGCTTAGGAGTCATCGTGGCGGCGTTGTTTGTTATGGATGGCGTTTGACGCCGCCGCGAAGTCATCGGCCGCCATCGGCTCTCGCGTCAAGACCCCCGGTACAGGCTGATGGCCTCGCATCCGGCCTGCCGATTTACCGGTGAAAGAGCATCGAAGCAAAAACATGGCAAAAGCTTCTTAGCCCGGTTTAAATTTTATTTTTCAGGCAAATAATTGAAAACTATATTTTTACCGAAGTTTATGTTAACAATTGAATATTACTCTTTCTCAATGACAAGCTTTCCCATAAGAATATATTCTCTTATTTAGCAATGTCTCCCTTTTATAGCATTCAAGTGTTCGAAAATTGTTATTCTCAAAAAAAGAAAAGCCTGCTATCAAAAAATATCATTGTTTATCATGGAAAAAAATGTAAGCTCTGTATTGAGCTTAATACTGATTATTTTAAAAGATAGGTGAACCCTTTTTGTATAAATACCAAAAATCAAGGAGTTTATATGGCTCTTTCACCACCGATTTTACCACAAGCGGTTAACGGCGTAATCACCACGGCCCAGATTGAAGCGGCATATGGTATTTTTGTGTTGATACCTATTGATGCCAGCTTTTCAGTTGGGGATGTCATATCAGTGCGCTTAAACAATGATATGCGTCAAGCCGTATATCTAGGGGGCAGCGAACCAATTTTGGTGACATTTGATGACCCGGTTTATTGGATTTTTGACTTTTATAATCAATCCTATTACGGCCAGACAAACAGATATGGCGATGAAACCTTTTCTCCCACGGTGGAATTTTTTTTATCGAGCAAAACATTTTTCGGGATCATTGCACCGTGAACGTCAATATCAATAATTTTTAATTTTAGAACATTAATCATTATTAATTTATATTTTGAATCAGCCGGGACCGGACCATCGCGTTTTTGAAAGAGAGAGACGTAATGGATTCGGTCCAACCCTTTTTTCAAAGCAGCGGGCCATGATTCGGCTTACCACCAACAATGCCCTTGGTGGCGTCTTTGCCAATATCTACCCTTTTCGCTTGCTGATACCTCAAGGGCAACGTCCCGCCGGGTTGGCGGTATCAATTCAGTCCGATGCGCGGCCCCTACATGGCGTGGATACCGTCCCGGATCCACGGATGATCTCCCGCGGTTTGCCGCAAAGTAACAAAACGCTGTGTACGTTCTCCCATCATGGCGCGAATCCTTGAGGCCTACCCCGGCGGAGCGGGATAAACTGGCGGCATCGCAGCCGCTATGGCAGGCGGAGCAGCGGCGTTTCGAGACCATTATGCCGGCTAATCAGACCGTGGCATTAACCGCCATTCTGGCCGAAATTTCATCGCCGGAATGTGCGCACATCTTTATCGCGTCACCAGAGGTAAATCCTGCATCACCTGCATTATCGAAAAAAGCCGATCGCTGAAAAAATAAAGTGCCAATGTTCCAAAAGCCAATAGAAAAAAAACGCCTAATATCATATTTATCGTATAAGAATTCAGTGAAGCGTTAATGGATTCCAATAACTTTAATTCTCGCTGCCTCGAGGCCAGCGATGCCTCTATTCTTTGCAGGGACAGCGCTATTTGTTCAAGCGTTGCCGTCTCATCAGAGTCTGTTTCTTCGGTTATATGAGTCACCTCGAGTAAAACCGGTCGTGCATTAATCATGGCGGCCATACCTTTAAATAGGGTGTCGGGCCTGATAAGGTTGGTGCTTTTTACGCCAGGATTCAACCCATCCGAAGGTAAAAAAACAATAAAATAATTCAATTATATGATTTATATGGCATTATTTATTTTTCAAAAAAGACCGAATAAAATCTTCTTACGAGGTGTTTACTCGGTATGCAAACCATGAGAATAGGATGATAGTATGTCAGTGAATTCCATCGCACGAACCAGCACCGTGAAACACTATTATGATAAATTAACGTTAACCCTGCATTGGGTAACGGCGCTGATAGTGATTTTTCTTTTTGCCAGCTCGCAAATATGGGAACAGCTTGAGCGCGGAACATTTTGGCGGAAAACACTACAATCACTACATATTTCTTTCGGCATTGCATTGGCGGCGATAATTATTATCCGCCTCATTTGGCGCGCGACCGCTGGAAAAAAATTACCCGCAGCCTCTTCATCGTTATTGATGCATCGTTTAGCCAAATTAACCCACTGGGCGTTATATCTTTTATTAATTGCACAAATTACGCTGGGTTTTCTTTTCCGCTGGGCGCAGGGCGAGCCCTTCATGTTTTTCGGCTTATTTACCGTACCTGATATATTCAACGTTGATCCTATGTTGCGCAGAACTTTCGGCATGCTGCATTTCTATACCGCCTGGACCATCATTATCCTGACCGGCCTGCATGCCTGCGCTGCCTTGTTTCACCACTACGTCCTGCGTGACGACACGCTGAGAAGAATGATGCCGCCGGCGGAATAACGCCGCCCGTCCGCCGGCGACGCATGCCGGCATTTATCCCTGATTGCCAGCCCCGCCCAGGCGGAGCCGGATAGACATACCCAAAAATCAGTACCTGCGGCCCGCGCCGGCGCATTATCGGCCGGTGGGGTTGAAATCCACTCCACAAAAGGACATATCGCCATGTTGAAACCGATGACATCAATTGCCGCCGCCAAACATTTCCCACTGCTGCTCGGAGGCGCCCTGCTGCTGATATCCGGCCTGAGTCATGCCATGGGGGACGATTCATCAACCACTCCCACCTGCCCGAAAGGACAAATTTATGATTCGCGCACCAAAACCTGCATGGTGGATAAAGGCAGTATGATCTCCGACGCCGACCGCACCCGCTACGCCTATACCCTGGCGAAAGCCAAGCGTTATCAGGAAGCCCTGGCGGTGTTGGACACCTTAAAACAACCTAATACCGCCCAGGCCTGGAACTATCGCGGCTATGCTACGCGCAAGCTGGGCCGCACCGACGAAGGCATCGGTTATTATCAGCGCTCCATCGCCCTGGACCCCCACTATGCCCAGGTACGGGAGTACCTGGGCGAGGCCTGGATGATCAAAGGCCGGCCCGATTTGGCCAAAGCACAGCTGGCCACCATAAAAACCTTGTGCGGCACCGGCTGCGAGGAGTATCGCGATTTGTCCAACGCCATCCAAGGCCACCCTGAATCCTGACGGGCCCGAGGCATAAACGCCACCTTATGTTATCTTCCTTAACCGGTCCTTGTATTCTGGAAAAAGCTGTTCCTATAATCTGCCGAGACACTGAATTGGGGCAGGAGATCGCTATCATCGATACCCATGATATCCGCGACGAGCTGGGGCACTATTTGACGCGCTTATGGCGCTACGGCATGGTGTTGTCCCGCAAACCGGATATAGCGGATGATTTGGTGCAGTCCACCTGTGTAAGGGCTATGGAACGTGCCGGGCAATTTACCGCCGGCACGGCGCTGGACCGCTGGCTTTTCTCGATTCTGCACTCCATCTGGATCAACGAGATCCGATCGCGGCAGATTCGCCAGGGGCAAGGATTTGTCGATATAGACGAGGTGACGGCACACAGCGGTGAATCGGATTCGGTAAGTCATATCTGGGCGAATCAAATCATGGCCCGCGTCAACCAATTGCCGGAGGCGCAGCGCAATGCGGTCTTTTTGGTCTATGTGGAGGGGTTTACCTATCAGGAAGCGGCACAGACCCTATCCGTGCCCATCGGCACGATTATGAGCCGGCTGGCCGCCGCCCGGCTGACGCTGGCTAAAGACGCCGCCATATCATCGGCCCGGCCCCAGGTGGAGGGCGACAAGGTATGACAAAACGCCCCTTGGTTCCGCCGCTGACCGATGAACTGCTGGTGGCTTACCTGGATAATGAATTGGATGCCGACCAGCGCCGACAGATTGAACAGCGGCTCGGCGACGATCCCCAGCTCGCCGAACGGCTGTCGCTGCTGGACCAGGCCAGCCTGCCTTTCAGTGCGGCTTACGCCGTTATGCTCAATCAGGCGCCGGCGGCGCGTTTGCGGGCCAGGCTGGAGAGTCTGACGGAAGCAAACAGCCCGAATGGCTTAGACCGGCCCGATGGCTTGGATATTCCGCATGACGGGGATGGGCTCGACGACTCGGGTAATCCGAATGGCCTGGATAGGCATGATGGCTCGGGTAATCCGAATGGCCTGGTGGATAGTCATGATGGCTTGAGCATTGCAAATGGCGTAGACCGGCCGGACGGACGGGCGCCGATAACGGCGCCGGCCGCCGGTCGCGGCATCAGTCGCAGAAATCTGATGGCGGCGGCGGTGGCCGGCCTGGCGGTGGGCATCCTCGGCGGACGGCTGTCGTTCGGACTGTTCACACCGGCGGGACATCAGGATAACTGGCGGGATCTGGTGGCGGAATATATGTCGCTCTATACCGACGAAACCTTCGCGGATACGGCAACATCGCCGGACCTGCAGCAGCAGCAGCTAAAGACCGTCGGCGCCAGGCTGGGATTATCCCTTGATCCCGGGCGGCTCAGCCTGCCGGGCGCCGAGCTGAAGTTCGCCCGGCTGCTGAGCTACGACAGACAGCCCATAGCGCAAATTGCCTATCTGGATGAAAGGCACGGGCCGCTGGCGCTGTGCATAACCCGCGCCGGCGACGGCCGGCAAGACGGGCCGGAAAATGAAGTACTGCGCGGAATGAACGTGGTGTACTGGGCTACGGGAGGCCACCGTTATATGCTGATTGGCCATAACCCGCCGGCGGAGCTGAACGCGCTGGCGCAAAAACTGATTGCGGCATAATCATTGGCATGAGAACCATGGCAGGGTTCAGGCCACGGAGTGGTTGACTGAATCATGGGGCACGGACGCCGTCAAACAATCGCGGGCCGGGTACGCCGGCCCAGCCGAGGTTCAAGCTTCTTCGGCCACCGCTACCGGCAGCGGTTGTAAGCGCTCGGCGCTCAGGTTCACCAGATGCGGCCATACCGCCATCAGCGTGGAAACGATGAGATCCAGATCCGCCTGGGTAGCGCCGTCGCGCGCTTGCACCGACATGCCCTGCAAGGTACCGGCCAGATATTTTGCCAGCGCCGCCACCGGCGCGTCGGCGGACAGCTCGCCCAGCGCCTGGCGGGATTGCAGAAAATCCCTCAGGGTGTTTTCCTGCAAATGATGGCGGCATTTCAACATCTGCGCCACTTCTTCGGACGATGCGGAGAGCGCGGCCGAGGTACAAATGATGAAACAGCCCGACGGCAGGCTCTTATCGGTAAACATTGAGGCGGCCGCGCGGAAAAAGTTTTCCACCGCCTCGGCGACGGTGCAATCCGGACGGGCGAGCAACGCCTTGCCCTTCTCGGCGAACTTGATGACATAACGTTCCACCGCCGCCCGGAACAACCCTTCTTTATTGCCGAACTCGGCATAAAGCGTCGGTGCCTTGGCACCGGTGGCCTCCACCAGATCGGACATCGAGGTAGCTTCATAGCCATGGCGCCAGAACATCTCCAGCGCCTTATCCAGAGCGGAATCACGGTCAAACTGCTTTGGGCGCCCGCGACCCTTCTTCAGACATGCCGCTACTTGCTCTGTGCTCATAACTTTCCTCGTATTCGGTGGAGTGGCAGAAAATAATTAACGTCCACTATAAAAAATCTTTTTACCGCTGTCGAGAGAGTTTTCCGAATTTTGTAAACAACATTTTCCGACGGTGAGCGCCCTTGCCCCGCGGCCTCCCTCTTTTCATCTTTTCATCGGCTGAGCCTTCTCTGCGGGTTCAGGCAGCCCTGTTTCGTATGGGATCAAGAGAAGATGCGCCAGGATTAACGGATGAGGTCACGGGGCATTCGGGTGAACCTATCGGCACTGTGACTGCCGCCACTTTCATATTTATTATTATCGATGGGCCGAAGAGAACTTTATATACATGCAGTTATGATTTTATTAAAAAATATATCACTTTGATTAAAAATAATTAACAGAGCATTATCTCTACCGTTGATAAACAAATTTCATTTGCAGCACTAAAATTCCTGATAGTTCATTTTTTTCGAGATTTTTTAAAAATTTATATTTATTATCTGCCTTCGAAGATCGCTGTTGCCGCTTTTATCTCGTCATTACGTCAGGATAATCCCGCGGATGAAATAACAAATACTAGACCTGCTTCATAATAAGTAACGTGGATTTTTATAATAAGGATGACATCATGAAAAAGCTTTGTTTAGCGCTGCTAGCCTGCACCACCCTGGGAACAACCTTCAACACCCTGGCCGACAGTAACCATACGGTTTCAATGGGTTATGCACAGAGTAAGATTAAAGATGGCGCCAGCTTAAAAGGGGTGAATGCCAAATACCGCTATGAGTGGGATAGCCCTGTAAGCATCATTTCTTCATTGACGTATATGGGTGCAAGCCATACTGAGGAAGAACGGCACAGTTTTGATAGTAGATTCGAGAAAACAAAATTCAAATATTTAAGCCTGTCGGCTGGCCCAGCTTACCGTTTTAATGAATTTGTCAGTGTTTACACCTTAATAGGGGCCAGCTTTGATAAATTCTCTGATAATGTATGGTCCGTTACGCATGGTAGTAAAAACAAAACAGATCAAAGTAGCAGTACTGATAAAAGCACTGGGTTTATGTATGGCGCCGGGATACAAATAAATCCGCGCCATAATATTACCGTGGATATAGGCTATGAAGGCTCGAGGGCGAAGGATAATGACAATGACAGATATTCCATCAACGGCTTTAACGTCGGCGTCGGTTACCGGTTCTGATTGAACTCTACGTTGTTCCCTCGTTATCGATTAATCCGCATTCAGGCCGACCAATAAAGGCCTGAATGCGAATCGCGCCTTTACAGCGGGAGAGCCCGCCGGCGCGACAGTGCAGCCGCCTTGCAAATCACCAGCTTTAACCGAAGCGAGTACCAGACGTGTTAAAGGGAGACCGTGCTGATGGGGTCGAATCGGGCATGGGTTTTCTGCCCGACAGAGCGCCCCACGGCACGGTAAGCCCGCTATCACCGAGCCATGACCCGAGCGTGTTAAAGGGAAAACGTCCTGCCTGCCGCCTATCTCATTAAAGGCAAACCCACTATAACAACACTGTTTAACACTGTACCGCCAACCCAAGGCCATCAAATAGACCGAACCATCAGGCTGAAAGCCACACTCAAAACAGCGTATAGGCCACCATGCCCACCAGCGCGCCGGTGGTGCCGAGAATCGTCTCCATCAGGGTCCAGGTTTTCAGGGTCTGCAGCTCGGTAGCGCCGGTCAGCTTGCCGAACAGCCAAAATCCCGCGTCGTTAACATGGCTGCAGACAATGGAACCGCCGCCGATGCATACCGATAAGGCCGCCAGCTGGGCGCCGTTCAGACCAAGGCCGGTGATAACCGGCATCACCAGTCCTACGGTGGTTAAACACGCCACGGTAGCCGATCCTTGAATAATACGGATGGCGGCCGCCAGCACAAAACAGGCCACCGCGATAGGCAGGCCGGTGCCGATTAACGCATTACCCAACGCCGGCCCCACCCCCGAATCCACCAATACCTGTTTAAAGACGCCGCCGGCGCCGGTCACCAGCAGAATGATCCCCGCCGGTTGCAGCGCCGCCGAGCAGATTCCCATCACCTTGTCTTTGCTCATGCCCTGCCGGTACGCCAGGCCGTAGATGGCCACCAGGCAAGCCAGCAAAATGGCGATAAAAGGATGGCCCACCAATTCCATCCAGCGGTAAAGCGTCGAGCCCTGGGCCACAAAACGTACCCCGATGGTTTTTAATCCCACCAGGATCAAGGGGAACAACACCAGCGACACGCTGAACCCAAAGGAAGGCAATGCCTCGGTTTTTAATGCCGGCGCGGCGATATCTTCCGGCAAAGGGATGGTCACATACCGGCTGATAATGCTGCCGAATAGCGGCCCGGCCACCAGCATGCCGGGGATGGCCGCCGCCAGGCCGATGGCTATCATCCAGCCATAATCCGCATGCATCTGCGATGCCAGCAGCATCGGCGTCGGTCCGGGCAATAAAAACGCCGCCGCCGCGGCCACGCCGGCAAATAAAGGCACCAGCAGTTTCACCAGATTGTCGCCGGTACGGCGGGCAACGGCGAACACCACCCCAATCAACAGCATCACCGCCACCTCAAAAAACAGCGGCAATGCGCAAATAAGCCCGACGATGCCGAGGGCCAGGAACGCCCGCCGTTCGCCAAAGCTTTTGATCATCCTGGTGGCGATTTGATCCAGGGCGCCGGTTTCATGCAGTACTTTACCGAACATTGATCCCAGCGCGACGACAATGGCCAGGAAACCCAAAGTGCCCCCCATGCCGGCCTGCATGGTATCGGCGATTTTTTCCAGCGGCATTCCGGAAAAAATCCCGGTTCCGACGGACACCAGCAGTAAAGCGACAAATGCATGCATACGCGCTTTCATGACCAGAAAAAGTAATATCAACACCGAGCCGATGGCGGTGATGACCAGAGTTAAGGTGCTCATCATGCGTTAATCCGCCCGGCGTAGCCAAATTCAAAGGCCGGGGCGTCCAACGCCGGGACATTATTTTCTTTTATGCTTGGTTCAAACACCTGTTCACTCCACTGGAATAAAAACGTGCCACGTCTTGTTCCGCTGCCGTTTAATTGATCTTGGCCAGATGAGTATGCATCTCAGCTGGCGAATGTGAATGTTACCGGTAACAATAGTCCGGCCGTCCCTCTTAAAAGGCAAGAAATTAGATGTACATCACACAAATTTTGTGATGCACGTCGAAAAATTCGATTTAACTCACACTTTTTTGTAAAGGATTCGTTCCGGTACTATCACCATTGGAAATTATTTACTTCTCTGCGCGGCAGCGGAAAGGAACGGAGTCCGTCCCTTGATGAAAGGAAAAATTGCGGGTAAACAGGGCAACTGAGGGGTTACTTGGTTAATTATCCATAAATATTTTTTCTTAAATAAAGAAAGCTTTTTAGTTTTCTAAATTAATCATTATGTAATAATTATGTGATCGTAAATTTTCTTTCCAGGCCTTTCTCTGAAAAAATAAAATTTGCTTGCTGTTATATTAATATTATTAATTATTCCAGCCAAGATTCAGCGCGGACTCGGGCTGCAAAATAGCAGCGTCTTCACCCTTCTCAGCCAAATGCTGCAACGCCTGGAATACTTCCTTGGGCGCAATATTCACTACATTATTTTCCGGCGCCGCCAGCAGGATATAGGGTACCTGCCAGGGCGCCCAACAAACGGGATCGCTGTCGCCGAAGAGGGCGACAATGCTTTTACCCAGTCCCGCCGCGATATGCATGGCTCCGCCATCGCTGGTGACCACTCTTTCGCACAGCTCCATGGCGCCGATAAGCTCTTCCAGCGTCCGGGTAGGGATCGGTATCAGGCACGACAGATTACAGGCCGCGACAATACGGGCGGCCAGGGTATCGTCGCCGGGATGGGTGGGGTTGTCCTCCGCCCCCGGCGACCACAGCAGGATAATCTGGCAGGGCCCCAAGGCGGCCACCATCTGCGCCAATGCGACGAAATGAGACTCCGGCCAGCGTTGCAATACCCGGCGGGCGCTGATCTGCAAGCCCAGGATCGGCAATTGGTTATCAATACCGTATTGTTGAGCCAAGGCAGCGACTTTTGCCGGATCGGCGAACAGATGGAGCGGTCCGGCGGCGTCCCGGATGCCCAACGGGGCCAGCATGCGATGAAACAGCTGCACCAGATGCTCGGTATGGGGCGCGGGCAAAGGCACCAGTTCGGTGATGGCCGGATGGGGAACGGCGCCAAGCGCGATGATTTTCGGCGCGCCGGATAACGTGCACCATTTTAAGACCCGTTTATCCCACCGGCTTTTGGCGATAATGGCGATATCGTAATGAATGCGCCTGATATCCCAAATAATGCGCAACCGGTGCAAAAGTATTTTAAGCAGAGACTCGCCCCGGGCGCGATGATGATTTTTTTTATAAACATGTACCCTAAATATATCGGGGTTGCCCGTTAATACCGCCGCATTGTAGCTATTGGCTAATACATCGACTGAAAATCCTCCATTAGCCAATGCGTTTATCAAGGGGGTAGTTAACAGCGTGTCACCGATATTATCCCGACAAACCACCAGAGCTTTCATGCTAAGTCTCCGCTTATGCTTATATATAATTTCGGCTTGTCGTTAAATGAATGCTGATTTAGGGCCGACCGGCCAATGCCCCTGGCTGGAGATATGACAATCTCCCCAATAAAGGGTTCACTCATGAGGAAAATAGACTTTTAACAGTTTAAAATTCGAGCATAAACCAATCAGTGAATAAAAGTGTGTGATAAGAGTATCAGAGTGAAAGAACGCCCTGCACGGCCGCGATATCCTTGATCAAGGGGCGAGAAAGCGTCAGTGGCGTTTTGAGAACCTGCCAGCGCCGGGGCGGCAATGCGCCAAGCCCCGAGCTGCCGGTTTGCTGCCGGGGCTATTTTTGCAAAAACCGGTCCAGCCGCTGCTGCAGGTGGCGATTTTCTTGGCGCAGGCGCTTGATCTCATCCAGCAGGCCCACCGCCAGCGCGATACCCGGCCAGTCAAGCTCCAGTTCCTGCCGCAGACGCTGCGCCCGCTTGATTTCATGCAGCGCGGCGGGCTCGAAACGCCAGTTATCATCAGCGTCGTCTTGCGGGGTAATGATGCCCAGACCCACCACTTCAAACAGTTCATCCCGGGAAATACTGGCATATTGACAAAATTCGGTAATTTCCAGAGTTACCCTAATGTCGGTCATGACCTGTCACTCCCATTCCGCACGAGGATTAAATGCACAATGCTCGGCGATTTCCGCCCACAGCTTACGCCCCTTGTCATCCGTCTGCTGCGGCATCACCACCTTGATAAGGGCATACAAATCACCGGTGCCCTGTTTGTTCGCCAATCCCTTGCCTTTGATACGCAGCTGCTGGCCGGTCTGGCTGTTGGGGGGAACGGTAAGGGTTATTTTGCCCGTCAGCGTCGGAACGGTCACCTTGGCGCCGAGCGCCGCTTCCCACGGGGCGAGGGGCAGTGTCACCAGCAGATTATTACCGTCGATATCAAACAGCGGATGAGGCGCAATGCGGATAATCAGGTAGACATCGCCGTTAGGGCCGCCGCCGCTGCCGGCGGGACCCTGCCCTTTGATACGAATGCGATCGCCATCGCCGACGCCGGCGGGGATTTTGACCTTCAGCGTTTTGGCCGCCGGCGGGGTTTGACGGCCATACTCCACCGACCCCGGCAGCTGGAAGCTGATGGTGCGCTGATGCTCTTTCAGTGTTTCCTCAAGGAAAACCGCCACCTCGATTTCCACATCCTGGCCGCGGCGGGCGGCCGTCCTCCCGCTCTGCGCGGCGCGGGCCTGGCCCCTGCCGCCGAACACCGACTCAAAGAAATCGGAGAAATCATGCTGCTGGAAATTGAAATCATCGCCCGTCTGGGCGCCACCGGCACGGCCGCTGGGCTGCCAGCCCGGCGGCGCCTCGAAACGGCCGCCCTGGCCGTACTTGCGCAATTCATCGTACTCGGCGCGGCGGGCGGTATCCTTCAGCACCTCGTAAGCTTCCGCCACGTCTTTGAACCGGCTTTCAGCGTTGGGTTCGGTGCTGACATCCGGATGATATTTGCGGGCCAGCCGGCGATAGGCGGTTTTGATTGTTTTGAGATCGGCAGTGGGCTCGACGCCCAATGCGGCATAATAGTCTTTGAAGTCCATACAGCTCTCTACCGCCATGTTTTAAGGGATGAAGCGCGGTTTTAAATACCCTGAATAATGCGTGACGGGTATAACACCGCTGACGGAAATATCTGCAATGTCGGTAACTTTAGCACTTCAACCCAGGTGATAAAAGTCTGTATGTCCCTGTCAAGCCAATAAAAGAACCGCGGGCTGATTAACCGTTTAAATTAGCACGGCTGGAGGTTCGGCCACAGCGGTCGCACGGCATCCAGCAGGGAAGCCGTGCCGGCCGCCACCGACATATGCCGTATATCGCCGTCCCGGAAAGCATGGGTGACCTCCAGTCCCGCCTCGGCGCAGATAACCAGCCCGCCGGCGATGTCCCAAAGCGTGGTACGACGCTGCAGATGGCCGTCAATCAGGCCCTTGGCGGCGAATAGCATGCCTACCGTGGTGCAGCGGTAACATTCCACCGACCACTCCGCACCGCGCAGGCCCTGGTAAAAGGCCGCCGCGTCCTGTAACCGGTCATCGGCGCTGTCGCCGAGAGACACCATCTTCACTTGGTCAAAGCGGCTATCCCGCACAAAGGGCTGTCCCTTACTGAATACGCCTTGGCCGGTTTCAGCGGCCAGCAGTTCGGTAAGCACCGGCAGGGCGACCACCCCCAACACCGGTTTTTGCCCCTCGAGCAGGCCCAGGGAAACGCCCCATAACGGCGAACCGCGCAAAAAATTCGCCGTGCCGTCAATGGGGTCGATGACCCAGTTAGCCCCCGAGCCCAGTTCGCCGCCCAGCTCTTCGCCAACGACATTATCGTCGGGAAAATGCTGTTGCAGGCGATCGCGAATTAATCGTTCCACCGCCATATCGGCCTCGGAAACGAAATCCTGGCTGCGTTTACTGTCAAGGCGCAGCTCGGCGCGGCGTGAAAAATGCCATAACGCCAACTCCGCCGCCTCGGCGACGATGTGTCCGGCGATGGCCAGACGATGGGAGGGTAACGCTGTCATAACGCTCCTGATGTTTCACAGGCCCCCGGCAGGGGCCGTCACGGCAAGACTAACAACATAGTCCGGCCAGGTGAAAACATCCATCCGTTAATCCGGCGAAAATGAAAAGCCGTTAGCCGCGGCGACGTTCCGGCAGGAGAAATAACACGCCTTAACCGCGGCGGCGCTCCAGCATGGCGAAAAACAGCACCGTCATCACCAGCACGATAAGCAGCAGCACCAGCGCGGCGGCTGAGCCCTCATTGACGGACAGACCGAGAAAAGCCCGGCGGTAGGCAAAAAAGCTTAACACTTCGGTGGCGGTGCCGGGACCGCCGCGGGTGAGCACATAGGGCAAATCATAGGTTCGCAGTTCATTGATCAATTGGATGACCACGGCGATGGCCGCCACCGGACGCAGCATCGGCAGCGTGATAAACCAGAACTGCTGCCAGCGCCGGGCGCCGTCCATTTCAGCCGCCTCATAAGGCTCCCGTGGCAGCGCGGCAAGGCCCGCCGCCAGGATCAGCACCACAAACGACATCTGCTGCCAGATATCGATAAACGCCATGGTCCAGAAGGCCATGGTAGGATCCCCCAGCCAATCCAGGCGCGGCAATCCCCAGGTCTCCAGCAGATGGTTCACTATGCCCAGATTTGGCTGCAGCAGCATCCGCCAAATCAGCGCCACGCAGACCGGCGACATCGCCATGGGAATGGTCAGCAGCGCGAAATAGATCGCCCGGGTCCTGACCGTCCGGTTCAGCATCAAGGCGATGCCCAGCCCAACAACGAATTCCCCGGCGACGGTTATCACCGAGTATTTGATAGTCAGCCAGGCCGCAACCCAAAAGGCTCCATCGCTCAAAACCGCGGTAAAGTTATCAATGCCGATAAAGGGCGCCAGCGCCGGACGCATCAGGGTAAAGGATGAAAACGCCAGCGCCACGGCATACAGCACAGGGAAACCCAGCACAATGGCCAGCGCCAGCAGCCCCGGCGACGCGAACGCCCATCCGGTGAGGCGAAACCTGTCAAACCCCGGCCACCGGGGTTTAGGGCGCCGCAAAGGAGCGGCGGAGGTTTTAGTTAGCATCATCAATTACTTCTTTTTCATCAGCGTTTCAAGCTGGGTGGCCGCCGCCGCCAGAGCGCCGTCCGTATTGCCGCTGCCGCCGGCCGCCTGGGAAAGCTGGGTGCCGAGCACATCCTCATACTGGGCGGAATAGGTAAAGATCGGGAAGGATTTCCCCCCGGCCACCACCTGCTGCGCGGTTTGGTAATAGGGGAACTTGGCCAGCACCGCCGGATCGCTATAAACGTCGGTCCTCACCGGCGCATGGCCCTGCAGGGCGCGTTCCGTTTCGACCTTTTTGCTTTGCACCCATTGGATAAAGGTCCAGGCGGCCTGCTGTTCTTCCGGCGAAACGTTTTTCGGTATACCCCAGCCCCAGCCGCCGCTTTCGCCATGGCCGCCGGGCATCGGCGTCAGCGCCAGCTTACCGGCCACCGCCGGGCAGGATTTGGCATTATCCAGCTGCGGCAGCATCCACCAATAGGTGATCATGCTGAAAGCCTTGCCGCTGCACATCAGGCGCTGGGTGTCATCCAGGGTGGCGGACAGCGCGCCGGCCTGGGCGCCGTGCTGGATGGCGTCGACATAGAGGGCAAGGGCCTTTTTGCCCGCAGGGCTGTTCAATACCACCTTGTTGTCGCCGTCAAGATAATCGCCCCCGGCGGCGAACAGATAGTTGGAAAATTCCATACTGTTGGGATCGCCCCGCTGCCCCTGCATGGCGGCGCCGGCGATATTCTGTTTTTCCTTGACGAACTTCGCCAGGGCCACGTATTCATCCAGGGAAGCCGGCAAGGCCAGCGGCTTGTTGTTCGCGGCCTGGAATTGCTGTTGCAGGTTTTTGTCCCCCAGGATATCGGTGCGATAAATCAGCCCCATGGAGTAGTTGTACATCGGCAGGATAAACATCTTGTTTTTGTCGTGGTTGAGCAGCGACACCGTGGAAGGGATAAACGCCGAGGTATCGAATTTCGATTTGGCGATCATCGGCGACAAATCCGTCAGCCACTGCGCGGCGGGGAATTCTCCCGCCCAGAGAAAATCCACTTCCAGCAAATTGTAATAGCTTTGCGGCGCAATCAACTGCGCCACCAGCTTATCATGCATATCGCCGTAGCCGATTTTTTCAAATTCCACCTTGATACCGCTCTGTTGTTCAAATTGCGGTAACATTTGTTCGATAATATGGGTTTCGGGCACATCTTCCATCAGGGCGTGCAGCACCACCTGTTTTGCCTGCGCGCCGTTGGCAGCGGACAACATCGCCAAACCGGCCAAAAAAAAGCTTTTTTTCATGGATAACATGGTCGTCTCCTGTTTCGTCTGGATTGACGATTCAATGCGGTTGATAAATTCTCAGTACTACTTAACGCTGCCGAAGGTCAGGCCCTTGACGATGAAACGCTGGATAAAATGCGACGCGATAATCAGCGGCAATATGGCCAGTACCACCCCCGCCGAGACTTTGCCTATCTGTACGCCGTTAGAGGTTTGCAAGGCCGCCAGCGCTACCGGGATGGTGGAGGTTTGCGGTCCGCTCAGCACCAGGGCGAATAAAAACTCGTTCCATGAGAGGATAAAACCCAGCACCGCGGCGGCGGCCAGTCCGGGCAGGGAAACAGGCAGGACGATATGGCGGAACGCGCCCCAGGCCGTGGCGCCATCGGTCATGGCCGCCCACTCCAAATCCACCGGAATTCCCTCGAAAAAACCCATCAGGATCCAGGTGAGGAACGGCAGGTTCAGCGCCGCGTACACCAGCGTCAACCCCAGCAGGGAATTGGTGAGACCCAGGGTGCGCAGCAGCGCGAACGCCGGCAGCACCAGCGCCACCGCCGGCAGCATCTGGGTAGCCAACATGATAAAGCGTGCCCCGCTGCCGCCGGTTCGAAAGCGGGCGAACGCGTAGCCGGTGGCGGCGGCAAACGGCATCGCCAGAATCACCGAACAAAACGAGACGATCAGGCTATTGCCGTAATGGGTGAGAAAATCATTCTGCTCCAGCAGGCCCCGGTAATTTTCCCAGGTCCAGTGGGGAAAAACCGCCGTGCTGTAAGAGAGGGATTCCGGCACCAGGCTGGTGCGCAGGGCCCAAAGCGGCGGCAGGATCACCACCAGGCAAGCGATTATCAGGCCCAGGTGCAGAGTAATTTTACGTAACATAACCTGACTCCCGGATTAATTGATAAAGGGCGGCGACGCCGGACGCGAAAGGACATCGCCGGTATGGCTGTCGAAGAGATGCAGGGGATCGGGATCCATATACAGGGTGAGCCGCTCCCCCGGCGCCGGCAGGGTATGGCGGTCGAGGCGCACCACAAACCTGACATTGTCGATGGTGCCGGTGACGATATTTTCCGCCCCCAGGGCCTCCACGGCGGTGACGTTGAAGGGCAGCGGCTGCCAGTGGGCGCCGTGCTGGCGCGCGTGGAAATCCTCCGGCCGGATACCCAGGGTGACCGGCTTGCCTTCATGGCGGCGATAATGCTGCTGCGCGTAATCCGACACCCGGATAAGCCGGCCGCCGTCCAGCTCCAGGAAGATTTCGCCGGCCCGACTGCGCACAATGCAGGAAACCAGGTTAATGGGCGGCGAGGAGAGAAACTGCGCCACGAAGGTATTGGCCGGGTTGGCGTAAACCTCAAGGGGCGTGCCGCTTTGCACCAGATATCCGTCGCGCATGATGCAGATACGATCCCCCATGGTCATGGCCTCAACCTGATCGTGGGTGACATAAACCATGGTTTTACCCAAACGACGATGCAGCTTTATCAGTTCGGTGCGCATTTCGGCACGCAGCTGGGCATCCAGGTTGGACAGCGGCTCATCCAGTAAAAACGCCTGGGGTTCGCGGACAATGGCCCGGCCGAGCGCCACCCGCTGGCGCTGGCCGCCGGACAGCGCGGCGGGTTTACGGTGCAACAGCTGATCCAGTCCCAGCATCGCGGCGGTTTCAGCGACCTTCTGCCGGATAATCGCCGTCGGCGTACCGCGCATTTTCAGGCCGAAGGCCATATTTTCCGCCACGGTCATATGGGGATACAGCGCATAGCTTTGGAATACCACCGCGATATTGCGGTCGCGCGGCGCCACCCGGTTGACGTTTTGACCGTTTATGCGCAGCTCGCCGGAGGTAATGCTTTCCAAACCGGCAATCATGCGCAGGGTGGTGGATTTGCCGCAGCCGGACGGGCCGAGGAAAATAACGAATTCGCCGTCGTTGATCTTCAGGTTAACGTCGCGCACGCTGTATTGATTATTCTGATAGATTTTTGATACTTGCTGCAATTCAATAGAAGCCATGGGCGTTGTCTCCGACGCTGACGCACGAGCGATCCGCCATCAACGCAAACGGTTGCCGCGTTGATGGCGTTAACTGACTGCCGGCCTCTATGAGCCACAAGAGGCGTATTGTTCTAAATCAAAAACAATGTTGTCTTTTGTTCACTTGTCAGCCGGTATAAACACCGCCGGTGACATTGACGCCTTGCCCGGTCATGAAGCGCGCCGCATCCGAGCAGAGAAAGGTCACCACATCCGCCACATCTTCGGGTGTTTCCAGCCGTCCCAGCGGAGTCTGCGCGATATAATCCTCAATGACCCGCTCTGGCGTGACGGACCGCAGTTCGGCCTCCCACTCCACTTCCCGCGACTGCATGCCGGTTTTGACGAATCCCGGGCAAACGGCGTTCACGCGTATGCCCTTGGGAGCCAGTTCCCTGGCCAGCGCCTGGGTCCAGCCCAGCACCGCGAACTTGCTGGCGGAATAGTGCGCCAGCAGCGGAGCGCCCACCTTCGCCGCCAGCGACGCGGTATTGACGATTACCCCCTGACCCTGGGCCACGAACTGCCGGGCGGCAATCTGATTGGTGAGAAAGATGCCGCGCGCGTTAACGTCAAAATTGAAATCCCACTCTTCATCGGTGAGCTTCAGCGCATGCTGCATGGTGGATACCCCGGCATTGGCCGCCAGGATCTGAAAGCTGCCGAACGCATCGTTCACTTTGGCGAATCCCTCGTTAACCGACTCGCGGGAGCGCACGTCCAAATGAAATCCGAAGGTCTCGCCCCCCAGCTCCGCCGCGGTGCGTTTGGCCGTAACCTCGTTAATGTCGCCAATGGCCACACGGACCCCTTGCGCCATAAGCGAGCGGGCAATGGCCCGGCCGATGCCGGCGCCGCCGCCGGTCACCACCGCGGCTTGGCCGGCCAGGCCGGGGAACTGACAGGGACTGGAAGTATCGAGGCTCATGTTACGGCTCCTGAAAGAGATGTACTATTACTTATAACAAAAAAGCAAACAAATCAAAACAAAATTTGTTTGATAAAAAAATAATTACCCGTATTATGTTTGAAACGATGTTTGAATTAACGGATGTTTCAAACATTCTGACTTTTAGGATCTCAACATGAATGCAAACAAAGACGTTCTGCCGGTATTTCCGGACAAACCGGAACGGACCCGGCTAATGGCCCAGGACAGGCAACTGCATATTATTGACACCCTGGCGCGGGAAGGCTCGGTCTCGGTTACCGGCATCGCGGCCGAACTGGACGTCTCGGATATGACCATCCGCCGCGACCTGGTGGAATTGGAATCGGAAGGGAAACTGGTGCGCATCCACGGCGGCGCGGTGCTGCCGGAGAGCAGCCCGCCGGTGGCCATGGATCGCGAAGAACCCAGTTTCGAGTCCCGGCTGGCGCTGCATTGCGACGCCAAAGCCCGTATCGCGGCGGCGGCGGCGGACATCGCCTGCGGCTATCGGACCGTGGCGCTGGATGTAGGCACCACCACTTACCTGATGGCGGAACGGCTGATGGAACGCCACCGCTTGAAGATTTTCACCAATAGCGTGCGCATTGCCTACCGCATGAGCAGCGGCGCGCCGGACATCTATCTGGCGGGGGGACATATGCGCGGCGACGAAATGTCCATGGGCGGCCCGGCCGCCGTCGCCCAGTTCGAACCGCTGTGGTTCGATATTGCCTTTATCGGCGTTTCCGGCATCACCGGCAGCGGGTTTTACGATTACTCCTTTGAAGATGTTGAACTCAAACGGCTCTATCTGCGCCGCTCGGGTTTCAAAGTCGTACTGTGCGACTCTTCAAAATTTCAACGCATGTCCCTGGTGAATATCGCCCCCTTGCCGGGCGTGGACATGCTGATAACCGACAGCGCGCCGCCGCCGGCCATCGCCCTCGCGCTGGAAGCGGCAAAGATCAAGGTGGTTGTCGCGCCCCCTTTATCCGAGATCGGCTGATACGTGGAAGGGAACAGCGGGTTCCCTAGTAAATCGTCTGGAGCATCCTATGATTTTTGAATTTTTGGGTAATAAAAAGAAAGCCGTTATCGCCATGGCCCATATCGGCGCTCTGCCGGGATCGCCGCTTTATGATGCCGACGGCGGCATCGACAAGCTGATTGAAGGCGTGCTGGCGGATGTGGAAAAACTGCAGGCGGGGGGCGTGGATGCCGTCATGTTCGGCAATGAGAACGATCGCCCCTATGTCTTCAACGCCGCGCCGGAGGGCGTTGCCGCCATGGCGGCGGTGGTGCAGGCGGTGAAACCGTCGCTGAAGGTTCCGTTCGGCGTTAATTACCTGTGGGATCCGAAAGCCAGCGTCGCCATCGGCGCCGCCACCGGCGCCAGCTTTGTGCGGGAAATCTTTACCGGCGTGTTCGCTTCCGATATGGGTATCTGGCAGCCCGACTGCGCCACCGCCTCCCGCCTGCGGCATAATCTCGGCCGCGACGATATGAAACTGCTGTTCAATATCAACGCCGAATTTGCCCACTCCCTGGACAGCCGGCCGATAGAACTGCGGGCCCGCAGCGCGGTATTTTCTTCCCTGGCGGACGCGATTCTGGTCTCCGGCCCGATTACCGGCGAAGCGGCGGACCAATCCCATCTGCGTAAAGTCTGTGAAGCGGTAACCGACGTGCCGGTGTTCGCCAATACCGGCACTAAAATCGATAATGTGCGCGAGGTGTTAAGCCTGGCCAGCGGCGTCATTATCGGCACCCATTTCAAGGTGGACGGTTATACCTGGAATGCGGTGGACGGCGATCGGGTGAAACGCTTTATGGACGTGGTGGAAACCCTGCGTTAAGAGGCACCGCAACGGCAGCATGACGGGAGAAAGCATGACGTGTTTGCTGGGTATTGATATAGGAACGACGTCCACTATCGGCATCCTGATCCGGCCGCCGGATCGGGTGCTGGGCATTGTTTCCCGTCCGGTGCGGCTCTCGTCGCCCCAGCCGGGATGGACGGAGGAAGATCCCGGACAGTGGTGGAGTAACGTCGGCGACATCTGCCGTGAGCTGCTGGCGACCGCGGCGCTTGACCCCCACGAGATTGCCGGCATCGGCGTCACCGGCATGCTGCCCGCCGTGGTCCTGCTGGACGACGGGGGAAACCTGCTGCGCCCCAGCATCCAGCAAAGCGACGGGCGCTGCGGAGAGCAGGTGGCCGAAATCCGCGCTGAACAGGATGAAAAAGCCTTTATCGCCCGCAGCGGCAACGGCATCAATCAGCAACTGGTGGGGGCGAAAATTCGCTGGCTTGAACGGCATGAACCCCAGGTTTATCAACGCATAGCCACGGTATTCGGCTCCTATGATTATATCAACTGGAAGCTCACGGGCGAAAAAGCCGTTGAGCAGAACTGGGCGCTGGAAGCGGGTTTTGTGAATATCGCCACCCACGAACTGGACGATGGGCAGATTGCCCTGGCCCACCTGCCGCGCCGAACGGTTCCCCGGCTGGTGCGTTCCCATGACATTCTCGGCGTCGTGACGCCCGACGCCGCGCGGTGGACCGGTCTGGCCGCCGGCACGCCGGTCATCGGCGGCGCGGCGGATATGATTGCCTCCGCCCTCGGCGCCGGGGTCACCCGGCCGGGGGATGCGCTGCTGAAATTCGGCGGGTCGGTGGATGTACTGACCGCGGCGGCGGACGTCTATCCCGATGCCCGCTTATACCTGGACTATCATCTGATTCCCGGACTGTATATGCCCAACGGCTGTATGTCCACCGGCGGCTCCGGCCTGAACTGGTTCGCGGAAAATTTTGCCGGTCAGCACCGGGCGGCGGCGGAAGAGGCGGGCATGTCACTGCACCAGTATCTCGATAGCCTGGCGCAGCAAAAGCCGCCGGGGGCCGACGGCGTGCTCTGCCTGCCCTATTTTCTCGGCGAAAAAACCCCGCTGCACGATCCGGCGGCGCGCGGCGTGCTGTTCGGGCTGACCCTTTCACATGATGCGGGCCACGTATGGCGCGCGTTGCTGGAAGCCTATGCCTACGCTATCAAACATCATGTGGAAACCCTGCATGATATCGGTTATCCCACCCGCCGCTATATCGTCTCCGACGGCGGTTCCGCCAGCCGGCTGTGGATGCAAATCGTTGCCGACGTGCTCGGCGCGCCGCTGCAGCGTCTGACGGGACATCCCGGCTCGTGCCTTGGCGCCGCCTGGGCCGCCGCCATCGGCACCGGCCAAAGCGACGACTGGAACGGCGCCGGGGCCTTTGTGCGGTTCGGCGAACTTATACAGCCCGACGCCGGTAATCATGGCCGCTACGGCGAACTCTATCCCCGCTTTCGTGAGCTCTATGCCCAATGCAAACCCCTAACTGGGGGAGGAATCATGCCCGCGCCCGGGATTTAAAGCTCTCCAGCATCACGGCGATGATAATGATCGCCCCTTTCACCACCTGCTGGTTGTAGCCGGAGATATTCATCAGGTTCATCAGATTGGAGATGATGCTCAGGATCAGCACGCCGATAATGGTATTCACCACCGTCCCCTTGCCCCCCGCAAGGCTAGCGCCCCCTACCACCACCGCCGCGATGACGTCCAGTTCGAAACCGATGGACATTACCGGCGAACCCACTCCGGTACGGGTGGAAGCCAAAACTCCTGCCAGGCCGCAGGCCAACCCGCTTAGGGCATAAACGGCGAATTTGTACCAATCCACCCGCACGCCGGCAAAGCGCGTAGCGGTTTCATTGGAACCGATGGAAATCACCAGCCGCCCGAACACCGTATACTGATAAACGAAGTGCGCGATAAGGGCAAAAGCGATAAACACATAGACCGGCAGCGGCAGTCCGAACAAATAGCCGGTGCCGAAATTCACATAGGAAACGTCATCGATAAATATCGGCTGGCCCTTGGACACAATCAGCGCCAAACCGCGGGCGATGGTCATCATGGCCAGGGTGGATATAAACGGCGCGATATTGAAAAAGGTCACCAGGCAGCCGGCAGCCGCCCCCACCAGAGTGGCGATACCCACCCCCGCAACAATGGCCGGCAGCACGCCGATTTCCGGAATCAACAGCGCCACGGCCACCGACACCAGAGCCATAATCGACCCTACCGACAAGTCGATGCCGCCGGTGAGGATGACAAACAGCATACCGATAGCCGCCAGCCCCAGCGGTACGCTTTGCCTGAGCACATTGGTGATATTTTCCGGACTATAAAACCGATCGGATAAAAAATTGGCGACAATCAGCATGACAAAAAACACCAACAACGTAGAGTTATTGGAAAAAAATTTCAGCACCTTGGTCCGCAGGGAAAAACCCGCCGAATCAGTGGAATGGGTTACCGTTTCCATAATCTTTCCTCATTTACGCTAAAGCACGTTTAGGTATGGCGAATCTCATGATGTTTTCTTCGGTGATTTGAGCGCCCTGCAATTCGGTGGTTATGGATCCTTCGCTCATGACAAAGACCCGATGGGCGAGGGAAATAACCTCAATCATTTCGGAAGAAATAACAATAATGGCATAGCCCTTTTGCGCTAATTCATGAATGACGTTATAAATTTCCACCTTGGCGCCGACATCGACCCCACGGGTTGGCTCATCAAGAATCAGCAAATCACAATCAGTATTCAGCCATTTAGCGATAACCACTTTTTGCTGGTTGCCGCCGCTGAGACTGGATATAGGATCTTCGATGGATCCCAATTTAATCGCCAGCCGTTTTCGGGATTGTTCGCTGAAGGATTTTTCATGGCGGTAATTGATTATTCCAAGCTTATAACAGACGCGTTTCAAACTGGACAGCGTCATATTTTCCCGAATGGGACGGGATAATATCGCCCCCTGCTCTTTCCTGTTCTCCGGTACCAAGCCGATGCCTTGCCGCATGGCGTCGGCAGGATGTTTGATAACGATTTCCTTGCCGTTTTTAATCACTTTGCCGCTGCTCATCCGATCGAGGCCGAACAGACAGCGCGATATTTCCGTACGGCCGGACCCTACCAATCCCGCCAGGCCGACGATTTCACCTTTCCTGGCGGTAAGGTTGATATCATTAAGCAATGACTTGGTAGACATGCCCCGGACTTCCAGGATCACCTCTTCTCCCGGAGTGTTTTTTTTCGGATAAAGATTTTCAAATTTACGCCCCACCATGCTGGAGATAATGTCATCTTCCGTGCAGGTTTTAGGATCCAGATCGGTAACCGTTTCGCCGTCTTTAATCACGGTAATCGCATCGGCGATGGCAAATATCTCATCGAGCCGGTGGGAAATATAAAGAATGGTGACGCCTTGGCCCTTGAGCAATTTCAGCTGGCTGAATAAAATATCTATTTCCCGGCTGGATAATACCGCCGAGGGTTCGTCCAGAATCAGTATCTTGACATCCCTGGCCAAGGATTTGGCGATTTCCACCATTTGCTGATACGCCACGCTCAAACTGCCGAGACGGGCGGTGGGCGGTATTTGGAAACCCAGATTCGACAGTACCCGGCCGGCTCTCTGGTTCATTTTTTTCCAATTGACAAAATGGCCGCCGAACCCCAGATCGCCGAGGAAGATATTTTCCGCCACGGTCAGATCCGGCGAGAGCGCCAGTTCCTGATAGATAATGCCGATGTTGTTTTCCCGGCTTTGCTTCGGCGACGTGAAGTGGACTTCTTTGCCATTGATGGCGATGGTCCCGCTGTCCTTGATATAGATTCCGGACAGTATTTTCATCAGCGTCGATTTACCGGCGCCGTTTTCCCCCACGATGGCATGAATAGTGCCATGCTTCACCTTCAGATCAATATTTTTCAGCGCATGGACGCCGCCGAAACTTTTTTTCACATTATTGATAACGACCGCATACTGGTCCATGACAACACCTCATTTTCAGCCCCCCTCATGACAAGGGGGGACGGCCTCAGAAAAGCGACTTGGGATCGTAGACTTGTTTCACGTTATCTTTGTTAATCATGATGGTGGGGGTATAGACATAGTCCGGGAAGTCTTTATTGCCGGCGGAATATTTGGCGATAACCCCCAGGGCGGTATCGGTCAGGGTATTGGGGTTATTGGCGGCGGTGGCCTGCAAATCGCCGCGTTCAATGGCTTCCAGGCCCTTTTTATAACCGTCATGGGCATAGACTTTCACGTCCTGCAGTTTATTGGCGGCCTTGAGGGAGAGTATGGCGCCCAGGGCCATATCGTCCATTTCGCTGTAGACGCAGTTGATCTTGTTGCCTTGGGCGACAATGATATCTTCCATGGCTTTCTGGGCGCCCTGCTGATCCCAGTTGCCCCAGCCCTGACTGACGACGGTCAGGCTGGTATGGTTATATTTGCGCAGCTGAGCTTCCATAACGCCGCGGACGAAATTGGTGCGGCGGGCTTCTCCCACCAGATTGCCCTGATTGCCGCTGATGATGACGCAGTTCATCGGTTTGTCGCCGAATTGCTGCACCGCATACTCGCCAATTTCGATATTGTCTTTGGCATTATTGGCCTGCACCCGGGTAATCACCGGCGCGTCCAGGGAGATATCGCTGTCCAGGATAACGGTGGGGATGCCGGCCCGTTTGGCGATTTGCGTAATGCGCATGCCGGCTTCCGGATCCTGCGGATTCAGCACCAGGTAATTGATCCCCTGGGAAATCATATCCTCCACGTCGGAGATTTGTTTATTCAGATCGCCGCGGGCATCGGTGGTGATCAAATCATATCCGCGCTCTTTGGCGTGAATCTTCATATATTCAGTCAGGCCGTTAAAAAAGGCGCCGTTCAGGGTCCGGTTGGCAAAGCCCACCTTGATTTTATCCGCGGCGTGAGCCGATACCGTCACCGTTGCCAAAGCCAACAGAAGACTCATGAATGCTTTTTTCATTAAAATCCTTCCTTTTGTTTGTTACGTTGGGTAGAGGTCACTTCGTAAGACTGATGCTCTTTTCTGCTTATCAAACTCTTGTTGCGAAAACTGCGTGCTTATAGAACGACTTGTTTATAAAACCAAGGGTGGTGCCACCGGAGGTATCGGGCCACATCGGCAATCTGAAGGCACTCATCCATGAACAACCTGAGCTTGCTGACAGTCTCATTAGTGTTTGGGCGGGGACAGGACGATAGATCGTAAACACGCCGTGAATCCATCCATGGAGGCTCGATCCGCGCCATCCTTGGCGCGGACGGTTTACTCCTCTATCATCCTGTCCCGCCTTATCAGCTCCGGGAGAATCTGTCAGCAGTCTAAAGGCTCTCATCCATGATGAGCCGTCTCGGAACAACACATTACGGGTTGTTGTAAATACGCTCCTTAAGTTATCCGAAACTTCAGCATGTAATGGAAAACGATGTTTTAAGGCGCCAGCCTTCTCGCCTCCACCTGCTGCTGATAAAACAGGCGGTAGCGCTTCAAACGGCTCTCCAGCTGCCTGGCGCGTCCGGCGTCGGCTTCAAAACGGGCATGTACCTCCGGTTTGCGGCACACCTCGGCTTCGTTGCCGCCCACCGCCAGCCAGCCCAGCCGCGCGGCGCCCAGCGCGCCGCCCGCAGCGCCGTCGCGGTGCGTAACCACCGGAATCTTCACCACGTCGGCTATCAGCTGCGCCCACCACGGACTCCTGGCGCCGCCGCCGATCAGGGAAAATTGACTGATATGGCTGCCCGCCTGCTTCATCACATCCAGCCCGTCATCCAGGCCGAACGCCACCCCTTCCAGCACCGCATAAGCCAGCGCGGCGCGTTCCGTCGAATGGGTCAGCCCGTGGAACGAGCCGCTGGCAACCGGATCGTTATGGGGCGTGCGCTCACCGGACAGATAAGGCAGGAAAATCGGCGCCCGGCTCTGCTCCTCGAGACTCAGCGCCGCAACCTCTTCCAGCAGGGCGGTTTCATGGGTGCCGAGAATCTGGCACAGCCAGCGAAGGGCGCTGGCGGCGGTGAGCATGACGCTCATCTGATGCCAGCGGCCCGGCAGGGCATGGCAAAAGGCGTGCACCGCCGACTGCGGATTGGGCCGGAATGTGTCATTCACGGCAAAAATCACGCCGGAGGTACCCAGCGAAATAAAGGCGTCGCCGCTGTTCACCGCGCCAATGCCCACCGCGCTGGCGGCGTTGTCACCGCCGCCGCCGGCGATAACCACCTGTTCGGACAGGCCCCATGCCCGCGCCACATCGGCCTTGAGACAGGCGGACGGCGCCGATCCTTCCACCAGCGACGGCATGTTGTCCCTGGTCAGCCCACAGGCCGCCAGGATGGAATCGGACCAATCCCGTTTGGCCACATCCAGCCACAGGGTGCCGGCGGCGTCGGACATATCGGAGACCTTTTCGCCGCTCATCAGCAGCCGCAGATAATCCTTGGGCAGCAGCACGGTGCGGACCGCGGCAAAAACGGCCGGTTCATGTTCGGCCACCCACAGCAATTTCGGCGCCGTGAATCCCGGCATGGCCAGGTTGCCGGCCACCGCATGCAGCTCCGGCGCCAGCCGGGTCAGCAAGGTACACTCTGCGGCGCTGCGCGTGTCGTTCCACAGAATGGCGGGACGCAACACCCGATCGTGCTCATCGAGCAATACCGCGCCGTGCATTTGGCCGGAAAGGCCGATGCTGCGGATCCGGCTCCAGAGATCCGAATGGCGGGCGCGCAGCCGGCCGATGGCCAGGTTGGTTGCCGACCACCACTGGGCGGGATCCTGTTCCGACCATTGCGGATGGGGACGCTGCACCGTAAGGGGCTCTCCCTCGGCGGCCACAAGCCGGCCGGTGTCGTCGATAATGACGATTTTTATCTCCGAGGTGCCTAAATCAATACCGAGATACATAATTCATCCCCTTGATTAATGCGTGGTTGCCAGCGGCGTATTCGCCTTGACCCAGCTATCGAGCCGGGCAACGGTATCCCTTAACAGCTGTTCGAATTCCGCCCTGGCGGCCAGGGGGCCGAACATCTTGCCGTCACGGGCGTACCGCGCCAGCGGATCGGCGGAGGTGAACATCGCGTGAACGGCGGCCTCGTCCAGGATCCCGTCCTGGTAGGTATAAGGCAGTTCGCCTTCATGCCAGCGCCGCATAAAGATAAAGAACAGCGCCGGCAGGACGGCGGTGGCCTTGGGCTGTTGTCCGCGCCGATAACACTCGATCAGGGTGGGAGTGATAAAGCCCGGTATTTTGGAAAACCCGTCGGCGGCCACCCGCTGGTTGGTATCGCGGATATAGGGATTACTGAAACGATCGAGCACCACGTCGCGGTATTGGGCCAGGTCAAGGGGGCTTGGGGTCAGGGAAGGGATGACATCTTGCGTAACATAGTCGTAAGCCATTTGCCGGATGGCATCGGTACCGGTGCTTTCATGAATGTAGGATTGGCCGATCAGCGTACCGGCCCAGGCGATACAGCTGTGGCTGGCATTCAGGATCCGGATTTTGGCCTCTTCATAGGGGACGACCGTTTCCACCATCTCCACCCCGACGTTTTCCAACGCCGGCCGGCCGGCGATAAAATTGTCTTCCACTACCCACTGGATAAAGGATTCCCCCATCACCGGCGCCCGGTCGTCCATATTTAACGCCTGTTTAACGCGACCGGCGATATCCGGCGACGGACGGGGCGTGATCCGGTCCACCATGGTATTGGGCGTGGTGGTATTGGCTTTGAACCAGGCCAGTAATTCGTTTTCCCCGCGCAGGGTGAGAAACTCGGTTAGGCCGTCGCGGAACCGTTCTCCGTTATGGCGGACATTATCGCAGCTGAGCAAGGTAACGCTGCCGGTATCCCGGGCACGCCGGGTCTGCAATATCTTGGCAATGGTGCCGTAAATGGTACGGGTGCCGCCGTTGAGATCCGCCTGGATATCCGCATTGGCCTGATCGAGTTTGAAATGGGTATCCAGGTAATAGCCGCCTTCGGTGACGGTAAAGGAGATAATGCGGGTATCCGCGGCGGCGCCTTGTTCCACCAGCGCCGTCAGCTTTTCATCCCAGGGGATGACCTTGCTGATGGAGGTGATTTTTTCATACTGGCGCTCACCAGCCGGTGTCACGGTTTCCAGTGCGTATTCCCCCTTCTGGGCTGTCAATGCTTCCAACAGCGGTTTGGCGTCGTCGCGGATATTGCCCAGGGCGATGGACCAACGCTTGTCGCCCTGCACCAGCAGGCGGTGCAGATACCAGGCCTGATGGGCGCGATGGAATGAGCCGGCGCCGATATGCATCCAGAAAAAATGATTAAGAGTGGACATAACTTATCGTACCTCGCATAGAGTGATTGAGCATAAGCTCACAAAACGGGTAATTGCTTAGATGGGAAGCTTAATCGAATAATAGCCCACTAAATGAGCTTTAGCTCACATATCAAAAATGATCGATTTACGGGACGGGACCAGGGCGGGTATATTTCATTAACAATTAAAATATGAGTGTGAAGATGAGTAAAAGCTTCCGGAAGCTGGATCAGGCCGCGCGGGCCGCCTGGATGTATTACGTCGCGGGCAAGACGCAGCATGAAATCGCCGAAGTGCTGGGCGTGTCGCGCCAGGCGGCGCAACGCCTGGTGGCGCTGGCGTCTGAAAACGGCCTGGTACGGGTGAACATTACCCACCCGGTGGCCGAATGCACCGCGCTGTCGGAACGTCTGGCCCAACGCTTCCATTTAACGGTCTGCCAGGTGGTCCCCTCCGGCGGCATGGAAACGGACAGCATCAATAGCATGATTGCGGTGGCGGGGGCCGAAGTGATGATGCAGTTTGCCGAACAGGAAGAGCCAAAGATTATGGCGGTGGGTTCCGGACGGGCGCTGCGGGCCACCATTAACGAAATGGCCCGGCTGGATCGTCCCCAGCACAGCTGCGTTTCGATGATCGGCGCCATCGCCTCGGACGGTTCCTGTACCCGTTATGACGTGCCGTTATGGATGGCGGAGAAGACCCAGGGCAAGTATTTTATCCTGCCGGCGCCGCTGTTCGCCGATAGCCTGACGGATAAAGAGCTGTGGTGTAATCATCGTATTTACCGCATGGTCACCGATAAGGCGGCGCTGGCGGATGTCACGTTTGTCGGCATCGGCCAGCTGAACTATCACTGCCCATTGCATACCGACGGTTTCATTACCGATGACGAGGTGAACCATCTTATGGAAGAGGGCGTGGTGGCGGAAATCATCGGCCATTTCATCGGCGCGAACGGCCTGCGGGTGGTGAGTGAAATGGACGATCGGCTTACCAGCATTACCATCAGTCCACACCCCGACAAACCGGTTATCGCTTTTGCCGGCGGCAGTGAAAAATTCCAGGCTATCCAGGCGGTGTTAACCGGCGGCTGGGTAAACGGCCTGGTAACCGATGAAGAAACGGCAACGAAACTCCTGGCCGAAGCCAACTGATTGCCCGGTGAAAGCCGGCTGACAATTCGCCCTCCGCCGCATCGGCATAGCGGGCATTCGAGTCCCGGCGGGTTGATTGAGATATAGTTGCATGATACAACTATATGTATCCTCTCGCCTTGGAAACCATCATGCCCGCGACTCACCTCGATGCAGTACGCGCCGCCTCCCGCCGGCTGGTGCGCGAATTCGGCTTTATGCATCCTACCCTGGCCGGTTCCGATCTCTCCCCCTCATCGGTGCATGCATTGGTTGAAATCGGCAACCGCGGATCGATGACGGCGGCGGAGCTTTGCGACGTGCTTTTGCTGGAAAAATCCAGCGTCAGCCGGATGTTGCGCAAATTTATCGCCGCCGGGCAGCTTTGCGCGGACACCAGCCCGCGGGACGGGCGGTCAAAAACCCTCGCCCTGACCCCTAAAGGGCGGGAAACCCTGGCGGCCATCGACGCTTATGCCCGCGCGCAGGTGGCGGGGGCGCTGGAAAAACTGCCTGCCGACGTCCACGGCAAAGTCCTGTACGGTCTGTCAACCTATGCCGGCGCCCTGGAAGCGTACCGCCGCAGGTCCGTTGTGCCGGTGTCCGCCGTCAGTATCAACAGCGGATACCGTCCGGGCGCCATCGGCCGGACGGTGGACATGCACGCCCGTTACTACTCGCGCACGGTAGGTTTCGGCGCCTTTTTCGAAAGCAAGGTTGCCGCCGGCATGGCGGAATTCGTCAGCCGGCTTGAGCATCCGCGCAATGAAATCTGGCTGGCCTTGGAGGAGGGCAATGTCATCGGCGCCATTGCCATTGACGGTGAAGACCTGGCCGCCGGCCGCGCGCATTTACGCTGGTTTATCGTGGACGACGGACGGCGCGGCGGGGGCGTCGGCAAACAATTATTAGCCGCCGCCCTGGCTTTTTGCGACGAGACGGGATTTGCCGAAACCGAGCTGTGGACCTTCAGCGGGCTGGACGCCGCCAGACGGCTTTATGAGGCCGCCGGTTTTGTCCTGGACCGGGAATTCACCGGCAGTCAGTGGGGTAAGGAGATGACGGAGCAGTGTTTTATCCGGCCCGGCCGAAATAATGCGCCAAACGAACCATGAGGCAATGCCTCAAAGTGAGTTTGTTGACAAAGTGCCCGGTCGGGACAGGCTGCCGGATCGTAAACACGCCGTGAATCCCTCCCTGGAGGCTCGATCCGCGCCGTCCCTGGCGCGGACGGTTTACCCTTCCAGCAGCCTGTCCCGCCTTTTGGGTTCCGAGCATGTTTGTCAGCAGTCTGACCTTGGGGCAATGCCGCAAGGTTTCCGGCAATAAATGAATCATGATGGCGTTAATGCCGTCAAAGGCTTCCCCTACACGCTCAAGTCCATTCATATCCTTAGACATATTTCCGTAAAGCTTAGCCATTACCCGCAATTTGTTTTACCTTTCCGCCACCCTTTCCAGCCGGCATCCCGCGCAGTGCCGCCCTGCGCGGGGCTATCATTTTATTTTATCCTTCTCTAACGCCATACGGCTATCCATCTCCACGTCTAAACAGCAGATTATATTACTTAATAGCATATGAAGTAGTTATATATTCTTTAAGTCCTGCCTCGCTTCAGTCCTATCATCCGGCAAAAGCCCTTTCCGACAACCAAGGGAAACTGCTATGTCATTACCCGATTCCGTTCTCGATCTTATCGGCCATACGCCGACCATGGAACTCACGCGGCTGGACAGCGGCCCCTGCCGTCTGTTTTTGAAGCTGGAAAACCAAAACCCCGGAGGCTCCATTAAAGACCGGGTGGCGCTGTCGATGGTTGAACAGGCGGAGCATGACGGCGTGCTGGCGCCGGGAGGCACCATTATCGAGGCCACCGCCGGCAATACCGGACTGGGACTGGCGCTGGTGGCGGCCCAGAAAGGCTACCGGCTGATACTGGTGGTGCCGGATAAAATGAGCCGTGAGAAGGTTTTCCATCTGCGGGCATTGGGGGCAAAAGTATTGCTGACCCGTTCCGACGTGGGCAAAGGCCACCCCGCCTATTATCAGGATTACGCCCGCCGGCTGGCGCAGGAGACCCCCGGCGCGTTTTATATCGATCAATTCAATAATCCCGCCAATCCCCTGGCCCACTACCGCACCACCGCGCCGGAACTGTGGCAGCAGATGGATGGACGGATTGACGCCATCGTGGTAGGGGTCGGTTCCGGGGGTACGCTGGGGGGCTTGCGCCGCTTTTTCGGCGAAGTCTCCCCCGGCACCGAATTCATTCTGGCGGATCCGGCGGGGTCGGTATTGGCGGATCGGGTGGAACACGGCACCCTGCCCGCGGCCGGCAGCTGGCTGGTGGAGGGTATCGGCGAGGATTTCATTCCGCCGCTGAGCCAGGTGGAGCAGTTGACCAAGGCCTACCGCATCAGCGACGGCGAGTCCTTTGATACCGCCCGCGACCTGCTGCTTAAAGAAGGCATATTGGCCGGCTCCTCCACCGGAACGCTGCTGGCGGCGGCATTGCGCTATTGCCGGGAGCAGCGGACGCCCAAGCGGGTGGCGACCTTCGCCTGCGACAGCGGCAACAAATACCTCTCCAAGATGTTTAACGACGACTGGCTGCGGCAGCAGGGATTGCGTCAGCGGCCGACCATCGGCGATTTGCGTGATTTCATCGCCTTTCGCCACGATGAGGGGGCGACGGTGTTCGCCCTGCCGGACGACACCCTGGCCACCGCCCACGCCCGCATGCGTCTATACGATATCTCCCAACTGCCGGTGCTGGATCAGGGCCGGCTGGTGGGGCTGATTGACGAATGGGACATCCTGACGCGGGTACGGGCGGATGCGGGCAGGTTCGCCCTGCCGGTGTCGGATGCCATGACCGGCGACGTATTTACCCTGCCGAAAGAAGCCGATGAAGCCACCCTGTTAAAGACCTTCGCCCGGGGGCATGTGGCGGTGGTCATGGACGGCGAACAATTTTTGGGCCTGATTACCCGCGCCGATGTCTTGAACACCTGGCGCAACCGCATTCACTCATAAGGATTAACCATGACCGACATCGCGACCCTCGCCGTTCACAGCGGCTACACCCCGGACGCCACCGGCGCGGTAATGCCGCCGATTTACGCTACTTCCACCTTTGCCCAGACCGCGCCGGGGGAGCACAGCGGCTATGAATACTCCCGCAGCGGCAATCCCACCCGCCACGCTCTGGAACAGGCCATTGCCCAACTGGAGGACGGCACCGCCGGATTTGCCTTCGCCTCGGGGCTGGCGGCCTGCGCCACGGTATTGGAACTGCTGGACCACGGCAGCCACGTGGTGGCGGTGGACGACGTTTACGGCGGCACTTACCGCCTGTTGGAAAAAGTGCGCCGCCGCAGCGCCGGTTTGCGGATAAGCTGGGTCAAGCCGGGGGATCCCGGCGCGCTGGAGCGGGCCATTGAGCCGCAGACCCGGATGATCTGGGTGGAAACCCCCACCAATCCCCTGCTGAAGCTGGCGGATCTGGCGGCCGTCGCCGCCATCGCCCGGCGCCATAACCTGATAAGCGTCGCCGATAATACCTTTGCCTCGCCGGTCCTGCAGCAGCCGTTAACCCTGGGGTTCGATATCGTGGTGCACTCCGCCACCAAATACATCAACGGTCACTCCGATGTCGTGGCCGGGCTGGCGGTGGTGGGGGACAATCCGGCGCTGGCGGAACAGCTGGCCTTTTTACAAAACGCCGTGGGCGGCGTGCTCGATCCCTTCAGCAGCTTTTTGACCCTGCGGGGCATACGTACCCTGGCGTTGCGTATGGCGCGCCACAGCGAAAGCGCGCAGCGCCTCGCCGAATGGCTGGCCCGGCGGCCGGAAATCGCGGCGGTGTATTATCCCGGCCTGTCCGACCACCCGCAATACGAGCTGGCCCGCCGGCAAATGCGCGGCCCCGGCGGCATGATCTCCATTCGACTGAAAGGCGATGACGACAGCGCCGCCAAACGGTTTATCGGCGGCCTGAACCTGTTCACCCTGGCGGAAAGCCTGGGAGGCGTGGAAAGCCTGGTGAGCCAGCCCTTCACCATGACCCATGCCTCGATTCCCTTGGAGCAGCGTTTGGCCAACGGCATTACGCCGCAGCTGGTGCGGCTGTCGGTGGGCATCGAGGATGCCGGCGATCTGATTGAGGATCTCGGCCGGGGACTGGCGATACTGTAGTGATGAAGGCGGGTATTCAAGGACGGTTTACCCTTCTGGCGTCCTGTACCGCCTTATTAACGTCGAGTACGTTTGCCAACAATCCGGAGCCACTTGGAAGCGGCCGGTGAATCAACCCTACCTGCGGTGCGACAGGGAACGCACCAGCAGGTTGCCGAGGGATTGTACCCCCTGCACCATTACAATCAGGACCACCACCGTGGCCGCCATCATCTCGTTGTTGAAGCGCTGGTAGCCGTAGCGGATGGCCAAATCCCCCAGTCCGCCGCCGCCGATCACGCCGGCCATGGAGGAAAACCCGATCAGCATTACCATGGTCAGGGTGATGCCGGCCAACAATGACGGCAGCGCCTCGGGCAGCAGCACCTTGCCTATGACGTGGCGCACCGAGCCGCCCATGGAGAGAATGGCTTCGATACGGCCTTTATCCACTTCATCCAGGGCGGTTTCAACGATGCGGGCAAAAAAAGGAAATGCGCCGATGGTAATGGGCACCACGGCGGCGGTACTGCCGAGGGTGGTGCCGATTATCAGGCGGGTAAAAGGGATCAGGGCCACCAGCAATACCACAAAGGGCAGCGAGCGGCCGATATTGATTATCGCCCCCAGGATACCGTGCAGGCGCGGCAGCGGTAAGACACCGCCGCGGCGGCTGATAAACAGCACCACCCCCAGCGGCAGTCCGATCAAGACGGTAAACAGCGTCGCCAGCACCACCATATACAGCGTTTCCAGCGTGGCGTTCCACAGCAACGGCCATAACGCATCCCAGCTCATGCCACTACGCATATTAAAATATCCTCCGGGCTATGCCACTACGCTTAGGGATACCCCTTCGACGCCGTGGCGCCGCAAAAACGCCTGCTCAGCCTGCCTGTCCGGCAACAGTGCCTGGCGTAGCCGGGACTCGGGTTGGCGCAACAGCGACGATAGCGGCCCGCTTTCCACCAGCCGGCCCTGCTCCAGCAGCGCCGCGCTGTCGCAAATGGCTTTCACCACCTCCAGCTCATGGGTTATCAACACGATGGTCAATCCCAGCCGGCGATGGATATCTTCCAGCAACGCCAGCACCGAGGCGGTGGTTTCCGGATCCAGCGCGCTGGTGGCTTCGTCGCACAGCAGATATCGGGGCCGGGCCGCCAGCGCGCGGGCAATGCCCACCCGCTGTTTTTGACCACCGGACAGTTGGGATGGAAAAGCCCGGGCCTTATCCGCCAGCCCCACCAGATCCAGCAGCTCCCCGACCCGCCGCGCCCGTTCACGCCGGGGCACGCCGGCGATTTCCAGCGGCACGGCGACGTTCGACGACACGTTACGGGCATGGAGCAGATTGAACTGCTGGAAAACCATGCCGGTGCGCTGGCGCTGTAGCCGCAGTTCGCGGGGATCGAGCGCCGTGATATCGCGGCCATCAATCAGGATCCTGCCGGAGCTGGGCCGCTCCAGCAGGTTGAGACAGCGAATCAAGGTGCTCTTGCCGGCGCCGCTGCGGCCGAGAATGCCATAGATGGCGCCGTCTTCGATGCGCAGGGACACATCGTGCAGCGCGGGTCGACCGTTGCCGTCATAGACCTTGCCCAGTCGGTCGATCTCGATCATGACTTCCCGCCCTCCACCGGGATCACCGAACCGGCATATTTTTCTTTGATGAACGTTGCCACCGCCGGGGATTGCAGGTCCTGCGCCAGCTTTTCAATCCGCGGGTCCTTTGCCAGCTCCGGCGTGGTCACCAGGATATTGGCATAGGGATTATTGACGGCGCTCTCCAGGCCAAGGGCGTCCCGCGCCGGTTGCAGCCCGGCTTCCAGGGCATAGTTACCGTTGATTACCGCCAGATCCACATCGTCCAGGGAACGGGGTATTTGCGGCGCTTCGATTTCGAGGATGTTAAGATGCTTGGGATTGTCGGCGATATCCTGCGGCGTGGCCTGGTTCAGCGACGGGTCGTCATAACCGGCCTTCAGCTTGATCAAGCCCTTATTCTGCAACAGATAAAGCGCCCGGCTCAGGTTGGTGGCATTGTTCGGCACCGCCACCTTGGCGTTATCCGGTATCTGTTTCAGCGTCTTATATTTGGCGGAGTAAATCCCCAGCGGCTCGATATGCACCGTGGCCGCCACGGCAAACTTTCGTCCCAGCGCCTTTTCCTGATCCCGCAGATAAGGCAAATGCTGGAAATAGTTGGCATCCACATCGCCGTGGGCCAGCAGTTCGTTGGCATTGACGCCGTTAGTGAGTTCAATGACATCCAGCTTAAGCGCCGGATCGTAGGTTTTGATAAAATTCAGGATTTCCGCATGGGGCACCGGATCGGCGGCAACCCGCAGCGCATCGGCCCCCTGGGCGGAGAAAGCCAGGGAAACGGCAAGGGCCGCCCCGGCCAAACGGATCATGGCAACATTTTTCATCGGTGATATTCCTTGTCAAATCAGACGGTAAGTTCGCCGCTGTCGTTGCGCAAATCGCTGCGCAAAATGTCGGCGTAATAGCGCTCCGCCACATCGGGATGGGATCGCAAACGCCCCTTCAGGTAGTTCCAGCCGACGTCCCGCAACAGCGGATTCAGCGGATCGCTGGCAGGTCCGCGGGCCTGGGCGGCCAGTTCGGGGGGCAGTTGATACACCGGCACCACCGCATCCAGCCGTGCGCCGAGAAAGAAAGCGATGGAGAGGCGATCCCGGCCGGCGGGAGGCGAGACCACCCGATGGACCGTGGCGCGCAGATAACCGTTGGTGGCCAGCTCAAGGAGTTCGCCGATATTCACCACAAAAGTGCCGGCCACGGGTTCGGCGTCCAGCCAGTGGTTTTCCTCCACCTCCACCTGCAGGCCCTTTTGGCGGTCTTGCAGCAGAAAGCTCAGAAATCCGGAATCTTTATGGGCGCCGACCCCTTGCGTACTGCCGGTATTATCCCGTCCCGGATAACGGATCAGCTTGATGTGTTCGTTCGGCTTGTCGCCATAAAGGGTGTCGAACGCCTGTTCAGGAAGCGACAGCGCCAAGGCAAAGGCGCGCAACAGGCGCAGGGACATGGCGGTCATTTCGTTTTGCCAGCGCAGCAGAACGGGTTTTAACGCCGGGACACCCGCGGGCCATTGGTTGGGGCCTTGCAGCCGGGTCCAGCCCGGTGACTGTGGGGTTTGCGGCAACGGCTCGCGCTCGGCGCCGATATCGAACTGCTCGCGCCAGTCGGGCTGTCCGCGGGTCAGCTCGGCGGCGGCGCGGTTATAGCCGCGAAAATGAGGGGAATTCACCATCGCCACCGACTGTTTTTGGGCGTCGGGCAAGGCAAAAAATTCACGGGATAAGTGTTGCACCTGGTCCAGTAAATGCGTATCGACGCCGTGGCCGGTCAGGTAGAAAAAACCGATATCGCGCGCCGCGTGGCGCAGTTCGGCAAGAAAAGCGCTACGTTCCGCCGGGCTATTTTCCAGCCGGGACAGATCCAATAGCGGTAAAGAGGTAGTACTCATAGGCTGCTCCGTTGATCTTTGTTGATTCCGGGGGAAGGACACAAGATGCCGCGCAGCAACAACAGTTTTCAGTCATGATTCACTCCGATAAAAGGCCGAATATCCATGAGATTTTTATGTTCAACACCATCGGTTAAGGTTTCAAACCTAGCATTGGGCCCTCCCCGCCGCCCAATACCGTTCAGTTCTAACTTATTTCCGCCCCTACTATACCCGTCATCTTTCAAGCCGCAGCTGTGTTGGCTGCAACGTGAAATCTATTGGGTATTTACCCGCCATACCGGTAACCAAATCTTTCTATTCGGTTTGCTATCCTTGCGTCCCATGGGATATAAATCATGCATAGATCACATTTTTAACTTCACCAACCCTAGAAGGTCTGAGTATGAAAATAGTGAATCGGGTATTACTGACCAATGACGACGGCTTTGATGCGCCGGGACTGGCATTGCTGGCCCAGGCGGCGGGGGAAATCGCCGAGGAAGTGTGGATAGTGGCGCCGTCCCAGGACAAAAGCGGGGTGGCCAATTCCCTGAGCATGCGTGCGCCGGTACGGGTGGTCAAGCGGGGCGAGCGGCTCTTTGCGGTGTACGGCACGCCCGCCGACTGCGTGGCGTTCGCCATTCGCCAGGCCATGCAGGACACGCCGCCGGATCTGGTGCTGTCGGGCATCAATAACGGCTCCAACCTGGGATTCGAAACCCTGCTGTCCGGCACGGTGGGCGCGGCCACTACCGGCATGCTGCTGGGCGTTCCCTCCATCGCCCTGAGCCAGAACCGGGATCCGGATAACGAGGTTAACTGGGACAGCGCCCGCCACCACGTGGTGAAGACCCTGCGCCAGCTTTTGCAGCATCCCTGGGACAAGCAGGTCTGTCTGAACGTGAATTTCCCGGATATCGCGGCGGACAAGGTCAAAGGCATTCGGGTCACCGCCCAGGGCATGGGCAAGGTGGACGGACTGACGGTGGACGCCACCCGCGATCCCCATGGAGAAGATTACTTCTGGATACGGGTGCAGCACGGCCGGCTTGACCGTCCGGCCAACAGCGAACTGAAGCTCAATGAGGAAGGGTATATCTCGGTTACGCCGCTGACTTTTGAACGGACCCAAACCAATGAATACCAGCGCCTCGCCACGCTCTACCGTCAAGATTTCTAAGGGATAAAAGCGCGCCTGTCCGCCGAAATGTCCAACGCATAAGCAGGCTGTCAAACCGGCAGCATCTCTTTTATCAACCGGGCTAATACCTCAACCGCCCGGGTTTGCCGGTCGTTCCATTCATATGAGATGTTAAAGCGGAAGTAGTTGTTATAAAGACCGCCGGCCGAGAACATCCGGCCCGGGGCGATACTGATTTTTTGCCGCAGCGCCCGGCGATAGAGCTCGGTGGCATCCACCCCCGGCGGCAGCTCGATCCATAGGAAATAACCGCTGTGGCATTCATTGATGCGCACCTCGGGCAGGAGGCGATGCAAGGCCTGCCGGTAGCTGTTTTTACGCTGTTCCAGCACCCGGCGTAATCGCCGCAGGTGGCTGTCGTAGCCGCGGGTGGCGAGATAATTCGCCAGCGCCAGCTGCATCGGCGCGCTGGTGGACAGGGTGCTCATCAACTGTAGCCGCTGGATCCTGCCGGCCATCTCACCGGCGGCCACCCAGCCGACCCTAAAACCCGCCGCCAGGCTTTTGGAAAACGAAGAGCAGTGCATGGCCATGCCACGGGTATCATAGGCTTTGGCCGGCAGGGGCTTGTGCGCGCCGAAATAGAGCTCATGATAGACATCGTCCTCGATCAAATAGACGTTGTACCGCTGCAACAGCGCCGCCAACCGCTGCTTTTTCTCGTCGGACAGGGTACAGCCCAGGGGATTCTGGCTGTTGGTCATCACCCAGCAGGCTTTCACCGGATAGTCGTTGAGCGCCTGTTCCAGCGCCGTCAGATCGATGCCGAACCGCGGATGGGCGGCGATGGCCAGGGCTTTCAGCTGCAGCCGCTCCAGCGCCTGAAGCGCACCGTAAAAGGCCGGATTTTCCACAATCACCCAGTCCCCGGGGCGGGTGACCGCCTGCAGGCTCAGGTTCAGCGCCTCCATCGCGCCGGCGGTAATGACGATTTCATCCGGCGACACCTTCATGCCCTGCAAGGCATACCGCTTGGCAATAATATTGCGCAACGCCTCGTTGCCGGGAGGCAGATTATCCACCACGCTCAGGGCGCTCATGGCATGGGCGACCCGGGAAAGGGATCGCGTCAACTGCCGGCGAGGAAACAGGCCGGGATCGGGAAACGCCGACCCGAAGGGCACGATATCCGGATCGCGCCCGGCCTGCAGCACCTCGAAAATAAAGTCATTGATATCCACCGATTCAGCGGGCTGTACCTGCTGATGCACCGCCGGCTGCGTGAGAAATTCGGCCTTCGGCGCCACATAATAACCGGACTGGGGACGGGAAAAAATCCAGCCCTGGCTTTCCAGAATTTGATAGGCATGCATCACGGTCATCAGGCTTATGCCGGAACTTTCCGCCTGTTCACGCAGGGAGGGTAGCTTCTCCCCTGCCTGCCAGATATTGGCGGTAATCTGTTCGCGCACCTGCTGAACCAGCACCTCATATTTACTCGGCACCCACCGGCCTCCTTGTTTAAACACCCCGCCAACCGCGCCGCCGCCGGCGGAAAACCTCACCCCGGCGGAAACTGTTATAGCATAAATCAGCTTTTCTGTTGCTGTTATACACCGTCTCAACCCTCTATGATCCTCCTGGAAGATAACCTAGCCGGTTATCAACGATTCAGCCGTTAGCGCGAGGTTCGCCATGTTCGGGGTAGATGCTTTCCACCTTGCCAGAATTCAGTTTGCCTTTACGGTATCTTTTCACATTATTTTCCCGGCCATTACCATCGGACTGGCCAGCTATCTGGCGGTGCTGGAAGGCTTATGGCTGAAAACCCGCGATGAAGACTACCGCAACCTGTATCACTTCTGGTCGAAGGTGTTCGCCGTCAATTTCGGCATGGGGGTGGTGTCGGGGCTGGTGATGGCCTATCAGTTCGGCACCAACTGGAGCGGCTTTTCCCAATTCGCCGGCAGCATTACCGGGCCGCTGCTGACCTACGAGGTCCTGACGGCATTTTTCCTGGAAGCCGGCTTTCTCGGCGTCATGCTGTTCGGCTGGCAGCGAGTGGGCAACGGCCTGCACTTCTTCGCCACCTGCATGGTGGCGCTGGGCACGCTCATCTCCACATTCTGGATCCTGGCCTCCAACAGCTGGATGCAAACCCCGCAGGGATATATCGTCCAACGGGGGCAGGTAGTGCCGGTCAACTGGTTCGAGGTGATTTTCAATCCCTCCTTTCCCTACCGGCTGCTGCATATGACCACCGGGGCCTTCCTGGCCAGCGCCCTGTTCGTCGGCGCATCGGCCGCCTGGCATCTGCTGCGGCGCAACGATACCCCGACCATACGGAAAATGCTGTCCATGGCGATGTGGATGCTCTTGATTGTCGCGCCGATCCAGGCGGTCATCGGCGATATGCACGGACTGAACACCCTGCAATACCAGCCGGCTAAAATCGCCGCCATCGAAGGGCACTGGGAAAATATCCCCGGCCAGGCGACCCCGCTGATTCTGGCGGGATTGCCCGATATGGCGGCGCAGAAAACCCGCTATGCGCTGGAGATACCCTATCTGGGCAGCCTGATCCTGACCCATAGCCTGCAGCGGCAGGTGCCGGCGCTCAACAGTTTTGCCAAGGAGGACCGGCCTAATTCCACCATCGTTTTCTGGTCATTCCGCGTCATGGCCGGCCTGGGCATGCTGATGATCCTGCTGGGGCTGTCCGGCCTTTGGCTGCGCCGCCGCCAGCGCTTGTATCGTTCACGGATTTTTCTGCGTTTCGCCCTGCTGATGGGACCGGCGGGATTAATCGCCATCCTGGCGGGCTGGGTCACCACCGAAGCCGGCCGGCAACCCTGGGTGGTATACGGTCTGCTTCGTACCAAAGATGCGGTTTCCGCCCATGGTTCACTGCATATGAGCCTGAGTTTGCTGGCATTCGTCCTGATTTACTGTTCGGTATTCGGCGTGGGCTACGGCTATATGATGCGGCTGATACGTCAAGGCCCTCCTTCTGGTAAAGAGAACATGGTTGAGAGGAAATAACATGGGTATCGATCTGCCCGTCATCTGGTTTGTGATTATCATTTTCGCCACGCTGATGTATATCGTCATGGACGGTTTTGACCTGGGCATCGGCATCCTGTTTTTCATGACCCGGGACCGCTCTGCCCGCGACCAGATGGTAAACAGCGTGGCGCCGGTGTGGGACGGGAATGAAACCTGGCTGGTGCTGGGAGGTGCCGCACTGTTCGGCGCGTTTCCATTGGCCTACTCGGTGATTATCGACGCGCTGTCGACCCCTCTTACGCTGATGTTGTTCGCGCTGATTTTTCGCGGCGTCGCGTTTGAATTCCGCTTTAAAGCCACCCTTGCCCATCGGCCTTTTTGGGATCGCGCCTTTATGCTGGGTTCACTGGCGGCCACCTTTTGCCAGGGGGTCGTGGTGGGCGCCTTTATTCAAGGGTTCCCGGTGACGGGACGGCGGTTCGCCGGCGCGGCTTTTGACTGGCTGACGCCGTTTTGCCTGTTTTGCGGACTGGGACTGATGGCGGCCTATGCCCTGCTGGGCTGTACCTGGCTGATTATGAAAACCGAACAGGATCTGCAGCGGCATATGTACCGGCTGGCGAAACCCCTGCTGTTGGCGCTGCTGGCCGCGATAGCGGTTATCAGCCTGTGGACGCCCCTGGCGCATCCGGCCATAGCCCGGCGCTGGTTTGCACTGCCCAATCTGTTCTATTTTCTGCCGGTGCCGCTGCTGGTGCTGCTTTGCGCCGGGTGGCTGTGGCGGGGCATTGGCCGCCGGGCGGATTTTTCACCGTTCATGATGACGCTGATACTGGTTTTTCTGGGTTTCACCGGCCTGGGCATCAGTATCTGGCCCAACATCATTCCGCCGGCCATCGACATCCGGGCCGCCTCGGCGCCGGCGCAAAGCCAGGGATTCATGCTGGTGGGGGCGCTGCTGATCATCCCGGTAATTCTGGTTTACACCTTCTGGAGCTATTTTGTCTTCCGCGGAAAAATCAATCCCCACGAGGGATACCATTAAACGGCTGTTATGGCTGCTGGCGCTATGGGCGGCCAGCGTGCTGGCGCTGGGGGTGGTCGCCACGCTGTTCCGGCTGCTGATGACCGCGGCCGGCATGCGAACCCACTGAGCGGATATGGCTAATCATCTGCCGCCGGCCAGCCGACATCATGCCATGCCGGGAAGCTGAATACCAAGCGCCCCGCCGGCTATGGAATTAACCTAACGTTATGCGGCGTTGCTGTTCGCCAGCCCGGAACGGTTATTACGCCAGTTCTCATAAAAGCGCTGCAAAATCAGCGCCGGCCACTCCGGTTCCGTCTGCGATTGCAGGCTTGCCAACTGCTCTTTGGCGCCGCTCCGGGTGCTGTGGCGCAGACAGCTCGCCATCAGGGACCGGCTGAATTCGGGATGGAACTGCAGCGAAAAGGTTTGCGGGCTATAGCGGATGATCTGGCAATCATCCCGGGGCGAGACGGCCAATACCCGCGCCTCGGCGGGAGGACGCAGCACCGTCTGCAAATGGGACAGCCAGACGGCGAACTGCCCCGGCAACCCCCCAAGCAGCGGATCGTCGTCGGCGCGGGCGGTGATCCGCACCTGTTGCAATCCCCCTTCCCAGCCGCGGGGATTATCGGCAACGACGCCCCCCAGCGCATAAGCGATAAGCTGATGTCCGTAGCAGATACCCAGTAACGGCAGTTCCAGGGCATGTACCCCGCGGATCCAGGCGGCGGTAATCTCGCTCCAGGGAGCATGATCGGTAACCATCGACCAGGACCCGGTAATGATAGCCGCTGAAATCCGATCCGGATCGGGCAACCGATCGCCGCGATAGGGACGGATCAAGACATATTCATGGGATTCCAGGCCGAGTCTGTCCACAAACCACTGGTACTGCTCCCCCACCTCGGCGGCGATGGCCGTCGGCGGTTCTCCCATCTGGACAATCGCCAGCGGTGCGTAAAAGGGTAAGTCCATTGCTGATTCCAATTCTTATGCTGATTTGAATGCCGGCGGGATCGATACCGATCGCGCCACAACGTCATGCAAAGTCATGCCGGCTACAGCGTTGACGCCGGTTCGTTATTCCATTATGCCTGCCACGGCGCCGCCAGGTCTACCGGCGATGGGGGCTTTTCCATGCTAATTAACGATTACCTTAGCAAGAAAAATGCTAATAGCGTATAGACCAAGGCGGCGTCATCAGGCCTATGGCAGGCCCTCTGATACCCGGCGCGCACTGTTTCGTTCAGTCAGTCCAGGGAATCCCCTTGCTCGAGTTTGCCGATGAGCTCTACCCGCCGCTGATGGCGACCCCCTTCAAACTCGGCGGCCAGCCACTCGTCAACGATCATCTTCGCCAGTTCGCCGCCTACCACGCGGGAGCCGAAGGCCAGGATATTGGTATCGTTATGCTGGCGGGAGAGTTTGGCCGAATAAGGCTCGCTGCAGGCCACGGCGCGGATGCCCGGCACTTTATTGGCGGCGATGGAAATACCGATGCCGGAACCGCAGATCAGGATACCCAGATCCGCTTCATGGTTCATCACCGCATCGGCAACCGACTTGGCGTAGAGGGGATAATCGGTGCGCTCCGACGTATAGGTGCCTTTATCGATGACAGAGATACCCTTGGATTCCAAATGGCTGACTATCTCGGGCTTCAATAACCAGCCCACATGATCGCAGCCGATGGCAATTTTCATCATTTGCTAACCTCAATTCCGTCCCGGGCTATTATCCGCATAGAGAGAGCTACCCGAACAGGGCCCCCTGAACCGGGAGATATCACCGGTGCATTTGTTCATGGATACTAAACTTCAAAATAAAATACTTAATATTATTAAAAATTATTGTGAAGTTATGCCTTTCAAAAAAATCGCAATAACGAGACATATTTTATCAGGCCATGCCTGTCATCTGACCGATTTTATGGCATGACACTGCGTAATGCAATAATATCCATCGTGAGTCAACGGTGCATTCGGCAGACCGCGCCGGTTCCTTCGTTTTAGTAGCCCTTGGCAAATCTTCACAAATTTTTTTATTTCTATGAATATTCCGCCATGGCCGGTATTGTCATGCTTTTTCAAACCCTGGCGGGATGGCATTATCACCGGCCGGTTTGCTATAACTGACAGCCTTGACCTGTTAAGGAGGGTGGTAAATGGTGGATTTGATCAATAACGAAAATGCCTTGGCGATTGGCGCTAAGATAAAAATGTCGCTCTCGCTGCTCAATACGACGGAGCGCGGCATCGCCGAGTGGTTCATCACCAGAGGAAACGTGGATAAACAAACCAGTATCAAACACGTCGCTTCGTCATTGAATGTCTCGGAACCCCTTATCGTCAAAGTGGCTAAAAAACTGGGTTATACCGGTTTTCGTGAATTGCGTCAGGCGTTATGGTCCTATTTTGCCGCTCTGCCTTTTGATAAAGAAGAAGAAATTTCTGAGGACGACAGCATTGAGCTGGTGCTGGATAAAATATTCAATAATTCCATCAATGCGTTAAAAGAGGCCCAGTCCGTCGCTGATCCGACGGTTATCGCCGAAGCATCCAGACTGATACTGCTGGCCGGGCATGTTACGCTGTTCGGCGTCGGCGGTTCGGCCACGGTGTGCCTGGATTTTGAGCACAAGCTATTACGCATCGGCATCCTCAGCCACTCTTATAACGATTATCACCTGATGCTCATGGTGGCCTGCCAGCTAGCGGAAGGGGATGTGGTGATTGTTATTTCGCAATCCGGCGATACCCGAGAACTGCTGCAGGCCGTGCAGGTGGCTAAGGACCGGGGCGCAAAAATCATCTGTATTACCAATGATAATGTTTCGCTTCTGTCGCAACTGTCCGATTTGTCCATCTTCAGCCCCGCCCGCGGCGGTCCGTTATTAGGCCAGAATGCCGTAGCCCGCATTATTCAGCTCAATTTGCTGGATACGCTGTTTATTGCCCTTGTTTTGCAGGACTATCATGGAGCAAAAGAAAAACTGGAACGAAGCATCGAAATAGTCAAACCTTTACATGGCAAAGGATAAAACAGCGGCTACGATCCTGGGTACGGTTGGTTATTTGAGTCGATTCCAGAGGAAGTTCTAATGAACGAGCTCTTTTCATTGCAGAACAAAAAGATATTAATCACCGGTTCCGCGCGGGGTATAGGTTTTATTCTGGCCCGGGGACTGGCGCAGTACGGAGCGGATATCATTATCAACGGCACCACCGCCGAGGGTACGGATAACGCGGTGCGTGAATTGCGGGAAGAGGGTTATACCGCGTATGCGATGCCGTTTGACGTTACCGACAGCGGCGCCGTCAAGGACGCCGTCCAGCGCATTGAATCCACTATCGGCGCCATAGATGTGTTAATAAATAATGCCGGTATCCAGCGGCGCCATCCCTTTACCGAATTTCCGGAGCAGGAGTGGGATGACGTTATCGCCGTGAACCAAAAGGCGGTGTTTCTGGTTTCCCAGACCGTCGCACGGTATATGGTGAAACGGAACCGCGGCAAAATCATCAATATCGGTTCGATGCAAAGCGAACTGGGTCGGGATAATATTACACCCTATGCCGCGTCTAAAGGCGCGGTGAAAATGCTGACCCGCGGTATGTGCGTTGAGCTGGCCCGCTATAATATCCAGGTAAACGGCATTGCCCCCGGTTATTTCAGTACCGATATGACCAAAGCCCTGGAAGAAGATGACGCTTTTACCGCCTGGCTCACCAAACGTACCCCCGCCGGACGCTGGGGCGATCCGCAGGAACTCATCGGCGCGGCGGTATTTCTTGCGGCGAAATCCTCTGATTTTGTCAACGGACACCTGCTGTTTGTGGATGGCGGCATGTCCGTAGCGGTCTGATTGATTCCCCCTGGCCGTTGGCGCGGCGAAAAAAATGCGCACGCCCCGTCCGCTTGATGCCCGGCGGTTCCAGGCTTTCAGCGGCAGATATCGGTCCGTGCGCTATCCTTTTTAGATTATTGTCAAAAGCCACTGCTTCCCTGTGCTTTTCATTTTCCATGGTTACGCCGGCCAGAAAGTGCTGCACTTCACGAAATCGTTACCCCACCGCCGGCCGGCGTGATTATCGGCCGCCGGTGCCGTTATCCCTCCTTCGCCCTATTGCCCGTTAGCGGGTATAATCGTCTCATGGACGCCGTTGGACTCTCCGGGCGTAACCACATAACTCGATAACTACAGCGGCGCGACCACGCATGACCGAATTGACTTATCTGCAGGGATACCCGGAGCATCTGCTGGCGCAGGTGCGGACCTTGATTCGCGAGCAGCGCCTGGGAGCGGTATTGCAGCAGCGCTATCCGGGAACCCATAGCGTCACCAGCGACAAAGCGCTCTACCAGTATGTGGTCGGGTTGAAAAACGCCTATTTGCGGAATGCGCCGCCGGTGGACAAGGTTGCCTGGGACAGCAAGATTCATGTGATTAAGAATGCCCTCGGCCTCCACACCGCCGTATCGCGTATTCAGGGAGCCAAACTCAAGGCCAAGGCGGAAATCCGTATCGCCACGGTATTCAAAAAGGCGCCCGCCGACTTGCTGCGGATGATCGCCGTGCATGAGCTGGCGCATTTGAAGGAGAAACAGCATGACAAGGCATTCTATCAGCTGTGCTGCCATATGGAGCCCCGCTATCATCAGCTTGAATTCGATACCCGTCTCTGGTTGACCCAGCTTGCGCTGGCGGATGGGGAAAACCGGGACTAGCCATGCCAGTGCCGCGGCACATGGAGAACCATTTAAGCTATAGAGAGAGAAGACCTGCCACTATATCCATCAGGAGGTTAATTTTGTCTGAGCGTTTCGACGACGGCAGCGCCGGCGATGCGGATTACGGGGTTATCGGCCGGGAATATTCCCGCTACCGCCGCTTCGATCCCGCCATCGCCGGTTTAATCAGAGATGCCCTCCGGCCCGCGCGCACGATACTGAACGTCGGCGCCGGCGCCGGTTCCTACGAACCCACCGATCTTGAGGTCACCGCCCTGGAACCCTCCGCCTCGATGCGCGCCCAGCGGCCGGCGCATTTGCCCCGGGCCATTGAAGGCGTGGCCGAGGCGCTACCCTTTGCCGACGGGATCTTTGATGCCGGCATGGCGACGTTCACGGTACATCAATGGCAGAACCTGGCCCAGGGACTGGCGGAGATGCGCCGCGTCGTTCGCGGCCCCATCGTTATCCTGTCCTGCGATCCCGGTGAGCTTACCAAATCCTGGCTGAATGACTACGCGCCGGAAATGATCGCGGTGGAAGCGAAGCGCTATCCGCCCATGAGCAGCCTGACGGCGGCGCTGGGCAAACACGCCAGCGTGCGGCCGGTCCCGATCCCCTTGCACTGCAGCGACGGTTTCGGCGAAGCCTATTATGGCCGGCCGGAAGCCCTGCTTGATCCCGGCGCGCGCCGGGCGAATTCCGCCTGGAGCTTCGTCGATCCGTCCGTCGCCGAGCGCTTTGTGCGGCATTTGACGCGCGATCTCGTCTCCGGCGCCTGGGATGCCAGGTACGGTCATTTGCGCACCCAGCCGAGTTTTGACGGCTCACTGAAATTAATTGTCGGTCGCGGCATCGATTCGCCGTCTACGCCGGAATAAGGTTGTGCTATTGTCGTTATCCGTGTAAAAAAACTGATAACCCGATGAAAAACAATATATACGCTCCGGACAGGATCATTACCGAGACCGACCGGGTCCTGGGATGGCGGGACTTCTTTTCGTTATGGTTCTCCCTGGGCATCGGCCTGGCGGTGCTGCAGGCCGGCGCCGTGCTCTCCCCCGGCATGGGCATGGTGAATTCCCTCTATGCCATCACGCTGGGTTCGCTGTTGGGATGCCTGCTACTGGCGCTGGCCGGCGTGATAGGTTTCGATACCGGACGCTCCTCCATGGCCTCCATGGCCTACAGCCTCGGTAAAAAGGGAGCCTCGGTGCCGGCGCTGCTGAATCTGCTGCAGCTGATTGGCTGGGGCGCCTTCGAGATTGTCATGATGCGCGATGCGGCGTCGTTGCTGGCGGCTCGCGCGCTGGGCAGCCAGACTATCTGGGCCAATGCCGCCCTGTGGACATGGCTGTTCGGCATCGGCGCCACGGCCATCGCCCTGGGTGGCCCGCTGGCCTTTATCCGGCTGGTATTACGGCGCTGGGGGATTTATCTGTTGCTTATCGCCTGTGCCTGGCTGAGCCTGTCCCTGTGGCGGCACGGGGACATTCACCGGCTGGCGGCGGCGGCGGGCAACGGCAGCCTGCCGTTTGCCGCCGGCTGCGATATCGTTATCTCCATGGCGCTGTCCTGGCTGCCGCTTATCGGGGATTACACCCGTTTCGGCAAAAGCGCGCGGCAAAGTTTTCTCGGCACCCTCGGCGGTTACCTGCTGGGCAGCCTGTGGATGATGGTTCTGGGCGGAGCCTATGCTCTGGCGTATGTGGGCAACGGCGACGCCAACGCGCTGCTGGTGGCGCTGTCCGGCGCCGCCCTGGGCATCCCGCTGCTATTGATCCTCATTGACGAAAATGAAAACGCCTTTGCCGACATCCATTCGGCGGCGCTCTCCTCGGCGCTGTTCATTCCACGCCAGGTGAAGCCCTTGACCTTGATTATCGGCCTCATCTGCACCCTCATCGCCTGGCAGGTGCCGTTATCCCAATACGAAAATTTCCTGCTGCTTATCGGGTCGGTTTTTTCACCGCTGTTCGGCGTGGTGCTGGCGGAACATTTCCTGGTCCGCCGCCGCCGCAATCCGGCCCCCGGCGCCGGTTTGTCCTGGCGGGCATTCGCCGCCTGGATCGTGGGTATCGCGGTGTATCAGCTATTGTTGCGGGACTATCCCCAGGTGGGCGCCACCCTGCCGTCGCTGTTGATTGCCGGTTTGCTGCATCTTGGCCTGGCCCGGCGGGGGGAATTTAATAGCGCTCGTTAGAAAAACATTGACGGCACCGGGCGTCGGCCCTAATTTGATAGCGGCTGCGAGAGGGCGCCACCGGCGCCTTACTCTTTTTTTTCTGTTCGATTACCCTAAGAGGGTTTTGTATGGTTACCACGGCACAACCGAACATCAGTTTTTATCAGGCATCAGTGCCTGTTTTTATCCGCATGCTGACCAATCTATCCTCCCTGCTGGCTAAAGCGGCGGCCCATGTCCAGGAACAGGGCATCGAGCCGTCAGACTGGATCAACGCGCGGCTGGCGCCGGATATGTTCACCCTGGCAAGACAGGTCCAATCCGCCAGCGATGCGGCCAAAGGCGGCGCTGCGCGCCTGGCGGGCTGTGAAATCCCCAGCTTCCCCGATACCGAAAGCACCTTTGACGAATTGCAGACCCGTATTGCCAAGACGCTGACTTTTCTGGGTAATTTACATCCGGAGCAGTTTGAACACAGCGGCGAACGCCCCGTCGTGATGAACATGCGCGGCAGCGAAAAATCCTTCACCGGTAATGACTACCTATTCCAAATGGCGATCCCGAATTTCTTTTTCCATATCACCACCGCCTACGACATCTTGCGTCACCTGGGCCTGGCGATCGGTAAAAAAGATTATCTAGGCTCTTTCGAATAAAAATTGGCATTAAAAAACGCCGGCAAATCACTGGATTTTGCCGGCGTTTCTTTGAATCTGATGCTTAGCCGGGGCATCCTACCCTGGCTCATTTATCCGTCATACCATTATTCGTAGATTTCCGCGGTGCCGCGCATTTGGTTATTGCCGGTAACAGAGGTAATACGGAACGATCTGGCGCCGGACTGGGCGGCTTTTTCCGCCAGCTGATTCTCAACAGAGGTTACGTCATGGGCGCCGGTAACGGTGATTACGCCCACTTGCTGCTGTTCGGCCGGAGCCGAGCTGACCAAATCGGCGGCGAAGCTACCGAATGACAGAGTGCCCAGTGCGATGGCGGCGATGGTGTATTTTACGTTTTTCATTTTCACGGTCTCTCTTTAAAAGTAATGTTTGAAATACCGATTAGCGATATCGTTATTTCATGCAGATGATTATTTTCAGCGAAGGGGAATATCTTTTCCCTCCGGGGCAATTTGTTAGTGCTAATTCTTTTTGCTGATTATCAATTTCAAACAGTGCTTATTGATATAATTCGGCCTTGCCGTGTATTTCGTTATAACCGGTCACCGAGATGATACGGAACGATTTGGCGCCGGCTTGGGCGGCTTTTTCCGCCAGATCGCTTTGCACAGAGGTCACGTCGTAGCCGTTGACGTTTATCACGCCCATTGACTGCTGCCGGGCCGGGACCGAATTGACCTGGTCGGCGGCAAAGCTACCGAATGACAAGCTACCTAATGCGATGGCGGCGATGGCGTATTTAATGTTTTTCATTTCCACGGTCTCTCTTTAATAAAGTGCTTTTGAAATAGCGACAGCGATATCGTTATTTCCTGCAGATGCGTTTTTTATTCAGCGGACGGGGATTTAATTCCCCGCCGGGGCTATTCGTTTACCGATAAATAAGCTTACTGATATATTTCCGCGGTGCCGTGCATTTGGTTATTACCGGTGACCGAGGTAATACGGAATGATTTTGCGCCGGACTGGGCGGCTTTGTCCGCCAGCTGGCTTTCGATGGAGGTTACGTCGTGGCCACCGCTCACGCTGATGACGCCGACTTGCTGCTGGTTGGCCGGAGCGGAACTGACCAGATCAGCGGCGAAGCTACCGAATGACAGGGTGCCCAGTGCGATGGCGGCGATGGTGTATTTTACGTTTTTCATGATGTTGTCTCTCTCGTAATTTAAGGGTTTTTGTCTTTGACGTTAATTTCTTAACGTTCGATAACTAAATACTATCCCTCTCACCTCGGCCGATCAACAACTTTTTATTATCGATCGTTAATTTATTACTTAAGAGACTGAAAATAATGATAAAAAAAGTTTAAATTTTCTTGTTTTCAAGCTCGATTCGCCGGCAAAAACCTACTTTAATTAACATTCGTTAATTATATAGGGCATGGGGCATGAAGGGAAGGAGAAAAAACCCGGTGACGGAGGGGGAGTCACGGCGTGTTTACGCGCTTGCAGCCTGTTTCGACCGGGCACTTTGTCAACAAGCTCAGCGGCTTATACCGCCGGCATTGCCTCGCTCAGGCTTCCGCCAGGCGCTTAAGCAGCTGGATCGCCTCGGCGAGCTGTTCAAGCTCGTGAGGGGCGAAATGATGGCTGATGGCATGGAACAGCCAGTCTTCACGTGCCGCCCGGCCGGCCTTGATAAGCTCGCGGCAGCGCTCGGTCAGGGATAACAGCGTCTGGCGGCCGTCCGTGGGGTCCGGCGTGCCGCTTATCATACCGGCGGCCGCAAGCGTTGCCACTGTGGCGCCCATGGACTGCGGGCGGACGCCCTCGGCCTTGGCGAGGGTCGTGACGGTGGCGGGGCCTTCCCGCTCAAGGCGCAGAATAACCGATTTTTGCGACTGGGTATAATCCCCGGGATGCGCCTGTTCACGCAATCGACGGCTCAGATTGCCGAGCACCAGCCGCAGCTCTCCCGCCATGGCCACGGCGCTTATTTCAGGTTCGCGCTGTTTATTGTCCATCATTCCCCTGGTCGTCCCAACGCCCGCTAAAAGAGTACTGTAACAAATTAAACGGCCAAGGGAAAAAGATTAGGACCGGTTGCCTCCGGGCGAGCCCAGCCGCCGCTCTATGGCGCTGGAGGCGATTTGCAGCACGATAACCATGACCACATAAAACAGCGCCGCCAGCAGATAGGCCTGAAGATTCAGGAAGGTGGCAGAGGCGACCATCTGCGCGTTACGCATCAGTTCGGTCACGCCTATCACCGAGGCCAGGGAGGTGCCCTTGAGCACAATGATGAACTCATTGCATAACGGCGGGAACGCCACCCGCAAGGCCTGCGGCAGTATTATACGCCGCATGGCCTGCGGGTAGGTCATGCCGATGGAGCGGGCGGCTTCCAGCTGCTCGCTGTGGATGGAGGTAATGCTGGCGCGGATGATTTCGGCGGTGTAGGCGCCCGCGTTTACCGCAAATGCCAGGGTGGCGGCGAACAGGCGGTTATCCAGCGGACTCAGCAGTTTTATCAATACCGGGCTGCCGGCCTGACTGGCCCAGGCCGGCAGTCCGAAATACACCAGATAGAGCAATACCAGCGGCGGCACGCCCCGAAACAGCGTGACATAACACAGGCACAGCAAACGCAGCGGAGTACGGCGGGATAGCCGGCCCAAGGCCACCAGCAGACCTATCAGCAATGCGCCGATCATGGCGAAAACCGTCAGCGACAGGCCCACCAGGGCGCCTTTTAAATAGAGCGGCGAATACGCCACCAAAAAGTCAATCATTGCTCGGACCATCCCCTAATTAACAACTAAGCCATCGCTATTTTGACGCGCTGGACGCCAGGAATGCTTCGATACGAACGCTGGGCGGCTGTTCAAAGAATTGCCGGGCCGGGAGATCGGCGATGATGCGCCCCTGCTCCATAAACACGATGCGGTCGGCAACATCACGGGCGAAACGCAGTTCATGGGTAACCATCAGCATGGTGCGCCCCTCCTCGCTCAGGCGCCGCATAACCGCCAGCACCTCTCCCACCAGCTCGGGATCCAGCGCCGACGTCACCTCGTCAAACAGCAGCAGTTCCGGCTCCATGCACAGCGCCCGCGCAATGCCCACCCGCTGCTGCTGGCCGCCGGAAAGCCAGGCGGGATAAGCCTGGGCCTTATCCGCCAGGCCCACCGACGTCAATACCGCCATGGCCCGCGCCACCGCCACCCTGCGCGGCTGCCGAAGGACCCGGATCGGTCCCTCAATGAGGTTCTCCAGCACGCTCAGGTGCGGAAACAGCGCAAAACGCTGGAACACCATGCCGGTCTTGCGGCGCATGCGGCTGTTATTGGCGTCGCTGTCTTCGATACGCCGCTGTCCCACCTGGCGGTAACCGATTTGTTCGCCCCTGATCAGCACGCTGCCGCTGTCGTAACCGTTAAGGAAATTCACGCAGCGCAGCAGGGTGGTCTTGCCCGCGCCGCTGGGCCCGATGATGGCGACGGTTTCACCCCGTGCGATATCAAGACAGACATCAGTCAGCACCGGAACGCCGTGGAACGATTTGCAAAGTCCGGCGATTCGCAGCACCGGCATTTCATCGTTCCCCGGCGGCCTATCCGTCATATCTGGCATCTTGCGGCCTCATAGCAATCTTATAAACACACCGGCGCCCGGTTTATTTCGGCACGTTGTCGGCGTTGCCGAACCACTTGACGGCGATGGCGGCCAGGGTTCCGTCCGCTTTCATTTTGTCGATGGCGGTATTGACCTGCTGCAATCCGGCGGTGTCCTGCTTGCGCAGCGCCACGCCGTTCAATTTAACGTCATTGGTCAGCGGCTGTTTCACCACCGCCAGCTTACCGGCGTATTGGCTGGCGACGATGTAGGCTCCGTTAACGCTTTCCACCGCCACCACATCGATACGGCCGAGCATCAAATCATTATAGGCGTCCACAACCGTATTGTAGGTGGTGGGCGTAACGCCCTGCATGGACTGCAGAGCCGTGGCGGCGGCGGTATTGACCATGACACCCACCCTCAGTTTGCCCAGATCGGCGGCGGTGAGCTGTTCATGGTCGGAGTGGGCTTTGACTACCAGGACAATCGTTTGCGTCATGATCGGTTCAGAAAACGCCACCACTTTTTTGCGATCGTCGCTAATCACCAGATTGGTGATGGCATCGATCTTGCCTCCCTGCAGGGCGGGAATAATACCGTCCCAAGCCATCCCCTCGTAGGATACCGGCACGCCCATATGCTTACCGAGTGCGGCGGCGAAGTCGGCGTCAAATCCCACCAGCTTGCCCGACGGATCCTGAAAGGAGATCGGCCGATAGCTGGGATCGGCGGCGACCCGCAGTTTCGTAAACCCTTCAGCCCCCTGGGCCGACCAGGCACAGACGCTTAATGTGGCGGCGAGTGCCAGCAGTGCCGTGCCGTGCTTTATAGAAAATTTCATTCGGTATCTCCTCGGGGTGCTTGGTTGTCAAACGGTTTGGGGGTTGATAACTATGGACAAGGCTCGGGTGCCGGGCAATACCTCCACCCGGTCGCCGGCGCCGATAAGCGTCAGGGTATCGAACTGTTCGATCACCAACGGGCCAATGGCGCGCCAATTTTCCGGCAGTTCGGTACGCCGGTAGACCGGACATTCGACGCACGCTTCCGCGCTGAGCCAGACCTGGCGCCGGCCCGCCGGCTCAGCGGTCCGGGTCGATGCGGTGGCCGCTTCGCCGGCGGCGGGGCGCGGCCGGCTGATTTTCAGCCGCAGATTCAGTAACTCCACCGGCAGGGTCTCGGAGGCATGGCCGTAGCGCCGCCGGTGCTCTGCTAGAAATGCCGTCCGGCTGGCGGCCAATCCTTCGCTGTCGGCGGTGGGTAAATCCACCGTCAGGGCATGGGATTGCCCCTGATAGCGCAAATCCGCCGACCAGGCGATAACCAGCTCCGCCGGCATAAAACCGTCGGCGGCGGCCCGCGCCAGCAGCGCCTCCCTCATTTCGCCGGTTAATGCCGCCAGTTCGGCCGCATCGATGGCGGAAAGGGTGCGCAGCCAGGTGCGCTGGGCGTCGTAGGCGATATCCACCGACAAAATGCCGTGAGCGGAAAACACGCCGGAATAATAGGGAATCAACACCCTGGGGATATCCAGCGCGCGGGCAACATCCACCGCGTGCAGCGGGCCGGCGCCGCCGAAGGCAATCAAGGTCATATGGCGCGGATCGTGCCCCCGCTCCACCGACATGGCGCGAATGGCGCGCACGATGTTGGCGGTGGCGATTTGCAAAATGCCCTGGGCCGCCCGCTGCCAGCTCAGGCCCAGGGGCGCGGCGATATGCCGTTCGATGGCGGCCACGGCGGCATCGCGATCCAGGACAAAATCGCCGCCGAGCATGCTGCGCACGCCAAGGCGGTTTAACGCCACATGGGCATCGGTCACCGTCGGCTGGTCGCCGCCGCGGCCATAACAGGCCGGCCCCGGCGTGGATCCGGCGCTCTGGGGACCGACCTTGAGGGATCCGGTGCGATCCAGATAAGCAATGGAACCGCCGCCGGCGCCGATGGTTTCGATTTCCGCCGAGGCCACCGCCACCGGATAACCGCCGATGGTCCGTTCATCGGTGACCGGAATGGCGCCGCCGCGCAGCAGCGCGATATCCGAACTGGTGCCGCCGATATCCAGCGTCAGGGCCTCGCCGAGTCCGTGGCGGGCCGACAGTTCCAACGCCCCCACCGCGCCGCCCGCCGGACCGGACATGGCGCATTTCACCGGAAAGCGCCGGGCTTCGGCAAAGGTAAGGCAGCCGCCGGCGGAACCCATGACAAAGGTCCGCGCCGGACCGTTATCTTTCAGCGTTTCGAGACCGGTGAGAAACTGCCCCATCACCGGCATGGTGGCGGCATTAAGCACCGTGGCGGTGGTGCGCTCGTACTCGCGGAATACCGGCAAAACCTCGGATGACAGCGAGACGGGCACCCCCAGCGCCGCCAGCTTCTCGCCGATCCGCCGTTCATGTTCCGGATTGACGAACGAAAACAGCAAACTTACCGCCACCGCCTCCACCCGGGCTTCCCGCAGGCGCTCAATGCAACGGTCCAGCGCCGCTTCATTCAGGGGTTTCAATACCCGGCCCTGGAAATCCAGGCGTTCCGGCACCTCAAGGCGCAAATGCCGGGGCGCCACCACCGGCGCGCGCCTGGCGTGAAGATCGTAGGAGGAGGGCCGGGTCATGCGGGCGATTTCCAGCACATCGCGAAATCCTTCGGTGGTCAACAAGGCGGTTTTTGCCAGCGCGCCTTCAAGCAGTGCGTTGGTGACCACCGTCGTCCCCACCACCGCCGCCTCGATATCGGCGGCGCGGGCGCCCATTTCCACCGCCAGGGCATCAAGGGCCGCCAGGATATCGTTGCCCTGATCCCCTTTGCGGTGCAGAACCTTGGCGATACGGGTTTCTCCCGAGGCGGGGTTGCTGACCACCACATCGATAAAGGTGCCGCCCACGTCCACGGCTGCCAATAAACCGGTCATGCTTGCTTCTCCTGTGCCTGAAAGCCCAACCCATGGACGCCATAGCCATAAAGCCTGTCCTGTTCCGCGGCCGTGGAGTCCCGTTCCGCGGCCGGGCCGTATCCGCCGCCGCCGGCGGTTTCCACTTCTATGAGTGTGTCCGCCGGGGCCGACAGCTCGCTAAAACCGGTAATGTGCCGCGGTTTCGCATCCGGCGGCGTCACGATGATGCGGGTCGGCGCGCCGGCGGTTCCCCCCAGTAAACCGTCCGGCCCGCGGGTGGGCATGCTGACCTGGAAGGAGCAGCGCACCGGCGTAAGCATCTGGAAGGTGCGCCGCAGACCGAAGCCGCCGCGCTGGCGCCCCCGCCCCGCCGATCCCTCCACCAGTTCGTAACGCAGGATGCGCACCGGCAGGCTCATTTCCAGCACTTCCACCGGCGTATCGTGCAAATTGGCCACCGGCGGTATCATGCCGCTTTCACCGTCCGCCACATGACTGGCGCCGGAACCGCCCCCCAGCGCCTCGCCATAGGCGAACAGCCGGCCGGTGCGCGGATTCGGGCCGCCAAAGGAAAATACCCCGCCGCCGCCGGTTCCCGCCAGCACCAGCGCCGGCGAAAACGCCGACAGGGCGTCCATCAAGGCTTCAAAGGTATGGTAAGACACCTGGGTAGCGGCGGAAATGGCCGCCGGGAAGCGGGGATTAAGGATTGAACCGTCCGGGATGGTGATATTCAGGGCGCGGTACATGCCGGCATTGGCCGGGATGCCCTGCGCCAGGGTAATGCGAACCGCCATATACACGCAGGCCAGGGTATTGGCCAGGCAGGAATTGAACGGGCTCTCGGTTTGCGGCCCGCTGCCGGTGAAATCGATATTCAGCACGTCGTTATTTTTACTGATGGCGACCCGCAGGGGAATCATGACGCCGCCGAAATCGGCCTGGGCCTCGCCGGTCCATACCTGGTCGGGCAGTGCGGCGATACAGGCGCGGGTGGTCTGTTCCGACAGGCGGATGATTTGGGCCATGGCGAACCGCAACTGCGCCATGTCATAACGACGGGCCAGTTCGTCGATACGGTTTTGCGCCACCTGAATGGTGGCAATCTGCGCGCCGAGATCCGCCATGCGCTCCTCGGGCAAACGCGAATTCGCGCCGATCAGGGTCAGCAGGTTTTGATCCACCGCGCCGGCGGCGGCCAGCTTCACCGGCGGGATGCGCAAGCCCTCATGGAAAATTTCGGTGGCGGTGGCCGGCATGCTGCGCGGCGTCAGTCCGCCCACGTCGGTATGGTGCGCCATGCTGGCGGCGAAGCCCACCATCTCGCCCCCGGCGAACAGCGGTCCGACGACGATAAAATCCGGCAGATGATTAGCGCCATAGTAGGGATCATTAACCAGGAAAGCATCTCCCGGCGCCATTTCTGCCGCCGGATACGCGGCCAGGATGTGACCCAAGGCCCCCGCCATAACGCCCAGGTGGATGGGAATATGCTCCGCCTGGACGGCGATATCGCCGTTGACATCATAAACGCTGCACGAACAGTCCCGCCGTTCTTTGATATTAGGGGAATGGCTGGAACGCACCAGAGACTCCGCCATTTCATCACAAATGGAATGGAAAGCGTGACGAACAAGCTCGATTGCTATGGGGTCCAGCGGCGCTGCATGGCTCATCGGTAACTCTGCCAGTGAATAATGATTGTAATAAATGTTCTAGCATAGTAAAAATTGGTTCAGCAACAAGAATAGGATTCACATACATGAACGAAGTAAAAAGCGCGGTGCGGGTGCTGGAAGTGCTTGAATTATTGACCCATGAGGAAAAACCCCTGTCCCTGAAAGAAGTTGTTGACGAATTGGGCTATCCGAAAAGCAGTACCCATAATCTGCTGGCCACCTTGGTATCGCGGGGTTACGCCATACGGGACGAAACGGACCGTTATCAGCTTAATAACGCCTTTCGCGAGGGTCCGGGCTGGATTTGCGGGCCGGAGGCGCGCCTTAGCGAAATGGCGCTGCCGGTAATGCGCGAACTGCGGGATCGCTGCGGTGAAACCATTATGCTCGGCGTGCTCAACGGCGAAGGCCGCCTGAAAACGCTGGAACGCTGCAGCGGCACGCAACCGGTGCGGTATGAATCCCCCCTCGGCAGCTGTCTGCCGTCTTATTGCACCGCCATGGGCCGTGCCCTGCTGGCGGGGCGGGACGACGCCCAAATCGATAATTACCTGTCACGGGAACGTATTGTGCAGTACACCAGGCATACCCTGGTGGACCGCGGACAAATCAAGGCCCATATCGCCAAGGCCCGACGAGACGGGTACGCGGTATCCGATCAGGAGATCGACATCGGCGGTTCCGGGGTCGCCGCGCCGGTGCTCAACGGCAAAGGCGAAACCGTGGCGGCACTGAATGTGGCGGCCATTTCCAGCCGGTTCAACGAAAACGGCGAGGCGCTTATCGCCGCAGTGAAAAATTACGCCGCCATCCTGAGCAGCCGGCTGGGATGGCATTGACATCACCGGGCAAACCGCCGGATATTCCCCTACTAATAGCCTGTTCAAATCATTGTTTCATCGCGCCGGGATCTTTATGATGCTGCGGCCCAGGCTGCGCGATGGGATGATTTTCCTCACCGCGCGGCCATGGGGATAATGAATTCGCTTTTTCTTTCTATCACTGAGGCTATATGCACACCACCAAGTTAGCGAACCCCGGCCCGCTGGGATTGATGGGTTTTGGTATGACCACCGTATTGCTTAATCTGCATAACGCGGGCTTTTTCCCTTTAACGTCCATTATCGTCAGTATGGGCATTTTTTACGGCGGCATCGCGCAAATGATTGCCGGCATTATGGAATACAAACACGGCAATACGTTCGGCACTACGGCCTTTACCTCTTACGGTGCGTTCTGGCTCAGCCTGGTGGGTATCCTGGTCCTGCCGCGCATGGGGCTTGCCGATCCCGCCGATGAAGTGTTCCTCGGCGTCTATCTGGCGCTATGGGGCGTGTTCACGCTGTTCATGTTTTTCGCCACCCTGGCCGCCAGCCGGGCATTACAGGTGGTGTTCGGCACCTTGACCCTGCTGTTCGCTTTATTGGCCATCGGTGATATCACCGCCAACAAACCGCTGCTGGTGATAGCAGGCTATGTCGGGCTGTTCTGCGGCGCCAGCGCCATTTACCTGGCCATGGCGCAGGTCATTAACGAGCAGCTCGGCCGCAAAATCCTGCCGGTGGGCTGAAGTACCCGGGCCTCTTAACCGGGGCCTTCTCTTTGCGAATTGCTGGACTTTTATTCCGTTAACAATGAAAATGATACGCATTCCTAATTAGTCCCCTGGACGCGTATCCCATGCCCGGTCTCCTGAGTACCCACCGCGTAATTATTCCCCTGCTGGCGCTATTGCTGCTTATCCTTGCCCCCGGCTGGTGCCCGGCGTCAGAGGGCTGGCCCCGCCAGATCGCCGGCGCCCAAGGGGACATTACCCTACCCCGGATGCCGCAGCGGATTGTATCCACCAGCGTTACCCTTACCGGAACGTTATTGGCCATCGGCGCGCCGGTCATTGCCAGCGGCGCCACCACCCCTAATAACGCCGTCGCCGACGGGCAGGGGTTTTTACGCCAGTGGGGCGAGGTGGCGCAACGGCGCGGCGTGAAACGGCTTTATATCGGCGAACCCGATGCCGAGGCCATCGCAGCACAAGCCCCGGACCTGATTATCATCGCCGCCACCGGCGGCGATTCGGCCCTGCGGCTTCACGATCAATTATCGGCCATCGCCCCGGTCCTGGTGGTGAATTACGACAACCAGAGCTGGCAGCAGGTGGCCGTGGAGCTCGGCCGGGCCACCGGGCGTGAAGACGACGCCGAAAAAATTGTCAAAGAATTCGATAGCCGACGGCAGGCCCTGCGGCAGCGACTGGCTTTGCCGCCGCAGCCGGTATCCGCGCTGGTGTACCACCGCGACGGCAAAGCCGCCAACCTGTGGACCGCCGATTCTCCCCAGGGCCGGCTGCTGCTGCAGTTGGGTTTCGTACTGGCCGTACCGCCGGACAATCTGGCGCAAAGCCATAGCATGGGCCGGCGCGGCGATATCCTGCAGCTTTCCGGCGAGAACCTGGCGGACGGCTTGAATGGCGAGAGCTTGTTGTTGTTTGCCGCCGACGAGGCCGACGCCGACGCCCTGCTGGCGAATCCTTTTCTCGCGCATCTGCCCTCGGTGCGCAATCGGCGCGTATACGCTCTGGGCCGCGATACCTTTCGCCTCGACTATTACAGCGCCTCCCATGTTTTGACAACGCTCGAGCACTACTTCGTCCAGGGGCAGCCCGCACGAGTCGGTGCCGGCGGCGTTATCGGGCAGCCTGCGCCGCAAAGAATAGCCGGCTCTTGTTTTTATCCCGATGATGATGCGGAGGATTATGCGCCCGTCCCGTAAGTTAGTCCTGTTATGCCTGGTATTGGCGTTGACCCTCGCCGCCAGCCTGCTGGTGGGGGCAAAAAGCATCGGCTTCGCCACGGTTGTCCAGGCGCTCTCGAAGGCGTGCCGTACCACCGATTGCCTTATCGTGCTCGACGCCCGCCTGCCGAGAACGCTGGCCGGCCTGTTGGCCGGAATCGCCCTGGGTTTGTCCGGGGCGCTGATGCAAACCCTGACCGGCAACCCCCTGGCGGATCCCGGCATACTGGGCGTGAACGCCGGAGCCGGTTTCGCCGTGGTGCTGGGCATGGCCTTTTTCGGCGCCGCTTCGCCGGACCTCTATGTCATGTTCGCCTTGCTCGGCGCGCTGGCCGCCACGCTGCTGGTGGCGCTTATCGGCGCGGCGGGGGGCGGCAGGCTAAATCCCATTCGCCTGACGCTGTCCGGCCTGGCGCTGGGAGCGGTCCTTGACGGCATTGCCTCGGGCATCGCCTTGATCAATCCCCTTATCTATGACCAACTGCGCTTTTGGCAGGCCGGATCGCTGGATATCCGTTCTATGGCGGTGATAAAAATCGTGGCGGCGCCCATCATGCTGGGGGCGGTTTTGGCCCTGGGACTGACCCGGGGACTGAATAACCTGGCCATGGGCAACGATGTGGCCGCAGGCCTGGGCTCAAGGATAGGAATGACCCAGGCGCTGGGCGTGACGGCCATTACCCTGTTGTGCGGCGGCGCCACCGCGCTGGTCGGCCCCATCGCCTTTATCGGCCTGATGGCGCCCCATATGGCGCGTCGTTTGGCGGGGGAGGATCACCGGCGGCTGTTGCCCTTCATCCTGCTGTTGACGCCGGTGCTGCTGCTGGCCGGGGATATACTCGGCCGGGTCATCGTGCCGGGGGAACTGCGGGTTTCCGTTGTGGCGGCGTTTATCGGCGCGCCGGTTTTGATTGCGCTGGTACGTAATCACCGGGAGCTTAAACGATTATGAATTACGTCGTCCGGCGCGGACCCCGTTTATTCCTCACCGGCGGCCTGCTGGTATGCTGCTGTCTGGCGCTGGCGGTTCTGTCGCTGGGCACCGGCTCGCTTCCCCTCAGCATCCCGCAGGTGATGGAGGCATTATGGGGAACGGCCCCCGACCCGGTGCGGATTGTGGTCACCCATTGGCGGCTGCCGCGGGTGGCGGTGGCGCTGTTATTGGGGGCGGCCCTCGGCGCCAGCGGCGCCATTTTTCAATCGTTGATGCGCAACCCCCTCGGCAGCCCGGATATATTGGGTTTCAATACCGGCGCCCACAGCGGCGTCTTACTGGCGATAGTCCTGTTCAACAGCGGCTACTCCACTATTACCGCCGCCGCCATGGCCGGCGGAGGCCTGACCGCCGTAGCGGTCTATATGCTGGCCTGGCGCAACGGCATTCATACCTTCCGGCTGATTATCGTCGGTATTGCCGTCCGCGCCCTGCTGGTGGCGGCGAATACGGCCCTGGTGGTGGGCGCCTCGCTTGAATCCGCCCTCTCCGCCGGGTTATGGAGCGCCGGATCCCTCAACGGCGTCACCTGGGCCAAATGCCTGCCGGCGGCGGTAATCATCGCCCTGGCGCTGCTGCTGGCGCTGGCGCTGGCTCGTTCCATGCGGCTACTGGAAATGGGCGACGATGCCGCCCGCGGGCTGGGAGTATCGGCGGAGCGCACGCGCCTGGGACTGATGTCGGCGGGGGTAGCGCTTACCGCCGCCGCCACCGCCGTCGCCGGGCCGATATCCTTTATCGCGCTGGTGGCGCCGCAAATTTCCCGCCGTCTGGCGGTCGGCGGCACCGCCTCGATTCCCCTGGCCGCCATAACCGGGTCGCTGCTGCTGCTGGCGGCGGACCTGGCGGCTCAGCGTCTGTTCAGCCCCTATCAATTGCCGGTGGGGGTGGTCACCGTCTGCATCGGCGGCATCTACCTGATAGCATTGTTAATCCGGGAGTCCCGTAAAACATGAACCCCTGCCCCTTGCCGCCGTCCCGCCTGCGGGCGGAAAACCTGACCCTGGGTTATGATAAAAAGATCGTTGCCCGTGATTTGTCCTTGTCCATTCCCGACGGCGGCCTGACCGTCATTATCGGCCCGAACGCCTGCGGCAAATCCACGCTGCTGCGCGCCTTAAGCCGGCTGATGCGCCCCGATGGCGGCGGGGTATGGCTGGACGGCGAGGATATCCGCCGCTACGCCACCAAAGAGGTGGCCCGCCGGCTGGGATTATTGCCGCAAAGCCCCGCCGCCCCCGGCGATATCCTGGTGGGCGACCTGGTGGCTCGGGGGCGTTATCCCCATCAATCGCTGTTCGGCCGCTGGCGGGAACAGGACGAAGCGGCGGTACGGGAAGCCATGCGCGCCACCGGTATCGAAGCGCTGGCGCAGCAGCCGGTGGATACCCTCTCCGGCGGACAGCGCCAACGGGTTTGGATAGCCATGGTATTGGCGCAGCAAACGCCGCTGTTGTTATTGGACGAGCCCACCACCTGGCTGGATATCGCCCATCAAATCGATCTGCTGGAACTGCTCAGGCACCTGAACCGTACCGCCGGACAAACGCTGGTGATGGTGCTGCACGATCTTAACCATGCCTGCCGTTACGCCACTCATTTAGTGGCCATGCGCGATGGGCAGATTGTCGCCCAGGGGACGCCGTCGGACATCGTCACCGCCGAACTGGTGGAGCGGGTCTTCGGCCTGCGCTGTATCATTATCGACGACCCGGTATCCCACACGCCGCTGATTGTGCCGCTGGGCCGCGACCCGGCGGATGCGTCAACATGAGTCGCCGGCCAACACGGCCTGCCGGGACGGGTTGTCACATCCCGAACACGCCGTGAATCCGCCCGCGCGGGCGCAAACTGCGGGACGATGCCACCCATCGTCCCGGCGTCCGTCGGAGCCTGCCACCCGCATTAGCCGGGGTTTACCCTAGACCGTCGTTTGGGTATCCGGGCCGCGCCAGAGCGACTCGAGGCCGTCCAGCAGGCCGCCGCGCCAGCAGAGGGCGTCATGGCCGCCGTCCACCCGCCGGAAGCGGAGGCGATGGCGGGACGGCCGCAACAGCGCCAGCAGCCGTTCGTTAGCCTGGTAAATCAACGGTTCATGAATGCCGGCTTCGATATACATTCCAAGAGCCAGACCGGCGCCCAGTCCGTCTTCCAGCTGCCTTAACAGCTCGCCGGACGCGCGGGTATCGCCATCGATGCGTCCCGGGTCCCGATGGGGCCACCAAAAGGAACCCGACTGACTCAGCACCAGGCCGAAGCTCAGGGGCCAATGCAGCGCGGCGTACATCGCCGCCAACCCGCCGAAACTTTGCCCGGCCACCACCGTAGTGGCCGGATCGGGCCGATAGGGCGCCCAGGTCCCAAGCCACGGCATCAGCTCTTCCCGCACCGCGAGCCAGAACTCCGCATTACAGGTCAGCTCATGGCTTCGTTGCCGGGTATCGACACTGTCGATCATCACATACACCGCCTCCGGCAAGCGGCCCTCGCGGGTAAGCCGGCTGAGCGGAACGGCAACCGGCATCTCCTGTGACCAAAACCGACCGTCGAGCAATATCGCCAACGGCCGGCGATGGGGCTGCTGCTGCCCGGTGGTCAAAACCCAGACATCACGGCTATTGCCCAACCGCCGGCTGTGCCAGCGTCGGCATTCAAGCCGCGCCGGCGAAGGCGGTCGCAAGGCCCGCGAGTCCGCGCCCCGCCTGTCCACATCGGTCCAAGCCGTTTGCGGCGGCGCCAGCGGCATATGCAGGGGGGATAATCCATAGCCGCGGGCGCCGACCCAGCAGCGCAACGGGTTTAGTGAGTCATGTACCGCGCTGTCCAGCAGCCCTCCCCACCACAGACGCCATGCCGACATCTCCGTCTCCGGGCGACTCCCCGCCGCCGCGGGAAAGGGAGTATCGTCTTCACGGGGAATAAAGCAATAACTTCCGCGCCAGGTGGCGCTCAGACAGGTTTGCCGGTACCAGACATCCGTGCCGGGCAAACGTTCCAGGCTTTGCGGCGCCAGGGACTGATGATGGTCGGTAATGCCGTTGATATTAAGCCATACCCGGCGAAGGGCCGACGTTTGCGCATTCCCGCCGGGATCGCGCCACAAAAAAGTTACCCGATAGCGGCCGTCCCGATCTTTTTCCACCCATGGGGTGCCGTGATCTGCTATCTCCCGCCACCACTCTTTCGTCCCTGCATCCGCCCGTCCCAGCATTATTGTGACCATTGGTAATCAGCCTGTGTAAAACGCAATCTTAATACTATTGATAATTATTTCTATTTGCAATAATGTGTAAAGCTTCCTATGTATTCATAGTCATTTTGCCAGGATGGCGGCTTTGTCATGGGAATTTTTTTAATCGGCCAGGGAACGCCGCAACGGTATAAGCAGCGCCGCAGGCGTCTGTTTTCACGATAACAATGTGCCATTTCCAGACGGTGGCTAACCCCGCTCCGCCTGAGAATCGGCAGAGAATTCGAGATCTTAGCCATGAAATTAGCAGGTTATTCCTTAGCGACCCTTATAGGTCTTGGGCTGGGCACATCGGCGCTCGCAGCCGCCGCATTGACGGCCAATGACGACGAGGAAGTCGTGGCGGCGGCGGATAAAAGCGCCGAAAACAATGAGAAAAAAACCGCCGGCGGCGAGACCATGGTAGTCACCGCCGCACAGCAAAATCTACAGGCGCCGGGGGTCTCCACCATCAGCGCCGAAGAAATCAGGAAACGTCCGCCGGCGCGGGACGTTTCGGAAATCATCCGCACCATGCCGGGGGTCAACCTGACCGGCAACTCCACCAGCGGCCAGCGCGGCAATAACCGCCAGATCGATATCCGCGGCATGGGGCCGGAAAACACCCTGATCCTCATCGACGGACTGCCGGTGAGCAGCCGCAATTCGGTGCGCCAGGGTTGGCGCGGCGAGCGCGATACCCGGGGCGATACCGCCTGGGTGCCGCCGGAAATGATCGACCATATCGACGTTCTGCGCGGACCGGCCGCCGCCCGTTACGGCAATGGCGCCGCCGGCGGGGTGGTGAATATCATCACCAAGCGCGACACCCGCGAATGGCACGGATCGTGGAATACCTATTTCAATGTGCCGCAACATAACGATGAAGGCGCCACCAAGCGCACCAATTTCAGTTTGGAGGGCCCGCTAAGCGATCAGTTCAGTTTTCGCCTCACCGGCGGCTACGGCAAAACCCAGGCCGACGCCTGGGATATCAACCGGGGCCACCAGTCCCTGCGCACCGGTACCTACGCCGATACCCTGCCGGCGGGCCGGGAAGGGGTGATTGACAAGAATATCGATGCCCTGCTGCATTGGGATTTCGCGCCGATGCAAACGCTGGAGTATGAAACCACCTTTAGCCGCCAGGGCAATCTGTACGCCGGCGATACCCAAAACACCAACACCAGTGATTTGGTTAAAGATAATTACGGCAAAGAAACCAATCGGCTGTACCGGCAAACCCATGCCTTGAGCTATCGCGGCTACTGGGACAGCGGCATCAGCACCCTCAATTACCTGCAATTTGAAAGAACCCGAAACACCCGCCTAGATGAAGGCCTGGCCGGCGGCACCGAAGGCATTTTCTCCGACGACAGCTTTTCCACCATCCGGTTGGACAGCCTGCTGGCGCACAGTGAGTTAAGCGTCCCCTTTGAGCTTGGGGTAAACCAGACCGCAACCTTCGGCACCGAATGGAATCAGCAGAAGATGAAAGACCCGGCCTCCAATACCCAGACCCTGCTGGGGGGAAACATTCCCGGTATCGCCAGCACCGGCCGCAGCCCGTACGCGTCGGCGGAGATATTTTCGTTATTCGCCGACGATAATATCGAGCTTACCGACAGCACAAGTCTGGTGCCGGGCCTGCGGTTCGATCATCACTCCATCGTCGGCGACAACTGGAGCCCGTCCCTCAATCTGTCTCAGGGATTCGGCAGCGATTTCACCCTGAAAATGGGCATCGCCCGCGCCTACAAAGCCCCCAGCCTGTTTCAAACCAACCCCAATTACCTGCTGTACAGCCGCGGCCAGGGCTGCGCCGCCAGCACCGGCGGCTGTTATCTCCTGGGCAATAAGGACCTGGATGCTGAAACCAGCATCAATAAAGAGATCGGTCTGGAATTCAAACGTGGCGGTTATCAGGCGGGAGTGACCTATTTCCGTAACGATTATCGCAATAAAATCGAGGCGGGCTACGTGCCCACCGGCGTCTCTTCCAATGGTGCTTCCGATATCTATAAATGGGAAAACGTACCCAAAGCGGTGGTGCAAGGATTGGAGGGTATGCTGAACATCCCGGTGACCAATACGGTGACCTGGAGTAATAATATGACGTATATGATTGAAAGTAAGAACAAAGAGACCGGAGATTATCTGTCGATCATTCCGAAATATACCTTAAACTCCACCCTCAGCTGGCAGGCGCGGCAAGATTTATCGGTTCAATCGACGTTATCGTGGTACGGACGCCAAAAACCGAAAAAATACAACTACAAAGGCGAACCGGTAACCGGCAGCGAAACCAGGGAGGTCAGCCCCTATGCCATTGTCGGCCTGAGCGGAACCTATGAGGTGACCAAGAACGCCAGCGTCACCCTGGGCATCGACAACCTGTTCGATAAACGCCAATTCCGGGCCGGCAACGCCCAAACCACCGGCAACGATACCACCGGCGCCTATATGTACGGCGCAGGCGCCGCCACCTACAACGAACCGGGCCGGACCTTCTATATGAGCCTGAATACCCATTTCTAGACAGGCCGGGCCCGCTTTCCCGATCGTGCAACTATTCGTGCCAAAGGGAGACCGTGCCCTATACCTGATACCCAATCATCGTCAGCATGCGCTTCACCTGCGACACCGCCTCCTGCCGCTCCCCCACACCGAGTTTCTGATACAAATTGCGGATATGGGTTTTGATGGTGGTGGACGCGACATCCAGCTCGCCGGCAATCTGATTATTGCTGTAGCCGGAATAAATCAGGCCCAGCACCTGCCATTCGCGCTGGGTCAGCGGGCTGATGCGGATAAGCTCGGGGACCTGGGGATGCTGCAATAACTGATGCACGAACTCCTCATCGAAGTGAGCGAACTTATGCCGGTGATGGGCATTGATATCCCGCAGGATACGCTGGGTACGCTGCTGCTCCAGCTCCGGCAGGATGCCCAGCTGCAACAGCTGGCGCAACTGCACCGCCATCGTCTCCCCTTCAATCACGAAATGACTGATGAACCCGGTACGATTGGCCAGGGTCAACGCCTCTATCAGCACGCTCTGGGCCTCGCTTTTGCGGCCGGTATGCCAATAGATCAGGTTGTTCAGCAACAGATTGCGGTTCAAATCGCTCACCAGCTGCAGCGCCCTGGCGTTGTCGTTTAATTCATCCAGCACCACTTCCGCCTCATCAAACTGGCCGAGCAGAATTTGCGCGCGGGCGATATTACGCCATTGTCCCTGCAGGAAATGGTTATCGACGCAATCCGGTTTTACCGTCTGATTAAGCCAGTTGGCGGCGGCGACGGTATCGCCGGTCAATTGCCAATAAATCACCCGCGGTTTATCGGCATTGGTTATCCAGTCGCTGTGGTATTGTCCGCTGTTGATAAGATTATCGCAACGGTGCAGCAAACGGCGGGCATCGTCGATATCGCCGCGCGCCAGCGCGCATTTCGCCAGCATCGCCAGACACTGCAACTGCTGCTGCGGCTGGGCGCTGGCCAGCACGTTCAGTCCGGCTTTGGCGGCCTGCTCCGCATCCTCCAGGCGCGCCCAGGACCAAAGCAGCTGCGCGCGCAGGCGCAGGAGAAATTCATGCATCGGCAATTGCTCAAGATGCTGTTCCCTCACCAGCGCGAACGCTTTCTCCTGGATATCGTAAGCCGCCTGCAAATAGCCCTGGGCAATCAATATTTCGCTTTGCTGCAGCAGCGCCCACAGGGCGTAATGATAGACCTCATGCTGCCGGGCCATCCGGTCGGTTTGCTGCATCATGGTCAAGGCATGGGTCAAGCGCCCTTTGCAGTGGGCGACTTCCCCGGTTACCGACATGGCGACAATACGGCCGTAAAAACTGGACATCGGCAAATGGCGCAGCGCTTCGGCGGCCAGAAACTCCGCCTGGTCGGTCTGGCCGGTGTTTATCGCCACCTGAGCCAGCAGCGCGTTGAATTCCGCCTGCAGCATCGGACTGATCTCAACGTCGCGGGCCTCCATTTGCGCTTTATCATGGGCCAGCATATCCGCCACCTCGCCGCAGCGGTGCTGGCTTTGGGCCAGCCAGCCCTTGAGCAGCACCAGCCTGGGAAGCGTGATCAGATCGTCATAAGGCACATGTTTCAGACAGCGATCCAGCAAGGCCAGTTCACCGCGGTTGAACAGCCGCCAGCCGTTGTCCAACAGAATGCGGCACATCATCTCGCGGTCCCCCGCGGACATGGCATGGTGGATAGCCTCCGCCGGATAGCCCAGCGTCAGCCAGCCTTCGGCGGCGCTGCGGTGGATGGCGGGCAACTCCGCAGCCAATTCCCACAGGCAGCGCTGCCGCAGAAAACTGGCGAACAGCGGATGAAAACAGAACCATTCGCCGGAATCATCCATGCGCTGGATAAACAAGCCCTGATGCTCGGTCATCTCCAGCCGGTGCTGACCGTTTTCTTCGCCGGTCAAATGGCCGATCAGCACATCGTTCATGGAACGCAGCACCGAACAGCGCAGCAAAAAACGCCGGGTGGACTCATCCACCCGATCCAGCACCTCGTCCACCAGATAATCGGAGAGATGACCGGCGTTGATGCCGGATAGCCGCTTCGCCGTCTTACTGGCGGGCGTATCGGACTGGCGCGAGGAGAGCACGATCAATTGCAGGGCCGTTGCCCAGCCGGCCACCTCATCGCATAACCGATTGCTGTCGGGGGGGTCAATGGGCATTCCCAGCCGGCAGTCGAAAAAACGCTTAGCCTCCTCGTGGGTAAAGGCCAATTGCTGGCTGCCTATCTCCAGCAGTTGATCCCGCACCCGCAGGTTGGCGATACCCAATGAAGGAAGATTGCGCGACAGCACGATGAGCTTGAGGTTATCCGGCTGATTGCGCAGCAAAAACCGCACGGACTCATGAATCACTTCATTGGTGATCAAATGATAATCATCGATCACCAGGAATACCGGCGTCGGCCAGTCGGATAAATCCACCGACAGTTGGATGAACAGCGTCGACAGAGTGGCATATTGATGTTTCTGCGCCAGCGCCTCGCTGCGCTGGCAGTGGCCGCCGGTTGCCTGTTGGAATGCCGCAATCAGGTAACTGGCGAATCGCTCGGGCTCATTATCGCTTTCATCCAGGGAATACCATCCTAAATCCTGCTTTGCCGCCGCCCACTGCGCCACCAGCGTCGTCTTGCCATAACCGGCGGGACTGGTGATAAGAGCCAGACGGTAATTAGCCGCCGCGGAAAGTCTATCTAACAAGCGTTGCCGAACAACCGTATTTTGCAGCCTTGCAGGCCGTCTGAGTTTAGAGGGGATCAGCATTTTTTTATTATCCAGAGGTATTGAATGGCGAAAAAAAGTTCAATCTTAATGTTTATTGAAAGTAAGGATTATGTAAGTAATTATTAATACAGGGTTATCTATTTCCTGCTTCGGTAAATTGCGCACGGTCACAAATTTCACTACGCCTTATCGCTCATCCCTCATTATTTATTCACTGGAGGATGAGAAATACCCGAACCATACGTTAGGTTACCCATTGAGTCATCGATACCGCCTGTTGCCTTTGGCAGGCGAGGACGCAATGTATCCGGCAGGTATTAGCGCCGGAGGGGATGAGCATGGAAGAAACCGGATCAGAATCACTCTCAGCCAACGCCGGCATCGCCGCCGATTACATCAATGCCCTCGGTCAGCGGCAGAGTATCTCGCCTCATACCATACAACGATTGCTTGACGCCATGGGTTACACCGCCCAACCCGGCCCTGCCGACGCCGCCCCGCTGCCGCCGGTACGGGTGTACCGACAAAAAACACCCTACCGGAACGGTCCCGATGACCGGCACTGGCTGATCCCCGGCGGACAGGGCAATTTCCGCTGGTGGCTGCATACCGAACAGGGCCGCATCCATCATGGAAAAATCGCCGCCGGGCAACGGCTCTCTCTGCCGGTATCGCTGCCGCCGGGTTATCATCGCCTGACCTTGAACCAGAACGGCCGGGAGTGGCATTGCCAGATAATCATCGCCCCCAGACGCTGTTTTGAACCCGACGAGCTGCTCGCGGAGCGTAAGTTATGGGGTACCTGTGTTCAGCTCTATACCCTCCGCTCCGAACACAATTGGGGCATTGGCGATACCGGTGATTTAAAACAGCTTATCCGGGAAATCGCCCGGCGCGGCGGATCGTTTGTCGGCCTCAATCCCATCCATGCCCTGTATCCGACCCTGCCGGACAATGCCAGTCCCTATAGCCCCTCCTCCAGACGCTGGCTTAACACGCTCTATATCGATGTGGGAGACGTGGAAGATTTTCAACTCAGCCCGGCGGCACGCGCGTGGTGGGCCCGCGGAGAGACTCGACGGGCCCTGGAGGAAGTCCGGGCCAGCCCAGGGGTGGATTATCGGCGCGTGGCGGCGTTGAAATATACGGCGCTGCGCCTGGCCTGGCAGCAATTCAACCGGCGCGCCGCAGACGACGTCCGGCGGCGGGACTTTGAGGAGTTCGTACGCCGCGGCGGCGACAGTCTGCGCTATCAGGGCATTTTCGACGCGTTGCAGGGGCAACTCATTGCCAGGGATAAGGGGAACTGGAGTTGGCAGGTATGGCCGGAAGAGTACCGCGACGCCCGCGGTCCGGCCATAGAAGAATTTTGCCGCCATTCGTCCGGGGAGATTGCGTTTTATATCTGGCTGCAGTGGCTGGCGGATCGGCAATTCAATGACTGTTTCGCCTTATGCCGCACCCTGGAGATGCCTATCGGCTTATACCGGGATCTGGCGGTGGGGGTTAGCGACGGCGGAGCGGAAACCTGGAGCGAGCCGGCGCTGTATTGCCTGCGGGCCTCGGTGGGGGCGCCGCCGGATGTGCTCGGCCCCCGTGGTCAGAACTGGGGTCTGGCGCCGATGTCGCCCCATGAAATGGCGTCCCGCGGCTACCAGCCTTTTATCGATTTATTAAGGGCGAATATGCGCGGCTGCGGCGCGCTGCGTATCGACCACGTCATGTCGCTGCTGCGCCTATGGTGGATACCTCTGGGGGATACCGCCGGACAAGGCGCTTATATCCACTATCCGGTGGACGATTTATTGGCCATATTGGCACTGGAGAGCCAGCGCAACCATTGCATGGTGATCGGCGAAGATCTGGGCACCGTACCGCAGGAAATCGTTAGCCGCCTGTTTAATAACGGCATCTATTCCTACAAAGTGCTCTACTTCGAGCAGGACGATCGCCACGTCTTTCGGCCGCCGTCCGGCTATCCGTCTCAATCCATGGCCACCCTCACCACCCACGATCTGCCGACGCTGCGCGGTTACTGGACCAGTGATGATTTGCGGCTCGGCCGGGCACTGGGACTCTACTCCGACGACGGCATATTATCCTTCCTGCACCAGGACCGCCGGCTGGCGCGGCAAGGGCTGCTGGACGCCCTGCACCGGCAGGGCAGCGTGCCCGAACGCACCCGGCGACAGGCCGACCGCCTGCTGATGTCTCCGGTGCTTAATCGCGGGATGCACCTGTTTCTCGCCGACAGCGCCAGCGCCCTGCTGGGATTGCAGCCGGAAGACTGGCTGGATATGGCGGAACCGGTGAACGTTCCCGGCACCAGCGATGAATACCCGAACTGGCGCCGAAAACTGTCCCGTTCACTGGACGAAATCTTCGCCGACAGCAGCGTTAACCGCCTGCTGCGCGAGATTAACCGGCGTCGCGGCAAAGCGGGATAACGGACCAAAAAAACGGCGACCACATTAGGTCGCCGAAGACACAGCACACAGACACAGATAGATACAACAATTACCACAATAGTGACGTTAACCTTTTGTCCCCCCGGCGGTCAGTCCGCTGACCAGGAAGCGTTGGGCCAATAAAAACAGCAGGGTGATGGGCAAGGCCGAGAGCACCGCCGCGGCGGCGAAATCCCCCCACAGATAGTTTTGCGGGCTGAGATACTGCTGCATTCCCACCGCCAGGGTATAGCTGTTGACATCCCGCAGGAGCAGCGAGGCCACCGGAACTTCGGTCACCGCCGCGATAAACGACAACACAAAAACCACCGCCAGTATGGGCACCGATAGCGGCAGCAGTATCAGCCGGAAGGCTTGCCACGGCGTGGCCCCGTCAAGAGCCGCCGCTTCTTCAAGGGAACCGTCGATGGTCTCGAAATAGCCCTTGATGGTCCAGACATGCAGCGCAACGCCGCCCATATAGGCGAATATCACGCCGCCATGGGTATTGAGGCCGATAAACGGCAAATACTGGCCCAGCCGATCAAACAGGGCGTATAACGCCACCAGCGACAGCACCGCCGGAAACATTTGAAATATTAGCATGCCTTTGAGCAGCGAGTTTTTACCGCGAAAGCGCATGCGGGCAAACGCGTAGGCGCTGGTGGTGGATAACGCCAAAATGCCCACTGCGGTAATCGTGGCCACTTTTACCGAATTCCACAGCCACAACATGACCGGGAAAGGCGGCGGCGTTACGCTGCCATCCGGATGCTGCACCGGGAAACCCAGCGCCAGGCGCCAGTGCTCCAGGGAAATATGGTCCGGTATCAAACTGCCGGTGGAAAAATTGCCGGCCCGCAGTGAAATGGCCGCCACCATCAGCAGCGGGAAAATGATCAGGGCGATAAATCCCAGCAGGATCACATGAGTCGCCGCCAGACGCAGATAATGGGATCGGGATTGAACAATAGCCATCGGTGCGCCTCCTTAATCAAACTTCATTCTGCTGGCTTTCAGGTTGAGCACCGCCAGGCCGCCCACCAGTAGGAATATCAGGGTGGCTATGGCCGCCGCCAGGCCAAAATCCTGTCCGCCGCCCCCTTCAAAAGCGATGCGATAGGTATAACTCACCAGCAGGTCGGTATAGCCGGCCGGCGTGGCGGTGCCGATACGGTCCGGCCCGCCGTTGGTCAACAGTTGTATCAGGACAAAGTTATTAAAATTAAAGGCAAAACTGGCGATCATCAGCGGCGTAAGCGGCTTAATCAGCAGCGGCAGGGTAATCAGGAAAAAATTCTGGAAAGGCCCGGCGCCGTCCATCGCCGAGGCTTCATATAAATCGTCCGAAATGGATTTCAGCAATCCCATGCAGAGGATCATCATATAGGGGTAACCCAGCCAGCTGTTAACCACCACCAGCATCAGCCGGGCCAGCTCCGGATTGTTGAACCAGGCCGGCTGTATACCGAACAGGGCCTGCAGCATGAGATTGATTTCGCCGAAACTCTGGTTGAATAATCCCTTGAAGATCAGTATGGAGATAAACGACGGCACGGCATAGGGCAGGATCAGCAGTAAGCGGTAAACGGCCCGCCCCTTCAACGCTTCCCATTGCACCACGCAGGCCAGCACCATGCCGATGGCTACGGTGGCTATCACCGTGAAAAACGAAAAGAGCAGCGTCCAGATGAAAATCGCCAGGAATGGCTGGCGGATGCCCTGATCCTGCAATACCCGCAGGAAATTTTTCCAGCCCACCGAGACCGTATAGCCGGGGCTGAGTTTATCGTCGCCGAAGCCGCCGTTGGCCGTTACCGCCTGGTAAAATCCCGTGGCCGGATTCGGCCGATAGACCGTACCCGTGCCGCTGTCGGTCAGAGTTTCACCCGCTCCCGGAATGTACAAAGGCCTCAAGCGGGAAAATTGCCGCAGCGAGCTCATGCGCAAGCGGGTGCCGTCGGGTAGTTTCAGGGTCAAGCCGCTGAGTGCCTGGCGATGTTGCGTGATGCTGCGTAGCGTGCCCCGCTCTCCCGCCGGCGGCCCGTCGGATCGGGATAGAGGCAGGGTCCTTTCCGTCCCGGGGGTAAAACTGAATGACGGCGTAACCAGGGTCCCGCCGCCGTCGGGGTCGGTGAGCACCAGGCGCCATTGACCGCCGTCGGGGTAGAGGCTGAAATCATAAGGCGTGCCGGAGAGCAATTGCCGGTCAAGCAGTACTGCCCGGGCGCGTTCATAGGTGAGCTGGTGGACGCTGCTGTAGTTGGTGAAAGCGATGGCGACGGTGCAAATCAGCGGAAACAGTACGAACAATCCCATGCCCGCCACGCCTGGGTATACGTAGCGCCAGGCGTAAGCCCGGCGGTTGGTAAAAAGATAGACGCCGGTGCCGGTCAATATCAGCGTCACCATGGCAAAGAGATATTCGCCGCGGGCGTACATGGGGATCACCAGCCAGGCAATCAATAACGCCATGGCGGCCACCCATCCCCCTTTTACCCAGGGATGGTGCCACCAGCGTGTTTTTCTCCCGCCGGGCGGGGATGGATCGGTAACTGGCATAACCCCCTCCTTAAGCGGCGGAACGCCACGTTCGTTGCCCGTTCAATGACCGCGGGCTAATCGTGCCACGGTCTCCCTTTAACTCGCTCGTTGCATGTCCCGTGATCGCGGACCTAACGTGCCACGGTCTCCCTTTAACACGTTCGTTGCATGTCCGGTGATCGCGGGCCTACCGTGCCACGGTCTCCCTTTAACACGTTTTTTGCACGTCCGGTGATCGCGGGCCTACCGTGCCATGGGCGCTTGCATTCCTCGTTATTTGGTGATGCGGTCTTTTACTCCGTCCAAGGCTTCCTTAACCGTTTGTTTGCCGTTGATGGCATTGACCACCGCGCTGCGCTGGGCATACCAGAAGGCGCTCATCTGCGGGATGTTCGGCATGATTTCGCCGTTTTGCGAATTCACCATGGTGGCGGCAATGCGCGGATCCTTGGCCAGTTCGGCCTGGTAGCTTTTCAGCGCCACGGCACCCAGCGGTTTGTCTTTATTCATGGTGCTCAGGCCGTCGCGGGTCAGCAGGTAGTTCTCCAGGAACTCCTTGGCCAGCTCTTTGTTGGGGCTGGCGGCGTTGATGCCGGCGCTCAATACCCCGACAAAGGGTTTGGAAGGCTTGCCTTTGAAGGTCGGCAGTACCGCGACGCCGTAATGCATGCCGCTTTTTTCCATATTGCCCCAGGCCCAGGGACCGTCGATGGTCATAGCGGTTTCACCTTTGTTAAAGGCGGCTTCGGAAACGGCATAGTCGGTATCGGCGCTGATATGTTTGTTCTTGATAAGGTCAATGATGAACTGCAAACCGGCCACGGAACCGGCGTTGTTGACCCCAACGTCCTTGATATTGTATCCGCCGTTCTCCGCTTTGAAGGCGTATCCGCCGGCGGCGGCGATAATCGGCCAGGTGAAGTAGGGTTCCTGCAGGTTCCACATAATGGCGCTTTTGCCTTTGGCGCGCAGCTTGGTATCCAACGCCGGGATTTCTTCCCAGGTCTTTGGCGGCGCGGAAAGAAGATCTTTATTGTAAATCAGCGAGAGGGATTCCACTGCGATGGGATAGCCGATCAGTTTGCCATTGAAACGCACCGCATCCCAGGTAAAGGGGAAAAACTTATCCTGGAAGGCTTTATCCGGCGTCACTTCCGCCAGCAGGCCTGACTGGGCGTAGCCGCCAAAGCGATCGTGGGCCCACAGGACGATATCCGGCCCGTCACCGGTGGCCGCCACCTGCGGGTATTTTTCCTCCAGCTTATCCGGGTGCTCCACGCTGACCTTAATGCCGGTATCCTGTTCAAATTTCTTGCCGACCTCAGCCAGGCCGTTGTAGCTCTTGTCGCCGTTGATCCAGATAAGCAGCCGGCCCTCTTCTATTTTGGCGAAAGCCGAACCGCACAGCATGGCCGAGGTTAACGAGGAGAGAGCCAGGATACGTAAAGCGGATGTCATTATGGTCATAATATTCCGTCCTTTACAGAGTAAGCGGGGGTACCGGCGAGAGAGGATCGCCATGCAATTCCACATCGGACATACTGAGCAAAACCATTTACCCCCTCATCCTCCCCCGCCCTACGCCCTGAACGGTCCGAATGTGACCGCTATAACAGCGATGGGAAATATGCGGTCCATGCCACATAAAACCCGCTGAAATTTTGCCGCCGCTATCACGCTTTATCTGACGGCGTCAGGCTAAGCGCGGCAATCAGCGTTTTCTTTTCATCCTTAAGCCTCCCCCTAGAAAAAAACCTGCCCGGATGATTTCCCCTCTTGGCATTTAACTCACACTTGCCGTCACTTGCCGTCAGTCCGCCCCTCTGAATACCGACGGATGGCGCGTAGAAAGGCATCACAAAGGAAGCGCAAATGTCGAGCGTTACATTGCGGAATATCTGCAAAAGCTACGGTGAAAATGTGATTTCCAGCAATATCTCTTTGGATATCGGCGAGGGGGAGTTTGTGGTATTTGTCGGGCCGTCGGGCTGCGGGAAATCCACATTACTGCGGATGATTGCCGGGCTTGAGGACATTACTTCCGGCGAACTGAAAATAAACGATCGCCGGATGAATGAGGTGCCGCCCGCTCAGCGGGGGGTTGGGATGGTCTTCCAATCCTATGCGCTTTATCCGCATCTGTCGGTGGCGGGCAATATGTCGTTCGGCCTGCGGCTGGCCGGGGTTAAGAAGGCTGAAATCGAAAAACGCGTCGGTCAGGTAGCGGACATTCTCCAGCTCGGTCATTTGCTGAGCCGCCGCCCAAAGGCGCTGTCAGGGGGTCAACGCCAGCGGGTGGCTATCGGCCGAACCCTGGTGGCCGAGCCGCAGGTTTTTTTACTGGACGAACCCTTGTCCAATCTGGACGCCGCGCTGCGGGTGCAAATGCGTATTGAGATTTCCCGGCTCCATAAGCGCCTGCAACGCACGATGATTTACGTCACTCACGATCAGACTGAAGCCATGACGCTGGCGGACAAGATCGTCGTGCTGGATGCCGGCCGCGTGGCGCAGGTGGGGAAACCGCTGGAGCTGTACCACTACCCGGCAAACCGCTTTGTCGCCGGGTTCATCGGTTCGCCAAAGATGAACTTCCTACCGGTGAAGGTGACGACAACGTCCATCGACCAGGTGCAGGTCGAACTGCCGAACCGACAGCGGATCTGGCTGCCGGTTGACAGCAGCGGCGTGCAGACCGGCAGCAATATGTCCCTCGGCATCCGTCCGGAACATTTGCTGCCAAGCGACATCGCCGACGTCACCCTCAGCGGGGTAGTGCAGTTGGTAGAGCAGCTCGGCCGAGAAACACAGATACATATTCAAATTCCGGCTCTGCGTCAAAACCTGGTGTACCGCCAGAACGACGTGGTGTTGGTTGAGGAGAGTGCCCCTTACGCCATCGGCCTGCCGCCGCAGCGCTGCCATCTATTCCGTGAGGATGGCACCGCCTGTCGCCGGCTACACCGTGAGCCGGGTGTTGAAGTACACCAGCAAAATAAGCAATGAAAATAATAGGAGATAAACGATGATAATGCTGCGCAAATATTCTCTGGCGGCAGTGGCAGTGGCTACAGCGCTTATATCGGCCCATGCATCCGCAGTCGATTTCAAAGGTTATTTACGTTCAGGTATCGGCTGGACAGGCAGCGGCGGCGAACAGCAATGTTTCAAGGCCACCGGCGCCGACAGTAAATACCGTCTGGGCAACGAATGCGAAACCTACGCCGAAATTGAACTGGGACAGGAAGTATGGAAGGACGGCGATAAAAGTTTTTATGTCGATTCCATGATCGGTTATTCCGTATCCCAGTTGAATGACGATGAATCCACCTCCCCCAGCGTTCGACAGATGAACGTCAAGGGCGTGAACGTGATTGACTCGCTGCCGGGATCCACCATCTGGGCCGGTAAACGTTACTATCAACGTCACAACGTGGATATGATCGACTTCTACTACTGGGACATCTCCGGTCCTGGCGGCGGTCTGGAAAATGTCGACCTGGGCTTCGGTAAACTCTCAATCGCCACGACGCGTAACAGTGAAGCGGGCGGTTCCGAGGCATTTGTCGACGGCGTGACCAGAACCAAGGCCCTGTCCAACGACATTTTCGACGCCCGTATTGCTCAGGTAGGACTGAATCCCGGCGGCTCGCTGGAATTTGGTTTTGACTACGGCCGCGCCAACGAAACCGACGGTTATCGCCCCAACGTCGATGGCGCCACCAAAGATGGCTGGATGGCAACCATCCAACATACCCAGACCTTCCATGACACCAGCCTGAATAATTTTGTGGTGCAGTACGCCACCGACGCGATGACCCAAGATCGTAAAGGCCATCCCATCACCAACATGAACAATGACGGCCATATGTTCCGCGTTATCGACCATGGCGCGATCGATTTCAACGACACCTGGAGCCTGGCCTATGTCGGCATGTACCAGGATGTGGATCGTGATAACTCAAGCGGTTCCACCTGGTACACCGTGGGCGTCCGTCCGATGTTCAAATGGACGGAAACCATGAGCACCCTGTTGGAAGCCGGTTACGATAACGTCAAATCCCAGGCCACCGACCAGCGCAACAGCCAATATAAAGTTACCCTGGCCCAGCAATGGCAGGCAGGCAACAGTATCTGGTCCCGTCCGGCCATTCGCCTGTTCGCCACTTATGCTAAATGGAATGAAAAATGGGGCTATGCCACCAGCGACGATGTTCGGGCAAATCCTGACCTGGTGGAAGGCGCCGCCTATAGCGATACCGGCACCCACACCTTCAGCCGTGGCGACGACAATGAGGTAACGTTCGGTGTCCAGGCGGAAGCCTGGTGGTAAACACCCCGTCCGCGCGGGCATCTGATGCCCGCCGGTACGCATAATACCTTGGCCCGTATTCGTCTTGCCTGAGGAATACGGGCCGTGATTTTCCGAGGATAAAAAAAATGAAAAAACATCTTCTGGCCCTCTGCCTGTTTCCGGCCCTGAGCCTGTCATCCCTACCGTCATTTTCCGCCGAGCCGTTCTCCGGCCCGCAGGATGTATCCGTCGCGCCCGCCGTTTCCGTGGCCAAGCTGCAAAGCCTGCCATGGCAGCCGCTGATGCCGCCGACGGCGCGTGAATTCGTGCTTGACGCCTCCGCTCCCGGTATCAATCAGGGCGACATGACCGGACCGGCGGTCGCGTTAACGCTGCCCGCCAATCAAGGATCGCTGGAAATTACCCTCGCAAGCGTAATCAAACATGAAAGCGTATATGCTCCCAACGTCCTGGTGCTGGATGAGCAGATGCATCCGGCGGCTTTTTTTCCCAGCAGTTACTTCCCCTATCAAAAACCGGGCATAGCCTCGTCGAACCGGCTGGAAGGCACCCTGAAATTGACGCCGGTATTGGGGCAAAAACAGATCTTTCTGCTGATTTACACCACCCGCCAGGATCTCACGGGACGCACTAAAATGATCAATCCGGCCAAACTCTATGCCGAAGGCGTCGGCAACGCCATTCCGGATGTGCCGGATCCCTACGCCCGCCACAGCGCGAACGGCACTGTTGAGGTAAAGGTCCGCTCTGAACAAAACAGCGGCAATATCATGATCGGCCAAATCTTCTCCTCACGGGAATCGCAGCCGGTGGTAGTGGGCAGCACGGCGCCCGCCGTCAATACCCCGGCGACACCCGCTGCGGCGGCTGCTCCCGTCGTACCGGCGGCCCCCGCAGCGCCGATGCTGAACGACACCGAAAGCTATTTTAACCGGGCCATCAAACAGGCGGTGCACGACGGCAATATCGACAAGGCGCTGAAACTGCTCAATGAAGCAGAGCGTCTGGGCTCGACGTCGGCACGGCAAACATTTATCAGCAGTGTAAAAGGCAAGGGATGACATTACCCCTATACTGCTGATATTTGGCAGATTATTGGTGCGCTTCGGCGCACCTCTTTTATCGGCTGCGGCATAACTGCTTGCTCTGTCTACCTGAATACCTGATAAATCCAGCGCGAAAAACGCCACCTTGCCGCCGGTACACGTTCCCCTTCCCTTGAGCAGCGCACACCTTTCGTCAATCAATCCCCGATACTGTGTCTATATTTTTTAAAAAAAGGTCGCCAGTTTTTATTGTTTGCAACTTTATTTTTGCGACCATTTCATTCATAAACTTTCTAATAAATATTTTTTATTTTCTCGCAGAATATCTTTTATTCGACATTTTATGAGAAATAGATAATATTGCTTCTGTCCCGGCCGACGCCCTTTCCCAGAAATCATCAGGAGCATAAATATTTAGTGATATTTATTTACCTTGTTAATCTCGGCTTTAGAATAGCCAGCCTTTTCATTTATCTTACCTTAATAATATCGGCAAAATCACATGAATAAACACCGTAGAACATCATCTTCTCCCAAACAGCAAAGTCCTGACCAAATACATTCTGGCCATCTGCGTTTTGGAAAACTATTCCCTGGCCATAGGCATTCTAGCAAAATACATCCTGGTCAAACGCATGCGTGTCTAACGCAATTTGGTCAACCATTTCCTTTACTATCAAAGGCAACGCCCGTTTTTCAACCTAATTCATCATCCCGGCAACCTAGTGAATCGTAGTTTAAATACTCCACGCCAATTGGAATTTCCACATCGCTGGTTTGTTATCGGGCCATCCCTGTATGCCAATATTTATTTTCCGATGCATATTTAGCAATACTTGATTTGTAATAGTGTCGCGTGACCCCCATGATTAATAAGTAATCTATGGTGTTTTATTGCGATTTATAATCACACCAGTTATTATTAATAGCGATATAAAATATGACAAGTAATATCTTACGACATGATGCAATATTCAAATTACATATGGCCGATCCCTCCATTGCCCGTGATTTTCTCCAAAAACATGTTCCGGAGGCTTTACGGCAGCACTGTGATTTTAATACACTGAATTTGTGCTCCGGCTCTTTTGTGGAAACCAACCTGCGTCAGCATTATTCCGATATGCTGTATTCGGTTCGAACCCAGTGGGGGGAGGGATACATTTATTGCCTGGTGGAACACCAGAGCCGCTCGGATGAATTGATGGCTTTCCGATTGATGCGTTATAGCCTGGCGGCCATGCAGCAGCATCTCAATAAGGGCAATAGGCAATTACCGCTTGTCGTACCGATTTTGTTTTACCATGGCAGTCAAAGTCCTTATCCCTTCTCCAACAACTGGCTGGATTGCTTTGAGAATCCTGAACTGGCCGGCATGGTGTACGGCAATCCCTTTCCCCTTGTGGATATTACGGTGACGCCGGATAAGGAGATCATGACGCACGGCGGCGTTGCCGCATTGGAGTTGGTGCAAAAACATATCCGGCTTAAGGATATGATTGAACTGGCGGATAGCCTGGGTACGATATTATCTCATCGGCCCCTGCCGACGGAACTGTTCAAAAGCCTGATGATTTATATCGGCGAGAGCGGGAATAGTCCGGACGCCACACTCTTTATCGACAGGCTGCAACGCCTGGCGCCCCTTTATAAGGAGGATATCATGACCATAGCGCAACAGTTGGCCGAGAAAGGCCGACTAGAAGGAATACAGGAAGGCAAACTGGAAGGAAAACTGGAAGGAAAACTGGAAGGTGAATTGGAAGGAAAACGTAAAGTTGCCAGCCAGCTCTTTTTACGCGGCTTCGACAAAGCGATGATAAAAAGCGTCACTGCACTTAGCGATGAACAATTGGCCGCTCTGGCGCATTAAAAAGTTTCTCGGACAATATCAAGCCCGCCTTGGCCCCCATCCGCTTTGCCGGAAGGGGGCTTTTTAATGAATGCAGTCAATGGATCTACCGCAGTGAGGCAGACGCCATAACCGCTACCCCAACAGGGGCGGCGATTTTTATGGGCGTAGTTACCGCTATGGCCGTGGGCTTCATGAATACCTGCGCGCCCGGCGCATTGATTCGCATCGCCGCCAGAACCCGTTCCGCTGCGCCCAATACCTGGTGACAATATTCCAGGGTAATGGTCAGCGGCGGCTCGATACGGATGGTTTTGGCGTTATTCAGGGTGCCGGCCACCAATACCTGATGGCGGAACATACCCTGTGAGAAGGCGTAGCCTATATCATTGCGCCGGAACTCCAATGCCTGCATCAACCCTCGGCCGCGCGCTTCGACTAAAAACTCGGGATAGTCCGCCGCCAGGCGGGAAAGGTTCGCCAGCAAGACGTGGCCCTTTTGCGCCGCCTGAGCCGGCAGATCCTCCGATAGCAGCACGTTAAACGTCGCCAGCGCCGCCGCGCATGCCAGGGGATTGCCGCCAAAGGTGGTGGTATGTAAAAAAGGATTGTCGAACAGCACGGAAAATATTTCTTCCGTGGCGACGGTAGCGCCGATGGGCATCACGCCGCCGCCGAGGGCTTTGGCCAGGCACAGTATATCCGGCTGGACGCCTTCGTGTTCGCAGGCGAACATTTTGCCGGTGCGACCCATGCCGGTCTGCACTTCATCCAGGATCAACAGCGCTCCCGTTTCATCGCACAGCGCCCGCACCGCCGTCAGATAACCGGCCGGGGGGATAATGACGCCGCCTTCCCCCTGAATTGGCTCCAGGATCACCGCCGCGACATCGCTATAGGCGCGAAGATGAACGCGCAGCGCGTCAATGTCGCCGAACGGCACGTGATCAAAACCCGGCAGCATCGGCATAAACGGCTGGCGAAACGCCGCTTTGGCGGTGGCGGAAAGCGCGCCGAGAGTCTTGCCGTGAAAGGCGCCGCTCGTGGCGACGAATCTGAATTTTCCCCGTGGCGCCTGATAGGCTTTGGCCAGTTTTAACGCTGCCTCTACCGACTCGGTGCCGCTGTTACTGAAGAAGGTATATTTAAGCTTTCCCGGCGTGACCGCCGCCAGGGTTTTAGCCAGCAGGGCGCGTAACGGATCGAGTAATTCCTGGCTGTGAAGAGGCTGCTTGGCCAGTTGATGTTCGACGGCGGATAGAACTTTTGGATTACGGTGCCCCACGTTAAAAATACCGAAACCACCCAGGCAATCAATATATTCCCTACCCTGGGTGTCCACCAGCGTATTTAGGCCGCTGGCCCGCCATTCTACGGCCCCGTAATCCCCGCCTACCGTCACCGATTTTCGATATTCAAGAAAACCGGGATTCACATATTCTTTAAAATTATTCATCACCTGATTATTCAGGTCGATCATTTCATCTTGCGTCAGCGTTTTTTTTTCAATCCACTTCAAAGCCTGCTGAGTACACTCTAGCGGGGTAAGGTTATCGGATATACTGGACAAAATAAGCTCCCGGGAATGAGATATCACATGATATCGCTGTCACCCTTGCAGGGGCCGGGCCAACTGTAACCAATAATGTCGCATCAGAACAAAATATTAATAAATGCGACGAACCCAGACGTTCTATTAAGTGAAACCTGAGTTAATCGAATTAAACGCTGAGAGGAAAATATCAGAAAATATTAACATTGCGCAGAATGCACCTTAAAAGTGCAGCACTGCTCCAAATAAGCGCAAACGGCGAAACTGAGGATGCCGATGAATTTTTAACGCAGACTTTTATAGCAAATAAAAAAAACAATCACAATGGTTTTTTTGCGGTAAACGCGGAATCCATTAGAGAATCCTCTCCCGGCCCGGCCTGCATCGTCGCCTTCGGCCGTGCCCTCCTTACGTTAATGCTAAGCAATGTTGACGTTAATTATCCGGTCCGGACATATTCGCGAAAGACAGAATAAATATAAGTATTATTTAATGAAATAATGAAGATCATTTTCTTAAAAATATTTATAAACGGAGAGCCGACGCAATTTATTTTATAATATGCCGGATTATAATGCCGGAACTCAAATAATAGTCCTGTGCAGGGAGATAACAATGATTAGCTTTGCGCTGCGTAATATATTATGGTTGATTATATATCTCTTCTTTATATTAGCTCCGCTATTTGTTTTATTATTCGGTTCGCTGCCTCCCGCCAGAAGCTTCTGGACCGAGCTATCCATTGCCCTGGGCTATTCCGGGCTGGCGATAATGGGGCTGCAGTTCGGCCTGACATCTCGATTTCGCTGGGTAACCAAACCCTGGGGCGAGGATGTGATCTATCATTTCCATCGAAGAATATCATTCATCGCCCTAGGCCTGGTACTGGCCCATCCGCTGATTCTGTTTGTTATCCGGCCGGAACTGCTGGCGCTGCTCAATTTTATCGCGGCGCCATGGCGCGCCAGATTGGCGGCGATTTCCACTTATTCACTGATTGCCCTTATCATTATGGCGCTGTGGCGGGTGAAATTGAAGTTAAGCTATGAAGCCTGGCATCTGACCCACATCATTCTGGCGGTGGCGGCGGTAGCGGCGGGGATTTTGCATATGGTGGCCTGGGGCGTCTATCTGGTGGACCCGGTAAAAAAGGCGCTATGGTGCGCACTGGCGCTGTTTTGGCTCACGCTCCTGCCCTACGTCCGTATAGTGAAACCGTTGTTTATGCTGCGCCGGCCCTACCGGGTGGCACAGGTTAAGGTCGAACGCGGCGATACGACGACCCTTGTGATGAAACCGGAGGGTCACCAGGGGTTCCGGTTTACGCCGGGACAGTTCGGCTGGCTGACGCTTTGGGGCAGTCCGTTTCAAATCACCGGCCATCCGTTCTCTTTTTCCTCCAGCGCAGAGACGAGCGACGGCAGCGTCGAAATGTCGATCCGCAAACTGGGGGATTTTACCGCCAATGTCAGCCGGGTTGCCGTGGGACAGCGGGTCTATATCGACGGTCCCTACGGAGCCTTCACCATTGGCAACCCGGCGGATATGCATGTACTTATCGCCGGCGGGGTCGGTATTACGCCCATGATGAGCATCCTGCGCACCTTAGCCGATCGCGGCGACAAACGGCCGGTGGTCTTGATCTACGGCAGCAAGGATTGGGAATCCATCACCTTTCGCGAAGAGCTGGATGCCCTGCAGGCGCGGCTCGATCTGAAGCTGGTATACGTCCTGACCCGCCCCCACGAGGGCTGGACCGGTGAAGTAGGCTATATCGACGCCGGGCTGTTCAAACGTCATTTGCCGCCGCCCTTTGATATGCATGAATATTTTATCTGCGGCCCCCATATGATGATGGATGCCATTGAACAGACGCTGGCACAGATGCACGTGCCGATGTCCAAATACCATACCGAACGCTATAACTTCGCTTGAGGAGAATCGGCTATGCAACGACTTTTTGCCGAACGGCTGGCCCTGGCCACCGGGATTGTTATCGTGGCGCTGTCCCTGCTTTTTGCTTATCTACGGGTATATGGCTGAAAATATTCAACGGCCCGGCGGCCAGCCGGGCTGAGTTTCTTGACAAAGTGTCCGGTCGAGGCAGGCTTGACCGCCGTGTCTCACGCCGCATTGGCCGCCGGTCTGAAACGGGCGAACAGCCATTTTTCTATTTCGACAATGATAAAGATGCCGATACTCACCAGCAGGGTCACCCCCCAGTAATAGGCCGGCAGCGGTTCGGTGCCGAATGCCCGGTTCATAAACGGCAGGTAGATGATGGCCAATTGCAGCGCTACCAGTACGGCGGTGACCAGCCATAATCCCTTATTCAAAAACATTTCCCGATTCAGCGGGAAACGATCCGCCACGCGGCAGTTGAACATATAAATCCACTGCGCGGTAACCAGCGTCTGCATTATCAGGGTGCGGATAAATTCGCCGCTATAGCCGCGGGGCAGCAGCAGCGATTCCAGCAAAAAGGCGCTGCAGGCGATAAGCGTACCGACAAAACCGATGCGCCAGATGGCGTGGCCGTCCAGCACGTGCCGAGCGGGATCCCGCGGCTGGCGGCGCATAACGCCTTTTTCCGCCGGCTCAAAGGCCAGGCCGAACGAAAGCGTTGTCGAGGTGGCCATATTCACCCACAATATCTGCAGAGCGGTAAGGGGAATAACGGCCCCCGCCAGGATGGCAAAGATAATCAGCAGGCCCTGCGCCAGGTTGGTGGGCAGTATAAACAGAATGGTTTTTTTCAGGTTATCGTAGACGCGCCGCCCTTCCTTCACCGCGTTGGCGATAGTGGCGAAGTTATCGTCGGTCAAGACCATATCCGCCGCTTCCTTGGTGACCTCGGTTCCCTTAATCCCCATGGCGATACCCACATCGGCCTGTTTGAGCGCCGGCGCATCATTGACGCCGTCACCGGTCATACCCACAATTCCGCCCCTGTTCTGCAATGCTTTTACCAGCCGCAGCTTATGTTCCGGACTGGTACGGGCAAAAATATCATAACGCACCGCGGCGTCGGCCAATTCATCGTCGTCCATATGCTCCAGCCGGCTGCCGGTGATTGAGTCGGCCCCGTTGCCGATACCCAGCATGGCGCCAATGGCCATGGCGGTTTCCTGATGATCGCCGGTTATCATTTTTACCCGGATACCGGCCCGCTGGCACTGGGCAATGGCATCGATGGCTTCCGGACGGGGCGGATCCATCATTCCCGCCATACCGGCGAAGATCATGCCCTGCTGTAAAGCCTCATGCTCCAGCGCCGACTCGCCTTCCGCGCTGTTTTTAAAGGCGGCCGCCACCATGCGCAATCCCTGCTTGGCATAGCGCGCCATCTCCTCTTCCCAGTATTCCCGGCGGAACGGACGCATTCCCTCCTGTGCCAGTTCCTGATGGCAAAAGGCAAACAGCACATCCGGCGCCCCGGTGATGAAAACAAGGGTCTCACCTCCTATCCGATGACGGGTCGCCATGTATTTATACGCGGAATCAAAGGGGATTTTATCCCGCAGCTCCACCTCGCCGAGCCGCAGGGCGGCTTTGGCGGCCAGGACCTTTAACGCGCCCTCCGTCGGTCCGCCGGTAATGCCCCAGCGGCCCCGCTCGTCTTGACTGATTTGGCTGTCGTTACAAAGCTCAACCGCGGTGATAAAGCGCGCCAGGGCGGGATGGGCAGAGAGGTCCACGGCCTGCTCCTCCCCCGGCGAAGAGATCACACCGACCGGCTCATAGCTTTCCCCACTGACCCGATAGCCGCCGTCCGCCGTGACCACCGCTTTCACCGTCATCTCATTCATTGTCAGCGTACCGGTTTTATCAGAGCAGACCACCGTCATCGCCCCCAGGGTTTCCACCGTCGGCAGCTTGCGGATAATGGCCCGTATCCGCGCCATAGACTGTACGCCCAGGGACAGGATAATCGAGATAATGGCCGGCAAACCTTCGGGCACCGAGGCGACCGCCAGGCTTATCAGCGCCAGCAGCAGCTCGGTGAACGGCATATCCCGCAGGAAGAAGGCGAAGACAAACAGCACCGCCATCATCACCAGGATCAGCATGAAAATCCCTTTGCCCAGACGATCCATTTGCGCCAAAAGCGGCGTGCGGTGAGGATCTATGGCGGCCATCATCTGGTTGATATGGCCAAGCTCGGTATCGCCGCCGCTGGCGATAACCACGCCCTTGGCCGTGCCCGCGCTGATGGTTGTACCGGAAAACAGCAGGTTGATGCGATCGCCGATGGTCACTTCACGGTCAATCGCCCCGGTCTGTTTTTCCACCACCGTCGATTCGCCGGTGAGAATCGCTTCCTCCACCAGCAGGTTATGGGCCTCCATTAATCTCAGATCCGCCGGAATCTTGTCGCCAGGGCGCAGCGTGACGATATCGCCGGGCACCAAATCCCCGGCTTCAATGGTCTGGGTTACCCCCTCGCGGATAACCACCGCCTTGGTGGACAGCATATTCTGGATGCTTTTGAGCGACCTTTCGGCATTGCTTTCCTGCACAAAACCAATCAACGCGTTAATCACCGCCACGGCCAGAATAATGACCATATCTACCCACTGTGCCATAACCCCTTTTAACACCGCCGCAATAAGCAGTATGTAGATCAGCACGTCATTAAAATGCGCCAGAAATTGCAATAAAGGATGGCGGGCTTTCCGGGCGGGCAACGTATTGGGTCCATAATGGCGTAGCCGCTCGGCGGCCTCCTGTGTCCCTAATCCGGCATTGCCGGTATTGAGCCGACGCAGCGTTTCTTCCGTATCCAGCCTATACCAGGCATTATCCTGACTCTGCGGTGAAATAGACGGCGTTACCGGTGAGGTATTCATTGCAGGACCCTCCAAATGGCAAACATATACCTGTTATTCGCAAGTAATAATTAAAAGTCCGATTTATCCCGCACGGAAATATTGCCGATAATCCCCCTGGCCCAGCCGGGCCAAAAGCGACTTTCCGCTCGCGAGCAGACAATGGTATGCGATAGGATAATAACAGCCCATTACCGCCATCAATGAGAGGTGAGTCAGCTTATTAACAGGAGACTAATAAATTATTTAAACAAACTTTCGCTAACCCGTGCCGTAATAATGCGTCATGCGCAAATGGGGGATGTATTTTTAAGGGAAGAAGTGAATATATTTATTAGACCAATTTATACATTTATTATTTAATTAATTACACCGTCTTAATGAATATTTAATACCGTATCGGCGACAGGCCTTCTAGCCCGAAGAAAAATGAGCCTGCGAACTGCCTATTGCGGTAAACACATTAATCAGGGCGATCCAAACTTATGGAGCCAAAAGATTACAATAAGCTTTATAAATAATATCAGTCCGGATTTCGTGCGGCGGCATCGGCCCCGCCCCGTAGCCCACGGGGCGGACCGGGTTTAGTGCCGGATCATGATATGCCGTACGGCGGTGTAATCTTCCAAACCGTACATGGACAAATCCTTGCCGAATCCGGAGAGCTTTTGGCCGCCGTGGGGCATTTCGCTAACCAGCATAAAATGGGTATTCACCCAGGTGCAGCCGTATTGCAGGCGGGCGGTGACCCGATGAGCCCGGCCGATATCCGAGGTCCAGACCGAGGAGGCCAGTCCGTAGGGCGAGGCGTTGGCCCAGCGGATGACCTGCGCCTCGTCGTCGAATACCGTGACGGTGACCACCGGTCCAAAGACTTCCCGCTGGACGATTTCATCTTCCTGCCGCGCATCCGCCAGCACCGTGGGGGCAAAATAAAAGCCCTTTCCCTCCAGAGGCGCGCCGCCGGTAATGACCCGGATATGGGGCAGGGCTTTCGCGCGCTCGACAAAACCGGTCACCCGCTGCAGCTGCGCCTGGGTAATCAGCGGCCCCAGTTCGGTGCTTTCATCCGCGGGATCGCCGGCTTTGAGGGTGGCGACGCTGCGGCCCAGGGCGTCCACCAGTTGATCGTACACTCCGCGCTGAACATACAGGCGGCAGGCGGCGGTGCAGTCCTGGCCGGCGTTATAAAAACCGAAGGTTCTGATGCCCTCCACTACCCCGGCGATATCGGCATCGTCAAAGACGATGACCGGCGCCTTGCCCCCCAGCTCCATATGGGTCTTCTTGATGCCGCCGGCGGTATGGGACAGGATATGGGCGCCGGTGGCGATGGAGCCGGTGAGCGATACCATGCGCACGCGCTCATGGCCGGTCAGGGCGTCGCCTATCTCGCTGCCGGTACCGAACAGGACGTTCACCACCCCCGGCGGGAAAATGTCCGCCAGCAGATCCGCCAGATAGAGCGCGGTAAGCGGCGTTTGCTCTGCGGGCTTGAACACCACGCAGTTGCCGGCGGCCAGGGCCGGGGCCAGTTTCCAGGCCGCCATCATCAGCGGATAGTTCCAAGGGGCGATGGACGCCACCACGCCGATGGGGTCGCGCCGGGTAAGGGAGGTATGACCTTCCAGATACTCTCCCGCGGCGCTGCCGCCCAGGCAGCGGCAAGCCCCGGCGAAGAAGCGGAAAACATCCGCCACCGCCGGGATTTCATCGTTGATCACGCAGTGATAAGGCTTGCCGCAGTTTAAGGACTCAAGCCGCGCCAGGGATTCGCCGTGCTGCTCGATGGCGTCCGCCAGTTGCAGCAGCATGGCGGCCCGGCTTTTTGGCGTGGTCTGCCCCCAGCTGTCGAACGCCGCATCCGCCGCCCGTACGGCGGCATCAACCTGTTCAACACCGGCTTCAGCCAGGGTAACGATGATATCGCCGGTGGCCGGATTAATGACCGCGGTCTGTTTACCCGTTCCCGCCTCTGCCCGGCCGTTTATCAGTAATTTATCATGCATAGCCTGTTCCTTATTCAGATACCCGGCCAAATAGCCCTGCTACCGCCGGTGAGATAAAATTTACTTCTCGCCCCCCGCCGTCTCATCGCCGCCGCGGGTGAGATAATATGCCCACAGTATGGGCAGCATGGTCACCAGCGTGACCAGCAGCGACACCACATTGGTGATGGGCACATCCCGCGGCCGGCCCAATTGATTGAGCAGCCACAGCGGCAAGGTCCGCTCATGGCCGGCGGTAAAGGTGGTGACGATGATTTCATCGAACGACAGCGCGAAGGCCAGCATCCCTCCCGCCAGCATAGCCGAGGCCAGTCCCGGCAGCACCACGTACCGGAAGGTCTGCCAGCCGTCGGCGCCAAGGTCCATTGACGCCTCAATCTGACTGTAGGAGATGCGCCGCAGGCGGGCAATGACATTATTGAATACCATTACCACGCAAAACGTGGCGTGGCCGATGACGATGGTGGCCACGCCCGGCTCCACTCCCAGCGCCTTGAAGGCGGAAAGCAGCGCGATGCCGGTAATGATGCCCGGCAGGGCGATAGGCAGGATCATCATCAGGGTAATGGCCTGCTTACCCAGGAAATCGCGCCGGTAAAGAGCCGCCGCCGTCAGCGTGCCGAGGAACAGCGCAATGGCGGTGGCCATGGCGGCTATCTCCAAAGACAGCAACAGCGCCGATAAGATATCCTGCCGTCCGGCGGCCAGCACAAACCAATGCAGGGTGAATCCCTTGGGCGGGAAGCTGAACGCCGCGTCTTCGGTATTGAACGCATACAGCGCGATGATAGCGATGGGAAAATGCAGGAACACCAGGCCGCCCCAGGCGGACAGCTTCAGCGCCAGCGGCGCGCGTTCACTCTTCATTTAACCCTCCTCCCGGTTCGCGGACTTACAGCGCATCGAATGCCCCCAGGCGTTTGGCCAGCGTCAGGTAGATACCGATCAGGACTATCGGCACCAGGGTAAAGGCCGCCGCCATAGGCATATCCCCTATGGCTCCCTGCTGGGCGTAGACCATGCTGCCGATAAAATACCCCGGCGGCCCCACCAACTGGGGCACGATAAAATCCCCCATGGTCAGGGAAAAGGTAAATATCGAGCCGGCGGCGATGCCGGGAACCGCCAAAGGCAGGATCACATAGCGGAAGGTCTGGCCGGGACGGGCGCCCAGATCGGCGGAGGCCATCAACAATGACGGCGGCAGGCGCTCCAGCGCGGCCTGGATCGGCAGGATCATAAACGGCAGCCAGATATAGACGAACACCATAAAGCGGCCGAGATGGGAGGTGGACAGGGTGCTGCCGCCGATACCCGGCACGGTCAACACCGCCTGCAGCGCCCCCTCCAGCCCGAGATGCTGCAAGAACCATTGCAGCACGCCGTCATGAGCCAGCAGCAGGGTCCAGGCATAGGCTTTGACAATATAGCTGGCCCACATGGGCATCATGACCGCGATATAAAAAAAAGCCTTGGTGCGCCCGCGGGTGTAGCGGGCCATATAATAGGCCAGCGGGAAAGCCAGCAGCGCGCCGGCCGCCGTCACCGCCAGGGCCATGCACAGGGTGCGTAAAATGATATCGTAATTGGCCGGGCTGAACAGCGCGGCAAAGTTGGCGGCGGTGAGCGTCGGCTGGACCGTCATGGTGAAGTCGTCAAAGGTGTACATCCCTTGCCACAGCAGGGCCAGCAATGCGCCGATATACACGATGCCGAACCACATCAATGGCGGCAACAGCAGCAACAGCAGGAAAAACGTCGGCCGCCGATAGAAAAACGTGGCGAGGGCGCCGCCGGGCCCGGACGGATTCGGCAACGGCGGCGGCTGGGACGGTGAACGGGGCTGGGAGGAATCCGGCACGATCATATCCATACCTCTCACTCCCGCAGCGCCGTCATGGCCGCCCGGGGCCATGACGCCGTCAGCCGCTGGCCCAGCGCCGGTCCGTCCGGCGTCCCCACTCCCGCCGGATGGGTTTCGCTGACGGTAAACCGCACGCCCCGGGCCAAGGTTAATTCATACCGGGTCATGGCTCCCTGAAACAGGATATTGCTCAGTTCTCCGTTGACCGACAGTTCATCCGCCGCCGGCCGGGTTAGCCGGTGAATGCGGGCGAACTCCGGCCGGATGGCGAAGATGCCGTTCTCGCCGGTCAGCTCCCGCGCCAGTTCACCCTCGATAACATTGGCGCTGCCGACAAAATTGGCCACAAAGGTACTGCGGGGCGTGAGATAGAGCTGACGGGGATTGTCCACCTGCTCAATACGCCCGCGATTGAATACCGCCACCCGATCGGACATGGAAAGCGCCTCGCCCTGATCGTGGGTGACAAAAATAAAGGTAATGCCCAGCCGCCGCTGCAGGGTTTTCAGTTCCCCCTGCATTTGCTCCCGCAGCTTAAGATCCAGCGCCCCCAGCGGTTCGTCCAGCAGCAATACCCGGGGTTCGTTCACCAGCGCCCGCGCCAGCGCCACCCGCTGCCGCTGGCCGCCGGACAAATGGGCCGGCTTGCGGTTATGAACGTCCTCCAGCTCCACCAGCCGCAGCATGGCGCGGGCACGGTTCATCCGTTCGCTGCGTCCCACCCCTTTTACCATCAGGCCATAGGCCACGTTATCCAGCAGCGACAGATGAGGGAACAGCGCGTAATCCTGAAAAACGGTATTCACATCGCGCCGATAGGGCGGCAGATCGACGGTATCCCGTCCATGCAGGCGGATGGTGCCGGTATCCGGCCGCTCAAAACCGGCGATCAGCCGCAGGCAGGTGCTTTTGCCCGATCCCGACGGTCCCAGCAGGGAAAAAAATTCCCCGTCGGCAATATCGAGGGACACCCGATCCACGGCGGCCACACCGTTGAAACGACGGGACACATTATCCAGGGCAACGGCGCTGGTCATAGTCATTTTCCTCCAGGTCAACGGACATCCGCCTCAGCATTGATGTCCCGCTCTTTGCCGCCCCGTACGCTGCGGCTACCTCTTCAGCGCCCGCCCATAATGGCGATATAATCCTGCGTCCAGCGGCTGTAGGGCACGCACTGACCGCCGCCGGCGCTATCGCATTTGGCGGTGGGGGTTTTCCAAAAGGCAATTTTTGCAAACTGATTGAACCCGTTGGTTTCGCAGCCTTTCGCCCCCAGCAGGGTGCTGGCTTTACAGCCGTCCGGCACCGCCGGCACTGAACCGAACCAGGCGGCCACGTCACCCTGGACCTTCGGTTCCAGCGACCAGTTCATCCAGCGGTAGGCGCAGTTGGGATGACTGGCGTCGGCGTGCAGCATGGTGGTATCCGCCCAACCGGTTACCCCCTCCTTGGGTATTACCGTGGCGATAGGCTGCCCCTCCCCCTCGAGGCCATTGGCCTGATACGGCCAGGCGCCGGAGGCCACCACGCCCTCGTTTTTAAAGTCGCTCATCTGTACCGAGGTATCGTGCCAGTAACGGTGGATCAGCGGATGCTGCTGCTTAAGCAAAGCCAGCACCGCCTGGTATTGCGTTTCGTTCAGCTGATAGGGATCCTTGATACCCAGTTCAGGCCGCGTGCTTTTGAGATAAAGCGCCGCATCAGCGATATAGATGGGGCCGTCGTAAGCCTGCACCCGCCCCTTGTTGCTTTTGCCGTCCGGCAGGTTCTGCGGCTCGAACACCACCGCCCAGCTGTCCGGCGGCGTGGTGAAAACCTTGGTATTGTACATCAGCACATTCGGCCCCCATTGATAAGGGGTACCGTACACCTTGCCGTCGACGTTAAACCAGGGACCGCCCGACAGACGGGAATCCACATTATGCCAATTGGGAATCAGCGCGGTATTGATGGGTTGGACCCGCTTGCCGTAAATCAGCCGCAGCGAAGCGTCTCCCGACGCGGTCACCAGATCGTAGCCGCCCTTGGCCATCAAGCTGACCATCTCGTCGGAGGTGGCGGCGGTTTTCACATTGACCTGACAGCCGGTCTGTTTTTCGAACGCGGTGACCCAATCATAGTTTTTATCGGTCTGGCCCCGTTCGATATAACCGGGCCAGGCGATGATATCCACCTGCCCCTCGCTTTTTCCCAATTGCGTCGGCAGATCGGCGGCCTGGGCCAGCGTTACGCCGCACAACCAGCTCAAACATAGCATACCCGCCTGCGTTATCTTCATCATCGCCTGTCTCCTGTCATACCATAAAGGCTCAGTGCCGTGAGGGAAACCGGCCGTCGAATTTCGCCATGATGTGGCGAACCACGCTGTAGTCCTGTAACGCTTCACCGGAGAGATCCTTGCCGTAGCCGGAGCTTTTCAGCCCGCCGTGCGGCATCTCGCTCACCAGAGTGAAATGGGTATTGATCCAGGTACAGCCGTATTGCAACTTCGACGCCAGGTAAAACGCCTGATCCACATCCCGCGTCCAGACCGAGGATGCCAGACCGTATTCCGAGTCGTTAGCCCACTCCAGCACCTGCTCGATATCGTCGAAACAGGTCACGCTGACCACCGGACCAAACACCTCGCGCTTAATGATTTCATCCTGTTGCAGACAGCCGGCCAGAAGCGTCGGCCGGTAGAAAAAACCGGGGCCGTCATGGGCGCCGCCGCCGGCTATCAGGGAAATATGCGGCTGTTCCAGCGCCCGTTCGATAAAGCTGGCCACCCGATCGCGCTGGCGGGCGGAAATCAGCGGGCCGAGATCGTTTTCATCGTCGATGGGCCGGCCGAAACGCAGGCTTTTCACCGCCTCTCCCAGAGCCTCCACCAGTCGGGGATAAATACCGGCCTGGGCATAAACGCGACAGGCCGCCGTACAATCCTGGCCGGCATTGTAATAACCGAACTGCCGGATACCGGCCACCACCGCCGCCAGATCCGCATCATCGCAGACAATCACCGGCGCATTCCCCCCCAGCTCCAGATGGGTACGTTTAATGCCGCCGACCGCCGCCTGAAGAATCTTTTGTCCGGTCACGGTATCGCCGGTCACGGAAATCATCCGCACCAGAGGATGATTCACCAGCACCGCCCCGGTGGTCTCGCCCCGGCCGAACATCACGTTAATGACGCCGCCCGGCAGCAGACCGTCCAGGCGGTGCATCAATGCCAGAATGGATAACGGAGTATGCTCGGAAGGTTTAAACACCAGGGTGTTGCCGGCCGCCAGGGCCGGCGCGATTTTCCACGCGGCCATCATCAGCGGATAATTCCACGGCGCGATAGACGCCACCACGCCGATGGCATCGCGTCTGAGCATCGACGTATGGCCGGGAAGATATTCACCCGCCAGTTGCCCTTGCCGGCAGCGCACGGCCCCGGCGAAAAAACGGAACACATCGGCGGCGGCGGCGATATCGTCGTTAAATGCCTGATGGAAGGGTTTGCCGCAGTTCAGCGCCTCCAGCCCGGCCAGTTGCCGGCCATCGCGCTCAATGACCGCCGCGATGTCCAGCAATACCCCCGCACGATGGGCCGGCGTGGTGGAGGACCACTGCCGGAAGGCCCGGTGCGCGGCGGCTACCGCCCCCATCACCTGCTCCTCGCCGGCTTCCCGCAGCGTCAGAATCACCTTGCCGGTGGCGGGATTGACAATATTCTCCGCCGATCCCTCGCCGGCGACCTTTTCTCCACCGATATAATTTACCCAGGGAATCCCGGTTAACAGCGATTGATCGATCAAAGCGATAACCCTCCGGCCCGGACATGGGAGTTAACAACTTATATACATAACCTTATACATAATCTTATCGATGAGACTATCCCGCCCACGGGCCCAGCGACAAATACTAAATAACGAACGTGGCGTTCGGAAAAAGCGAAGGGATGCGGGATGAATTGCCAAACAGCCGGATAGCGGTCTTCTAACAAGTCAACAGCTTTAAGCGAAGGTTAAACCGAACGTGTTAAAGGGAGACCGTGCCAATGAGGTCGAAGCGGGCGTGGTTTTTCCGCCCGCCCGAGTGCCTCATGGCGCGGTAGGCCCGCTATCACTAAAGCTTAAACCGTACTGTTAAAGGGAGGCCGTGCCAATGGGGCCGAACCTTTATGCCACCGGCTTGCGGCCCGGCGTTTTTTCCCGCGCCAGGGCGAGAAACGGCGCAATCAGCTCCGGACGGCTGTTACCCCGCCGCCAGGCCAGGCCCACATTCAAATGCTCGTTAAGATCCGACAACTGGCGCGCCTCGATCATACTGCCCTCCAGCGACCAGGGCCGATAGGCCATATCGGGCTGAATAGATACCCCCAGCCCCGCGGCCACCATACTACGCACCGCCTCCGTAGACGCGGTGCGCATGGCGATACAGGGATGCAGGCCGGCACGGGCCCAAATTTGACGGGCATGCCGTTCCATCTCGTCGGCGTTAAGCTGCACCAGCGGATAGGCAGCAACATCCGCCAGGGCAATAGACTCCTGCTCCAAAAGAGGATGCAGCGGCGGCAGCCACAGCCGATAGGGAGAATGCACCAGCACCTCGGTCTGCAAAGCGTGGCGATCCTCAAGGTTACTCAGTATCAACACCCCGATATCGATCTCGCCGTTAACCAGCAAATGCTCGATATAGCGCCGCTCATCCTCAACGATGCGCACGTTGACCCCCGGATAACAGGCGCGAAAACGGGTGAGTATATCCATCAGAAAATAACCGGACACCAGACTGGTCACCCCCAGGGTCAGATCGCCGCTAAGGCTTTCCATCCCCTGCCGAACGCTGAATTTGGCATTCTCCACCGTGGCCAGGATCAAATTGGCCTGCCGCAGGAACTGATGCCCCTGGTGGGTCAGCGTCATACCCTTGGCGTGACGCTCGAACAGCGGCGCCGCCAGTTCATCCTCCAACTGCTGAACCGCCAGCGTCAAAGAGGACTGAGCCACAAACGTCGCCTGGGCGGCGCCGGAAATGGAGCCGGCTTCCGCCACTGCGATAAAATGCCGTAACTGCCGCAGTGTTAGCATATGCCCCCGCCTGGTTTGCGCACTCTTTCAACGGAATCCCCCACAACCCCGCCACAAGCGTCCCGGATACCGCTCGATAGAGAGCTGGCCGCGAATCCTAGCATCAAGTTATATAGAGAGTAGGCCGGCAATTCTAGAAATTAGTGATCCCTCCAATACAATTCGGAAAAAACGTCGGTTATCCCGCGACCGCAATCGAGTAGGCCGCCCCGAGGCAGGAAAGGATCGCACGCCTCGCTTTTTTACCCGCCTTGCTATAGTTAAAAAACGGTAACCGTTCCGCTGGCCTGAATACCGGCTTCACCCGCGCTGTGAGGATTGGAAATGACAAACTTATCGGTAAAAAATCATAAAGTTTACTGGCGCGCCAGCGGCCAGCAATTGGTGATAGAACCCTGGGGAAAAAATAGCCTGCGGATCCGGGCCACCTGCTCACCGCATCTGGATCTGCAAGAGAACTGGGCCCTGCTGCCCGACCCCGACAATCACCAGGTGAAAATCAAGGAAAAGCCGTCGATGGTGCGTATTACCCACGGCAATATCACGGCGGAGATAGATAATCGCGGACGGCTGGCTTTTTACAACCAGCGCGGAGAGCTGCTGCTGTCGGAGTGGTGGCGGCAAAGAACCACCGAAGATATTCCGGGGGATATCAAAAAGGAAAAATACGTCAGTCCGCTGGAAATCGAGGCACGGGAATTCAACCCTATACCCGGTGGGAAATATCAGCTGACCCAATATTTCGAAGCCCACCGGGATGAAAAAATATTCGGCATGGGGCAGTACCAGCAGTCGATGCTGGACCTGAAAGGCTGCGTGCTGGAACTGGCGCAGCGCAACTCCCAGTCCAGCGTACCCTTTATGCTCTCCAGTCTGGGCTACGGCATGTTATGGAACAATCCGGCGGTGGGGGAAGTGCATTTCGCCAACAACCAAACCCTCTGGCGGGCGCGGGTCACCCATCAGCTTGATTATTGGATAACCGCAGCGGACCGGCCGTCGGAGCTGGTGGAGCAGTATGCCGCGGTCACCGGCACGGTGGAGGTGATGCCGGAATTCGCCACCGGTTTCTGGCAATCGAAATTACGCTACCGAACCCAGGACGAAGTGCTGATGGTGGCGGAAGAATACCGACGCCGCAAACTGCCGCTGTCGGTACTGGTGATCGACTCTTTTCACTGGCCTATCCAGGGTACCTGGCGCTTCAACGACATTGACTGGCCGAACCCGAAGGCCATGGTGGATAAACTGCGGGCCATGGGTATCGAACTGATGGTTTCCGTGTGGCCCACCGTGGACCAGCGGGCCGAAAGCTACAACGAAATGGAAACCGAAGATTTTCTGGTCCGCAGCGATCGCGGCATACCTATCACTCTTGATTCCAGGGGCAGCACCACTTTTGTTGATACCACCCATCCCGGCGCGCGGGATTATGTCTGGCAAAAAATCAAACAGAACTATTACGATATCGGTATCCGCTGGTTCTGGCTCGATATGGCGGAACCGGAGTACCGGACCTACCATTTTGACAATTATCGTTATTTTATGGGTACCGCGCTGGAAGTGGGCAACATCTATCCGCAAAAATTCGCCCAGTGCCTGTATGACGGCCAACGGCGGGAGGGGCAGCGGGATGTTCTCAACCTGGTTCGCTGCGCCTGGGCCGGCAGCCAGCGTTTCGGCATGCTGGCCTGGTCAGGGGACGTACACTCATCTTTCCATGCCCTGCATAATCAGGTGGTGGCCGGCTTGAACATGGGTCTGGCGGGCATTCCCTGGTGGACCACCGACATCGGCGGCTTCCAGGGGGGACGGCATGACGATCCCGCCTTCCGGGAACTCTTGATCCGCTGGTTCCAGTGGGGGGTATTTTGCCCGGTGTGCCGCCTGCACGGGTGCCGGGAACCGGAAATCCCGCCGCCGGAAATGTACCGCGACGGCGTTGAACAGTGCAACAGCGGATCCCCCAACGAGCTCTGGAGCTTCGGCGAGGAAAACGAACGGATCATGTCCCGCTGGCTGGGCATCCGCGAGCGCCTGCGGCCCTATATTCATGACCAGATGGTGGCGGCGCATCAAAAGGGCACGCCGGTCATGCGGCCGCTCTTTTATGATTTTCCCGACGACCCGGCCTGCTGGGAGATAGAGGACCAGTATATGTTCGGCCCGGAGATTTTGGTGGCGCCGGTACTGGCCCAGGGCATGCAGTCACGGCGGGTCTACCTCCCACCCGGCGACGGCTGGCGGGACCTGTTAACCGATCAACGGCGGCCCGGCGGCGGCTGGATAGAGGTGGACACCCCCATCGATACCATACCGGTATTTGTGCGGGGGGACGCCACCGTACTGGCTTAAGCCGGATTCGCCCTCACAGGCTGATGATACCTCCTTCCCATGGTCGGATAATCCCCTGCTCCAGCAGGGGCACAGCGGTATAATTATGCAATATGCTGGCCGCCTGGGGAGAGATCCGCAGGTCCGCCGGGTTGATGGCCAAGGTCTGACGGCTGAAATTACCGAACACCAGATACCGGCGGTTATCGTATTCACGCACATAAGCAAACAGCTGTTCATGCCGCGGCAGTAATAATTCATAACTGCCGTAAACCAGCCAGTCCGCGGTTTTGCGCAGCGCTATCAAACGGCGGTAGAAATGGAAAATCGAGTAGGGATCTTTCAAAGCCGCATCGACATTAATCTCGCTATAGTTGGGGTTCACCTTTATCCAGGGCGCGCCGCTGCTGAAACCGGCATGCTCGCCCCCATCCCACTGCATCGGCGTACGGGCGTTATCCCGGCCCTTGGCGTAGATTGAAGCCATGATGCTGCCCGCGCCATGGCCGGCAGCCAGCCGATCCCGGTAGAGATGAAGGGTCTCGATATCACGATAATCCGCCATATCGGTAAAGCGGACATTGGTCATACCGATTTCCTCTCCCTGGTAGATAAACGGCGTTCCGGCCATACCGTACATCACGGTAGCCAGCATTTTGGCGCTTTGTAGCCGATATTCGCCTTCATCGCCGAATCGGGACACCGCCCGCGGCGTATCATGATTGTTCCAGAACAGGCTGTTCCAGCCCCTGCCGTATAACTCTGTCTGCCACCGGCTCAACAACGACTTCAAATCAAGCAGAGAGTATGGAGCGAGATCCCATTTTTCCCCGCCGGGCTGCGCCTGATCCAGGGTAAGATGGCCGAATTGGAAAATCATGCTCAGCTCATGCCGCGCCGGAGAGCTCCACAGATGGCCGGTTTCCGGCGTCGCCGTCCAGGATTCCCCCACCGTCAGCACATTCCGCGGACCAAAGCTTTTTTCATTCAGCTCGCGGACATACTCGTGCAGCCGGGGACCGTTGGCGGTAATGCCCTGTTCCGGAACCTTGCCAATCAGATCGATAACATCGAACCGAAAGCCGCCGATGCCCTTGTCCAGCCAAAAAATGAGAATATCCGCGATCTCCTGGCGCACCTGGGGATTGCGCCAGTTTAAATCCGGCTGTTTTTTGCTAAAGAGATGCAGATAATATTCACCGGTTTCCGCTTCATACTGCCAGGCGCTGCCGCCGAAGGTGGAAGACAATGCATTGGGTTGTTTGGCCCAGATATAATAATCTCGATAAGGGTTATCCGCTGATTTCCGCGCTTCCATAAACCATTTATGCTCATCGCTGGTGTGATTGGCGACAATGTCCATCATGATTTTCATGCCGCGCTTACCCGCCTCGGCTATCAGCAGTTCCATATCCGCCATGGTGCCGAACTCTTGCATAATCCGGCCATAATCGGCGATATCATAACCGTTGTCATCGTTGGGGGAGGCGTAAACCGGGCACAGCCACAGCACGTCCACCCCCAGCAAAGCCAGATAGTCCAGCTTGGACCGGATACCGGCCAGATCGCCGATGCCATCGCCGTCGCTATCACAAAAACTGCGTGGATAAATTTGGTAAACCGACGAACGATGCCACCAGCAATCCTGTTTATGCATAACAAAGCCCTTGTGCCGCCCGGCGAGCGGGCCCGCCGTATGGTTATAGCCTTGGGTAAGGTATATCGCAGGAAAAGGGACAGCGCCAGATGAAGTTTGTCAGGGAACTTTGCCACGCCGGGCTATCTATAAATCAGCACTGCTGGAAATATTAACACAGGCTCAACAAGTGAAGGTATTTAATGGATTCAGATCTCGCAGATGATAAATTTCGTCTGGACACACTATTCACACTATTGCGGACACTCAAACATATTTTATTTAAATTCTAAAAATTGCAGAGAATAAATATGACTACCTATTTTTCTTCAAATATTAATCAATACTACTTTTCTTCCACAACAAAGCCTTCATCCCAACGCAACAACGGCATGGGTAAATCTTTCAAAAGCGCATCCAACGCCGCCCTGCCGAAAGCATTCTCTTGGATAACCGGCATTGCGGGCTGCGCAATGTTAACGCTCCCCATCTATCTCAGCCGCACGGCAATCTCAGCCGCCGTCCATAATATAAACCGCTCGCTGTTTTATAGGGAAGGCAGCGCCTGCCAGGCTATCAAAGAACTGTTATCCGCTGGTATAGGTTATGGCGCCGCGGGCGGGGCCATTTACGGCTTATCAACAGCGCTGCTGCTCAATGAATTAAGCAGAATCAGTAACCGCTCCCCGGATAAGGGCCATTCCAAAGACTTATTATTGGTCATCGGTGGGACCTTAGGGATGATAGCCGGCGGTCTGGCCGGCGCGGTGTATTCCGTTTCACTACAGCAAGATTATCCTGATTACTATCATCACGCACAGGATAATTACCATGCAAATGGCCATCACCACGCAAATTATAATCCGTCAATGATTAACGATTAACCCTTGGCCGCCACCGCACAGCGGGTACGATAATATATACTAACCGTAAAATGCTTATTGATACCCTATGCCTTCATTTATTTTAAAAAAGCCATGTCTACTCAATGCTATAGAGGAAAATATGAATATTGATTCCGAGCCAATCAGAACTAATGATACCGCTATCCCCGGAAGTACGTTTTTATCAAAAAGCAAACGCGGCATAAGCGCTATTTTTCAGCGCGTGTCCAACTCCCCCCTGTGGCAAGATCCGGCCTGCCGTACCAGCTTTGCCTGCGGCGCGCTCGTGTCAACCGCCTCGTATGCCGGCGCTAAATTAATCTCATCCGCGGTCTATGATATAAACGAGTTGTTGGCGCCTTGCGAAAGCGTCTCACCTCAGACTTATGGCGAGGTAATGAGTGCAGGTTTGAAATATGGCCTGTCCGGCGGCATCTTATCCGGGTTGGCGGTAGCGGCTATTATCAGGAGAAACATGAATTTCATAAACGTCAGCGAAGATTATGATCACGCCAAGAAACAACTGTTGAAAATTGGCGCGGCCATAGGGTTATCATTCGGCGCTATTGCCGGCATGCTGTATGCTGTCCATTTGCAACAAGTTCATAATACGGACGATAGCCATTTGGCCTGCTCAGGTCATCCCCCTATCATCATCAGAGAACAGCATTTTGATATTTAACCATTTTCCCGGCGAAAGAGGCGGCGTCTTATGAGGCCCCGAAGAGCGATTCTCCGCCATTAAGCCAAACCAACAACCCACGGGTATTGTTTTAGGCTCAATAAGCGCCAATACTTATTGAGTCAGATTCACCTGAATGCCGTAGTTTGATGTTTAAAGTAAAATAGCCATAATAATGTGATGATCCGTTTCATACATTTTTATGTTCCAAATAGAATAGAGAAAAATATGATCATCGATAATAGTTCACGAGGGTATGATTATATCCCCATGACAACACTTCTTTCCGAAACTCATGTTGATATGGGCACGCGTATTCAAACAATATCCAATGTTGCCCCATCGCCGGTACGATCCTGCTTAATCGGCATCTCCTGCGGAGTAATTATGGCCGCCACGACATACATCAGCGGCAAGGCCATTACCAGTGCGGTTTACGATTTAAACAGCCATTTGGCGCCGGGGGAGCCGGGAAAAAGCGGCTCTCCTAAAGACATCATTCATCTGGGCTTAAATTATGGCGCAATGGGTGGAATCATCACCGGATTGTCGGCTGCGATGGTTCTCAGGGAGTGTATCAAGCTCAGTAACCGCCCCGATTTTTATGCCGATCACAAGAATATCTTATTGATTATAGGCGGCACCGTGGGTATGGGACTCGGCAGCATCTTCGGGGCAATGTATTCTGTCGCGCTGAATCATTGGATAACTATACTTGATAGTGAGAGCTGAAATAATTAATCCTTAGTAGAATACTGATATCCTTTGCTCATGCACCTTGCCCCTACTCGTTTTGAAAAGCCAAACACAGGCCGTGAAAAAGTCACCACTTCCTCCAACGACGCTTTTAACAGCGGCGTGATGGTAAAAGTCCGGCACTGAGCCTGCACGCGTACGGCTTGGTCGGCCAAGATAAAGCAATTGATGATTTCGGATGGCTCACTGTAATAAACGCTAAGTGGGCAATCCGTCTGTTATCCAAACGGCCCGTCCGGGCGGAACCAGACGAAGGCTCTCTTCGGTTTGAATCGATAGCGTCCCCATGATGACCTGGGTAAGCTGGCGGAGGGATGTTGATGATAGGCCATACGCGCGCCTCTGCCGGAAATAGCCATGAGCAATATCAGCGCCAAGGTGAAGGAGGGCAAACTCACCGATGCGACTACAATTGCCTTCACCCAGCGGACGTTCGATAGCTTCCTGGCCTCCGTCTTCGAATAAGCATCAGGCATGGCACGCATTGTCATTCCCCCTTAAGTCCGGAGAGCTAGTATTGCCTTGGTAGTACTGTCAATTATCATTTTTGGCGGCCTGGGATGGCGGGATTGTTCTGCGCCCTGTTGAGTGTAAATTCCACAAACGATTCCCCGCCCACCATGTCGAAAGCCATGACGCAAGCTACATTTTAGATCGAACCGCGTTATGCATCTTTATCACCGGCCGCTGCTTGGGGCCGTTTTGAGCAATTCCTCTTTCCTATCATAAGGAACACATTATGAGTACGATTAACGCAGCCGCATCAGGCCAATTCAAGCTTGGGGATTTCACCATTAACCGTTTGGGCTTTGGGGCCATGCGCATCACCGGCGAAGGTATCTGGGGACAACCGGCCGACAGGGAAGCCTGTCTCGCCACCTTGCGCCGCCTTCCTGAACTGGGCGTCAATTTTATCGATACCGCCGACAGTTATGGTCCCGACGTCAGCGAACAGCTGATTCATGAGGCGTTACATCCTTATAAAGGCCTGCTCATCGCCACCAAGGGCGGACTGACCCGCCATGGACCGAATATCTGGCAGCCGGTGGGACGTCCGGAGTATCTGCGCCAGGCGGTATTGCTGAGCCTGCGTAAACTGGGCGTCGAACAAATCGGCCTGTGGCAGTTGCATCGTATCGATGCCAAAGTTCCGGCGGAAGAACAGTTCGGCGCCATCGCGCAGATGCAAAAAGAGGGTTTGATCCGCCATGTGGGATTAAGCGAAGTGGACGTTTCGCAGATCAAAGCAGCGCAAAAGTTCTTCCCGGTGGTCTCGGTGCAGAACATGTACAATCTGGTGACGCGCAGCCATGAAGCGGTGGTGGATTACTGCACCGAAAACAATATCGGTTTTATCCCCTGGTTCCCCCTGGCCTCAGGCGACCTGGCCAAACCCGGCTCCTTGCTGGATACGCTGGCGAAACAGAAAGGGGCGACTCCCAGCCAAATCGCCCTGGCTTGGATATTGAAGCGCAGCCCGGTTATGCTGCCCATTCCCGGCACCAGCAGCGTGAAGCATCTGGAAGAAAACGTGGCGGCGGCCAATGTGACCCTGACCGATGAAGAGTTTGCACAGCTCGACCAGCAGGGCCGCAAGCAGCAGCACTAAAGCGCCCATTGTCCTATAAGCTCCCCATGCCACGGTAGGCCCGCTACAACCAACCGTGCAACGAACGTGTTAAAGGGAGACCGCGGCAATGGGGTCGAAGCGGCCATAGCCGGCCGCGGAGCGCCCCATGCCACGGTAGGCCCGCTATCACCAACCGTGCAACGAACGTGTTAAAGGGAGACCGCGGCAATGGGGTTTTATTCGTTTTCCCCCTAGAATAGTTCACCCAGCGCCGCCGGGCTGAAATCCGGCATATTTTCGGTTTCTCCTGTGCGCACCTTGGCGGCCCAGCGCGGCTCGGTGATCAGCGCACGGCCAACGGCAATAAGGTCGAACTCATCCCGCTCCATCCGCTGGACAAGATTATCCAATCCCACCGGACTGGCGCTTTCCCCGCCGAAGCTGCCGAGAAAATCCCCCGACAATCCCACCGAACCGACGCTGATGGCGGCGGCGCCGGTTAACTTCTTGGCCCAGCCGGCAAAGTTCAGCCCGTTTGCACCATCCTGGTCCGGAAACTCCGGCTCCCAGAAACGTCGCTGGGAACAATGCAGCACATCCGCCCCCGCTTCCACCAGCGGCACAAGCCAGTCGGCCATGGCATCGGGGGTTTCGGCCAGCCTGGCGGTGTAATTCTGCTGCTTCCACTGACTGATCCGCAAGATAATGGGATAGTCTGGACCCACCGCCGCACGCATCTCCTTTAATACCTCGCCGGCAAACCGGGCGCGATCTTTTATCGTGGCGCCGCCGAAACGATCCTTGCGCAGATTGGTTTCGGACCAAAAGAACTGGTCAATCAAGTAGCCATGGGCGCCATGGATCTCAAAGGTATCGAAGCCCAGCCGCTTGGCATCGGCCGCCGCCCGGCCATAGGCGGCAAGGGTATCGGCAATGGCCTCATCGCTCATGATCTCGCCTCGGGGCACTCCCGGCGCCGCCAGGCCCGACGGACTCTCAACCGGGACATCGGGCACCCAGTCGGTTTGGAAACTGGCCACCGCGCCTACGTGCCAAAGCTGGGGCCCCATCTTGCCGCCGGCGGCGTGGACTTCATTTATCACTCGCTGCCAGCCCGCCAGCGCCGCTTCACCATGGAAAAACGGCACTTGCGGATCGTTCCTGGACGCCGGCCGATCGATAGCCGTACCCTCTGAAAGGATCAACCCCACCTCGGCCTCGGCCCGGCGGCGATAATAGGCGGCGACATTCTCTCCCGGCACGCCTGCCGGCGAGAAGGAACGGGTCATGGGGGCCATGACGATACGGTTTTTTAAAGATAGGGATTTTATCCGGAAAGGCTGGAACAGGATATCCACTTGCGGTGCGTTCATAAATTTAAGCTCCGGTTAACGACAAGGCTTTGATGGTATATTATGTATACCTCGAGTCAATCAGGCACTTTAACGCTACCAGGTAGCCAACAGGAAACCGCCATGTCCGAAGTGCAACACCCGGTGGGCAGCATAACGCAAAACGCCGCGCCGGCAGCTGAATGCCATATCTTCTCGGCGGCGGATTGCCCGAGCCGCTTACTGCTGGATCAGATTGCGGATAAATGGTCGGTACTGATCCTTGCCGCTCTTTGCGCCGAGCCGCTGCGCTTTAATGTCATCAAGCGCCGCCTCGATGGCATAACCCAAAAGGCGCTCACGCAGAGCTTACGGCGCCTGGAGCGCAACGGCATTGTCGCGCGGCGCGTCATTACCGCCTCCCCCATCGCGGTGGAGTATCGCATTACCCCGTTGGGCCATACCCTAAAACAACCTTTCCAAGCGCTGTACGACTGGACCGTCGATTATCTGCCCGCAGTAGAACGGGCGCGCGAGGAATTCGATCGCAACCGCTGATAACCGCCGGGCCTGTCCCCTCGCTGCGCTTCGGTCAGGTAGGGATATGTCGCGGGGCGTCATAATCCCGCACGATTGCGCATAAATAACGGACGATTGGGCATGGCATGCTCCCGCTATAACAGCGATGATTCATTGCTGAACAAGCGTGCATCAGTGCGCCCCATGCCTAACAGGAGCCTTTTATGTCTCTCGACGCTTATCTCACTCTCGGCCGGTCCGGCCTGCGCATCAGCCCCCTTTGCCTGGGCACCATGACCTTCGGCGAAGACTGGGGATGGGGATCATCGGTCAGCGAATCAGAAACCATCCTGGCGACATTCCTTGACCGGGGCGGCAATTTTATCGATACCGCCAATATGTATACCAAAGGCCATTCCGAGAAAATCATCGGCGATTTCTTCGCCCGCGATGGCGGCCGGCGCGATCGGGTGGTGCTGGCCACAAAATTCTCCGGCAATATGTATCGGGGCGATCCCAACGGCGGCGGCTGCAGCGCCAAGACCATCATCGCCTCCTGCGAACAGTCGCTGCGCCGGTTGCAGACCGATTATATCGACCTTTACTGGCAGCACGCCTGGGATGCCTTTACACCCATTGAAGAAACCATGCGCGCCATGGATAGCCTGGTGGCCGGCGGCAAAGTGCGCTATATCGGTTTTTCCGACACGCCGGCCTGGAAAGTCGCCCAGGCGCAAACCCTGGCCCAGTTTCGCGGCTGGTCCCCGCTCATTGCGTTGCAAATTGAATACTCATTATTGCAACGCACCGTGGAAGACGAACTGATCCCCATGGCCCTTGAGCTGGGGCTGGGGGTGGTACCCTGGTCGCCGCTGGCGGGGGGAATTTTATCCGGCAAATACCGGCGCGATAACCGTTCCGTCGCCCAAGGCGGCCGCAGCGACAGCAAGGCCGACTCGCTGGGGGATCGTGAATATGCCATTATCAACGCGCTAATCGCTATTGCCGCCGCCCACGGCGCCACGCCGGCGGCGGTAGCCCTGGCCTGGGTCCAGTCGCGGCCGGGGGTGGCATCATCCATTATCGGCGTGCGACGGCTGGATCAGTTGGAAGCCAACCTGTCCGCATTGGAAGTACGGCTGAGCGATGAGGAAATCGCTGAACTTTCCCGGCTTTCAGCGCCGCCGGAGACCTTCATCAACTGGATCAACGGCGTCGGGCCCACCGTCTTCCAGGGCGGCACCACGGTTAATGGCCGTCCTGCGGAAGTTTTCCCGCTGTCTCCGGAGAACGATGAGCAGCGGTATTAATCCCCTATAGGGTCACCGGTTGTCTATTGTTAAGTAAGCGCGCCCATTTCGTTTGGGCGCGCTTACTGATTTGATGCTGTGTTCAGCTCAAAAGCAGCATTTTTACGGGTTGGCATATTATTGCATTTCATCTGTCTCTTTCACAAAGGCCCAGGTGGAGAATTGCGAAGCGGATTCTGAATTAATTTTTCTGATTTATTCTTGTCATTCCAGGGGGTTGCTTTGAATGAAATGGCTAAGGTATAGTCCACCCGCTGCGGCAAAATCCGCAGCCGGAATTGACGTTCCGACAATCACTCAGTGCTTGATAATGCAGTACAATCAAGTAGCATCTGCGCACACCCCATTATGGTGGCCCAGGCAGGGGCTTTGCAAAAAGCGCCGGCTGTAGTGACCGGTAACGTCAACTCTGTCTGGGCTACCACCCTTGAGATTGACGTCTCGGGTAGTAGTTGATCCTCCATCACTATAGGGGCTGTCTATGGCTACTTTTTTTATCCCTACTCGTCCGCAGCACACTCACCTTATCTCGGGGGTGAATCATGTATGATTCTTCACCCCTCAATTTGGAAGAAATCGTCGATCATTGCCGTGCGCTGGCCTATGCCGCCATTGAAATACCGCACCCGGTGGTAAAAGAACTGCTGCTGTATATCCTGAATGAACGGCTGGATTTGCTGGACCGAACCTTGGATGGGGAGATCGTCGAAGATTCGGTGGTTCTGCATTAATCATCGAACCACCGAAATATCGAATAATTTTACAACAATGCGCCAGTTTTGACTGACGCGTTTTTCTCTGACAAACTCAGGTTATCCGCAGGATAACCTGAAATTCAGGGGAGTAACTATGACAACCCGTTATGACAGCGACTTTTATGGGTGGACTCAGGAACAGGCAGAGTTATTGCGTTCAGGCCGTCTCGCTGAGCTGGATACCAAAAATCTGCTGGAGGAAATTGAGTCGATGGGAACCAGTGCGGAAAATGAGCTTGAGTCTCGTCTTGAAGTTCTGTTCATCCATCTGCTGAAATGGCAATTCCAAGCGGAAAGACAAGGACGGAGCTGGAGACTGACCATTGAGGAGCAGCGCCGTAAGATAGAGCGCCGCCTGAAAAAAAGCCCCAGCCTCAAACATAACCTGCCGGAAATTATCGAAGATGCCTATGGCGACGCGGTGATAAGCGCGGAGCGTGAAACCAATATTAAACGCACCGTTTTCCCCTCTTCCTGCCCGTGGTCCTTTGAACAATTTATGGACCCGGCGTTTTATCCGGAATGATTTCAGGGAATCGGTCACTTTTACTTGGAAAGATGAAGGGTATAAAAAATGAAGCCTTATATCATATGCCATATGCTGTCCGCCATAGACGGCCGCAGCCTTACCGATGGCTGGAACCTGAAATACACCGGCGATCTTTATGAATCTACCGCCGCCAGCTTTAAGGCCGACGGCTGGATTTGCGGCCGGGTAACCATGCAGGAAGTGGCCCACAGCATTGAGTATCCGAAAGGGCTGGCGAAAGCGCCGCTGCCCCGCGCCAACGTATTCGCCGTGCGCGACGCCGCGCAATACGCCATCTCCATCGATCCCAAGGGACGGGTGGGCTGGCAGCGCAATACCGCCCTGGATTCCCATGTAATCGAAGTGCTCACGGAGCAGGTGAGCGATGATTACCTGGCCTATCTTCAGTCCATCGGCGTCTCCTATCTGTTCGGCGGCAAGAGCGAGCTTGATTTGGCGGCGGTGGTGGAAACCCTGTCCCGGGAGTTGGGAGTGAAAAAATTGATTGTCGAGGGCGGCGGCCATGTCTGCGGCGCGTTCGTCAATGCCGGACTGGTGGACGAGGTCAGCGTGTTGATTGTGCCCATTGTGGACGGCCGCACCGGCCACGCCGCATCATTTGATATCCCGGTGGACGCCTGGCAAAAGCCCGCCTACCTGAAGCTGGCGTCGGTGGAAAAAACCGACCATGACGGCGTATGGTTGCGCTATACCCGGACCTGATTGTGCGGTCGGCAGTCCGAACTGCTCGGCTATTTTGAGGCACAGCCATTCGTTCTCGCCGCTTTCGGTTAAATCCAGATTGTTATAATCAATCATCCCCACCGACAATTTGAAGATATGACTGGCAGGGGTGCTGCCTTTCGGTCTATTGCATTGATTTATATACCATAATGTCGAATTCGACACCGCCGCCATTAACCAGTGGCCCGTAGGAAAAGGGCCATTCAGGAATGACGCCGGCGACAATGAGCCAGTCAGGCCAAGGCTGTCAACAGGTTGAGCATGGCAAAGCAGTGCGTTAATCGATCAGGTTATAGCTGAAAAAACACTCGGGCACGTGGATACCCTGCTCTTGAGCATAGTCGAGAGTACCGTAATGCTGCTCCACCACGGCGGCGATTTCAGCGAACGCGCCTTTAAGAATGCGCAAATAACTGATTTCGTCGTCATCAAGCAAATCATTGTTACGGAAAAGGATTCCATAGCCCTTTTCCAACAAAGGCAACAAGTCCATGCGCAGACACATACCATTGCAAAAGTCCGTTAACACCGGCATAACGGACATATTTAATCCAAACATGTTGCCAAGCGCCTCCACGCTCGCCCTCGCGGCAAAGACCTTATCCGTGTATAAGCAAAGCGTCAGGGCATCAAGAAAACGCATGCTGCTCCGATAAATAGCGGCTTTGTCAACATCAAGCAACAAAGCGCAGGTAAATAATTCAGCAAGCTGCTCAAAAACCTTAGCCCTGACTTCTTTAGCAACAATTTCTTCCGCCAGGCTACGACGTAGCGTGGCGTAATCAATAATTCGCCCGTTCCAGGGAAAACATGTCAGGGTGGGGTTTTCGCCCGCCAGCGCTTGGTAGGATTTTAACATTTCAACAGCGTGGTATTCCTTTTGACATAATGACTCACAAATTTCATTTATTCCCTGCGCATCTTTATTATCGATTTTATCGCCGCTCTGTATTTTAGATATCAGTTCATCAATCTCATAGAACTGATAGGCCATATTACTCTTGCAAAGCTGAAAATATCTTACTGAAAGATCATTAAGCATTTTCAATGATTTTTCGTTATTATTTTCAACATTGCATGGAATTAACGTTATCTTGCATGAAGTATAATATCCATTCACATTATCCATCGTATAAGCCTCTCCCTTGGCGCAGTAAAGCACCTATAAATTTAATCGAGATAAATGATCGCATGAATAAAATTGCCGGTTTCATCATAGCGGCCAAGATCATTCAAATCCATAAAACTGCGGGACTTACCTATTTGATTAAATTGAATTGTTGCCAATGAAGGTGGGGTGGACTGAGGTGGCGCTTCTTAAGCACCGTTCCGCAGGCAACATGCCCGCGGAACGGGAAATGCCGGTTTTTTTTAACGCGCTAAGCGTTATTCCCCCCACGGCGCGGCAGCACCGATATTTCATAGCGACGTACCGCCGACAGCCAGTCGCCGCCCACCGGCGTGTCATGCCATTGGCAATAGCGGTCCCAGACCGCCTGCCAGGGCAAGGATTTTTGCTCTTCCAGCAGAGCTAAACGCGCGGTGTAATCCCCCTGTTGCTCCAACTGACGCAGCTGTTCGGTGGGTTCGAGCAGGGCGCGCAGCAGTGCTTTTTTCATATTGCGGGTACCGATGACCCAGGCGGCGATGCGGTTAATGGAGGCATCAAAGAAGTCCAGACCGATATGCACCCGATCAAAGAACTTGTTGCGCACGATTTCATTGGCGATGGCCTGTGTTTCGTCGTCCAGCAGCACCACGTGGTCGCTGTCCCAGCGTACCGGACGGCTGACATGCAGCAGCAGACGGGGGACAAACAGCATGGCGCTGGTAATTTTGTCGGAAATGACCTCGGTGGGATGGAAATGGCCGGCGTCGAGACATAGGGCGGTACCCCGGCTGGTAGCATATCCCAAAAAGAATTCACTGGAGCCCACGGTGAAGCTTTCAGCGCCGATGCCGAACAGTTTGCTTTCCACCGCATCAATATGGTATTTGACGTCGATTTTTTCCGCGATGACGGCATCCAGCGACTCCAGCAGGCGCTGACGCGGCGCCAGCCGGTCGATGGTCAAATCCTTCATACCGTCCGGCACCCAGATATTCATGACGGAAGCGGTACCCAGCTCACGGCCGAAATAGGCCGATATACGGCGACTGGCCTGGCAATGCTCGATCCAGAACTGGCGAATGCCTTTATCGGCGTGGGACAGGGTAAAACCGTCGGCGCTGAGGGGATGGGAAAAACAGGTGGGGTTGAAATCGAGTCCGAGCTGGTGCCGGCGCGCCCACTCTACCCAGCCGCTAAAGTGTTTCGGTTCGATTTCGTTACGCTCAACCTTACCTTCGGCTTCCAGATAGATGGCATGCAGGTTAAGGCGCTTCGGCCCCGGAATCAGTTTAAATGCCTGTTCCAGATCCGCCCGGAGCTCGGCGGCGTTGCGCGCCTTGCCCGGATAGTTGCCGGTAGCCTGAATGCCGCCGGTCAGCGAACCTTCCGGATTCTCAAAACCCGTGACGTCGTCTCCTTGCCAGCAGTGCATGGAAATCGGCAGGGTATCCAGGAATTTTAATGCCGCCTCGGCATCGACATTCACATCGGAAAAACGCTGTTTCGCCAGCAGCCAGGCTTGTTCGGGAGAGTTATTCATATTGCTGTTTCCTGTTGAAAATGACAGATTTCCTTAAACCGCTGCCATACTGCGGCAAGCTCGGGAACCCGACGGGGTGAAAAATGACGCGGCGGGAAGCTGCGCTCCACAATGCGTCGCCAGCAGGCGAGATCGGGCACATCTCCCAGCGTCATCAATTGGCAACCGACATTACCGAGCGTGGTGGCTTCCACCGGGCCGGCGGTAACCGGAATCTGACATATATCCGCGCACAGTTGATTGAGCAGCTGGTTTTGGCAGCCGCCGCCGACGATATAGAGATGGTTCAGCTTGGCCCCGCGCAACTGGCTTAACTCCTGCAAGACCCGGCGGTAACACAGCGCCAGGCTGTCCAGAACGGTACGGGCCAGCGCCGCGTCGGTTTGCGGCACCGGCTGGCCGGTTTCGCGGCACGCGGCGCGAATGGCGTCCACCATGGACGGGGGATTGAGGAATCCATCGTCGTTGGGATTGATGAGACTGGCAAAAGGGGGCTCTGCGGCCGCCTGGGCGATCAGCGCCGGTAAATCGGTCAGGTTTTGCTCACGGCAGATGCGCTGAAGCAGCCAAAGTCCCATGATATTTTTCAATACCCGGTAGGTGCCGCTGACGCCCCCCTCGTTGGTGATATTGGCCGCCAGCGCCTGTTCGCTGTTATAGGGAACATCACTTTCAAACCCCATCAGCGACCAGGTGCCGGAACTCAAATAGGCGCTATGCCTGTCTTTCAGCGGCGAAGCCACCACCGCGCTGGCGGTATCGTGGCTGGCCACGGCTATTACGGGCACCCGGCGCCCGGAAGGACCGGCCCATTCCCCCACCGTATTGCCCGGCAGACGCGGGGTGCCGAACCAGCGGCGCGGAATGCCCAGATAGTCAAGCAGGCTTTGATCCCAGTCGCCGTTTTGCAGATTAAGCATCTGGGTGGTGCTGGCATTGGTATATTCCCGATTCATCTTGCCGGTCAGGCGGTAGGTGAAATAATCCGGGATCATCAGGAAATGCGCCACCCGGGGAATAATATCCGGCGTCTGGGCACACAGGGCCTTTAATTGGTAAAGCGTATTAAACGGCAAAAACTGAATGCCGGTATGGCGGTAAAGGGATTGATATCCCAATTCGGCGGTGACCTGCGCCATCACGCCGTCGGTGCGATGGTCGCGATAGGAGACCGCTTCGCCGACCCGCGCTCCCTGCTCATCCAGCAGGACATAGTCCACTCCCCAGGTATCGATACCGATACCGTCCAGCGGGAAGACATTGTTCCCAAGCTTGGTGAGGCCGGTGAGTATCTCCTTTTCCAGCCCGTCGAGATCCCAGCAGTCATGGCCGCCCACGGGTTTGAAGCCGTTATCGAACCGATGGATTTCCTTGATGCCCAGGGTTTGGGTATCGGACTGCCAGCTCGCCAGCATTACCCTTCCGCTTGAGGCGCCGAGATCCACCGCGGCAAGATTACGTATAGTCATCAGTGCTATCTCCTATCTCAGGACGCGATACCGAGACCGACAATATTGGCCGCCAGGATAATCACCAGCGCACCGAGGCACAGCCGGCGCACCGGTTTTTTGCCCACACCGCTCCACTCTTTGAGCACCAGTCCCACGATGCCGCCGCACAGCACATAAAAACTCATATGCAGCATCCAGCTGACATAGTGATATTGAACCGGAATATTGGCCTGGCCCCAGGCATAGAAGAAAAATTGCAGATACCACATCACACCGCCGAGAATGGAGAACAGGGCGTTGGCAAGCAGCAAGGGTTTAGCCAGGGATAAATCCGCCTTCAGCGACAGCTCGGGTTTGGTGGCCAGCCGGATAAAACAAAAGGCCAGATTGACAATCGCGCCGCCGCCCATAATCACCACATAGCTCGGTAGAGCCACATACAGCGGGCTGATACCGGCATTTTTCGCCGCTTCATGCATGGGCAAGGCCGCATCCATGGCAAAAGACATCCCGGCGGAAAAAATGCCGCACATCACCGCCAGCAGCAGCCCTTTCTTCAGGTTGAACTCTTGGGTACTGATGCCCAGCGCCCGCTCCTTCATCATGCCGGCATAACTGACGATGCCGACGCCTATCAGCGCGACGAATACCCCAAGCAAGGTGATCTGGCCGCCGCTGGAATGGACCAGGGCGCCGAATTTACCCTGAATGATAGGGGTCATCAGCGTGCCGACTATCAAGGTAATGCCGATGGCGATGCCGATGCCCATGGACATGCCCAGATAGCGCATGGTCAGGCCGTAGTTGATATTGCCGATGCCCCACATGGCGCCGAACAGAAACACCGGCAGCAGCGTGGACAGTGAGAAAGAACTGTAATAACCCCAGAAGTCCGGTAGCAGTATGGCGCTCACCGTCCAGGGTAAAACGATCCAGGAGAAGAAGCCGCCCAGCGACCACATGGTTTCCCAGCTCCATCGACGGACCTGCTTAAAGGGTGCATAAAAACAGGCGGCAGAAGCGGCACCCACGAAGTGCCAAAAAATGCCGAGAATTATTGAACTGCCCATTTGAGAAATTCCTTTAAAAAATAGGACCTCTTTAAAAAAGAGATAAAAGAGAGCTAATTTAAAACTGCGGTTACAGAAGTTTTTATATATTAAAAGATTTGGAGAATATGGCCTTCTTGACAATGCCATTTTCCTTGCAAAAATGGCAAACAGCGTAAGAAACGAGTGATCTGAATCACAAATCCATCACATCATTTTATTGACAGAGAATATTCCAGCGCATTTTGACGGCATGAAAAATGAGATATAGACACGCCGGAGGGGGATTCTTCATTAAATTGCCAGTTTCCATCGGCAGGTGGCAGTGGCAAGAAGGTAATAATACCAGCTCATTATTATAATGGGCGGTATTAGAGCGCGCCGTCATGGTATTTAAAGCAGAAGGTATTTAAAGTTAGCGGACGCAAGCATGGAATCTGAAAACTCAGGGCTTCATGTTTCTTAAAAAAATCTTTTAATCACGTCAAGGTAATTCTCATGACTAACCGAATGATTTTGAATCAAACCGCCTATTTTGGCCGAGGAGCTGTCTCCCATATTATTGACGAAGCGAAAGCCCACGGTTATAAAAAAGCGTTAATCGTCACCGACAAAGAGCTAATGCGCGTAAAAATAGCGACCCGTATCACCGCCCTGCTGGATGAGGCGGGTCTGGCGTTCTCGGTGTTCGATGAAGTGGTGCCGAACCCTACCATCAGCGTGGTAAACCGTGGCGTGGCCGCGTTCAAGGCCGCCCAGGCGGATTACCTGATCGCCATCGGCGGCGGTTCGCCGCAGGATACCAGCAAGGCCATCGGGATTATCATCAATAATCCGGCGTTCGCTGACGTCCGCAGCCTGGAAGGCGTGGCCGCAACGCAAAAACCCTGCGTGCCCATTATTGCCATTCCCACCACCGCCGGCACGGCGGCGGAAGTCACTATCAATTACGTTATTACCGATGAGGAAAACCGCCGTAAATTCGTTTGCGTGGATCCCCATGATATTCCGCTGGTGGCGATTATCGATCCGGATATGATGGCCAGTATGCCGGCCTCTCTCAAGGCCGCCACCGGCGTCGATGCGCTGACCCATGCCATTGAAGGCTATACCACCCTGGCCGCCTGGGAACTGACCGATATGTTCCATATCAAGGCCATCGAGATTATTTCCCGCTCGCTGCGGGCGTCGGTGAAAGGCGATGCGCAGGGCGTGGACGATATGGCCCTGGGGCAATACGTGGCGGGCATGGGCTTCTCAAACGTGGGGCTTGGACTGGTGCACGGCATGGCCCATCCGCTGGGCGCTTTCTACAATACGCCTCATGGGGTGGCCAACGCCATTTTGCTGCCGCATATCATGGAATACAACGCTGCCCATACCGGTGAAAAATTCCGGGCTATCGCCGTGGCGATGGGCCATCCGGAGGCCAAAGACCAGCCCATAGAACAGGCGCGTCTGGCGGCGGTGAACGCGGTCAAGGCATTGTGCAAGGATGTGGGCATCCCGCCGCGCCTAAGGGATGTGGGCGTGAAGGAACAGGATATTCCGGCGCTGGCCCAGGCGGCGTTCGATGACGTCTGTACCGGCGGCAATCCCCGCCAGACCAGCGTCGCCGAAATCAAGCAGCTTTATCAGGCTATTTATTAAGTGAAAGCCCGCGGATAGCCAACGTACCGATGCCGAGGAAAATCCCTCGGCATTTTTTTCATTTTCGGCCCTTGAAAGCCGCTTTTTTACCCCTATCTAAAGGCTGAGGATTGAAGTAATCCGGTAAAAGGTTGAACTTTTGAACACTCAGGAGATTAGCCATGATCACACATCCGTTTTCACTTATTCCTTCATTCAGCGACTCGCTGCTGTCAGATCGTTTTAATCAAATCGACCGGCTGTTCAGCAGACTGACCGGCGATGAACCGGTTGCCGGCAGTCCCTCTTACGATATCGTTAAAAAAGGCGATAATCAGTACGCCATTACCGTCAGCGTGCCCGGCTACCGTGAATCAGAGCTGAACGTCAGCACCCGCAACGGCCAGTTGGTCATTGAGGGCCGGCATGAAGAAGACAAAAAAACCGAAAAAGACAATTGGGTTCACCGGGGCATCAGCCGCAGCAACTTCTCGCTGCAATTCAGCGTCAATCGCGGCACCAAAGTGAACGGGGCCAAACTGGCTAACGGTTTGCTGGAAATCAGTCTTGAACAGGAAATCCCGGAAGAGGAAAAACCGAAAAAGATCACCATAGAACGGGCCGACGTACAGTCAGGCGGCAGGGTGATTGAACAGGCAAAAGCAGAATAACAGCAAGAGCACGGGGCCGGAAGCTTATTTCCGGCCTCATTTTTTTTGACATTTTGCGGTATCAACGTTTCTGCCGATGGGCCATTAATGCGCAGAGATACTCTTTTTCCCAGGCGGCGAACCACGCCGCCGCCGCTTCCCCCTTCAGTTGGAGATCCGGTTCCAATCCGTCGCTCATGCGCTTTAGCTGCATGTTATTCCAAGGAAGCAGATGTAAGAGATCCAAGTTTTTTTCAGGCGCCGGCGCGATGTCCGTTTCCCCCGCAATGAGACGGCGGGCAATATCCGGATCGGCAATCATGGGACGGCCCAGCCCGATCACATCCAGTTCGCCCCGCCGCAGGGCATCCACCATCACCGAACGGGTACGAAAACCGCCCACCACCATCACCGGCATCCTGGCAACGGCCCGGATCGAAGCGGCAAATTCAACGAAATAGGCCTCCCGGCGGACGGTGGCCGCCGGCCGGCCGTCTATCCCCTGATCTTTTAAACTGACGCCGATTACCATGGGCTGTTCCAGGGACCCGCCGGAAAGCTCCAGCAAATCCAGCGACGTATCGTTAAGCATGGCGACCACTTCAAGGCATTCCTGATGGGTGAACCCCCCGCGCTGGAAATCCGATGAATTCAGTTTGAGTCCGATGGGAAAATCCTTTCCTACCGCCTCTCTCACGGCAGCCAATAGCGTCAGCAGGAACCTGGCGCGATTTCTCAGCGAGCCGCCCCATTCATCCCGGCGGCGGTTGGTGAGCGGACTGAGAAACTGCGAGACCAAATAACCATGGGCGCCATGAAGGGACACTCCGGTGAATCCCGCCTCGCGCGTTTTACCCGCGGCGTAGGCGAACTGCGCTATGGCGTGGCGAATATCCTCTTCGGTCATTTCTCTTGGCGGCGCAAAGGTAAAACCGGCACCCCGCAATACATCGAGTTCCACCACCGAAGGGGCCAGCGGCGCCGGATTAATTTCCTGGATCACTTGCCGCCCGGTATGGCTCAGCTGTGCCCAAAAATGCCCGCCCCCGGCTTTACCCGCCTGCGCCAGCCGCGCCAGCTGCCGCATCCCGCTGTCATCGTCGATGACGATATTGCCCGGTCGTTCCAAATGGTTCCGGTCCACCTGGATATTTCCCGACAACAGCAGTCCTGCCCCCGACCGCGCCCAACGGCGATACAATGTTTCCAAACGGGGAGTGGCGTGGTTGGCGTTATCCGCCAATCCCTCGCTCATTGCGGTTTTGCAGATGCGATTGGTGAGCACCGTGCCGCAAGGCAGCGGCACGGGTTCTGAAAGTAAATTCGTCATTAGGGTAGCTATCCCAAAATAAAATGAATGCAAGCCACCGGCAAATATACCCACCATCTCCACAGGTGCAGCCGTGTTGGCTGCGTCTGGGAATCCGAAGGATTTTATCTGCCGCCCACAAACGACAGCGATCACTGTCGTTTGTGGGATAGTGACAACTGTCGTATCATCTGTCAAGGCATACCAAGGGGACTTTTATGGTTAAGGTTTGGTCACAGAACGATCCCAAAGCGGCGCTGATGACGCGCAAAAGGAAAATGATTGTGGATGCCGCGTTGCAGGCTTTTCTGGAAAGCGGCTACGGCGAAAGCTCGGTGAACCGCATCGCCGACGCGGCGGGCGTTTCCATTAAAACGCTGTACCGGCATTTCGACAGCAAGGACGATCTGTTCAGCGCGGTAATGCAAACGGCCTGTAACGATGTCGGCAACCAAAACCAGCCCGATGACCTCGAGCCCTTATGGTTCCAGAAGCCTCCGGCGGAGGCGTTTTTGATGGCGGGCCGGGATTATCTGCAACATTCGCTGTCGGCGCCGCAATTGGCGCTTTATCGTGTTGTCATGCGCGACGCCGCCCGTTTCCCGGAAATCGGCCGGCTGTACCGGCAGGAAGTCATCACCAGGAGAGACAGGCTGTTCGCCCGCTACCTTGAACACTGGCTACCGGCGACGGGATGGCGGATAGCCGACACGCAGCAGGCGGCGGCGGTATTTGCCGCCCTGCTCAGGGCCGGATTGTTTGATGATGCATTGCTGGGAAACCCGCTGCCGGACGAAGCACAGATAGAACGCCAGGTCGCCACGGCAAGCCGGCGGATGATGGCTATACTGGATGCCGGCTTAATATAATGCGCAGATAATATACGCCCTTGGGGAATGTCGGACGCGGCCGGCGCCGGCACCTTGCCGAAGGCGCATGCAGACAGGAGCGCGGCGGTTATTTGGCGATTTTGGGCTGGGCGTAGCGCCACAGCCAGCGGCCGCTTTCCATACGGCGATAGAAAAACGCCGCGCGCACGATCCAGTCGAGGAACATCCCCATCCAGACGCCGTTGACCCCCCATCCCAGAATGACGCCAAGGGTATAACCGGCGACGATCCGGCATCCCCACATGCCCAACATCGAGACATACATGGTATAGCGGGCATCCCGGGCGCCCTTCAAGCCGGCCGGCAAGACCCAGGAGGCGGACCAGAACGGTATAAACAGGGCATTCAGCCAGACCAGGTGCTTCACCACCCGGATAACCTCAGGATCGTTGGTGTAGAAGGCCGCCAGCAGTCCGGCGAGAGGTATCGATAACAAGCCTAATAAACAGACGCCGACATTGGACAGCCCGAAGATAAACTTCAGTTGGCGCACCGACTGGAAGATTTGACCTTTACCCAGCCGGGTGCCGACGATAATGGTGGAGGTGGAGCCCAACGCATTGCCGGGCAAGTTAATCAAGGACACAATGGAGAACGCGATAAAATTACCGGCAATGACCGCGGTGCCCATACCGGCGACAAAACACTGCGTAATCAGTTTGCCGCCGTTGAACAGCACCGACTCGATGCTGGCGGGCAGGCCGATACTCAGCACATCAAGCAATACCGCCGGATTAAGGGTGGTGAAATAGCTTTTCAGGGGCAATCGCAGGGCATGATTTAGCTCGGACCGCAGCACCATCAACACCATGGCGGCGCCGATATAACGGGAAATGGTCAGCCCGAGGCCCGCGCCGACAAACCCTAGCCCATGCCAGGAAAAACTGCCGTAAATCAGCACGCTGCTGATAACTATATTGATAATGTTCATGCCGATATTAATGACCATCGGCAGTTTGGTATTGCCGGCGCCGCGCAGGGCGCCACAGCCGATCAGGGCAACGGCGGCGGCCGGATAGCTCCACACCGTTACCCGCAAATAGCTGAGGGCCAGGGTTTTCACCATGGGGTCGGCCTGGTTGGCAATCAAATCAATAATCCACGGGCCGGTGAATTCAATCAGCAAGGCGATGGCAACCGACACCAGCGTTAACAGCGTAATGGACTGCCGGGCGGCGGTACGGGCCTGTTTACGGTTACGTTTGCCCAGATTAAAGGCCACCACCACGGTGGTGCCCAGGTCAACGGCGGCGAAAAAAGACAGGATCACCATATTAAAGCTGTCCGCCATACCCACGGCGGCCACCGATTCCTTGCCCAGCCAGCTGACCAAAAATGTGCTTAGCACCCCCATCAGGAGCACACAAAGATTTTCAATCAGGATAGGTATGGCCAGCGGAATGACTTCACGGCTTAACAGAACACGGTTGGAATGCCGCTTTTGATACCAGGTGGCATGTTTAAGCTTTTCCGTGAGTAAAGCGCTGTAGTTTACCAAAAGGTTTACCAAGATGATTCCGGTCAGACGGCTAAGGGCGCAGGGAGTTGTCTTTAAAAGAATGTGTAATAAACACCGAATAGGCAATATTTTTTAATAAATATTTTAATAAAGTTTATTTCAAACAAAACGACGTTTTGTATTAACCCAAACTACAGGGGTGCTGCTATGGTCACCCTTGCTGGAAACGCTCGAACCTGCCCAACGCTTCATCAATCAATAGCTGTAATTCCGGACGTTGCTCCACCATCCAGGTCCATTGCCGTACCAGTAATTTCCCCGACGGGCGGTCCATCTTCAGGTCAATGGCGGCGACGATTTCATCCCCTGCCAGCACCGGCAGCGCAAAATACCCCAATTGACGCTTAGCGGCCGGCACATAAGCTTCAAAACGATGTTCATAGCCGAAAAAGAGCTGCAGACGCTTACGCTGGATAACCAGCGGATCGAATGGCGAGAGAATATGCACCAGAGGAGACGACCGGGGATCCGGTTGCCGCTCCAGCCATGCCGGTTCGATCCAGTGCGGGGCCTTCGGACTGCCCTCGATATGCACCGGCGCCAGCCGTCCGCGCTTCACCGCGGACTCGATGGCCAGGCGTATCGGCGCTTTGTGCTGCGCATTGCCGTAACAAATGGACTCCACGCTGACCATGCCTTGGGATTGCAGCGCCCGGCGCAGCAGATAATCCGCCAGCTGGGCATCGTTAACCGGCCGCGGCCGCCGGCGCCAGCCAAAATGGCGGCTGGACAGATCATAGGACTTAACCATGCCCGTGCGCTTGCTGACCGTCAGATCGCCGGTAAAAAAGCCGTAGCGCAGCGCCCGCCTTGACGGCTTGCGGCTGCCCCAAGGGTGGGTTTTTTCCACCAGCGCTTCGTCGATATCCCGGATCGACAGCGGCCCTCCGTCGCGAATGCGCCGCAGCAGTGCGCTATAGTCGTTCGCATCCAATCCGGCAAACGACGGACTTGGCTCGGCGCGGAACCGGTCCATGGCCGAAACATACATGCGGTAAGCGGAGGACGGCACGTAGGCCAGGGCATGGGTCCAGTATTCGAAAACCGATTTGTCCAGCGACTGCGCCAAATCCAGGTCGGCGCGGCTATAGGCCGGAATGCGGCTATAGAGAATATGATGATGGGCGCGTTCAATGACATTAATGGTATCGATTTGTATGTAGCCTAAATGCTCCGCCGCCAGCCTTACCGCTTCAGGTCCCTCGCCAAAAGGCGCGGCAACGTCGAGCCGCTGCGCATGGAGCCAGATTTCCCGTGCCCGCGCAGGGGATATCGCAAAAGAGTGGTCAGGCATATCCAATACTCATCTCTCGTCTGTCAGCCCCCGCCTGGAATGTCAAACCGGCGCTATCGGGGTATGCTATAAATCAGTCTGTCCAGGCCATCGCAGCGCGGTTGTTTTATTCTCGATCCCGTACATAACGGATGAACCGAGCAGCACAGCCAACGTACCTGAAACCGTCAGTATGACGGGTATATCACATTATTAATCAGCGTGCTTGGTCGTAAATGTCAATTCAGACAGGCATTCAAGGAGCCGCCATAATGGGTAATACCATTACCTTAAAAACCACCGAGCAAATTTTAAAGGACAACCCAATATGAACATGTTGAAAATTGATTTTGTCTCGGACGTTTCCTGTCCCTGGTGCATTATCGGCCTGCAGGGTCTGGAAAAAGCCCTTGCCGATCTGGGGGATGAAGTGAAAGCGGACATCGTTTTTCACCCCTTTGAGCTCAACCCGTGCATGCCGGCGGAGGGTCAGAACCTGATTGAACACGTGGGGGAAAAATACGGCTCGTCACCGGCCGAAGCGCAGGCCGGACAGGAGAGGGTTCGCCAGCGGGCGCAGGATGTGGGTTTCATCATTAGCAACCGCTTTCCCGACGGCCGGATCTATAACACCTTCGACGCGCACCGGCTGCTGCATTGGGCCCGCCTGGAAGGCCGCCAGCATGCGTTGAAACGGCTGCTGTTCACCGCCTATTTTACCGACGGGCAAAACCCCTCCGATCGCGCCGTACTGCTGCGGGCGGCCGAAGACGCGGGCTTGGACGCCGCCGCCGCGGCAGAAGTGCTGGATACCGGCCGCTATGCCGAGGAAGTGCGGGCGGATGAGCACCGGTGGCTCAGCAACGGGGTCAACTCCGTCCCCACCATTGTCATCGACAACAGCCAGGTGCTGATTGGCGGCCAGCCCGCCGCCGCGTTTCGCGGCGCCATTCTTGCGGCGCTTGAGGCCCGCGGCGCCAAAGCCTGATGTTTTAGCGGGCCAGGTTGACGTTCTCCACCAGGAAGTCCAGCACCGCCCTGACCCGCAAGGAGAGATAGCCTCCCTGTCCAAGGAAGACCGCATGGACGTCTTCGCTATCGCCGGGATTGAAGGCCTCCAGCACCGGCACCAGCCTGCCGGCGGCCACATCCTCTCGGACCTGGAACAGCGCCAGGCGCGCCAATCCCGCGCCCGCCAGCGCCAAACGGCGCAAACCCTCGCCGTCGCTGATCCGGACGCTGCCGTTCATCGGCATAAGGGTTGTCGCCCCGTCGCCCAGTAACGGCCATCCCGCCATTGAGCGCATATAATTCGCCCCCAGCCGGTTATGCCGCGCCAAATCCTCCACCCGTTGCGGCGTGCCGTTTTGCGCCAGATATTCCGGCGATCCGACTATCACCATTTTCGTCTGGCCGAGTTTGCGCGCCACCAGGCCGGAGCTTTTCAACGGCCCGGCGCGCACCGCGATATCCGTCCGCTGTTCGAGGATATCGATGACCTCATCGGCCAGGGTGATATCCAGGCTTATGTCGGGATAACGGGCCATGAACGCCGGTACCAGCGGCAGCAGGAAATGGTGTCCGAAGGGCACGTTGGCGTTGATTCGCACATGCCCCCGGGGGGAACTGCCGGCGGCGGCTCCCTGCTCGGCGTCTTCCAGATCGGCCAGGATGCGGATACCGCGCTCATAAAACACGCAACCTTCGGGAGTCAGCCGCAGTTGCCTTGTGGTGCGGTTAAGCAGGCGCGCGCCTAAGCGCTTTTCCAGCCGGCTTATCAGCTTGCTGACGGCGGACGGCGTCATGTTGAACAAACTTGCCGCCATGGAGAAACTGCCCTGCTCCACCACCCGGACAAACACTTCCAGTTCACCGGCGCGATTGATTTCTAATCGGGACATATGATTTCAGGTCACAATTCTTAGTCGTATCGCCAGTCTATTTCATATCGGGGTTTTAATTCATTATTTCTTCACGGCAGTCTTATGAATTCATAAGTGGAGAAAAAAGAATCGTGGCGAAACCTCTTTATCAGCACCGTCTCTTGACGGATTTTATCAGCCTATTGGCGGCGTTAGCGCTTCTCTCCCTGCCGGCACGGTACGCCGGCGCAGCGCAGGCCGCCCATTGGGTAAGCAGTTGGACCGCCAGCCCGCAAGCGGTATGGGGAAAGGATTTCCCCTTCCCCACCCATATCCCCGATGGGTTAAATCAGCAGACGCTGCGCCAGGTGGCGAGAATAAGCCTGGGGGGAAAACGTCTGCGGATAGTGTTCTCCAACGCTTACGGGCAAACGCCCTTGACGCTTGGCAAAGCATCGGTGGCGCTGGCGGGCGACCGGGGCGCCGTTGACATGGGCAGCCTTCATTTACTCACCTTCGGCGGGAAAACCACCGCCGCCATTCCCCCCGGCGCACCCCTGGTAAGCGACCCGGTGGACCTGGCCGTCCCCGCACTGGCCAGCCTGGCGGTGAGTGTGTATTTGCCCGGCCCGACGCCTACGACAACCTTTCACTGGGACGCGCGGCAAACGTCCTGGATTGCGGCGGGTGACCAAAGCCAGGCGGAAAATATCAGCATCAATCAGCCCGTTACCGCCCGTACCCTTTTAAGCGCTGTTTTAGTGGATGCCCCACGCACCGGCGGTACGGTAGCGGTTATCGGGGATTCGGTGACGGATGGCAACGGCGCAACGATGGATGCCAACGCCCGCTGGCCCGACTTTCTGGCCCGGCGCCTCGCGCCGCGGGGCGTAGCGGTGATTAATGCCGGTATTTCCGGCGCCCGCCTGTTGTCCGATGGCATGGGGGCCAATGCCCTGGCCCGGTTTGATCGGGATGCTATCCACCAGGCCGGCGTACGCAGCGTTATCGTCCTGCTGGGCATTAACGACATCAGCTGGCCGGGAACGCTCTATGATCCCCTTGGCCCGCTGCCGTCGGCGGACGGGCTTATCGCCGGATATCGTCAGTTAATCACCCGGGCCCATACCGGTGGGATCCGCATCATCGGCGCCACCCTGCCCCCTTTCGAGGGCGCCCTGCCGGGGACGCCGCTGGACAATTACTATCGTGCCGATAAAGATGCGCTACGCCGCCGGATCAATACCTGGATCCGCGAAAGCCACGCCTTTGACGCCGTGATTGACTTCGATGCCTTGCTGCGTGACCCGGCCCGCCCTGCCCGGCTCAAACCGGCATTTGACTCGGGAGATCATCTCCACCCCGGCAATGCCGGCAACCGCGCCATGGCGGATGCAATAGATCTGGAACTCTTGGCGCCGCCCCGGCGTTAATCCCCGGCACGGTCTCCTTCTAAGGAAGGCGTGGTTTCGGCAAGAGGTTCAACGTGAACCTCAACAAAATGGGTAATCGAGACCAACCGATTGATATGCATTAACAGGAGATCCGCGTCCGACCGCAAAATTTCTTTGGATGCGAGGGTAGCGGCGGTTATGGCCTTGAGGATATTGGTGGACAAAGAGTCGTGTTCACCTTTTTGCAACGTTAAACACATCGCGGCCATCAACAAAGATTGTGCATCCACCTGCGCGGCAAGGTCTTTCGATTGAGCATCTACTTTTGCCATTTTAATGAGAATTGACGAAATTAAATTTTGCATAAGAGTGCCTCAAGGGTAAGCGGGCCGGTCGGCGTAGCTTAACAGAATAGCTCGAAAACATTGGGCATGATTTACATCAGAAGCAGCATAAAATAAAATCGGCTGTTTTTTTATTTATCTATAATATTGATTGCGTTGAATGAACTCTTTTTCGTCATTTATTTCCGGCTAAGCATCATTTGAAGCAAGCATATACGGACTATCGGAATAAACAGTGACTTTATCGCCGCCGCATACGGGTTGACAGGCGGCGGAACACTGGGGATTTTAGCAAAGCCGAGGCTGAGAGATATGATTTATGATGGACGCCCATGGCGGATGGCCGCCCCGGCTGAATGAAATAGTGATTTCATTCAGCCGCAACAGGCGCCAACCAGAGCGTCCATCTGACCCGATCACATCACGCTTATTGGCTTTATAAGGTTTAACCCACGGCGAACAGCGCTATTTCCGTGCCGTGCCGTAGACCCGTTATGCTGCCAGAAACGGGACCGATAAATAACACAACCTACTTACGGGCATCCAGCAGTTGCTGCGCGTTGTCCACGGTCACTTCGGTCCAGGGCACCGCATAACGTTGAGCTGTGCCGTCCTTCCAATCCATCTGGCCTTTATACTGCTGCCAAATGTCCGACTTGGGCTGGTAGCTGCTGCCTTTTACCGCGCGTAAGGCCACATCGATGGAGCCCTGCATTTGCGCATGGGCATCCTGCAGAATGGACACCATTTCACCTTGCTGCACGGCGCGTATGGCATCCGTCACGCCATCAATACCGCCGATGGAGAAATCCTTCACATTCAGATTCGCTTCTTTTATCGCTTCTATGGCGCCGAGCGCCATTTCGTCATTTTCACCGATCACGCCGTTGATTTTGCCACGGTGTTTCTGCAGCCAGTTTTCCATCAACGGCAGCGCTTCCGCACGGGACCAGTTGGCGGTTTTACGTTCCAAAACGGTGACATTGCCCTTGCCGCATTCGGCAATGGCTTTATCTATGCCCTGACCGCGCTGGATTTCACCGGATCCGCCGATGGGTCCTTCGAAGATAACGACATTGCCTTTGCAGTTCATCTTTTTCAGGACGGCCTTGGCGTCAAGATATCCCCCCAGCACATCGTCGGATACCACTTCACTGGTCATTTTGTCGGTATTCAGACGGGCATTGGTGACGATAACCGGAATCTTGGCTTTATTGGCCATGGTGACCACATCAATATTAGCCTCGTAATCCATCGGGTTGACGATGATTGCATCCGCTTTGGTTTGTATCGCCGTTTCGGCCTGATTATTCTGCACCATCGGATCGTAGCGACCGTCATACATGGTGATTTGCACATCGCCGTTTTTGACCTCTGGATGCTCTTTCGCCGCCTTTTCCATGAGCTGGACGAATTCGGCTTTCATACCGTACATCAAGACGGAAATTTTAACCGGAGCGGCCTGTGCCGCCGCTGACATACAAAGCATCAGTGAAGAGGCAATAAGGGTTAATTTCGTCATTTTTTTCATATTTTCTCCTGGATACAATATAGGGTAATGGCTAGGTAGAGATAAAACGTCAAATTTCAAATTAATCACGCTGCTGCTTGCGTGACGGATCCAGCATTACGGCAATGACAATAAGCGCCCCCTTGATGATCTGTTGGTAATAAGACTGTACGCCGAGAAGATCCAGGCCATTATTCATGACGCCGATAATCAAAACCCCGAATAACGTGCCCACCAGCGTGCCGATACCGCCAACCATACTGGTACCGCCGATAACGACGGCGGCAATAGCATCCAATTCATAGGCAGTGCCCGCGCTGGTTTGTGCGGAGCCGGTGCGGGCCGTCAAAATCAAACCGGCAATACCCGCCATCGCGCCGCATAATGTATAAACCAAGACCTTGATTTTCAGAACATTGATACCGGAAGTACGGGCGCTTTTCTGGTTGCCCCCCACCGCGTAGACATAACGGCCGAACGTCGTTTTATTCAGCACAATCCAGGCGAGAACCAACAGAACGGCAAACAGCACCACCGGCACCGGGATGCCGAGAATATAACCATTCCCCAGCCAGCGAAAATCATCGTTCAGCTGAGATACCGGATTACCGTCGGTGGTCAATAAAGACAGGCCACGGGCGGCGGAAAGCATGCCCATGGTGACAATAAAAGGCTGCAGGCGGTAACGCGCCAGAATAGTACCGTTGATCACGCCGCAGACCAAACCGATCCCGAGGGCAACCAGCGTCGGTATCAGTATCGCATTCGCCGTGTCGCCAATGGCCATATTGCTGTTGGTGGTGGCGAACCGGGCGGCCACAATACCCGCCAGCGCCAGCACCGAGCCTACGGACAAATCTACTCCCGCCGTGATAATGACAAACGTCATACCGATGGCCAGAATACCGTTAATGGAAATCTGTCGAAAAACGATTAATATATTATCCTGGCTTAGAAAATAATTACTCGACCAGGCGCCGTTGGTCACTTGCACTTCACCAATAACCGTGACAGCAAGACATAAAATAAAAAAGGCGATGATAATGCCGTATTTATGCAGGCGCCGCTTATTACGATTAAAAAACGAAGCGCGTGGCAAAGCAGAATATGTGCTATTCATAATAAAGTCTCTTAAATATAAGGTAGTCGATGAATTTTCCGCAATATACGGATTAAACGGCTAACTTCATCAAGTCCGCCTGCGTTGCTTTATCACCTGATAACTCCCCGGCCAGACAACCGTTTCTAAACACCAGGATTCGATCGCTCATACCAATAATTTCCGCGAGTTCTGAAGAGACCATAACAATGCCTTTATCCTTAAGCGCAAATTCTGACATAAACCGATAGATTTCCTTTTTGGCGCCGACATCAATCCCGCGCGTCGGCTCGTCCAGCAGCAATACCTCCGGATCCAGTAATGCCCAGCGGCCCAGCACCACTTTTTGCTGATTCCCGCCGCTCAGGTTACTGACGATATGTTCGCTATCCGGCGTTTTTATGCCGAACAGCTTGATCATCTCATCGGCGCGGCGCTGCTGCTGTTTGCTATCGATAAATCCCCCGCGGCTGATGGCGGGAAAGGAAGCGATATTGATATTTTCGGTCACTGAGCTGCTCAAGACCAATCCGGTATCCTTGCGATCTTCCGTAACGTAGGCAATGCCCGCCTTGATGGATTGCGCCGGCGAGTGCTTATGCAAAAGACGTTCGCCAATATGGATCGTCCCTGAATCCGCATGATTGATACCGAAGATAAGATCGAGAAACTCGCTGCGTCCCGACCCCACCAGGCCGTAAATACCCAGTATCTCTCCCTGCTTGAGGGTCAGGCTGATATCATGAACCTTGTCCTTCCAGCTTAATCCTTTGACTTCCATCAAGACTTTTTCACCGGGGGAGTTGAATTTGGCGAATTCATCTTTGAACTCGCCGCCGATGATATATTCGATCAACTGTTCACGATTGATGTCGCTGAGAATCCCTTCGTGGATATAGGTCCCGTCCCGGAAAATAGTATAGCTATCCGCTATTTGGAATATTTCGGAAAGACGATGGGTAACATAAATGATCCCCTTTCCCCGGGCGGCAAGCTGTCGAATCACTTGAAATATTTTTTTCACATCCTCCTCGCCGATAGCTGAGGTGGGTTCGTCCATGATGATGATATCGGCATCGGAATGGGAAAGCGCTTTCGCGATTTCCACCAGTTGCTGCTCGGCGACGCTCAGATTACGCATCTTCTCCGAAGGAGAGATTTTAAAATCCAGACTTTTCAATAATTCGACGGTTTGGGCATTCATCATTTTAAAATCGATAAAACCCAGCTTGCGCGGCTCCCGGCCCAGATAAATATTCTCCGCCACGGTAAGATCGGGAATAGTACTTAATTCCTGCTGCACAATGGCCACGCCGGCATCCATGGCCTCGCGGGGATGAGCGAATTCGCAGCGTTTGCCGTGAATATAGATTTCGCCGCTGTCCGGCTGGATAAACCCCATCAGAATACTGAGAAAGGTGGATTTTCCGGCCCCGTTGCCGCCGCATAGCGCATGTATCGACCCGCGCCTTAGGCAAAACTCGATATTCTTCAGCGCCACCACGGGACCAAAGGACTTTTTAACCCCGGTGACTTCAAGCAGATACGTGGGTTCGGGAGTCAATGCGTCATCATTCATAAAGCCACCTGTGCATATTCTTTATTCAGCAACGCAAGATAATTTGCATAGAGGTCGGTATAACGCTGCTGCTGACGAGGAATGGGCCGTGTCAGGGTGCTTTCATCCAGCTGCACGAACTTTTCGCAAAGCGCGGACAGCAGGTCGGACGCCGCCGGTACCGGTTCCCCCGGCGTCGCCGCCGGCTGTAATCCGTCGCACCAGGCGGCCTGGATGGCGGCCCCCAGCGCGGCGGTTTCATTTTGCCGCAGGCATACCACCGGGCAATCCATGATATCCGCCACCATCTGCCGCCAATGCCGGCTCTTCGATCCCCCGCCGATTAGCCTTATTTCCCTGGCGACGATCCCCTGGCTGCGGAACAGATCCAGGCCGTACCGCAGGCCGAAGGTGGCGCTTTCCACCACGGCGCGGCAGAGATTGTCTTCGGTAAAGTTGTCGGTATCCATGTTGTGCAAACTGGCTTTGGCATAAGGCAAGGCCGGCACCCGTTCGCCGTTGAAGAACGGCAGCATCAAGATTCCGCCGGCGCCGATTTCCGACTGCTCCAGCGCCTGGTTAAACCGCACCAAATCCTGTTTGAACAGCTTCTGGACCGCGGACGTCGCCGAGGTGACGTTCATGGTGCAGATAAGCGGCAGCCAGCCGTTATTGCTGGAGCAAAAGCCGGCGATCATCGCCGAATCCGATATCACGGGAGTATCCGAATACGCAAACAGCGTGCCGGAGGTTCCCAGGCTCATGGTAACCCGCCCCGGCCGGGTATTGCCGGTACCGATGGCGCCCATCATATTGTCGCCGCCGCCGCTGGCGACCCGGGTGGTGACATTGACCCCCAGCCGCTCGGCCGCCGCCGGGCATACCGTTCCTATCAGGCTGTCGGCGCTCACCAGAGGCGGCAGGGCATTCCATAACCTGCCGCTGTCATCAATGAGTTCTACCGTATGCCGGTCCCAGCAACGGCGGCGAACATCAAACAAACCGCTGCCCGAGGCGTCGCCATATTCGGCGACGCGGTTGCCGGTAAGCCAGAAATTAAGGTAATCATGGGGCAGAAGCACCGTTTCCAGCCGCTGCCAAAGCGCCGGATGGTGGGTTTTCAGCCAGAGTATCTTTGACGCCGTATAGCCGGTGGCCACCATAAGACCCAAGTGTTCGATGGAGCCTTTGACGCCGCCCAGCAGCGCCAGCAGCCGGTCGTTCTCCTCCGCGGTTTCGGTGTCGCACCAAAGCTTGACCGCCCGCAGCACCCGGCCCTCCTTGTCCAGCGCAACAAAGCCGTGCTGCTGGCCCGAGACGGCCATGGCCGCGATATCCGCCGGCGATATCCCGGCGGCCTTGACCGCACGCCCAAACGCCAGGCACAAGGCATCAATCCACCATTGGGCATCCTGCTCCCGGCGCCCGTTGGAGTTGGAAATCATTTCATGCGGCGCAGAACCCTCGCCAAGGGTTGCCCCCTGCTCGGTATCGATAATGACGACCTTGGTTCCCTGGGTCCCGCAGTCAATCCCAGCATAAAGAGGCATGTTTTACTCCATTTCCAACATGATTTTGATATCTGTAGGATTGCCCGCCGCCGCGCGCTCAAAGGCTTCTATGCCTTCGGCAAATTTGTAGGTGGCTGAAATAAGCGGTTTGACGTTCAATTTTCCGGAACTCAACAGGCGCAGGGTGCGCGGATACATATTGGCGTAGCGGAAAATGGTTTTGAACGTCACTTCCTTCGCCTGGGCGGCCACGATATCCAACGGCGCGGCGTCTATGGGCATACCGATCAACACCGCGGTGCCCCCCGGCGCGATATGTTCGCTGACGGTGGCGATAGCCGCTTTTGAGCCGCTGCATTCAAACACGATATCCACGCCGTTGCCGCTGGTCAGTTCGCTGACCTTTTGCGCCAGTTGGCCGCTTTTGATGTTTACCGCGTGCAGGCCCTGATAATTGGCGGCAATTGCCAGTTTCTCATCGAATACATCGCAAATGATGACTTCCGCACAGCCCCCGGCCAGGGCGGCCAATGCCGTTACCACGCCGATGGTGCCCGCTCCGATCACCAGGGCGATGTCGCCGGGTTTGATGCCGGCTTTGGTTGCCGCGTGCATGCCGATGGCTAAAGGTTCAACCATAGCCCCTTCGGCGAAACTCACATTGTCCGGCAGCGGGAAAGTAAAGGCGGCGGGATGGATCAGGGTTTCACGCAGGCTGCCGTCGATGGGCGGCGTCGCCCAGAAACGCACGGCCGGGTCGAGATTGTAAATGCCCGCGCGGGACTGCGGCGACTGCATGTCCGGGATGCCCGGCTCCATACAGACCCGATCGCCCACCTTGATGTGCGTGACTTTCTTGCCCACCGCCAGCACGGTGCCGGAAGCTTCATGGCCCAGCACCATGGGAGCCTGAACGACAAAAGGTCCGATACGTCCATGCTGGTAATAATGGATGTCGCTGCCGCAGATGCCCACGGAGTGGATTTTGACCTGAACGTCGGTTTCCCCCAGAGTTTCATCAAACGCTTTATTCTGAATGGAGATTTTGCCGGCTTTCTCTAGCACTAATGCTTTCATTTGATCGCTCCGAAATTTATCATTAAATGATATCGATAACATTGATTGATGCAAATCCTAATGGAAAGCTTGTTATTATTTTGTGACGGAGTCAGAACTTTTATTAAATATTCGAAAGTATTATTTGTGACGACTCAGTGCATACAACACGCCGGCATGGGTTCGCCTTTTAAATGAAAACGATAACATTATTAAGGGGATAAGATGATCAACACCTCTCGTACCAGTGCTCTCGAACAAACGCAGCATATGTTCGAATCTGCTCATATCATGTTAACGGCAAAAGAAAGGGAAAACATTGAGATAGCTGATTTCGGCCTGGGTGATTATCCCCGTTCGGGACTGCAACTGCTGACCTATATCAATTCGCCGCGCTACTGTGCCAAAGAGCTGGTGCTGTTGCCCGAGCAGACCTGCCCGGAACATCTTCACCCCCCTTTCAATCAGGGGCCGGGCAAGCAGGAGACGTTTCGCTGTCGCTGGGGGGAAGTCTATCTGTTTGTGGATGATGATAGCCTGACGCCGAATAAACGCCAGGACGGTTCCCTCATGTGCCGACCGCCGGAAGGCTTTGAAAAATATTATACTTGTCATAGATATATACTCTTAAGGCCCGGCGAACAATACACCATCGCCCCCAATACCCGGCATTGGTTCCAGGCCGGCGCGCAGGGCGCCGTCGTGTCGGAATTCTCCTCGGAAAGCCGCGACGATTACGATATTTTTACCGATCCGAAGGTCGTGCGCGCCTCGACGCTCTAATGCCCGCCGGCGACAACCGTCTCCGGGAGACTGGCATCATCAGCATTGTTATGTCATGATAGAATAATGATGCACAATGATAGCTTAGACTGTGGGGCGCCTGTGGTAGCATCTCGACATCGGAAGGCGACGCTGGAGAGCGTCGCGGCTCAATCAAATGTTAGTAAGATCACCGTGTCCAGAGCCTTTACGCATCCGGAAAAAGTTCATCCCGACACGTTGAAACGCGTCCTGGACGCGGCTGAAAGCATGGGTTACATCGTCAATGCCGCGGCCCGGACCCTGCGGGCCAAGGCCAGCAAAACCATCGGGATCGTCAATCCCGATATGAGCAACCCTTTTTTTGGGCAATTGGCTAAAGAGATGACGCTGGCCGCGCATAAAGAAGGCTATGACACCCTGATTTTCGATTCCTATGAGTCGCAGGAAATAGAAAACCGTATCATTGACAAGCTCATCGGCTACGGCGTCGATGCGATTATTCTTTCCGTTATTTCTTCCGACAGGTCCTATTACCCCGCCTATTTGAAACGGCTGGAAATACTGAATATCCCCGTGGTATTGGTGGACCGGGATCTCAACGTCAAGAACTGCAGCGGGGTATATATCGATAACCTTGACTGCGGGCTACAGGCCGGCCGCTACCTGCTGTCGAAGCAGGTCAACCGGGTGGTGGTGGTTTCAGGTCCGGAAGACTCAAACGTATCGCGGGATCGCATCATTGGAATCAGCGCGGTATTACAGGGAGCCATTGAGAATCTGGACATACTGCACGCCGATTTTTTCATGATGCCGGCCTACCAGGTCACCAGCCGCTATATCGAAAGCAATCCCCTGCCGGATTATTTTGTCGGCACCAATAACCAGATTTCCCTGGGTATCATCAAGTCCTGTATCGATCATAAAATAAAACCCCAGAAAGATGTCTCGCTGTTCAGTATTGACGAAATACCCGATGCCAATATCTACGGTTTCAGCTTTCCCTGCATCGCCCACAACATGAATGAAATTGCCTATCAGGCGCTGAATCTGGCCATCAGAAGGGCCACGGATGCGGATGTCGAACCCAGCAAAGTGATCATCCGTGGGAAAGTCATTTACCCCGGCTCCGTGACGGCGCTGCCGAGCAAAGGGTAAAGACTGGCATGGGTCATTCCCTGGGATTCCTCTGCATTTGGCGCAGCCAGTGCATAAAGCCTTTTTTTCTGGGCGCAGGGGGCTGCTGTTGAACCACTGAATCCCTTTTTTGCGCACGGAAATGGGCCAATCTCACCATGACCTCGCGCAATTCCCCATGCTCCTCCAGCCAAGGTTCAAGGGAGTCGTAACTGATTCGGTAAACCACGCAGTCCGTCATGGCGCTGAACCGCGCCACGCAGGCGCTGTGATCGACGATGCCGGTCTCCCCCATGACTTCTCCCGGCCCCATGCGGCCTACCTCCAGTTCGTTATCCTGCGATCCGGTGGTCACCGACACCACCCCGGACTCGATAATGAGCAATTCCTCCGGCACTACGCCCTGCTCAAGGATCACCTCGCCGGCGCTGAACAGCGTCAGCCGCATTTTTTCCCCGAGCTCGGCCCTGTCGTCGTCGCTGAGCATGCGCAACGCGCTCACGGTATTGAGCACCGCCGACTGCCGCGTCTGCGGTCTGACCGTATTCCCGCGATCCAGGCTTTCCATGACCGACAGCTGGCGATAAATGAGGTCGTATAGCTGATTACGCACCGCATCGAGACGATCCCGGGATTTGACGTAGCCGGTCACTTCATATTCCACGTATCGTACATAGGCTTTTTTCACCAGCGCCCCGGACTGGGGCTGGAGCAGTAATTCCCGGCAGCCTTGCAGCGCTTTCTCCAGGGCGTCCAGCGCCAGGCTGGGACGCAACCGCACGGGGAGTTCAACGCTGAGCGTAACGGAATGAAAATGATCGGGACGGCTGAAATTGACAATGCGCGTTTTGGCCGCCATGGCATTGGGGATCACCGCCATGCTGCCTTCCGGGGTCAATAAGTGGGTTGAGCGCCAATCGATCTCAATCACCTTCCCATCGATATCATCCACCCGTATCCAGTCATCGACGCGAAACGGCTTGGTGGCGTTGAGCACAATGCCGGAAAATACGTCGCTCAGGGTGCTTTGCACCGCCAGGCCAAGGATAATCGCCACGGCGCCGGAGGTTGCCAGCAGGCCTTTCAGCGGTAAATCGAGCACGTAGGTTGACGCCGCCAAGGCAGCCATCAGGAAAATAAACGCCCCCAGCACGTCTTGCAGAAGATGGCCTTTACCGCCGATGCGGGGCGCCAATATCAGTATCATCAGCACGGTCAGCGTCCGGGCCCCCAACAGCCACCAGGCAATAGCCAGGATAATCACCAGGGCATGATAGGACGACGGTATTGCCGCCGGAATCGGGGACAAGGGGCTTAATCCGGCATTCATTAACGCCAGGCTGAAAAGGAAGTACAAACCCAGACGAATTAATACCTTCCAGCGAAACCATTTGTTTGCAATCCATTGCCACAGCGTCAGATCGATAGCCAGCAATAGCAAGGCGCACAGAAGCGGAAAAGAGAATCCCACGAGACCCATTCACATTCACCATCATCATCGGCAGCAAGATCCCAACAATACCTGATTTTGCAGTAGAGAGGTAATGTGAGCCTGCCCAAAGCGCTTAAAATGCCTGGCCTTACACTTTTGCAATGCAAAGAGTTGCGTTGCATTTTTATATGGGACACGTCTCATAAAACCACACCTATCATACTTGAATGGTAGTCTTACATGTTCTAATTTGCTCTTATAATTAATTACTCTGCAAAGGACAACTGGTGATGAACATTGTAGCCGCCGTACTGCCTCATCTTTGGCTGTCGGCTTTGGGCGCGCAGGAGCTTTCAAAATGAAAATAAAACATCTTCGCTGGTGGATGATTGGTCTGGTTTCGCTTGGCACCATCATTAACGCTCTGGCAAGAAGCTCGTTAAGCGTGGCCGCGCCGACGTTATTTAAAGAAATACATATTACTGAACAGCAATATTCCTGGATTCTGAGCTCATTCCAACTGGCCTATACCGTCGCTCAGCCCATATGCGGTTATATCATCGACATTATTGGCCTGAAACTCGGCTTTTTCATCATGATTGTCATTTGGTCGGTGACCAATATGGCCCATGCGGGATGCACCTCATGGGGTGGGTTGGCGTTCCTGCGCGGCATCATGGGACTCAGCGAAGCATCCGCCATTCCGTCGGGGGTAAAATGTAATTCCGAATGGTTCCCGGCCACGGAAAGAGGCATCGCCGGCGGTATCGCCAATATCGGTACCTCAATCGGCGCCATGCTGGCGCCGCCGCTGGTGGTCTGGGCGCTGTTGAAATACAACTGGCAGATGTCCTTTGTCATCACCGGCGCCATAGGATTGGTTTTTGCCGTAATGTGGTGGTTCTTATACGACTCGCCGCAAAAACACACTATGGTGACCAAAGAGGAAGCGGACTATATCAGCGCGGGCCAAGAGCGGCATTTGATGGCCGACGGCAAAAAACCGGCGGTGATGTCCTTTTTCAAAATGCGCAATTTCTGGGGCATCGCCTTGCCGCGCTTTCTTGCCGATCCCACTTGGGGCACCATTAATTTCTGGCTGCCGATATATCTGATAACGGTACGCCACATGGAGCTAAAAGACATTGCCCTATACGCCTGGCTGCCCTTTCTCGCCGCCGATTTCGGCGGACTGGCCGGCGGCTTCCTGAATAAAATCATGATGAAGGTTTGGGGGGTAAACACCATCAATGCCCGTCGGCTGACCTTTTCCCTCGGCGCGCTCATGATGCTGCCGCTGTCATTTGTCGGTTTTGTCAATAGCGCCTATGTGGCCATCGGACTGGTTTCCATCTGCGCATTTGCCCATCAAATGTTGTCCACTCAGTGTATCGTCATGGCCACCGACCTGTTCAAACGGGACGAGGTCTCCACCGTCAGCGGCTTCGCCGGTTCCGCCGGCTGGACCGGTATCCTGATTTGTACATTGATCATGGGCGCGCTGGTGAAAACCATCGGCTACAACCCGTTCTTTATCTTTTTAAGCGTACTGGACGTGGGCGGCGCGGTGATTTTATGGACCTTTGTCAAAGCGCCGAAGTTTGATGACAAATCCCCTTCCCAACCCCGAAGCGATTCCACCCTGGCGCCGATGCATTAAGCCTTAAACGTGTTTCCCGGGAGATTCACCGTCGTTAACGATGAATCTCCCCATTCGGTTCATAAGGCGTTCAGTCGGACCCTAAACTCCTCTAGCCCATTAAATGCATTGGGCTTTTCGTTAGCGCTTCCTTGGTTGCAATCGCAGCAAGATCAATTTTCCACCCTGTGGGCTGACAGAGTTGGTCGTTTTTTGATATTTTCCCGACGATTACTGTGACATTGTTTTCAGCCTAATTATTTTGACTTACATAAAGAGCGAACAATGAGTATTTTCGGATTAGGCAGTTGTAAACATCAAGCACTCACCCCGGCGGAGCATGTCACAAGCCGGGAAATCACCGCATTGACCAAGCAGTTCAAAGAAATACGCAATACGCCGATCAACGCCTTCAATACACCGAAGACCATTAACACTAAGTTAACGGCATTGCGCGATCAGGTGGCCAACAAACTTGCCACGGTGAAAAATAACCAGGCGGCCCATAACAGCAAAAAGGCAGGTCAATTGCATAAATTGTCTGCCGACGTTGATCAGGTTATGAAGGAAAAAGGCTTTGCATTTAGGGTAGAGAAAACCGTTACGAAGAGCGCCGCAGAACGGAACGAAGCCCTTGCCCTCGCCGCAGAGCGTAAAGATGATAAGGCTAATGGGCGGGATATGGGCGGTATGGTGAGGTAAGACCCGGCGAAGCCGTCGCAGGGTCCTGTCCGTTAGCCCTGGCTGTCCGGATAATTGGACGGGAAAAGCGCCCGGCGGCTCTCTTCGTCGCTGGCGGTTTTAAAATTGTGATCTTTACCCAGCGCCCGGGCGCGGCTCACGGCCTGACGGGCATCCACCCGCTGGAACCAGGCCTTCAGATGGGGAAATTTCCCCAGCGGATCGTCTTCGCCCTTGAATATCTTCGGCGCGCGGTCGAGCCAGCCCCAGGCTGATATATCGGCGATGGTAAACCCCTCTCCCACGATATAATCCCGTCCCGCCAGATGGTTATCCAATACCCGGTAATGGCGCTCCACTTCCCGGCGATAGCGATTGACGGCATAAGGAATAGCGTCCGGCGCGGCGTACTGGAAATGCACCGCCTGGCCAGAATAGGGTCCCACGCCGGTGGCAATGAACAGCAGCCAGGACAGCAGTTCCGGCCGATCCTCCGGCGCGCCGAGGAATTTGCCGGTTTTTTCCGCCAGATAAAGCAGGATGGCCGTGGAGTCAAACACCCTGATCTCTTTGCCTCCCGGCCCCTCGCCGTCGGTAATCGCCGGCACCTTACCGTTGGGATTGATGGCCCGAAAGGCGGGGAGATGTTGTTCCCCTTTGGCGGTATCCACCGGAACAGCGTCGTAAGGCAGCTGCGCTTCTTCCAGGAAGAGCGCGATTTTGGCGGGGTTGGGCGCCAAATTAAAGTAAAACGTGATCATGACATTACCCTTTTGTGTTCGGTGCGCCAAACGTTAAGCCAAACGCGGCGACGAAATACTTGATTCAACATTGTAAAGGATTCAATTCAACATACTGCCTTACCCTAGGCAGCGCAACGGGCAAGAGAGGAGAGGAGACCGGCCCGCGCCGGTATTTTTGCCTATCAGCCTATTTACTGTGCGCCATCATGTCGATATGCAGCCCATATAATGCATGTGACTTTATCCCAGCGGTGAAATAAAAAAATGATATCAATGAACGTTATATGTCTTAAAAATACATCAAGCATATCTTTTTGAATAAATATTTTTCATCGTTCTTTTCTGTTTTTTATTTCGACTTTTTTAATCCTCCTGATAATATATACAGTGTCAAGACGGCGTATATTTCCACCTTTTATCTGATAACAGAACTACCAAGGTTTATCTGACGTTTCGTTATTTCCCATGCCAGTTGTTTTCCCTACCTTGGTGCGGCAAACCGTTGGCAGTTCTTATTCGTCGTTCACCGTCAACAACGTTAAATCAAAGAGAGACTCACCATGGCTAAAAAGGTTGTTCATGCAGTAACTCATACGGCACAAGCGGACCGTTCAGACCGGCGTTATATTGTGGGCTACGTCCCAAACGGCGGCAGGGACAACCCTTCCCCGGCCATTTATCTTGGCGGCCGCTGGCTTGAGGCCTGCGGCTTTCTGACCGGCCAGCATGTCACGGTATCGGTGGAACCGGGGCGATTGGTTATCAGGCCGGCCCCGGCAGCGTAACGGGCATGATCGTCTACAAATAAGCGCAAGACGCATTACAAGGCCCCATAGAAAATCTTTTTGGAGAAAAACGAGAACGCCGTGTTGTTTCGATTGTTATAATTAATAATGATATGGACATCTTATATGATAATTAATCATTCCCATCATGATGCATTATTCAAAACATTTTTGAGCGATGTCGGCATTGCCCGGGATTTTTTTCAAATACATTTGCCTCCCTCTTTACGGCAGCGCTGCAATTTTAATACACTGACCCTGTGCTCCGGTTCGTTTGTTGAAAAAAATTTACGCACCCATTACTCGGATATGCTTTATTCGGTGCGGACTCGCAAGGGAACAGGCTATATTTATTGTCTGGTGGAACACCAGAGCAGCCCGCATCGGTTAATGGCGTTTCGTTTGCTGCGTTATAGCCTGGCGGCCATGCAGCAGCACCTTGATCAGGGGCATAAAACGCTGCCGGTGGTGGTGCCGCTGTTGTTTTATCAAGGGGGCCTTAAAAGCGGTTACCCCTATGACAATGACTGGTTTAGCTGTTTCCGCGATGGGGAATTGGCCAGGGATGTTTATACCCGCCCCTTTCCAGTGATTGATCTGTCGGTCATCCCGGATGATGAGATTAAAACCCATCGACGGGTTGTCTGGAGGAAGAGGATATGATAACCATAGCACAACATTTTGAATTGATAGGGCTAAAGAAGGGCAAGCATGAGGGAAAGCATGTCGGTCGAATAGAAGGCAAGTTGGAAGGCAAGTTGGAAGGTAAGCTTGAGGTAGCCCGGCAGTCTTTAGCGGATGGTACTGATCGTGCATTGGTCAAGAAGTGGACGGGTCTCACCGATGAGGAGCTCGACTGCCTGGTACAACAAAAAAAACAGGTCAATAAAAAATAGGTCAATAAAATAAAGGTTTTACCCCCTCGGCCATGACTACTCAGGAGCGGCTGCGGAATGTCTACGCAGCCGTCAACGAATTGCCAGACCCTCCGTTAACGCCTGTAGCAGCGCATCAACCTTAGGCAACAGCTGTTTGTTTTTTGGCCACACCAGATGCAACGGCAGTCCATCCAGGGAAACATCCTTGAGCACCTGGACAAACGTGCCGTTTTCCAGACACTCGTTTACCAGCCAGGTGGCGATCTGGGCAATGCCGAGTCCGGCCCGCAGAGCAGCCAGCTGCGCCTCACTGTCGCTTACCATCATGCGATAGCCCATCATCGGAGGTCGGGTGACCACGTCCGGCGGGAAAGACCAGGGTTTCATCGCCCCGTTGGCGTTACCGTAAACAATGTTGTCATGGTCAGCGAGATCGCCCAGGGTTGCCGGTACGCCCCGGCGCGCCAGATACGCCGGGGTCGTGCAGAAAATCAGCCTTTCGCACCCCAGATAGCGGTGTCCGATGGCCGGCGGCAGCTCGTTGATGCCGCCGATTCTCACCGCGACGTCGATGCCTTCCTCCGCTAAATCAACCAGACGATCGGTGAAGGTGATGTAAGGACGCAAATAAGGATGGCGATGGCAAAAATCGGTAAGGACGGGCATGACCTTAAGCCGTCCGAACGAGGCCGGTAAATCAATGCGCAGCCGTCCGGCAGGAGTGGTCTTTTGGGCCGCCAGCACCGATTCCGCTTCCGCCAAGTCATACAATATGCGGGTGCAGGTTTCGTAAAAAGCCTGCCCGGCATCGGTGAGCTTCAACTGACGGGTAGTGCGTTCAAATAGGCGAACGCCAAGCCGCTGTTCAAGACGGGCTACACTTTTACTGATGGCGGAACCGGTAAGGTTCAATTGTTCCGACGCCGCGACAAAACTGCCGCAGTCGGCGGCATAGACAAAGGGGGCGATCCCCGTCAGGCGTTCGAGGGAAGATGTCATATTAAGGACAAATATTCGTTAATGGCCGGAAATAATAACTGAAATAAGAAATCAGTTCTAGTTTAAGCTGGCAGGCTAGAGCTTGGCAAAGCTATTTCACTGACAGTATGGGAGTTATCCATCATGCAGCATCGCGCATTGATTGTAGGCATCAGCGGCGTTATCGGCAGCGCGCTGGCGGAAAGACTGCTTGAAGACGGATGGCAGGTTTACGGCATCTCCCGCGGCCGTACCCCCGTTGCGGAAGGTTCGATTTCCCTGATTGCCGATCTCGCCTCCGAGCCGTCGGTACGGTCGGCGCTGCAAGGGCTGCAGGTTGATCGGGTATTTTTTGCCGCCTGGGCGCGGCAGGCCAATGAACAGGAGAACATCCGGGTCAACGGCGCCATGGTGCGCAACGTGCTGCATACTCTCGGCGGGACATTGGCCCATGGCCATGCCGCCCTGGTTACCGGATTAAAACACTATTTAGGTCCGTTTGACGCCTATGGCACCGGCGCGGTTCCCCCGACGCCCTTTCGTGAAGAGCAGGGGCGGCAGCCGGTGGATAATTTTTATTATGCCCAGGAAGATGAACTGTTCGCCGCGGCCAAACAATTTGATTTTTCCTGGAGCGTGCACCGGCCCCATACCATTATCGGCTATGCCATCGGCAATGCCATGAACATGGGGGTGACGCTGGCGGTCTATGCAACCTTATGCAAGCACACCGGGCGGCCGTTTGTGTTTCCGGGTTCGGCCATGCAGTGGCACGGTCTGACGGATATGACCGATGCCCGGCTGCTGGCCAGGCATCTGGAATGGGCCGCCACCCGGCCCGGCGGACAAAATGAAGATTTCAACGTGGTTAACGGCGATGTGTTCCGTTGGCAATGGATGTGGTCGCAACTGGCGGACTATTTCGGTATCGAGGCGGCGCCTTTCCCCGATTCCCCTCAACCGCTGGAACACCACATGCAGGATGCGGCGACCCAGTGGAAAGCCATTGCCGCACGTCATTCGCTGCGGGAAGCCGACGTTGATAAACTGGCCTCATGGTGGCACACCGACGCCGATCTCGGCCGGCCGATGGAGGTCATGACCAATATGAGCAAAAGCAGGAAAGCCGGGTTTTTGGACTATCAGGACACCCGCGACGCGTTTATCGACCTGTTTGAGCTGTTGAAGGCTCAGCGGATTATTCCGGCCTGACCCGGCATGCGCTATTCGGCACATGCCTGCGCTATCATCTCCATGATGCGTCGCGCCTCGGACAGGCATTCGCTGCGAGGATTTACGCCAATCCAGACATCCAGCGCCATGGCGCACAACACCCGGACCGCACAGCCTAGGGCGAGAAGGCGTACATTCGTTGCCGAGGGATTAAAAAAACGCGTCATCATCACCCGTTTCGTTCTGAACAACAGGAAAAGACAGCCGAGCTGGTGGGTATTATTGCTGGACACTCTGCGCGAGATTTATGACATTTCAATGAAGGCTTTAAAGTCATGGCCGAGACACAATAACTCTACGGCCAAAGAATTATCGAGGCTTCCGGGCGTCGATTAATGACGTTATGGCATCAATGAAATGAGGTTAGCGTTGTCGACAAACCCGTCGCTCCCCAGCAGACTGTGGGTTTTATTCACATCGCTCCGTCAGACATGCTGGCTTATTGTAAGATTTTATCAGTCAATCTTTCTGACGGCATATTACCGACATCCTTACGGATGACCGCGTTTACTCTTAATGGAGGTTTTATGACCAATGAATCTACCGCGCTTATCATCGGCGCCAGCCGCGGGCTGGGATATGGTTTGGTACGTCGTTTTCTTGAACGGGGCTGGTTTGTCATCGCAACCGAACGCCAGGGTTCCACGCGGCCCGATCTGCGCCAGTTGGCGGCGAGCCAGCCGCGCCTGTCCGTCGAGACCGTGGATATCGATAAAGAAGAGGAGCTGCACGCCCTGGCCGCAAAACTCTCCGGCCGCCAGATTAATCTGCTGATGGTGAATGCCGGCACCGCCGGGGATGCCGCGCTGCCGTTCGGCGAACGGCTGCTGGCGGTGATGCGCACCAACGTTATCGGCGCCATGACCGCCACCCGGGTTTTATCGCCCCTGGTGCGGGCCGGCGGCGCGGTGGCGGTGATGTCATCGGAATTGGCCAGTATTTCCGGCAATACCGACGGAGGCTGGGAACCCTACCGCTCAAGCAAATCCGCCCTGAATCAATCCCTGCGCAGCTTCGCGGCGGAAAGTCAGCATGCGCCCTGGTCGCTGACGGCGGTGGCGCCCGGCTGGGTCAGAACGGATATGGGTGGACCGGACGCGATCCTGGACGTTGAAACCAGCACCAACGGGGTCGCCGATATGCTGCTGGGCCGCCTGGGTAAAAAAGGCATCGCGTTCCTGAACTACCGGGGCGAAACCCTGGGCTGGTAATCACCCAGGTCCGATACAACTCCGCTCGCCAACGCTGACCGATTATGACGATAATGATCGTAATCTGAACTGATGCCTATAGGGCATGGGCGGTCATATGGAATTACGGCATCTGCGTTATTTTCTGGCGATTGCGCAGACGGAAAATGTCCGGCTGGCCGCTGAACATCTGCATGTCACCCAGCCGGCCCTTTCCCGCCAGTTAAAAGATCTGGAAGACGAACTGGGCATTACATTATTCGAACGCCTGCCCCGCGGCATCCACCTCAATGCCGCGGGAAAGGCTTATGCCCGGGAGGTACAGCGGATACTGGCGGATCTCGACTCCGCCGGCGAACGCACCCGGCGTATTGCCGCCGGCGAGGCGGGACGGATAAGGCTGGGCTTTCTGGAAATTGCCGCCTGGCGCGGCATCATGCCTGATGTTATCAGTGCTTTCTCCACGGCCTGTCCCGATATCGGTATGGAGCTGATTGCCGGCAACACGCCGCAGCAGTTGGAAATGATGCTTGCGGACACGCTCGACGGCGGTTTTATTTACCTGTTCAACCCGCTGGAAGACCCATTGACCGGTCTGGCGCTGCGCCGCGACAATGTCGTGCTGGCGGCGCCTTCGGCCTGGGGCCATCGTTTTGCCGAAAGCGTCGCGGCCAGAGATCTGAAAGGCATGCCCTATATCGGTTTCCCCCGTGCAGGATACCCGGCGTATTTCGACCAGTTACTGAGCGCCTGCCGGGCCGCCGGGTTTTCGCCGGATTTTGTCCAAACGGCCCGTGACGAGGGTGCGGTACTGAGCCTGGTGTCGGCGGGGATTGGCGTGGCTATCGTCAACAGCTTTAATCTTTCCCGGCCCCTGCCGCAGGTGGACTACCTGCCGCTGACGGATATCTCCGTACCCTTGCCGCTCTATTTTGTCTGGCGTCGGCGCCATCTCAACCCGGCCCTGGACCGTTTCGTCGAACTGCTGGCGCAGCACGTCGCGGAAGATGCCGGCAAAAGGCATTGATGCTTTGCAGGCATCAAAACACCAATAATTCGGCATTGGCGTTTATCGTGCCGGCTTGCCATGATCATAAAGAATGGTCGTTGTCATCAGGCCTGCTTATCGCGGGGAAAAAAGTATGTCAGAAAATACCGTCTCTTACCGGCTGGGAAACGCCGTCATCACCCGCATCGTGGAAACGCAGTTTCCGCTGGCGTTCAACACCCTGTATCCCGCCGCGCTGGAGGATATGGATGAGGCCGTCGCACGCCGGAAACTGCCGGTGGATTTTACCGCGGCACAGGAGATAACGCTTAGCGTGCATTCATGGCTGATTGACATGGACGGTTTGAAAATCCTCATCGACACCGGCATCGGCAACCATAAGTCCCGGCCTTTCAGCGCGCTGTTCCATCAGTTGGAAAACCCGTTTCTGCAACGGCTGGCGGCGGCGGGCGCCGCGCCGGAAGACATTGATTATGTCCTGCTGACCCACCTGCATACCGATCATGTGGGCTGGAATACCCGCTGGGTGGACGGCGCATGGCAACCTACCTTTCCCAAGGCCAAATATGTTTTGCCCAGGACCGAGCTGGAGTATTTTTTTACCCCCGCCGGGGAAAAACGCCGCATGCTGTTTGACGACAGTATCTTGCCGGTTATCTGTACCAATCAGGCGGTGGTCATGGCCGCGGACGGCGGTGAGATTTTGCCGGGCATCGCTTTTCATCCCGCCCCTGGGCACAGCGCGGGACATATGATTATTTCCCTGCGCTCCGGCGGCCATGAAGCCATTTTTTCCGGCGATGCCATGCACAGCCCGCTGCAGGTTGCCCGCCCGGAGTGGGGATCAACCTACTGCCTGGACCCGCGGACGGCCCTGGCATCAAGATTGGCTTTACTGGAACAGGCGGCACAAAACAACGCGCTTATTCTGCCCGCGCATTTCCCCGGCGCCTCCGCCGGGTTTGTCACGCGGGAAGGGGATGGATATTCCTGGCGCTATGGCCGTTCGCCGGCAACGCTTAAATAAATGTCGTATCGACATTGGACGTTGTCGCGGGCTCCGTTCTAATGGTTGCTGTCAACCTGACAGTCCCGGCATCGCTAGCAAGCACCCTTACACTAACAGAGCCATCCGGGCCGGTTGTCCCTGTTATTGGCAGGGGCCGCGATGTGCCGAGAGTGGTAGTGGAAAAATCCAATACGATGCCGGGTTGAATTGTACTGTCCGCGAGCGAGTAAACGGTGAAGAGCACTATATTCCCTATGGGCTCTGCAGCCGGCGTATCATCTCTTATTACGGTGTTGGCAATAAAATACCGCTGTGCAGGTTCGGTGAAAGTCACAATGACATGGACGGGCTGCAGGCCGGGTTGTGAATCAACAACGGCGGTAATCTCCACTTCCCCGGCCTGGGGGCTAAGAATATCTACCAGCAATTGACCAGCCTGGTCAGTCGCATTGGCGGCCATAATCGTCGCGGTAGGGGGAGTCGCGGTAAAACTCATTCTTTCATTAGCCGCCGGCGCGCCACTCCGGTCGAGGGAGAAGACAATAGCGTTGGAAAGGCCGCCGACCGGTTGATAGTTTCTGATCGTATTGGAAGTGAGGGAATACACCGCCGCCGGAGTAAAATTCAGGAAAGTATTATTATTGGCGCCGGGAACGCTGGGCACCTGGGCGTTAATCAACACCTGGCCGGGCGTGCCGTTGGTGACATGCAGATCATAGAGCCCGTTGTCATCGGTAACCCAGGGGCCGGTCGGTGGAATCAGCATCGCCCCCCCGCCGACGCTGAAAGCCAGTGCTATTCCGGGTACGGGAGCGCTCCCTGCCGCTTGATAAACGCGATAACGCATGGCGTTTCGGCTAATTCCGTCAGCCGGTGCGTTATTTTGCAATACCGCCCCGGAGAGATTGATATCTGCCAGGGGATTGTTATCAAAACTGACGCTTTCCCTGGATTGGGTCTGATAATAGTTGCAAGTGATGAGCACTGTTTCCGCCCGGGTATCGGTAAAAAATACCGTCGCCTCCCCTTGCCCGTCCGTGGTAGCGGAGCATTGCTGGGTTCCATCGCTAAACAGGGCATCGCCGGACAAACTGAATGAGAGGAGTTGTCCGCATAACGGGCAGCCTTGATAACTTAACCGCGCGGTTGCGCTATTGGTATCGCAACCGTCGGCTATGGCATTCGTGGTGGCCGCCAACGTCAGGTCATGGCATTCACCCTGAGGAATTGATGGCAAAGTATTGTATGACATAGTTGCCTCCGGCTGTTTGACTTTATATCGGTAGCCCGTATACGGCACGCTAAAAAAGCTGCCCGATTCTGGGGTATAACTTCGTAAGGATTAGGTAAAGCTCACATCCGCATAGCTATTCGTCAGTGGCTCTAATACGATTTCGGCAGTAACCGTGACGGTCTCGATAACCGAATTAATCAGGGTTATGCGATAACTTCGCCTTCGCTATGATGGAACAAAAGTCACATCGGTATGAATATTCACTGAGGGGTCAGCTATCAAGTAGCATGTTACCGTCACTCTCTCAGGATAGAAATTAGTGACATTCAATAAATACTGTCCATTGTTATCTGTATAACCCGAGCTGGGCAACATGGCATTACCGGTAGCTCGAAATTCTAGCTGTGCATCTCTTACCGGTTGGCTTTGACTACCCAAAAGAAGATATAACAATTGAGCCGGGGTCGTGCCATTGGCGGGAACGAAGTCATTTTCCACACTAACGATTAAAATGTCATTGGACCTGAAATTAACATTATCATCCTTATAGATATCCGGCTGATCGGCAATGTATGCGCGAACCGAGACCGGGCCAGGTGTCAATGTATACATGTAAAGAGTGAGCATGCCTTGTGAATTGGTCCGGCTGTCAACGGCAGGAATTAAGTTGGCCTCGCCTGATAAACGCGTAAAATTAATAAGCACACCAGAAACTGGCTGCCCGGCGGAATTCTGCACTGTATAAATTATGGTATTAGGCAGAATACCGTCCGCATAAGCATTATTTTTATCAACTCTTGAATTTAAAATGAGCACCGGAGAAGCAGCATCTTCAAAGGTAGAATTCTTTCTCGCTAAAATCTCTTCACCATTCAAAGGAGTAAAACTGCTATAGACTGTCACCTCTTGAGGAAGGCTATTGATAAAAGTGATAGTGGCATTACCCAGACTATTGGTATTAACGGAATCACGTTGCAAGTTGTTGGTGGTGAATCTTGCGCTGCCCGTTAGCTCAAAGTTAATAGTCCTCTGAGCCAGGTAATTATTGCCAGATTTCAACGTAGCCGTTGCGGCATTAGTTGCAATGCCATTCGCCAGAGCACCTGACGTCACCGCCAGGGTCAGGCTGTAATCGGCTAATGGCTCCTCTTCGGGGAAGGTTTCCTCATCTGAACAGGGTTTTTCTTGCATAATAGACCTCTGGCTGATATAGAAATATCGGGAGCATGTTTAATAACAGCAACGAAGTTAACCACCATTTGAAAGTATTTCCGCATCAAAATTCTCCGCAGGCTCCGGCTGAATATTGAGAAGTCCTAAAGGCGGCGAAGCGAACACAGTATCTATAAACAGTGACGAACCGCTGGCTTGAGGCAGAGAGAGTATCACGGTGACCGGCTCAGCAACCGAGTCAATAATATCAATGGTGGCGGATTGATCGCTGTTGAGTGAAATCAACGAATAGCTGGGACCGCCGATATTCGTGCCGCCGATAATGGATGCAGTACTGCTGTTCTGAATTTGCGCCAAAATCTGGGTGATAGGCGTTCCTCGATTGGAAACGGTGTCCGTTTTCACATAAATGGAGTTGTATGTTCTATTATTCGCCGGTGCGCCGGTAGTATAATTGACATATAATATTTTATCTTCACCGGCCCGGAAGGGACCGAAAAACGTCGTGGAAATAGAAGATGCGCTAGTGGCCAGTTCATAAGCACTTACAAAATAATTTTCCTGATCATATGAAAATAGACGAAAAAAACCTTGCCCGGTGGAATCGATATTAAGTTCATAAGTCCTTTCTTCTGTTTCATAGAAATAAGCCATTCCGTTGCTTACACTAAGCCTAATTCTAGCGCCCGGATTGCCATAGACCACACCGCGATTAAAAGGATTCACCCTAATAGCGTCGAAATCGAGATTGGCGGCTCCGATTGAAATTATCATTGACAATGAAATGGTTATATTCACATTCAAAGGATCTGAACTGGCAGGATTATCGAAACGATCCGTGATAGTGTAGAATATTGTATTTACGCCTCGCCGTACCAACTGCACCGGCACGAAACCTGTTATGGGGAAATCCGTATCTGGATTTCTGATAATATAACTGCCTATTAATACACCATCCCAAAATACCTGTACGACATCATCCACCGCTGGATTCTGGTTACGAAAGATTTGATATATCACGCCGCCAGCAGATTGGATGTTGGCTGTCGGTATTTGCCCATTCATTATTTGTGGTAAAAAGGGAGGTGCAAGTGCCATTGCCGTTCCTTAATCGATGCTCGCATGGATGCATCAATATTTATTTAGGGTCAATGATTACTTTTAATAGTGATAGTAGAGAAAACCCATTGCTTTGCAATGGTATTTTTTGCCAGCCTTAATGTTAAAAATAGCGGGAGACGTTCCTTTATTTTTGCAACGAAATAACAGCATAGCAAGCCATGGGCCGCCGACTGCCCCCGAGAGGTAGCTTATTTGTTTTGCGCCCGAAACTGACTGGGAGCCGTGCCGACAATTCGTTTGAACGCGCGGCTGAAGGAGGCTTCGGAATCGTAACCCAGCCGGCGGGCTACCTCCGAGATACGCGCGGCATCACGGCTGATCCACTGCCGCGCCAGATGCATTCGCACCTGTGCCACATAGCGGGCCGGGGTTTCTCCCACAATAGCTGAAAATTTACTGGCGAAGCTGGAGCGCGACGCCCCCATAACCTCCGCCAGTTCACGCAGCGGCCAGTCGCGATGGGGACTGGCATGAATGGCCGCCAGCACCCGGCCGATTTCAGGATTCCGCACCGCGGCTATCCAGCCGGTGGCATCAACGCTGCCATGTTCCACCCAGGCGCGAATTATCTGGGCGGCCAGCACGTCCGCCAGGCGGGCGATAATGCCGCAGGCGCCGACCCGGTTCATCTCAACTTCACATCCCATGGCTTCCAGCAGGTGCAAAATGGTAGGCTCGCATTTCATCAGCTCATCGGCGCGCATCACATCCGGCATCATCCGCAACAGCGGATGCAGGCTGTCGAGATTAAACCGCATGGAACCGGAAAACAGCAGGCAGTTTTCTCCCTTGGCCCCGGAATGGTAATCGAAAATATTGCCGCTCAGCGCTTTGCACTGCCAACGGGGGAACTGATGCGGCGTCGCTCCCGGCTCGCTTGCCAGCGCATGGGCGCTGCCCCGGGGCAACAGCACGGCATCGCCGGCCCCCAGTTCAATCCATTGGCCGGCAGGGTTAAGCAGCCAGCACCCCCGCTCCGACACAAAATGAAATATCGCGTCCTGCCGGGCCGGAAAGGCGAACGCCCAGGGCGCCGCCAGCGTGCAGCGGCCATATTCCACTCCGTCCAGCCTGAGTCCTTTGAGCATATCCGTCAGGGGATCATGAGGGGTCGGCGGGGCCGATTTGGACGAATTGTCATGCATTTTGGTTTTCCTAGCATGGAAGTTCCAACCCATCGACTGTAACATCCATTTAACCGCATTGAAAAGCGAGTGCTGACACATTTTTTGGAGAAACCATGACAGAAAAAAGCTGTATCGGCGATGACGCCCTTGCCTGCCCCGCGTCCCGTGCCGATGATGAACGGAGCGCCGCCTGGTATGCGGTGCTTTCGCTGTCAGTGGGTGTATTCGCCCTGGTGACGGCGGAATTCCTGCCCGCCAGCCTGCTGACCCCCATCGCAGGAGATCTGGGCATTTCAGACGGCGCCGCCGGGCAGGCCGTAACGGCCACGGCCCTGGTGGCGGCGGTGGCGGGACCGGCAGTGGTGCTGGGCACCGGCCGAATCGACCGGCGTAATGTCGTTTGGGGTTTAACGCTGATGCTGGTGCTGTCAAACCTGCTGGCGGCGTCAGCCTCGACTATTTGGGCGCTGATTGCGGCGCGGGTGGTGCTGGGCATCGCCCTCGGCGGGGTCTGGTCCCTGGCGGCGGCCCTGGTGCTGCGGCTGGTTCCCGCCCGGTTATTGGCGCGGGCCATGATGATCATTTTTACCGGCGTCTCGGCGGCGACGGTGTGCGCGCCCGCATTAGGGTCCTATCTCGGCGCGCTTTGGGGATGGCGAGCCACGTTCCTGGCGGCCGCCGGTATCGGGGTTTTGGCGCTGCTTTTGCAATTGCTCAGTCTGCCGCGGCTGCAACCGGAGGCCGGCGCGGGTTTCGGGACCTTCGGCGTCCTGCTGCGCCGTCCCGGCATCCGTATCGGTCTTATCACCGTCATGTTTGTCATCTCCGGCCATTTTGCCGGTTTTACCTATATCCGGCCTTTCCTTGAGCAGGTCCCGCATCTTGACGTTCGCATGATCTCTCTGGTGCTGCTGGCGTTCGGCATCGGCGGCTTTTTCGGCAATATCGCCGGCGGAATGTTGGCCGGGCGCAGCGCCAGACTGGCGGTCGCCCTGGGTTCGCTGCTGTTGTCGGCCATGGCGTTTTCCCTGCTGGCCGACGGCGTATCGATATATATCGCCTTTATCGCCACCGCGGGCTGGGGTTTTGCCTTTGGCGCTTTCCCGGTCAGCATCCAGACCTGGAATACCCTGACCGCCCCCGATCATGCGGAAACCGCCGGCGCCCTGCTGTTGACCACTTTTCAGATTGCCATCGCCCTGGGGGCGGTTGCCGGGGGGGTGCTGGTGGATTCCTTCGGCCCGCCGGGAGCCATTACCTATAGCGCACTGACGGTGCTGGCCGGCGGACTGGCGATGCTGCTGTTCGGCCGCGGCCACGGACAGCCGGCGGCTTGAGGCCGCTTTATGCCAGCGCCGCGAAGCCGGCGCGGATCTCCGCCTCAGGCAAATCGATGCCGATAAACACCAGCACGCTGGTTTTTGCCTCGTCCGCACGCCACTCCCGGTCCCAGTCGGCGTTGTACAGCCGCTGTACGCCCTGGAACAACAGCCGGCGGGGATCGTCTTTGATGGCTAGTATGCCCTTATAGCGCAGCAGGTTATCGGCATATTTTACCAGCAGGCTTTCCATAAAATCCGACACCACCGGCAACTCCACCGCGCTGTCCAGATACACCACGATGGACTGCACGCTATTTTGCGTTGGGATAAGCGGACGGAACAACGGTTTGGCCACGGTCACCCGATCGTTAAGAATAAAACCCTCGACGCCAAACAGCTGCGTTAGCGGAATATCGCCGTTCACCACCCGATAAACCGGCGCACGGGCGTTAATGGCCTGCAGGCGCCGCACCAGCGCCTCGCAATCGCCGGCCACATCCGTTTTGGTCAGCAGGATGCGGTCCGCGAATCCCACCTGGGCCTGGGCGATAGGAAACCGTGACAGCTGCTGTTCGGCATGCACCGCGTCCACCAGCGTAATCACGCCGTCCAGCAAAAAGCGGGTATTGATAATCTCATGGGAAAAAAAGGCCTGGATAATCGGGCCGGGATCGGCCATCCCGGTACATTCGATAACCAGCCGGCTGAAATCCACCTCTCCCCGGTCAAGACCGGCGAGCAAATCCAGCAGCGCCCGCTCCAGTTCATTGGCGCTGCTGCAGCAGATACAACCGTTGCTCAACGTGGTTATGCGCGTGGCGCGGTCGCCCAACAGATCGTTGTCAATGGGCGCCGCGCCGAATTCGTTTTCGATGACGGCTATTTTTTCGCCGTGATCGGCATTCAGGATATGGCGCAGCAGGGTGGTTTTCCCTGCCCCCAGGAAACCGGATAAAATGGTGGCCGGCAAAGGCGTGTTCATACTTGGATCCTCTTGACCAACCTTAGCGTTAACAACAGCGGAATCCCCCTTTGCCGCTGCCGCCGTAACGCGCCTCCTGCCTGTCGCGGAAGAACGCTTCATAGTCCATCACCGGCTGATCGGGGTGATTGGTGGCCATATGCTGAACATAATTGTCATAGTCAGGAATACCCACCAGCATCCTGGCGGCCTGTCCGAGATATTTTCCTGCCTGACCCAGATTTCCAAACATAGGGCATCTCCGCTGTGATACCCGCATCACCATGAAGGGTGATGCGGGTTGTGAGTCATCTATCCCGCTCAGTGACCGGACGAGGTGGTTACCCCACCCTCGGGGAGCGCGATATAAGCGGTTTCTTTATCGGTGCGCAGGGTGGTCTTGCGAGCACCCATCACCGTTTTGATTCCGTAGAATATGATGCCATAGACCACAATCAGGAACAGTACGCTCAGCACCGCATTCGTATAGTTATTGACGACAATGTGATGCATATTGCTTATTTGCTGCGCCGTCAGGCTGGCGCCCTGCTCGTCGATCTTGCGGCTGTAGGCGCGGGCCAGGTATAGGAAGCCCTCCAGTTGGGGATCCTGGCTGAACAGTTTCAGTCCCAACGCCCAGGTGGTGCAAATCAGCAACCAGACGGCGGGAAGGACGGTCACCCAGATATAACGGGTGCGCTTCATTTTCACCAGCACCACGGTGCCCAGCACCAGCGCCACCGCCGCCAGCATCTGGTTGGATATGCCGAACAGCGGCCAGAGGCTTTTCACGCCGCCCAGGGGATCCACTACCCCCTGGTACAGCAGGTAGCCCCATAGCCCGACGCATCCCGCGGTGCCCGCCATACCCGCAGGCAGGGAGTCGGTCTTCTTCAGGAAGGGGACAAAGTTCCCCAGCAGATCCTGCAGCATAAACCGGCCGGAACGCGTACCGGCATCCAGCGCGGTCAGGATAAACAAGGCTTCGAACAAGATACCGAAATGGTACCAGAAGCCCATGTCGGCGCCCGGCATGATTTTATGGAAAACATGGGCAATACCAACCGCCAGGGTCGGCGCGCCCCCCGCCCGGTTGAGGATCGAGGGTTCGCCGATATCGTGGGCGGTTTGCAGGATTTGCTCAGGGGTGATCACAAAGCCCCAGGAGCTCACCGTTGCCGCCGCGTGCGTCGTCACATCCCGCAGGTTGGACAGGATCATCGCCGAATCCGCGCCGCCGAGGTTATGCAGGTCAGGCATGGTGATGCCCAAGGCCACCGGCGGGGTATTCATGGCGAAATAGAGTCCCGGTTCGATAATGGACGCCGCCACCAGGGCCATGATGGCCACAAAGGATTCCATCAGCATCGCGCCGTAGCCGATAAAGCGGGTATCGTTTTCACTGGCCAGCAGCTTGGGCGTGGTGCCGGAGGCGATCAGGGCGTGGAAACCGGATACCGCGCCGCAGGCAATGGTGATAAACAGGAAGGGGAACAGTGCGCCTTTCCATACCGGGCCGGTGCCGTCGATAAAACGCGTCACCGCCGGCATTTTCAGATCAGGACCGATAATCAGGATGCCGATGGCCAAACCGACGATTACGCCGATTTTAAGGAACGTGGCCAGATAATCCCGGGGCGCCAGGATAAGCCACACCGGCAGCAGGGAGGAGACAAAGGCATAACCAATCAGGGTAAAGGTAATGGTGGTGTCTTTGAAGGTTAACGCCGGTCCCCAATAGGGGTCATGGGCGATAACGCCGCCAAAGTAGATGGCCGCCAGCAGCAATACCACGCCGATGACCGAGACTTCCCCCACCCGTCCGGGGCGGATATAACGCATGTAAATGCCCATCAGCAAGGCGATGGGCACGGTGGAGCAAACGGTAAAGACGCCCCACGGGCTTTCCGCCAGCGCTTTCACCACGATCAGCGCCAGCACCGCCAGAATGATGATCATGATGAGAAAACAGCCGAACAGGGCGATGGTACCGGGTACCGGGCCCATCTCTTCCTTGATCATCTCCCCCAGGGAGACGCCGTTGCGCCGGGAAGACATAAACAGCACCATAAAATCCTGCACCGCGCCGGCCAATACCACCCCGGCCAGCAGCCACAGGGTGCCGGGCAGATATCCCATCTGCGCCGCCAGTACCGGGCCCACCAGCGGTCCGGCGCCGGCGATGGCGGCGAAGTGATGCCCGAACAGCACATTTCTGTTGGTGGGCACATAGTTGAGGCCGTCATTATTAATCACGGCGGGGGTCGCGCGGTCGGGATCCAACTGCATGACGTTTTTAGCAATAAAAAGACTGTAGTACCGATAGGCCACCAGGTATACGGCGACGGAGGACACGACAATCCATAGGGCACTGATGTTTTCTCCGCGGCGCAGTGCGACTACGCCGAGGCAGCACGCGCCGATCAGGCCGATGATCATCCAGGGTATATGTTTAAGCAGATTATTCTTCATCATTTCGCTGTCTTCAGTAGGTAAAGATAAGACGGTACTCTATGACAATGATGAAGAAATCAACCGTGAATTTTGGTTAAACGGTCATTAAAGGGGCGGAAGCGGTCGAATAGACAATTAAAAGGTTTCGGGAAATAGCCGCTCTTTCAGGCCAAGGCTCTGCGCCATCTTGTTTTACACTTATGAAGCAGGCCATTGAACGCAATGTTACCTTAACCAAAGGAATCCTTAAAATGAAAATCGGCATAATCGGTGCGGGATATGTTGGTCGCGCCCTGGCCGCTGCGGCGGTAAAGAACGGCCATGAGGCCATGATAAGCAACTCCCGCGGTCCCCATACCTTATTCAGCGACGCCGCCATGCTGGGCTGCAAAACCGGCACCATAGACGACGCGGCTAAATTCGGCGATATCGTGATTGTCGCCATTACCCTCAAGCATTACAAAGCCGTCCCGGTTGAACCCTTGGTGGGCAAAATCGTCATCGACACCAATAATTATTATCCCCAGCGCGACGACAAAATAGACGTCCTGGACAACGGCTCCACCACCAGCAGCGAACTGCTGGCGGCCCACCTGCCGAAATCCATCATCGTCAAGGCCTTCAATGCCATTATGATGACCCACATCGAACGGGACAGCCAGCCCGCCGGCTCCTTTGACCGCCGCGCGCTGCCCCTGTGCGGCGATGATGCCCAGGCGAAAAAACGGGTGGCGGATCTTTACGATCAGTTCGGTTTCGACGCGGTGGACGTCGGACCGCTGTCCGAAGGCTGGCGTTTCCAGACCGGCACGCCGGCCTACTGCGTCCGCCTGAATAAAGAATGGATACAAAAGGCCCTGGCGGCCGCCGTTCGCTAACAGCGGACAGATGCCATTACTATACGTTTAATGCATGCCCCTTTTCCCTTGCGGGAGGGGGCAATGTTCCCTTCAAGCGCTGTTTCGGCGGCAATCCCAGCGCTACCAAGCGCCGTAGCGGATGGGCCGGCATGGTTATAAAACCTTAATCCCCGCTTCCTTCACAGGATAATTTTTTCATCAGCGCCTGCTGCATCTCCTGGATCCAGGGCTCATTCCCCACCGCGCGTTTAAGCAGATTAGTCCCGACCATGGACGCGAACAGCAGCATCAATTCTTCTCGTTGCCGCCCGTTCGGTTCCGGTGATGCCGCGTTGATAAAGAATTCGCACATCCCTTGCGCGCCTTTCCGATAGACCTGGCTAAACGGCTCCTCGGCGGCATGTCCGGCGGCATCCTGGCCGAGGGCTATCATCGGGCAGGTTTTTTCCGGCGGTTTTTCCGTAAGGTAATATTCCGCCAGTTGCCGCAGCCTATTGGTTCTTCCCGATTCGGGACCGGCGCTGACCAGTTCTTTCCAGGTCGTCGTGGAGCGTTCGAACGCTTCGGCGCAGGCCTCGGCCGCCAACGCTTCCTTAGACGAAAAATGTTTATAAAAACCGCCCTGTGTCATGCCGGTGGCTTCCATGATTTCGGCAATACTCACCGCATCAATCCCTTTCACCCGGAACAATCCCGACGCGGCGTCAACGATGCGGGCGCGATTCTGATCAGCCTGTGCACGAGTAGATCTTCCCACAATTGACCTCTGTGAAATTAGATGTTATTTGAACTTTAATTCTTGATGAGAGGGTAATCAACCCCTAATTCGAAAAGAGACCGGCAACCGCTCATTTTGTTATTCTCCAGGTAGAACGATGGCTGAGCAAAGCGGCCGGAGAAATCCGCTATGGTCCCGCCTCGGCCCGGCTTATCAAGCAGTTCGCCGCCCGTGCAGACTACCCGGCGGCTCGGGCGCGACCGGTTCAGGCCACGCCGTGTTGTTTGATAATCAGGTTAAGCAGCGCTTTGGTAAATACCGGGCCCAGGCCATTGGTATTTTTTCTATCATGCGGCGGTGAGAGGAAATCCTGACCATAAGATTGATAATGGGCAATATCATAAATAATCTTTGCCATGAAATGGGCATTATCCATCATGATGTTTTTTTGCAGCATAGGATCGCTCTTGATGGCCTGAATAAGCTGTGCGGCATCAACCCTGACGTCTAAAGCGTTTTCGTAGCTTTTTATAAACAAATCATCAAAGATAAAGGCCTCCTTACCATTGGCAAATATGTCTTCATCGAAAAACTCAAGAATCTCATTCCCATCGCCCAGCTGTCGGCTTTTGGGAGAATAAACAAAACTGGTTGTTCCGACCTGTATATTTGCATCTTCCGCAAGCTCAGTGATGCGCAATCTATCCTTGCGGGCCACGGTTTTATCAAAATAATCCACCATAACCACTATTCTATGGCGAGAGTCCATCGGCAGGGTAAATCCCATCAGCGGTTCTTGAAAAGGTATCTCGGGAGCGTTCATGATTTTTGACGTAGCAAAAAGTATATTGCCTTTGTATTTACGGAAATAGTTTTCCAATTGCAATAGATAATATTCCACCCTAAGCATTGCTTGCTGTAAAATGCCATCATCATGAGTGCCAAGGGCATTTTGCAGATATCTTACTATAGTATTTTGAGGATGGTAACGCAGAGAGCCAAACACATTTTTTTCCGTAGACCGTTTTAATTTCAGCAAAGCTTTGCTTACCACACCCTGGACCTTATTGATTTCAATTCTGAACATGTCCATATTTTTCTTAAGATAAAAAAATCGGTCTGGAATATCTGTATCACGATCTTTCAAATACCTTATACACACATCCTCTGTTCTGTAATTATTTTTTATTTCTTTTGCAATGGCTCCATACTGATCCGATTTTTCGTGTTCAAACAGTGATTGATAGTATTTCATTGGATTGATAAATTGCCTTAGGCCATCTATAAAAGGCCTTTCACAATAATGAACCGGCTGGTTTGCAGCCCCGCTAGACACGTTATAAGGGGGCACCTCGACGCGATCCGTTTTGGCGGGTTTTTCAACATGGCGTTTATCGGCAGGAAGAGCGGGTTTGGCGGGGCGGCTGCCAATGGCGGGCGCGGCGGGCGAGCCTTTTTTTCTCGAAAAAACGCCCGCCGTTTTTCTGCCCGCAACTGAGGGTTTTCGCAATGGAAACTTATCAAAAAAACAGATGTTTCCACAAGACAACACCGCACCGCTCGCATTATGCGTATCGGGCAAGGAAGTTATCAATATTTCCCTGCCAAATGAAATAGTTTTGTTATGATCATTATGATTGGGCTTCAGTGAAAGTAACAGTATCGTCACGTTCAAAAGGGAAGATGCCAGCATGTGTTTATTGATCTGCTTTTCATTTTTTTTGCGGCAAAGGGTCACATTACCGGCATGGGCTAGTTGCTGAATAGCCCTTCCTTCCTCAAATGGGTTACATTGGTAAAAAGCCGTATTGGCCTTCGTCGATGATTTACCCTTTTTTTTGTGCCGTTGCTGGTAGACGCCGATTGTCCGCTGGTGATCATGAATGGATGAAATAGGCATACCTTCTCCTTGGGATAGCTTGTTATTTATATAGTTTCAATTTATGGCCATAAAAAAATAAAATATCTACATATCTCTTTAACCAAAATTATTATGGAATATATATCATTATTATTTGCGGCAATATAGACAGAATGTTAATCAGCATAAAAATAGTGTTTTTACCAGCACTAGGCTATATTGGATTGAAAGTATCTGTTTCTCATACAATTATTAAATACTATAAATAGATTATTCATTAGGGTGATGAATTTTATAGCGTTGGTCTTTCGGGAAAGGTGAATAGCACAGTGCCCGTATCAGACATGCTGGAACGGGCTAATTGCGTTAAGGTATCAATCCGGCGCTTGGCCTTTCGACGCGGCCTTACCGGACCTGAATCTGAATGGGTTTACCATATCCTTCGGCGTTACCTTTTACTATCACCAGATAACGGCGCTCATCAGCGTGATGACTGTCCACGATTTGCCTGATGGGCCCCACCGCGTTGACAATTGCCGCACCCGCCGGATTAGTCATGAATTGAGACAGGGGTTCCAGTTTGCCGCCGCCATCCGCCTGTGAAGAGAGCCCCAGCAGATAGTTTTGCTTGGGTTCCAACCCGGTGGCCGAAGCCTGTAATATTTGGGTAATCCCCTGATCAAAGAGGGAAAGCGTGGTGGCCGGCGGCGCGTTATGTACCGCGTTGACATTTTTCAGCGCCAAATGGACCGCCTGGCCGGCAATGCCCAGCGGTTGCAGTCCTTGCATGCCGTCGCCGGCGGGAACGGCGTTCGGAACGTAGGCCACCGCCTGGGGCGCCTGTCCGATGGGTATGGTGGCAATGACCTTATTACTCAACGTATCAATGGCGGTCAATGCATCGGCGTTTTCCAGTCCGACATACACCCTGCTGCCATCGCCGGACGGCCAAACGCCATGGGGCAGATTACCCACCGGAATTGAAGCCGTCTGGGTAAAATCATCGGTACGATAGACATTGACCCGATTGAGTCCGCCGATGGTCACATAGGCGAAACTGCCTTTTGCGTTACGGACAATATTGACATGATTGGTTATCGGACCGGTATCGAGCGTTTTCAGCAGGGAAAAAGGCGGTTTTGCATCAAAGACCTGCACTTTGCCGGTATCTTTCAGGGTAAGCCAGACCTGTTTCCCATCCGGCGTGGCGGCGATATTCGGACAGAACGGGCTGGCCTGTTTGATGCTGCCGACAATCTTATGATCGCTGACGCCGATTACCACCGTCTCGGGGTTAAAGGATGAGCAGACATAGCCGTACCGCCCGTCAGGGGAGAAAATCTGCATTCCCGGCCCGCCAGGCACCTTGATTCGGCTCTTTTCTTCCCCGCTGGCCGCATCAAGCACAGACACATAATCTTCGCCACGCACCGTGACCCATATTTCTTTACCGTCCGGGGTAAAAAACGCTTCGTGCGGCGAACGCCCGATATAGGTCACATGCTTCACCGCATTAGTGGCCGTATCGATCAGGCTGACGGAGTTGGAGCCTATGGAAACCACCGCCAACGTTCTGCCGTCCGGGGAAAAGCCCATGCCGTGCACCAAAACCTGCCCCTTGTAGAGCGGGCTGAGGTTGGCCGGCTGCGCATCCCCTAATTTGATAACCCCCAGCAGAGTATTGCTGGCGGGGTCGGTGACCGAAACGGTATTGGAAAACTGTTCCGCCGCGTAAACGCGATCGCGGTGGCTGATGGCAATGTCCGGCGCGGCGGCGGCATAAGGCGCTTGCCCGGCCCAGGACAAATAAGATGTCAGCGCCAGGGCAGTCGCCATCGCCGTACGTGCAAAGTGTCGTTTCATGATCCTTACCTTCTATTCGTTATGGTGTGGTTTCACCGGGCCGGCGAGATCTGATCCGGCGCCGGCAGGGCGGGAGGCAACGGTTTCCCCAGCGCCTGATACATGGCGGTAATTTCCTGTTGCTGGGTCACGATGATTTCCTGGGCTATGCGTTTGAGCTGTGGGTTCTTACCGTAGCGAAGCTGAGCCACCGCCATATCAATGGCGCCCTGATGATGGGGCGTCATCATGGCGACAAAATCCTCATCCACGTTGCCGGAGGGGCTGATGGCCATATTGGCCATCATGGTATTCATCGCCCGATCGTTATCCTGCAGGAACGGCTGCTCGGCGGCGGTTTGCGCAGGGGACGCCGCACTGTCGGCATGTTTATGGGCTTCAGCGCCCTGGCAGAGCAGCAGCGCGCCGCCGAGGATAATGAGATAACGGGAGATGGCGTTCATAGGGTTTCCTTCAGCGTTATGGCGGATGACCGTGCCGGTCAGATGCGGCCAATTAAAGCAAAGGGATGTATCGGAAGTGTTTCCTGATACCGGGGGATTTGTATTTTTATGTAGTGGGGATCAGCAGGAAATTCAGCGGACATAACAGTGAATATCGGCCCTGGCCGCATCCGCCGGTTGAAAGCGCCGCGTTGGCGGATACAGTGGGATACAAAGCCGCCCGTTTTCCCTGTTGAACTAGGGTAAACTGATGGCGATTCGTGCCCCGCCCCTAAAAGAGGACGCTACTGTGGAACATACCGATCATATCCTGATCGTTGATGATGACCGCGAAATTCGCAGTCTGATTGCCGATTACCTGCAAAAAAACGGCTTACGCACCACGGCGGTGGCGGACGGACGGCAGATGCGCGCGTTTCTGGAAACCACACCGGTGGATTTGATTGTGCTGGATATCATGATGCCGGGGGATGACGGCCTCACGCTTTGCCGGGAACTACGCAGCGGAAACCATAAAGGCATACCGGTATTGATGCTTACGGCGAGAAGCGAAGATACCGACCGTATTGTCGGCCTGGAAATGGGGGCCGACGATTATCTGGTAAAACCCTTTGTGGCCCGCGAACTGCTGGCGCGTATCAAAGCCGTACTCCGCCGTACCAGGATGATGCCGCCCAATATACAGATAACCGAAGCGGCCCGCATGCTGGCCTTCGGCGAATGGCTGCTGGATACCACCGCGCGTAATCTGGTGGACAATGAGGGCGTGATGGTGGCGTTAAGCGGCGCCGAGTACCGTTTATTACGGGTTTTCCTCGATCATCCGCAGCGGGTGCTGAACCGCGATCAATTGCTTAATCTGACGCAAGGGCGCGATGCGGAGCTGTTCGAGCGTTCCATCGACCTGCTGGTCAGCCGTTTACGGCAGAGATTGAACGACGATGCGCGGGAGCCTTTCTATATCAAAACCGTGCGCAGCGAAGGGTACGTTTTCGCCATGCCCGTCGAGATAACCGAGGCTAACAAGTGAAACGCGCCTGGCGACTCTGGCCGCAGACACTGGTATCGCGCCTGTTGCTGATTCTGCTGCTGGGTTTATTGCTGGCCAACGGCCTGACGCTCGGCCTGCTACTGCTTGAGCGTGCGCAAAGCGCCAAAGCCATGATGCTGGGCAACCTGGAATATGATGTAGCCACAAGCGTTGCCATCCTCGATCGCCTCCCCGCCGTTGAGCGTCCCGCCTGGATCCCCCGACTTGATCGGGTTAATTATCACTACTTATTACAGCAAGGCCGGAGCGGCGATTATCCCACCGGGAAACGATTACGGGATACCGCTCGTTCATTAAAAGCAGCCCTGGGGGATCGGTACCACTTGAAAGTGAACGCCATCCCCGGTGATCAAGGACGTCTGCAAGCCCATATGCGGTTAAGCGACGGCAGCCCGTTAACCCTCGATCTCGTCCCGCGCACCATGCCGTTTGCCACCTGGCTGCCGATTGTATTGGTTATTCAGTTGGTGTTGCTTTTGGGCTGTACCTGGTTCGCGGTCCGTAATGCCGTGCGCCCGTTGGTGGCGCTGACGCGTGCGGCGGAGTCCCTGAATCCCGATACCTCGGCGGCGGTGAGAATGGCGGAGAGCGGGCCTGTGGAGGTGCGTAACGCGGCAAAGGCCTTTAATGCCATGCAGGATCGTATCGCCGCTTATCTAAAGGAACGGATGCAAATTCTGGCGGCAATTTCACACGATCTGCAAACACCGATAACCCGCATCAAATTGCGTTCCGAACTGATGGAAGAAAACGACATCAAAGCCAAACTGCTCCAGGACCTTGAGGAGATGACCCATCTGGTACGCGAGGGCGTAGCCTATGCCCGCACCAGCGAAAGCAGCAGCGAAAAGCCTTGCCGAATCCAGCCCCATGCCTTTATCGATAGCCTGGTCTGTGATTATCAGGATACCGGGCAACCTGTTACCCTGACGGGCAAACTGCCGGGATCGGTGCTGACCAAACCCCATGCACTACGGCGATCCCTGTGTAATTTGATCGATAACGCCCTGAAATTTTCCGGTAGCGCCGAAGTGGTGGTGGGACAGGCCGCCGGTAACATCATCATTCAGGTTCTGGACCGGGGACCGGGCATTCCTCCGGCGGAACTGTACGCGGTGCTGCAGCCGTTTTATCGGGTGGAGAGTTCGCGCAATCGTATGACCGGAGGAACAGGACTTGGGTTGGCTATCGCCCAGCAGCTGGTGGCCTCCCTCGACGGCAGCCTGGCACTGGCAAATCGGGACGGCGGCGGACTGGCGGTGACAATAACGCTCACGGACATGACAGTTTAAATTGTATCCCTATGTCGCTGGGGCGGAATAAGCTACATCGGATTACATTATCGCCGCCGGCGAAAATAGTAGGGATACATGGCAATGGTTAAATCATCTCGTCGGGCCAAGGAGAACTTCCTCTCCTCCGCTTTAATCCTGTCACTACGAGGTGAAATATGAAAACCGTTAAAATGATCCTGACCGCCATTATATTCAGCACCGTTTCCCTGTCATGCCTTGCCGCAACGGAAACGACCATGCCCCACGGACTGACCCGCATCGGCCGGGTTACCGACAACAGCGGAGCCGGCACGCTTTCCGATTTACAGAGTAACCTGGCGACGAAAGCGGATGCCGCCGGCGCCCGTTATTATCGTATCATTGCCGCAGGCGGCAACAACTCTTATTCCGGTGCGGCTGACATCTATAAATAAGCGCGGGGCGAAAGACGATATAACCGGCGCCGGGAGACATATATAGAGTATGTCTCTTGGCTACCGGTTCGTTTTGAAAAGCGCCTGCATTAATTAATATAATTTGAATGAGTGACCGGCAAAGTATCCCAGGGCGATGGTTATGCCAGATCGGCCAGATATATTTCCGACACGGCATAGGTCCCGTTGCCTTGACGGTCCGAGTGAAAGTCACCGATATCATGAAAAACCAATAACCGGTCAAAAGCATTGTCGAATGCTAACACCATCTGCTTGGGTTTGAAGTAGCACTCCTGCGCCAGGACAAGCCGGCCCATCGGCATGCGCGCGTGGCCGAGAGAAAGCGCATTATTCGTATCATCGTTTTCAACGATGCGGTATATCTCGATATACCCATCGGAAAAACCCACCGCCGCCAATGCATTAAGAGCGGAAAAGGCGACGCTCAAGACCTTGCCTGCGCCGAATCCCTTAATATTCACCGGCTGGCTGCGGCGTAAATGCAGTAACTTATCGCATATGATATCAATCAGCAATAACTGCTGATCGTGCATTTCGGCGTCACGCCTGATGTAGCCGAGAAAGCGCTGATCCGGCGAGACAAAGTCCGGTTGGTAGCCCTCGGGGACGGTCCAACGAAGAGAGTTTTCATTAAGTGAGGACCAGCTTTTTTCGCAAATGACATATAAATCGCCTTGATTGGTGACCCAATTTGACCGTCCGGTTAAATAAGGCCTCGCCAGCGGGGTTTCTTGATAGAAATCTATCTCGGCCGGCGCCGCCCGGCTGCTCATGTACGGAAGATGATAAAACAGCGCCGATTGCATCTGTGCCGTTCGCTCAACAATCAATACCGCCGTGCCGCCGTCGGGAGAGACGATAATATCGAGCACGGGACGATTCATGTTTGGACGGTACAATCGTGTTTTAGCCCCGTCCGGCGCCTGCACCCAAATTTGCTGTGTATCATCCACCCAGAAAATCGGCTGCGGTGTGTCCGCGAGGGTAAACTTGGTCACCACTGTAGGCAGAATATCATCCGTTGCCGGCAGCCAGCGACGAAAGCCGCCTTCATTCGTGAGGAGCGCCGCCGCCAGCCGATCGGGGAAAATCCGTATTTCATAGGCTCTTTCCAATAGCTCCCCCAGAGGGGAGGGCTCTTTGTTGACGATAAACAGCCTGAGGTCAGCACGCTGCGCGAGCCTTTCAAACCTGGAAGTGTGCCCCCCTACCCCTTTTCCGTGCGGCGCGGTGAAATCGTCAATGTCGACAATATCGAAACTGCCGGTGAATAGCTCATAGCGCAGTGTCCAGCGAATTTTATACGGCCCAGCCTCTTCTTCTCCGGGCAAAGTATGATAAAGCCCGTCAATCGGCGTGATAGGCAAAAATCGATCGCCGATTTTCAGGAACATACTGTTACCGTAGCTAAAGGCGCCGTTAAAGAGCGGCGGCAACAATATATCGATATGGGTCGCCAGCGTGGCCTGGGGAATATCGGCGATTTTTTGCCGCAACTGCTCGCCGATGTGATGGGCATTGATAGGCTCCATCGGCGTCACAAAGACAAAATCGCCATTGCCGACCAGATAAGCCACCCGGAATGCCGGCGCGGCGGGCAGCTTGAGATGACGCAGCAGGAAGGTGGCGGCGTTCTTTTCGGGCGTCAGCAGATACCGGAATTCGCCGATGTGCACGTTCAGGGTAGCGTCGTCATGAATGACGGCGGGTAAACCCAAAACGTCCTCCACATCATCAAGGGTGTAATCGGCCAGGCGGGGGAGCTTCGCATCCATTTCTATCTTGAAATCCGGATAAGCTTAGGTCCTCATCTGGCACCGGGCGCTGCCGATATACAGGCAATAGTATTTTTTATAGATGCCGAACTGATTCTGTAAATCCAACTGGGCAAACATCAGTTGGCCGCCGGGGGTCCGCTCGCCTGTTTCCACGGCCACCATACTGCTGTTTTGTATATGGAAAACCGGATACGTGACGCCTTTTACTTTGACGGTGAGCGGCGTGAAGCCGTCCTTGTCATAGGAAATTTGAAAATCCTGGGCGTGGGTCGCCACCACGAACTTAGGGATATCGCCCGAAACTTTGGCCAGATTGCGTTGCCATCCCTCCAGCCCCAGCGACGCCCTGCACAGCAACGCCAGATAGAAACCTTTGGTTAATACGCTCAGCGAGCGTAGCGTCGCAAATCCCGGATCGACGCTTCTGAGCACCTCTTTTCCCATCACATCCATAAAGTTGCCTAATTGGTCGCGGGCGGCCATGATGCCGCCGGAAATTTGCGTCGTGACGGGGACAACGTTCTTGAAGACAACCTGCCCTGACGCGCTGAATCTCGGCCCGCCAATAGTACGGCCGGCACCGATTACCACCGCGCGGAACAGGCCAGAACCCGCTTTGATGCCGGTAAAGACCAGCGGCATTCCTATCAGGGCGCCATTTACCAGGCACTCCGCGAATGCAACCTGATGCTGCCCGGCCTTAATGGCGCTGACGCAGCCATAAAAGGGAACAATATAGCCGGCGGCCGTATCCATAATTTCCGCAAAAGTAGGCCCCGGCCCCTCAAAGCCCATATCGTGGATTTTCAGCCGATAGATCTGGTAATGGGAATCTGCGTAGCGCTCAAGAAAAACAGACAAGGTTTCGTTTGGCTGTTTCATCACGGAGACATTGTTCAAGGCCAACAGAGTGAATTCATGCTGAGGCACCCATTTCGGGACCGGCCAATCCGCCATAAACGGCCGCAGCATGCTCAGGTAACTATCATCAAGGTGAATTTTACGCAGCAAATATCCCTGTTCGGAGGTTTGCAGGGCAAAAAGCCGCTGTTAAAAGGCGAAACCAGCAGCAGACCATAAATTAATCTTTTTATGTTATTTTTGGGTTGCTTTAGTTTCCATTGTCTATTGAGTGCATCATTAATGATCGGTTTTTTTTCGTTATTAAAATCTATCGCCATATAATAAAGATCACGGCCATTTAATGATGAATTATTTTTTGATAATTTATTTTCAGAAGAATATACAGATATTATATTTTTTGTTAAAATATTGCTCTCATGCTCATAGGGATAGATTTTTGGTAACGGCCTGATTGATCCCACCTCATAATTCACCCTATTACCTCCTGGTGTTAACTAGTATAATACTGCTTATGTATGAATTGATTAGTCAAATTTCACCCATGCTGATCACTTCCAATATACACATAATTATCCGTAGAGAGATTCATAGGTGTTAAATATCATATTCACCACAAAAATAAATACAGACTAAATTCATATAACGTTTTTAACCAAAAAGCTATTTCATAACGTGCCTGGAAGCTTTTTCAACGTGTTAAAATTGATGGCTTTTTACAGTGGACACTATTTCGATTCTGTTACTCGGCCCTGGTGTCAAAATGATTTTCCATTGCCTCGTTTGGTTCTGAACGGAGCATATCCACCACGAAGTCAATAAATGCCCGCACCTTTGCCGGCGCTAAATGCCTGGAAGGATAAAGCGCATAGAGCTGAAATTTCTCTCCCGACCAGTCGGTAAGCAGTGCTACCAGGCGTCCCTGTGCGATCAAGCCTTTGACCCCTCTCTCTTTAATCCGGGCAATGCCCGCGCCGGCAAGACATGCTCCCAATAGCGTACCGGCCTCGTTAACCAGCAGCCGGCTGGCGATTTTTACCGGAATGATCTTGCCGTCGGAAACATATTCCCACTCCAACGGCAGCCCCGTCATGGAACTGCGCATCTGGATACAGTCGTGTTGTATCAAATCCTCCGGCGTCCGGGGGTAACCGTGTTTCTGGACATATTCCGGCGAAGCCACGGTAACGGTATGTGTTTCCAGCAGTTTTCGCGCAATAAGTGAAGAAGACGGCGGCTGTCCGAAGCGCACGGCGATGTCGAATCCTTCTGATACCAGATCGCCTAACTGATCGCGCACCGTAAGCTCAAGGAATAATCCGGGATAACGCTCCAAAAACGCGGTGAGATGGGGCGCCAGCATTCGCCCGGAGAAAAACGGATCGACATTGACCCGGAGCCGTCCGTGAACGGCCGTGGATGCGCCGCAGACCAGATTGACGGCATCGTCGATGCCCGCCAGCAGCGGGCTAATCTCTTCATAAAGCCGCCTGCCCTCATCAGTCAGCGTCACCGCGCGGGTTGTCCGATCGAATAAACGTACGCCGATGCCGGCTTCCAGGCGGCTCACCGCGCGGCTGACCCCCGAAGGCGTCATGCCCAGTGCTTCGGCCGCGCGTGCGAAACTGCCGCTGTGCACTATTGCAGCCAATACGTTGATGTTGGAAAGCAGTCGTCCGTCAAAGCCCATGATTTACTCGTGATTTAAAGTCACTAAAGTTATGACCAGATACTCATTCTGTCAATATAGCGCCCACTATATACTTTCCCCGGCAAAGAGTACCCGCCTTATCTGCTTTTTCTTCTTTTACGCTACATAGGAGCTCACTCAATGTATGTCATTACGGGTATCACCGGAAAAGTCGGGGGAGCAACCGCGCGAAAATTGCTCAGTGAGCATCAGCCTGTGCGGGCCGTTATGCGGGATATCGGCAAGGCCGCGTACTGGCGGGCGCAGGGATGTGAAATCGCCATCGCCGACATGGATAATGCCCCCCAGCTCACCGAGGCATTCAAAGGCGCGACCGGCGTATTTATTCTCCCTCCCCCGGAATTTGATCCCGCCCCGGGCTTCCCTGAAGCCAGAAAGGTCATTGCCGCCGTTTCCAGCGCCATCAAGGCGGCGATGCCGGAAAAGGCGGTTTGCCTTTCCACCATCGGCGCTCAAGCCGTCCAAACCAATCTGCTGACGCAACGTACCCTGATGGAAAAAGAGCTGGCCGCATTAAGCGTGCCCGTCACCTTCCTGCGGCCTGGCTGGTTTATGGAGAATGCGGCGCTGGACATTGACGCGGCGCGCGATCGCGGCGTTATCCAAAGCTATTTACAGCCGCTGGACAAAGCCGTTCCGATGATTGCTACGGCTGATATCGGACGAGTGGCGGCAATGGTGCTGCAGCAGAGCTGGTCAGGACGACGGGTGGTGGAGTTGGAAGGGCCGCGGCGCGTCTCGCCGAACGATATTGCCAAGGCTTTCGCCGATATACTGGGACGCCCGATTGTTGCAAAAGCGGTTCCGCGCGCGAGCTGGGAATCGCTGTTCCGGGCACAGGGCGCGCAGAACCCCCTGCCCCGAATACAGATGCTTGATGGCTTCAATGATGAATGGATTACGTTTGAAGGCAAAACAACAGACAGGTTTTTTGGTGAAGTCGAGCTTGATACGGTGTTACGCGGGATGTTATTGGAAGATGCATAATTAACGGGCATCCCATGGCGTTAATCCGGTTCATTGCTTAATTCATCCGGATTACGTTAAATTAGGCAATCCTACCCTGAGAAAGCAACCTGCCCGCTCATGAGCAGAAAGCGCCGAGGCCAGCATGATTGTTGAACTGGGAGAAGAAGATCGAAAGCGTAGCAAAGACACAGAACGCGTCCGCGGAGAATTGGCGGAGAAAATCATGGCCTTCCTGGGCGGCCAAAATGAGCGCATGACCCCGGCATCAGGGCTTAGCTTTGCCCGGGTATGTGAATATACTCCGCCAATGTCCTATTTGTACGAACCCAGCCTGTCGCTGATTATACGTGGACGCAAAAGAGTGAAGCTGGGAGAAACAACCTATATATATGATGAATCAAGGTTTCTGCTGACCTCGGTGAATCTCCCCACCGTCACGGAAGTTCTACAGGCCAGTGCCGAAGCGCCCTATATTTCGTTACTGATGCGGCTGGATTTGCAGATGGCGCGCCAACTGATGGCTGACATTGAACAGCACGGTCCTCATTCGCCGGTTAAAGGTCCCGGAATGGCAACCGGTCCGGCAACTCCTGAGCTTTTTGATGCCATTGCCAGACTCATCGCCATCTTTGATAAACCGCAGGATCTTCCTCATCTGGGAAAACTCATACAGCAGGAGATTCTTTATCGCATTCTCACCAGCCCGGCAGGGGGCAGGCTGCGCGAGACGGTTCTCACCGGCACCCGAAGCCACCGCACCGCCAAGGCGATTACCTGGCTTCGGGAAAACTTTGATAAACCGTTAAAAATGGCCGAACTGGCCGCATTCGTCGGCATGGGTCAATCAACGCTGCACCACCATTTTCGCATGGTGACCGCCATGAGCCCGCTGCAATATCAAAAACATCTGCGTTTGCACGAAGCCCGACGCATGCTGATCGGGGAAAACGTAGATGCCGCCACGGCGGCAGTACGGGTCGGCTATGAAAGCGTCACCCAATTTAGCCGGGAATATCGGCGCATGTTCGGCGCGCCGCCAATCAAGGATGTGAAGGGGCTACGCGCCCCCGTCTTTAACAATCCCAGCACATTCTGATGACCTTCATGGCAATGCCAGCGACGCCATATCAATCACAAAACGGTACTTCACCTCGCCATGTTCCATGCGTTCAAAGGCCTGATTAATGTCCTGCATGGGAATGATTTCACAGTCGGGAAGGATCCCTTTTCTGGCACAGAAATCCAGCATTTCCTGGGTTTGGGTAATCCCGCCCGAGGGTGAGCCGGTAATGCGCCGACGGCCCATTATCAGCGGCAGGGTGTTGAACCCGGCCATATCGCCCAAATTGCCGACAATCACCAGCGCACCCTCGACATCCAGCAGTTGAACATAAGGCGACACATCATGGGAGACAGGAACGGTATCAATAATCACGTCAAAAGAAGCGTTTGCAGCCGACATATCTTCTGTTGACGTTGACAGCAGCATTTTCTCCGCGCCAAGGGCCTTGGCCTCCGCCGCCTTTTCCGCGGTGCGGGTAATAACCGTTACTATGGCGCCAAGACCGGCGGCCAGCCGCACCGCCAAATGGCCAAGACCGCCAATGCCGATAACACCGACCCGCGACCCCGGCCCGACATGCCAGGTGCGCAACGGCGAGTAAACGGTGATGCCTGCGCATAATAAAGGCGCGGCACGCGATGGATCGAGCCCGTCCGGCAATTTGAGGACAAACTCTTCACGCACGACGATATGCTTGGAATAGCCGCCACGGGTTATTTCACCACTGATACGATCGTGCCCATTATAGGTTACCGTTGGGTATTCCCGACACATCTGTTCCTCATCTCTGCGGCACTGGTCGCAATGCTGGCAGCTGTCAATAATGGTGCCCACCGCAACCCATTGACCTACGGCATGACGGGTAACGCCGGCGCCGGTTTCAACCACCCGGCCGATGATTTCATGGCCGGGCACGCAGGGATAGGCCGTGGGTCCCCAGTCTTTCCAATCGTCCCGGCTTTGGTGAAGATCGCTATGGCATACGCCGCAGTATAAAATCTCGATAGCCACGTCATTATCGCGCAAGGCGCGCCGCTCGAAGATAAATGGCGCCAGAGGCGTGTTCGCATTTAACGCCGCATAACCGATGGTTTTCATGAAACGCTCCTTTAATCAAATGAGTTCCATGACACTACCTTATCCGTGTTTGCCTGCGTCAGCCCGATCCTTCCCGATTATTGCCCAAACCGCTTGTCGCTTCGCCATGCTGGTGCATGCGATGGCGCGCTCATATCGTGGGGAATACAGATAACTTGAAAGGGTGGTTTACCGATTATTTACCCCCAACAAATTAACCTTAACTGAACAATATTTTGATTGATTGGCATAGCCATGCCCGTAAAATATAAAGTCTCGCGGACCATGATAGTTTCCCGTTACTGGAAACACATTTATGCTATCAGGAGGATTTGCAATGCCTTTGACAATCGGCGTGCTTGCCGGGATGGGACCACGTTCCACGGCCCCTTTCATCGATATGTTAGTTAGTACTTGCCAATCCTTGTACGGTGCGAAGGATGATATGGATTTTCCTAAAATGCACATCATCTCTCTACCGACGCCCTTTTATCCTGGCCGGGACCTAGACGATAAAAAAATGATATTGGCGCTGCAAAGCGGCATTACCGATCTGGTGAAAGCGAAAGTGAATTTCATCGTGGTTCCATGTAATCTCGCACATCGGTATTTTGCCGATATTGAAGCGGCCGGTGCAGGCATCCCTATATTACATATGGCAGATTGCGCGATTGCAAAAATCCCGGATGCTACAAAAAACGTTGCAATCATTGGGACGGCGCCCACCATTGAGGCCGGTTTTTATCAGGAACGTCTTATCGCTGCCGGCTTAAAAGTCGTCTCGTCAGCAGGTCTGCTTGAACATACCACCGAACTCATAATACTGGTCAAAGAAAAAGGTTTTAAAGATAAAGCGGTAACAGCAAGCTGGCACTCCGTACTATCGGAAGCAGCGGCGCTCGGAGCGCAGGCGGTACTCGTTGCTTGCACTGACATCAGTCCGCTGATTTATGATGGGCCAAAGCCCTTTGTCATGATAGATACCGCAGATAGCTTGGCGGAAGCCGCAATCCGTTACTTCATCTCTTTAAAAGAAGGATATCAGGTTATTTGATAGGATAGCTTTCCTGCATAAGGTATTTAGTAGATTTTGAAGTTATATAAATTCAAGAATTTGATGCTATCACCTTTATTCAAATTTTATATATTTTAACTGCACGCACTGCCACTATTATACTATCGCCATAGTTATGTTAATAACGTACTGTGCTACGTATGCTGTAGAGCGCGCAAAGGACCATAGTCCCCTGCGCGCCCTAAACTTCTTATTTTACATTAAACTCGTAGCTTCCCTTCGTTTTGTGACCATCTTCCGCTACCGCATGCCAATCAACTTCGTATTTACCCTGGGCCAACGGTGTGGATAACGGGATAATCATCTTTTTCTTATCCGCCGGATCAACCGTCGCCTCGCCGGTAGCGATGGTTTTACTTCCGCCATCCTTTAACTCAATCCCGCTGAAGGCGGGTTCCACTCCTTCGCTAAACGATAGAATCAATTGCTTTGGTGACGTTTCCACCACGCTTTGATTCGCGGGTGAAGCACTTTCCAGATGGGCATGAGCCTGTGCCTGCTGGTTTATGGCCAGACCTGCCATCAATAAAGCCGTGGCAATAAAGCGTTTTGACATATTCGAGTTCATATTTATTAACCTGTTATTTAGGAATTAATATTGCGCATACAAATTCATCCCGCTGCATTGAGCAAGAAAAATGATCGGATTATTTCATTAAAAAATGGATTAATTAAACAGGGGTGGCGCGCGCGGCTGTGGATCGCCTGGGAAAAACGAAAGTAACGGACGGGTAAATATCGCGGCCGGCGGGGCGCGTGAGATGAGCAACATCAGCCAGACAAAAGGAATGAATAGCCATGCCATTAAAGGCAGATGGAGCAAAAGCTGACAATAGCCGCAGGCGATATCATTCATCAATCCCGAAGTGCTACCGTCCGTCCAGGCATATAACGCAGAATGAGCGAGGTGATTATCGTGGCCGGCGTGCCGAGCATCATGCACCGGTACCGGTTGGCTGTTATCAGGTTCGGACATGGCGGACATGCCGTCGCCATTCATCTCATCATCGGACATGTCCATTCCGGCCATCGCCATGGCAGCGGTTGCCACCGTATGACCCGGGTCGATGTTAACACCCACGCGCCGGTGTTCCAGTGATTTGGATACCACCGGACCGATAAAAAGCATCAGAATCGCTACCAGCCCGATAAGCGCTGGCATGCGTCGCTGCGATAGATGAAAAAGCGAGACCAAAACCGACAATCCCGTATGGCTTGAAGGACAGAGGTTGAATGATACGTGTTTAATCTCTGTTCGTCATCCACATGATGAGCAAGCGCACCGAACCGGCGCTGCCCAAAAAACGTCCGGAGAGACGCCCGCCAATGCCCGGCGGCTACCGGGCGCCAACTACTATTTTGTTACCACTCTAGATAAGTCCAGCCGTGAGGATATCGTCCGGCTAAGGGAGTGGCTGCTGGCGTGCATGGCGGGGTAGCCTGGGGAAGACAATATCCATTGTTTCAGGCGCTGCCTACCGTCCATTGCGGCGGCGGCGGCGTGCCGTTTACCGCATAGTCGCCGACGATCCGGTCTTTATAAATGCGCGGATTATGGGATGCCAGGGTCCGTGCATTGCGCCAATGCCGGTCCAGGCCGGCTCCGCGCCTTACCGCCGAGGCGCCGAGGGCATCGAAAATCAGCGCCGTGGCGTCAAGCACCAGGCCGGACACCACCGTTTGCGCCTGCGCCGCCTGCAGTTCCGCCAGCGCCACCGCCTCTTTTTCCCTGGCGTCGCCGCGGCGCGCAGTGTCATAGGCGTCCTGGAGCGCTTCGGCGGCTTTGAGCACGATGGCGCCGGCGCCGAACGCCGCGCCCTGAATACGACCCACTATCTGCAGCACCTGGGGATCGGCGCCGGCCTGCGTGGCCGCGGCATGGGAATAGGTGCGGTTTCGCCGCGCCACCGCCCCGGCCACCTCGTCTGCCGCCGCCCGGCCGACCCCCGCCAGGGCGGAGAGGATAACCAGCTGATAGAACGCAGGAGAGTAGTTAAACCGATCTTCCTCCGGCGCGACATCGTCCCACTCCAAAGGGGCATGGTCGAATACGGTCGTCCCGCTGGCGGTCAGGGTCTGGCCGAAACCATCCCAATCATCCGCCACGGTGACGCCGCGGGCGTGGCGATGGATAATCGCCGATATCGGCTCGTCATTATCGTTTACGCAGCCGACATGAATCCAATCGGCGAATGCCGAGCCGGTGGTATAAAATTTGGTGCCGTTTAAATAAGCACCGTCACCGTCGCGGCTCACGCGGCTGGAGAATCCCTGAAGCGTTGAATCCAGCTCGGTCCAGGCATTGCCGGCGATTTGGCCGGTGGCGAAACGCGGCAGCCATTTTTCCCGCCGGCCGGGGATGCGGGTGTTAAGAATATCCTCCACCAGGGCAAAATGTCCGCGCAGCGCCTGGGTGATATTGGAATCCGCCGCGGAGAGCTCAATCAGCAGGCCGAACAGCTCAGGCAGCGTGGCGCCGAAACCGCCGAACTCCTTAGGCACCCGCAGCGCGCCGAAACGGGCCTCTTTTAGCCAGCCTATCTGTTCATACGGCAGCGTGCAGGTAATTTCCCGCTCCAGCGCGCCGGCGCGGATGTTGGCGAACAGCGGCCGGAATCGCTCCGCCAGCGACGAATAACGCTCGCTTGGGGGCAATCCCCAGGCATTAATAGCTAATGTCATGGTGTTATCCTTATCAAAAGCAGCGGCATCCTGGCGGGCGCGCCGCAAGAAATGGTGGTCAGTCGCTTCGCCGGGCGGGATGCCGCGCATTGATCCGCGCCTCCCCCCCGGGGAAAAACCGTTCGCGCAGCGTACCGGGCGCATACTCCGTCTGCGCCAGCCCGCGCCGCGCCAAAACGGGCATGACGTGGTCGATAAACTCGACAAAGGAGCCCGGCGTGGTCTGATAAGCCACGTTCACGCCGTCAATGCCCGCCTCTTGCCACAATGCGAGGCGGTGGGCGATTTGTTCAGGCGTACCTACGATACGGCCGTTGTAGGACATGGCCGTCACCAGATCCGCCAGCCGCGCCTTTTTGCCGGGATGAGCTTCTTCATAAAAACGGGTGAAGCCCTGCAAGCCTTCGATGTTGAAATCCGCCACCGGCTTATCAGGATCCAACAGCCCGAAATCTATGCCCAGATCGCGTCCCACATGGGCCGCCAATCCATCGGTGCTGACATATTCGTCCAGCGCGCGCGCCTTGCGCGCCGCCTCTTCTTCCGTGCTTCCCACCACAAACGACAGCCCCTGGAAAACCAGTAAATCCTCAGGCCGCCGGCCTGCCCGCGCCAGCCCGGCCCGCAGCCCGCTGATGGCGACGCGGGCCGCCTCGGGAGTCAGGCAGACCACAAAGGTCGCCTCGGCGTTACGCTCGGCGAAGGCCCGGCCCGCCGTGGACGAGCCGGCCTGGATCAAAAAGGGCGTGCGCTGGGGCGACGGGCTGGAGAGATGCGGTCCACGCACCCGATACCGCTCCCCCTGATGATCGATGGCGTGGATTTTGCGCGGGTCGGCATAACGCCCCGCCACAGGGTCGGCAACCACCGCGTCCTGCTCCCAGGAGTGCTCCCAGAGCTTATAGACCACCGCCATATACTCGTCGGCCCAGCGATAGCGTTCGTCGTGGGGTACCGGGGCGTCAAAGCCGAAGTTTTGCGCGGCGTTGCGGCTGGTGCTGGTGACGATATTCCAGCCGATGCGGCCGCGGCTCAGGTGATCGAGGGTGGACACCCGCCGGGCGAAATCAAACGGATGGCTTTGCAAAATAGAGCTGGTAAACGCCAGGCCGAGATGCTCGGTGGAGGTGATAAGCGCCGCCGCCAGCACCGTGGGATCGTTAACCGGAAAATGGATGCCTTGTTCCGCATAAATATCCCAACTGCCGTTATGGCCGCTGTCCAGTCCGAGGGCGTCGGCAAGAAACAGGCTGTCGAATTTGCCTCTTTCCAGGATCCGCGCCAGTTCCACCCAGGCGGAAATATCGTTGAGTTCGGTTTGCCGGGTCTCGGGATGCCGCCATAGCCCGTGATAGACATGGGATACCGCGTTCATGGAAAAGGCATTGAATATCAATCTTTTTGGCATGTTTTTTCCTATTTGACGCTCACGCGCAGGCTGGATTCGCGGCTGACCAGCACCGCGGCGATCACCACCGCGCCTTTGATCATCATCTGTGAATATTGCGATACACCCAGCAAGTTCAGGCCGTTGTCGAGCATGGCGATAATCAGCACGCCGATAAGCGTGCGGTGGGGGCCGCCCACCCCGCCGGAAAGCGAGGTGCCGCCCACCACGATGGCCGCCAGGCTGTTGAGCAGCAGATCGCTGCCCAGGGAAGGACCCGACGCCCCGAGCCGGGCGACTGACAGCAGCGCGGCGATGGCCGCCAGCCCGCCGGCGACGATAAAGGCATAAAGCTTATAGCGCCGGACCGGCACGCCCGCCGTGTGCGCCACCGTTTCGCCGCCGCCGATAAGATACATATAGCGGCCGAACCGGGTGCGAACGGCCACGAACACCATCAGCGCCCAGGCAATCAGCGCACAAAGCGTGATATTGGGTAAATGGGGTATGGCCTGGCCGATAGAGAGGGTTTCAAAGCCCGGCAAATTAAACTCAATGGCGCGGCCATCAAGGATTTTCAGCGCCAGTCCGCTGAATACGGAGAGGGTGCCCAGCGTCACGATAAATGACGGAATGCGACCATAGACATAAATGACGCCGTTCAACAGGCCGAACAGGCAGCCGATAGCCGTCACCACGGGAATCACGGCAAATCCCAGCGGCGTGCCGTTAATCAGGGTGACCCCCACCGCGCCGGACAGCAGCACCATCGCGCCGATGGACAGATCGATGCTGCCCATCAGGATGATAAAGCTGCCCCCCAGACAGGCAATCAACAGCGCGCCCGCCTGACCGCTGACGGCGGTAAAGTTGCGCAGCGTGGCGAAGGAGTCGGTGGTCAGGGAGAAAAAAACGAACAGCGCCACGACCACGCCGACGGGAAACCAGAAGCTTTTATCAATGGCCCGTAAAAAGTCGCCGGCCCGGTTGGTTTTGGCGGATACGGTTGGGAGATCAGTTTGCATAACCGGCTCCTTGAAGAGGAAAAGCGGAAGGTTCGTCGGGACGGGAGGCGCCGTCCGGCAACATCCAGGGGATGATGTCGCGCTCCCCCGGCTTTTGGTCGGGAGGCGCCGCCAGCTCTTTCACCACCCGGCCGCGGCGCATGATCAGGATGCGATTGGACAAACCGATCAATTCCAGCAGTTCATCGGTAATCAGCAGGATGGCGACGCCCTGTTGGGTAAGTTCGCGGATAATCCGGTAAATCTCTTCTTTCGAGCCGGCGTCCACCCCGCGGGTCGGGTTATCCAACACCAGTACCCTCGGGCTGCGGCACAGCCAGCGCGCCAGCACCACCTTTTGCTGATTGCCGCCGGAAAGACGGGAGCATGCCAGCACCGGCGTCGCGGAACGAATCCGCAGTTGCTCGATATAGCGCTGAACGTCCCGCTGTTCCCGGCGCAGACGCCACAGCCCCAGCCGGCCGGCAAACAGGTCGCCGCCGCCGGCCAGCGAGAAATTCCAGGCCACGGAAAAACGGGCAATCAAACCGTCGGTAAGCCGTTCCGCCGGGATATAGCCCAGGCCCTGACGGATAAAACGCCTGATGTCGGGGCGCCGCGTTGATTGCCCCTCAAGGCTCACCTCGCCGTCATCCGGCGGGGTAATGCCGGCCACCGCTTTGCCCAGCGCGCTTTTACCGGAATCCAGCAGTCCGCCGATGCCCAGCACCTCGCCGGCCCGCACCCGTAGGGAAACATCCTGGAACGACCCCGACTGAGCCAGCCGGCGGGTTTCCAGCCGTATCGGATTCGCGCTGACGTCCTCCTGCCGCTGCTGGTAATAGTGATCCGCCGACCGCTCCCGGCCCACCATCAGCCGGTGCAGGCCGCTCTCATCGGTCTCGCCGGGGGAGAGCGTCGCCACCAGCCTGCCGTCCTTCAGCACGCAGATAATGTCGGCATGGCTCATCACCTCGCTCAGACGATGTGAAACGAACAGCAGCGAACCCTGTAGCCTGACCTGCGCCACCAGGCGGAAAAATATCTCCTCATCGCGCCGGTCCAGGGCGGAGGTAGGTTCATCCAGCAGGATAAGCGGCTGGCTGACGCCGCGTAACAGCGACGGGGTTAAACAGGCGCGGGCGATTTCAATGGCCTGGCGTTTGGAAAAATCATAATCGCCGGTGCGTTTGCGCACATCGATATCAAAACCCGATGCCTCGACGATCCCCTCGGCGGCCGCGATCATTTTCCGTTTATCCAGCCATTGCCCTGCGCGGGTAAAACGCGCCTCTTCACCCAGCAACAGATTCTCATAGACCGGCACATTGGCGACAAGCGATTGCTCCTGGAACACCCGCGACACGCCTTCGCCCAGGGCGGCGCGGTAATTGCCTGGCTGATACGGGCGCCCCCGCGCCAGCATCTCCCCCGACGTCGGCGGCACGATGCCGCTGATGATGTCCATTAACGTGGATTTGCCGGCGCCGTTTTCACCGATCACCGCCACCACTTTATTGGCGGGAATGAGCAGCGACAAGTCATCCAGCACCAGGGTGCGGCCATAGCGTTTGCCCAGATGGTTCACGGCGAGCAGATTATGCTCCATGGCGGAATGCTCCGTTGAATAAGGGCCAAAACGCGCCATTCAGGGATGATGCACACGCATAACGGGCGGCGTCGCCGGCACGCGGCCATAGCGGCTGAGGCCTTGGCAACAATGGAGACAGTACCGCCGGCGGCGCGGCGGTGGAAAAAACGTCAGCTTTTAACATTGGGGGACGGTCCGTCAAACTTGATCTTGTAATGATCGGCATACTCCGCCCGCACGCGCTCAAACTCGCCGTTATTACGCGCATCCGTATACTCTTTCGGCAATTGATAACCCGCCGGCTTGGGAATGCCGGTCCACTCCTTTTCCAGGTTGATGGGGTAAACATGCGCCTGGGGATCCCAATCGCTTGGGTGCAGCACATGGGAGAGACGCCTATAGTCAAAAGGCGCCACGCCGTTGTTATCGACAAAACGGCTACGATAAACATCCGCGTTGCGCCGGGTCAGGTTCAGCGATTGCCAGTTAAGCACCCGCTCCGAAGCGCGCGGCGTCCAACCGTGCGTAACATCGTAGATGCGAGCGGTAAACAATGCCGCCGCATAGGCGGGGCTATTGGCGCTGGTGGCAAGCTGGCTGCCGCCGATAATGGATTTCACCCCTTCGGTGGTGCCGTCGGCGCCCACTACCAAGACATCTTCGCCCGGACGCAGGCCGCGGGCGCGCAGAGCCGCCAGTACCCCCTGGGCGATATCGTCATTTTGCGCCACGATGCCCACCACGTTTTTATTGCGCGTCAGCAAATCGTCGGTAGCCTTCAGACCGTCTTCGCGGTTCCACTTACCCGGCAGTTTGTCCACCAGCCGCGTTTTCGGAAAGTCTTTGAAGGCATCGTCCCGGCCCCGGCTTCGGGCGATGTCCGATACATAACCGTCAATGCCGGTCACCGCCACGATATCGCCGCCGCCGAATTTCTCGGTGACGGTGCGCAGCAGCTCCACCGTCACCGCGCGGTGGGCTTCGAACTCTTCGGGCACGGCATACAGGGTGTAATACTCACTGGCGTCGAAAGGCGTAAACCACGGCAGCGTATTCCAGAAATTGCCGAAAAAAAGCTTATTTTGCTGCGCCAGGCTCGATACCCGCCGCAGCGAACTGCCGTCAGCCAGGTTGAATACCGCCCCGATTGCCCCAGCCACGGTTTGCTCTTCAAATTGATTCACCTGGCGCTGACCGTCGTTTTGCCCGTCCAGGAAAGCGTAAGGCAGGCCGAACTCACGGCTGGCCGCCTGGAATGCCTTATCGGTCTGCACGTTGTATTCGTTGACGTTAAAGGAGAGATAGGCCAGCTTCCCGCTGGGGGCCGCCACGGCCGCCGACGGAAATCCCAGCGTCAGGCTGGCGGTGGCGGCGGCCACCGCGCCGGCGGATGCCAGGGTCAGGAAATCGCGCCTGGACACGCCATGGGTATCCAGCCGGTCCAGATGCTTATCGATGATTTTCTTTTGCGTGAAATCGGGAAAATTGCGCGGATCTAAACGCCATGCCATGCAGTCGCTCCTGGATAAAAAATAACGTCAGGGCAATAGCCACCGACGAAATCACGTCTTATCCCACCGGCCATGCCGTGGTTAAGACCAGAAAGCCTGCTATTAGACGGTTAAATATCACGATTTAAAAATAACAATTTTAACTTTAAATAGTTATTTATTTAACATGAACCGGAAGCCTGAGTAACCTGCCGGCCGAAGGCGCGTGGAAAAACAGCCTTATCGCTGCGCCTCTTTGACCAGCCAATTTTGCAAATTCACCCCTTCCTTTGATAGCTCGCTGTCTTGCCTGACGCAGAGATAATAATCGCGCCCGTCGTCGATGGCATGGTCCGATAATTTCACCAGCTCTCCCGACAGCAGATATGGCGCGATCAGAGGCTCGCGCATCAGTGCGCAGCCCAACCCTGATTGCACGGCGGCCAGGGTCAGCAGGCCGTCCTCGAACAACGGTCCGGAACTGCGCAGCGGCCGTTTGACGCCGATGCTCTGGAACCATGCCATCCAGGTGTTGCGCTCTTCATCATGGAGCAACGGCATGGCTGAGAGCTGATCCGGCGTATCTATCAGGCCATGCCACTTGATAAAGCTCCGGCTGCAAACCGGAATCATCTTCCCCGACATCAATTTTTGGCAGCGATATCCCGGCCACTGGCCCGCGCCGAAGCGGATGGAAATATCCGCCGCGTCACTTGGGTAGTTGCGATGGTTGGCATAGACAACGTTAATATCAATGTCGGGATTTTCCTGCAAAAAACCACTCATGCGGGGGATAAACCAGCCCATGCCGAACAGCGGTATCAGGCTGATGGTTACCTGCCGGGAGGCGGATTGCTCCCTGACATGCTCCGTGGCCTGGCGTAACACGTTAAAGGCGGAGCGTATGGAACGATAATATTCGCGCCCTTCTGTACGTAAGATAAGATTGCGCCCTTGCCGTTCCGTCAGCGGCATTTGCAAAAAGGCTTCCAGAATTTTGAGCTGGTGGCTGACGGCGGAGGGTGAGATATCCAGTTCATGGGCGGCGGCGGTGACACTGCCCAAACGCGCGATGGCCTCGAATGCCCGGACGGCCCGTAAAGGGGGATCGTCGGCCAAGGCCGTCGGCGGGATAAGGTCGTTCGGTGCATATCCATATTGTTCTGTTTTTTTCATATATTGATTCTTTCATCGCCAATCTGAATTGCTAATTTATTATTTATATATTTAAAACAATAAATTAAAAACTACTATTTTTGATATAAATAATTATTTATCGGTATTTCACTAATTAAACTAAACGATTAGGGTATGCCCATGCATTCCTTTTTATTTAGGACATTCGCAGTATGGATACCTTTATCCAGCAAGCCATTAACGGGCTCACCCTCGGCAGCATTTATGCGCTGATGGCGCTCGGCTATACCATGGTGTACGGCATTCTGCGCATCATCAACTTTGCCCATGGCGATTTACTGATGGTGGGGGCGCTCAGCGCACTGTCCGTCGTGACATTTCTTCAGCGCCATTTTCCCGGCCTGCCGGTTTATGTCCTGCTGCTGCTGGCGGTATTGCTGTCGATGGCGGTATGCGCTCTGGTGGCTATGGCAATCGAACGCCTGGCCTATCGCCGCTTACGCCATGCTCCCCGCCTGGCGCCGCTGATCAGCGGCATCGGCGTGTCACTGCTGCTGCAAACCCTGGCGATGATTATCTGGTCGCGCAATCCGCTGATGTTTCCGCAGCTCCTGCCGATGGATCCCATCCCCCTCACCCGCGGCGACGGGACGCATGCTCCGGCGGTCATCACCGTTACCGGTATCGCCACGCTGGTTATCGCCTGCCTGGTGATGGCCGGTCTTTTGCTGTTGGTGGAACATAGCCGCCTGGGCCGCGCCATGCGCGCAACGGCGGAGAATCCCCAGGTCGCCGGCCTGATGGGTATCAATCCCGACCGCATTATTACCCTCACCTTTGCCATCGGCGGGACATTCGCCGCGCTGGCCGGCGTCATGATGGCCAGCAACTACGGCAACGCCGGTTTTTCCATGGGTTTCCTGCCGGGGATAAAAGCCTTTACCGCCGCGGTACTGGGCGGTATCGGCAATATTCGCGGCGCCATGCTCGGCGGCCTGCTGCTCGGCTTGATCGAATCCCTGGGAGCCGGTTATCTCGGCGAGCTCACCAAAGGTAACTTCGGCAGCAACTATCAAGACATATTCGCTTTTATTGTACTGATCGCCGTGCTGATTTTCAGGCCTTCCGGACTGTTGGGCGAACGCGTCGCCAACCGCGCCTAGGAACCGCTTATGACAACCCTCAATACTTTTTTCCCGGCTTCCCGCCGGCGCGCGCACCTCGGCATGTGGCTGTTTGTCGCCGGCCTGGCGCTGGCCCCGCTGCTGATAGGTCCGTCCGGAGGGAATTACTGGATCCGCGTGGTGGACTTCGCCCTGCTCTATATCATGCTGGCCCTCGGCCTGAATATCGTGGTGGGTTTCACCGGCCTGCTGGATATGGGCTTTATCGCCTTTTACGCTATCGGCGCATACCTTGCCGCACTGCTCTCCTCGCCGCATTTGACCACGCAGTTTCCGCAGCTGCTGCAGTATTTTCCCCAGGGGCTCCATTTGTCGGTGATCATTATCGTTCCCCTGGCGGCTCTGCTCGCGGCATCATTCGGCATTTTGCTCGGCGCGCCGACGCTGCGCCTGCGCGGCGATTATCTGGCGATTGTGACGCTCGGCTTCGGTGAAATCATCCGTATTCTGATGCGCAATCTTGACCGCCCGGTGAACATTACCAACGGACCGAAAGGTATTTCAGGCATCGACCCGGCCTCGCTGTTCGGCCTTAGGTTCTCCGGCATGCATCAGTGGTTCGGCGTGCGCGTCTCATCCCTTTATCTCTATTACTACCTGTTTGCCGCGCTGATTCTGCTCATCATGTTTATATGCATTCGCCTGCAGCACTCGCGCATCGGCCGCGCCTGGACGGCCATTCGCGAAGACGAGGAAGCCGCGCGGACCATGGGTATCAATACCCGTGACTTTAAACTGCTGGCCTTCGCCATGGGCGCCGCCTTCGGCGGCATCGCCGGCGCGATGTTCGCCGCCTTCCAGGGCTTTGTTTCCCCCGAATCCTTTTCGCTACAGGAATCCATCGCCGTGCTGGCAATGGTGGTTCTCGGCGGGATGGGCCATATTCCCGGGGTTATTCTCGGCGCGCTGCTGCTGTCCGCGCTGCCGGAATTTTTACGCAGCAGCACCGGCCCGTTGCAGCAGGCGCTGTTTGGCCAGGTAATCATCGACCCGGAAATCATCCGCCAGCTGTTTTACGGGCTGGCATTGATTTTGGTGATGCTCTTTCGCCCGGCCGGGCTATGGCCGACCCGCCATCACGGGGAAAAGCATCCATGACGCCCCTCCTGGCCTTACGAAACGTCAGCAAGCGCTTTGGCGGACTGGTGGCGGTGGATGACGTCAATGTGACCGTCAACCAAGGGGAGATTTACGGCCTTATCGGTCCCAACGGCGCCGGGAAAACCACCCTTTTTAATCTGATTACCGGACTATACCGGGCGGATCGGGGGGTATTTGCACTGGCGGGCATGCCTTACCGGCCCCATGACATTGAAAAAGTCACCCGGGCGGGAATTGCCCGCACCTTTCAGAATCTGCGCTTATTCAATGACATGAGCGTTCATGAAAACGTGATGGTAGGCAGGCATGTGCGCACGCGCAATGGGTTATGGGCCGCCATCAGCCACCACCGGCGCGCGCGGGAAGAAGAAGCGCAGACCCACGAACGGGCCTACGAGCTGCTGGAGTATGTCGGCATCAGCCAATTCGCCCACTACCGCGCCGGCTCTCTTTCTTATGGACACCAGCGCCGGCTGGAGATCGCCCGCGCGCTGGCCACCGATCCGCTTCTCCTGGCGTTGGATGAACCCGCCGCCGGCATGAATGCCGCGGAAAAAGTCGATCTGAGACACCTGCTGATGCGCATCCGTGATGACGGCAAAACCCTGCTGCTGATTGAACATGACGTCAAACTGGTGATGGGGATCTGCGACCGGCTCACCGTGCTCGATTACGGCAAGGTGATAGCGGAAGGCGCGCCGGAGACGGTGCGCCGGGAACCGGCGGTAATCCAGGCATATCTGGGAGGGAACGCTCATGTCTGACCCACTGCTTTCCGTACGGGGATTAACCGTTTCCTATGGCGGGATCCATGCGGTCAAGGGGATCGATTTTGACGTCGCCGACGGGGAGCAGGTGACCCTGATTGGCGCCAACGGCGCGGGTAAGACCTCAAGCCTCAGGGCCGTGACCGGGCTGCAGGACTTTCGCGGCGAGATCCGGTTCGCCGGGAAATCCATTCGCGGTGTACCGCCCTATCATTTGCTAAAGCAGGGATTGGTCATGGTCCCGGAAGGCCGGGGAATTTTCGCCCGCATGACCGTACTGGAGAATTTGCAAATCGGCGCATACCTGCGCCGCGACGGCAATGGCGTCAAACGCGATTTGGCGGAAATTTATCGCATATTCCCACGCCTGAAGGAGCGCCTTTCACAACCGGCCGGCCTGCTGTCGGGAGGCGAACAGCAAATGCTGGCCATGGGCCGGGCCCTGCTCGGCAAACCGCGCCTGCTGATTTTAGACGAGCCCTCGATGGGGCTGGCGCCGATCATGGTTGAGGCCATTTTTTCGGTCATCCACCGCATCGGCGGACAGGGCGTAACGCTGCTGCTGGTGGAGCAAAATGCCCGCCTGGCGCTGCAAGCCACCCACCGCGCCTACGTGTTGGATAGCGGCTTGATAAGCCACAGCGGCAAATCCGGGGACATGCTGGACGACGCCAGGATCCGGCAGGCCTATCTGGGGGAATAACCACTTGATTTCACACTACTTACAACAAGGAACCTTTATGAAAAATACCTTTAGCAAACTGGCGCTGGCATCTTTGGTTTTAGCCGCCTTCAACAGCGCGGCGGCGAACGGCGAAACCGTCCTGATCGGCCTTGCCGGGCCCCTCACCGGCCCTTCCGCCCGAATCGGCAAGGATTTGGAGAACGGCGCGCAGTTAGCCATCACCGACGCCAATAATAAAAAACCGGTAATTGACGGCAAGGCCGTGACCTTCAAGCTGGTATCGGAAGATGACCAGTCCGATCCGCGCACCGCCGTTGCCGTGGCGCAACGCCTGGTGGACGAAGGCGTGGTGGGGGTGGTTGGGCATTGGAATACCGGGACCAGTATTCCGGCGGCCCGGATTTACCATGACGCGGGCATTGCCCAGGTGGCGCCGGTCGCCACCGGCCATGCCTATACCCAACAGGGTTTTGACACCAGTTTCCGCGTCATGGGCCACGATGACGACGGCGGCAATGATGCCGGGCAATACGCGGTAAACGTGTTGAAAGCCAAACGTATTGCCGTTCTCGACGATCGTACCGCCTTCGGCCAAGGCCTGGCCGACGAATTCATCAAGTCCCTTAAGGCACAGGGAGTAGATATTATCGATCGCGAGTATATCGATGATAAGACCGTTGATTTCAGCGCCGTTCTCACCAATATCCGCAGTAAAAACGCCGATCTGATCTTTTTCGGCGGCGTGGACTCGCAGGCGGCGCCGCTCGCCAGGCGCATTAAACAGCTCGGGCTGCCCGCCACGCTGATGGGCGCGGGCGGCTTTGTCAGCCAGACCTTCCTGACGCTGGCGCAAAAAGAGGGGGAAGGGGTGGTGGCGCTGGAGCCAGGCCTTCCCATTGATAAAATGCCGGGGGGCAAAGCATTCGAACAGGCCTATATCGACCGCTACAAGACCCATATAGAACTGCACGCCCCGTTTGCTTATGACGCCACCAGCGTGCTGATTGACGCTATAGAACAGGCCGACTCCACCGATCCGGCGAAATACCTGCCGAAACTGCGCGCCATCAAACATCAGGGCGTCACCGGAATCATTGCGTTTGACGGCCAGGGCAACCTGCTCAATCCCACATTCACCGTTTATCGGGTGACTAACGGCAAATGGGTGCCGCAAAGCGTACTGGGCGGCGGCGCCGGCAACTGACCCTACGGCCCGGACCGGCCTTGGCCGGACCCCATTACCCGCAATAATGCCATACCATAAAGGAGCAAGACGATGTCCTGCCAACATTCCTGTCAGCAGCATTCCGGCCAACACCATTCCGGCCAACATAGAAACGACCTGGGCATATTGGCCCGTCGGCGCATCGAGGCCGAAATCATAAAACCCATTTATGAGATTCTGGTGCGCGACTTCGGCAAAGCCCGGGCGCAAGAGGTCATCGGCGAGGCCGTAGAGAACGCGGCCATCGCCGCCGGCAAGGATTTTGCCCGCCGCGAGCCGGCCGGCGCCGATATCCAAAGCTTTGTCGCCCTGCAGTACCTGTGGGAGAAAGACGATGCATTGGAGGTGAAAATACTCTCCAGCGATGATCGGCATTTTGACTATGACGTCCATCGCTGCCGCTATGCCGAGATGTACCATGAGATGGGGCTGGGGGAAATCGGCCACCTGCTCTCCTGCGCCCGGGACAGCAAGTTTATCGTCGGCTATGCCCCCGAGGTCAAACTGACCCGCACGCAAACCATCATGTCCGGGGCGCCGCGCTGTGACTTTCGCTATGCGGTGGACGAAAAAGACACCGGGGGCGGCAAGCATGAGTAATATCACTACCGTCAATGGCGAACGTTTATGGCAAACCTTGCAAATCATGTCCGGGTTCGGCGCCATTGCCAAAGACGGCGTATGTCGTCTGGCCCTGAGCGAAGAAGACCGGCTGGCGCGGGATTGCCTCAAAAATTGGGCGCTGGGCGCCGGTTGCCGGGTCCGGGTGGATCGCATGGGCAATATGTTCCTGCGCCGCGAAGGGACGCGCCCGGAGCTGCCCGCGGTGGTCACCGGATCCCATATGGATTCACAGCCCAACGGCGGCCGTTTCGATGGCGTCTATGGCGTGCTGGCCGGCCTGGAAGCGCTGCGGACCCTGAACGACACGCACATTCAAACCGAACGCGCCATAGAAGTCATTAACTGGACCAATGAGGAAGGCGCCCGCTTCGCCCCGGCAATGATCGCCTCCGGCGTCTTTGCCGGCGTCTTCGACCTGCAATTCGGTCATAGCCGCCGGGACCAGAACGGCGTCACGCTCCTGGAAGCGCTGCGCCAAATCGGCTACGAAGGCGAACACCCGGTGGGCGGGTTTCCCATCCATGCCGCCTTTGAACTGCATATTGAACAAGGCCCGATTCTTGAAGCCGAGAACCGGCAAATCGGCATCGTCACCGCCGCCCAGGGCCAACGCTGGTTTGAAGCGGAGATAGTTGGCTTCAGCGCCCATGCGGGCACCACCCCGATGGATAAACGCCGGGACGCGCTGTTGGGCTTTGCCCGCATGGTGGAGGAGGTCAACCGGATCGGCCGGACCTTCATGCCGGACGGACGGGCCACCGTCGGTATGGCGCAAATCAGCCCGAATTCCCGCAATGTCGTGCCCGGCCGGGTTTTTTTCAGTATCGAATTCCGCCATCCTGACGAGACGGTACTTGAGCAAATGGAATGCCTGCTGCGTGAAGCCATAAACATCGTCAATAACGGTGAACTTGAGGCGGTTGTCAAACGCATATTCGATTATCCGCCGGTGAAATTTGACCAAAGCTGCATCGCCAGCATACGCGACGCGGTTAAGGCGCTTGGCTATTCCCATCGGGATATGGTATCCGGCGCGGGACATGACGCCTGCTATCTTAATGAGTCCGCGCCCACCGCCATGATTTTTATCCCCTGCGTCGACGGCATCAGCCATAACGAAGATGAAAATATTCACCCCCACTGGGCCACCGCGGGGGCGAATGTGTTGATTAATGCGCTGCTGGATAAAGCGGGCCGGGTCAATGCGGCATGAGAATATGCCAGGCTTACCATGATCTCAGCTTGCTTCTGGCTCTTGAGAAAAAATGTCCTTCGCTGCAAACAGTCCGTTGAGAGCTGCCGGAAAGCCTGCATAGACCGCCATCTGCATAATGATTTCGACAATTTCCTGCCGGGAACAACCCACATTTCGGGCGCCGTGAATATGTACCTTAAGCTGTGGCGAAGCGTTTCCCATGGCGGTGAGCGCCGCCACCACGGCAAGTTCACGAATTTTAAGGTCAATGCCCGGTCTTGAGTAGATATCGCCAAACGGAAACTCAATGAGCAGCCGGGCAAAGTCAGGGGCGATATCACGCAGACTGTCAATGACCTTCTCACCCGCGTGGCCATCCACCTCATTAAGCTTCGCTAAACCGCGTACGTAACGTTCGTTATCCATAAATCCTCTTTGGTTGCCGGGTTGATGCGCTGAAGGCACTGTATGTTTTACGCAGCAGGTTCAGCCAATACTTTTTTTGTGATACCTTTTCGGTATGAATGAATCCATTGACCTGCGACAGTTCCGCTACTTTCTGGCGGTCAGCGAGGAGCTTAATTTCGGGCGCGCGGCCGCACGTCTGTACATATCCCAGCCGCCATTAAGCCGACAGATCCGCCAGTTGGAAGACCGGCTTGGCGTTGAGCTGTTTTTGCGGACCAAATCGGGTGTGGTATTGACGAAAGCGGGGGCGGCATTTCTACCGGAGGCCAGGCGCACGTTGGCTCAGGCGGAAAAGGCGATAGCAGCCGCCAGGGCGGCGCGGAGCAGCGCGGGCGGACAATTTCTCATAGGCTACACCACGGTGTTTGATCGCAGCGTCATACCCGACGTGCTCGAACCTTTACAGCAGCGCTTTCCGGATTTTCGGCTCGTCACCCAGGGTAAACATTCAATAAGCCTGGTGCGGGACATCAAGAACGGGATAATGGATGTCGCCTTTATCGGCCTGCACACCGAGACCAAGGGCCTTAAGACCGAGACACTGCTTGAGGAGCCGCTTATTGCCGCCCTGCCCGCCGGCCATCCTCTTGCCCATAAGCGCAGGCTTGGGTTCGATGACCTGCGCAGCGAGGCGATTTTCCGGTTTGAGCGCTGGTTGAATCCCGGTTATTACGACCATTGCCACGCATTCTTCGAAAAAATCGACTTCAAGCCCAAAACGATTCCAGAACCCGACGACCACCACATCTTGCTAGGCCTTATCGCCGAAGGACAAGGCATCGCGTTAATCCCCGCCTCGCTAAAGCATGTCAAACGGCGCGGCGTGGTCTTCCGGCCGCTGAAAGACGAGGCCGCAACACTGTCAAGCGGCATCGCCGTGGCATACGACGAACGCAATCCGTCAGCAATCCTGGCTGGGTTCCTGGCACTCGTCAGGTCTTGAACGCGTCAAGCGCCGGATGCGGCAGCAAAAGTGTGAGCTGAATTACAAATACAAGACATCCCGCCTCAACCTGTTTGACAGGTTTACACGTTGTATCTATTTTCTAACTACTCGGTCATCAGCAATTGCCGCAACAAGCCAATGTCATCAAATTCCATCATCCAGGTAGGATAAGCCGGGCGAGCAGAGGAACTGACTATGTTCAAGCGTCAATATTCAAAAATCGTTTTTTTGCTGTTCATCGCTGGGGCAATAAACTACCTTGACAGGGCCGCTTTTTCTGTCGCCATGCCTTATATCAAAGCGCATCTGGGATTAAATCCTGTTGAAATAGGTTTTATACTCAGCAGTTTCTTTTTTGGCTATGCCCTGTTTAATTTTGTTGGCGGCTATTTATCCGATCGCTATGGTCCGGGAAAAGTATTTGCGATAGCAATGGTTTCGTGGTCTTTATTTTGCGGACTTACGGGGGTTGCTTTTAACTATGTGATTTTATTTATAATACGCGTGCTCTTTGGTATGAGCGAAGGGCCGATGGGTACGACAGTTAACAAAACGGTCAGTAATTGGGTACCTCTGAGTAAACGGGTAAGGGCTGTAGGCATAGCTAACGCGGGCAACCCATTGGGAGGCGCGATAGCGGGCCCCATTGTCGGCCTTATCGCGGTGATGTGGAGCTGGCGTATTTCATTCTTCATCATGATGTGCCTGGGATTTATCTGGACTTTTTTTTGGTTGAAAGCGTTTACCGACCACCCCCGTGATAATCCCCACGCCAGCAAAACAGAGGTGGAAGAATATGAGAACAGCATTCTGGATCAGGCCTCTCATGATAGCGAAACCCAAACTCTTCCGCTGAAAGAATACCTGAAAAAACCGATGATCCTGGCCACAGCGATGGCTTTCTTTGCCATTAATTATATTCTCTATTTCTTTTTGACCTGGTTCCCAAGTTATTTGTCCATGTCGAGAGGACTGAATATCCAGCAGCTGAGCATTGCTTCCTCGATTCCTTGGATTATCGGCAGTATTGGCATGGCGTTAGGAGGAGTCGCCTGCGACATTTTATATAAGAAAACGAATAATCTTATATTGTCCCGAAAAGCGATCCTGGTGGTTGCCCTTATTTTATCATCCTTGTGCCTGATTTTTTCCGCTTATGTCCAATCCCTGGTCGGGGCGGTAGTCATGATGGCGCTGGGTATCTTCTTTATGTATCTTGCCGCCGCGGCGCCCTGGGCTCTGGTGGCTGATAATGTAAGCAGCAGGAATGTCGGCAGCGTGGGGGGATTTATTCATCTTATTGCCAATACGGCCGGCGTCATCGCGCCGATCTTGACAGGATTCATTGTGCAATACACGGGAAATTTCATAGCTGCATTTATCCTTACAGGTGTGATAGGCGTTATCGGCGCTCTCTGCGTGGCCCTGTTTGTCCGGGTCTCTCCATTGATGGAATCTGCTGAGAAATCGCCTACATAGCAAATATTTCTTATCATTTAGGGCAGAAATTCATGAAAGCGTTAATTATTGATCGTAACAGTCAAACCCGCTTTGACGATATTCCAGAGCCATCGATTAAAGAGGGTGAAGTGCTTGTTTCCGTGGAATATGTCGGGCTATGCGGCTCTGACTTGAATACCTGGCGCGGGTTGAACCCGCTGGTGGTCTATCCCTGCCTTCCCGGACATGAAATCGGCGGCACCGTTATGCAGGTAGCGGAAGATGTCACCAAGTGCCAGGTAGGCGATCGCGTCACTATATTGCCTTATACCGCCTGCGGCGAATGCAGCTCCTGTAAAAAAGGCCGGCCCAACGCCTGCAAATACAACCAGACCCTGGGGGTTCAGCGGCAAGGCGGCATGGTCAGGAAACTCGCCGTGCCTTTCCAAAAAGCGCTGGTCTGTAACCAATTGAACAGCCGGCAGCTGGCCCTGATTGAACCGCTGTCGGTAGGACTGCACGCCGCCCGGCGGGGAGCGATAAACGTGGGCGAGTGGGTGGTTATCATTGGCTGCGGCGTTATCGGCCTGGGGACCATTGCGGCGGCGGCGGCGATGGGGGCCAGAGTCATTGCCGTGGATATTGACGACCGGAAAGAAGCGGTTGCCCTTGCCTGCGGCGCAACCCGCTTCATCAATAGCAGCAAATCCGATCTCGTTGAGATTGCCGGTGGACTCGATGAAGGACGAGGTCCGTCCCTGGTCATCGAAGCGGTGGGCCTGAGCAGCACTATCGAGCTTGCCGTTGACCTGGTCGCCTTTGCGGGACGGATTGTCTATGTCGGCTATGCCAAAAAACCCGTTACCTTTGATAGCGCGATCTTTTTGCTGAAGGAACTTGATATCCGCGGATCGCGAGGGGCCACGGAAGCGGATTTCCGCGCCGTTATTGCCCTGATGGAACAGAATCGTTATCCGGTGGAATTGCTTATCAGCGCTTATTATCCCCTTGGAAAAGCCGATCGCGCGCTGGAACACTGGGCGAGCGACCCGGGAGCCGTCACTAAAATTTTAGTTGAGCTTCAATCAGAATAAGGTGGCGTATGTCGCAGGCAAACGTATTCTCATTGCAAGGTAAAACCGCCTTGATTACCGGCGGATCCCGCGGGCTGGGTTTCGCCATTGCACAGTGCATGGCGGATAGCGGCGCGAAGGTTATTATCACATCGCGGCACCAGGAGGATGCTCAACGGGCGGCCGAAGCCCTGGGCCCTCAGGCTTTTGGATATGCCTTTGACGTCGCTGACACAGAAACAACCCGGCAATGGGTTAGCGGTTTACTGGCGGAACATGGCCGCATCGATATATTGGTTAATAACGCGGGGAATCACTGTAAAAAATCCATCGAGGAGATGAGCGTCGGGGATTTTGAATCCATTATCGATGTGCATATCGTGGGTGCCTTTGCATTAACAAAAGCCCTGGTGCCGCATATGAAGCAATACGGTAACGGCAACATACTTTTTATGGCCTCGATGGCGTCTTTTATCGGCGTCCCTTATGTGTCGGGTTATTCAGCGGCAAAATCAGCCTGTCTCGGGCTAGTCCGGGCGTTGACGACTGAACTGGCGGATTCGGGCATCCGGGTCAATGGTATTGCTCCCGGCTGGATTGATACGCCAATGTTAAGAAAGGCCATTGCCGGAGATAAAGAACGTAGCCAGAAGATTCTTAACCGAACGCCAATGAAAAAATTCGGCACACCCAAAGATATTGGCTGGGCTGCTGTTTATCTCGTCTCTGATGCCGCTGCCTTTGTTAGCGGGCATGTATTGGTGGTTGATGGCGGAGCATTGATCGGCTTTTAACGGAATAACGATCCGCTCATTCACCCTATGCGCTCCGGCCCTATTCAAAAACATTATTAATGCCTATTCAGGGGGAAAAATGAAAGTCACCGCGTTGGAAACATGGCATTGTGCAAGAAACCTCAGCTTATTCCCCGAAAACAGATCGGGTGCCAATATGTCATGGGATGTGGTAGTGATTAAGCTGCACACCGATGCCGATATCGCGGGCGAAGCATGCGCATTGGCAGCCCGTTCAGGCATTATTACCGAGAACTATCTGCATGAAAATATCGCGCCTCTGGTCCTGGGACAGGATGTGACGGAACGGGAACGCATCTGGCACGAGCTCTGGACCCTCGATCGTCATCTAACCTTCTTTCCCAATTATTTGCCCGGCCCGGTAGATGTGGCGCTGTGGGATATTGCGGCGAAAGCGGCTGATTTACCGCTGTTCAGATATCTCGGCGCCTATCGTAATAGCTTACCGGTCTATGCCAGCGGGCTGTTCCACGGTGAAACCGAGGAGTATATCAAGGAAGCCCTTCACTATAAAAATTTGGGGATTCAAGGGTATAAAGTTCACTCCCCCGGCCCGTGGCGAAAAGATATTCAAGTTCATGAAGCACTGCGCCATGCGGTAGGAGATGACTTTTTACTGTTTGCCGATCCGGTGGGGGATTACACCTTAAGCGAGGCTATCAAGGTTGGCCGTTCACTTGAAGAGATGAATTACGAATGGTTTGAAGAACCGTTCAGGGATTTTGAACTGACCAAATACCAGCAGTTATGCGCCAGTCTGGACATTGCCATTGCCGCGACGGAAACAACCCGAGGGGCGCATTGGGGAGTTGCGCAGGCCATTGCGCAACAGGCGGCCGATATCGTTCGCGCCGATGTATCCTGGAAAACCGGGATCACCGGCACACTAAAAATTGCCCATTTGGCTGAAGCAAACGGACTGAATTGCGAAATCCATACCACCACCATGGGGTTGATGGATATTGCGAATCTCCATGTCTCCTGCGCCATTAAAAACTGTGACTATTTTGAGTATTTTGTGCCTGAGCACGCTTTTATGTTCCCGCTGTTAAATAAGCTTCCTATCGACGATAAAGGGATTATCCATGTCCCGGAACAACCTGGCCTGGGTGTTGAACTTGACTGGGATGAAATCAAAAAACTCTGCGTATCCCATCGTATAAGCGAGTTTGGTTGAAGCGCTTCATTCAGCCGGCGCCGTCCTGCCAGCCCAGCCCCAGGCTTTTTTGCAGCGCGACGAAGTCTAATGCCAGGGAGGTTTGCGCCTGGATGCGGTTCTGCCCGGCGGTAAGCGCCGTACGCTGGGTATCCAGCAGGTCAATCAGGCTGGAGACGCCGGCGCCATAGCGTTGGCTGACCAGTGCGCTGTCGCGGTCGGCGGTATTTTCCACCTGCAGATAATTCACCAGCGTCTGGCGCTGCTGACCGTAGCGCGACAGCGAGCTGTTGGCGTCCCGCAGCGCATCCAGCACGGTCTTGCGCCATTGCGCTTCGGCTTCGTCCCGCTGTGCCTTGGCCACGTTGATTTGTGACCGAACCCGGCCGAAATCCAGGATATTCCACTGCAGCATCGGAATGAACATCCAGGACTCATTTTCCTGCCTGTATATTTGACCGCTGTCTGAACTGCTAAAACCCAGCAGACCGCGCAGGGTGACCTTGGGGTAAAGATCCGCCACATGCTCGCCGACGGTGGCCGTACTGGCGGCTAACTGGCGCTCGGCGCTACGGATATCCGGCCGATGGCGCAACAGGGACACCGGGTCGCCGGCATTGACCCGGTCGGGCTGCGCCGGCAGACGGTCGGCACCCGCCAGCAGCGTATCCAGCGCGCCGGGCGTCAGACCCGAGAGGAATGCCAACTGGTCCTGGTAATCGTTAATATCCGCCTGCAGTGACGGAATTTCCGCCCGGCTGTTTTCCAACTGCGTTTGCAGCCGGTTGACGTCGCTATCGTTTGCCGCGCCGCGCTCGCGCCGCTGGCTCACCAGATCCAGCGCCTTTTGCTGTAATTGCAGGTTTTGATTGAGGTTTGCCAGCCGCTCGCGCGTGCCGCACAACAGCAGGTAATTGCGCGCCACTTCGGCGGCGATGGAGACCTGCGTATCCGCCAGGCTGGCCTCGCTGGCCTGCGCCTGCGCCCGGCCGGCTTGCACCGCGCGGCGCTCCTGGCCGAACAAATCCAATTCCCAGCTGGCGTCAAAGCTGCTGCTGTAGAGGTTCATCGGGTTATCGCCCCCCAAGCCGATGCTGTCGGGCAATTTGGCGCGCGCCGCCAGGGCGCTGGCATTCAGTTTCGGATATTGCTGGGCTTCGTCGCCCATAAGCGTCGCCCGCGCCTCCTTCAGACGGGCGGCGGCAATGGCGAGGTCCGGGTTATGCCGCAGGGCATTATCGATAAGCCCGTTCAGCCGCGGGTCATGAAATGCCAGCCACCAGCGCGCCTGCGCCGGTTGCGTGCCGACGCCGGAAGAAGGCAAACGCTGGAATTGACTCACCGCGGGCGCGGCGGGCGGTCCCTGATAGTCCGGCCCCACGCTGCAGCCCGCCAGCAGCAAAGCCAGCGTGGCCGGTAAAAACAGTTTCCCGTATGCATCAGTGGTCATTTTGATTTTCACTTATGGGTTAAACGCGGCGCGCGCAGCAGCAACGCCAGCGGAATACAGCACATCAGGGCGATGCCAAGCAGGAAAAACGACTCGGAATAGGTCATTACCGCCGCCTGCTGATTGATTTCATTCGCCAATTGCGCCATGGCCTGCATTTTGGCGTGCCAAATATCGCCATGCTCGCTGGCGAACAGAGCGGTATTGCCGGACAAGCGGCTGTCCGCCAGCGGCGAGTTGGCGGTCACGGACTCCCGGATAATGTCGCTGTGCAATTTGTTCTGACGGTCGATAAACACGCCCATCAGCGCCAGGCCCACCGAGCCGCCGAGATTGCGCATCATGTTATACAGCCCGGCGGCATCCGCCGCTTCTTCATTGCTCACTGCCGCCATCGATGCTTGATTGAGCGGCATCATCGCCATGATTTGCCCGGCGCCCCGCAGCAGCTGCGAGTAGAAAAAATCATTGCCGGCGCTCTGCGCGGTGAGCGTGGTATCCAGAAAACAGCTCACCGCAAACAGGATAATCCCGGTAATAACCAGCAAGCGCGCATCCACACGGCCCAGCAGACGCGGCAATATGGGCATCATCAGCAGGCTGGGAATGCCGGAAATCAACAATACGTTACCGGACTGCAGGGCGTTATAACCGACAATTCCGCTCAGAAACTGCGGCAGTAAATAAAGTACGCAATACAGGCCCATGCCGACGACAAACACGATGACCAGCACGCTGGCAAAACGCGGGTTGGCCAGCAGGGAGAGGCGAATAACCGCTTTTTTGGCGGTAACCTGGGCTATCGCCAGACAAATGAACCCTACGACCATCACCACCGTCAGCCAAACGATCAGGTTCGACTCAAACCAGCGATCCCGCTGGCCCTCCTCCAGCACCACCGTCAAACTGCTCAGAGCCGCGCTCAAGCCGAAAATGCCCAGCCAGTCCGCTTTGAAAAAGTCGTCCCAGACGGGCTTCTCCGGCGGCAGGCCCAGCAACAATAACAGCACCAGGCCGGCGCTCACCGGAATATTGAGGAAGAAGCACCAGTTCCAGCTGACGTTTTCAGCCAGCCAGCCGCCCACCACCGGCCCGAGCACCGGTCCGAGGATAACGATAACGCCAAACAGCGACATCCCCAACGGCAACTGGCTGCGCGGCAGGCGGGTACGGATAATCATCTGCGCGGTGGGGATCATTGCGCCGCCGGCAAAACCCTGGCCGATTCGGCCGATGATCATTTGCGCCAAACTGTCGGCAGTGCCGCACATAATGGAAAAAAACGTGAACAGCAGGGCGCAGCCCACCAGAAAATTGCGCAGGCCCAGCAGGCGGCTCAGCCAGCCCGCCAGCGGGATCATGACGATTTCCGACATCAGGTAGCCGGTGGAAATCCAGGTGCCTTCCGTACCGGTTGCGCCGATTTCGCCCTGGATTTGCGGCAGCGCCGAGTTGGTTATGGAGATATCCAGCGTCGCCATCAGCGCACCCAGCGCGCCGGCCAGCACGGCTATCCAGTCCGTGATATCGGCTTTTTCCCGCACTGACTCACTCATGGCTGCGTACGCTGCCGGGACGGATGCGTATCCACATCAACAGACACCGACATGCCCGCCACCAGACGTTTCAACTCGTCGGAATGTTCGGTGATCCGGATGCGCACCGGTACGCGCTGGACGATTTTGGTAAAGTTGCCGGTGGCGTTATCCGGCGGCAGCAGCGCAAACAATGAACCGGTGCCGGGGGCGAAGCTCTCCACCTGGCCCTGGAAGTCATGGTCCGGAAGAGAGTCCACATGCAGCGTGGCCGGCTGGCCGGGGCGCATGTTGGTCAGTTGTGTTTCCTTGAAGTTCGCCACCAGATAAATGTCATCATTCGGCACCACGGTTAACAGCCGAGTGCCGGGCTGAACATACTGGCCTACGCGCACGGCGCGGTCGCCCACAAAACCGTCGATGGGGCTACGGATCACCGTATCGCGCAGATCGATACCGGACTGTTGCCGGTTCGCCCGGGCGGAGGATAATTGCGCTTTGGCTTGTTCAATCTGCGCCTGCATGGACCGGATCTGCGCCGAAGCCGATTTCACCGCCGCCACGTTGGCGTCGTAATCCGCCTGCGCCTGGTCCCGGCTACGGCCCAGATCGGTGAGCTTCTCCTGATTTTCCGCGCCGCTGGCGGCCAGCGGCCGGTAGCGCTGGTATTCGTGCTCCGCATAATGCAGTTGCACCAGCGCCGACCGCTGCCGCGCCTGCGCCTCTTCTATTTCCGCCTGCTGGCGGGTAATTTCCGCCGTGGCGCGGTCAATATCCGCCTGGTTGGACAAAATAGTGGCGTCCGCCTGGTCAAGGCGCGCCTGATACTGATCGTCCTCCAACCGCACCACCGGCTGCCCGGCGCCGATCCGCTGGTTATCCTTCACCAGCACCTCGCGCACATAACCCGTGACCTTCGGTGCCAGCGTCACGCTGTCGGCCTGCAAATAGGCATCGTCGGTGGATTCGCTAAAACGGGCGACCAGCAGCCAGTAAAGCAGCCCCGCCGCCAGCAGAACGGCGCCCGCCAGCACCAGATAAAGCAGGATGCGGCGTTTTCGACGCGGTCGTATGGGAACAGGAGGCTGTGAAGCGCTAGGAGTTGAAGCTGTTGTAGCCATGGATGACGATAAGCCTTTATGAAATTATTCCAATTGGAACAACTATTCCATATGGAATAATTGTGTCAAGTGATATATTTCCTAATTGTCCCACCGATGGTTATAATCGGTATGTTTTTGCACAGGACCTGAAAATATGCCTAAAAGCATGCAGCCGAAGCGACTCCGCCATCCCTCTTCCGGAGGTTATGCCCGCGGGAGCGAAACCCGCCAGCGCATCATCGACAGCGCCATCGAGCTGTTCGGCGAATCGGGGTACGAGAGTACGTCCACCCGGCAGATTGCCAAAAAGGCGGGCGTCAATCCCCCCGCGCTGCAATACTACTTCGACAATAAAGAAGGTTTGTACATCGCCTGCACGGCATCTCTCGTGGAGGAGAATCAGGCATGGCTCCAGCCTTTTCTGGCGCGGACCCTGGTAAAGGACAGCGCCGATACGGACACCTGCATCGAGACGCTATGTCAAATGCTGGACAGTTTGCTTGAGCGGATTTTAAGCAAAAACGCCACCAGCGGCCAGCGGCTGTTTTATGCGCGTATTCGCCTGGGCCAAGGGCCGGGCAAGACCGCGGAAGATTTCAGCAACAAGCTGTTCGGACAGCTGTTTTCCGGGGCGGTTAAGCTGGTGGCTCGCATCTGCGACAGCCCGATGGACGATGAGATGGTGCAGCTTCGCACCCTGTCGTTGCTTGGTCAGGTCACCACCTTTCACGTCTTGCGCCACACCCTGTTTCCTACCCTGACGGAAACCGGCAGCGTTACGGCGGAAAAAAAAGAGATGATAAAAAAATGCATTCGCGAACAAAGCCTGACGCTGATGCACAGTTGGCGTAGGGCATCGGAAAAATCCTCCCCCCATTAGCCCCTTCCATGAGAAAATTTTCGGATGGCTTTGTTGCCCGACGCGCAATGGGCACGATCTTCTATACTTATGGCTTGTTCATCCACAAAGGTGAAAAACATGACGATTCATAAGAAAGGTCAGGCCCATTGGGAAGGCGATATCAAACGCGGTAAAGGTACCGTCTCCACCGAGAGCGGGGCGCTGCAACAGCAGCCCTACGGTTTCAACACCCGTTTCGAGGGCGCGGCGGGAACCAACCCGGAAGAGCTGATAGGCGCGGCCCATGCCGCCTGTTTTTCCATGGCATTATCCCTGATGCTTGGCGACGAGGGCTTTACGCCGGAAAGCATCGATACCACAGCGGATGTTTCGCTGGATAAAGTTGAAGGCGGATTCGCCATCACTAAAGTAGCATTGAACAGCACGGTGAAGCTGCCGGGCATTGATGATGCGGTATTTGAAAAAATCATTCAAAAAGCCAAAGCCGGCTGCCCGGTATCGCAGTTGCTGAAAGCGGAAATAACGCTTCAGTATCATCTTAATTAAATTACCCTCTTCGCTGTCTCTAATTATCTCTGGAGACAGCGATCGACAGACAATCTTGAAAAAGTTAATAAACTCCTTACGTAAACTCTCCTCAACAACCATTACATCAATTTCACTGGGGTCGGCGACAACATAACGCGCCACACCAGGAACTTTCTCCGCGGTCAGGGCCACGACGACCTGATTACTCTGTTTGATAACGGCCTTCTTGAACTCGCAGTCCTCAAAATCAAAACCCGTCAGCCCGGTTTCCAAAGCCATGGCACAAGCGCCGATAAAAGCCTGGTCGAAGATAATTCCCCGAAGCTGGTCTACAGCAGTACTGCCTAAGCTCCCACCCGACGCCTTCTGGATGCGTCCACCCAGCACAATCGTGTCACTTTGGGGATGTTTCATCAATTCAACGGCAATGGCAATGGCAATGGCAATGGCAATGGCAATGGCAATGGCAATGGCAATGGCAGGAGAATTTGTCACTGCCGTCAGCCGGATATCCTCAGGCAGTGCTCTGGCAATGGCGAGATTAGTCGTGCTTGAATCAATAAAAATACAGCTATCAGCCGTAATGAGTCCCACACAGGCCTGCGCGATCATGTCTTTGTTTGCTAAATTCCGCTCTTTGCGATTGATAAAACTGCCGGCTTCCGGTAGCTGAAGCACTGCCCCGCCGTACACTTTCTTACAGATGCCTTCCTTGCTAAGCTCGGTTTGAATTTCACTTCATTACGCTACTGGGGGGACTCACTATTGAACTGATGACCTTGCCGGAGTTGCCGGCCGGGCCGGACGTGAAATAGGCAAGACACATACGCGCATCACGATGAAACCCCCACCGGGGTCTTCGGCAATTTAATCAAGCTCATTGGAGAAATACGATTAATACCAAATAAAAAAATAAGATGAATGCATAATTATCATTATATTTCAATTAATCGAAAAACCAAAAAAAATCAGATTATCCTATTCCTATTGCAGGGTCAATTTTCCATGTCGCCAAAATTATTAATAAAAATCAATTGTTAAAAATAAACTTTAGAAATACCTGATTTATCTTAGTTTCATGGGATAATTATTATGGAAACACAATATATAAATGATAATCTCTGCAATGAATGAACCTATTAGAAAATAAAACCCAATATACAAATTAGAATGATGCCAGGCAAAAAATAATGGCAACGGGAAATCATTTGCCAGCATAACAATTTACTGAATGAAAAAAGCGACCAGCACCCAGTATTTACGTGCCATACAGACGGATATCGGCCAACGATAAGGACGGCGGCATAAGGTCAAAAATTAAAGTTTTCTGGTTTCTTGCCGTTATATAACAAATACAGTACCCCGTGCCTGGAAAAATTCGGCAGGTACGGTGCGTCGAGTTGAATTAGCACAAATTAATTGCACTAGTTCCTAAATTTGCTGTTTAAACTATGGAAGTTAATTTTTAATGAAGAATATTTCAGTTCGACTTGCGTTGACCGGCGCAATTTCCGTTTTTGCGCTGATGATTTTGGCGATTTCCTGCGCAGGTCTGTTCGCGCTCACGCGCTCAAACGACACTACTGACTTTGTTCACCAGGCGGATAGCCGGGTAATTCTGATTAATGATGTCTACAAAGATTCTGCACGTACCCGTGCGGGTTTTGCCCTGGTCTATGCCAGCTTATTGAAAGATGGCAAAGCCGAACCCTGGATTTACAAAAACATCGAGACCACCCACGGGCGCATGCTGGCCAATATCCAACTATTCAAAGGCCTCCCCGTCATGCTCAGTAGCGACGAAGCTATAAAGACTGAACTGGTCGAGTCGGCGAATGCCTTGAGCCAGCTTCTGGACAAAGCGGAGCATTTGTTACAGGCGGGGGACGTGAAAGGCTACTACGATATCAACATACAGGATATCGACAAAGCCGGAGGACGATTTTCCACATCGCTGGAGAAGTATCAGAAAGACACGCGTGAAACTGTAAACACGCTGGCGCAGATGAGAAACAGCGAATACCGCCAGTTACTGTGGACGATGGCAATCGTATTATTCATTACCCTGTTGATAGCCATTACCGTGCTGTTTTTATTGCGAAACATCATATTGCGGCCACTGAACTATGCCATCGAACAGCTCGATGCGGTGGCGGAAGGCGATTTAACCGCCGACATACGGGTATCAAGCAAAAACGAAATCGGTAGATTGCTCTTCGCCATCAAGGGAATGCAACAGAACCTGATGCGTCTGGTCACGCAAGTCCGCTTTGGCGCTGAAGAGATAAACATCGGCTCCAGAGAAATTGCGGCAGGCAACACAGACCTCTCGTCCCGCACTGAAGCACAGGCCTCTTCACTTGAAGAAACCGCCGCCTCGATGGAACAGCTCGCCTCCAACGTCAAGCAAAACGCCGATAATGCGCGACAGACCAGCCAACTCGCCGCCAATGCTTCCCAAATGGCCGAGTCCGGCAGCAAAGCTGTTTCAGAGGTCGTCCAGACAATGAATGCGATTTCTTCCAGTTCAAGCAAAATTTCCGAGATTATTTCGGTAATCGATAGCATCGCTTTCCAGACCAATATACTGGCGCTAAATGCGGCGGTGGAGGCTGCACGCGCCGGAGAGCAAGGCAAAGGCTTCGCGGTGGTGGCAAGCGAAGTGCGCACGCTGGCTCAACGCACCGCCTCCGCGGCCAAAGAGATCAAATCCCTCATAGAAGACTCCGCAGACAAGGTCAACATAGGCGCAGGGCAGGTGGAGCGCGCCGGTGCAACCATGCATCAAATCGTTTCGTCAGTGAAGCACGTCACTGACACCGTGGCGGAAATCTCGGCGGCATCACAGGAGCAATCCACCGGTATCGACCAGGTCAACCTCGCGGTTTCGCAGATGGACGGGGTAACGCAGCAGAATGCCTCGCTGGTGGAACAGTCCTCAGCGGCCAGCGCCTCGCTGATGGAGCAGGTACGCCTGCTGCTTGAAACTATTCATGTGTTCAAATTACATGAACCGAAAGGCAGGCCAGAGGAGGTCAAACCAGACATAACTAAAGTATCGCCTCTTCCCGCCAATAAGCCTGCTGAGAAACAAAACGACACTGCCGGCTGGGAAACATTCTGAATAAGCGATTCGGATAACGTTATACTCTGAATAATTCCAGTTGCGCGAAGGCGGCAACGCATCTGCTGCTTGAAGTATGACGGGTATACGCCTTTGCCAGACAACGTCACCCCCGGGAATGGACTGACCCTCTTCATTTTTGCCTGGCTGAACGCGTAGCCTTGACCAATGACAAGGCGGCCACGGGGGGACTCGATATAATCAGGGCCGTTTGTCTTCTCACTGGTGTGAACGCATGGCTTATCAGCTGAACCTTAACTGGCCCGAATTTTTAGAAAAATACTGGCAAAAACGACCCGTCATATTAAAGAACGCTTTCCCGGACTTTATCGATCCTATTACGCCGGACGAACTGGCGGGCCTGGCCATGGAAGCGGAGGTGGACAGCCGCCTGGTAAGCCATGCAAACGGGGAGTGGCAGGCCAGCCACGGGCCGTTTGAACACTTTGATGATCTGGGTGAAACCGGCTGGTCGCTGCTGGCCCAGGCCGTCAACCATTGGCATGCCCCGTCCGCCGAACTCGTGCGCCCGTTTCGGGTGCTGCCGGACTGGCGTTTGGACGATCTGATGATCTCCTTTTCCGTACCTGGCGGCGGCGTCGGACCGCATATCGATCAGTACGATGTCTTTATCATCCAGGGAATGGGCCGCCGCCGCTGGCGCGTCGGCGATAAACTGCCTCTTAGGCAGTTTTGCCCGCATCCGGCGCTGCTGCACGTTGAGCCGTTCACGCCAATCATTGATGAAGACCTCAATGCGGGGGATATTTTGTATATTCCGCCGGGCTTCCCGCACGACGGTTTCACCCACGAAACCGCCCTCAACTACTCGGTGGGTTTCCGCGGACCCAACGGCCGGGATTTAATCAGCAGTTTCGCCGACTATGCGCTGGAAAACGATCTCGGCGGCGAGCATTACAGCGATCCTGATTTAACCTGCCGGGAGCATCCGGGACGGGTTGAAGATCATGAGCTTAATCGCCTGCGTACGATGATGACCGATATGATTAATCAGCCGGAAGATTTTAAACAGTGGTTTGGCCGCTTCGCCACCACGCCGCGCCACGAGCTGGATATCGCTCCCGCCCAGCCGCTCTATAAGAGCGACGAGATTGTCGGCGCGCTGATGGAGGGCCAAGTCTTGAAACGCCTTGACGGTCTGAGGGTTCTGCAGGTCGGCGACGGCTTCTTCATCAATGGCGAACCGCTGGTTACGGTCAATCCCGACGCCGCCGACGCGCTGTGCCAATATACCTTTATCGGTAAAAATGAACTGGGGGAGGCGCTTCATCATCCGGCTTTTGCGGCTGAGCTGACCGGGCTGGTTAATCAGGGATACTGGTTCTTTGACGAGTAGAATAAAAGTGCTGGTAATCGCGGCTTGCGGTAGCGTATATCGTGATGCGATAGGCAAGCCGCGTATTTAACAAATATTCCCGCTCCTTGCGGATCTGAATGTCATAATGAATTCCGTCAGTGTTTCCATCAGCCCATAATCCAAACGCATGCTTATTACTAGCGGCGCGATTATCTGCAAGATTGAAGGCTTCGCGGATTAACTCTGCCTGAGAGAGATGGCGAATAGCGGCCAGATTATCCCATTGCCGGGATCTTCTCCGGGTAAATCGATCACTGGGGGTCATCAGCTACTCCTTATTTTTGACCTCCGTCTATTTAGACGGAGGGTTCAAGCTGCCCGATCAACGTCGGGAGGGCGACTAATACAATACCCTTCGGGGAAATAAGTCCGCGGTTCGCTAGACCGTTTTGAGCCTCCCGGCACCATAATTTTTGGTGTCGTTGTTTTTACTCAAAGACACTAGCGAGATTTTTATGCCTACAATGACCTTATCTTCATGCCGGCGCACCGATGCGCTGCTTGCCATACCCTTTAGCGCCGAAACGGATTTCACCCTGCTGGCAGATTATAGCGAACAATTTGCCGAAACCCTGCTGGAGGTCGACGAACCCATGCAGCGGCAGGCGCTCTACGTCCGGCTGGCCGACTGCCTGGCAACGCTGCTGCCTACCATGGATGCCCCTCTTCCGCCTCATTTGGTGGAAAGCCTGACCGTTGATGAGCTCCCCTCGCCGAGGCTCGGCTTTGAACCCGATGCCGATCTGCTCTGCGAATATTGTCTGACGCTGGCGCGCCTTTTGACGAACCGGGCGGTAACGCCGGAAATGGAGCAAACCCTGATTGGGCTGATGTTCGAACTGGTCAGCTACTTCGCCGGCGAACTGCAAGCCCCTCGCTGGGTGCGTACCGGCAAAGGGGTAAAGCTGCTACAATGTCAATTTTAAATTATCAAGATAATTTCCGTCTTAGCAATAATATTTATGATTGGCTTGGTGATGGAGTTAATTTTTGGGAAAACAATCATGAAAGAGCGAAAAAGTATGCCCTTGAGGACATGAAAAGACCTAAAACCAAGATCAAAGAACCATTTGTTTTAGGTGCAGTAATTGAACTTGGTAATTGCTTGGATTTGCTTGACCAAAAACATATTGATTTTGTGAAATTCGCTCATTCCGAAATGGTTAAATCATTAGATACCAATAACAAACCCATTCCTATCAATAGTGGTTTTGATACTGTCGATTTTGACTTCAAGCGTAGAGAACTTGATTGCGCAGTGATTAGGCATGCCCATGCAATTGCACTCAAAGAAGGTCTAAAATTTGATTCAGTTCGTGCTGCTTTCATGGAAGGGAATGCTATATAGAGTGGCGCTAACTTCTTCGATAAAAATCATATCCAACTCTCAATTTTGAATCCAGATTGTATTAAAGGCATTTTCCTTCCTCGTCAACCAGCATGCTTATTATAATTTTTAAAATTACATTATTTAATCTTCAAATACTTGACGATGTTTCATGATCGTTATTGGGTTAGCTGCTTAGGTCTAATTGGCTAGGTCCCATAGGAATATCAGGCATCTGGATATGTAGCGGCCAATGCTCTTTTGCAACTTGTATTACCTTTTGTACGGCGGCTAAATCCGATGCCAAGAAGATACCTGCAAGTCCACATGTAGCCAATACCAATACCACACTCCAGGCTACGTAATTAGCAAGACTTCTTATGGCTTTTCTCTTATTTGGCCCATTAGTTGAATTACTCATATCTATTCCTTTCATTAATAAGTCCATACATCAATCTCTATGCAGTTAACTTCCTTTATTTAAACGCCTTGAAATAAAGAATGATATTATTCACACATCCATTGCAAACAGACTAAGCTACCCTGACCGACTTTACTTTCCTTCTCGACATTAAAATATTAACTTTTTTCTCCTTCCGACCCATTCGGCGAGATTGTTGCCCTCATCATGACGGTAGAGGCAATGACGGCAATATCTCAGTGCAAACGTAATATTCATAACAGCATGTTACGCATTTTGATTGTTTACTATAAATGACTGTACCCCCTACCGCAATAGACATTTTTACATCCTTTTAAATACTTATTTCTTCTGAACGCGTTTTGCCCTGAATAATGCACTTTATTTGGGCTTTAACAGAAGATTAAAAGACTGCTCATGTATTGCAGGAATTATATCAATTGATAACTATGTCAAATGTTATATTTTCTATGTAATCTTTCTCAGAATGAGGCCAAAAAAAAATACCTGAGAGCTCATTTAAGCGTTGACGAAATGTTCACTTGTAAGTAAATTTTATCTGTGCCGGTAACAATACATTAAATCTAAGTGCAGGATAAAAAATATATATATGCATAACTGATTTCTTAAGGAATTTATGTAAAATAATATAGCAGGAGTTCAGGAATGGAATCTAAAGATCTGGAACTTTATCGCAAGCAAGGATTCAACATCTCAGAATCCCTTTATACTCGCCAGGAAGTGAACATACTCAATGCCGAAACCCATCGATTAATGCATGAAAGCTCCGCCGGAAAGGTATTGGAAGGCAATGGAAAAACCTTGAGAAGCATTAACGGGCCTAACCTTAACAGCGAACTTTTTCAAAATTTAGCCGGCGACGCGCGATTGCTTGGTCAAGCGGAAATGTTACTGGGAGGACCTGTTTACGTCCATCAATATAAAATCAATACCAAGCAGGCGTTCCAGGGCCAGAATTGGGAATGGCATTCAGACTACTGGTTCTGGAAGAAAGAGGATGGCATGCCGGAACCGAAAGCCCTGACCGCAGTTATTTTCCTGGACGAAGTCAATGAATTCAACGGCCCAATGTTGCTTGTGCCCGGAACGCAGTATGACGTGCTCATCGACGAGATTCACGATAGGCCATACGGCGAACTCGATGGGGGTGACAACTGGGCAATCACGACTGCGCAAAAGCTCAAGTATCGTCTCTCTGAAACGTACCTGCGCAAAAAAATCGAAAATAAGGGAATGGTGGCCGCAAAGGGTCGCCCGGGTGACGTACTTTTTTTCCATTGCAATCTCCTGCACTGCTCTAGCGCGAACTCGTCGCCATGGGACAGAAAAGCCGTATTTATCTCCTACAACCTGGTCAGCAATTGTTTAAACGAAGTGCCCTCCCCTCGACCGGAATTCATGGCATCCCGTCAGTTCACTCCGCTGACACAAAAGCGCGTTTTTTAAGGAGCCTCGAATGAAAACGTATATTCTGGGACTGTCATGCTACTTCCATGACAGCGCCGCCGCGTTGCTTTGCGATGGAGAAATTGTGGCGGCCGCGCAGGAAGAGCGATTCACCCGTATTAAGCAGGATCCTTCTTTTCCCGAAAATGCGGTTAAGTTCTGCTTAAACACGGCAGGAATTACTTTAGACCAGGTATCTCGGATTTTTTATTACGAAAACCCCACGGAAAAATTTAAACGCATAATGTCCACCGCCGTCACCTCCGGCTGGTCGGGGGTCAGATCGTTTTTTTTCCACGTGCCGGGATGGTTGACCAATAAGCTGTACGTCAGAAAAAAACTTACAAAGGCACTGGGCTTCGCCAACACGCCCGTGCCTGAAATTACCTATATTAATCATCATCATTCTCATGCTGCGTCCGCATTTTTTCCCAGTCCATTTGAGAAAGCATTGGTGCTTTGCATTGATGGCGTTGGTGAATGGGACACAACAACAGCCTGGGTAGGTGAAGGCAGTAAACTCACGAAGCTCTGGCAAACGCGATTTCCACATTCACTTGGTCTGATTTATTCCGCGTTCACGTTTTACTGCGGATTCAAGGTTGATTCCGGCGAGTATAAGTTGATGGGCCTTGCTCCTTACGGACGCCCCGTTTATGCCGATATGATTAAAAAGCATCTGATACAGGTGCAACCGGACGGCAGCTTTGAGATGGACATGTCCTATTTTGACTATGCCACGGGCGACCAGATGACGTCGGAAAAGTTTCACGACCTGTTCGGCGGCCCGCCGCGTGATGCGGAAAGCGAGCTTACTGAACGGCAATTCAATCTAGCCTCGTCCATACAGGCCGTTCTGGAAGAAGTGGTATTGCTTACTGCCCGTTATTGGCAGAAAAAGACGGGGTTGGAAAATCTTTGCCTGGCCGGAGGCGTTGCCTTGAATTGCGTGGCAAACGGCAAACTGGCGCAGGCGGGTATCTTCAAAAACATATGGGTACAGCCGGCATCCGGAGACAGCGGCGGTTCGCTGGGTGCGGCGCTCTCAGGCTGGTATGGACACGTAGGCGCACCACGCATACCTGATGCAGGAGACAGCATGAAGGGTAGCTATCTGGGGACCCGTTACACGCGCGAAGAAATCCTTCATTACCTTAATGAGCAAGGCGCAGTTTTCACCGAGCTCACGGAAGATAAACTTTGCGCGGAGGTTGCCGGGATTCTGGCACAAGGTAATGTCACCGGCTGGTTCCAGGGCAGGATGGAGTTCGGCCCCCGCTCACTCGGCGCGCGCTCGATCCTGGGCGATGCCAGAAATCGCCAAATGCAAACGGTAATGAATCTCAAGATAAAGAACAGAGAGTCATTCCGTCCTTTTGCTCCGGTCGTATTAGAAGAGCATGCAAAGGACTGGTTCAGCGTGAAAACGAAAAGTCCCTATATGCTGTTTGTCTACCCGGTTGCAAACTCCAAGCTCACACCACCTGGTCCCGGTGCCGTTCAGGTAAGCGGACTTGGAAAACTTAACCAAATCCGCTCACAAATCCCAGCCGTTACGCATGTTGATAATTCGGCGCGCCTGCAAACGGTCGATGGGAGTCACAACCCGCTTTTTTTCAGTCTCCTGAACGCCTTTCATGCGCGAACAGGCTGTCCGGTGCTGGTAAATACGTCTTTTAATGTCAGAGGAGAGCCGATTGTTGAATCACCTAAAGATGCTTATGTCTGTTTCATGCGCACATCAATGGATTATCTCGTATTGGGAAATTTTTTATTACGCAAACAGGATCAACCCGACTGGGAAGAAAAAATAGACTGGAAGAAACATTACCCTCTGGATTAATACTTTCGGAACCAAGTTCTCAAAGGATGAGTAATGAAATTTAAAAAAATGTCCCATCAAGAGGCGGTAAACCGATGCTATGAGCTTACCCCACAACTGCGTGAATACGATGAGTTCATGTACCTTGGCGTCCGGTGGTTGCCTTATACCATGTTTTTCCATCATCGGAATTATACCTCAGCGATTATCAATACGGATGACATGGGGTTTCGCCTGAGTTATTCCCCTTGCGGCTGGGCATCAACCGCCGATTTCCCTGCTGATAAACCCGTCAATATTGTGATTGGCGGTTCAACGGCTCTGGGTACCGGTACGACATCCGATGCAAGCACGGTCTCTTCCGCGCTGTCAAAACTGACGGGAGAAGTCTGGTTGAACTTTGGCGGGCGGGGCTATAACTCGGTGCAGGAAGCCATCATTTTTATGCTCAACCAGCATCGCTTCGATAAAATAAATAACATCATTATATTAAGTGGTCTAAACACGCTTACCTTGGAAGGACTGCCTGATGATTATACCAGTGAGTATGGTAAATACTATTATTCCTATGAATTTTTGCATTATATGAATAGATATAATGAGGACATTAAAAAAAGGGCAAATTCTTATGCTTCAATGAATGAATCAGCGGTTAAAAAATTAATTCCACGGCTCACCGAGAAATTCAATCATTGGCTGGATGATACTGAAGGGAACCCGGCAGAAAGGGTATTTACCGATACTCACATGGACCTGGCCGAGCGTATCAGCCGGGCCGCTCGCAGCACTATTGATTCCGCGGCGCAAATCAATCAGCTTGCCCGAAAAAATGGCGCCCGCGTGCATTATGTCCTGCAGCCTTTGTCCAGATGGAGTAAAGAGATCTTTCATGAAACAGAGGAGGAGATGTTCTATGCTATCGACGCCTGTGCTAATAACTTCTGGCGCTTATTTGAAAAACTCGCAACGCCGGATTTACATGAATCTTATTCTTCGCAGCTTAAACAGGGATGCTTGAATGAAGACATTTGTTTTTTTGATATGAACATGCTCATGAAAGACTCACCTATATTGAATGAAAATATCTATATCGACCACTTGCACTTCAACGATGCCGGTTACGAAGAAATGGGACGGATTATCTATGAACAAGTCATTTAACATGGAAGAAAAAAAGCATTCAAAGAACCTGCTTGTCAGAGTTTTCCGGCGGTTGTTTTGCGGAAAAAAGAAAAAAACGGGCACCACCTATCCCCTCAGATAAATGGAAAGCGAGACAATGTCTAAATATTCTGCAAACTGCAGGCCGGTCGTGGCGATAGTTGATGCCGTTTCCGCGGGTGCGCTGGTCACGCAGGAGATGGCCGGGCATTATGACCTGATACACATTGAGTCAGATGTTGCCGTCAACGCATTATCTCATCCCCGTTTCCATAAACATCATTTTAAGGCTTTTTATCACTGGGACCGTAGCCAGGCAGAAAAGTGCCTTGAACAAATCGCCTTGCACAATCCTTTGGCAATTATTCCAGGTCATGAATCTGCGGTTAAACTGAGCGAAAAAATTGCCTGGAGCATCAATGGAGATGGCAATAACCCTGCAACCACGGCACTTCGCAGAAATAAATTTCTGATGAATGAAGCAGTAGGTCGAGCGGGCCTGAAAACGGTTAAACAGGCTGCCAGTGATGACCCCTGCGTTCTGAAAAACTGGTTCAGGCAATATGGTCAATCAAAAGTTGTGGTCAAACCCCTCGACAGCGCTGGTTCAGATGACGTATATATCTGTATGAATGAAGCTCAGGTAGAAGACGCAGCACGCACCATCACCAGCAAAATCAATATCATGCATAACCGTAATGAAAAAGCGCTGATCCAGCAATTCATTGAAGGTAAAGAGCACGTCGTTAATACTGTTAGCCTGAACGGAAAACATAAAGTCACTGATGTATGGCGCGTTTCTAAAAAACTTTCTGTCGGCAGGAATCTATATGATTTTGATGAACTGTGTCCCCCGCGGGCTCCAGAGACAGAACGTTGTATCGCTTACACTCTCAAAGCACTTGATGCAATTGGTATTGTTAAGGGAGCGGGTCATACTGAGCTTATCTTATCCCCTGATGGCCCCAAGCTCATTGAGGTCGGCGCCCGCGTTTCCGGCGCTGCTAATCCTGAAGCGATACGAATTGCCACCGGCAGCGATCAGCTGGAACTGATCAGGTATGCCTATACGTGCCCTGAATCATTTTATCAGGCAAGCGAGCGGTATCAGCTCATCCGTCCATTACGCTGCGTTCATGCTATAGCGTCGCAGACCGGTCCTTTTTCCCACGCTGAACTGCGGAGTTTCCTGGAAACGTTGCCTGGATTTGTGAGCGCGGTGATGAAAATAGCCGAAGGCGCCCGACTCAAACCCACAACGGATGTCTACTCCTGCCCCGCTGCTTTCTTTCTGACGGGGATAAGTGAGCAGGATATCGCACAGGACTATGTACGATATCGTCAGTGGGAAGCGGCCAATCTCTGAGAGCAAACCGATGAAAAAAAGGGGTAAGGTCGCCCCGCCTTCGTGCAACTCGAATTATTTAGGGTATATTTCGTTGTTGTTCAGCCTCTGCGAGCTAATCTTTCACACTGCTGCCGCATGCCGGTAAAAATACTTTCAGCCAGTTCTGTAGGAAACGATTCCGGCAGCAACGCGGATACACGTTCAATCACTCGCGGCGTCATGGCGATAATGTCATCCATCATAGACTCAACGTATTGTTGAACTAATCCGGTTAATTTCCCATGATTAATCCAGTGCCGCCGCTGAATTCTATAGAGGTGGTAATAATTACTGTTCCCGCGTACTGCCATTGCAAGTTTGCATTTTTTCCAGGGGAAATGGCTATTACTCTTGCCAATTACCGGCCATGCCGATAAAACATCATAGAACGGTGTAAGACGATAACGGCCACAAGCCTCCACCGCGATGCTGAAATTTTTTGCATGCCCATCAGTGGCCGCTATTAACCAGAAAATGATTTGTACTTTGAAGAACAGTTCTCTATCCCGTCCTGCTTGCTCAGAATGATTCAGAATATCCATAATATCGGTAATACCCGGCCCGCCATCCGCCTGATATTTCCGTAGCGGAGAAATCCCCAGCGCTTGACACATATCCTCTTGGGGTAAACGAACGATCCATTGCCCATCGCCCGACCACCTCCTGTCAAAACGCTCAACGACTAATGCCTTCTGATCTTCAAACTGCGCAATCTGCGCTTTTGCAACAGGCATGTCATAGTTTTCAAGGATCAAAGAGCATAGCCATTCATTTTCAACCGAGCTACTCATATTCGCCTGCATATTGCCAACCAGTCCTAACGGCAGCTTGAAAATATGCGTTGTGGGGGTACTCCCTTCCGGCAAGCACCATTGCCCCTTGTGCCACAGTAAAGCCGTTTTTTCCTGCGCACCGGCAATAGATAAGCGCAGGTCGTCAATATCATCCTGTCGACCAGGTAGTGCTGTCGTGGTATTACGCAATGTTGTGGCGATCTCTGCTTCAGAAAGCAGGCGGAAATTCACCGAGCATAAATCCGCGGACTCTTCATCGACATTAAGCAACTGTATTGCGCCAACGCAATCTCTTCCTAACTCAGCCAACAGATCATAGGGTTCAAGGCTATCCGCCTGATAACGCATCGCTAAACGCCTTCGAATGCTTTCACTGTCAGGGAGTAGATTATCAAAATAGTCCCGCACAATATTGCCACGCCAATGTTGATTGCCGGGGGTAAAAGGCAAAGACAGCGACAAGGGCCGGCCTTGCTCGTCAGCGATCCACTCAGGCAGGTATCGCAATCTGTCTTCACCCTTAACCTTTTCCCAGAATCCGACCTGTATACCGTTCATCCAGATCGCTAAACGTTGTTGCTTGCTAGGCATATCATCACCACTTTTCCCGCCTGGCAGGCGAATTTATCTGCTTTGTTGGATCTTCTAACGGCTTTATGATTGTTGAAGATGCGCCGGATGAGAGCACTATTTCGATACCCAGCACATTGAACACCTTGAACAGACGCTCGATACTGGCGCTGGCTGGGTTTGCCTCCAGACGTGCATAGGTTTGCTGTGTTACACCTAGTCTTTCAGAAACATCCTTTTGCGTCAGCCCATTAGCTTTTCGAAAGCCAATGAGCAACGGACGTAACTGTTTCAAGGTCTGCAACGGATAAGCAGTATTCATAAAGCGTCAACCATTGTTGTAGAGATATATACAGACTATATGCTGTTTTCGAATACTACACCTTATAAGCTGTAAATGCAAAATACAGCCTATAGGGCGTACAGAAATAAAACAGCGTATAAGCCGTAAGATAGGTGATCTCTTGTACTTCAACGTGTGCAGTAGAAGCTACAGGCTGAAGCTGCGTAAAGAGTAGATTTTGTGGACACAAGGTACTCATGAGGCCGCCGGCGAGCGAAATTTGTAACATATTACCCTAATATTTCAGCATCGCCTGAGGCTATCCGGGTCGTGGAATGCGTATGAATAAATCCAACTCCGATTTTTTGAAAGGCGTTAACGATTTTATTTACGCCATTGCTTGTACCGCAGAAAACAACTACCCGGACTATCCCAATACCACACTGGTCAAGATGCGGATGTTCGATGAAGCCACGGCGAAACACCTTGGCGTATTGTTATTCCATAAAAACTGATGGAGTGAGTCAGTCTAACATTAACGCTCAAAAGCTAGCTGCTTATCCTTTAAATGTTCCTCCCCTAATCTAACAACTCGAAATTGTCCGCCGAGTGGAACAACTCTTTGCGTACGCCGACGTCATTGAAAAACAAATTTACATCGCACTTACCCGCGTTAACAACCTCACACAATCTATTCTGGCGAAAGCTTTTCGCGGTGAACTGACAGCGCTATGGCGGAAATAAAACCCAGAGCTGATAAGCGGTGAAAATAGTGCGGCGGCGCTACTTGAGAAAATAAAAAACGAACGAGCCGCCAATGAAAATAAAAAAACAACGCGTAAAAAACTCTAAATGCTAATTGAAGCGTACTACTAATATGCGCTTAAAAATTTATTTTATCTACCCATTTATTTAAGCATATTTTTACACTATATATTGCATAATTGCCGTATCCCGTAGGGTCTAAAAACTCTATATTTTTTTAGACCCAGCGCCGCTTAATAAATGATGTTTTATGGTCGATAAGATTATTTAAAAACAAATATATTGAGAATGTCAGCAGAATTTCTACATTCAATTTCGACTTGTTATTTTAGCCTTATTAGGGTCTTAAATTTCTTTTCCACTGGTCTGAAGGTGACAACGTTTCATGATGGACATTAGGTTGGCTGCTTCGGTTTAGCTGGGTAGGTCCCATAGGAATGTGAGGCATCTGAATATCTAGTGGACAATGTCCCTTTGCTGCTTGCACTACATTTTGTACGGCGGCCAAACCCGCACCCAATGGGACACCGGCGGGGCCAGAGGTTGCCAACCCTAACCCTGCGCCCCAAGCCACATCATTCGCAAGCCCTCTCGCAACTTCTCTATTATTAGGTCCAACATTTGAATTATTCATAACTATTCCTTTTCTTGATAAATCCATATATTAACAGGATGATGATAGCGATAACCATGGTAATGGCCGACGATATACAATAATGCAAAAAACCGTCCTTAGTTAAGATATCTGTTTTAATTTGTTCTAGCGAGCGTAATTTAGATAAATTTGATAAAAAAGCCAATAGAGCAGTCGATAAAATTGTTTTAACGCTAATTTCTTTGAGTTTCTTGCTAAGGAATATTGCTATCAGTACAAATCCTAGCGGCTTAAATATATCAATTTCCATGAGATTGATTTCCTTTAGTAACTATAGATAGAGATATACCGCTGGTTCTTGTTTATGTCCTTACTTCAAACATCTACTATATTTTTTTATAAATTTTATCAGTAATCTAACTATTGCTTAATTCAGGCATTTTGACTCAGATGTCAGATTTGATAAAATTTTCCTTGGTTTTTGTTGATTTATTCTGCGCCAAGATACCCAACCCTCTGCCATCAGACAAGTCCTGCACTTCATATTATCAGCCACATTTTGGAAAAATGCGCGGGCAGGTGCTTTGGCCGAACTAACAGGAACGCAGCGGAAAACTCCAGACACAAAAAAAGCCACCCTTGGGTGACCTGATTTTGTACTAATGGTGCGAAGGCCGGACTCGCACATAGCATTTAACCTATTGTTTATTAATGAATAAATATTAGTCAGCTTTCATTTATACCAACATAAGTACCAACAATACTTGTCGTAGGGGCTATAAATGATTTCCGCTGGACGCAGTATACTTCCATTGACCCATGTTGACATCCCCGACTTCAAGGGGGCATTTTTACATTGGCGGCAACCAATAAACTATGGATGGGTTATGAAAATTATCAACTGTGACATAAGAGACGTGACTACCGGAGATAACGTCAAAGTGATGGTACCGTCAAACATTTATGGATGTGAGCTTCATGACGATGTTTTTGTCGGCCCCTTCGTTGAGATTCAGAAAGGATGTGTCATTGGGCGCGGCAGCCGCGTACAGTCACACACGTTTATTTGTGAGAACGTGTCATTGGGGGAGAACTGTTTTATTGGGCATAATGTCACATTCGCCAATGATCTATTCAGGCGTGGTGCGCCAGACCCAGATCCAGGAAATTGGATTAAAATCAGCCTTGGCGATAATGTCACCATCGGCAGCGGTGCGACGATACTAACCGATTTCATTTGCTGTGGGTCAGTGATAGGAGCTGGAGGAGTTGTAGTCAATCCCATCACGGTGAAAGGGATTTATGCCGGCAACCCAGCCCGATTGATTAGAACGCTGTAAAGGTGTGGGCCTGTTTAACAGGCCCACAGGCCGAAGCCACGCTAAAGATAAATTTGAGAATAGGGCAACTCGTCGTAGAGACAGCGGCGGCGAACGGGCGGACTGGTCGCATCCTGAATATCCTGTACCTGATTCAGACTGGATTGCTTTCGCTGCCTATACTGAATTTGTCCCGCTACATCCTGGAAAGGTGTGATGATTACTACAGATTCCTGCGCAGGGTGACAGAAGAGGTTGACTGGGAATCGTGGATTTTATTTATATTAGAGGCAGTGAGGAACACGTCTCGGTGGACGAGTGACAAGATATCGGTTGTCAGAGAACTAATGGCAAAAACCACAGTGTACGTGCGCGAGCAACTGCCGAAAATCTACACCCATGAACTTATCCAGGCGCTTTTTGCGCAGCCGTATTGCCGGATCGATAACCTTATTGAACGAGGTGTGGCCAAACGCCAAACGGCATCAACATACCTCAAACAGTTAGTGACCATTGGCGTACTGGAGGAAATGACTGATGGCCGTTAAAAGCTGTATATCAACGCCAGGCTGCTGCGTGAATTGGGCCAGTAACGTGGACGCTATCTAGTAAATACACCTTGCCTATAAAATAGCCAGCATCAGCAGATGAGTGGGTTTTGCATGCCGTTACGGGCAAAGCTCTCGGGCGGCGTCATCAGGCACGTCTTGGCATCGAGTGAGTAAACGGTAAGGGGCTGGGCATCTTTGTTAAGGCTGAAAATGCTCGAATTTTTGGGGAGGCTACTTCGCAGGCTGCTTTTGGCACGTTACCGAACTCTTCGGCGAGATTCAATAAACCCACTTTGTGTTTAATGACAGGATTGTTAGAGAGAAGCATGAAAGTTACATTTTGTGTTTTGTATAAGGATTCGACACCCATATCAAAACCGGTAACTCTCAATCTTTTAAGCTGTTGTGTCAGATGTACTCATGACGAACACAGATTATGCGTATTTGGCCGGCTTTACTTTCTTTCTCGGTCCCACAATATCCATTTCTTTCTCTTTCTGACCCACTTTGGCGAGTTTATTGCCGTCAATAGTTGCCCAGAAATCTAAGGAGCGTTTCGCAGCAGCCATCGCTTTGTCAGAATCGATTCTTTTAGTTTGCTTGATCATTACGCCTCCTTTTTTCTTACTATCATTGCATACAATTCTACATCAACTCTGTTCATTTAACAAACAGCCCCTGTTAGCCATAGAGGTAACTTCTTACTCATCAAGATCGACGCCATTCACCTTGATACGGATCATTTCCAGAATGTCCCGCACTTCAGCCGACATTTTATCATGATCATTCCACACTTGAGCAAAGCCATACGACCTGTAACGTGGTTGGGCATCAGGAATTGGATCTTGAATAAAAATCTCTTCAAATTCAATGATATTGCAGAATGTTGTTGAGTATATTAAGGCAATAATCAGCACATTGCCTGTCAGAGCAGTCTCTTTATCAGAGATAAAATTCTCCAACATGCAGGTAGATGTCAATAACGGTTTAAAACTGATCCACTTTTTTTCATTAGCAACGGTTGAATATTGATCCACCTTTTTAGTCGGTTTTCGCGTTAGCGATCACCCCAGCCTTCCTCTTTTGCTTCAGCCGATAGCTTTCTCCTTTGATCTGCACAACATGTGAATGATGTAATATCCGATCCAGCATGGCAGATGTTAACGCGGCATCTCCCGCAAACGTCTGATCCCATTGCCCAAACGGGAGGTTCGATGTCAGGATCATTGCGCTTTTTTCATAGCGCTTAGCCACCACTTGGAAGAACAGTTTCGCCTCATCCTGGTTGAACGGCAGATAGCCTATCTCGTCTATTATCAGTAGCTTCGGCGTCATTACTCCCCGATGGAGTGTGTTTTTATACCTCCCTTGGCGTTGAGCCGTTAAAAGCTGAAGCAGTAGATCGGCTGCCGTAGTGAACCGGACTTTGATGCCAGCACGCACCGCTTCGTAGCCCATCGCTATCGCAAGGTGTGTTTTGCCAACACCGGATGGCCCCAACAGCACTATGTTTTCATTACGTTCAACAAAGCTCAGTGATCGCAACGATTGAAGTTGTTTTTGTGGCGCACCGGTGGCGAAGGTGAAGTCATATTCTTCGAAGGTTTTTACCGCTGGGAAGGCTGCCATCCTTGTATACATCGCCTGTTTACGTTGATGTCGGGCCAGTTTTTCTTCATGCAACAGATGCTCCAGGAAGTCCATGAAGGTCCATTCCTGCATTGCCGCTTGCTGGGATAACGCCGGCGCTGCACCGATTAGGCTTTCGAGCTGAAGTTGCTCTGCAAGTACCATCAACCGTTGCTGTTGTAGTTCGACCATCAGAGCACCCCTTGTACAGAACGTATCATAGACCGACAGCGGATGATGAAGCGGAGTACAGTCCAAGATTGCCGTGTTTTGCACTACCAAGGGGGTTGTACTCTGCCGCAGTAGCGGCAACGTCAGCATGGCCTGTTGATCTTCCAGCCACCGATCGCAAGGACGAGCTTGGATAGTTTCATGTTTCCGCTGATTGGCAACGTCATATAACCAACGCAAGCCGTAGCGGTTGGCCGTCTCAATATCAAGTTGGACATCGGCGGGTTTGAGCCGTGTCATCAGCGGGACATAGAAGCTGTGGCGGGTATATCCCACCATTCGCTCAACTTTCCCTTTGGTTTTAGCCCGAAAGGGGCGGCATAAGCGAGGCGAGAACCCCATTTCCTTACCGAACTGCCATAACGACGGATGAAAGCGATGCTGACCAGGTTGATAAGCGTCCCGTTCCACAACCACGGTTTTCATGTTGTCGTACAACACTTCCCGGGGAACGCCGACGAAAAAGGCAAAAGTATAGCGATGGCACAGTTCCAGCGTTTCATAGCGCATATTGTCAGTAAATTCGATATACAACATCCGGCTGAACCCTAGCACCGCGACGAACACGTACAGAGGTGATTTACCGCTGCGCATAGTTCCCCAGTCCACCTGCATTTGCTGGCCGGTTTCGGTTTCAAAACGAATAACAGGTTCAGGTAACGTGTTTTGGGATAGTGAGCGAATAAATTCCCGAAGCACCGTCATCCGGCCTTGGTATCCATGCTCAACAATCTCACGATAAATCACGGTAGCAGGAATTTTCCAGGGACGAGCATCCTGGATACGTTGTTGTATGTACTGGCGATAATCATCCAGAACGGAAGAAGCCCTCGGCCTGGGGGAATAACGCGGCGGCTCAGGATCAGCCGAAAGGTAACGTTTCACCGTGTTACGTGAAATACCGAGTTTTTTGGCAATGTGTCGGGCACTCATTCCCTGCTTATGCAGGATCTTGATTTCCATAGCAGTCTCAAAAGTAACCATAAGCTCTCCCGTTCAGAGGAGAGCAGATTAACCCCTGGATCAAATTTCAACCGCTGGGGTGGATCACTTTTGCACCGATGGCGACACTGTGGCGATTCAGATAATCGTTTTGATAGATCAATATCGCCTTATCGATCGTTAATAACGATCGATGAATAATTTCAACCTGTATGTATAACCTGAACCTTCTTTACCTAAAACGTATCGCAGATACCTTCCCTGACACTGGAAACCTACCTGAAAATGTCGGCATTGCGTCTTGCCCGGCCGCTCTTCGATAACACTAATGTTTCACTGGCAGCTAAGTGTTTATCAAAAGGTGGTGAAGTTGCCTCTCCCTGCAGAGCCAATACAAAAGGCCAGCTTCCATCTCAGGCCAAGCATGGCGGTGACCATCCTAACCTTCGCCTTCCAAGCACATTGTCATCGGTATGAAGTTTGCGAGCGGCTATGGCGTAGCGGTCAAGGGTACTTCCAGCGGCAACATCAGACGGCAACACGCATTCACCCAGTTGAAGCACAGGTCCACACCATGACGCGCTAGGATTTCCGTCTGGCGATACAACGGCACATGCTCGGCATACTTTGATGTTGTCAGCACCTGGGCCAGCAGACCGGCACCGGTTAACCTGATCGATGGGACCGGAAGGGGCTGGAGATTCAACGACACAGTCGCACTTGGCGCAGGCTTATTTCACCCGGACGGTACGGATAACTTTCAGAGCGCGACGTATCAGCTCAAGCTACTTGGTCGTGAATGCCGTTTTATCATAATTGATTTCACGTCGATAAGAATGGGTGAAATAAGCGCGCGATACCGAAAATTAATCAATGAAGCGAGACGGCCGCTTGCCTACACATCTACCTTGATCATGTACGACTTGACGGAGTAATGCCAGCATTATAAGCTAACCTCATATTTTAAATATGAGGTTAGTCATGAGTGATATTCTCGTTCCAGAGCAAGTGAAAGCCGCACGGGCGCTCCTGGCTTGGTCGCAGCAAGATCTAGCCAAGAGGTCCCATGTGGCTACATCGACAATTGCAGACTTCGAGCGCGGAGTTCGCACGCCGGTCGCGAATAATGCTCAGGCCATTCGGGATTCATTTGAGGCTGAAGGGCTTCAATTTTTTGCCGGTGGTGTCGTGGAAAAGGCAATGCTTCCTCAGTCTCCGTCGGTACATCCAGGTGGATTGATGCGTTGGGTGAATGCAACTGATCTTTCACAGTGGGCGGAACGTCGCGACGCACAGAGTGCCATGCCAGAGCTGATACGCCGCCTTATTTTTGCGACAGTAGGACCTGCGGCAGATGTGCATTTTCCATCGGATGAGAGTGTTCAACATGGCGGGTGGGACGGTCAGTGTAGGACTGGCATTGGGGCACCTTATGTCCCGCCTGGAGATTCTGTATGGGAAATCGGGACTCAACGCACCCGCATCGGCAATAAGGCTAACGATGATTTCGCGAAACGCTCAGAAAACCCCCTTGGATACGATCCGTCACAAACCACCTTTGTTTTTGCGACTCCACAGCGATTTTCGAACAAGGCAGATTGGGTTGCTCAACAAAGAGCACTTGGTAAATGGCGTGATGTAGTATTGATCGACGCTGATGACCTTGTACATTGGCTGGAGATGTGTCCGGCGGTCGCACAATGGCTTTCAGTCAAGGTCGGTCGCAGACCAGTCGGGTTACGTAACCTTGAAGAGGTATGGTCGGAATGGACAGGCGCGACTACCATACCAATCACGGCAGATGTGCTGCTTACGGGACGAGGCGAGGACCAAATCGCGGTACTTAGGTGGTTGCGAGAACGCCCGCAACTTTTTTCTCTACAAGCCGACGATCCTGAAGAGGCATTTGCCTTCCTTCATGCCGCGATTAGTCCGCTGCCTGAATGCTACAGACTATGGCATTGGAGTCGTTGTGTTGTAGTGGGAAGCAATGAGGTCGCAAGGCAACTCGTCGGTCTTGGTACACCACTCATCATTGTTCTCTCCGACCCAGAACCGGGAGTTGCGCAGCGTTTAGTGGATGATGGACACCACGTCTTCTCAGCTTATGGTTCGGGTATAATCGCCAATTCCAGTGGCTTACGGCGCCTTCATAGACCGTGGAAATTCGATCTCAAGGTTGCCCTCGTGGGCGCGGGGATGGATGAAGAGGCCGCCCATACCTGCGTTCATGCGTCAGGCCGAAGCATTACAGTGCTGCGAAGACTAAAGCCTGTCGCTCCTCACAACCAGCTTGAATGGGCGAGGAAAGCACCTTCGGAGTTGATTGCAGCCATGTTTGCTGGAGCCTGGGTCGATACGTCTTCTCAGGACAGGATGATTATTAGTGAACTGGCCGATTGTTCTTACGAGCAATTCGAAGCTGTGCTTGCGCCATTGGCTGCTTCAGTTGGCGGTCCATTGGTGCGCTCTGGAAATCTCTGGAAAGTTGTATCATTAAAAGATCTCTGGATGCAGATCGGTGGGCAGATTACTACGAGTCAGTTAGAACGCTTCGAAACTACCTTCCACAAGGTACTTGGCAAGGCCAATCCCCGTTTCGCTACTCGACCTAAGAGTATTTACTACGAGGCCGAGGGTGAGTTTGAAGAACAGCCATCGTCGGCTATACGCGGAGGATTTACGGAAGCAACCATCGCGATGGCCGTTTTGCCGGGCGATGCTACTGTCATATCGGATATCCGAGCGCGAGCAGATCGTATTGTCCGTAAGCTATTTCAAGGGGCAGGGGCTGCGCTCTGGTGGTCCCTCTCAAATGATTTTAGGAATCTGGCTGAAGCCGCACCTAATGCGTTCCTTGATGCAGTTGATACAGGACTTGAAGGTGATAATCCACCCATCCTATCTCTGTTCCGTAGTGACGAGGGAATGATGTACCGGACTGAGTACCTATCGAATTTGTTGTGGGGACTTGAAGTGCTTGCCCGCAGTTCAGATTATCTAGCGCAAGCCGCACTTTTGCTTGTGCGCCTTCACGAAATTGACCCCGGTGGTAGATGGAGCAATCGACCTTTCCCCTCACTTCGTCGTATTTTCGTTAGTTGGTCTCCGCAAACCTATGCTACACCGGCGGAACGATTGAAGGTGATCGATACAATTTTGCGCCGACATCCTTCAGTCGGATGGAAGCTTTTGCTGGCGATCTCGCCGCGCTTTCACGACATTACCGAGCCTTCCGCAAGACCAAACTGGCGCGATTTCACTCCAGACGGGCATGAAGAGGTTACGTTGCCGGTGCTTGCCGCAACGACAAATGCAATTGGCCAGCGATTGCTTAAACACGTAGGCTGTGCCTCGAAACGGTGGCTCCAACTTTTGAGCCTTTGGTCAAATTTCGACTCTGAATGGCGAAAGCTAGCAGTGGAGCAACTAACGGTTGCTGTGAGAGTGCTTGATGAGCCAGATGAGATTGAGTCAATGCGTGACGGGATACGGTCATTGTTGTCCAAACACCGAGCATTAGCAGATGCGCAGTGGGCAATGGGCGAGGATGCGCTGAGACCCCTTGATACCATATTAGAGATCCTCCAACCAACCGGGATTCAGGAGCGCTTACGATGGCTTTTCCACCCTGGCGCTGCGTCGTTGGGCCTGAATGGTGACTGGCTTGCTGAACAAGAAAAGTTAAGGCAGTCGCAAGAGGCAGCCGCAGCTGAGTTATTGACAAAGCTGACACCTGATGAGCTATTTTCTTTTGCGATAACGATCACTATGCGGAGGGAACTCGGTGTCGGAATCGCCAATTCGAGCGTGTCTGATGAGCTTAAGTACACATTAATGAAGCGAGGCATGTTGGCATCCGAGCTCGCAGAGGCTGAACTGGGTCTCGGGATTTTCTACGGAATGAAGGTTCGAGCGGGGGCCGATGGGGACTCATGGGTGCAAAGCTTGTGGGAGCGAGCTATTGCGGAGGAATGGGGTAATGACGCAGAGCTTCGCATCGTTCAGGCGCTGCCTGTAGACACATCTACTTGGAAAAGAATTGAGGATCGCAGTTCTGCCTTGAGTGATGCCTATTGGCGCTCTATAGGGGTTTTCCAGATTGCTGGAGATTCAGATTTTCAAGAAATTGTTGCGAAACTGTTGAGGTCAGATCGCGCCATTGAGGCCGTTGGCTGGTTATCTCACCACATTGGATTGAAGCCTGATGGTCGCTTGCTTGTTTCGACATTGTATGCAGCAGCACGCGTCTCAAGACCTATTGAGGGAGATGAGGCGACAATGCTGAGCCACAATGTTGGCATCATTCTGGATTACCTGGATTCTGACGCCAACGTTCATGAGCAGGAGATAGCTAGTTTGGAGTTTATCTACTTTAATGCGCTACGCTACTCCCGACGCTCAGCGCGAACGCTTCATCGTGCGCTGGCACAAGATCCTAAACTTTTTGTTTACTTCATCAAGCTTGTCTACTTCCCGGAAGAAGAAAGCGGTGTCGTTGAAGAAGAACCAGCAAATCTTGAAAAGGCACAGGGTATGGCGAGTAATGCGTATCACGTGCTGGCTGAGTGGACGCATGTCCCTGGCGCCAATGAAGTAGGCGAGATTGATGGTCATGTTTTAGAAACTTGGGTAAATAACGCACGAAAACTTCTATCTGATATTGGCCGTTCTGTGGCGGGGGACATTCAAATTGGTGAAATTTTATCTGCTGCAAAGCGCAGTCAAGAAGAACCTTGGCCGCCAGGACCAGTAAGGGATGTGATCGAACTTGTCAGGAGCAAAGAGTTAGAACGAGGCTTCGTGACTGGTCTGTACAACAGACGTGGCGTAACCGTGCGAATGCCACATGATGGTGGTATTCAGGAGCGAGTGCTAGTTGAACAATATCGGCGTGATGCGAACGAACTTCGTTTTGAATGGCCACGAACAGCGGCTTGCTTGGAACGAATTGCTGATATGTACGACGATGAGGCAAACCGCGAGGATGTCGTTGTGGAACAGCGGGAGTGGCTTTGAATTTGCCTAGGCAGGGATCGGGAAATCAATCCAATCCCAACGATTGTTGGGATTCCATCCTCTACGGACTCGCGCAGACGTTTCACTTGAGCGTTAAAACTTCTGGACCCCATTGAGCAATGATTACGTACATTTGTACTGTGGGCAAAGAGTAAAGTTAAATACTAAATTTTGTGTCGCCTTACATGTGCTGACTCGAACTTAATCAGACAACCTTGTTTTTCTGGGTCCAATCCGATCTAACAGTCGGCTCTGTGCCAGATAGCAGACGCTGTTCACCCCTGTATGTTAATCACTGGGGAGCAGGTCACGTTTTCTATATGGACTTATCAAAAGTTAACGCTATAGAGCGTATAACTAATTTGATATTGCTACAGGAATCATTAATGCAGTTCTAAATAATGCAATAAGGGAAATCTGGATGATCAGAAGGTTCCGGCTGGAGCAGAAGTCTCATTACGAGCAGCTAGTGATTGCTCAGCGTTTGTCGGACATGCTTGATAAGTTCTTAGATGGCAGGAATGCCCCACTTGCGATCGGTGCTGAAAAGGGTGGCATTGAGGAATGGGATGACGTGGTGATTCAACACTCTCCAGACTCCTTTGAGCATCTGCAGATTAAACGGCAGACAACTGATTTCTGCATCAAAAATCCAGATAAAACAAAACAGTCGGTCAAAAAAAACAAAGATGGATCTCCAGAAACTGAGCCAACGAACTCAGTCATAGACTCGGCATTCGCAAGTCTTGCTAGGCACGCGAGTTTAGGCACATTCGATTCACCTCCCAAGCGTCAGTTCCAACTGACCCTCGTGGGTGCACATCTGAAAATTAAAGATGACCTTACAGTCAATCATTTGGATGAGTTGTGCAAACTGTGTCGCCAAGACGGGCTTGATCTGAACGAATTAGCCAATCGCCAAGACGGCCCAACCCAACGGGCCTATCTTTGGCTCACGACTTGGTGCGGGTTCAAAGATTGGAGCCAGATCAGGGATATCCTACGTTGTGTCCAAATCATTTGCGTAGGCAACGATGCGAACTTAAAGGAGCGCTCAATTAATTCACTCGGTCGTCACTTTAGCGATCCTAGACGGACACTTGACCGCTTAATTACTTATATCACAGCTGAGACATCTGACGTGTCAGCTTTAGGTTGTCATGCGGTAGTTCGAGAACTAAAGGACGAACTTCGTCCAGATATCGAAACCTGGGCTCAGTATCTGTTAAGCGACGAATCTCTGCCGACCGGCAAGTCGTGGTCGTTAGCTGGGACTCATGATCTTGGTAGTGTGGCTCCTAGGTCTGCGGAGGGGGTTGTCGAGCACATGTGGAGTAGTAAACCTGGAAACCGTAAGCTCAGGATATACGCCCCATACATGCCCCCCATCGGTGCAAATCTCACTCTTCCATCAGCAATATTGCGCATGGCTTTGCACTTGCCCAATGGCAGTCAGAGTCTGATGCTAGGCGAATCAACGTGGCGCAGTAGCGTCGGCCTTGAAATCGGGCACACGCTCGGTTGCGCAGAAAACGACCTTAGCAATCTACCGTGGATCGAGAACACTGAGCGTCTTGAGTGCGTACAGGATCATGAATTTAAGACACAAGGCGCGGCTAGAGTGGAAGCTGATGCGCTCGCTAGCGCAATGGACGACTTGCTGTGGCAGCGCCTTATTCAAGGCGCCTCTGAAAAGCTTAGCGCCATTACAGATTCGGCGCTCGCTGACGCTATGGAAACGGTTTGGCAGACATGGCTCGTCGGGTTCGCTAAGAATCTTGAGAGCCGCCGAAAATTTCTGGATCAACTTCTATACCCGAAAACGGAAGGAAAAAATGCAAAGTGTGCACTTCGCCTTGGCCCACGTACTTTGAATCTGCTGGTCACCGCAGTTGAAACCCTGTTGATGGTTGCAGTGGGGTTCCCTGGCAGCAGCAACGACTGGGAATCCTTTCCGGATTGTGGGCCGGTACTGAGCATCGCTCTTAAGTATTGGTCTGGCCCCTCCGGAGGTGCCCCGGAAGTCCGTGAGCTGTCTGACGATCCTTTGATAACGGTTATCGGCCCTTCCCCTACCCCAATCGTAATCTTGTCAGGCGTGAGTACTTCCCCATCAGAGTTATTAAACATAGGAATGGCTGACGACTCCGAGACGGCTACCACTATGGCGGCTGAGCGCCAGCCGCACCTGCTCGTCACCAGGTCAGGAGCGTTTAATCATCTGCGTAAGGGGACTCTGGCCTCCGTACGCCAACACTTCAGTAAGCAATGGCAAGATCGACTGCTCGCTCGCGAGTCAGCCATAGAGAAGAATACGAAAGGATCCTGAAATGCCTACAATCTCGGAGATCGTTACAGCCATCTTAACGTGTGCTGAAGGCCGCTATGAAGTTTCTTTATCAAATGCATTTGAACTGGCGTCTCCGTCGATTGAGATCGACTCTACTACGGTGCAGCTCAAACGGATAAATCGGGAAGGTGCGGGCTGGCGGACTGTATTAATCGCAGCCATTCCCTTCGATTCGGCAAAAATCCAAAGCGCATTTCGGTGGGCAGCTGATGTCCGTGACATGCTTGCGGAGCCGCAAACAGCCGACCTTTACATGTTCTTGCTCATCGAAAATATTGCATCAGAAGACGCGGCTCGCCTCGAGACGGACGATCGTTTCTGCAGAAAGGTAGTGATCAGAGTCCAGGAAGATATCGACTCCTTTCTAAACCGTACTTTCTTGGCGACCCTTTCAGTCGCAGGAGAATCAGACAACATCGTCGATCCTCTGCTAGCGTCCCTGAACTCACTGAGCCTCGCACACACTTGGGTGGAGCCGCATCTTGAGAAGTGGCGAGAATTACTACTGTCTGGACAATCAGGCGATGATATCGTTAAAGCCCTAAAGGTTGCGGCGTTTGGTGACAGGGACTTCAAATGAAACAGCTTAAATCTATTACGCTCTCTAACATCCGCAGGTTTGGCGTCGAAACGACGATTGAACTTAGCCGTGGTGCAACCATTATCCTGGCCCCCAATGGTACTGGAAAGACGGCGTTCTTCGAAGCTATCGAGTTGTGTCTCACCGGCAATATTTCACGAATCAGCGAGAATCTTTCTCCAATCATTCGAGATACTCAAACCATGGCCCGTGTAAGCCTGGATTTCGGTGATGTACAAGTCTCTGCTCAAGTGAGTAATCAAGGTGACGTTCAAAGAACGGGTGACCTTCGCCCCCTTTTTCCAGATACAAATCCGGAGGACATACCGTTTTTGTTGAGGCTTACCCATCTGCTTGATCAACGGGAAGGGGAATGGCTGGTAAAGGCAGATGCCAAAGTTGCGGGCTCTCAGCTCGCACGGTTGCCGATTGGCAAGGATGGTGCCCAAGTGATTTCTGCCCTTGGCGGCATTCGCCGCGCCCTCACAGAGCAACTGAAACAAGCCAATAGAGGACTCGTAGCGCTCGAAACAGAGTTTGGTGAATGGCAAAGCTTGACCCTTGACCGGGATATAGCTGCTTCTCAATCTCAAGGCGCACTTCGTAGTAAAGAAAATATTGCTGAATCCATTTCGGACATTGCGCGCCAGACGCAGAGCTTCGAGCAGTTGCCTGCAGGCCTACTTGTACCGCCATTGGGGCAGGATGGCTTGGAAACGGTGCACGATGCATTAGAGCAATTGGTCCAAGCCAAATTAGTCCGACTTCGTGATCAGATAACGGCGCTGGTTGGAGTTGACGGACTCATAGGCCGATTCGTTTCTGAGCAAGCACGTTCAGAGCAGCTCGGTAACGATTTCATCACTGTTACACAGGAGCTTGCACAGAAGAAACAAGAACGAGCTCTGATCGCTGCCAATCATGAGCGACTCCAGCAGGATTTGGTTTTAGCAGAAGGTGAGCGAGATGTGATCGTTCAACAGCTCAATCGTCTCATGAATGAGGCTCAGGCTAAAGAAGCAGTTGAGCAAGGCAAGCAGGTTCTGGAGATTGCTGATAAGGATCTGAACAGCGCTGAGTCTTTGGCCTCCGATTTGCGTAGCGAACGTGAAGGTAACCAGCAGCTCGGCATTCAACATGACCTCATCAACAAACAACGCAAGACGTTGCTAAAGATAGACGCTGACCTTCGCACCGCACATAAACTCTTGGAACGTTGGGAGCAGACTCTTCAGCACGTTGCGGATATTACGGGCTCAATCAGTCGGGAAGAAACGCAAGAGGATGCCCTTCAAGAACGTCTTCGCACCGCAATTTCGTCAAGGATGTCCGCTGAAGCTGAGGAACTGGCCGCGAAGAGCCATCACGAGATTTTGACCTCGGCCGCAGATTCGATACGGCAAGCCGTAGCATCCATCGCGGCCCACCTGCCAAGCGATCGTGGTGATTGCCCCTTATGTGGTGAAGAGCACGGAGCAGTTGATCTTCATGAGCGTATTACTAAGGCCTTAGAAGCTATTGACCCAAATGTTGTCGACGCAGAACGACGCGTTAAGAAAGCAGTTGATGCTTTACGTGAATGCACAGAGGCGGTAACACACGCCGAAGCAGAACTGAAAGCATGCAAAGGTAGGATTGTTGTACTGAAACTACAGCAGGTGGGCCTGGCGTCAGACATCAACGATTTCAGAACCAACGCTCTGCTCGACGGCGATACAGTACCCCTCGCGAAAGAATCGATCCGACGTCGAGAAGATGCCAATACTTCAGCTAAGCTTCAGCTCGATGAGAAGCAGCACAGTCTTGCGGCTATACCAACCCCTGAGATCATGGAGCGGGCTCAGAACGATTACAATTTGGCTGTTTGTGCACTAGACTCCGCCAAGCGGGGCCGAACAGAAGCCAGCAGCAGGCTGGAGCAGGCGACCGCAGCATTGGCAGCAATCACTATAGACGCCCCGCCATCAAAAACGCTTGCGGAGTTGTCCTTGGCGCAAAACAAAAATACTATTCAGCTCATTGAATTGAGCGCTAAGGTGACGGCTGAAAAATCCTCCTTGGATCGGCAGAAAATTCAACTGGCCGATGTGATGAGTAGAGTATCTGATCTGGAAAAACAGCTAACTGATGTTCAATCTCGTCTTGCTACTGTCCGATCTTCCTGGCGTCAGCTATCGTTCCCCGGAGATCCAACTGTTGAGGTTGCGAGCAGTAGAGAGGCTCAGTTGCAGTCATCCGTCACTGACTTGGATCGACATTCAGAAAAGCTACAAACTATCAAAATCGAGATTTATGCATGGAGTAAATTGGAGCAGGCACGTCTCGCTCAGGGTCTCTTAGATCGTCGTCGCGACGAGTTATCGGAAGAAGAGTTCACCTACAAGCTTCGTCAGCAAATAGAAAAAGAACAGTCGGGTCAGCTACGGCTGTCGCAACTATCTGATGCGATGGAGACGCTCAATCGGCACCTATCCACCGAAATCGCTAATGTTCACAAACACGTGCTCGCCGTAGTTCCGCGGTGGCAGGCGCTCTTGAAGCGAGTGGTTAGAGAACAACGCTTTACCGGGACGAATCTAGATTTTCGCAGCATCTATAGAAAGGAACATGCTGAAGTATCGTTACCGCTGCACGGGGAGTCAGTCCCGGTATCGGCCATAGCCAGTGAGGCTCAACTGACTGATTTACAACTTACCTTTCTGCTGTCAATGCCACTGGATCATCAGTGGTCTTCCTGGCGCTGTCTGCTTCTAGACGACCCAACCCAGCACCATGACCTGGTACATGCAGCGTCAGTATTCGATGTGCTGCGAGATTACATCGTCGATCATGGCTTCCAGATTGTAATTGCAACTCATGATGCCCTTCAAGCTCGTTACTTCATGCGTAAGCTGCAAAATGACGGAATCGAAGCACGTTTGTGGTCACTCGTCCCAACCCCTGAAGGCGTTACGGCATCAGAAAGCACCTGGCCGGGTAAAAGTTAGTCTGCGCGGCGGCGTTGCAAATTTCATGTGTGCCTACCTGTAAAGATTTGTGGTTACAACACGATTGAAGAAGGTGCCGCGGCTCTTTATGCGTTCATTGAAAAGGTTTGCGGCATCACATGCGTCTGGGAACCTAAGAAAAAATAGCGGTACCCCTACCTGGATTGGGGGCAGTCCAGTTATGCCCGCTTCACGCTCATAGCCAACTGAGGCAGTTTCTTGCCAAAAGTGGACGAATGGTAAGGATAAAAACGATGAAAAAGCATGACGAAAAAAAGACCAATTTAAAAACAACGATTTCGAAAGTCGCTGATGTTGGTACTAACTTTGCACTAAGTTTTGTTCCGGGCGCATCTTCAGTCTATGAACTTGCAAAACTTGGCGTTAATCAAGCCAGAGATTATATCCAACAGAAGCATGAAAAAAGAATTTCAGATTTCCATATGATGCTTTTGAAACCTGATGCTGAATGGGATGAACGTACGAAAAATGTATGTATAGAGGCCGTTGATTATCATCTTTTGTTGAATGCTTGTATACAAGATCTTGAAGATGAAAAAACAGAACTCTATGCTACACTTGCCAGAAATGCGGCTTACAAAACATTGCAATCTAACGATATTCGTTTCTTTTCAATATCATTGAGTGAAATGACGTTTCATAGCATGGAAGAGATGCGACTTGCTTATATAGCATTAAATTACCATTTAATTCCCCCTAGCGGATCAGGCAGGTTTAAGAAATCTCTATCGATAACGGATGCTTTATCTGAAGAAAGTTATGGCCGTCGAATGATGGAATTACGCGGTTTTGTTAGTGAAGGGAAAATTAATTCCTTCGGGCAAAGATTCATCAAGGCATGCTATCCATCAGACAAATTGAAACCTGACTCAGTAAGAATCTGCGAATGGAAAAACCCCAACTCCCCGCTGTTAATGATATCTTATGATCTTGATGATAGCTTTGTTAGTTCTTTTTCTATGCATTTAACCCGCGAGCTAAGAAATATTGGTTTTAGAACTACACCACTTTGCGCTATCAATCGAAGACCGACATTATTATCACCCACTAGTCGCAGTATTTTGATTTTCAAAAACAGGCCTGAGCGCATCATTGAAAATCAACGATTTATTGAGAAAATTATTGAAACTGGTTGCATTGCTATACAGCTTAGACAGGATTATCCAGCGCTACTGGAATCTTTACGTGATAAATTTGAAGCCATTATCAAAACTGACATTTGTGACCCATCTATTTCGGCAAAGGAGGTTATAACACAAATTTACACTCCCGATAAATAGGACTAATTACTCTTATGGTCCGGGTCCAAAATCAATGCATAGATAAACCATAGTTCCCGGCCTTTTTGTTGATACTCAGTCCTCCCTGCTATGGCTATAAACACAACAAAAGTCCACTTCTCGCTCGAAGCCGCCTGAAGTCCTGTGGACTGATCGTTGCAAAAAGCGGATGTTACAAAGATCACACGTTGCATCAATTAACGGCCTAGATTACCCATTATTCATCCTTATTCAGTCAATTTGGCCAATTTCATTTTTTGATATCAATTTTACACACATTGCCTAATTCTAAATCTTTTTTAACCGTAGACAGAAAATCTGGAATAACATTTATAGATTGCCGTATATAGTTTCTCCCATCAATCAAATTTCCTTGGGCGCATAATATTTTTGCAGCATTGATCGCCATAAATTTTTTGACTGTTTCGTTATTGCTATCAAGCCTAATTGCACTGTCAGATCAAGTCGCGACTAATACAGCTAACTTCTACACGTTATTCCTTTTTAGCAAAATCAAATGGACTCACCGCCCCTTCCCGATTAGCATCCAAGTAATCCGCCCACCATTGCAGCATCAGCCTCCGCTCATCCAAATGCTCCGCCTTATGGATATACGCCGCACGCACGCTGTTTCGCTCCTGATGGCTCATCTGCCGCTCTACCCCATCCCTGGACCACAATCCCGATTCAATTAATGCACTGCATGCCATGGCTCGGAAACCGTGACCGCAGACCTCGGTTTTTGTATCGTAGCCCATAACGCGCAGTGCTTTATTGACGGTATTTTCACTCATCGGTTTTGATGAGTGATGATCGCCAATGAAAATGAGCTCATTTTCCCCACTGATATCGTGGATTTCACGCAGTATTTCGACTGCTTGACGGCTTAGTGGAACCAGATGCGTCGTATGCATTTTGGAACCGCGCTGAGAAAACTTAACGTTATCGATGGATTCACGCTCGCCGGGTATCGTCCACATAGCGCGTTGAAAATCAATTTCAGACCAACGGGCAAAACGGAGTTCACTGGAACGGATAAATACCAACAGCGTCAGTTTCACGGCCAGCGTGGTGAGCTTTCTTCCCGTATAGCTATCGAGACGCTGCAACAATTCGGGAATGCGATCAAAATCCAATGCGGGGCGATGGAGCCGTTTGCCGATGGCAATTGCTCCAGCCATTTCTTGACCAGGGTTGTACTTGATCATGCCGCTTTGAACAGCATAACGCATTATGGCTGTCGTTCGCTGTTGCAGCCGTGATGCCACCTCAAGACGGCCAGACATCTCTACGGCTTTGATGGGTTTCAACAAATCTTGAGTGTCAAGTTCCGCAATATGTCGAGCGCCAATAACAGGGAAAAGGCAAACTTCCAAGCTTTTCAGCACATGCGCACTATGAGATTCCGACCACTTTTTATTGCTGGCATGCCAAGCTCTGGCTACAAATTCAAAAGTATTGCCATCACTGAGTTGCTCAACCTTCCCCGCTTTTTTCTGTTCGTTGGGGTCTATGCCATTGGCAATCAGCTTCCTGGCGTCATCCCGTTTTCGCCGTGCAGCAGCAAGCGAGACTTCAGGATAAACACCCAAGGCAAAATCTTTTTGCTTGCCGTAAAAACGATATTGCAAGCGCCAATATTTAGCGCCATTGGGTTTAACCTGCAGATGCATCCCATCGCCATCTGTTAGCTTGTAGGTCTTATCACTGGCTTTTGCGGTTCTGACTTTTATGTCCGTGAGTGCCATTTTCACGTCCTCATCGTTGGTATCAGCTTTACCGAACCGGAGATACCAACAGTTGTACCAACAAATGTGGGTTGATGCCGATTGACCTCAGTATACTCAGGAAGACAGCAGATAGAAGGGAAACCGCGTGATACCTGGATTTCAGGCACAAAAAAAGACGTCGGTTGACGTCCATTGACATGGTGATGGTGCCGAAGGCCGGAATCGAACCGGCATGCCCGAAGGCGGTTGATTTTGAATCAACTGCGTCTACCGATTTCGCCACTTCGGCACTGAAGTCGTACACGGAAAACGAGGTGCATTATACCGTTAACGCGTTTCTGCGCAAGACTAATCCGGCCGAAGCCACTCTGATTGCTGAAAAAATGCCCTCAGTCAGGTCTGGATCACGGGTTATTGTCATCACCCTGTGAATTCTGACCCGCAAGCGGGTCATTTCTACACTAACGCTCACCGTTCAGTCATGCTGGCAAACAGGACACCAATAAAACGGGCGCGACCCGTGGGTGGTTTTTTCAACGGGATGCCCGCAGCGTTCACAAGGCCGTCCCGCCCGATGAAACACCTTGAACTGAAAGCGGGCGCCATGGTGCTGCCCTTCATCCAGCGGGTCATCCATGGTGCCGCGGATGGCATAGGAAAGCCTGGGGATAGCCACAATCGCCTCGCACAGGCGGTCAATCTGTTCCGGGCTCAAATCCCGCCCTCTAACCCCCGCCGTCAGCCTAGCCTGCCATAAAATCTCCACCCGCAGATAATTGCCCAGTCCGGCAATAAAGGATTGATCCAGCAGCAGGCTGCCGAGCTGGCGTCCGCGAAAGCGCGGCGAGAGCAGGCGCGATCGGGTTTCCTCCACCGTGAGGGCCGGATCCAGAACATCAGGGCCGATGCGCAGTAAAAACGGGTGGGCCGCCAGCGCGTCGGCATCCAGAATCTGAATATCGGACGCGCTGTACAGCAGGATGGCAAACTGTTCGTTTTCCAGGCGAACCCGCAGGTCTCGTTTGGTCACCGGCGTTTCTCCGGCCTTGACTACCCGCCATACGCCGTAGAGCTGGTTATGGCTGTACAGCACCAATCCGTTAGAAAACCAGGTGAGCAGCGCTTTGCCCCTGGTCTCTATTTTTTCGATGCGTTGACCGGTCAATCGGGATTCAAAAGGCTTCAGATGCGGGAAGGCAAACCACGCCCGGGTGATTGCCCGGCCGGCTACCGCCATCATCAGGGCGTCGGCCGCGCGCCGAATTTCAGGGCCTTCCGGCATACATTTCTCCTGTTATGGGCGTTATGAAAATAATGGCGCTTAGAATTATCCTAAATCCAACATTAAATCGCCCCTTCTTTGGTCTGTTCTCTTTAGGCCATGAACTTGTCCGGCATACTAAAGTCCGAAAAAGGGACCTATGGAATAATACGATTTTACTTTTTATGCTTATGTTAAACAGGAAATTGACCATGACAATCACTCTGCGGCGTCACCTTCTTTCGCTGGCTTTGATGGCGACTTTGGCCCCTGGCCTGGCCCTGGCGGCCAACTTGATGGATTCGGTTAACAGCGCCCTTGGCACATCAGGCACCACCACGGGCAACGGCGCCGCACAAAGCGGCTCTACGGCATCCCTTGCCGGGTTGCTGGGGGGCGGCGATAAGGCCCTGAGCGCCGGCACCATGACCAATGCCGCCGGGGTGCTGGAGTACTGTGCGAAAAACAATCTGCTGTCAGATACCGGCACCACGGCAATTAAAGACAAGCTGATGGGCAAGCTGGGTATTTCCAGTCCGTCCAACGCCAAGAGCCAGGATTATCAGCAGGGTCTCGGCGGAATATTGAATACCGCCCAGGGCGGTCAGCTGAACCTGAAGGATCTCGGCTCCTCGCAGCTGGGCCAGAAGGTGAAATACAAAGCCTGCAATCTGGTGCTGAAACAGGGCAAGAACTTCATTTCCTGACGGCGGCGCTATCGGCGCGGCTGCTTGATAAACGCGTTGAATGCCGATTCGAAATCCGGATGCCAGCGGGAAAGCGGCGGCCGGTTTTCGACGATATCGCCGGCGGCCCATAAAATGCGTTTTTCATCCAGGGAACGGGGCACGTCATTGTCCGGGCACAGGATATAAAAGTCGCCGGCGTCCAGCCGCTCCATCATAAAATCAGCGGTTTGATCCGCGGTCCAGGCGCCGGCGGGTTTCTCGACGCGACCGCGGCGGGTGAGCCCGGTGAAGACAAATCCAGGAATCACCAGATGGGCGCTGAGGCGGCAGCCATCGGTATTGCGCAGTTCGTGCTGCAATGCCTCGGTAAAGGCCTTTAGGCCGGCCTTGGCGACGTTATAGGCGGGGTCTCCCGGCGGCGTGGTGATGCCCTGTTTGGAGCCGGTATTGATCACCAGGCCAGGCCGGCCGCGGGCCATCATCTCGGGTACAAAAATCTGCGTACCGTTGATGACGCCGTATAAATTCACTTCCAGTATGCGCCGCCAGTTTTCCGCCGGACCGAACACGCCGCTGCCGGGCTGGATGCCGGCGTTATTCATCAGCACATCGGTGCCGCCGAAGCGCTGGGCAACGGCATCCCGCAGGCTGACCAGGGAATCCGGCTGGCTGACGTCCGCCTGGAAGGTGAAAACATCCTGCTTGCCTCTTGCCGCCAGCGCGGCCACCTCTTCGGCCCCATGAGCGAGGCGCTCAGCCTCGAGGTCGGCGATGCAGACGCGCAGTCCGCGCTGGGCGAAACGTTTGGCGGCGGCCAAACCTATGCCGGACGCGCCGCCGGTGATAACGGCGACGGAACCGGGTAACAGGGATAAATGGGTCATGAGTATCCTCGCAATGTTGCAATCACATCGGCGATTCAGGGTCTTGATGAACCGACGTCTCAAAACGTTCCCATGCTAAAACGATTGCCCGCCGTGGGCAACGACCTTGGACAACAGCTTACCCGCACATTTGGCCACAGTAACCTCAACGGAAGGGACATTCAGCAGTTTTTCCGATGGAGCAGGATCTCATTATCATGCAATATGCAGATACTCATCATCTTTCAAATTGCCACCTTGCTGCAATTCGAAATCTATTGGGTATATTAGGAAAGGCATATTCTACATAGTTCAAATAATATTATTAATCTGCTATTAAAAGACATTTAACAATATTATTCAGCATATCTAAAATAACGGGACACGCCAGTAGTAACGCCCGTTCGCGGTCGGTCCAATAGGTTAATGAAGGGATAGGGCACTCCGCAAGGAGTATTTTAGCCTTGTCATTATTAAAAAATAAAAGATAAAATCATTAGCCACTAAAAGAAGTTAGTCAATTGTTCTCATGCTAATGAGTTATGTAGAGGAGAATGAAGATTATAATTTTAAGTGCCCTTGCATTCGTTACCTAACGAATATCCCTCAAACCCGCGTTTCTAATTATGACTACTATATGAACAATTTTGATTTTAACTTATTGGTTGTACTGAACGCGCTGCTGGAAGATTGCAGCGTCAATCTGGCGGCCAGGAAACTGAACGTCACCGCACCAGCCATCAGCAAGTCTCTGAACAAGATTCGGGCTTTGTTTAACGATCCGATACTGGTTCGCAGCGGAACCAAGCTGATTCCCACACCGAGGGCAATTGCATTGAAGGAGGATGTGCGGCAGTTGGTTAACCGCATTGAGTCCATGTTGAATACCAATATGGCCTTCGAACCCCATACCACCAATGTGTCATTTACCATCGCGGCGAACGCCACCATTGTTTTCACCCTCAATGCCACATTATTCAGGGAAATCCAGAAAAGCGCGCCAAATGTGTTTATCAATATGGTTCATGACTCCGAATTTGATGATGACTTTTTACGATCAAACGATATCGATTTATACATTGGCGAAATGCGCGATCTGAATCCGGAGATTACCATACGTACCATTCACTCAGCGAAGTGTTATTTTATGTGCCGCTGCGGCCATCCGATCATCTGTACGGATAAGAGCATGGACAATCTGCTGAAATATCATTTTGTCCAGACCAAGGAGAAGTATCCGGCCGGTACGGATGAGGCAATGAAATATTTTTGGTCCGCGCGCCACGTCATGGGGGCTACGCCCGGTTATATGGCCACCATGAATGCTATTACCCATTCAGATGCCTTGGCCATCGTGCCGGATTTTGTGGTGAAGAATTTGCGCAAGCTGAATATCGCGGTGGAATTTTTCAGTGCGGATTTTGATTTAGGCAAGCGCAGCATCATCCAGGCTTGGCACTCGAAACATAACCATTCACCCTGTCATAAGTGGCTGCGCGACCTGACCAAAGTGCTGTTTGTAGAAAGTATTAAATGAATGATTTGTGGTCGTAACGGCTGATAACAACCCGAAGGTCGATGCAATGAGGTCTTCACTACTAACCGGCGCTAACAGGAATATGCCTGTTATACCCGTCATACTTCAAGTTGCAGGCTTGCTGGCTTTCCTGCAACTCGAATTATTTAGGCATAGCGCCTCGCCGCGATTAGCGTTTTCTAAGCAATAGCGCCACGCTGATTACCAGGAATGCCATACTGGGTAACAATGCCCCGTACAGGGGCGGCAGACTGTATACCAGGCTTAACGGTCCGAAGATCTGATCCAGTACATAGAACAAGAACCCGAAGCTTATTCCCGTCACTACCCTCACGCCCATCGCCACGCTGCGCAGCGGGCCGAAAATAAACGACAGCGCCATCAGCATCATCACCGCTACCGAGAAGGGGGAGAAGATCTTACTCCACATATTCAGCTCATAGCGATTGGACTCCTGTCCGCTTTGCTTAAGGTACTTCACATAATCACGCAGGCCGGTGATGGATAAGGCGTCCGGATCCAGCGCCACCACTCCCAGCTTGTCAGGGGTCAGATTGGTTTTCCACACGCCGCTAAGCATCTGCCGGCCCGAGATTTGCTGAGGGTGGCCCGAGATCTGCTGTGGATCCGTCAAGTCGGACTCGTCCACCTGGGAGAGATGCCAGACGCCGTCGGCATATTTCGCATCGGCGGCATAGCGCAGAGTCTGCAGGCGGTTGTGCTGGTCGAAATTGTAAATATTGACTCCGGATAATTCGTCGTTGCTCACCACCCGCTCGATGTAGATGAAATTGTTGCCGTCTTTGGCCCATAAACCGCTTTGCACCGAGAGCATCGAACCGCCGTACAGGGCCTGGGAACGGTAATTTCTCGCCATTTGTTCACCCTGCGGCGCCACCCATTCGCCGATGGCCATGGTGAGCAGCACCAGGGGAATGGCGGTTTTCATCACCGAGGCGGCGATTTGCATGCGGGTGAAGCCCGAGGCCTGCATCACCACCAGTTCACTGCGGCTGGCCAGCGTGCCCAGACCGAGCAGCGCGCCGAGCAGCGCCGCCATGGGGAAAAATATCTCGATGTCCTTGGGGACGCTCAATATCGTGTAAAGACCGGCGCCGACGACGGAATAGTCGCCCTGGCCGGTTTTACGCAGCTGATCGACGAACTTGATGATGCCGGAGAGCGAGACCAGCATAAACAGGGTCATCATGATGGTGTTGAAAATCGTTTTACCGATGTAGCGGTCCAGTACTCCAAACATCAAACCGCTCCTCTTGAATGTAATCCGTCGCGTATTCTTCTCACCGGCACGGTTTCCCAAAGATTGAGTAACACGGCAATGCCCAGATAGACCAGGTTGGTCAACCACATCCATATCATCGGGTCGAGTTTACCTTTGGCGCCGTTGGAACGCAGCGAGCTTTGCAGCAGAAAAAAGATCAGGTACATCAGCATGGCCGGCAGCATGCTCATCACCCGGCCTTGTCGCGGGTTAACCGCGCTGAGGGGAACCACCATGATGGCCATGATAAATACCGAGACCACCAGTGTCAGGCGCCACTGCATTTCCGCCTTGGCCCCGGGGTCGGAGGAGTGGCGGAGTTCATGCATGGTCATCTGATCCGCGTCGGTGCTGTCCGCCGACACCGCCTGGTGGCCGATGACCGCCTGGTACTGGGTAAAATCGGTGATGCGAAAATCCCGCAGCAGCGCAGTGCCTTCGTAGCGGGTGCCTTTATCCAGCATCACCAGTTGCGAACCGTCGGCACGTTGGGTCATGTGCCCCTGATCCGCCACCACCACCGAGGGCCGGGCATTGCCTTTGGGTCGCAGCTGGGCCAGAAACACGTTCTGGAACTGCTGTCCTTTGACATTGCCGACGAACAGTATCGAATTGCCGTTTTGCGCCGCCTGGAACTGCCCTTCCACCATCGCCGCCATGCTGGGATTGGCTTTGGCCTCCGCCAGGACTTCGTCCTGGTGGCGGGCGGACCAGGGAGAAAGCCAGATAACGTTGGCGCCGGCGAAAATCGCCGTCAGCACGCTGAGAATCAGCGCCGCCTTGACCAAAACGCTCTTACCCAGTCCACAGGCATGCATCACCGTAATTTCGCTTTCGGTGTACAATCGGCTCAGGGTCATCAGTAAGCCCAAGAACAGGCTGAGGGGAAGAATTAACTGTGCCATTTCCGGCACCCCTAAACCGAGTAGGGATAACACCAGGTTTGTCGGAATATCGCCGTCAACCGCAGCTCCCAGCACCCGTACCAGCTTCTGACAGAAGAAAATCAGCAACAGGATAAACAGGATGGCGAGCTGGCTTTTGAAAACTTCCCGAACCAGATATCTAAGGATGATCACGCTTATTTCGCCTGTGAAAACTTGTCTTTTTGCAGGAAAATCGATAATTTCTTTGCTAATCCACCAATAATACGTATCAATTAGCCACCTTTATCGCCAGATAGAGTATAACAACATTAAGCGTTCGGCCGTGCTATGAGAACGCACTGATTATTGCCGGAATAACGTCCTTTGCGTCGTTTAGATTAACACATAGAGTTAATGCAAAGGCGGGGGATACAATAGGGAAAGGTCTATTTTATCTTCGTTGGCCGTCTTTGTCTTTAAGATTCAGGAGTGTGCATGGAGTTCAGTGTAAAAAGCGGTAGCCCGGAAAAACAACGCAGTGCCTGTATAGTTGTCGGCGTATTCGAACCGCGCCGCCTGTCTCCCATCGCTGAACAGCTCGACAAGATCAGCGACGGCTATATCAGCGCCCTGCTGCGCCGCGGCGAACTGGAAGGTAAAGTGGGGCAGACGCTGCTGCTGCACCATGTTCCCAACGTGCTGTCCGAACGTATTCTGCTTATTGGCTGCGGCAAGGAACGCGAGCTGGATGAACGCCAATATAAACAGGTAATCCAGAAAACCATCAATACGCTGAATGACACCGGCTCCATGGAGGCTGTCTGCTTCCTGACCGAATTGCATGTCAAAGGGCGCAATACCTACTGGAAAGTCCGCCAGGCGGTGGAAACCTCCAAAGAATCCCTTTATACCTTTGATCAGCTTAAAAGCAACCGCATCGAACCGCGCCGGCCGCTGCGTAAAATGGTGTTCAATGTTCCCACCCGCCGTGAACTCACCGGCGGCGAACGCGCCATCCAGCACGGCCTGGCCATTGCCGCCGGCATCAAGGCCGCCAAAGATCTGGGGAATATGCCCCCCAATATCTGCAACCCGGCTTATCTGGCTTCCCAAGCCCGCCAATTGGCGGATCGGTTCGGCAAAACCACCACCACCAGGGTTATCGGCGAGCAGCAGATGAAAGAACTGGGCATGAACGCCTATCTAGCGGTGGGCCAGGGTTCGCAAAATGAATCGCTGATGTCGGTGATAGAGTATAAAGGCAGTCCTGATCCGGAAGCCAAGCCGATCGTGCTGGTGGGCAAAGGCCTGACCTTCGACGCCGGCGGCATCTCCATCAAGCCCGCCGACAGCATGGACGAGATGAAGTACGACATGTGCGGCGCCGCCACGGTGTACGGCGTGATGCGCATGGCGCTGGAGCTGGAGCTGCCGCTGAATATCGTCGGCGTGCTGGCGGGATGCGAGAATATGGTGGACGGCCGCGCCTTCCGCCCCGGGGACGTGTTGACCACTCTGTCGGGACAAACGGTGGAAGTGTTGAATACCGATGCCGAAGGGCGGCTGGTGCTGTGCGACGCGCTGACCTATGTTGAACGTTTCGATCCGGAAGTGGTTATCGACGTGGCTACCCTCACCGGGGCCTGCGTGATTGCCCTCGGGCATCATCTCACCGGCCTGATGTCGAACCACAATCCCCTGGCCCATGAGCTAATCGCCGCCGCCGAACAGTCCGGCGATCGCGCCTGGCGCCTGCCGCTGGGGGATGAGTACCAGGAGCAATTGGAATCGAATTTTGCCGATATGGCCAATATCGGCGGCCGTCCGGGGGGCGCCATTACCGCCGGCTGCTTCCTGGCGCGGTTCGCCCGTAAATACAGCTGGGCCCACCTGGATATCGCCGGCACCGCCTGGCGCTCCGGCAAGACCAAGGGCGCCACCGGCAGGCCGGTGGCGCTGCTGGCGCAATTTCTGCTTAATCGCGCCGGTCTGAACGGTGACGAATAAGCGTAAAAAAGGTATGCTTTACTGGGCGGCTCAGGTCGCCCGTTATTTTTTTGTCTTCCCCTCTCAGGTTCTTTGAAAACGGTACATGAAAAACGCGACCTTTTATCTTCTTGACCAGGACGATCTCCGGGACGGCTTGACCGCCGTGGAGCGGCTGGCCTGCGAACTGGCGGCAAACCGCTGGCGCGGGGGTAAAAGAGTGCTGGTGGCCTGTGAGGACGAGGCGCAGGCATTAAAACTGGATGAAGCATTATGGCAGCGGGATCCGGAATCCTTTGTGCCGCACAATCTGGCGGGGGAAGGTCCCCGCTACGGCGCGCCGGTGGAAATATGCTGGCCCGGGCGCCGGGGCAACGCGCCGCGCGAGCTGTTGATCAGCCTGTTGCCGCACTGCGCCGATTTTGCCTCCGCTTTCCATGAAGTGATAGACTTCGTCCCCCATGAAGACCACATGAAACAGTTGGCGCGCGATCGCTATAAAGCCTATCGCAGCGTCGGCTTCCAATTGACCACGGCCACGCCGCCAACGCAGTGAAATACGACGCATAATGGAAAAGACATATAACCCGCACGATATTGAGCAGCCGCTTTACGAGCATTGGGAAAAACAGGGCTATTTCAAACCGAACAACGATCCGGGCAAAGAAAGCTTCTGTATCATGATCCCGCCGCCGAACGTGACCGGCAGCCTGCATATGGGCCATGCCTTTCAGCAGACCATTATGGATATCATCGTGCGCTACCAGCGCATGCAGGGCAAAAATACCCTGTGGCAGGTGGGCACCGACCATGCGGGTATCGCCACGCAAATGGTGGTGGAGCGCAAAATCGCGGCGGAAGAGGGCAAAAACCGTCACGATTACGGCCGTGATGCCTTTATCGAGAAAATCTGGCGGTGGAAAGCGGAATCCGGCGGCACCATTACCCGCCAGATGCGTCGCCTCGGCGCATCGGTGGATTGGGATCGCGAGCGCTTTACCATGGACGAAGGGCTGTCCAACGCGGTGAAGGAAGTGTTCGTCCAGCTGTTCAAAGAGGATTTGATTTACCGCGGCAAGCGGCTGGTGAACTGGGATCCGAAGCTGCGCACCGCCATTTCCGATCTGGAAGTGGAAAACCGCGAGTCCCAGTCCCACATCTGGCATCTGCGCTATCCCCTGGCGGACGGCGCCACAACCGCCGAAGGCAAGGATTACCTGGTAGTGGCCACCACGCGTCCGGAAACCATGCTGGGCGATACCGGCGTGGCGGTGAATCCGGAGGATCCCCGTTACCGGGATCTCATCGGCAAACATGTTCTGTTGCCGCTGGTGGGCCGTCGTATTCCCATCATCGGCGACGAACACGCGGACATGACCAAAGGCACCGGCTGCGTGAAGATTACCCCGGCCCATGATTTTAATGACTATGAGGTGGGCAAGCGCCACGCCCTGCCCATGATCAATATCCTGACCCTGGACGGCAATATCCGTGAACAGGCGGAAGTATTCAGTTCCCTGGGGGAAGTGAGTTCGGCTGCCAATGAAGACATCCCTGCCGAGTTTCGCGGCCTGGAGCGTTTTGCCGCCCGCCGGGCGATAGTGGCCGCTTTCGACGCCCTGGGACTGCTTGATGAAATCAAGCCCCATGCCCTGACGGCGCCCTATGGCGATCGCAGCGGCGTGGTCATTGAGCCTATGCTCACCGATCAGTGGTACGTACGGACCGCGCCGTTGGCTAAAGTGGCTATTGCGGCGGTGGAGGACGGCGAGATCCAGTTCGTGCCGAAGCAGTATGAGAATATGTATTACAGCTGGATGCGCGATATCCAGGACTGGTGTATTTCCCGGCAGCTATGGTGGGGACACCGGATCCCCGCATGGTATGACGAAGCCGGCAAGGTTTATGTGGGCCGCAATGAAGACGAAGTCCGCCGGGAAAACAATCTTGATGCAGAGGTGAAGCTTCGCCAGGACGAAGACGTGCTGGATACCTGGTTCTCCTCGGGCCTGTGGACCTTCTCCACCCTGGGCTGGCCGGAACAGACCCCCGATTTGAAGACCTTCCATCCCACCAGCGTGCTGGTAAGCGGCTTTGATATCATCTTCTTCTGGATTGCCCGCATGGTCATGCTCACCATGCACTTTGTCAAAGATGAAAACCAGCGTCCGCAGGTGCCGTTTAAAACCGTCTATATGACCGGACTTATCCGCGACGATGAAGGGCAGAAGATGTCCAAATCAAAGGGCAACGTTATCGACCCGCTGGATATGGTGGACGGGATTTCCCTGCCGGATCTGGTGGAAAAACGCACCGGCAATATGATGCAGCCCCAATTGGCGGATAAAATCCGCAAACGCACCGAAAAGCAGTTCCCGCAGGGGATCGAGCCGCACGGCACCGATGCCCTGCGTTTCACCCTGGCGGCGCTGGCCTCCACCGGCCGCGATATCAACTGGGATATGAAACGCCTGGAAGGCTACCGCAACTTCTGCAACAAGCTGTGGAACGCCAGCCGCTTCGTGCTGATGAACACCGAAGGGCAGGATTGCGGCCAGAACGGGGGCGAAATGAGCCTGTCCCTGGCGGATCGCTGGATTCTGACCGCCTTTAACCAGACAGTGAAAGCCTATCGCGACGCGTTGGATAATTACCGCTTCGACCTGGCGGCCAACGTGCTGTACGACTTCACCTGGAACCAGTTCTGCGACTGGTATCTGGAGCTCACCAAACCGGTCATGAACGGCGGCAGCGACGCCGAGCTGCGCGGTACACGCCATACGCTGGTGCAGGTGCTGGAGAGTTTACTGCGTCTGGCCCATCCCATCGTGCCGTTTATCACCGAAACCATTTGGCAGCGGGTGAAGACGCTGAAAGGCATTGAAGCCGATACGCTGATGCTGCAGCCCTTCCCCGCCTTTGATGCCGGCCTGGACGACGCACAGGCCCTGGCGGACGTGGAGTGGATCAAGCAGGTCATCATGGCGGTGCGGGCTGTCCGCACGGAAATGAATATCTCCCCCGGCAAGCCGCTGGATCTGCTGGTGCGCGGCGCCACGCCTCTGACCCGGCAGCGCATCGACACCAATCGGAGTTTTATCCAGACCCTGGCGCGTTTGCAAAGCCTGAGCCTGCTGGATGAGGGCGACAAAGGCCCGGTTTCGGTGGTGAAGCTGGTGGAAGAAGGCGAACTGCTGATTCCCATGGCCGGTCTTATCGATAAAGCGGCGGAACTGGATCGGCTGGCCAATGAAGTCGCCAGGCTCGAGGGGGAAATCGGCCGTATCGAGGCCAAGCTTTCCAACGAGGGATTCGTCGCCCGGGCGCCGGAAGCGGTAGTGGCCAAGGAGCGGGAAAAGCTGGCGGGTTATGTCGCTTCAAAAGAGACGCTGCTGGAACAGCGGGCAACCATCGCCAATCTTTGATGCCGCGCCGGGCTGTGCTGCTTTATGGATCAGGAACCCGGCAGGTTGCAAAGCTATCGCCCGACCAACGAGTGCCTGCCGCATGAGGATGCGGCGGGCACTTGTCTCATTGAATGTCGCCTTCCGGCCGTAGACCGGATTCCTCGGCGTCCATCATGCTAGGCCTTTCATGAAAAAACCCGACAGGGGCAGCCTTTCGCCCCATGATTTTATTTGCATCACCAGTATCTGCAATGCTATTACTCGTAATAATAAAACAGATAATGTATTTCACATTCTTGAGTAATGACGATGTCCACAGCTACTTCAGTCAACATTTTGGTAAGGCCCATCGCGCCGGGTGATAATCAGGTCATCGCCGACGTGATCCGCCAGGTATCGGCCGAATTTGGCCTCACCGCGGACAAAGGCTATACGGTATCCGATCCTAATCTGGACAATTTGTATCAGCTCTACAGCCGTCCCCGCAGCGCCTATTGGATTATCGAATATGAAGGCCGGGTGGCCGGCGGCGGCGGTATCGCACCCTTGGAAGGCGCCGCGCCGGAAACATGTGAACTGCAAAAGATGTATTTTTTACCCAGTCTGCGCGGACGCGGAGTAGCTTATGAGCTGGCACAGAGGGGATTGGCCTTCGCTCGCGGCCAAGGCTTCACCCATTGCTATCTGGAAACCACCGCCGCGCTGACCCGGGCGATAGCGCTGTATGAACGATTGGGATTTGAACATATCGACGGCCCGCTGGGCAGCACCGGGCATGTGGATTGTGAAGTGAGAATGCTTAAGCGCCTGTGAAATCCTGAGCCTGCCGTGACGAGACTAACCGGTATCGTTGTGGTTTAACCGCGCCGATACCGATTAATACAGCCAGGACTATGCCGCACCGGTAATGCCGCGCCGGTAATGCCATGCCGGTAAAAACGCCGGACCACGGTATCAATGACGGGTGCCGTTATCATCCCGATCGATGAGGTGATTGTGAATGGGCGGCACCACATCGCCACCGTCTTCCTCTTCGCCTTCGTCGTCTTCGCCGTCCTCAAAATAGGTGCCCCAGCCGTCATAGTTGACGCCATGCCGTTCCGCCAGCGCAAACAGCTGCTCGACTTGGGCATCGATCACTTCCGCATTGAGCCCTACTTCGCTGATGGCGTCGCAACACATCAACACGGAACCGTCTTCCACTTCCAGTTCCTCGGCATCGGTAACTTCGTAGCCCAGTTTAAACGCTTCGACCGCGGCTTTTTCCAACATATCGAAATTTTCAGCGGAAAAGTGATGTTCGATGGTGTAAAGCGCCTCCGGATCGCTGCCGTCTTCCAGCAGCTCTTCGATTATTAAACGCGTTTCATCGCGCTGCTCTTCCAGAAATTGATGTGCCATGCCCCTGTCCTCAATGAGTCGGCCGTTCGGACCACTATTTTCCCACAGCGGCGGTTAAGGCTCCAGCTTAAACATGAAAGATTTGCTTTCAATGCTTGAAATTGAATATTCATACATATAAAGTGAATTTTAATGCAAATGATATTAATGATTATGAATGGAGCAAAATGCTTATGAGAGAGTTTTATCAGCGTCATTTTCTCAGACTCCTGGATTTCACACCGGCAGAACTTCTTGAATTATTGGCGTTATCCGCCACCTTGAAACAGGAAAAACGCAGCGGGCGGGAAAAACCGCGTCTGGCGGGAAAAAATATTGCGCTTATCTTTGAAAAAGATTCAACCCGCACCCGCTGCGCTTTTGAAGCGGCCGCCTTTGATCAGGGCGCGCGCGTGACCTACCTCGGTCCCAGCGGCAGCCAAATCGGCAACAAGGAATCCATCAAGGACACCGCACGGGTACTGGGCCGGATGTATCACGGTATTCAGTATCGCGGTTACGGTCAGGAGATCGTCGAGACACTGGCGGCTTATGCCGGCGTGCCGGTGTGGAACGGCTTAACCACCGAATTCCACCCGACCCAGTTACTGGCCGATCTGCTGACCATGCAAGAACATCTCCCCCATAAGCCTTTTAACCAAATCAAATTCGCCTACGTGGGCGATGCCCGCAATAATATGGGCAACACCATGCTTGAGGCGGCGGCATTGACCGGGCTCGATCTACGGCTCGTAGCCCCAAGCGCCTGCTGGCCGGAAAATGAACTGGTGGCGCAATGCCGCCAGTTGGCGGAACAGCAGGGAGGACGCATCACCCTGACCGAAGATATCGGCGCAGGCGTGGAAGGAGTGGATTTTATCTACACCGATGTATGGGTTTCCATGGGCGAGCCCAAATCCTTCTGGCAGGAACGTATTGCCTTGCTGCGCCCGTATCAGGTGAACATGGCGATGATCAAACTCACCGGCAACCCCCAGGTCAAATTCCTGCACTGCTTGCCCGCCTTCCACGACGACCAAACCACCATCGGCAAAGAGATGGCCGAACAATACGGCCTGGCGGGGGGCATGGAAGTCACCGACGAGGTATTTGAATCCGCCCACAGCGTGGTGTTCGATCAGGCGGAAAACCGGCTGCACACCATCAAGGCGGTGATGGTGGCAACGCTGTCGAAAGAGTAAAAATCCCATGGCACGCTAGGCCCGCTATCACCGGACGTACAACGAGCCTGCTAAAGGGAGAGCGCGCCAATGGGGTCGAAGCCGCCGTCTGGCGGCGGCCGGAGCGCCCCATGGCACGCTAGGCCCGCTATAACCGGACGTGCAACGAGCCGGTTAAAGGGAGAGCGCTCCTTGGCACGCCAGGCCCGCTATCACCGGACGTGCAACGAGCCGGTTAAAGGGAAAGAGCCAGTTACCGCACCAGCGCCGCTTCAATCTTCACCACCGCTTTACGCACATGCGCCGGCGCACCCACGGCACACAGCGGTTTATGCACTTCACCAGGATAATAGACCACAAAATCCCCCGCCCGCATCACGAACTGCTTTTCGTGCGCGCCGGACGCCACAAACGCCACATCCTTATCCGCCAGCCAATCGGTATCGGGCTTGCCCGCCGGCAGGTTGCTAAAGGCCATGCCCTCTTCACCCTGCAGCACAATTTGGATATCCAGATATTTGGCATGGTATTCGGCGCGGCGCTGCTCAAACACATCGGTACTGTCGTTGGATATCATGACAAATACCTGATCCCCCTTGATCTCATACTTACCCAGCGGGGTATCGGCCGTAATGTGTTTTTTGACATAATCAATAGCGTCCCGCAGCGTTGCCGGCAGATAGGGAACAAGCTCAAGATGGTGAATATTACCGCTGATCATAACGATTCCTTAAACTGAAATGTTGTTTCATTATATAACCGTACTCAATGGGAAACTGAGGATTATTTAACACTTATTTTTATTAGCAAGCCAATCGTTTGCTTAATCACGGATAATCGATCTTTTACGCTTGAAGTGTAGCGGTACCCGAGTATAATTTCGGGCAATTTGCCGGGAGGATCGATGAACAGCACTGAGAAATTTAATGTTTATAACGATCTTCGGCTGCCTGTGGGCAGCCGGTTGCCATTGTTGCTCCCGCTGCCCGTTGTGAAGTATTCGTATCCCGCCCCTCATTGAGGGGCTTTTTTTTGCGCGGCATTCAGCCCACTGCCTAAACTTGCGTCAGACACCGGCGTTAACAACACCCGAAGGAGGGATAAAACATGGCCAATCCCCTTTACCAGAAGCACATCGTATCCATCAACGACCTCAGCCGCGAAGATCTGGAGCTGGTATTGCAGACCGCCGCCAGTCTGAAAACCCGCCCACAGCCGGAACTGTTAAAGCATAAGGTCATCGCCAGCTGCTTTTTCGAAGCCTCCACCCGCACCCGCCTGTCGTTTGAAACCGCCATGCATCGCCTGGGGGCTTCCGTGGTGGGATTCCCTGACGCGGGCAACACCTCCCTCGGTAAAAAAGGCGAAACGCTGGCGGATACCATTTCGGTTATCAGCACCTACGTCGATGCCATTGTGATGCGCCACCCCCAGGAGGGAGCCGCCCGCCTGGCCACCGAGTTTTCCGGCGGCGTGCCGATCCTCAATGCCGGCGACGGCGCCAATCAGCATCCCACCCAGACCTTGCTGGATCTCTTTACCATCCAGGAAACCCAGGGACGGCTGAACAATATCAATATCGCCATGGTGGGGGATTTGAAATACGGCCGCACCGTACACTCCCTGACGCAGGCGCTGGCCAAGTTCGAAGGCAATCATTTCTTCTTTATCGCCCCGGAAGCCCTGGCGATGCCGGCTTATATACTTCATATGCTGGCGGAGAAAAACATCCGGTTCAGCGTGCACGCCACCATTGAAGACGTGGTGCCGCAGCTGGATATCCTCTATATGACGCGGGTACAAAAAGAACGACTGGACCCGTCGGAATACGCCAATGTTAAAGCCCAGTTCGTTTTGCGCGCCGATGATTTGGTGAAAGCCCGCGCCAATCTGAAAGTATTGCACCCCCTGCCACGGGTGGATGAAATCGCCCATGAAGTGGACGCCACACCCTATGCCTACTATTTTCAACAGGCCGGTAACGGGATTTTCGCGCGCCAGGCATTGTTGTCCCTGGTATTGAACAACCATCATGCAGAATAAGGAGAAGATGATGACTCAGGACAATAAGTTACAGGTTGAGGCCATCAGCCGCGGCACGGTAATCGATCATATTCCGGCGCAGGTGGGCTTTAAGTTGTTAACCCTGTTCAAGCTGACGGCCACCGATCAGCGCATTACCATCGGGTTGAACCTGCCCTCCAATCAGTTGGGCAAAAAAGACCTGATCAAAATCGAAAACGTCTTCCTTACCGAGCAGCAGGCCAACCAACTGGCCATCTACGCCCCCCACGCCACGGTCAACCGCATCGATAATTACGAGGTGGTGCGCAAGCTGACCCTGTCGCTGCCGGATCGCGTGGACGGCGTGCTGACCTGCCCCAACAGCAACTGCATCAGCCGCAGCGAGCCGGTGGCGTCCGGCTTCACCGTCAAAAGCCGGGGCAATCAGGTACACCTGAAATGCAAATATTGCGAAAAAGAGTTCGAACACCAGGCGGTGATCCAGAATTCCTGAAGTCCCGACCGGGCCTGTTGAAGTGAGCGCGTGTTAAAGGGAGACCGCGGCAATGGGGCCGGAGCGGCCATAGTCGGCCGCGCAGCGCCCCATGCCACGGTAAGCCCGCCGACACCAAAGCTGAACCGAGTATTTAAAGGAAAGCAGGCCAAACCCGCGCTGGCGCAAGCGTAACGTAACAATGACAGGCTGGGCATTCGCCGGTTTACTCCTTATAATGACCGGCACCTTTTTTCTATTTGTTGTTTGTAGACTCCAGGAGACGCCATGTCCCGCATTATCAGTACCGAAAACGCGCCGGCCGCCATCGGCCCTTACGTCCAGGCGGTGGATCTGGGCAATCTGGTCTTCACCTCCGGCCAAATCCCCATCTGTCCGAAAACCGGTCAGGTGGCGGAGGATATCGCCGATCAGACCCGTCAATCCCTGTCCAATGTCAAAGCCATCGTGGAAGCGGCCGGTTTACAGGTGGCGGATATCATCAAAACCACGGTGTTCGTCAAAGATCTCAATGATTTCTCCACGGTAAACGCCGCCTATGAAGCCTTTTTCAAGGAAAACAGCGCGCCGTTCCCCGCCCGCTCCTGCGTTGAAGTGGCGCGGCTGCCGAAAGATGTGCAAATAGAAATCGAAGCGATTGCCTGTCGTCGCTGAGGCATTGGGCGCACGGACCCGCGTGCGCCGGAGTGAACAATCAGCGCAAAATCTGTAAGCGATAAAGAGTTCGTACCAGATCCTGGCGGGTATGAAGTATGAGCAAAATATTAACGTCTTCGTCATTTTCATCGTAAAGGAGTCTATATCCTTTAGGATCAAGCCGTTCGCGAACTTTTAATCCAAAATCAGCCAGTATCGAATTATAGCGGTAACGTTTGGGATCTTCCTGCAAAGCGGCAACGGAATCTAAAAGCAGTGACTCGGTTAACTCAGCGGCAGACTGAGCCCCGTTTAAATCACTTTGAAAAGATTCAATATCGGTCAGGCATAACAATGCCGTTTCGGTAATGTTCACATTGACCATCTAATCCCTTATTTACGCGCTGCGCGCAATTGTTTTAATGCCTCTTCAGGAGACATAACGCGTTGCTGGAATACATCCTGTTTAGCCAGCATAGTTAACTTGAGCAGGGCATTGGCCTGCTGTTCCCTTGCCTGGGTTACCAATTCCGCTTCACGCTCTTCCGCCGTTTCGACGAACAGCTCAGCGACACCATTTTTGGTGACAAACACGCCGCCCTTGAAGAGTTCCGGTGAGCCTAACCCTTCACGGGCCGTTTTTTGCGACATCGTGTTAGCCATGCGTATATTCTCCTGTTAATCCTGTGCTGATGAGGGGTATGACTCTGCACTCGTTTCATCATGATAGAGTTTATCATATCATCCGCGGGAGGATAAATTGAGTACAAATTTAACCACGATATGCGAGAGATAAAAGAAAGCTTAAGCCCTCCTTTTTACCTGCGTTATCAAGTCCGAAGGACAAAATCTCCATGTAATACTATTGGTTATCTTTAAATTCAAAAACGAACCAGACCTACTTCATAAATGGTTAAATAATTGCCCCTCTTTAGGTAATAACTCATCTTCTAAACGCCATGCGCACCGTATTAGTGCAAGTTACCCTATAATTCCCTCGTTTTTTCCTATGGAACCGCCCCCTGCGCTGGCGCGCTTTATGCATAACGTCATTATCAGCTCGCTAAGAAAGCCAGGGTATGCCGATGATAAGAATTAATCTTTCCGGGTCGCCGTTTTTTGATGAAATGCTGTTGGCTGACGGGACGCACCGCAGCCATTACGAAGCCTATTGGCAATGGCTGCAACAGGCCGATCAGCAGGCCATTCAGCAAAAAAAAGAAGAGGCCGAGCTGCTGTTTCACCGGGTGGGGATCACTTTTAACGTTTACGGCGAAGAGGGGGGCACCGAGCGGTTGATCCCTTTCGACAGCGTGCCGAGGATTATCCCGGCCAAAGAGTGGCAGTGGATGGACCGCGGTATCCGTCAGCGGGTCAAGGCGCTGAACGCCTTTTTGTACGATATCTACCATGAGCAGAATATCCTGAAGGCGGGCATCATACCGTCGGAACAGGTACTGGCCAACGAACAGTATCAGCCCTGTATGCAAGGGGTCGCCCTGCACAACAATACCTACGCGCATATCGTCGGCACCGATATGGTGCGCAACAGCGACGGCCATTATTATGTGCTGGAGGACAATCTGCGTACCCCTTCCGGGGTCTCCTATATGCTGGAAAACCGCAAGATGATGATGCGGCTCTATCCGGATCTGTTTGCTAATCAGCATATCGCCGCTATTGAACGCTATCCCTTCGATCTGCTGCAAACCCTGCGTGAAAGCACTGCCGTGGAGGATCCCACGGTTGTCGTGATGACGCCGGGCCGTTTTAACAGCGCCTATTTCGAACACAGCTTTCTCGCCCAGCAGATGGGGGTCGAACTGGTGGAGGCCGCCGATCTGTTCGTCAAGCAGGGGGCGGTGTTTATGCGCACCACCGAAGGCCCCTGCAAAGTGGACGTGATTTATCGCCGCATCGACGATGCCTATATCGATCCTCTGGCCTTCCGCGCCGATTCCACCTTGGGGGTGCCCGGCCTGCTGTCGGTGTACCGTACCGGCGGGGTGGTGCTGGCCAACGCATTGGGAACCGGCGTGGCGGACGATAAATCCATCTATCCCTATGTACCGGAAATGATCCGCTTTTATCTGTCCGAAGAGCCGATCCTGGGCAATATTCCAACCTGGCAGTGCCGCGATGCCGATGCGCTCTCCTACGTGCTGGCCAATCTGGAAAAACTGGTGGTGAAAGAGGTCCACGGCGCCGGCGGGTACGGCATGCTGGTGGGGCCCAAGGCCTCGCGCGCCGAGCTGGCGGAATTCCGCCAGCGCCTGCTGGCCATGCCGCACAACTATATCGCCCAGGAAACCCTGGCGCTGTCCACCTGCCCCACTTTTGTGGATGAAGGCCTGGCGCCGCGCCATATCGACCTGCGTCCATTTGCCCTTACCGGCGATGAGATACGGCTGGTGCCGGGGGGATTGACACGCGTAGCGCTGAACGCCGGTTCGCTGGTAGTGAATTCATCCCAGGGCGGCGGCACCAAGGACACCTGGATAATGGAGGACAACGAATGCTAAGCAGAACCGCCAGCGAACTGTATTGGATGGCCCGCTACCTGGAACGGGCCGAAAGCCTGGCCCGGGTCTTGGACGTCACCTATAAATTATCCTTGATGCCAATCCGCAGCCAGCAGAACGAGGATTTGACCCTGCCGCTGAACCTCACCGGCTCTCATGCGCTGTTCGAGGAGCATTACCAGCGCCTGAACATGACTAATCTGCTGAATTTTTTTGCTCTCGACGACCGCAATCCCGGCAGCATTTACAGCTGCTTTGAAACGGCCTGGAATAATGCCCATGCGGTGCGCGGCAGCCTGTCGTCGGAAGTGTGGGAGAGCATCAACGCCACCTGGATCGAAATGAAGCTGATGCGCAGCAAAGGCGTGGCCAAGGTGGGCACCGACGCGTTTTTCGACTGGGTGAAAGAGCGGGCGCATCTGTTTCGCGGCGCCATGTTCGGCACCCTGCTGCGTAATGATGCGTTGTGTTTTATCCGTCTGGGTACCCTTATAGAGCGCGCTTACGCCACCGCGCAGCTGTTGGGACTGAAGGACCAGCAACTGGACACCGACTCCGATCCGGTGCGGGAATATTATCGCCTGGATACCCTGCTGCGCGCGGTGAGCGCCCGTGAAGCCTATCACAGTCTCTACAAACACCCGGTGAGCCGCGAAACGGTGGCCGAACTGCTGGTACTGCGCAACGATATGCCGCGTTCCCTGCGGGCCTGCGTCGGGGATGTGGTGCAGCAGCTCGAGCGTATCGGCGGACAGCGGGCCAACGTCCCCCGCCGGCTGGCCCATACCCTGAACGTGGAGCTGCGCTTTAGCTCGCTGGAGGAAGTGCTGGCGGAGGGCCTGCAAACCTACATGATGCAGTTTCAGGGCAAAATCAACGCGCTGGCGGAGAGCATTAACCATACCTATCTGGAGGCGCTATGAAATTGACCGTCGATCACCTCACCCATTACCGCTACGATCATGAAGTCAAGTTCAGTACCCAGTATTTGCGCCTGACGCCGCAAAATACGCCGCGCCAGCGCATTATCGATTGGACGTTGACCCTGCCGGAACAGGCCACTCCCGCTACCGACGGTTTCGGCAATATATTGCATGTACTGACCCTGGACCGTCCCCATGAGGTGATATCCATCCGCGCCAAGGGGCAGGTGGAAATTGCCGACGACAGCGAAAGCATTCTTGAGGAGTGCGGTCCGCTTTCCCCTCTGGTATTCTTACGCTGCAGCCCGTTGACGCTGCCCGATGAGGCGATACGCAACTTCGCCGCGCGTTATTATCGCGCCGATGCGGCGGATGAGAGCCTGCGGGAAATGATGTCTGAGCTGCGGTTGCGGATGCCCTATACGCCCGGCGTGACCCAGGTGCAGGACACCGCCGCCAAAGTCTTTGCCGCCCGGCACGGCGTCTGCCAGGATCATGCCCATGTGTTTCTCGCCTGCTGCCGCAGCCTGCATATCCCGGCGCGCTACGTCAGCGGCTATATTTACAGTGAAGACACCAAGCATGTGGCCATGCATGCCTGGGTGGAAGTCTGGTTCGACGATCGTTGGCAAAGTTTTGATATTACCAATAACACCTGCAATCCCGGCCAGCATCTTAAGCTGGCGGTGGGTTTTGATTATCTTGACGCCTGCCCGGTGCGCGGTTCGCGCATCGGCGGCGGTTATGAAGAGATGTATTCGGAAGCCACCGTGGAGCAAACCGAGGAGCGGCAGGCCGGCGGCCAAGGCGGCCAGCAACAATAATATCTTATGAAGGACGTATTAAATGACCTACTGTGTGGCGATGCGCCTGTCGGGAGGTGTGGTTTTCGCTTCCGACTCCCGTACCAATGCCGGCGTGGATCATATCTCCACCTTCCGCAAGCTGCATGTCCTGCACCAGGACAGCGAGCGCACGCTGGTGTTGCAAAGCGCAGGCAATCTGGCCACCACCCAGAGCATTATCAACCTGCTGCGGCTGCGGGCCAAGGACGGCGAGCGCGCTAATCTGCTGAATACCACTTCCATGTTCGACGCCGCCAGCCTTATCGGCGAAACGGTGCGGGAGGTGATTCACCGCGACAGCAGCGCCCAGCAAAGCGGCAGCAGCACCGATTTCAGCTGCAACATCCTGCTGGGGGGGCAGATTATCGGCGAGCCGCCGCGGCTGTTCCATATCTATCCGGAGGGCAATTTCATCGAGGCCACCGAGGATACCCCCTACTTCCAGATTGGCGAAAGCAAATACGGCAAGCCCATTATCGACCGGGTGCTGACCTACGATACGCCATTGGAGCAGGCCATGTGCTGTGCGCTGATTTCCATCGACTCCACCCTGCGCAGCAACCTGTCGGTAGGCCTGCCGCTGGATGTGATGATCTACCGGCGCGACAGTTTCGCCAGCGACGAACAATACCGCATCACTGAAAAGAACCCCTATTTCGCCACCATACGCAAAGCCTGGTCTGAGGGGTTGTTGAATACCTTTTTGCAAATGCCGCCGCTGAACCTGGCGGAGGAGTGAGCTTGCGTCCAGGTTTGTTGGCAATGTGCTGAATCCTTCACGTTAAGCCCGGATTAGCGGGCTTATTTGCCTGGGAGCGCCTTGGACGAATACTCTGCCGAGTCTGAACAAGCCTTTACCATAGAGGCAGGAAAAGCATGCGCGTTTGAAGTTCGCAGGGAATAAAACCGTATTGTTGATAAAAACAGGCACCGGCGTCATCTTTCGCATCAACCATGATGCCGGCGCTACCGACAACCAAAGCCGCATTTCGAGCCTTTGTAATACCATCACTCAGAAGAAGTTTGCCTAATCCCTGGCCGTGCAAATCTGCACGTACGGCAAGACGTCCCAACCGGGTAACCGGAATTTGGCGTGGAAAGCGTTTAGCCAGGGTTTGCGGTAACACATCCAATGAAACCAGCGCGGATGCCAATGCATAGAAGCCCAGGATACTGGCAATGCCGATGATAGGATAGCCTGCAGCAGAGTACGCTTTTACCGCGTCGTTATCCTGAAGTACAGCGACAACAGTCCGCGAAATTCCCTTATTCTGGTGTTGCAAAGCGGTTTGCTTGAGCCAGACATTTAGAGGCTCAATGCCGCAATCAAATGTGCTTCGGTCGTGGTGCCCAGTCAAAGGTTCCAGTTTGATCATTTCGTCTCGCCGTATAGTCCTGAAGTGCAGCCATTAAGGCATCGTTGGGCGGTAATGGGTTTTCCAGCGCGGCTAAAAAGGCGGTGGCCTCCTGTTCAGATAAACGAATGATGCGCTCGTGCTCAATAACGCGTTCAGCTTCTCGCAACGCTGACTGCACGATAAACTGGTTGAGCGTCGAGCCCAGGATACCGGCTGCTGCTTCCAAGGTTTCTTGAACGGCACCTGAAACGCGCGCCGTGATGCGACCGCGCTCAGAATGAGAGAGTGTAGCCATTACATATCCTCGCTTTGCCAACCATTGACCGATTAAGCATAACATGGCGGTGGCATATTGTCACCACCCTGGATCCCATCTGCATTAGTTGGACAACTTACTGACGGCAGGTTGCCTGGCCTCGCCATCAATTGTTCGGGCTGTTATTATTGCCAGCCGTAGCGCCGCACATACCAGCCTTTCATGGCCTGTACCAGCAGCATATAAGCGGCAAGTATAGCCACCAGCCATGGGAAATACCCCAATGGCAGCGCCTGCAAATGCAGGAAACCCGCCACCGGCGTAAAGGTCATGCCCACGGTCAGCACGATAACCGTCAGGGTGGTCAGCCCCAGCGGCCAGGAAGGCCGGCTTTGCAAGAAAGGGATCTTCCGGGTGCGCAGCATATGGACAATCAGCGTTTGCGATAAGACCCCCACCACAAACCAGCCGGTCTGGAACAGCGTTTGTTTTTCCGGCGTATTGGCCTTGAATACCCACCACATCAGGCAGAACGTCAAAATATCGAATATGGAGCTGATGGGCCCGAAATAGACCATAAACCGCCCCAGATCCTTGGTGCGCCAGCGCTGGGGACAACGCAGCTGATCCTCATCCACCCGATCAAAAGGCACGGCAATCTGTGAAATATCATAAATCAGGTTCTGCACCAGCAGATGCAGCGGCAACATCGGCAGGAACGGCAGGAAAGCGCTGGCCACCAGCACGCTGAACACATTGCCGAAATTGGAGCTGGCGGTGAGCCGGATATACTTCAGCATATTCACGAAGGTGCGGCGTCCTTCCACCACCCCGCGCTCCAGCACCATCAGGCTTTTTTCCAGCAGGATGATATCCGCCGCCTCTTTGGCGATATCCACCGCCGAATCCACCGAAATGCCGATATCGGAGGCCCGCAGCGCCGGGGCGTCGTTGATGCCGTCCCCCATAAAGCCCACCACGTGGCCTTCGCCGCGCAGCACGCTGACGATACGCGCCTTCTGCAGCGGCGTCAGCTTGGCGAATACCGTGGTTTCATGGGCGGCGACCGCCAACTGCTGGTCGTTCATCTGCTCGATATCGCCGCCGGTAAGGACCCTATTCACCTTCAGCCCCACGTCCCGGCAGACCTTGGCCGCCACCAGTTCGTTATCGCCGGTAAGGATTTTGACCGTCACTCCGTGGTTTTTTAAAGCCGTCAGTGCCGGTTCGGTGCTCTCTTTCGGCGGATCAAGGAAAGCGATATAGCCTTCCAGAATCAGGTCGGATTCATCCGCCCGGCTGAAATCGCATCGCTCCGGCGCCATGTCGCGGCTGGCTACCGCCACCACCCTGAGCCCCTGGAGTGTAAGCTCCCCGGTAACGGTATTGATTCGTTCCAGCAGCGCGGGCGTCATTGCCATGATCTCGTCATCATGGCGCACCTGGCTGCATACCTCGAGCATCTCTTCCAGCGCGCCTTTACAGATCAAACGCGGAATGCCGTCATCTCCCGCCACAATCACCGACATGCGGCGGCGGGAAAAATCGAAGGGAATCTCGTCAATTTTACGCCACTGCGGCTGGGCCAGCTCGGGATTATGGTCGGCGACGCTTTCCAGCACCGCTTTATCCAGCAGGTTTTTCAGCCCGGTTTGATGAAAGCTGTTGAGCCAGGCATTCTGCAATACGCGGTCGCTGCGGCTGCCGAACACGTCCGTATGGCTCTCCAGCACGATTTTATCCTGGGTCAGCGTGCCGGTCTTATCGGTACAGAGAATGTCCATCGCGCCAAAGTTCTGGATAGCGTCCAGGCGTTTGACGATAACCTTCTGGCGTGAAAGCTGCACCGCCCCTTTCGCCAGGGATGAGGTGACGATCATCGGCAGCATTTCCGGCGTCAGCCCCACCGCCACCGATAGGGCGAACAGCGCCGCCTCCCACCAGTCGCCCTTGGTATAGCCGTTCACCAGCAAAACCACCGGGGTCATGACCATCATAAAACGGATTAATAGCCAGCTGACCCGGCTGATGCCGGCCTGAAAGGCGTTGGGCGGCGCCGACTCTCGGGTGGCGTGGCCCGCCAATTGGCCGAACCAGGTGTTGTCGCCGGTACCGATAACCATCGCCAGCGCAGTGCCGCTGATGACATTGGTGCCCATAAAGCACAGGTTATCGCACTCAAGAGGATTGCGCAGGTTGTCCAGCCGGCTGTGGGCGGTCTTTTCCACCGGCAGCGATTCGCCGGTAAGGGAGGCCTGGCCGATAAACAGATCCTTGGCCTGCAAAATGCGCAAGTCCGCCGGAATCATATCCCCCGCCGACAGTTTGACCCAATCTCCGGGTACTAATTGGTCGATAGGGATTTCACGGTACCGGCTTTCGCCGCTGATATCGTCGGAGCGCAGTACGGTGGCGGTATTGCTCACCAGCGCTTTCAACGCATCGGCGGCCTTATTGGAACGGGATTCCTGCACAAAATACAGCAGGGTGGCAATCATCACCATCAGGGCGATCACCGCCGCCGCCGTGCTGTCGTCCGTGCCGTAGGAGACGATGCCGAGTACCGTCAGCAATAAATTGAACGGATTGCGGTAGCACAACCACAAATGCCGCCACCAGGTCACGGGCTGTTCGCCGGCAATGATATTGGCGCCGTGCCGGGCGCGGGCGGCGGAAGCTTCCGTCTCGGTCAATCCCTCCGGGTGGCTGGAGAAACGCGCAAGCAACTGCTCTTCGCCGGCCCGGGCGCACGTCAGGCAGGCGTGGGTCAGTGCCGCCGGCACGTTGCGGTTGAGGTTTTTTTGCATGCCTTCCAGCATGACGTCGCGCTGAAACAGACGACGGGGAAGGTGGCGGTAAAACTGTGTGAACAGCCGCCGGGTAACTTTTTTCAATACCATGCTGTCTTCCTTGCCTCTTTCGGTCCCAAGGGCCGGAAAAGGAAAAAAGTGTCATCAGCAGAAGAGGGAAACTTCTGCCTACCGTTAATCACCCGGTTAGGCAGACGTAAAAAGACGGGAGTCCTTACCGGATGGGCGAATAATCTTCAGGTTTAGGTGCGGGGTCCATATGGGGTGAACACCTCCGGTAAAGGAAAAAAATCCGCATAGCCAGACGGAGTCATTAAAAATCAATGCCGTCAACTTTCGGAATCCAACTAAATGTGTCGTACATAGATTTGACCGTTCAGTACGGCCAAGGATTTTGACGTTTAACCATAACAAACGCCACGCCAAGCGGAGCGCATTTTACAGCCAAAATTCTAAACGTAAATTAAACGATTCACTGTTTTATAGAGGGGGATTGTTTCAGAGTGTTGCTGTGGGAGAGCAGGCGGTTCTTCCAGTCGGCTAACACATTCTCATCTTCAAACACTGCCGCATCAAAGGAATTCGCCTTATCCATCAGCGCATAGGAATAGCGTCTAAGCATTTCCTGATTACTTGCAGAAAATAGCTTAAAAATAAGACGGCCGGCCGTTACCCCCAGCGCGATAAAAGCCGTATGCGTTGAAAATGCTTGAGGTGAAGGCCAAACGGGACGTGATCTGGTGTTAGTAAATATTTTTTCCATCTTGGCTGGAGTTTTTAAGGGATTTACCGATTCGTTTTCAGCAAGATAAGTCTTAACCTGCCCTTTTCAGCCTAAAAATTGAGCTGGTCAACTCTTCGGCCAGGGGCCGATTTTCTTGCGCGAAGTCAATTTTAGTTCACTTTTTCTGGCCCATACTCTACATCTAGTGTCGTTTCTATTACTATTAGACTATATATAGTGGCAACCACTCCTATCCCTAGCTATCGCACCCGCAGGCATTTCACCGGGAAAACTGGGGGTAAGGAGCTAACCACTCACCCCGCATCAGGCGTACAAGGAGTTGCATCGTGAAACCGGTAGTGATCAAACGAGACGGTTGCCAGGTTAATTTCGACGAGGAACGCATCTGCCAGGCCGTCAAACACGCTGCACAGGCAGCCGACGTCGAAGATAACGAGTATTGCGCCGCCGTCGCCGCCTCGGTGGCGGAACAAATGAACAGCCGTTCCCACGTGGATATACGCGATATCCAGGATGCCGTGGAAAACCAGCTGATGGCCGGACCTTACAAGAAGCTGGCCCGCCTGTATATCGAATACCGCCACGACCGAGACGTCGCCCGGGAGCAGCGGGGCCGCCTGAATCAGGAAATACGCGGCCTGGTGGAACAAAGCAATATGGCCTTGCTGAATGAAAACGCCAACAAAGACAGCAAAGTCATCCCCACCCAGCGGGATCTGCTGGCCGGCATCGTGGCCAAGCATTATGCCCGGCAGCATATCCTGCCGCGTGACGTGGTGCTGGCCCATGAGCGGGGTGATATTCATTATCACGACCTGGATTACGCGCCCTTCTTCCCCATGTTCAACTGTATGCTGATCGATCTGGAGGGCATGCTGACCAAGGGCTTTAAAATGGGCAACGCAGAGATTGAGCCGCCCAAGTCCATCTCCACCGCCACCGCCGTTACCGCGCAGATTATCGCCCAGGTCGCCAGCCATATCTACGGCGGCACCACCATCAACCGCATTGATGAGATTTTGGCCCCCTACGTTGCCGCCAGCTTCGATAAACATTGCAATACCGCGGCACAGTGGAAAATTCCCGACGCCAAAGGCTATGCCCTTTCCCGCACGGAAAAAGAGTGTTATGACGCCTTCCAGTCCTTGGAATATGAAGTCAACACGCTCCATACCGCCAACGGACAAACGCCGTTCGTGACCTTTGGTTTCGGATTGGGCACCAGTTGGGAATCGCGCTTGATCCAGCAGTCCATCCTGCGCAACCGTATCGCCGGCCTGGGCAAGAACCGCAAAACCGCCGTGTTCCCGAAACTGGTGTTCGCTATTCGCGACGGTTTGAATCACAAATACGGCGATGCCAACTACGACATCAAACAACTGGCCCTGGAATGCGCCAGCAAACGGATGTATCCGGATATCCTGAATTACGATCAGGTGGTGAAAGTTACCGGTTCGTTTAAAACGCCGATGGGTTGTCGCAGTTTCCTGGGGGTTTATGAAGAGGACGGCAAGCAAATCCATGACGGCCGCAACAATTTAGGCGTTATCAGCCTGAACCTGCCGCGTATCGCCCTGGAAGCAAAGCGGGACGAGGCGCGTTTCTGGCAGTTGCTGGATGAACGGCTGGTGCTGGCCAAGAAGGCCCTGATGACCCGTATCGCGCGCCTTGACGGCGTGAAGGCCCGTGTTGCGCCGATCCTGTATATGGAAGGGGCCTGCGGCGTGCGGCTGAAAGCTGATGACGATGTGGCGGAAATCTTCAAAAACGGCCGGGCCTCCATTTCCCTGGGCTATATCGGCGTGCATGAAACCATCAATGCCCTGTTCGGCGGCGAGACCCATGTCTTTGACGATCAGCATCTGCGCGAAACGGCGATAGCGATAGTGGCCCGCCTGAAGGCCGCCACCGAGCAATGGAAAGAAGAAACCGGTTACGGCTTTAGCCTGTACAGTACGCCGAGCGAAAATCTGTGCGACCGCTTCTGCCGACTGGACACCGCCGAGTTCGGCGTGATCCCCGGCGTTACCGATAAAGGTTATTACACCAACAGCTTCCATCTCGATGTGGAAAAGCAGGTGAATCCCTACGATAAGCTGGATTTCGAAGCGCCCTATCCGCCTTTGTCCAACGGTGGTTTTATCTGCTACGGCGAGTACCCCAATCTCCAGCATAACCTGAAAGCGCTGGAGGACGTCTGGGATTACAGCTATACCCGCGTGCCCTATTACGGCACCAATACTCCTATCGATGAATGCTACGAATGCGGCTTTACCGGCGAATTTTCCTGCACCAGCAAAGGCTTTACCTGCCCGAAATGCGGCAATCATAATCCCGCCAAGGTCTCTGTCACGCGGCGGGTATGCGGTTATCTCGGCAGTCCGGACGCGCGGCCTTTTAACGCGGGTAAACAGGAAGAAGTGAAACGGCGGGTTAAACATTTACCGGACGGGCAGCTGGGCTGATACGGTCATGAATTATCACAAGTATTACCCGGTAGATGTGATTGACGGCCCCGGCACCCGCTGCACCCTGTTTGTGGCGGGCTGCGAGCATCAATGTCCGGGCTGCTACAATAAAAGCACCTGGCGGGTGGACTCGGGGTTCCCTTTTACCAGCGAACTGGAAGACCAGATTATCGCCGACCTGCAGGATACGCGGATTCACCGGCAGGGATTGACGCTTTCCGGCGGCGATCCGCTGCATCCGCATAACCTGTCCGCGGTGCTGCATCTGGTGCAGCGGGTCCGGACCGAGTGCCCCGGCAAGGATATCTGGGTCTGGACCGGTTATACGCTGGACTCTCTTACCGAGCCCCAGCAGCAGGTGACATCGCTTATCAATGTGCTGATTGACGGCAAATTTGTGCAGGATCTGCGCGACCCGGCGCTGATTTGGCGCGGCAGCAGTAACCAGGTAGTGCATTATCTGCGCTGAGCGGCTGTGTCCTTATCGGTGGGAATATACGCGGCCCATAGGCCGCTAAACCTCTCACCAGCTGCCCACGGCGCCGGCACCCGCCGATAATCGTGGTAAAAATGCAATCTTCCCTCCAGCTTCTCTTTATTCCTATAGATATATCGCAATTCGGATGCTGTCACGGAATCTTCGATTTTATCGGTGATTCTTTGTTGATCCAATCCATCAAGTACGAAATGCAGATGCCTTTTGCTGTTACGTATAATGATCTCAATGCCCACTTTGCTGCTGCGCTTCCAAAACAGCGGAATCCGGAAACCCAACCGGGAGGAGTAGGCCAAATGAAGATAGTGATCGTATTTGTCATAATTATCATGGACTTCAACCAGCATCGTTTTTATATCAAATTTTTTTATTTCACCGCGTATCAGATTATATTCATGCCACGCATAGGGATATTCTATATCATCATTCGCGCTGGCCGCTTCGTAGATATCAGGAAAAACCTCCAGTGCGTGGACAATCTCCCTAGGTGAAATTTTCCTACCGCCTGTATTGATGAAACCACTATGCAGCATCGCCAGATTTTTCTCCGCCAAAAAAATACGCCTCGCTATGCGATTGGTATAATAATTTATAATATTAAAATTATCCTTAGACGCGTTATTCAGCCTCAACAGATATTCGGTACGAAACTCCGACAGGCCAAAAACAAAGTCGCCACGGTGGGCAACAAAGTGGTTATGAAAGTCGGTATCCTTCTCATAGTCCATGACGATACTGTCAATGGAAGAGCTCTTAATGTTATCAATACTGTCCGAAACAAGTTTTATGATATCTTTATCACCACGCCGCCGGGCCAGCGCCAGGGCGGAGTTGCCGTTAACATCCAATTGATTTATCAAGTGGTCTACGCGTTGTAATGCATACTTTACTTTCTCTACCGTGCCGCCAATCACCGTTTTCATTAATAACGTTCGTCCCTGCTCATCGTAGGCAGAAAGTTGGGTATGGTCGCAAACCAGTTTGAAAATTTCTAAGGATAGCTCATTATCGTTAATGACCATGGTGAAGGCGCTTTCGCCCTCATTATTTTTATGATAAACATTAGTCGCTTCCATCGATAATAGATGAGCAACCATTTTTTTATGCCCATTTTTAATCGCTACCATGAGTGGGGTATTTCCGTTATTATCGGGCAGTTCATTATCCAGGGGTATCCTATGAATAAATTTTTCACTGAAGAAATTTTTTTCTAATCTTGCCAGCAGTTCCATGTTGTTTTTTTTAACCGCATGCATAACGGCCGTGTTACCGTCTTCATCTCTAAAATTTAATTTTTCCGCACCGGAATATCTATTTTCGTAACTGAAAAAATCTTCCAGCTGCTCAGCATCATTCCGTTTTATTGCTCGTAAAAGAGGAGACTCTTTGAGGTGTAATGAATTATTCTCCAAGGCTATTTTTATATTTTCACGGGATTTTGATGCATCAGGAGCTTTAAAATTAACCAGAGTGGTGTTGTTGACTGAATGTAATTTTTTGTGGACGATTTCCAAATTTTGTCCAATGTAAGGACTTGTCTTGTGGGGAAAAGATAAATTACTAATCGGCATCGTGCCATCTCCTTTAAATTTAAAGTTAATTATTAGATAAATGATCTTTTTTTAATTGCAAAATTCATTCAAAGAATTCAACAGCACCCCGCATACGAATGTCAATAAATGCAAATTTTCTTGTCTCCGAGGGCTCATTTCAAGAAAGTTGACGCGCATCAATAACGTTGTCGGCTTTTTCGCGTTCACTGTGGCAAACCGGTGGCAGATAAGCGTCCTCCGGCCATGCTGGGTTTTGACGGGCTTTGACCTTTCGGCTGTGTACGATGCCGGCTTGTTTAAAAGGAAATAATGTTGTCTTCCGCTTCGGTAACTAAATTCATGGTTAAGCTTCGCTGCCGGCGGCGGCGAATGTTTGCCTTGATTTTACTGGCCTTTTGGCTGTTACTGAACGCCCAGCTGGCGCTGGCCAGCCACCAGTGCTCTATGCCGGTTACCGCGCTGCCCGCCGCCATGGAACATACCGAGAGTATGCTCCACGATAACGACCCGCAGCAGCATGCCGCTGAACCGGGTTTGCTGTGCGATAAGCACTGCGTCCCGGATAATGCGCAAAAAGATTCTCCCCATGCGCCGTTTGCCGTCCTGCCCAGCCAGACCGATTTGCAGTTGGCGGACTGGCGCGACGAACCCTGTATCCAGGATGCCGCCTGGCTTGCTCCGCCCATAGCAGGGCCGCCGGCAGAGATTCGCTTCTGCCGGTTCCGGGAATAGATCCAGACATAACGCCAATGGTTACCCTCGCTGTAATGCGCGGGTAGTGTATGACTTATGTTTAGGAATTTATCCCATGCGAGCTTTACTGATTGTCGTTCTTTCCGCTTTTTCTCTCTTCAACTTACCGGCCTTTGCCGACGATATGGCGGCCATGGGCGATATGCCCGGCATGCAGCATGACCACGGCATGATGACCGCGGCCGATGCGGCCGCCTCGGACTATCACTCCCAGGGTATTATCAAACTGTGGGATAGCCGACATGTGGCTATAGCCCATCACGCCATTCCGGCCTTGAACTGGCCGCCGATGACCATGACCTTCGCGGTGCCTCCTGCCTTTGCCGGCCAGAAGCTGGCGGTAGGCACCCAGGTTGATTTCAGTTTCCGCCAGGATGCGCAGGGCTATCAGCTTACCGCCATCCATCCCGTTCAGCCTTAAGCGAGGACAGCCATGTTACTTCCATGCTCTCAACGGGCGTGGTTGGTCCTCATGCTGCTCGCTTCCGCGACGACTTCCGCCGCGGAACTGAACCTGGATGAGGCACTGGCCCGTGCCGAACACTATTCCGCCGAACTCTCCGCCAATCGTCATGAACGGCAGGCCTTGGCGAACCAGGCGGATTCCGCCACCCAATTGCCGGATCCCAAGCTGGAATTCGGCATCGAAAACCTGCCGGTGGGGGGTAACAACGCCCATCGATTTACTCGCGAAGATATGACCATGCAGCGCATCGGCATCCAGCAGGATTACATCAGCAGCACCAAGCGCGATCGGAAAGCCGATGCTTTTCGCGCTGAAGCGGCATCCGCTACCGCCGGTTATCAAACCCTGCGGGCGCAGTTGCAGCGCGACACAGCACAGGCCTGGCTGGATATGGCCCTGGCCCGGCAGGGTTTGACGGCGGCCCGCAGCCTGCTGGCGGAAAGCGAACGGCAAATCTCGGTGCAGCGGGCGGCGGTGGCAGGGGGCGGCAGCGCCGCATCGGTGCTGGATGGACGCTTGGTAGTGGTGGATATGCAAAATGCGGTGACCGACGCGGAGCGTGATGTGGCGGTGGCGCAGGCCAAGCTGACGCGGTTGACCGGCGACAGCCAGGCCATCGCCGCCGGCCAGCTGCCGCGCTTTGAACGCCTGCCCGCCGATCCGGCGGTATTGGCGCAGGGCATCGATCAACACCCCGAAATCCTGCAGGCCCGCCGTGAATCGGAAGTCGCTCAGGCCCGTTCCGCCCAGTCGGCGGTAGCGGCCATCCCGGATGTGGGCATTGAGGTCTACTACGGCAGGCGTGCCGATCGTCTCGATGATATGGCCGGCGTGATGTTCACCATGGATTTGCCGCTGTTCCAGTCCCAGCGCCAGGATAAAGATCACGCGGCGGATCAGGCCCGGACCTTTGCAGCCAACGATCAGCTGGCAACCACCATTCGCGACCACAACGCACAGCTGGCTATGCTGATAGCCCAATACCAGGCCGCGCAAACCCGCTGGCAGCGGCAAAAAGATGATGTTCTGCCGTTGCAGCGGCAGCGTCTGCAGCTGACCCAGGCGCAATACCGCACCGGCAGCGCCACCCTGACCGATATGCTGGCCGCGCGGCGGGCACTGCTGCAAAGCGAACTTGAGGCAAACCGCGCCGCACGGGATCTGGCGCAAAGCTGGGCCGCCATCCGCTATCTCATTCCGCAGGAGACCCAATCATGAGCCGTTTCAACACGGGCCGTATGGTCACGCCCTTGATAAGCCTGGCGGCGCTGACAGCCGCCTTCGCCGCCGGCTATTTTTTGCGCCAGCCCGCGATAGTGACCCCGGCGGACGCCCAAACCGCCGCGCCGGCCACCGCTGACAGCGGCGGTCGGAAAGTCTTGTATTGGTATGATCCCATGTCGCCGGGGCAGCGATTTGACAAGCCGGGCAAGTCCCCGCTGATGGATATGCCGCTAAAGCCGCGTTACGCCGATGAAGATGCGCAGGATGGAGGCGTGACGGTCAGCGCCCGCCAGCAGCAAAATCTGGGGGTGCGGCAGGCGTTCGTGGAACAACGGGTGATGCAGTCCCGCCTTGATGCATTCGGTACGGTGAGCATTGACGACCGCGGCATACAGATCATTCCCGCCCGGGCCAACGGGCTGGTGGAAAAGTTGTATGTCAGGGCCGAACAGCAGCAGGTGGCCAAGAATCAACCGCTGGCACGACTTTGGATCCCGGAATGGAGCGCCGCTCAGCAGGAATATCTGGCGGTGCGCCATTTGGGCGACCCGGCGCTGACCGCCGCGGCGCGGCAACGATTGCAGTTGCTGTTTATGCCAGATGACCTGATCCGGGCCATCGAAAAAACCGGGCAGCCGCAGACCCGCATTGAAATCCGGGCGCCGGAAAGAGGTTTTATCAGCAAGCTGGATGTGCGCGAAGGCAGTCAGGTCTCCGCTTCCCAGGCCATGTTTGAACTGGCTTCGCTGGATCCGGTGTGGGTGGTGGCGGATTACCCCGAATCCCAGGCCGGCGCCGTGACGCCGGGCAGCGACATCATCGCCACCACGGCGCGCTGGCCCGGCGAATCCTTTCATGGCCGCATCAGCGAGGTGCTGCCGGTGGTGAATGACGCCACCCGGACCTATCGGGCCCGTATCGCGCTGGTTAACCGGGATAACCGATTGCAGCCCGGCATGTATATGAACGTGCGGTTGGCCCGGGCGGCACAAGGAGAAACCGTCTTGGCCATTCCCCAGGACGCGTTGATTCAGACCGGCAGCCGCAATACCGTCCTGCTGGCGGAAGGGGACGGGCATTTCAAACCGGTGGAAATCACCGCCGGACGTGAATTCGGCGATTGGGTGGAAATACGCCAAGGGCTCCGGGCCGGCGATCGGGTGGTGACCTCCGGTCAGTTCCTGATTGATTCCGAAGCCAGCCTGCGCAGCGCGCTGCCGCAAATGACCGGTAACCCGCCGGCGGCGGCCGATGCCGCCCCGCAGGCCGCCGCAGACGTCTCGGCAACGGGTACGGCATCCGCCAAAATGCCGACACAGACCTCCGCCGCCAGCATGGCGGATATGCCGGGGATGTCTTCCGGCCCGGCTCCGGTTCCCGCTAAAACACCGGCTCAATCTAATGCCCCGGGCATGGCGGATATGCCGGGGATGTCTTCCGGCCCGGCTCCGGTTCCCGCTAAAACACCGGCTCAATCTAATGCCCCGGGCATGGCGGATATGCCGGGTATGGCGCCCATGCCCGATATGCCGGCGATGTCCTCCGGCGCGGCGCCGGCATCCGTCCAGACAGCGGAGCCCGCCGCCGCCAAGCCCCGAGAGTATGCCACCCAAGGAGTGATTGACGCCGTCAGCAATGGGCAGGTCACGCTGTCCCATCATGCGGTGCCTGAACTGCATTGGTCGCCGATGACCATGGACTTCACCCTGCCCGACGGGAAACTGCCCCAGGGACTGGCGGTGGGCAGCCGGGTGTTGTTCCATTTTACCCTGGATGATAATGGCGCCCGTATCACGCAGATGATACCGGTAAGGAGCGTCCGATGATCGCGTTTATCATCCGCTGGTCGCTGCGCAACCGGCTATTGGTGTTGGTGGGAGCGGCGCTGCTCACCGCCTGGGGAATATGGGCCTTGCAGCGCATGCCCGTGGATGCGCTGCCGGACCTTTCCGACGTACAGGTCATTATCCGCGTAAGCTATCCCGGTAAAGCGCCCCAGGTGGTGGAGGACCAGGTTACCTATCCGTTAACCACCACCATGCTGTCGGTGCCGGGCGCCACCACGGTGCGCGGCTTCTCGATGTTCGGCGACTCCTATGTCTACATCCTGTTTGAAGACGGCACCGATCCCTACTGGGCGCGATCGCGGGTGCTGGAATACCTGAGCCAGGTACAATCCACTCTGCCGCCGGACGCCCGGGCCAGCCTGGGACCCGATGCCACCGGCGTCGGCTGGGTCTATGAGTATGCCCTGGAGGACAAAACCGGACGCCATAGCCTGGCGGATTTACGCGCCCTGCAGGATTGGACGCTGAAATTCGAACTGAAAACGGTGCCGAACGTGTCGGAAGTGGCCAGCGTCGGCGGTATGGTGCGGCAATACCAAATCATCCTGAAGCCGGATCGGCTGCGGGCCCTGAACGTCTCCCACCAGCAGGTTATCGATGCGGTCAAACAGGCCAACCAGGAGGGCGGCGGTTCGGTGCTGGAGATGAATGAAGCGGAATATATGGTGCGCGCCGCCGGTTACCTGAAAACCACGGCGGATTTTGACAATATTGTCATTACCACCCGCGGCGGCGTACCGATATTGCTGTCCGATGTCGCCAGCCTGCGTCTCGGGCCGGAAATGCGGCGCGGCGTGGCGGAGCTCAACGGCGAAGGGGAAGTGGCCGGCGGCATTGTGGTGATGCGGTACGGCAAAAACGCGCTGGATACCATTAACGGCGTGAAAAAGAAACTGGATGAAATCCGCCGCAGCCTGCCGTCGGGCGTACAGATTGTCCCGGTTTACGACCGCTCCAACCTGATAAAGCAAGCTATCGAGACCCTTTCCCATAAGCTGTTGGAAGAGTTTATCGTGGTCACCCTGGTGTGCAGCCTGTTCCTGTTTCATTTCCGCTCGGCGCTGGTGGCGATCATCACCCTGCCGCTGGGGATCCTCGGCGCCTTTATCGTCATGCATTATCAGGGGGTCAACGCCAATATCATGTCGTTGGGGGGCATCGCCATCGCCATCGGCGCGATGGTGGATGCGGCCATCGTCATGATAGAGAACATGCACAAGGTGCTGGAAAAGTGGCGGCACGATCACCCCGGCCAAACGCCGGTGGGGGAGGACTACTGGCAGATTTCCGCCCAGGCTTCCACCGAGGTGGGCCCGGCGCTGTTTTGCAGCCTGCTTATCATTACCCTGTCGTTCATTCCGGTCTTCTCGCTGGAGGCGCAGGAAGGCAAGATGTTCGGTCCGCTGGCGTTTACCAAGACCTATGCCATGGCCATCTCCGCCGGTCTGGGCATCACCTTGGTACCGGTGCTGATGGGCTACTTTATCCGCGGGCGTATTCCCGATGAAAACGCCAATCCCATTAACCGGGGGCTTATCGGTTTGTATCGGCCGTTATTGGAAAAGGTCCTGCACTGGCCGAAAACCACTTTGTCCCTGTCCCTGGCATTGCTGCTCATTACCCTTTTTCCGTTGAGTCGGCTGGGCACCGAATTCATGCCGGCGCTGGACGAGGGGGATTTGCTCTATATGCCCTCCACCCTGCCCGGCATCTCAGCCAACGAGGCCGCCCGCCTGTTGCAGCAAACCGACCGGCTGATTAAAACCGTGCCGGAGGTGGCGACGGTGTTCGGCAAAGCGGGACGCGCCGAAACCGCCACCGATCCGGCGACCTTGACCATGTTCGAAACCGCCATCCATTTTAAACCCCGGGATCAATGGCGGCCGGGCATGACCACCGATAAGCTGATACAGGAGCTGGATCGGACGGTATCGCTGCCCGGCGTGGCCAATGTTTGGGTGCCTCCTATCCGCAACCGGCTGGACATGCTGGCCACCGGCATCAAAAGCCCGGTGGGCATCAAGGTCAACGGCAACAATATCAACGATATCGAAGCGGTGGCCCAGCAGATCGAACGGGTGGTGAAAACCGTGCCCGGCGTGACTTCCGCCCTGGCGGAACGGCTTAACGGCGGCCGCTATATCGATATCAATATCGACCGGGTGCGCGCCGCCCGCTACGGCGTATCGGTGAGCGAGCTGCAATCCATCGTGGCGGCGGTTATCGGCGGCGATAATATCGGCGAAACCATTGAGGGCCGCGAGCGTTTTCCCATCAACGTGCGCTATCCCCGCGAACTGCGGGATTCGGTGCAAAAGCTGAAGGATTTGCCGGTGGTCACCGCCGGCGGCGCGCAGGTGGCCTTGTCCGATCTGGCGGATATCAAGGTCACCGAAGGCCCGCCGATGTTGAAAAGCGAAAATGCCCGTTTGTCGGACTGGATCTACGTGGATTTACGCGGCCGCGATTTGAAATCCGCCGTGGATGCCATGCAGCAGGTGGTGGCGCAGCAGGTCAAGCTGCCGGACGGCGTGTCGCTGAGCTGGTCTGGACAATTTGAGTATCTGGAGCGAGCGAGCGCCAAATTGAAAATCGTGCTGCCGTTTACCCTGGCGATAATTTTCGTGCTGCTGTATGTCACCTTCAGCCGGGTACGGGATGCGTTGCTTATCATGGGCACGCTGCCGTTTGCGCTGATAGGCGGGGTTTGGCTGCTCTATCTGCTGCACTACAATCTTTCGGTGGCCGCCGCGGTGGGCTTTATCGCCCTATCTGGGGTAGCGGCGGAGTTCGGGGTGATCATGGTGCTTTACCTTAATCACGCGATGGAAAACCACCGGGTCAACGGCGAGCCGCTGTCGGAGCCACAGCTGCTGGCGGCGATCCGCGAGGGCGCGGTACTGCGGGTCAGGCCGAAGGTGATGACGGTGGCCACCATCATGGCCGGGCTGCTGCCCATCATGTGGGGCGGCGGAGTCGGATCGGAGGTGATGCAGCGCATCGCCGCGCCGATGATCGGCGGCATGGTGAGCGCGCCGCTGCTGTCGATGCTGGTGATCCCGGCGCTTTACCGTATCCTGCACCGTAAAGGTTAATGGGAATCTCGCGGCACTGGTGGTGCCGCGAGTTTGTTACGATAGAGATGAATGCGGCGCTTTGACCGTCAGCCTCTCTTTTTCATAGGCACGGGCCTTCTCATCGTCGAATTGATTCTCCCATTTGGCGACGGCCACTACCGCCAACGCATTACCCACCACATTGAGCGCCGTGCGCGCCATATCGAGAATACGATCGACTCCGGCGATAAACGCCAGACCCTGCAACGGAATTCCCACGCTGCCAAGGGTTGCCAGCAGCACCACAAAGGATACTCCCGGCACTCCGGCAATCCCCTTTGAGGTGACCATCAATGTCAGCACCAAAACGATTTCCTGTCCGAGGGACAAATCGATACCGTAAAGCTGGGCGATAAATATCGCCGCAATGCTTTGATAAAGCGTGGAGCCGTCCAGGTTGAAAGAGTAGCCGGTGGGGACCACGAAGCTGGTTATCGCCCGCGGCGCGCCATAGGCTTCCATTTTTTCGATAATGCGCGGCAACACGCTTTCCGAACTGGCGGTAGAATAGGCCAGGATCAATTCTTCTTTCAAAATACGGATCAGCGTCCAAATACGCAGGCCACATAGCCTCGCCACCAGGCCCAGGACAACCAGGGCGAAAAAAATAATCGCGGCGTAAACCAGCAGCACCAGCTTGGCCAGGGGAAGCAGCGAGGCAAAACCGAAATTGGCCACAGTCACCGCAATCAGGGCGAAAACCCCAACCGGGGCATAACGCATAATCATATGCGTCACGTTGAACATGGTCTCGGCCACCGCTTTAAACACATTCAGCAACGGCGTTTTGGTTTCAACGGGCAATGCCGCCAATCCCAAACCGAACAGCACGGAAAAGAAAATGATCGGCAGCATGTCGCCGCGGACCATGGCGGCGAAGATGTTCTGCGGAATCAACGACAGGAGCGTGCCCGCCAGACTATGGCCGCCGCTTTGCACCTGCTGGGAGGTTCTTTCATATTGCGAGATATCCACCACCGCCAGAGAGGACATATCGATGCCCTGTCCCGGTTGAAAAACGTTGGCGAGAGTGATGCCCAGGATAATAGCGATAGTGGTGACCAGTTCAAAATAAAGCAGGGTCTTCAAGCCGAGCTTGCCCAGCTTTTTCGCATCCCCTACCCCGGCAATACCCACTATCAAAGTGGAAATCACTATCGGCACCACAATCATCTTGATCAGGTGAATAAATATATCGCCGGCCGGCGTCAGGATATTGCCCATCAGCCAATCCCGCGGTTCCCCCTGGTTGTGTAATATCGCCCCGGCGCCGATGCCCAATACCAGCGCCAACAGAATTTGCCAGGCGAGACTAAAATTTAACCTTTTCATAACAATATTTTCCCCTACGACCATCCCGCCACGGCCGAGATCGTGACACGCACTGCTTTTTATTCGCTTCATTACGCTATCCGGCTGCATCCGGCGGGGTCGATTTTCAACGCACAAAAGATAAGGACGCTATTCTGTAACACCTTAAAAAGCACCAATGCAAGCAATGATTTATCCTCGCTTCGTAATCATTTATCACTGACAGGGTTGAATAGACGATTTATATAACTTAACTATATGTAATTCAATAAGTTAAAAGTATGAATAAAGTAATGTTTATCACTTCCCCCAAGGTTTTTTCTCCGCGGTATATTTTTCTTTACCGCTAAAGGCGCGGCCACTTATATCGCCCCGCGCACGGGTATAAGTATGATGAATACCCTGGCAAAAGGACGATGTTCACTCTGAGGAAAAGCGGAAGAATGCCGCTTTAGCAAAACCTCACCAAAGATGCGTGATCTACTGCGCAAAAAGGAAACAAAGCCGTCGGGATAGGTTTAATTAACTTAAGTTTGACATACTATTAACATTTAAAGGAGGAAACCATGAGTCAACCGCATACCTATCCGATTCCCGCTGATATTGCGCAGCGGGCACTCATTTCAGAAGAACAATATCGGCAGCTATACCGGCAATCCGTGAATGACCCGGCCGCTTTTTGGGGTGAACAGGGCAAAATCATCGATTGGATTACCCCTTATACCCAGGTTAAGAATACCTCGTTCGATCCCGGCCATATCCGGATCCGCTGGTTTGAGGACGGCACGCTCAACGTAGCCGCCAATTGCCTGGACCGGCATCTGGCGGAACGTGGCGAGCAGACGGCGATTATCTGGGAAGGGGATGATGCCAAGGAAAGCAAAATCATCACCTATCGCCAGTTGCACCGGGACGTGTGCCGTTTCGCCAACGTGCTTAAGTCGCAAGGGGTCGCCAAAGGCGATGTGGTGGCGCTGTATATGCCGATGGTGCCGGAAGCCGCCGTCGCCATGCTGGCCTGCGCGCGCATCGGCGCCATTCATTCGGTGATATTCGGCGGATTCTCTCCCGAGGCGATCGCCGGCCGGATTGTGGATTCCAGCGCTAAGCTTATGATCACCGCCGACGAAGGGATCCGCGCGGGCAGAAAAATCCCGCTGAAACAAAATATCGACGAGGCGTTGAAAAACCCGGCGGTCAAAAGCCTGGAAAAAGTGATTGTATTAAAACGAACCGGTAAAGATATCAACTGGCGGGGGAACCGGGATATCTGGTGGCATGACGCCATGGCCGGCGCGTCGGACGATTGTCCCCCCGCCGAAATGAATGCCGAGGACCCGCTGTTTATCCTTTACACCTCGGGTTCCACCGGCAAACCCAAGGGCGTATTGCATACCAGCGGCGGCTATCTGGTTTATGCCGCCATGACCTTCAAGTATGTGTTTGATTACCATCCCGGGGATATCTATTGGTGTACCGCCGATGTCGGCTGGGTCACCGGTCACAGCTACCTGCTGTATGGCCCCTTGGCCTGCGGCGCCATCACGCTGATGTTCGAGGGCGTGCCCAACTGGCCGGACGCCAGGCGCATGGCCCAGGTGGTGGATAAGCATCGGGTGAATATACTTTATACCGCCCCCACCGCCATCCGCGCGCTGATGGCGGAGGGAGACAAGGCTATCGAAGGCACCAGCCGCGAATCCCTGCGCATCATGGGCTCGGTGGGTGAACCCATCAATCCGGAAGCCTGGGAGTGGTACTACCATAAAATCGGCAACGGCAAATGCCCGATTATGGATACCTGGTGGCAGACCGAGACCGGCGGTTTCATGATTACGCCGCTGCCGGGGGCCACGCCGCTCAAGGCCGGTTCCGCATCACTGCCGTTTTTCGGTATCCAGCCGGCGCTGGTGGATAACGGCGGCGAGCCGCAGCCGGGCGCCGCCGAAGGGAATCTGGTCATCGTCGATTCCTGGCCGGGACAGGCGCGCACGCTATACGGCGATCACGACCGGTTTGAGCAAACCTATTTTTCCACCTTCAAGGGCATGTATTTCAGCGGCGACGGCGCCAGGCGGGATGAAGACGGTTATTACTGGATAACCGGCCGGGTGGATGACGTGCTTAATGTCTCCGGTCACCGTCTCGGCACCGCCGAAATCGAATCGGCCCTGGTATCCCATCCCAAGATCGCCGAAGCGGCGGTGGTGGGCATCCCGCACAATATCAAAGGCCAGGCGATTTACGCCTATATCACCCTTAATCATGGAGAACTGCCGACCCCCGAACTTTATAACGATGTACGCAGCTGGGTACGCAAGGAAATCGGCTCCATAGCCACCCCGGATATCCTGCATTGGACAGATTCATTACCCAAAACCCGCTCCGGTAAAATCATGCGGCGTATCCTGCGCAAAATTGCCGCCGGCGATACCGGGAATCTGGGCGATACATCCACCCTGGCCGATCCGGGCGTGGTGGAAAAGCTGTTAGAAGAAAAACAATCCATGAACGTGCCTTCATAAGACTTCCGCCGCCCGCGGGCGGCTTTATTCCAACAATACCCATACCCTACTGGAGAATCCCTGATGAATGACATCATTTATCAACGGATTGAGAAAAATCCGCACTTCCAAGAACTGGTGAAAAAACGCCAGCATTTCGCCATGCTGCTCACGCTGATTATGCTGGTACTCTATTATGGTTTTATCCTGCTGATCGCCTTTGCCCCAGGCTGGCTGGGTACGCCGATTTACGAAGGCACCAGCGTAACCCGCGGCATTCCCCTGGGGATTGGCCTGATTATCATGTCGTTTATTCTCACCGCGATATATGTGGTTCGCGCCAACGGCGAATTCGATCGCCTGACCCAGCAGTTGCTGCGCGAGGTACGTTATAATGGCTAAATTCGTCAAAATGGCGGCGGGTGTATCAGGGCTGCTGCCGCTGCTGGTTCAGGCGGCAACCGGCGACAGCCGGCCGTTGAATGTCCAGGCGATTATTCTGTTCGTGCTGTTTGTCGCCCTTACGCTGTATATCACCTATTGGGCATCAAAACGAACCCGTTCACGGAAAGATTATTATACCGCCGGCGGCAGAATCACCGGCTTGCAGAACGGGCTGGCCATCTCCGGCGACTTTATGTCGGCGGCATCCTTTCTCGGTATTTCCGCGCTGGTATACACCTCCGGTTATGACGGACTGATTTATTCGCTGGGTTTCCTGGTGGGCTGGCCGATTATCCTGTTTTTAATCGCCGAGCGCCTGCGCAATCTCGGGCGATATACCTTTGCCGACGTCGCCTCCTACCGCCTGCGGCAAAAACCCATCCGTCTGTTGTCCGCCTGCGGTTCGCTGGTGGTGGTGGCGCTTTACCTGATTGCCCAGATGGTGGGGGCGGGTAAGCTCATCCAACTGCTGTTCGGCCTGAATTACCATGTGGCGGTAGTACTGGTGGGCATTCTGATGGTGATGTATGTATTGTTCGGCGGCATGCTGGCCACCACCTGGGTGCAGATTATCAAAGCGGTGCTGTTATTGGCCGGCGCCAGCTTTATGGCGCTGATGGTGCTGAAAACCGTTCATTTCAGCTTCGATACGCTGTTCTCCGAAGCCATGAAAGTACACAGCAAAGGCGCGTCCATTATGCGTCCCGGCGGATTGGTGTCCGATCCCATATCCGCCCTCTCCCTGGGACTGGCCCTGATGTTCGGTACCGCCGGATTGCCGCATATTCTGATGCGGTTCTTCACCGTCCAGGATGCCAAGGAAGCGCGTAAAAGCGTGTTATATGCCACCGGCTTCATGGGTTACTTCTATTTCCTGACGTTTATTATCGGCTTCGGCGCCATCCTGCTGGTGGGAGCCAACCCGGCGTTCAAAGACAGCACCGGCGCGTTGCTGGGGGGCGCCAATATGGCGGCTATCCATCTGGCTAACGCGGTGGGGGGCAATTTCTTCCTGGGATTCATTTCGGCGGTAGCCTTCGCCACCATACTGGCGGTGGTGGCGGGCTTAACCCTGGCCGGCGCGTCGGCGGTATCCCATGATATTTATGCAAGCGTCATCAAAAAAGGCCAAGCCACCGAGCGCGACGAGTTAAAAGTTTCCAAAGTCACCGTGCTGGTACTTGGCCTGGTGGCCATCGGCCTGGGGGTCTTGTTCGAAAAACAAAATATCGCCTTTATGGTGGGGCTGGCCTTTTCAATTGCCGCCAGCTGTAACTTTCCCATTATCCTGCTGTCGATGTACTGGTCCAAACTCACCACCCGCGGCGCCATGGTGGGCGGCTGGCTGGGACTCATCACCGCGGTGACCTTGATGATTTTGGGACCCACCATCTGGGTACAGGTACTGGGTCACGCCAAAGCCATCTATCCTTATGAATACCCGGCGCTGTTTTCCATGCTGGTGGCGTTTATCGGCATCTGGATATTTTCCATTACCGACAGCTCGACGCAGGCGGTACAGGAGCGGGGCTTGTTTTACGCTCAGTTTATCCGCTCCCAGACCGGCATCCGGGAGTGGCAGGAACCCTCGACTCCTCCAACCGACACTATCGCTACGGGAAAACGGCCCATTGCAGAATAGGCCCGCCATTACCGCGCGTGCAATGGACGTGTTAAAGGGAGACCGCGCCAATGGGGTCGAAGCAGGCGTGGTCTTCCCGCCTGCCCGAGCGCCCCATGGCACGGTAAGCCCGCCATCACCGAGCGTGCAACGAACGTGTTAAAGGGAAACCGCCATCACCGAGCGTGCAACGAACGTGTTAAAGGCAGACCGGCCCGCTGCGCTCGGGCCCCTTACCATTACCACATAAACCGGCTGATCATCGGGGCGAGCAGTACCGTCAGCACGCCCGCCAACATCATCACCAGGCTGGAAACCACCCCCTCCTTGCGGCCCAACTCATAGGCGCGGGCGGTGCCGGCTCCATGGGACGACGCCCCCAGACCCGCGCCCTTGGCCATTTTCGCCCGAACCGACAGGCGCAGAAAAACAATATCCCCCACTGCCATGCCGAATACCCCGGTTATCACCGTGAACAGCGCCACCAGATCCGGCTGGCCACCCACCTGCCGCGCCGCCGCCAGAGCAAAAGGGGTAGTAATGGAGCGAACCGCCATGCTGCGCTGAATAATCTCGGGGAGCGCCAGCAAACGCGCCAGCCAAACCGAGCTCAACACCGCCATCAGGGTGGCGGCCACTACGCCGGCGGTCAGCGACAGCCAGTGCTGGCGAATCAATGACAGGTTTTCATAAACCGGCACCGCAAAAGCGATGGTAGCCGGACCCAACAACCATAATAGCCATTGGTTTTCAACCATATAACGTTGATAGGTCACATGGGTGGCGGCCAGTAAGGCTATCAACACCACCGGCGTTAATATCAGCGGCATCAGCATTAAATAATGATAGCGGCGATAAAGAAACTTATTGGCGAAATATAAGAGCAGCGTCACAAACAAACAGACACAGCTCAGAATAAGATTAACCATGATGGGGTTTTTTACGCGCCATTTTCAGTTCAAAACGATAAACACGATCCACCACTACGGCGGTGGTCCCCATGACCAGCAAGGTGCTGACAGCGATCACCACACAGATACGCCAGCCGTCCACCATCAATAGCTGAGTGTAATTGATAACCGCCACCACTGCCGGTACAAAAAACAACAGCATCTCCGCCAGCAGCCAGCGCGCGCCCTCGCGTACCCACCGCACCGGCAGGATCCCGGTAAGAATCAGCGCCAGCATCATAAACATCCCCACCACGTTGGCGGGCAACGGCAAATGATAACGATCCACCAACGTCTGGGCAGCCAGGAATAAGCCGATATACAACGCCAGCTGGATCACCAGGGGAAAGTTTACCCAGCGTAACGGTACTGCCATGCGCGCAGTGTACAACACCTTGAGATCCTTCGTTGAATGATGTGGAAGCATTATAGGCGGAGGGTTAAAGTTGCATGAAATGAATTAATATTATGTTAATCATTACCGGAAGGAATAGTAATGGATATCCGTACACTCCGTTATTTTGTGGAAGTGGTTAAACAACAAAGCTTTACTCGTGCCGCCGACGCGTTATTCGTTACCCAGCCGACTATCAGCAAAATGCTAAAGCAACTGGAAGACGAACTGGACAGGCCATTATTAATGCGCGAGGGACGCAAACTGCTGCTCACCGACAGCGGCCAGGCGGTATATCAGCGCGGGCTGGCCATTCTGGATGAGTTCCGACAATTAGAGTCGGAGCTGGAGGACATCGGCTCGCTGAAAAAGGGCCGTCTGCGGCTGGGCATTCCGCCGATGGTGGGCACCCAAATGGCGGATTTGATCAGTTCATTCCGCCGCCGGTATCCCGGTATTGAGCTGTTGATTGCCGAGTTCGGCGGACTGACGGTTCAGCAGGCGGTCCTGTCCGGCGAACTGGATGTGGCGCTCACCGCCCTCACCGCTGAAACCGAAACCACCCTGAACGTACTGCCGCTGTTCAGCCATCCATTATGCGCCGTGGTGCCCCGTGCCGCCCCTTGGCTGGATCGTACCGGGATAGCGCTGGCGGAGCTCGGCGATTGGCCGGTATTGATTTACAACGAAGATTTCGCCCTGCACCGGCACTTAATGCGGGCTTTCCAGGCCGAGGGCATCAATCCGCAAATCGCCGTGCGCAGCGGGCAGTGGGATTTCCTGGCGGCCATGGCGGAAGCGGGCATCGGTATCGCCATCCTGCCGGAGCCTATTTGCCAGCGGCTGGATAAATCACGCCTGTTATGGCTGCCGGTGACGCCGCCCATGATGTGGCAACTGGGATTGATCTGGCGACAGGGGATCTATTTGCCTCACAGCGCCCAGGCGTGGATCGAGGCCTGCCGCCGGCACTGGCCGCAGGGAGGGGCGCTGGAACGCTGAGCACCGGCTATTCGCTTTCTATCAGCAGCGCTTCCAGTAAATCCAAATCCCGCAGCAGCTTTACCAGCGTCTCGTTGCTGATCTTTTGCTGCGCCCGCAGATGATAATACTCCCCCCGCTCGGCGCGCAGGGCATTCAGACGCATCCGCCGTTCAAGGTTTTCAATCAGCAGGGCATTCCCCAGCTCATTATTGCCGTCTATCCGCCGGCGCAAATTTCCTACAACCCGGGCGCTGACCTCGGTAAGCAGCTGATTGTCGATAGTTTCCTCCGGATCTCCCGCCAGACGCTCCTGCATTTTCCGCAGGCTTTCGATGGCCACTTCAGCGGCGGCGGCGCGCGCCATTCGCTCCTCCTTGCGGTGCAGGCTCTTATCCGACACCACCATGCCCCGTAACAGCAAGGGTAAGGCGATTACGCCGCACACCAAGGAGAATACAATGACGCCGGCGGCGATAAATACCAGCTGATAGCGGGAGGGAAAGGCGGAGCCGTCGCTGAGCAATAGAGGTATCGACAAGACACCGGCCAGGGTAATCGCCCCTCGCACGCCGGCAAATGAAGCAATCAGGATTTCACGCGTGCTGTAATCACCGAAGACCATCGGCCTTTTCTTCAGAAAACGCTGGCTGAATTTTTTCATCAGCCACAGCCAGCCGAAGCGCAGCAAAATCAAGGCGGCGTAAATCACCACAATATCGCTGAACAGCATCCAGGTTTCAATGGTGGGGTCCAGTATGGCCTGGGTGATGGAGGTCTCGAGGATCTCCGGCAATTGCAGGCCCAGCATGATAAAGACCATGCCGTTAAAGACAAATTCCAGCATTGCCCAGACGCTGTTGGCGCGCAGCCGCATGGCCAGCGGCGCATTGCGGATAATGCCGGATTGCCCGATGGTCATGCCCGAGGCCACCGAGGCCAGGATGCCGGAGACGCCCACATGTTCCGCGATCAAATAAGACGCAAAAGGCAGCAGCAGCAACAGCACGGTCTGCGTGGCGGGATCGTCGCCGCTCCAGCGGGTGATCCAGCGCAGGGATTTACTGTAGGCCCAGGTCACCGCCACGCCGGCCAGCAAACCGCCGGCGGCGACCTTGACGAACTCCAGCGACGCGCCGCCGACGGTGAAAACCATGGTCCCCATGGCCACCGCAATGGCGAATTTCAGCGATACCAGGCCGGAAGCGTCGTTCATCAGCGCCTCCCCCTGCAGTATATCCATCAGTTTTTTGGGAATGCGTCCCTCCCCCACGATGCCGGACAGCGCCACGGCATCGGTGGGAGAGAGCACCGCCGCCAGCGCCAGCGCCGCCACCAGGGGAATACCCGGCACCATCCAGTAAATAAGATAACCGACGCCTACCACCGTAATCAGCACCAGTACCAGCGCCAGCGCCACAATCTCGCCGCCGTGGCGTAAAAACTCACGCGCCGGGGTTTTCCAGCCGTCGGCAAACAGCAGCGGCGGGATAAACAGCACCAGAAACAGCTCGGGATTGAAATCCACATGCAAGCCAAACCGCGGCCAGGCCATGAGCGCCCCCAATACAATCTGCATCAGGGGGAGGGGAATCTGAAAAGGAAGGATGCGAGTGACCACCCCCGATAAGGAAACCATCAAGGTGAGGAGCAAAATTGTAAAGAAGATTTCCATGCATTCCTTACTATGTCGTCGGTCCGGCGACGTATTGCAGTCCGGCCTGGAGAAAGTCTGGGCGAAAACGTGAGCTGCTATGGTAAATCATTTTGCCATAAGTTAAAAATCTGTGATCGTTTTTTTCAACCTCAGATGGCCCAGCCGCCGGCATAAAATGTCACCAGCGCGATGGCGATAATGACCGTACCGGCATTGAGCTTGCGCCATTCGCCGGCAAACACGCGGCCTATCACCAGCGAACCAAAACCCAGCATGATACCGGTGACGATATTACAGGTCAGGACGATGAAGGTGGCGCACAGCAAACCGGACATGGCATCGACAAAATCGGTCAAATCCAGTTTGGCGACGTTGCTTAGCATCAGCAGGCCGACATACATCAGGGCCGGGGCGGTGGCATAACCCGGTACCAGATAAGATAGGGGTGAAAGAAACAGAATCACCAAAAACAATATGCCGACAATAGTGGCGGTCAGACCGGTTTTGCCGCCGGCGGCGGTCCCGGCGGCGGATTCGATATAGACCGCTGCGGGCGACGCCCCCACCAGGGATGAAAAAATGCTGCTCAGGGAATCCGCCGTCAAGGCTTTGCCGCCATTGATAATCTGGCCCTCATTATCCAGCAGGTTAGCCTGGCCCGCCACCGCGCGGATGGTGCCGGTGGCGTCAAACACCGCCGTCATTACCAGGGCCAGCACGCTGGGCAGTACCGCCGGCTGCAGCGCGCCTTTGATATCCAGATTCAAGATAAGCGAATGGCCCTGGGCGTCGGATAAGGTCGGCAGAGCGAACAATCCCCGGTAGGTAACATTAGGGTCAAATGCCAGTCCCAGCAGCGAGATTACGATGATCACCAGCAGTATCCCACCCGGTACCCGCAATTTCTCAAGGCCGAAGATCGCCGCCAGCCCCACCAGGGACATAATCACCGGGAACGAGGCGAAGCGGCCCAGGGCCACCGGCAATCCGTCAATGGGATTTTTCACCACCAGCCCGACGCCGTTGGCGGCAATGATCAGCAGGAACAGGCCGATGCCGATACCGGTGCCATGGGCGACGCCCATCGGCAGGTTGTGCAAAATCCATGAGCGTATGCCGGTGGCGGAAATCAGGGTAAACAGGATACCCATCAGGAATATCGCCCCTAACGCCACCGGCACGCTGATATGCTGTCCCAGAACCAGACTGAAGGCGGTAAAGGCGGTGAGGGATATGGCGCAGCCGATGGCCATGGGCAGATTGGCCCACAGGCCCATCAACAGCGACCCGAACGCCGCCACCAGACAGGTGGCGACAAAGACCGCAGCCGGCGGGAAGCCGGCTTTACCCAGCATGCCGGGCACGACAATCACCGAATAGACCATGGCCAGAAAGGTGGTCAGACCGGCTAAGACTTCCTGGCGAAGAGTGCTGCCCCGCGCGGAGATCTGGAACCAACCGTCGAGTGAAAATAGTGATCTGGCCTGCGGAGCGGCCGGTTGAGTGGAGCTGGACATGAAAATTTCCCTAAAATACCGGTGTGCTTATGGATCGCGAGGGCAGGAATTATCCTGCTCCCGCCGGGGATAATTCAACCCAAAATTCCGTTAAATAGGGATACCTTGATGAGGAATGGGTAAAACCGGGCTATAGCGATTATTTATTCTCCTCACGGGCTTTAGCGCGCAGATAGGCCGGCCGAGACTGAATTTTTGATACGAATGCCTGTATTTTAGGAAAACCTTCGGCGCCGAACCGGGAAACCAGGCCTTCTATGGGAAAACTCATTTGAATATCCGCCGCGGTGAACTGCTCGCCGGCAAACCAGGGGTATAAAGTGAGGTGATCCTCGATATACTGGCGATGGGTCGCTAATTGCGGGTCCACATATTGCCGCTGTACCCCCTTTCCCACCGCCGCCCCCAGCGGACGGGCCAGCAGGGGCACCGGCGGCTTGCCCAGCATGCCGAAGATCAGTTTCATCACCAGTAATGGCATTAATGAGCCTTCGGCATAATGCAGCCAATAGCGATATCGCACACCGCTGTCGCTCAGGCCGTCCGCCGGGCTGAAGAGGTGCGCGCTGTCATAACGCGCCTCCAGATAATCGATAATCGCCCCCGACTCCGCCAATGTCAGCCCGTCATCGGTGACGATGGGCGCTTTCCCCAACGGGTGAATGCGCTTTAACGACGGCGGGGCCAGCATGGATTTCTCCCGCTGGTAATACACAACCTCATAAGGCAGGGACAGCTCTTCCAGCAGCCAGAGAATACGGTGGGAACGTGACTGGTTCAGATGATGAACGGTAATCATGATGCGCTCCTTCGGGGATTTTCCAGTTATTACTGTATACCAACCCCGTGAAGTTGCGCGGAAGATTAGCGCCCCGGCCAAGGCCGGGGCGTTCTAAGGTAGCGCCGGCGGTTAGAAATCCACCGTCATGGAAAGTTTCAGAGAACGCGGGTCGCCTTGCGTCAAATAGCCGTCGCTGGCGGATGCCCAGTAATTTTCGTTGGTGACGTTTTCCACATTGGCGCGCCAGACGATATTATTTTTCGGCAGTTGCATGTCATAACGCAACCCCAGATCCAGCCGGGTCCAGCCCTTGACCTTCAAATCATTGGCCTGGTCGGCATACTGGGAACCGGAACGAATCACGCGGCCGGTGGCGGCGACGCCGTTCAGCCTCGGCAGATCCCACTCGCCGCCCAGCACCAGCTGGTAGCGCGGCACGCCGATGGCGTCGTTGCCGTCATAGGCGCCGTCCTGGGTTTTGGTCAATTCCGGATCCATCCAGGTAGCGCTGCCGTTCAGGCGTACGCCCAGAAGCGGTTCACCGAATAGGTTCAGCTCAAGCCCACGGTTGCGCTCCTCGCCATAGTTGCCGTATTCATACTGGTTGTCCCCCAGGTAATTGTACGAGGCCACCGGTTTTTTGATCTCGAATGCCGCCAGCGAACCGGCGATGCGGCCGTAATCCACTTTCACGCCCACTTCGTTCTGCTTTGAGGTCTCGATGCCGGTCACCTGGCCGCCGTTGACGACGACGCCGGAGCCATAGCTGGCGCCGGCGGTTTCGCCGGATTGCAGCGCTTCAATATGGTTGGCATAGAGAGAGATATGCTGCCAGGGCTTGACTACGAGGCCAAAGGCCGGCGTCACCTTGGTTTCAGTGAACTTGCTGGACTCGACGCCGGTGTAGTCATAATTGCTGACATTGACGCTCTGGCGCCGCAGGCCGCCGATCAGCTGCAGGCGATCGTCCAGCATGGAAAGGGAGTCCGACAGCGACACGCCGCTGTTAAAGGTGCGGCTGGTGGCGCCTGGGTCACCCATCCTGCCGCCCGCATAGGTTGGAACGGTGGGTTCGTCCACATAGCTCGGATCGTAGATATTGGTGAGAATGTTGCCGGCCGTCATCTGGTAAGCCGTACGAATCCGAGTCCAAACGCTTGAATAGCCCAAATTGACGTGATGGGTGATAAAGCCGGTGTCGAATTTGCCGCGAACGCCCGCCTGGCTGGAGAAGCTGTCGCTGAAATAAGGCACCCGCAACATGCCCGCGGTGGCGTCGCCGTTGTCGTCAAAAGGGGTGGGGGAAGAGTAGGAGCCGAATTCATGAGTGTGGTTGCCCCCAACCGCGCCATAGACCGTCCAGTCATTGGTTAAATCATACTCGCCGCGTAGGGCGCCGAACTGGCTTTCGGTATCGGTAAAAGCCCATTTCTGGCCGTAATTGGTGGTGGCGGAGGGCGGCTTGAGGATTTCATCCAGGCCGGTGGTATAGACCACTGAACGGGCGCCGTGAATGGTTTGTTTTTCGGCGCCCGCATCCAGCGAGGCGCGGAAACGATCGCCGCGATAATCCAGGCCGAGGGTGCCCAGCGTCAGGCGGCGATTTTCATCGTCAATCGCCGTTCCGCCTTCGCGGTGCACACCGCTGACGCGTACGCCCCACTGATTGTCATCGCCGTAACGGCGCGCCACGTCAAAAGAGCCGCCAATTTGTGATTTGGAGGTATAGTCCAGCGAAACGCGGTTCAGCGGCTCGTCGCCGGCGCGTTTCGGCTCGATATTAATGTTGCCCCCCACGCCGGTGCCCCCCGGCGGTACGCCATTGAGAAATGCGCTGGCGCCTTTAAGCAGCTCTACCCGTTCCGCTATCTCGGTAGCGACGAACTGGCGCGGCAGCACGCCATAAAGACCGCCATAGGAGATATCTTCACTGGCGAGCTTAAAGCCGCGGATATTGAAGATTTCCTGAGTACTGCCGTAGCCGTAGGCGGTTTGCACCGAGGCATCGTTACGCAACACGTCGCTGATGGAGCGGGTCTGCTGATCCTGCATCAGCTTGGAGGTAAAGCCCACCACGCTAAAGGGCACGTTGTTCGCATCCTGCTGTCCGAGAAATCCCACACGTCCGCCGTTGGCGATAGGGCCATCCAAAAACGCCGGTACCAGTTGGTCGCCGCCGGCCCTGAATTCATTGTTGGGAGAAGCCACCACGGTCATGGTTTCCCCCTTCGACGCGGAAGCGGCGGTGGAAGAGGTCGCTGTGGAGGTTGTATCCGCCGTCGTGGCGGCAAATACCGGCAACATCGTGGTCCCGCAAGCGGCACCGATAATCACCGCCAGCAAACGCGGCAGGGCCCCCGATGGGGCGGGAGTTGAAACAACGGCAGTACGCATGTGCAAACCTTAAGCAAACAATAATGAGAATGATTCTTATAAGAGTTCATGATTATGCGTAACGCCATTTTTTTTGCAAGCAATTATTTATATTACTAATGGAATCATTGCGTCAGATTAACTTTTTAACGGCGAGTGAGAATGTTCTGTCCGATACATCCTACGTGCTGCGCCAGGCACGCCCTACCCCGCCGGCCTGCGCAAGAGATAAATGAAGTAGGGGGCGCCGAAAAAGGTTGCCAGCAAACCGGCCGGTATCTGGTAGGGGAAGAGAATAATCCTGCCGCACCAGTCTGCCGCGATCATCAGCATGGCGCCAAGCAACCCGGCCACCGCTAACTGCGGCAGCGGCCGGCGAAATCCCAGCAACCGCGCCATGTGCGGCGCCATGAGTCCGACAAAACTCAGCGGGCCGACATTGAGGGTAGCGGCGGCGATCAGTCCCGCCGCCAGCAGCAAAATGGCCGCCCTGGCCGGTTTCAGCGCCACCCCGGCGGATCGGGCGGTAGCGCCCCCCAGAGGCAGCAATGCCAGCCAGCGGCGCAGCAGCGGGGTGGCCGCCAGCAATATTACCGCGATAAGAGCGGTCCATAGCGCCTGGGCGCCGCTGACTTTATAGGTGGATCCGGATAACCAGGTCAGGACCGACGCCATACGCGGATCGTTGCTGATAAGCATGAGCGTCAGCAGCGTGGAAAAAAGCGTGCTCAAGGCGATACCCACCAGCAGCAAGCGGCTGCCGGAAAACCCGCCGCGCTGCGCCAGCAGCATAATCAGCAGCAGCGTCGCCGCCGCGCCGAGGCTACCCGCCGGCAATAGCCAGACGAAAGCGTCTCCCGGCACCAGCAGCAGCATCAACACGATGCCCAGCGCCGCTCCGGAGCTGATGCCCAGTACTTCCGGGCTGGCCATGGGATTACCGGTCATTTTCTGGATCAGGGCGCCCGCCGCCGCCAGCATGGCCCCAGCCGCGCCCGCCGCCAGCACCCGCGGCCAGCGCCAACGCCACATCTCCGCCAGCGACAGATACCAGCCATGGTCGGCACGCCCCAGCGTCAGCGCCAGGCCGGCAAGCAGCAACAGCAACCCCACACCCCAAACCGCCCCGATCCAGGTCAGTTGCCGTTCGCGGCCCGGATGCTGAGTACCGTCCTCAGGACCGGTAACGCTGTTGCGCAGCCTGGGCAGCAGCCATAACAGCAGCGGCGCCCCCAGCAACGCGGTGGCGGCGCCGGTGGGTATGTCAAGCCACCGGCGCGCCAGCATGATCATCATCTGATCGCTGAAAAGCAGCAGCAACGCCCCCAACAAACAGGATAGCCACAGCCGTTGCAACAGGCGGCGCGCCCCCAGCATCCGAGCCAGCAGCGGCGCGAATAGACCGATAAAGCCGATATTGCCGGCGGCGTTGACCAGAAATGCGCTCAGAACAATGGCGATGCCCAGGCCGCCGACACGGGCGGTAATTAATCCCAGGCCCAGATTACGGGCGATACCGTCGTCAAGCCCCATCAACATCAGCGGCCGCAGCATCAGCAATACCAGCATCAGTCCGATAACCAGACGCGGCCATAAAAAGCTCACTTTGCTCCAGTCCTGCTGATTGAGCATGCCGCTGCTCCAGAGGAAAATGCCTTGCAGACGTTCATAGTTAAGCAGCGACAGCAGGCTGCGGGCGGATCCGCAATACAACCCCAGGACCAGGCCCGCCAGAATCAGGGTGACCGGCGACAGGCGCCGCCCCCACGAGACACCGAACACCAGTCCGCCCACCGTCAGCGCGCCGAGGATAGTGGCCAATTGCCGGGTGGATTCGCCACCGGGCAGTGCCCAAAGCATGGCGACGGTCAGTCCCAATTGCGCTCCCGCCGAAACCCCGAGAGTTGTGGGCTCAGCCAGGGGATTGCGCAGGATCTGCTGAAACAACAGTCCCGCCAGGCCGAGGCCGGCCCCCACCAGCAACGACAGCACGGTGCGCGGCAGCAAGCTGTAATGAAACAGCATCTCGTCGATGTTATCTACATGAGGTTGCCAGGCGGCCTGCCGCCAAAGATCCACCGGCAGCTGCTGCGTCAGGTTCAGACCGGTGAGCGCCAATGCGGCCAAGGCCAGCAGCAAAATCAGCAGCGGAGAATAAGGCGAAGTCCTGGCGCTCATGCCGTTTTCACCAGAGATTGCTCAAGCAGGCGGCAAAACCGCATGGCGGCGATGGTGGCGCCGAAAAACCACACCGCCGGAACAGTCTGCCATTGCCGCTCCCGCACAAAGGGGATCACCTGCCAGAGCGGCGACAGTACGACATCGTCGAGGGGATCTTCATCGCCGCGGCGAAAGCACAATCCGCGAACATCCTTTAATCCGGCCAATTGTTCAAAACCCACGGTTGCGCTGCCCCAGCGGTTGACTTCTCCATGCCAGGCGTTGGTCACACCGACCCGATCCATGATCTCCTGGAACATGCTGCCTTTACCCAGCACCATAACGTGCTGGCTGTCCAGAAAGGTGAACAGCAGTACCGGACGGCTGACAACGGAATTCAGCCGCCGGCGCGTTCGGGTCAGTTGTTCCTCAACAACCTGCAGATGTTGCCGGGCCCGATCCGCCAGGCCCAAGTACTCCCCCAGCGCCAGCACATCCTGCCGGGCGGTGGTGAAAGGCAGTCCCGGCGTTTCCTGAACGGGAAAAGACATCACCGGCGCGATGGACGCCAGGCTTTCCGCCGCCGGACCATAGCCTTTGGTCAGTAAAAGCAGCGAGGGCCGCAGGCGTTGCAACGCTTCCATATTCGGCTCGGTACGCAATCCCACATCCTTCACCGATAGCGCCAGCGGGGGTTCAACCACCCAATTGCGGTAGTTGGGGGCATCGGCAATCGCCTGCGGGGTGACGCCGAGGGCCAGCAATAACTCAGTGGGACGCCATTCCAGGGCGATTATCCGCCTCGGATCGGGATTTTCATCGGCGGCAATGGCGGCGGAAAACCACCAGGGCAGGGTCATCATGCCCATAAGCAGCCGGCGGCGGTACTCATCATGAGTTTGCATAAAATTTAAATATTAATAGTTATCATTACGATTTTAATCGCCTATTATGCGCATTCGGAGAGTGACTGCAAGCAACTCGCCTGCCTGAACGCCTTTCCCTTGGTTTAAATCAACAAAGGAAACACATGCATCCTGACGAAAAAATGCCTGGCCGGGCGTGCGCCGCCGAGATAACGGAAAGCTTTTTACTTGAGGCGCCCGCGCAGACAAAAGTTTATAGCGCACTGGATTTATGTGCGCCGGAAACGGCGCAGGCAGTGGTTGAACCGCTGTTGAAAATATATGAGGGGGAAGACCCGGCGGCGGTGATCTCCATCTGGTCGCAGTGGTACTTTGCTCTTTTGCTGGCGCCCTGGGCGCGTATCAATATGCTTTACGATTGGCAATTGCCGTTTTTGCCGCACGATATCCGCTTTACCCAGTCCGAAAACGCGGTGCCGGATCGGTTTATCCTGGCGGATCACGGCTGCGCCGCGCCGACGGGTCCGGCCCGGTTCGATGCCTTGATCCACCGCCATCTGGCGCCGGTGTGCCAGACATTTAGCCGACTAGCCGGCATCAAGCCGGGATTGTTCTGGAATAATGCCGGCATCCGTTTGGCGCACGGTTTCACCATGGCGCAAGAGCAAGGGGCGGACATTACCCGCGCTGACGATTTTCTGGCGGCGCGCACCCTGCCGGATGGCGCCCCCAACCGCCTCTATCAGCCCATACGGGAAATACCGCAGCCGTCGGGACCGCCGAAAATCATCCGCCGCCTGTGCTGCCTGCGCTATAAGCTCGCCGGTCTGGAATACTGCCCCGGTTGCCCACTGGTGGAAGCGCGGCAGCGCAGGACCTGTCGCGGAAGTTAACCGGCTCGCATTACCGATCCCGATCACGTGACCGCAATCATGCAGCGGTTATGCAGTTGCCGGTCAGATTCACCGCGGAATCATGCAGCGGTTATGCAGTTACCAATCAGGTTCACCGCAACAATGCAGCGGTTTTACAGGAAAATACCGCCGGAAGCCTCGATTCTTTGGCCGTTGATCCAGCCGTTGCCTTCCGCCAGCAATGAGGCCACCGCGGCGCCGATATCATCCGGTAGCCCTACCCGACCAAGGGCGGTGGCTGACGCAATCTGCCGGTTTATTTCCGGCGTATCCCGCACCATGCCGCCGCTGAAGTCGGTTTCGATGGCGCCGGGGGCAAGAGTATTGGCGCTGATGCCGCGATCCCCCAACTCCTTGGCCAGATAGCGCGTTAACACCTCCACTCCCCCTTTCATGGCGGCATAGGCCGATGAACCTGGGAATGAGAAACGGGCCAGGCCGGAGGAGATATTCACGATCCGTCCACCGTCGGCAATCAGCGGCAGCAATTTCTGGGTCAGGAAATAAGGTCCTTTTAGATGAACCTTGAACATGAGTTCAAACTGCTCCTCAGTGGTTTGTGCAAAAGCGGCATGCAAACCGACGCCGGCATTGTTGACCAGAAAATCGAATTGATTCCGGGAAAATTCAGCGGATAAAACCTGCCCCACTTTGGCGGCGAATTCCCCAAAGCCGGCGCTTTCACCTACATCCAGCTGCACCATGGCCGCTTTACCGCCAGCCTGTTTGATCTCGTCCGCCAGCGCCCGCGCCTCGTCGGCCTTGCTATGATAGGTGCCGATGATATCAACGCCCTGGCGGGCCAGATGTTGCGCGATGCTTTTGCCCAGCCCGCGGCTGGCGCCGGTGATCAATGCAATTTTATGACTCATGGTTATTACTCCCGCTAATGGGTGAATACATTATTATGGCTCGGATAACAGTTTATTAGCCGGACAGCGATAGATAAATCCGCCAAAACCGGAAATACTGTTCGCTATGACAGAACAATAGCGAGCTAAATCGATGGTAAACAAACTGGAGCTGCTGCGCAGTTTCGTGCGGGTAACCGAACTGTCGAGTTTTACCCAGGCCGGCGAGAGCCTGGGACTGCCGAAGTCAACGGTGTCCGAACATATCCAGCTGCTGGAAGCCCTGGTGGGCGCCCGCTTGCTGCATCGAACCACCCGGCGCGTAAGGGCGACACAGGATGGGTTGGTACTGTATGAGCGCAGCCTGGATATGTTGTCGAACATGGACGAACTGGAGGGGTTGTTTCGCCAGGACGGCCTGGTGCTGACCGGGCGCCTGCGTATCGATATGCCCGCCGGCTTCGCCCGTTCCCTGGTGCTGCCGCATTTGGGGGAATTCATGCAACGGCACCCGCAGGTGCAAATCGAGATCAGCTGCACCGACCGCAGGGTGGATATCGTGCGTGAGGGGTTTGATTGCGTACTGCGCGTGGGTGAATTAACCGATGCCACCCACGTCGCGCGCCGCTTAGGTCAACTGCCGATGATAAATTGCGCCAGTCCGGCCTATCTGGCCGCCCACGGCACCCCCCACACCCCGGAAGAGCTTGCCGGGCATTATCTGGTTCATTACGTGTCGGTATTGGGCACCCGGGCCGAGGGATTTACCTACCTGCGGCAAGGCAAGCCGGTGGACCTGGAGCTGCCGGCCATGGTAACGGTAAATAATGTCGACGCCTATAACGCCGCCTGTCTGGCCGGCCTGGGGATCATTCAGGCGCCGTCCATCGGCTTGAGCGAACATGTAGCCGCCGGGCGTTTGGTTGCCATCCTGGCGGATTACCCGCCGCCTTCTATGGACGTCTCGTTGCTGTACGCCCATCGCCATTATCTGCCCCGACGCGCGCGGGTGTTTATGGACTGGCTGGCGGAATTGATCGGGCAGGCCATCGCCCCGCCCTCGCGCTGACAGACGCATTATGGCGAAAATATCAAATCACTTCTCAACGACCTCGAGGGAAATATTTGCGGGTTCCCTCCCTCCCCCGTTCAACGGTTAAAAGGCATATCGCCATTATGGCGCTGGGCCGACGTGGCCGAATGGCTGCAGGGAACAAGCCATAGCAAAGGCCAACGCATTAGATAAAAGATGGATGCTCCTATCGCCCCGAAAGGGATAAGCATTCGACAAATCCACGAATGATCGCGGCAATCTCGGCAGGGGATTCAAGGGGTGAAAGATGCCCCGTTCCCGGCAACACATGCAGCCGCGCATGGGGGATAAGCGGCAGCAATTCGGTTTTCAACACCGCAACGGTTTCAACCCGGTCCAGCTCGCCAGCAATAATGACCGCGGGGGATACGATCCCGGCGACAGCCCCGGAAATATCTTCCTGACTGGTATATTTCGGCCAGGCTATTTTCGCCTCCGGCGCGCCGCGCAAACTGTCTTTAATGATCTGCCGGCGATGGTCGGGAGATAAGGGCTTTGCACTCAGCATATGGTCGATTGCCATATTCACCGTCTCCTGGGAGGAATAGGCATTCTCCATGACCAGACGCGCTTCGGGGGCCAATTTCATTGGCGTCGGAGGCGCTGGGGCAATCAGTACCAGCCCGACGAGTCCGCAAGGACGCTGCGATGCCAGCAATTGTGCGACTCTACCCCCCATGGAATGCCCCACCAGCACATATTGCCGCACATCCAGCGCCTTGATCATGGCCAGGATATCGTTAACGAAATCAATAAGTGCAAAACCGTTGTCAGCCGGCGCGGACGATTCACCCCATCCCCGCAGATCGGGGGCGATGGTACGGTAGGTTTCGGGCAGGGCGGCGATAACATCCGCCCACGTCCGCGACGATCCGCCCCAATAATGCAAAAAGATAATGGCCGGCAAGCCGTTACCCCTATCTTGTATATTCAGCTCCAAACCATTCAAAAAATATTTCATAACGCAACCTCTCAATGAGTGATGTTAGGCTGCAAGGGTATATTAAATCCTCTTAATCGATAATCCGGCGTCTGTTATCATCAGTCTTTCTTTAAACTATCGAATAGAGGCTATGGTGGATCGTCTGACCAGCATTGAGGTTTTTATCGCCGCCGTCGATGAAGGCAGCCTGGTGGCCGCCGGCCGGCGCTTTGGCCTGTCCGCCTCGATGGCGGGAAAATACCTGACCGGCCTTGAAACAGAGCTGAATGTTTGTTTGATTAAACGCAGCACCAGGCGGCTGAGCCTTACCGATGCCGGCAAAAGATATTACGACCGCTGCAAACGTATTCTGGACGAATTCGACGACGCCAACCGCGAAGCCAGTGACGCTAGCTTAAGCCTGCACGGCGTCTTGCGTATTGCCGCGCCGGTGACCTTCGGCACCCTGCATATGGGCAACGTCATCGGGCGTTTTTTGCAGGATCATCCGCAGCTTAACGTGAGTATGCGGCTGGACGATCGCTACCTGGATTTGCACGACGACAATATCGATGTGGCGATTCGTATCGGCCGGTTGGCCGACTCGTCCTTGATTGCCCGGCGCCTGGCCCCCTGCAGCATGGTGCTGTGCGCCGCGCCGGCATATCTAAAGCGCGGGGGAACGCCTCGAGTGCCGGAGGATTTATCTCATTCGCCTCGTTTGGCGTTCAGCGAAGAGGTGTCGATGGGTGCATGGACGCTTTATGATGAAAACCAGCAACCTCACCTCATAGACGGCCCAATCCGGATGCAGGCCAATAATGTCCAGATGCTCTTGGACGCGGCGTTGGCGGGTATCGGTATTACCTACGGCCCAAGCTTTGTATTCGGTAAGTATCTTGCCAGCGGTGAGCTGATCAATTTACTGCCCGCCTATCGGACCAAAGACTTGACCGTACAGGCGGTTTATCCGGCAATGCGATATACGCCGTCAAAGATTCGCCGATTTATTGATTATCTGGTGGCTGAATTTGGCGATATACCGCCCTGGGAGCGTTATTAACTGAGCCGGAGGCCAGATTTAATTAAAAGCTCAGTATTAATTAAGGAGGGAGATCTAAAAAATGTTTACGACAAAGACTTTGAAAAACCTGCCATGAACTATGAAGCAGGCGTTGCTATGCGGAACTTGCAATGGCTGGCGCAAAGTAGGTTATTTCCCCGCAACCAGCCTTTCCTGACATGCTACGCTTCCCTCCCTCTTTCAAGGTTCAAACCCATTACTGGGCAAGGATAAGTCAGTCTTGCAATAAGAACTTTAATAGCCCGCAATTATCACAATAATTCGTAATAACCACTTGATCTAGAGTGAAAAATGACGAGATTAGAACGGAATATCGTCGTCAAAATCCATCGGCGGTTCATTGCCGGCGGCCGGCGCATTGTTCTGCGGCGCGGCGGCCGGACGACCGGCGGTCGACGACGGCGCGGCAGCGGGATTACCGCTGAACTGCGCGTTATTGCCCTGCGGCTGCTGCGGCTGGCCCCAGCCGCCCTGCTGTCCGCCGCCGGCATTGGCACCGGGCGCGCCCGCGCCGCCGCCCTGACGGCCACCCAGCATCTGCATGGTGCCGCCTACGTTGACCACCACTTCGGTGGTGTAACGTTCCTGGCCGCCTTGATCGGTCCATTTGCGGGTTTGCAGCGCCCCTTCAATATAGACCTGGGAACCTTTTTTCAGGTATTCCCCCGCCACTTCAGCGAGTTTGCCGAACAGGACCACCCGGTGCCATTCGGTCTTTTCCTTGGTTTCGCCGGTCTGCTTGTCGCGCCAGCTTTCGGAAGTGGCCAGAGTCATGTTGGCTACCGCGCCACCGTTCGGCATATAGCGGACTTCCGGATCCTGGCCCAGATTTCCGACTAGAATCACTTTGTTTACGCCTCTGCTGGCCATGTCGACTCTCCTGATAAGATGATTTACTAAGTGTAATCGCTAAAGTTTACCATGCAAACGCGTAAAGAACACGGCTGAAAATGAATGCGGGGACGATCCCGTACCGGTTGATACAGATATTGCTGTTGCAATCAATACTGGATATTCGTTCAGCTTTTTTTGTGTCATAATTGTCCGTTTCGTGCCGGTCGCGTTGCCAACGCGGTCGTCAGTCATTATTCATCCGGTGACGGGATTAAGTTGAATGGATAAGATCGAAGTTCGTGGTGCTCGTACCCATAACCTGAAAAACATCAGTCTGGTTATTCCCCGCGACAAGTTAATAGTCATTACCGGCCTGTCCGGCTCAGGCAAATCCTCACTGGCTTTCGATACCCTTTATGCCGAAGGCCAGCGTCGCTATGTCGAGTCGCTTTCCGCTTATGCCCGCCAGTTCCTGTCGCTGATGGAAAAACCGGATGTGGACCATATCGAGGGTCTTTCACCCGCCATATCCATAGAGCAGAAATCCACCTCCCATAATCCGCGCTCCACGGTGGGGACCATAACCGAAATCCATGATTACCTGCGCCTGCTGTTTGCCCGGGTCGGCGAGCCGCGGTGTCCCGATCACGACGTGCCGCTGGCGGCGCAAACCGTCAGCCAGATGGTGGATAATGTGCTGTCCCAGCCGGAAGGCACCCGTTTGATGCTGTTGGCGCCGATTGTGAAAGAACGTAAAGGCGAACACAGCAAAACCCTGGAAGGCCTGGCGACGCAGGGATATATCCGCGCCCGCATCGATGGCGAAGTCTGCGATCTGTCCGACCCGCCCAAGCTTGAACTGCAAAAGAAACATACCATTGAAGTGGTGGTGGACAGGTTCAAGGTGCGGGAAGATCTGGCCCAGCGGCTGGCGGAATCCTTTGAAACCGCCCTTGGCCTATCCGGCGGCACCGCCGTGGTGGCGGAAATGGATAATCCGCAAGCGGAAGAACTGCTGTTCTCCGCCAATTTTGCCTGTCCCATCTGCGGTTACAGCATGCCGGAACTGGAGCCACGCCTGTTTTCATTCAACAACCCGGCGGGTGCCTGCCCCACCTGCGACGGGCTGGGGGTGCAGCAATATTTCGATCCGGAACGGGTTTTGCAAAATCAGGAAATATCCCTGGCGGGCGGCGCCATCCGCGGCTGGGATCGGCGTAATTTCTATTACTTCCAGATGCTGCGATCCCTGGCGGCCCATTATAAATTTGATGTGGAAGCGCCATTCAATGAACTGGATAGCGATGTTCAGCAAAAAATCCTGTTCGGTTCCGGTAAAGAGACCATCGAATTCAAATACATCAACGATCGCGGCGACAGTTCGGTGAAACGCCATCCCTTCGAAGGGGTGCTGCCGAATATGGAACGCCGCTATAAAGAAACCGAATCCTCGGCGGTGCGCGAAGAGCTGGCGAAATATATCAGCAACCGCCCCTGCAACAGCTGCGGCGGCACACGCCTGCGCCGCGAAGCGCGCCACGTGTTTGTGGAAAACACCACGTTGCCCACCATTTCCGATATGGGCATCGGCCATGCGCTGAGCTTCTTTGATGAAATGAAGCTTAGCGGCCAGCGGGCGAAGATCGCCGAAAAAATCCTGAAAGAGATCCGCGATCGGCTGAAGTTTCTGGTGAATGTCGGCCTGAATTATCTCTCCCTGTCACGGTCGGCGGAAACCCTCTCAGGAGGGGAAGCGCAGCGTATTCGTCTGGCCAGCCAAATCGGCGCCGGGCTGGTGGGAGTGATGTATGTGCTGGACGAGCCTTCCATCGGTTTGCATCAGCGGGATAATGAACGGCTGCTGGAAACCCTGATCCACCTGCGCAATCTCGGCAATACGGTGATCGTGGTGGAACATGACGAAGACGCCATTCGCGCGGCGGACCATATTATCGATATCGGTCCGGGAGCAGGCGTGCACGGCGGGGAGGTGGTGGCTGAAGGCACCGCCGAACAGATTATGGCCAATCCGGCTTCACTCACCGGGCAGTTCCTGAGCGGGAAACGGGAAATCGCCATTCCCGAACGGCGGATCCCGGCGGACCCTACCCGGGTGCTGAAACTCATCGGCGCCCGCGGCAATAATCTTAAGGATGTCACCCTGACGCTGCCGGTGGGCCTGTTTACTTGTATCACCGGCGTGTCGGGTTCAGGCAAATCCACCTTGATCAACGATACGCTGTTCCCGGTGGCGCAGCGTCAGCTAAACGGCGCCACTACCACAGAAGTCGCGCCCTATCGCGATATCCAGGGCCTGGAGTACTTCGATAAGGTCATTGATATCGACCAAAGCCCTATCGGCCGGACGCCGCGCTCCAACCCCGCCACCTATACCGGGGTCTTTACGCCGGTGCGTGAACTCTTTGCCGGTGTGCCGGAATCCCGGACCCGAGGTTATACCCCCGGCCGTTTCAGTTTCAACGTTCGCGGCGGACGCTGCGAAGCCTGCCAGGGCGACGGGGTGCTTAAAGTAGAGATGCATTTCCTGCCTGATATCTATGTGCCTTGCGATCAGTGCAAGGGCCAGCGGTATAACCGGGAAACCCTGGAAGTGAAGTATAAAGGCAAAAATATCCATGAGGTGCTGGATATGACCATTGAAGACGCACGGGAATTCTTCGATGCGGTGCCGGCGCTGTCCCGTAAACTGCAAACCCTGATGGATGTCGGCCTTTCTTACATCCGCCTGGGGCAATCCGCCACCACCCTGTCGGGCGGTGAGGCGCAGCGCGTTAAACTTGCTCGGGAACTGTCGAAACGCGGCACTGGCCAGACGCTGTATATTCTGGACGAACCCACCACCGGGCTGCATTTCGCCGATATCCAGCAACTGTTGGAAGTGCTGCATCAGCTGCGGGATCAGGGGAATACCATCGTGGTTATCGAGCATAATCTGGATGTGATTAAAACCGCTGACTGGATTGTGGATCTCGGTCCGGAAGGGGGTAACGGCGGCGGGGAAATTCTGGTATCGGGTACCCCTGAAACCGTGGCGGCGTGCAAAGATTCTTACACCGCCCGCTTCTTGAAACCGATTCTGGACCGCAGGCACCATCCTATATCCAAAGCCGGCTAGGGGACGGGGTAAACGCTAACCGAATGCCGGCATGCTTTCCCTTTAACACGCTCGCTGCACGTTCGATGATCGCGGGCCTACCGTGGCATGGGGCGCTCCGCGGCCGACCAAGGCCGCTTCGCCCCCATTGCCGCGGTCTCCCTTTAACAGGTCCGCTTCACGCGCCGGCGATCGCGGGCTTAACCCGCCGGGCAATCCGCATAGGCCGCGCCGTGGAAATCAATTTCCCATTCCAGCACCTGCCGGTAGAGCGCGGACAGGCGCTGCTGTTCGTCTTTCGTCAAAACCGCCCCGCACTGATCGAGTTCTGCCTTTAACCAACGGGCCTGGGCGAAAAAGGTCTCTTCGGCATGCATCTCCACCCAGTGGCGGATATCCGGATCTGCTTGTTCGGACCTATACACCCGGCTGCACCAATGGTAATACATCCACTCGGCGCCGAACATCAGGGTGACGATATCGGCATAACCGCCTTCACGGGCCGCTGTCAGCATGCCGTCGCGAAAACGGCTCACCGCAGGGAGGTTGCGCTGATAGTCATCGGGATTGATGCCGCGCCGCGCCAGGACCTGTTCAAAATAGCCCATCTGGTCGTCCACCAGGGCGTTCAGCACGCCCACCAGCCAGCGCTGCTGGCGTATACCCGGCGCTTTGCTGACCGCCAGGGCGAAAATGCCGATGGCGGTGGCGACAAAATCGCCTTCGAACACCAGGTATTGGTTAAATACCCCGGTGGGCAATTTGTCCTGTTCGATATCGGTGACAAAACGATGCTGCTGCATGGCCTGCCAGGTGGCCTGATGTTCCGCCAGCAGACGGTCGCTGAAACTCTCCATCATTCCTCCAGTGCTGGCCGGGCCGCGGCCATAAAGTGTGTAACACGCTCCGGTTCCACTTCATTCCACCATACGCCGCCCACTTTTAAGGTGCTGGCGACAATAACGCCCTGGGTGCGCTGCAAAATCTGCTGGACGTTATCGGGCGTTACACCGGATCCCACCAGCAGCGGCAACGCGGTGGCGGAGCGGATTTCATCGATTTCTTCCAGCGTCGCGCTGTCACCGGTACGTTGGCCGGTGGCTATTACCGCGTCAGCCTGGAAAAAATCCACATCCCGGGTCAATTCCTGAATGGAGCGATCGGCGACAATGGCATGGCTGCCGTGTTTAACGTGGCTGTCGGCAAACACCCGGATATGTTCGGCCCGCAGCATGCTGCGATAGCGCAATGCTTTGGCCGCCGCGCCTTCAATAAATCCTTCATTGGCGATATAGGCGTTTGCCCATTGATTCACCCGGATAAAATCCGCTCCGCCCGCCAGCGCCGTGGCCAATGCAGGCAGCGCGGCGTTGGCCAGTACATTAATCCCAAGGGGCACGCCGAATTCATTTTTAATACGGTCGGTAATAACCGACATTAGCGCCGCGGTTTCCGGTCCGATATCTTCCGGTTTGGCAAAAGGAATATCGCCATGATTTTCGATAATTAATCCATGTACGCCGCCGGAAATATAATGCTTGGCATCGTACAAAGCGCGATCGATTATTTTTGAAAAAGGCTGACCTTGATATTGTGGCGTACCCGGAAAAGCCAGACAATGCACAACACCAATAACTGCTTTGCTCCTGGAAAATATATCTTGTATTGCACTAGGTTTTTCTGCTGATATAGAAGCCATCTTATTTCACCTTCTTAGGAATTACATTATGCACGTCTATGTCGTGGGTAATATGGGCGTCGACCAAACCTTTCTGATCGATGAACTGCCGGAAAAAGGCGTATCGATTCTTGGGCAAAGAATATCCCAGGATTTGGGCGGAAAAGGAGCCAACCAGGCCATTATTCTGGCCCGCTGTGGAATAAATACCACCTTGATTGCCGGCAGCGGTGACGATAGTCATGGAGCGTGGTGCCGCAATAAAATAGCGCAAGAGTCATTAGGCCTGTTTCCGACCCAACCCTTGGATTGCGCTACAGATACCTCCATCATTCTTAATAGCGCCGATGGCGATAATGCGAATATTACCACCACCACCGCAGCCGAGAGCTTATCCCTGGAGGACATCAAAACCGCCCTTGCCGCAGCGCAGCCGGGCGATGTGTTATTACAGCAGGGTAATTTCTCTGTCGAAAAAACCCGTGCCATTTTTGAATATTCCCGCAGCCGTAAGTTATTCAATGTCTTCAATCCTTCGCCGGTTAAGGCTCAGTTCGCCAAACTTTGGCCGCTTATCGATCTCGCGGTGCTCAACAGCGTCGAAGCCCGGCTGCTGAGCCAGGGCCGCCAGGAGCCGATGGCCGCGGCGCAGCAGTTGCTGAACGACGGCGTCGGCATGCTGGTGATTACTCTGGGCGCCGAGGGCGCGCTGCTGTTGGGCAACGGACAGCAACATCATGTGGACGCCGCCCCTTGCCGGGTCGTTGACACCACCGGCGCCGGCGATACCTTCCTGTCGGTCATGCTGGCCTCTTCACTGCGGCGCGGCGTTGCCGTGGACCCGCAGGCGCTGCGTCATGCCGTCGCCGCCGCGGCGATTACCATCGGCCGCAGCGGCACGTTAAGCGCCTTTCCTTCCCGGCAAGAGCTGGTCGGCTTGCTTACCTGTTAAAAAACTGCCCGGGCGGGACAGGAATGTCCCGCTGGGCTTGTTGACAAAGTGCCCCGCCAGTACAGGCCGCCAGACCGTAGCGATACGGTAAACCTGCCGTGAATACATACCTTTAGGCTCGATACGCGCCATTACTTGAATAATGGGCGGAACGTGTCGACATTGCTTTTGGTCACCACCGTGGCCGGTACCAGAATGTTTTTCTCCACCGTCTTGCCGGCGGTTACCGCGTTAAGGGCTTTCAGCGCTTCGGAGCCCATTTTTTCAGGATCCTGCTGCAATACCGCCGCCACATAGCCCTGATCGATGCCGGTGATGGCCTGGGCGGTCAAATCCCAGCCGAAAACCTTGATGTCCTTTTGGCGTCCCTGGTTAACCACTGCCGCCATCGCACCCAGTAATGCCGGTTCGCCGGTGGCATAGATCGCAGTCATATCAGGATTGCCGGTAATCAGGTTTTCCGCAGCGGTCAGCGCATCGTCCTGAATATTTCGGCCGTCCACCACATCAGCCACTTTAATCGCCGGATTGACTTTAATAGCGTCTTCAAATCCTTTTTGACGGGCATTTTGAATGGCCGAATTCAACGCACCGACAATCCCCACCTTGACCTTACCGCCCATATTTTTCTTAACATAGTCGGTAAAATAATCACCCAGGATGTGGCCGCCTTTAATATTATCCACGCCAACCTGTGATTTTTGCGGTCCGGCGGGTAATACGGCATCAATAGCGATCACGGGAATATGGGCATCCGCCGCTTCTTTGATGGCCGGCATAATACCGTTGACATCAATCGCATCAACAAGAATGCCTTTAACACCTTGTTGAATATAGTTTTCAATGGCGTCATTCTGCGCCACGGGATTATCGGTGGCATTAAAAACCACCAATGTTTTACCCGTTTCTTTTGCCGCTTCCTGTGCCCCTTTATTCATTAAATTAAAGAATAACGCTTGCTGATTAATCTGGACCAACGCATAGGTAGGCGCCGCGTCTTTTGCCGAAGATGCGCCGGTCATTAATGCTATTGCCGTCAATGAACAGGCTAGGGTGGAAATGAATTTCTTGCCGGTGCTGAATAACATACGGTTGTCCTCGTCAAGGAAAATAGTGCAAGCAAGATGCGGTGAGACCAAAAACCACGGTCTGGCATCAAGGATAATGTTGGCGGGACAAATATCGATAGGGCGAAAACACAGCAACGGGGATTGTTGAACCACCGTCCGGTGTCGCGGCTTTTTACTGTCGGATTCTGTTCCTAGCCTGTCCATGTAGGCTATTTGTCGGGCAGAGTCGGCAGGTTTGGGAATAATTCCCGGTAAACAGGTAATGCGGGTAAACTGCTATTTACAATTCATCGACAGCGAACTTTTGTCAAGCATTAATTCTTGGACCACAGCGTATTATAGGACAGACTTCCGATAAAAAGGTCTGTAACCCTCTGACGTAAATGTGTTAACAATAGCGCTGGGCAGAATGATTGTGGTGGTGCGGATGAATAAAAAAAGAGTGGTTCTTTCGGATGTCGCCAATTTAGCCGGCCTGTCCAAGGCCACCGTATCACGTTATCTCAACAACAGCATCGTCTTGCCGCAGGCGACGGTTCAGCGGATTGAAGATGCCATCGCCCAGTTGGATTATCGCGCCAACAGCCTGGCCCGACGTTTAAGCAAAGGCGGCAGCGAGACTATCGGCCTAGTGCTGCCGGATATTACCAATCCGTTTTTCGCCGAACTGGCGGACGCCGCGGAAGAAGCCGCTTCGGAGCACCACTACAGCCTGGTATTGTGTATTACCCGCAATAATCCGGACAAAGAGCGTCAATTTATCCGCTGGCTGGATACCTGCCAGGTGGACGGACTGCTGTTTACCACCAACCGGCCGGATAACGGTTTACTACGGGAAGAATTGGTGGGCCATCAGCGCATTGTATTGATTGATGAAGATATTCCAGGAAGCCTGGTGCCCAAGCTTTTTGTGGATAACGTGCAGGGCGGCATCCTGGCGACGGAGCAGCTCATTGCCGCCGGCCACCGCCGCATCGCTTTTGTCGGCGGGCCGGATGCGTTAATGAGCGTGCGGGAACGCCATGAGGGTTTCAGGCAGGCCATGGATCGTGCGGGACTGGCTTGCCCGCCCGAGCGGGTGCTGTACGGGGATTACAGCCGCGAATTCGGCCAGTCCGCCCTGCACCGTTTGCTGTCGCTGCCCGAGGCGCCCACCGCGGTGTTCGCCGCCAGTGACTATTTGGTGCTTGGCCTGCTGGACGGCCTGAGCCAAAGGGGATTGACGGCGCCGGAAGCCTTATCCCTGGTGGGTTTTGACGATGCCAGCTATGCCGAACTTATCACGCCGCGTTTATCCACCATCCGCCAGCCGGCTCGTTTGCTGGGGCGAACCGCCGTGGATATCATGATTAAACTGCTTAACGGCCGTGTGGATATCAATATCGAAACCCGCATTCCGGTGGAATGGGTCGGCCGCGATTCTGTGCGATGTTACCCGCCGGAGTAAATTTTTTGCACCATTTTTGCGCGGCAATGCACAAAAATGCGGCATTGATGAGCATGTAAAATTTTTTAGCCAGCGCTGGCGGATACCCGCTGCTTAAAAATCGCTTATTTTTTATCCCTTAATTATCAGAATATTAGCAACGGCTTTTTTCTCATCTCTGCGGGATTACTCGCCACCATGGCATGAAAACTGCTTTAGACTTCTTGGCGATACAAATATCCACGACGCGATATAGGCAAGTGGAATGGCAAAAAGCGGATTTCCGCTGTTTTGGTAAACCGGTTTACAAAGGAATTGCGAGCCGAAAACAGCGGGAATTCACCGATGCCGGCATAACGTCCCTTTCGGGGGACGGTATGCGCTTCATCTTTTATGAGCAGAGGTATATCAATGGCTGGAGCACAAAACGTATCCCCTCGGGTCGAAATGGTGGATATCACCAAGACCTATGGATCCATCCGCTCGCTGCGCGGGGTCAACCTGAGATTGGCTCCCGGAGAAGTATTGGGGCTGGTGGGCGACAACGGCGCCGGCAAGTCCACGCTGACCAAAATACTGTCCGGCGCGGTGGTGCCAACCAGCGGCGCCATCCGTATCGACGGCCAGGAAATGGCCTTTACCTCCCCGGCGGACGCGCGGCGTTGCCATATTGAAATGGTTTACCAGGACTTGTCGCTCTGCGACACGGTGGATGTGGCGGGTAATCTTTTTATGGGGCGTGAACCGCAGACCCGCTGGCTGGGCATCCCGTTTCTTGATGAAAAAACCATGCATGCCCGGGCGCGGGAGATGCTAAAAGGATTGGGTATATCCATCCCGGATACCCGTTTGCTGGTGCGTAACCTCTCCGGCGGCCAGCGGCAGGCCATTGCCATCGCCCGGGCGGCGGCCTTTGAACCCAAGGTGCTGATTATGGATGAACCCACCGCGGCGCTGGCGGTGGCCGAAGTGGAGGCGGTGCTGGAATTGATAAAGCGCGTCAGCGCCCGCGGCGTCAGCGTCATCCTGATTACCCATCGCCTGCAGGATCTTTTTCTGGTCTGCGATCGCATCATGGTGATGTACGAAGGCACCAACGTCGCGGAGCGCCAGGTGGCGAATACCAGTTTATCGGATATCGTCAATCTGATCGTCGGCGAGAAGTTCGAGGCGCACTCCGCCCGCGCCCATTAACGGGGATCCCCGCATGAGTATTATGAATATGTCTAATAACCGTATGATTCAGCACTCGCTGCCGAGACGCATTTTACATAACCACTCCGGCGTGGTGAGCATCGCGCTGTTTTGCCTGTTTTGCTGTGTAGTCTTTGCCTTGATAACCGATGATTTCCTCAGTGGCCCCAACTGGCTCAATATCATCCGCCAAAGTGCGCCGTTGCTGATTGTCGCCACCGCCATGACCCTGGTTATCACCACCGGCGGCATCGACCTTTCGGTGGGCTCCATTCTGGCGCTGGTGGGGGCGTTATCCGCCATTGCCTTGAACAATTGGGGATTGCCCTGGCCGGTGGTATTGGTGGGCGGTCTGGTGCTCGGCGGATTGATTGGTTTGCTCAACGGCTATTTCATCGCCTATGAAGGCATACCGGCGTTTATCGTCACCCTGGCGACATTGGCGGTGGTGCGCGGCGTCGCTCTGCTGATTACCCAGGGTTATTCAATCCCGATTCCCGCCGACAGCCCGTTTACGCTGTTGGGACGCGCCTGGGTGATCGGCCTGCCCCTGCCGGCGATATTAGGGGTATTGGTACTGATTTGCGGCCATATCCTGCTGAACAATACCCGTTTTGGCCGCTATGTCACGGCCATCGGCGCCAATACCGAAGGGGTGCGGCGCTCCGGGGTCAACACCCGCGCCACGACAATGTGGGTCTATGTTCTCAGCGGCATGAGCGCCGCCCTGGCCGGGATGATCATCACCGCGCGGCTGGGTAGCGGCTCCTCCAACCAGGGAGAGGGATTTGAATTGCAGGTCATTGCGGCGGTGGTGCTGGGCAGCACCAGTCTGTTCGGCGGCTTCGGCACCATTATCGGCACTCTGCTGGGGGCGCTGTCCATCGCGGTAATTCAAAACGGCCTGATTTTATCGCACATTTCGCCGTTTTTTACCCAGATAGCCACCGGCACCATTATTCTGCTGGCCATCTGGCTTAACACCCGTATTTTTAACCCGGCCCGGCCCATCAAAGGATAGACGCGATGCAAAGTTCAATTTTCCGCCATGCGGATCCCCTGCCGCTGGGGGTCGCCAGCGGTTATGTGATGACGGTGCTTGGTCCGCTGCCGGTTGACCGGATGGGCGTGACGCTGATGCACGAGCATATTCTGCTGGATGCCTCCGGTAAATGGGTACCCCCCTGCTGCTGCAGCGACAGGCATCTGGCGGAGATGCCGGTAAAAATGGAAAACCTCGGCGAGCTGTCCCTTAATCCCTTGTCCAGCCGGGACAACTGCCAGCTGTTCGATCCGGAAGTGGCGACGGAAGAGTTAATGAAATTCCGTGCGTTAGGCGGGGAAACGGTGGTGGATCCCACCAATATCGGCATTGGCCGCGATCCCCTGGCTTTGCAGCGGATTTCCCGTTTGACCGGTTTGAACATCGTCATGGGCACCGGTTTTTATCTGGAGCCGTCCCACCCCGCCTACGTGAAAACGAGCTCGCTGGAACAGCTCGCCCAACAGATGATTTACGACGTCGGCGGCGCCGAGGAAAAACCCCAGGTGATTGCCGGTCTGATCGGTGAAATCGGCATTTCGTCGGCCTTTACCGCCGACGAGGAAAAGTCGCTGCGTGCGGCGGGCCGGGCCAGTGCCGCCACCGGCGTCCCCATCGAGGTGCATCTGCCGGGCTGGGAGCGGCTGGGGCATCGGGTGCTGGATATATTGCAGGACGAAGGCGCCGACCTGCGCCATACCGTACTGTGCCATATGAATCCCAGCTTCGCCGATAAAACCTATCAGCGCGACCTGGCCCGGCGTGGGGCATTTCTGGAATACGATATGATCGGCATGAGTTATTATTATGCCGATGAATCCGCCCAATCTCCCTCCGACGAAGAAAACGCCCGCGCTATTCGGGAACTTATCGACGATGGCTTTTTAAACCAGATTTTAATGTCCCAGGACGTCTTTCTCAAAACCATGCTCACCCGTTACGGCGGTCACGGCTATGGCTATATCCTGCGGCATTTCGTCCCACGGCTGCGGCGCCACGGCGTAACCGGCGAACAGTTGGAAACCCTGATGATCATGAATCCCCGGCGGGTCTTTCAGCGTTAAGCCGTCGTCGGCTTCGGCCGGGAACGCCCGGTCTATCGCAGACGGGTATTGCGCCTATATCCGGTGTTTCGCCGCCAATATGGTCAGCACCGCCAGTAGGCAGGCGGTTCCCGGCATGACATCAAGCGTTGTTAAAATGACTTACGTTGAGGTAATGCGATGAACGCCGCTGAAGACGCCATTACGCTAACACGCGCTTTGCTGCGCTTTGATACCATCAATCCACCCGGTGACGAATCCCTCTGCATGGCGTTCCTGGCGGACTATCTGCAACGGCACGGCTTCGAAATCCAATTGCGGCGCTTCGCTGATAAGCGGTACAACTTGCTGGCACGCATGGACGGCAAAGACAAAGATGCCAGGCCCCTGGCTTTTACCGGCCATCTGGACACCGTGCCCTTAGGGAACGCTCCGTGGCGGCATGATGCATTCGGCGGCGAAATAGTCGACGGTAAGCTGTACGGCCGCGGCGCCAGCGACATGAAAGCGGCCGTCGCGGCCTTTACCGCGGCCTGTATGCAACATCAACAGGCAATACGGACCGGAAACGGCGTACTGCTCATGCTGACCGGCGGCGAAGAGACCGGCTGTGACGGCGCACGGGCGCTGTTAGAGGATGCCGGGGTCGTTTTGCCGCCGGTGAAAGCGTTGATCGTCGGCGAACCCACGTCCAACTACCCTATTATCGGCCATAAGGGCGCTTTGTGGCTGCGCTGCGAAACCCAGGGCAAAACCGCCCACGGCGCCATGCCGGAGCTGGGGATTAACGCTATTTATCTTGCCGCCGAGGCCATCGGCAAGATACGTAATTTCGAACCGGGCGCGCCGCATCCGCTAATGAAGCAACCGACGCTGAATGTCGGCACCGTCAGCGGTGGACTGAATATCAACTCGGTGCCGGATCGCTGTTCGTTTGACGTGGATATACGTACCGCCCCCAATCTGCAGCATGGAGAGATACGGCAGCGCCTGGCCGCCATGGCCGGGGAACAGGTGCGGCTGACTACCCTGGTGGATTTGCCCTCGGTACTCACCGAGCCGGGAGACCCCTGGATAAAGCAGGTATTCCAGTGCTGCCGGCCGCTGCACGACGGGCCGCTGGAACACCGGGTTGTGCCCTATTTTACCGATGCCTCGCTGCTGCGGGACGCGCTCGGCTCGCCGCCCTGCATTATTCTCGGGCCGGGCGAACCGGCCATGGCGCACCAAACCGACGAATATTGCCTGGTGGATAAGCTGCTGCAATCGGTGGATTTATATGGGGAAATAATCAACCTCGGCGGGTGATCATTCTCCCTGCAGGGTGGCGATAACCTTGCGATTGCCCCCATGGTGGCGATGTTCTCCCAGCCAGATGCCCTGCCAGGTCCCCAGTATTAATTTCCCCCGGCTGACGGGGATGGTCAGCGACGCGCCCAACAGCGATGATTTGATATGGGCCGGCATGTCGTCAGGTCCTTCATAATCATGTTGATAGGAGGCATTTTCCGGCACATGGCGCAAAAAATGGCTCTCCATATCGGCCCTGACGGTAGGGTCATAATTTTCATTCAGCGTCAGGGAAGCCGAGGTGTGCTGCAATAACAAGTGCAGCAGGCCGATATTCACCTCGGACAGATGCTCCAGTTGGCCGACTATCTCATCGGTGACCAAATGGAACCCGCGCTTTCGCGCTGCCAAGATCAACGTTTGCTGATACCACATGATGCCTGCTCCTCTTCTATACCCCTAAGTATAGGGTATCGGTGTCAGGCGGAGTACCAAGCAGGCCCCCCGGAATCAGCTCACCGCCGCAATCGCCTGCGCCGCCCGCTGCACGTTATCGCCGTTCAGGCCGGACAGGCACATGCGGCCGGAGGCTATCAGGTATACGCCGAATTCTTCCCGCAGCCTGTCCACCTGCGCCGGACTGAGGCCGGTATAGCTGAACATGCCGCGCTGGCGCAAAAGATAATTGAAATCATGGCCCGGCAGGGAGACTTTCAGCGCCTCCACCAGGCTGTGACGCATGCTGAGAATACGTTCCCGCATGGCGGCGACCTCTCCGCGCCATAAGGTATACAAAGCTGGATCGTTCAAGACTTTCGCCACCACCTGGGCGCCGAAATTCGGCGGGCTGGAATAGTTGCGGCGCACCGTCGAGGTTAATTGTCCCAGCACCCGTTCAGCCTCGGCGGCGCTGTCGCAAACCACCGACAGCGTCCCTACCCGCTCCGCATACAGGGAGAAGATTTTCGAGAACGACTGGCTCACAAGGCAAGGCAGTCCCAGCCGGGCCATTTCCCGCACCGCATAGGCGTCGTCGTCGAGACTCGCGCCATACCCTTGATAGGCGATATCCATGAAAGCGATGAGATCCCGTTGTGCCACCGTCTTGATAACCTGATCCCACTGTTCATGGGTCAAATCGGAGCCGGTGGGATTATGGCAGCAGGGATGCAGCAATACGATGCTTTTGGCCGGCAGCGATTGTAAACAAGCCAGCATGGCGGTGAAATTTACGGCCAGCTTGCCACTGTCAAAGTAGGGATAATAATCCACCTTGAAACCGGCGCCGGAGAAAACCGCCACATGGTTTTCCCAGGTGGGATCGCTGACATAAACCGTCGAGTCCGGAAAATAGGCTTTGAGGAAATCCGCGCCGATTCTCAGCGCCCCGGAGCCGCCCACCGTTTGGATGGTGGCGATACGGGCGGCGTTGCGCATCGGGTGATCTTCACCGAACAGCAAAGCCTGGCTGGCGCTACGATACGACGGCAGGCCCGCCATCGGCAGATAACCCGCGCCCTGTTTCGGCATGGCATCCAGCAGGGCTTCCGCCTTGGCGACCGCCTGCAGTTGGGGAATGATTCCCTGCTCGTTATAATAAAGCCCGATGCTCAGATTCACCTTGTTTGGGCGCGGATCCAGTTTATAGGCTTCCATCAGCGACAGGATCGGATCCCCGGCATAAGCATCAACATGTTGGAACACGGTGTAAATCTCCTGGTATTGTGGGTTCAGGGGTAAAGCCCTGCCTCCACACTACCAAATAAATTTCATTAGCTGTTAGCTGGAATGATTAAAAATTGAAGCAGCGCTGCCTTTTGCCAGGGTTTCCGCCGGCTCGCTCTCAATATATTCAATATCCACGCGGGAAGTCAGCTTGGTGACGAGCTCATAAGCGCTGATGCCGCTGGCGGCGGCCACCCGTTCCACCGGCAGCTCCGGGCCCCATAAAACCACGCGATCGCCCACGCGCTCGCGGCTGTCCGGTCCCAGATCCACCACCAGCATGTCCATGGAGACCCGTCCCGCCAGCGGCACTTCGCGGCCGTTGACCCAGACCGGTGTGCCATTGGGGGCGCTGCGGGGATAACCGTCGCCGTAACCGAACGCTATCACCCCCAAACGGGTATCCCGGGAGCTGACCCAGATACCGCCGTAGCCGCTCGCTTCACCGGCCCGATGGTTGCGCACGGCGATAAGGGAAGAGGTCAACGTCATGGCGGGCCTGAAGCCAAAGTCAGCGCCGATGCCGGCGCCGGGGGACACGCCATACAGCACAATACCGGGACGAACCCAGTCGCGGTGGGAGTCGGGCCAATACAGGATCCCGCCGGAAGCGGCGATGGACTGCATGCCCGGTTTGCCCTGTGCAAAGTTGTCAAAACAGGCTAATTGCCGGGGGGTGGCATCCGCCTGCGGTTCATCGGCACGGGCGAAATGGCTCATGATATTAACCGGCCCCAGCACATTGCGGCACGCCGCCAGGCGGGCATAAAATTCCTCCCCCTGCAGCGGCGAGACGCCCAGACGGTGCATGCCGGTATCCAGCTTCATCCATACCCGCACCGGCGACGCCAGGTTTGCCTGCTCCAGGGCCAGCAATTGCTCCGGGCTATGCACGGCGGTTTCGATGCTAAGCTCGGCCAATAGCGGCAATTCATCAGCGTCGAAAAATCCTTCCAGCAGCAGAATCGGCTTGGTAATGCCGGCGCTGCGCAGCGCTAATGCCTCGGCGAAACGCGCCACACCGAAGCAGTCCGCGTTATCCTGCAGCGTCAGTGCGGTTTCAGGCATACCGTGCCCGTAGGCATTGGCCTTTACTATCGCCACGACCCGGCTGTGGGGCGCCAGCCGGCGCACCTGCTGCAAATTATGCCGCAAAGCACGCCGGTCAATAACGGCAATGGCCGTTTTCATTATCCTTGTCCTGGTTATCAATCATCATCATATTGCGGCCCGGCATAACTGTCGAACCGCGACCACTGCCCGTTAAACGTCAGCCGTACCGTGCCGATGGGGCCGTTACGCTGTTTACCGAGAATAATTTCCGCAATGCCTTTCTGATCGCTGTTTTCGTGATACACCTCGTCACGGTAGATAAACATGATCAAATCGGCATCCTGCTCGATAGAACCTGATTCACGCAAATCGGAGTTTATCGGGCGTTTATCCGCGCGCTGCTCCAGACCGCGGTTAAGCTGGGAGAGGGCCAGCACCGGTACCTGCAGCTCTTTTGCCAGCGCTTTGAGGGAACGGGAGATTTCGGCGATTTCCAGCGTCCGGTTATCCGATAGCGCGGGTACGCGCATTAATTGCAGATAGTCAATCATGATCATGCTTAAGCCGTCATGCTCACGAAATACCCGCCGGGCGCGTGAACGCACGTCGCTCGGGGTCAGGCCGGACGAGTCGTCGATATACATATTATGCTTTTCCAGCAGCAGCCCCATGGTGCTGGAAATACGCGCCCAATCCTCATCATCCAGCTGGCCGGTACGGATCCGGGTCTGGTCAACGCGGGACAGCGAGGCCAGCATACGCATCATAATCTGGTTGCCGGGCATTTCCAGACTGAAAATCAGCACCGGCTTGTCTTCGGTCATGGCGGCATTTTCGCACAGGTTCATGGCGAAGGTGGTTTTACCCATGGACGGGCGCGCCGCGATGATAATCAAATCGGATTTTTGCAGACCGGCGGTCTTTTTATCCAGGTCGTGGTAGCCGCTGGAGACGCCGGTCACGCCGTCATGGGGTTTTTGATACAGCTGCTCGATGCGCGCCACGGTATCTTCCAGAATACGGTCGATGCTTTTCGGGCCTTCATCTTTACTGGCGCGATTTTCGGCAATCTGGAAAACCCGTGATTCCGCCAGATCGAGCAGTTCTTCACTGCTGCGCCCCTGGGGATCGTAACCCGCATCGGCAATTTCATGGGCGACGGCGATCATTTCCCGCACCACCGCGCGTTCGCGGACGATATCGGCATAAGCGGAAATATTGGCGGCGCTCGGCGTGTTTTTCGACAATTCCGCCAGATAGGCAAAACCGCCCACCGAATCCAAGTCCCCTTTCTGCTCCAGGGATTCGGAAAGGGTGATGAGATCGATAGGCTTATTCAACTCCATCAGGCGCTGCATTTCGCCAAAAATCAGCCGGTGCGGGCGGTTGAAGAAATCTTTGACGGCGACGCGTTCGGCGACGTTGTCCCAGCGTTCATTATCCAGCATTAAGCCGCCCAACACCGACTGTTCCGCTTCCAATGAATGGGGGGGAAGCTTGAGACCTTCAACCTGACGGTCCTGCGAGAAGTTTGTTTTGTTAGCGGTTTTTTTTTCTGACATGTGATAATGACTTTGCCTGAGAGAAGCGACCTGGGTGAAGACGCATTGTAACGTTGATTGTCGCCAAATCCTATGCGGCTTTGCAATCGGGCGGTAAGGGCTTATGGTTATTTAAGACTTTCCACGAGAGGAACAGCTATGGTTAAGCGCATTCAATTCTCCGCCACCGGCGGTCCGGATGTATTGGAATACACAGATTTTACACCAAAAGATCCGGGTCAGGGCGAAGTTCAGGTTGAAAATAAGGCAATAGGTATCAATTTTATCGACACCTATATGCGCAGCGGCCTTTATCCGGCGCAGCTGCCTTCGGGCTTGGGGACGGAAGGCGCGGGGATCATCACAAAAGTCGGCCCCGGAGTGACCGGGCTGCATGCCGGGGATCGGGTGGTCTACGCCCAGGGTCCCTTGGGAGCCTATAGCGAAATACATAACGTCCCCGATAAGAATATCGCCGTCCTTCCCAACGCCATTTCCTTTGAACAGGCCGCGGCGTCCTTTCTTAAAGGATTAACCGTATATTATCTCCTGCACCAGACCTACGCGGTTAAACCGAATGAAATTTTCCTGTTCCACGCCGCGGCCGGCGGCGTAGGCCGGATTGCCTGCCAGTGGGCCAAGGCGCTGGGAGCCAAGATGATAGGTACCGTGGGTTCGGCGCAAAAGGCCGCCCTGGCCAGGGAGGCCGGCGCCTGGGAAATCATCAATTATCGTGAAGAGAACGTGCCGGAGCGTGTTGCGGCGTTGACCCATGGTGAAAAGGTCAATGTGGTATACGACTCGGTAGGGAAAGATACCTGGGAAATCTCGCTGGACTGCCTGCGTCGCCGGGGCCTGATGGTGAGTTTCGGCAACTCTTCCGGGCCGGTGAGCGGCGTAAACCTGGCAATCCTCAACCAGAAAGGGTCGCTGTATGTCACCCGTCCGTCCCTGAACGGCTACATTACCAACCGGGAAGAACTTAAGCTTGCCAGCAATGAACTCTTTTCCATGATCGCCAGCGGCGCAATTAAAATCGACGTGCCGGAGCGGCAAAAATTTCCCCTGGCCGAGGCACAGCGGGCGCATCGGGCGTTGGAAGGACGTGAAACCAACGGCTCCTCCCTGCTGATTCCCTGATCGTTGAGAGACGGGCTTCCTTGCGAAAGCCCGTCATTTTTCACTGCATGTGATGCTGCTGTAGGTAGGGACAGAACGGCAAAACACCGGAAACTGCCGCTAAAGCCGCTATTATTTTCCGATGTGGATGAAATGGCTGATAACCAGGGTGCATCCTATCAGCAGATATAAGTAAAAAATATCGATAATAAATACAAGGTGTAAAAAAGACGAAAAGATGTGATCAACCCTGCATTTTTGGGTTCGGCGACCTGGCAACCCGCCGCCGGGTGGGGATGATGACTATTCTAATAGCGGGGCAACCGCGGCGGCTTAACGGCGCGCCATACCCAGGCCACCACCAGCGCCAGCAGTAACCATGGCAATAATTTTATCGCCATGACAAACAGACCGGCAAACATCATGATAAACGTCCCCACGGCCAATGCGGCAAGAACGCCCAGCACGGAAATCCCGGTCAGCAGCAGCATCAAAAAGAATCCGATGACAAAGAAAATTTCCAACATGGCAGACTCCTGAAATAGGGGATAAGTCCCGCGACTGTCTCAATGACGCCTTTAACTATTACAAGAGCTTTATTACAAAATCCATGCCAACAAATATATTTTATAACCCATTGTTTTATAATAAATTTCCATCACATTATTTAGAATGGATCGGCCATTTTTACTATTTTTTAGTCAATTCCGCCATCTCTTCCCGCACACCCGGTGCAATCACTTTGGCGAGCGCCTGCTCAACCACCGCCACGCCCGCTCCCGGCTTATGGGCATTTTCGCTTAAATGGCGGCGCCACTGCCTGGCGCCCGGTATGGATTGGAACAAACCGAGCATATGGCGGGTGATATGGCCCAGATAGGTGCCGCGGGATAACTCAAGCTCTATATAGGGTAACATGGCCGCTACAACGTCGGTCATGTCATGATAGGGATCTGTGCCACCAAATAGCCTGCTGTCGACCCGGGACAGGAGCGACGGATTTTGATAAACCTCGCGACCCACCATTACGCCGTCAAGCCATTGCAGATGCTGCTCCGCCTGGTCCAGGGTTTTGATGCCGCCGTTAATGGCCAGCGCCAGGGCGGGGAAATCCCGCTTCAGCTGATAGACGCGATCGTAGTCCAGCGGCGGAATATCGCGGTTCTCCTTGGGGCTGAGACCCGTTAGCCAGGCCTTGCGGGCATGGATGATAAAGGTATCGCAACCCCCTCGCTCGGCAACGGTCTGAATAAACTCGCACAAAAACCCGTAGCTGTCCTGCTCATCGATACCGATACGGGTTTTCACCGTCACCGGGATCGACACCGCGGAACGCATGGCGGCGACGCAGTCGGCGACCCGCACGGGCTCCGCCATCAAGCAAGCGCCGAAACGCCCGTTTTGCACTCGATCGGAAGGGCAGCCGACATTGAGATTGATTTCGTCATATCCCCGCTGTTCAGCCATACGGGCACACTGCGCCAACGCCTCGGGTTCACTCCCTCCGAGCTGCAAAGCCAGCGGATGCTCCGTCTCGTTGTACGCAAGATAATCCCCTTTGCCGTAGAGCAGGGCGCCGGTGGTCACCATTTCGGTGTAGAGCAGGGTATGCCGTGTCAACAGACGTAAAAAATACCGGCAATGGCGATCGGTCCAGTCCAGCATGGGCGCGACGGCGAAGCGCTGGGAGGAAAATCGAGCCGCTTCCGATTGTAACCGGCCGTCGGAAGGCAATGGGGATATAGAATTATCGAGCATTTCGGACCATTTATCGTATTGGTTGTAACGGCACCCCGGCCACCCTTGAACAAGGCCCGTGGGGTAAAAATTCAAAGGGCATGATAGCATATAAAAGCGCCCGGCCGCCGCCATTACCATGGCCTCGCCTTTTGCATCATGTTAACGCGTTTCACTACCCTACCCTGCAATTTACATTCTTTCCTAAAGTCAATCCGTTGTTTTTCCCATTAACGAATATCTGATCCAGGTAACAGAATTGGAAAATGTACTTTACAGAATAACCCATACCATCGAATATTGTCGACAATATGCAATACAACCATTGATTTGTTTACTGGGGAGCGTTTATGTCTTTACCCGATTCTCAACAGGCATCGAACACGTCCGATAAAGGCGTTACCCGCGCGCTGGCGCGCTATCTGGTGACATCCAGGCCCAGGGATTTACCGGAAAATGTCCGCGCCCATGGCATCAGTTCTTTCGTTAACTGGCTAGGGTGCGCCGTGGGAGGGAGCCGTCATCCGGCGGTGGATATCGCCTATGCTGCGCTCTCTCCTTTTGCCGGAACGGAACAGGCCGCCCTTCTGGGACGAAATACGCGCACGGATATCATAACAGCGGCATTGCTCAACGGCATCGCCTCACACGTTTTTGACTTTGACGACACCCATCTTAAAACCGTTATCCATCCCGCGGGGCCCGTGGCATCGGCCATTATGGCGCTGTCGGAATTCCGTGGCATCAGCGGTGCGGACTTTATCCATGCATTGGTGTTGGGAATAGAAACGGAATGCCGCATCGGTAACGCGGTTTATCCGGACCACTATGATATCGGCTGGCATATCACCGGCACGGCGGGGGTGTTTGGCGCCGCGGCGGCGGTAGGAAAACTGTTGGCTCTGGACGAACAGCAAATGGTATGGGCGCTGGGTCTGGCCGCCTCGCAACCCGTTGGGCTGCGGGAAATGTTCGGCACCATGACCAAAAGCTTCCATCCGGGGCGGGCGGCGCAAAACGGCTTAACCGCCGCGTTGCTGGCGGCAAAGGGCTATACCAGTTCGGAACAGGGCATTGAAGCGAAACGGGGCTGGGCCAATGTCACCAGCACCCACCGCAACCTGTCGGAGATAACCGGCGGATTTGGCGAGCGGCACGAAAGCCTGCTGAATACCTTTAAGCCTTTTGCCTGCGGCATCGTAATCCACCCGGTGATTGACGGCTGTATCCAGCTACGCAGTGAATACGCTTTGCAGGCCGACGAGATTGACAGTATAGAACTGCGCGTCCATCCGCTGGTGCTGGAATTGACCGGCAAGCGCACACCCAAAACCGGTCTCGACGGTAAGTTCAGTGTCTATCATTCCGCCGCTGTGGCAGTGATTCAAGGGCGCGCGGGCGAAGCGCAATACAGTGACGCGTCGGTACGGGATGAACATACCATCGGGTTGCGCGATAGGGTCAATGCCGTCATCGATCCCTCACTGGACAGCGATGCCGCCCATATCGTTATCCGGCTTCACAACGGCCAACGCCTTGAAAAACACGTCGACCATGCTATAGGCAGCGCGGCGAAGCCAATGACCCGGCAGGATCTGAATACTAAATTTACTGACCTGGTGGCGCCGATATTGGGACAAGATCGCGCCGCCATCCTGTTGCGGGCATGCTGGGACGTCGAGTCCTGCCGCAATATGGCGGAACTGTCGGCCATGACCCAAGAGGGCGGGCGCTGAGCCGGTACTACTCTTGTACTTAGGCAATGTCGGCGAACGTATCATCAGTGATGAAATAGACGGAGGCAATGTATGTCCGCAGAACTGAGTGGACGGGTAGCGGTGGTGACGGGCGCGGCCCGCAATATTGGCCGGGCAATGGCCCTTGAGCTGGCGGCGGCGGGCGCAGCCGTTGTAGTCAACGCCAAACAATCCGCTGACGCGGCCGCCGGGGTGGTTGAGGATATAGAACGTCAGGGCGGGCAAGCATTGCTGCACCTTGCCGACATCAGCGGGCCCGAGGGTGCGCAAAGCCTGATGACGGCGGCATTACACCGCTTCGGCAAGATTGATATTCTGGTAAATAATGCCGCCATACGCCGTGAAGTCCCTTTCGCGCAGTTGGACTGGACGCAATGGCGCGAGGTACTGGCGGTGATACTCGATGGCGCTTTTCTATGCGCAAGCGCGGCCTTGCCGGCGCTGCGGCAGGCCGGTGAAGGCACCATTATCAATATCGGCGGCATGTCCGCCCATGCGGGCTCCGCCGGCCGGGCGCACGTCATGGCCGCTAAAGCCGGCCTAGTGGGATTAACTCGCGCCCTGGCCCATGATTTAGGCCCTGACGGCATCACGGTGAACTGCGTGGTGCCGGGCATGATAAATACCGCCCGCGGCGCGGCGGCGGGCAATGCGGAGCCCGCGCACCATGCCGTTCACAGCACGCTATTGGGAAGACGCGGCACTCCCAAGGACATTGCGGATTTGGTGCGTTTTTTGAGCGGACCTCACGCCCGCTACCTCACGGGACAGGTCATTCACGCCAATGGCGGCGCGTTTCTCCCTTAAGTACCGTTAAATGTACCGATAATTCTTCACAGGCGAATTTATGTCTTATACAGCAGATTCCATCCAGGTATTACGTTCGGCGACCCTTTGTGACCTCGTGCAGGAAGAAATTCTGCGGCGGATTAAAACCCGGCAACTGGTGGCCGGTATGAAACTCAACGAAATGGAACTGGCCGAGCACCTGCAAATCAGCCGCAGTCCGGTCAGGGAAGCTTTCCGCGCCTTGGAAGAGGCCGGCCTGGTTTCACTGGAAAAAAACCGCGGCGCCTGGATCAGGGATATTTCCGAACAGGAAGCAGCCGAACTGTATGAAGTTCGCGCCGGCCTGGATGAAATCGCCGGTCGCCGCCTGGCGTCCATCGTTACCGAGGACCAATTGCAGGAATTGCATGGCGTGCTTGATCAACTGGAGGCCATTTCCCAGCATGACGATGTGAATAATTATTTTTTATTGAATATTGCCTTCCATGATCGGGTGGTGGAAATGGCCGGAAACGCCACATTACTTACGCTCTATCGCCAGGTTATCAACCGCATGCACTTAATCCGGCGTCAGGGCCTCGCGTTATCCGGCAGCTCCCAGGCGTCCCATGCCGAACACCGCATGATTCTGGCAGCGTTGGCGGCACGAGACCCGGATGCCGTTGCACACTCGATGCGTCAGCATATTCAACAAGGGTATCAGCGTGCCTGTAGCGCGCAAAACCGGGCGCTGTAGTCAGCCGTTGCCCTTTTGATCGAGCGAGATATCTTGCCGCCACCCTGCTCCGGGAGAAAAACACATTATGAACGATCGCCAACTGGATAAGAATAGTATTGCCGAGCAGCTTGCCCATTGGATCCTGGCGCAGGATGCCGGCGACTTTCCGCAAAAAACCATCGGCACCGCGCGCTTGCTGCTGATGGATGTGATGGGTCTGTGCATTGCCGCGCGACACGAGTATTACGTAGAGTCCGCCCTGGCAACGGCTGACGGTAACGGTTTATGTACGGCGCTGGGGCATCCCGGGGGGCTGACGGCCTATGACGCCGCCCTGGTGAACGGTACCGCGGCCCATGGTGAAGATTACGACGACACATTCGAGGGCGGCCCGGTTCACTCCGGCGCGGTGGTGGTGCCGGCGGTCATGGCGATTTGCGAGCGCGAAGGGCTAGCCGGAGAAGCGCTGCTACGGGGCATTGCCGTGGGGGCTGAATTAATGTGCCGTTTGAGCCTGGTGGCGCCGAAAGCCATCCATCGGGCGGGATTTCATCCCACCGCGGCCATCGGCGCTATTGCCGCGGCGGGAGCCGTTGCGGCGGCGCTGCGGCTAGACCACGGGCAAACGACGTCGGCCTTGGGGATTGCCGGCAGCATGGCGTCAGGGATTATTGAATACCTGGCCGAAGGCACCTCCACCAAACGCATGCATGCCGGCTGGGCCGCGCAATCGGGCATCCGCGCCGCCTTAATGGCCCGGGGCGGATTAGACGGACCGCGAACCGTGCTCGAGGGGCGCCATGGTTTTTTCCAGGCCTTCGCGCCTTCGGTAACCCCTGATTTCACCCCGCTCTTATCTGACCTTAATCAGCGCTGGCTAATGCAGTCCATCGCTTTCAAGCCTTATGCATGTGGCACCATGACCCAGCCCTATATCGATTGCGCCATCGCCCTGGCGCGCCGGAACATCAATCCCGGCGATATTCGCGACATCGTTTGCCGGGTCGGGGAGGGTACAGTACATCGGCTGTGGGAGGATTTGGCGGTCAAGCATCGCCCTCCCACCGCCTACGCGGCAAAATTCAGCACGCCGTTTTGCATGGCGGTGGGCTTTTTTGACGGCCGGGCCGGACTGGGACAATTCACGCCGTCACGGATTAACGACCCGGCGGTGCTGGCGCTGGCACAAAAAATCCGCTATGAAATCGACCCGCAAAACCCCTACCCGGCCCAGTTCACCGGCCATCTGCGGGCAACGATGAGCGACGGCACCGTTTATGAGCACGTTCAGCCCTGGATGCGCGGCGGCGCACAGCAGCCGCTGTCGCCGGAAGAGCTGGCGGAAAAATTCCGGGATAACGTCCGGCACGGCGGCTGGAATGACAGCCTGTGCGAGGGGATGCTCGCCCTGTTTCAACAGATATTTACTCAAACCGATATAAGATCCCTCGAACGGGGGAGAGTCTGATATTTTTGCAACAACGCCCTGGAGAAAGCCTGATATTTCTCCAACGGGCTTTCTCCTTGCTCTTAATGACGCTTAAAGAAGGCGGATATTGAGTTGAGCAAAAAAAAGGGCATATCGGCGATGGATACCTAAAAGACAGATACAAAAATATATCGCATCTCTTCTATGCCCTATAATAATTTTTAATCAAAAAGGCATCCGTTATTGATAAATTTATTTGCCCGTCAATAATCATAAGCATCACGCTGTCGAGTAGCAATGTTGATTTTTAACTGATTAAAAAAAGCAATTACCGGCGTATATCTCATCCTATTCCACTATTCCCACAGCGCCTTCTCCATGGCGTGGCATCACTCCTCTTCCGGCAAATAAGATCCCTGCCGTTTGCCGCCGGCCTTTGGCATGAAATCCAGCGGCGGCAATACCCTGCCAAGCGTTTTAAACGACCGGAGGTGCGCCGTGCGCAAACCGCGGTTTGGCAGCGAAGTATTAACATTCAATAGCTTTTTTTTGAAAAAAAACTCATTTTGTACCAAATAACTTATATTACGTCCCAATGGCTTCGATGGCGATTTACAAACTGGTCATAATCCTCTATCACATGGATTTAAGGCGTCGCCGTCTTCATTACTGAGTGAAAGGTTGAAGTATGATTATTTACAGCGTGCTTATCGCTTTTATGCTGCTGATTACCATAATCAGCCTGGCTCTGCATTTCAGGGAAAACAGAAAGAGAAAAATCATATTCAACCGAACAAGCAGCCGGTAAACAAATACCGAAGGCACTGTTTTCGTCTTCAAAGGGAATTTATAGAACGAACTAACGCATCCTTCCCCTATCAATAACCATAACTGTAGATATCGCGATTATTATGACAGTGTTTATTCTTGATCCATGCACATACACCAGATATGCGCTGAAAAGCTCTCTTGGCGCAAATGGTGTTAAAGGAAGTATTCGAACACTGGACAGTTTGTCAACATTGAGAAAAAAATGCGAAACAGCATCTCCTTCCATTATTTTTATCAATCAGAATTATTTTCAATATCAGCACAATAATGAGGAGCTCAAGACCGTCATAGAACAGCATCCGGCGACGCTCTTTTTTATCTTTATCGGTAATGAAAGCATAAAATTCTATGATTTTATCCCAATCAAAAAGAATGTCATTATCACTTCAAAATTTATCAAAATCAGCACTATCAATATGATTATCCGTTATTATCTCGATGTCAGAACATGGCTGGATGATAATAACAAACTTGGATTTTCCCCACTGCGCTTTAGTAAAACGGAAGCTGAAGTCCTCACAATGTGGATGTCCGGCTACGATACGTTACATATCTGTTCACATTTGCATATCAAAGAAAAAACCCTTTCCTCCCATAAGATAAATATCAAGAGAAAAACCAGGGCAAGCAACAAACAGGTTATCTATCACCTGATTACCATCGCCAATAGCGTTACGGAAGGCATCAACAGCCACCCTCCCCGGGAAATAAATATGTCGCCACGCCTGACAGCATAAAAGCTCTTCTCTGCCCTGTTTTGCTGACCGTTAGCCGGGAATGCTATAGCCTCGCTCGGCTTACATCCCTAGATTCGGTATTTTATCGTCATCATGATAAGATGATGGATAGATAAGCTACGGGGGTTCCCTATGAAAAGCATGACTAGTTCGCAATTGCTCAGTCAAGCTGAACAATTGTGTGAACAACGGAATGTACGCCTGACGCCGCAGCGGCTCGAAGTATTGCGCCTGATGACGCAGCAGGAGGGGGCAATTAGCGCCTACGATCTGCTTGATCTGTTACGGGCCTCAGAACCCCAGGCTAAACCGCCGACTATATATCGCGCACTGGATTTTCTCATGGAGCAGGGATTTATACATCGCGTCGAGTCAACCAACAGCTTTGTCTTGTGCCATCATTTTGAAGAGCCTAGCCATACCTCGGCTTTTTTTATCTGCGATCGCTGCGGCCAGGTCACGGAGCAATCCACCGAGGGGATTGAGGAGATTCTACAACGCATGGCCCGGTCAGCGGGTTTTGCCATGCGGCATAACGTGGTGGAAGCCCATGGTTTTTGCCTCAAGTGTTCCGAAGTGCAATCCTGCGATCGGCTGCATAATTGCGGACACGACCATAGCATTGGGATCAAAAAGAGGTAATAGTTAAATAGGAAGGCATTAAAATTTTTAGTAGATTAGTTTAAGGATGTGATTAGGCAGGTGGTACATCCTTGTACCTTTGGGTAGGAACATTAATCTGATTATTCCGGGTAACCAACGTAATAGCGGGCTACCACGTTACATCGCTACCAGCGATATTTATTCTGGGTTTCCCAGTTCGAAACTTCCTTTTCTGCTGCTTCTTTGCCGTAACCATAACGCTCTTGAATTTTACCGATTAACTGGTCACGCTTCCCTTCAACAACGGTCAAATCATCATCGGTGAGTTTGCCCCATTGTTCTTTCATTTTACCCTTGAATTGCTTCCAGTTGCCGCTTGCTTGGTCAGTATTCATTGTAAAACTCCTTCGCTATCGTTTGGTGAGGAATTTTAATCATTAACCTTTTGCAGCGGTTAATGAATAATCGGATTCGTTAAAGAAAACGTCTGACATCGTTAATCTATAAGCTAACCCTATGAGATTAAGTATAGCAGTGCGTTTGGCGAAAGGTTTATTTGGCAGAGGATTTGACGTCATATGGACGGTAATTCCCGCGTTTTTTACCATAAGGCGATATAAAACAGCAGGTAGCGGAGGAAATTAGATTGACGATAAATGTAACAAAATATGTATAAACTTCACTTGTGCTTTGACGCGGATAGCTGGCGGGAACAGCGATTAATGACGGCAAGTATTGAAAAAAGCGAGGCAAGAAAAGATGCAAAAAGGTTATTGAACGGAACAAAACGACGCGCCACAGCTCCCCCAATAAATCTGCGGCCGCCGAAGCTGATAAAGGACGCCGAAAACCAAACCGGGGGAGAATACGCTACCTAGAGTCACCAACAGATCAAAGCGGGTCCAGACAAAGGCTCAGATCCAATTGCCGTTGCGAATGACACCTACCGCCAATCCTTCGATAGTAAGCTCCTGCTGGCGTAAATCCACCACGATGGGGGAGAAATCACTGTTTTCAGGTAACAGCTCAACGATATTGCCTTGTCTTCTCAGGCGTTTTACCGTCACTTCATCGTTAATCCGCGCGACAATCACCTGGCCATTACGGGCATCCTGCGTTTTGTGCACCGCCAGCAAATCACCATCCATGATGCCGATGTCTTTCATTGACATGCCGCTGACGCGCAGCAAAAAGTCCGCATGGGGTTTGAACAAATCAGGATCGACTTTGTAATGGCTTTCGATATGCTGCTCCGCCAGCAATGGCTCGCCCGCCGCCACGCGGCCAATCAGAGGCAAACCGCTTTCTTCCTCAATCAGTAAACGGATCCCGCGGGAAGCGCCGGAGACAATCTCAATCGCCCCTTTTCGCGCCAGCGCCTTAAGGTGCTCCTCGGCGGCATTGGGTGAGCGAAACCCCAGCTGTTGGGCGATCTCCGCGCGTGTCGGCGGCATGCCGGTTTGCGATATATGATCGCGGATAAGGTCAAAAACCTCTTGTTGTCTGGCGGTTAACGCTTTCATTCCGTCCCCTGTTTGTTTATACAGTCTTCATGTGAGTATATACAGGTCGAGCCCAATTGAAAACCTCATGTGTGGCAAAACGTAATAAAAACGGCTGAATTTAACAACGGTTAAAAGAAGCCATCATCGAAATAGTCGCCACAGCAAGGTTATCCAGACCCAGGCCGCCAATATGATGGCCAGCGCAACCGCAGCCGACCCGAGATCCTTTGCCCGTCCCGAGAGGGGGTGCAGCTCTGGCCCGATGCGGTCCACCACCGCTTCTATGGCGCTGTTTATCGTTTCCATCACCAATACCAGCCACACCGAGCCAATCAATAAAATACGCGAAATAGCGTCGGATTCGAGATAATATGCAAGTACGATGGCAAGGATGGCTATTACCGCTTCCTGCCGAAAAGCCGCTTCATGACGCCAGGCCGCTGATAATCCTTTTAATGAATATCCCATGGCGTTATAGATACGTTTAAGTCCACTGATTTGGTTTGCCATACATTTGCGCGCTTGAGGAAAATTGCGCCCATATTACCGGTTCTTTGCGTTCTCATCACCACAGATCTGTTGCGCAGTTTCTGGTATTCTTGTGCCGCAATGCTAACAAGAGGCTTCACACAGATATGTCAGGTTGGCGTAACATTTATTATGCGTTATTGGATTTGCCAATAAAATTGCTGGTGAGAAGTAAGGTAATCCCCGCGAATCCACGGGAAGAAACCGGTCTGGATCCCATGCGGGCCATGATGTACGTGTTACCTTATAATTCCAAAGCGGATTTGCTTACCCTGCGCGGGCAGTGCTTAAAGCTCCAACTGCCGGATCCGCTGATTCCCCTGGAAATTGACGGGGTAACGCTGCCGCGTTATGTCTTTATTAACGATGGTCCGCGGGTTTTCTCCTACTTCACCGAGAAGCCGGAATCCGTCAAGTTATTCCACAATTACCTGGACTTACACCGTAACAACCCCCAGCTCGATGTACAAATGGTGCCGGTTTCCGTGATGTTCGGACGCGCCCCGGGCCGTGAAGCACAGCCCAACCAACCGGCTCCGCAGCTGCGGCTGCTGAACGGTTTTCAAAAATTCATCGCCATTCTCTGGCTGGGGCGTGACAGTTTTGTCCGCTTTTCCAATCCGCTGTCGATGCGGTACATGGCAACGGAACACGGCACGGATAAGACCATCGCGCAAAAGCTCGCCCGGGTCGCCCGGATACATTTTGCCCGCCAGCGCCTGGTGGCGGTTGGGCCGCGTTTGCCGGTACGCCAGGATCTTTTTAACAAGCTGCTGGCGTCCAAGGCCATTGAAAAAGCCATTGAAGATGAAGCCCGCAGCAAAAAAATCTCCACCGATAAGGCGCAGCAAACCGCCATCCAGCTGATGGAGGAAATTGCGGCGGACTTTTCTTATGAGGCCATACGTTTATCGGATCGGGTATTGAGCTGGACCTGGAATCGCCTGTATCAAGGTCTGCACGTACGCAATGCCGATCGGGTCCGGCAACTGGCCGAAGACGGCCACGAAATCGTCTACGTGCCCTGCCACCGCAGCCACATGGATTATCTGCTGCTGTCCTATGTGCTTTATCACCAGGGATTGGTGCCCCCGCATATCGCCGCCGGCATTAACCTGAACTTTTGGCCGGCGGGCCCGATTTTCCGGCGCCTGGGGGCATTTTTTATCCGCCGCACGTTCAAGGGCAATAAACTCTACTCCACCATATTCCGTGAATACCTTGGGGAACTTTTCACCCGCGGCTACTCGGTGGAATATTTTATGGAGGGCGGGCGTTCCCGTACCGGACGCCTGCTGGAGCCCAAGACCGGCACGCTGACCATGACCATCCAGGCCATGCTGCGGGGAGGTAACCGGCCCATCACCCTGGTGCCGATTTATGTCGGCTATGAACATGTCATGGAGGTGGCCACCTACGCCAAGGAATTGCGCGGCGCCACCAAGGAAAAAGAGGGATTTTTGCAGATGGTGCGCGGGTTGCGTAAATTGCGTAATCTGGGCCAAGGTTATGTCAACTTCGGCGAGCCTTTGTCACTGAGCGCCTATCTGAGCCAGAACGTGCCGCAGTGGCGTGATTCCATCGATCCTATCGAAGCCCAGCGTCCCGGCTGGCTGGCGCCGGTGGTGGATGACATCGCCGGCAAAATCATGGTGCGCATCAATAACGCCGCCGCGGCGAATGCCATTAATCTTTGTTCCACGGTACTGCTGGCTTCACGCCAGCGTTCGTTAACCCGGGAACAATTGCTGCACCAACTGAACTGCTATCTGGAACTGATGCGCAACGTTCCCTACGCAGCGGATGTGACCATTCCGGACACCACGGCGGAAGGCTTGCTGGAGCATGCTCTGGCGATGAATAAATTCAGCGTTGAGCAGGACACCATCGGCGACATCATCTATTTGACGCGAGAACAAGCGGTGCTGATGACCTACTACCGGAATAACATCCAGCATTTATTTATCCTGCCGTCGCTGGTGGCCAGCATCATTCTCGGCCATCCCGGTATAGACCGAGAGACGCTATTACGCCATAGCTATCTGCTTTACCCGCTGCTCAAAGCAGAACTGTTTATGCACTATGAAACGGCGGAGATCGGCCCTGTTATCGATGCGCTGATTGAAGAGCTGCTCCGGCAGGGATTGATTATCGAGGAGGCGCGGCAACTCCTGCTCAACCCGGTGCGCGCCCAAACTCTGCAGCTCTTGGCCGCAGGAATAAGGGAAACCCTGCAGCGTTATGCCATTACGTTCTCCTTATTGCGGTTCAACCCTCAAATCAATCGAGGCACGCTGGAGAAAGAGAGCCGGATCATGGCCCAGCGGCTCTCGGTCTTGCACGGTATCAATGCGCCTGAGTTTTTCGATAAGGCGGTGTTTTCCACACTGGTGGCCACGCTGCGCGAAGAGAACTACATCAGCGACAGCGGCGATGCCATTAGCGGAAAGGTGCTTGAAATGAGCGAGATACTCAGCGAGTTGATGACGCCGGAAGTGCATTTGACCATAGAAAGCGCCAGCCTGCTGGTTGCCGCCCCCGGACTGCAACCCCTGCCGTCACCGGCGGAGTAGAATAAGCAGTATATCCCTGGCGGCTTGGCGGAAAGCCGTCAGGGCCGGGCTGTGCGATGTTGTCTGTCGGCTGCAATGCTGGCTGTCGACATAGTTCCGTGAGTTGTGGGCTGCGGATGATTATTTCATCGCCTCGACAAGCAGGCTCAGCGCGATGCCGAGAAAGATCACCATGCCCACCAGGTTATTATTCAAAAAGGCTTTGAAGCACGCCGGCCGTTCACGTCCGGCGATAAGCTTTTGCTGATAAACGAACAGTGCCCCCGCCAGCGCCAATGCGATAAAGAAAATGCCGTTCAATCCCGACCGCCATCCCAGCAAAACCAATAACAGCAGGGTAGCCGCTTGCAATATACCGATGATAAGCCTGTCATAGCGGCCGAACAGAATAGCGGTTGATTTAACGCCGATGCGGATATCATCATCCCTGTCCACCATGGCATATTGGGTGTCATAGGCCACGGTCCATAGCACGTTCGCGGCGAACAGCAGCCAGCATGAAATCGGTAAGGACTCACTAACCGCGGCATACCCCATCGGAATTGACCATCCGAAGGCCGCGCCCAATACCAGCTGCGGTAAATGGGTTATCCGCTTCATAAACGGGTAAACCCATGCCAGGACCAATCCGGCCACCGATAGGGCAATGGTCATGGAATTTAATGTCAGCACCAGGCCGAAGGACGCGGTGACCAGTGACAAGAACAGGACCTTTGCTTCTTTTTCGCTGATGTGGCCGCTGGGCAGAGGGCGCGACGCGGTACGCTTAACATGGCCGTCAATTTTGCGATCGGCGAAATCATTCACCACGCACCCGGCGGCACGCATTAAAAATACCCCGAGGATAAAAACCAGCAGAATGCCGACATCGGGAGTGCCCCGTCCGGCCAGCCACAGAGCCCATAACGTCGGCCAAAGCAACAACAGAGAACCAATGGGTTTATCAATGCGCATCAACCGGCACCAGGCCTGCCATTTGCCCATTGTGGCGCTGTGTTCCACTTTTCTCTCCTTCACTTCATCAAAACGCCGCCGCTGTTAACGATACAGAGGGGCATCCGGTAAAAACAGTTCGGTTAGCAATAAGGGCTTTCCATGCGGACGCAGGCAAGAGCGACGCGCCCATAAATTCCCTGCCCGACCCAACTGGATGTAGTCACGGGTCGGCATCCCGTCGCGGAACAGCCATCGCCCAAGCGGCATATCCCCCAGGGTTTTGAGCGCGCACGCCGGTCCTTCCAGCACCGCGGCGGGAATAACCATACGGCCCGCCAGCCATGGATTGCCGTCGCCGTACAGCACCACCTCACGCAGCCAGTAGCGCTCGCTGGCGGGCAGCAAGGCAATATCGTCGCCCGCATCGCCGGCGAAGACGTATCCCTCCCTGGCCCGCTGTACGCTTACCTGCCGGCAATGGCGTTCCAGGCGCCGGGTCATGGAATCGCACTCCAGCAGCCAATCTCTTTTAGTCGGATCAGGCTGTGGTGACTGTGGGGTTAACCATTGGATGGACGCCAGCAATGAGATATAGAGATTATCCGTCAACCGTTCCCCATCGTTTGAAAATAAGCGGGTGACATTATTGTAGCCCAGAACGCCGGCTTAATGACCCGCCTGCGGCGGGAGAATTATCTGCTGGGGGTTTCCCCTCGCCAATATCGCCCGCGGCGGGCGTCAAGTCAATAAAATGGCCTCCGGGAGGAGGCCATGGCAGCACAGTAACCGATGTCGGTAACTCATCAGTTCAGCGCGGGAGAACGCTCGTCGGTTAAACCGTACAGGTAGAATTTGCGTCCGACCATCTGTCCGCCGTCGCGGGTCAGCGGTATCCAGTTCAGCTGGGCACGGGTCCGGTTCGGTGTTACGGTCAGCAGATCCAGCGGTATCGACAGATAGAATCCCTTGGTGAAAGAGCCTTCGCCGTATTCTTCTTTGGAAACGTTGGTGAACGTGGCGAAAGCACCGGCGGTTATACCGCTGTCAAAGCGCCGCGACACATCGAACGTCACGCCTTTGTCCTTGGCCAGGTAACGCCCTACGCTGGCTTTAACCAGCACCCCGTTCATAAAGCTGGGCTGCCAGTAGCCGGTCAGGTTACCGGTGGCGACGCTGTAGTCGGCGAACTGCATCATATCGTTCCAGTCGCGCTGCTTGACGTAGTTACCGTCCACGCCCACCGCCCAGTTGGCGTCCAGCGGACGGTACAGCACTTCGCCGCCGACGCCGCCGTACATCATTTCCAGATAGCCGCCGTATAACTGGCCATACCAGCCGTCGCCCAGACCGGAGATGTAGGCGGTCTGCAGATTGCTGATATAAACGTCGTTACCGACATATTCACGAATGCGGGTGCGAACCCGCGGCAAATGGGAGTCACTGGGAGGATTGGTAAAATTGAATTTATTGTAATTATTGATAATATTACCAAACACGCTGCCGGAGGTAACCCAATGATTGGTCATCCAATAATTGGCCGTACCCTCCACGCCCAGCTGATACATGTAGAACGACTCGGGGCCGCCCACCGACTGGTTCAGCACCGGCGACCAGCCCAGCTCCAGGCGGCTGCGGTCGATATAATAGCCTTGTTCGGCACGCTCCGGAACATCCGGTTCGGTCCGGCGCTGTATCAGCGGCTGCTCATGCCCCAGCGGATAACCGCTCAAGGTATTCTGCAAGCTCTTCACGTCGGTCTCGGTGGTCACCATCGGCATATGCAGCCGGGTCTCAGTCACTTTAAGGGTATTGATATTGGCCGGCAGGTTATTCACCAGGATGCGGTTGGCGCGATCCACGCCCTCCGTACCATCCCGATATTTATCCTGTTGACCGGTCATGTACATGGTATTGCCCTTGACCTGGATATGCGGCGCGGTGTAACCCGCATTGCTGTTCAGATCCTCCAACTGCTGCGCTGCCACCTGATGCTGCAGCATATCGGACTGTTCATTGGGCTGGTAGGCCGGTTTTTCACTGTCCAGGTGCTTCTGGGTCAAGTCGTTGAAATTGGTGCGCAGGGTCACACCGAACATCAGGGTATTGCCGCGTTCATAGCTGAGATTGACATCCGCCCAGTCGGCGACCCGATAAATCGCGCCGACATTCACCGGCGTATTCTGTTTCAGATCGCCGGCAAAATCGTCCTGGTAATTGTTGCCTTCATACTCCAGCTTCAGGCGCAGGGGCTGCCACGGCGTCTGGTACTCGACGCCGCCGAATATCGCCGAGGGGCCGTGGAAAAAATCGCCGGTATTAAACGAACCGGCTGTATTATTGCTGTTGTCGCGGTGGCAGAACTTGTCTGATGCCTCGCAGAAGGGGTTTTTAACGTTGCCCCGGGTACCCAGGTATCCCCAGCCAAGGCCGACGGAGAAGTCAAAAGGTCCCCAGGCCTTGCTGGCGGCCAGGAACTCGCTGTCAAACAGGCCGGTACCGCCGAAATCGCGGATGCCCACAGAGACTTCAGGCAGGTAATACCCCTCTTCCCACAGGCGCAGCTTGAAATCGATGCCCTTGTCTTTATAGGTTTGACCGCCGCTGAAATTCGGATCATTACTGTACAGGCGGGTACGGACGTCGGTGTAGCGCACGGTGGATTCCAGCCAGGGGAACAGCTGGATATTGGCCGACCAGAAACGATACTGATTATTGTCACGGTAGTTAAGGCTGAATTCCCCGTCCCGGGCCATGCGCGCGGTAGGGGTTTGCAGCAGGCCCACGCCGCCCATATCCATCTGCGACGGACCCAAAGGCTCGGTATAAGGGGCAGCCTGGCAAGCGGAGGCCACTGACAAAGCGATGAGGCTGAATAGATATTTTTTTTTCATCAGTCAGGGATCCGGTGAGTCAACAAGGAAACAATTTGTTCATTTAAGCCCTGATAAGCACTGGGTAATGACCAGGAAGAAAAGCCGACGAAAATAATGCTGCCCGGCGCCGCTTCGTTATGGCGGCGATTCCAGTAGGCTACCGGGACCTGGCGGTACTTTCCGTCGGGCTGGATAAGCCAGGCATAGCTTTTTTCGGCGCCGCTTAAACGATCATGGCTATCAAGATAATCGGACACATCGCTGCCCACCTGATAAGGCTGCGAGCCGGCGGGCGTTACCGCGCCGAACACATGAACGCTGGTGGGCCGCGCCAGGGCATACACGGTATAATCGCCGCTTAATTTACGATCGGCCCCGTCTTCCAGACGGATGAAATCCGGATCCATGGAAACGAACTGGCGGCCGGTGACTTTCAAGCCGGCAAGCTGGCTGCGCACCTGATCCACGGAATTTGCCAGGCCGTCGTTGCTATCCTGTCTCAGTTCAGCGCTCAGCGCGCCCAGCCTTGCCACCAGTTGCCGCTGCTGATCAAGCTGTGCGGCGGTAGCCAATTTTTCCGCAATAACGGTGCCGGGCCACCAGGTATGTCCGGCCAGCGCCGGATTAAGCGCGATTTGTCCCAGGTGGGTCGCGCCATTGACCACAACGGCCTGGGACCGGCCCGGTAGATAGATAGACACCCGGCTGTCGGCAGAGGCGGACGCAATAAAACCAGCACATAAACTCACTAGCAGTAAGAGTCGTTTTTTCATGGCTTATAAGGATTTAAAGTGGTGGTTTCAATCGGGAAGAAATCCGGTCCGATAAATTGTTGGGTTTTTTCTACGGCGCCGGTGCTCGTGTCGATCCAGAAACGGTTGCGATAATGGGTATTCAATTGCGCCACGGTGACATCTTCATCAAGGATGCGATAGGTATGGGGAACGTTCAGTACGGTCAAGGTTTCATTGCCGGCGATACTGAAGCGGGAAGTGAACGACGCGGAATAGGTTTGCTTATTCTGGGTCCAGGACTGAACGCGGGTCCATTCGGTGCCGTCGGTAATCCTGTTGGCGTGCGCCAGCGGATCCGAGGCCAGATTGGTCACCTCAAGAAGGTTGTCGGTTAAATCCAGGGTTTTTACCAGCCGTCCGTTATGGGTGACAAGCATGGCCTTGTCACGGGTAACCCACTTCAGGAAGCCATTCTCGGCATACGCCAGAACGACAAATATCTGCGAGCCTTTATTGACCTTGACATACATGCTGGCATAGGGAAGGTCCCGAATCTGTTCAGGGGTCCTTTCCACATCGGGCGTACCAAATACAGCTACTTTAAACGTCTCGCCTATACCTTGTTGCGCTGGACTGCACGCGGCCACCAGAAAGCACACCACCAATAAGAAGAAATAGCGCACGTCGTTCATCCCAAACGAAGGAGACCAAAAAATAACCACACAAATGTGTGGTTATCGAGTAATTATAATTTATCGGGTTGAAGTGGTGGTTCCGGTTCCGGTTGTTCCACCGCCACCGCCGTTATCACCGTTGTCATCGTTGTGGGAACTGATCAGCGCAGCACCCGCTATCAATGCCACCGCACCGACACCGATTGCCGTCGCGGCACCCGCGCCCAAACCTGAAGCGGCGGCCGTACTGCCCGTGGTGCCGTTGGAAGTGGTGGTGGTAGGTGCAGCCGCTATCGCGTAGGAACCACTAGCCATCAGCATCGCAGCTATTACAACATTAAACAGTTTTTTCATATTTATTACCTTAGACTCTTGAGGATGATGACTATAAAGCACTGGAATGTTGATTTGCCTTATATAAGCATCATAAAGCAATATAATGCAATAAAATATATCTTGCATTCATCCCTGTGGATCAGGGGCTAAAAAATGGCATTCAAAAGTCTCCGGTGGCTTAAACCAGTGACTTCCGCTATTTGATCGAAAATTTGTAAGATTAAACGCTAATATAGGCGAGGAATAGACAGATTATTCAATGCTATGAAGCTTTCATGACAATAATAAATCAGAAAATTCTCACGGCTTTATAGCGGCTGCCAGGGTAAATAGCGACGAGATTATAACAGCCTATCCGCTTGAAGTAACATGCTTTTAAATTTTATGGCTCTTTTCAGCTAAGTCGCATATAAAAAATTGTTAAAAGCCTTTTTACCGGCTTTTTTAGGATTAACCTTACTCCCTATTAAAAAGTTAATTATAAACAATCGGATACCATAAGCGGCAACGCTCGGGGCCATAACGGCAGCCACTCCTTGGCTGCCCGTTCGGTCTGTAGCGTAATCAGCGGCGCCAGGCTTTGAAACGATTTATCAATCCGTTGGTTGAGCTGTCGTGGCTGGTGACATGGTCGTCAGCGGCTAATTCCGGCAGGATCCGGCTCGCCAGCTGTTTACCCAGTTCTACGCCCCATTGGTCGAACGTGTAGATGTTCATGATGACGCCCTGGGTGAAAATTTTGTGTTCATACAATGCAATCAAAGCACCCAGGCTGTAGGGGGTGATCTCTTTGAGCAAAATGGAATTGGTGGGGCGATTGCCCTCAAACACCTTAAACGGCGCCACATGGGTCACCTGTTCCGGCGTTTTACCCGCTGCGGCGAATTCATCTTCCACCACCTGGAGTGATTTGCCGAATGCCAGGGCTTCCGTTTGCGCAAAGAAATTCGACAGCAGCTTAGCGTGATGATCGCTTAGGGGATTATGGCTGATTGCCGGCGCAATAAAATCACAAGGTACGATTTTGGTGCCCTGATGAATCAGCTGATAAAAAGCGTGCTGGCCGTTGGTGCCGGGTTCACCCCAGATAATCGGCCCGGTTTGATAGGTGACCGGCTGCCCGTTGCGATCGACGTATTTGCCGTTGGATTCCATATTGCCCTGTTGGAAATAGGCGGCAAACCGGTGCATATATTGATCGTAAGGCAGGATGGCTTCGGTTTCGGTACCGTAGAAATTGTTATACCACAGGCCGATAAGCGCCAGCAGCACCGGCAGGTTTTGTTCAGCGGGCGTTTGTGCGAAATGACGGTCCATGGCGTGGGCGCCGCTGAGCAGCTGTTCAAAATTGTCGAACCCCACGGACAGGGCAATGGAAAGGCCGATGGCGGACCATAACGAGTAACGTCCCCCCACCCAATCCCAAAATTCGAACATATTGTCGGTATCGATACCGAACTCGCTTACCGCCTTGCCGTTGGTAGAGAGGGCGGCAAAATGCTTGGCGACGTGTTTCCCATCCCCCGCGGCGGCCAGGAACCAGTCCCGGGCGCTGTGGGCGTTGGTCATGGTTTCCTGGGTGGTGAAGGTTTTGGAGGCCACCAGGAACAGCGTTGTGGCGGGATCGAGATGTTTGACCGTTTCGGCGATATGGGTTCCGTCAACGTTAGAGACGTAATGCATGCTCAGGTGATTTTTAAAAGGCCGCAACGCTTCGGTGGCCATATAAGGCCCGAGATCCGAACCGCCGATACCGATATTCACCACGTCGGTAATAGGTTTACCGGTATAGCCCAGCCATGCGCCGCTGATGACCCGTTCGCAAAACTGTTTCATTTTGGCCAGTACCGCATTGACGTCCGGCATGACGTCTTTACCGTCCACAATAATCGGCGTATTGCTGCGGTTGCGCAGCGCCACATGCAATACCGCGCGATCTTCGGTACGGTTGATTTTTTCGCCGGAGAACATGGACTTGATGGCTCCGGAGAGATCGCACTCTTTAGCCAGGTCCTGTAATTTCGCCAACGTCTCGCCGGTTATCCGGTTCTTGGAGAAGTCCACCAGCATCTGGTCGTCAAAAGTGGCGGAGAATTTGCTGAAACGATCGCTGTCCTGGGCAAACAGATCGCTTATCTTCACGTTTTTCATCTGATCATAATGCTGTTGCAGCGCTTTCCAGGCCGCCGTGTGGATAGGGTTAATATTTTTCATAGCAACGCTCTTCTTGAGAATTAAAAAGATCCGATAACGGTGATTGTATCGCTAAGGACTCGGCTTGCGATGCCTTTTATTGCGATATACCCGTCATGCTTCACGTTGCAGGTGCGTGCCGCCTTCCCGCAACTCGAATTAATTTGGATAGTTACAACCACCGGCAAAAACGATCGCGCCATGGCCTCGCGAGGCGGGCGCCTGTATTTCAGAGTAACAGAGTCGAACGGATTTGCGCTATCGCCATGACTTGCGGGCAAATTGAATATCCCCTTACGCTGCTCGTTGACAGGAACAAAATTACCCGCTATTTGTAGTGGCCTAGTTGCGCATCCAATACCTTGAATAATTGGAGTGGCAGGAAGGCGGCACGCACCTGCGACTTGACGTATGACGGGTATATGCGTGAACCAGAAGAGGCGCGCCGCCCAGGCAAGGTTCCGGAGGATCCGTTTTCCGTTGAAAGAACCCGAGGGGGAGCGGCGCCGAGGTGGCGGTGAATGCACGGAATTTCCGCTACCGACCGCATGGGCTGAATCCCCTGGGTTGTCACCCGCATATTCGCCGTTGGGCGATAGGCACGGTGGGGCGCTTCTGGGCGTATCGTAGTTCATCTACGTCTGCTCCCTGTTCTACGCTCTTAACACGTGCCGGCATTATTTAAACGTTGTCATCACGGATATGGATGACAGCTTGATACGAGGCAGCAAGAGCATGGCAGAAACAGCATTAAACCCCCTGATCGTGGCAAAATTCGGCGGTACCAGCGTCGCTGATTTCGACGCCATGAATCGCAGCGCGGATATCGTCCTGTCCAATCCTTCGGTTCGTCTGGTGGTATTGTCCGCCTCCGCGGGCGTCACCAATTTACTGGTGGCGCTGGCGGAAGGGAATGAGCCGGAAAGGCGCGCCTTCCATCTCGATGAAATTCGCCGAATTCAATACGCCATTATCGATCGCCTGGCGGAATCACAGGTCATCCGCGAAGAAATCGATCGCATGCTCGATAATATCGCCATGCTTTCCGAAGCGGCGGGGCTGGCGACCTCTCACGCCCTGACCGATGAGCTGGTGAGTCACGGCGAGCTCATGTCCACCCTGCTGTTTGTGGAGATACTGCGCCAGCGCCAGGTGGCGGCGGAGTGGTTCGATGTGCGCAAGATTATGCGCACCAACGATCGTTTCGGCCATGCCGAACCGGATATCGGCACGTTGAAGGAGCTGACCCGGAATCTGCTGTTGCCGCGGCTTTCCTTGTCGCTTACCGTTACCCAGGGTTTTATCGGCAGCGAGGCCAAGGGACGCACCACGACGCTTGGGCGGGGCGGCAGCGACTACACCGCCGCGCTGCTTGGCGAAGCGCTGCATGCATCGCGAATCGATATCTGGACCGACGTGCCGGGTATCTACACCACCGATCCGCGCGTGGTGCCGGAAGCGCGGCGGATTGATGAAATCAGCTTTGAGGAAGCGGCGGAGATGGCCACGTTCGGCGCCAAAATCCTCCATCCCGCCACGCTGTTGCCGGCGGTGCGCAGCGATATCCCGGTGTTTGTCGGCTCCAGTAAGGACCCCCATATCGGCGGCACGCTGGTGTGCAACAAAACCGCCAATCCTCCGCTGTTCCGCGCCATCGCCCTGCGCCGCCGGCAAACACTGTTGACGTTGCACAGCCTCAACATGCTGCAGGCCCGGGGCTTTTTGGCGGAAGTTTTCAATATTCTGGCCCGCCACTACATCTCCGTGGATTTGATTACCACCTCGGAGGTGAGCGTGGCGCTGACCATGGATACCACCGGCTCTACCTCCACCAGCGCCAGCCTGTTGACCACCTCGCTGCTTACGGAGCTTTCGTCCCTGTGCCGGGTGGAGGTGGAAGAAAATCTGGCGCTGATCGCGCTGATCGGCAATAAGCTTTCCCAAGCCTGCGGGGTGGGCAAAGACGTGTTCGGCGTACTGGACCCGTTTAATATCCGGCTGATTTGCTACGGCGCCAGCAGCCATAATCTGTGCCTACTGGTACCCGGACAGGACGCCGAACAGGTGGTGAAAACCCTGCATCATAACCTGTTCGGGTAATGCTTAGACAATTTTTGGTGTTTTGCGGCGATCGTCCAGGTCGTCCGCGTCCTCTTCTTCCAGCTCCAGCGCATTGTAGGCCACCGAGCAGAACAGCGAGTTGACGCGCTTCATGTCTCCCAGCAGCCCCAAATGAAGGGAACTGGTTTCCAGGCTCTGGACGTTTTGCTGATGCAGCCGGTCCACATGGGCGTGGGCATAGCGGCGATCGGTGATGCGAAACCGGTGTTTTGCCCGCCGCAGACGCCGCGCGCTGGTGATATCCCCCGACAGGAACACCGACAGGCCCAGGCGCAGATTGGATACCAGCTGTTCATGGAGGGTATCCAGTTCCTGTAGCCCTTCCGGGGAAAATGCCCGGCGGGTTGCCAGGGACTTGGCGGCAATATCGCCGGTCATGCGTTCGATGATGTCCCCGGCCTGTTCCAGGTTCAGGGCCATCTCGATGATTTCCGCCCAGCGGCGGGAATCCGGCTCATCCAAATCCTCTTTCGGCATTTGCGCCAGATAAAGCTTGATGGCGGTATAAAGCACATCCACATCATCATCCAGCCGGCGTACTTCACGATCCTTGTTCGGCTGGCCGTGCAGCACCTCATGATGCAGCAGCAGCATACTCTCCACCACATCCCCCATGCGCAGGGTTTCGCGGGAAGCGTTGGCCAATGCCAGCGCCGGGGTATCCAGCGCGCTCACGTCCAAATGGCGGGGCCGAACCCCGAGTTCGCTGGCCGGCGTATCCCCTATCCATTGCGTACAGAGACGGGCCATCGGGCCGGCAAAAGGCACCAGGACAAGGCAGCGGATCAGGTTATAGAAAACATGGAAATAAATCACCAGCTCGGCGGCGCTCACCGGCAGGCGGTCCAGCAGATCGGCCAGCAATGAAATGACCGGTAAAACCACCACGCAGCCGATCAATTTGAACAACAGGCTGCCGAGGGCCACCCGCTTGCCTTCGGCATTTTGCCCGCTGGCGTTAATCATCGCCAGGATGCCGCTGCCGAGATTGGCGCCAATCACCAGGCACAGGGCGACTTTAAAAGAGATAACATCGGTGGCGGTGAGCGTGGCGGTGAGCAATACCGCCGCCAGGCTAGAGTAACTGATAATGGCGAACAGGGCGCCGGTGAGGGAATCCAGCACCACATCCCCGGTCAGGGAGGAGAACAGGACTTTAACGCCGTTGGCCTGGGTGATAGGGGCCGCGGCGGCTACAATCAGCTCCAGGGCCAGCAGGATCAGGCCCAGGCCGATAAACACCCGGCCTATCTGGCCGATTCGCGCTTGCTTGCGGCCGAGAAACAGGCAGACGCCGATAAAAATCAGCAGTGGGGAAAGCCAGGATAAATCAAAGGTCAGCACCCTGGCCATCAAGGCAGTGCCCACATCCGCCCCGAGGATAATCACCAAGGCAGGGGTTAGGGCCACCAACCCCTGAGACACAAAGGAGGTCACCAGCATTGCCGTGGCGTTGCTGCTTTGCACCAGCGCGGTAACGCCGATACCCGCCATAAACGCCATGGGCTTTTTTTCTACGCTGCTACTCAGCACCTGGCGTAAACGGGCACCGTATACACGCATAATCCCGGTACGGACAATGTGAGTGCCCCATACCAGTAATGCCACCGCGGAAAGCAGATGCAACAAAGTCAGCACGCGTATCAAAACTCCTTAATTACCAGCGGTGAATCGGCCACCCGGCCCCTTGGGCATGCCGCAGCAGGACGCTATCCGGATTAACGGCATGGGGATAGCCGACCTGAATCAGTAATGGCAAATCGTTACTGGAATCGGAGTAGAAACTCGCCTCGGCCAATACCGATAAATCTCCCCCCAGCAGCGACGACAAGCGAGCCACCTTGCCTTCCCGATAGGTTAATATGCCTGTGGTCTCACCGGTATAGGAATCGTCCAGCACTTCAAGCTTAATGGATAATGTTTCACTGATGCCGAAATGCTGCGCAATGGGCGCCACCAGGTGTTCACCGGAGGCGGAAATGACGATAACCCTATCCCCATGGGCCCGGTGGGCATCAACACAGCGGCTGGCCTCTTCACGGATGGCCGGAACAATCACGCTCTCGATAAACCGGTTCACATGGTGCCTTACTTCGCCGGTTGAACGGCCGATTAACGGCTGCAGGGTAAAGGACATATACTCATCCATGGAAAGTGTCCCCTGGGCATATTGCCGCATCAGCGTCTGCTCCCGCCGGACAAAGGCGCTGCCCTCCGTCCACCCCAATTCGCACATATAACGACTCCACAAGCTGGCGCAATCGCCATTGATGAGAGTTTCATCCAGATCGAATAACGCCAGCCTCATGCCACCTCACATAATGTCGCTATATCTAACTGTAGACCAATCTGCACGTCATTAGGATGGAGATCGGCCACCGAACGGTTCAAAACATCTACAAGCAGTTCAATGCCTTGCGTTTCCACACGATAACGGATCACATTCCCCAGCAGGCTGTGGCTGAGGATGCGTCCCTCAATGCCCTGGCCGACCGGAACCAGGGTAATGGACTCGGGCCGGACGGCCACTTGTCCCTGCCAGGAACGTCCGGTCAGCAACGCGGCCTGCTGCGGGCTCAGCACATTGTAACTGCCGATAAACCCGGCGGCGAAGGCATTCACCGGCCGGGTATAAAGCATCTCCGCACTGCCGTTCTGCACGATTTTACCTTTATTCATCAACACCACCCGGTCGGACAGGGTCAGGGCCTCTTCCTGATCGTGGGTGACGAATATCGCGGTCAAGCGCAGCTCTTGCTGAATACGGCGGATTTGATCCCGCAAATGTTTACGAATACGGGCATCCAACGCCGAGAGCGGCTCGTCCAGCAACAGCAGCCGCGGCCGGGTCACCAGCGAGCGCGCCAGCGCTACCCGCTGGCACTGCCCGCCGGAAAGCTGGTGCGGATAGCGGTGGGCGAATTCCTGTAACTCCACCAATGCCAGCACCTCCTCCACCCGACGGCGGATCTCGGCGGACTGCAATTTCTGCATTTTCAGGCCGAAGGACACATTGCCGTCCACAGTCATATTCGGGAACAGGGCATAACTCTGAAATACCATGCCGATGCCCCGCTGCTGCGGTGCCAGCGGCACCAGGTCTTCTCCCTGCAGAACGATTTGCCCGCTGTCCACCGAGGTCAGCCCCGCCAGGCAGCGTAAAAGCGTGGATTTTCCACAGCCGCTGGGACCCAGCAGCGTAACAAACTCACCCTCATCCGCGCTGAAATCAATATTCTCAAAGACCTGGGTCGGTCCGTAATGTTTGTTGAGTTGTTTAACCGCCAGATAAGACATGATTAATCCTTGTCCTTGTTAACGGTATTCGCCGCCAGGGTCAGCAGCAGTACCACCAGGAAGTATGAGATGACCAGCGCGCTGGTTAAATGACCGCTGCCGTTACGCAGGTTGTACAGGTAAACCTGCAGCGTTTCAAAGCGGTTGCCCACCAGCAGGTTAGCGAACACAAACTCACCTATCAGAAAAGAGAAGGACAGCAGCAACGCGATCATACAGCCTTTACGCAGATTCGGCAGCACCACCAAAATTGCCGCTTTCCAGGTACTTGCCCCCAGCAACTGCGCCGCATCCATCAGATCGCGCAAATGAATGGCCTGCATATTGTTGGTAATGGCCCGGTAGATAAAGGGCAGCGCTATGGTGAAATAACAACCGATCAGGATCCATGGCGTACCGGTGAGCGCCAGCGGGCCGTCGGAATAGAGCTGCAACAAGCCCACCGATGAAACCACCGGCGGTACGGCAAACGGCAGCAGGATCAAGATATTCATAACTGAATCAAGCCGGGGAAAATAGTAAGCAATCACAAACATTAAGGGCAGCACCAGCACCACCGATAACGCCAGGGCGCCGAAACAGATAATTAATGAGTGCTCCAGCGCAATCAGGAAGCGGGGATCCTGCAATAGCTCGGTCATCCACTTCAGCGTGAAGCCTTCGGGCAAAATCGTCGAGCCCCACTGGCTGGAAAAAGCGTAAATCAACGTGGCGACCAACGGTGATAACAGGATAATCAGCATGACCGTGACCACGCCACGGTGATAGAAATTTTCAATACGCGACATCAGAGCCTCCTGAACAGCCGGCCGGCAATAGATCAAGGACGGGCATGGGTGTAGCTCCGCCGGACGATCCATTGATGCACTAAGGTAATAAAGACCATCAGCACCACCAGGAACATACCCAAGGCGCTGGCCATATTCGGATCCAGGTCCAGATCCCCCGCCACCAGGGCGGCAATGCGAATCGGGATAACGTTGAAATTACCGCCCGTCAGCGCATAAATCGTGGCGTAAGCCCCCAGGGCGTTTGCCAGCAAAATAACGAAGGTACCCAACAGGGCAGGCGCCAGCACCGGTAAGCCAATGTAGCGCCAGTAATGCACCTGCCCCGCCCCCAGTAACGCCGCCGACTCGCGCCAATCCTCGCTTAAGGCGTCGAACGCCGGATAGAGCAGCAGCACCCCCAGCGGAATTTGAAAATAGGTATAAAGCACCATCAATCCGGGTTTGGAGTAAAGGTTAAAGTCCTCCAGCACGCCGTAACGGCGCAGAATCAGCGTGACGCAGCCGTTGGTGCCCAGCAGGATGATAAAGGCGAACGCCAGGGGCACCCCGGTAAAGTTACTGGTCATATTGGTAAAAGACATCACCGCGGTGCGCAATCGGGTGGCGCCCAGCTGGCGCAGTGAATAGCTGCACACCAGTGCGATCAACAGGCCGAACAGGCTGGACCAGAAGGTTATCTCAAGGGAAAAAACGATGGCCTGCCGGTAAAACGGCGAGGTGAGAATCTCCTGGTAATTGGCAAATCCCCATCCGTCCGTCTCGCTGTTAAAACTGTTAAAAGCCATCCAAATCATCGGCGCAATCTGGAAGGCGCAGAAAAACAGGACAAAGGGCAACATGATGGCCGCCGCCAGCCATTTACCCTTCATTTGAGTAGCCCCCCACAGACCGGTTTATCATGCTCCACCCCCAGCAAAGAACATACCGTGCCGCAGAGTTCAGTTTGCCGCACCGCCGCCGGCGATTGGCTGAACGCTTCGCCGAAGACAAACAGCGGCACCTGGCGCTCTTCCGGCAGAATTCCGCCATGGCTACGGTCATCGTTCATACCGTGATCCGCGGTCACCAGGACCTGATAACCCCGGGCCAGCCACTCCGGCAGATATAACGACAACAGCCCGTCCGCCGTCCGCGCCGCGTTACGGTATTGCGGCGTGGATAAACCGAAACGGTGGCCGGCATCGTCGATGTTCATCGGATGGATTAACAGGAAATCCGGCTGATAACGCAGCCGCAGGCTTTCGGCGTCTTCAAACACATGGGAATCGGGATAATGATCCGCATGGTAAAAATGCCCGTACTGAATGGCGGCCTCAGGGTCGAGGGTATGCCGATCGCGGGCCGCATCGAACGGCGCGCGATTGTAGAGTTCGCTTACCCAATGATACGCCGCGGCCGCGGTGGTCAAACCGGCGGCGCGGGCATAATGGAAAACACTGCGATGACGGGAAAGCCGCACCACATTATTGTGGACCACGCCGCTCTCCACCGGCGGCATGCCGGTAAGAATGCATTCGTACAATGGCCGCGATAATGACGGCAATTCACATTCCAGCGAATAGAGGCATCCGTGCCCCGCCGCGCATTCCGCATGCAGATAACCCATGGCGTCATAGGCTACCTGATAATTTAATCCGTCCAGTATCACCAACACAGTTTTCATCAGGACTCCTTGACTTACTGCTGCATGGATATCATGACATTTTCCTGCCACAGCCGAGGTAAGGTTTTAGCGCTCTGCTCCCAAGCGGCCTGATCGGCGATGGGATGGGCGTTTTTATATTGCCCGATGGGCAGCAGTTTGGCTTTGACATCCTCCGGCAGGGTCAAATGTTCTATACGAATAGGACGGGCATAGCCTCTGGCCAGGTTGATTTGTCCGGCGTCGGAGAAGATATATTCCCGGGCAAATTTCGCGGCGTTGGGGTGTTTGGCGTATTTATTGATGATGGTGGTATAACCCGAGGTAATGGAGCCGTCGGAAGGAATCAGCACCTCGAAGCGGGTTTTGTCGATGGTATCGCGATAGTTAAGGCCGTTGAAATCCCAGACGATGCCCACATCCACTTCCCCTTTTTCCAGCGAAGCGATAGTGGGATTATTCAGTCCCAACCGCCCGGCCTTGGCCAGCTTGGCAAAGAAATCCAGGCCCGGTTTCAGGTTCTTCTCGTTGCCGCCCATGGCATAGGTCGCCGCCAGGACGCCGTTAACCGCCTGCGCCGCGGTGCTGACGTCCCCTACGGAAACCTTGTAGCTGCCGTTAAGAAGATCGGCCCAGCTATGGGGTATTTGTTTTACCGTCTGCTTATTGACGATAAAAGCGATGGTGCCGGTATAGGCCAACGCCCAGTTGCCGTCCTTATCCTTTGCCCAGGCGGGCACCTGATCCCAGGTACTGGGTTTATAGGGTTGCGCTACGCCTTTTTGTACCGCCAAAGGCCCGAAAGAGGATCCCACGTCGCCGATATCGGCGCTGGCGTTATTTTTTTCCGCCAGAAACTTGGCGATTTCCTGGGCCGAACTCATATCGGTATCGCTGTGCTTGAGTCCGTATTTACTGGACAAATCCGCCCAGGTGTCTTTCCAGTTTGCCCAGCTGTCCGGCATACCGACACTATTAACCTCGCCTTCTTGTTGTGCTGCTTTTTGTAACGCCGCCACATCGGCGGGTGCGGCGTAACCGGCCTGGCTGGCCAGCAAAATCGCGGTTGTTAACACTGAAGCGAACAAAAGTTTCATATGTGATGCTCCGGATGATAGTGTGTGAATGGAACAGATAACTGGTCTAGTCCAGCAAGAACCAAGCCAATCTACTTAATAAAGATGAATATTTGATGTCAGTAATTCTTTTAGCCTGTTTTTTGTTATGGTTTCACTACCGCATCCGCAAAGGCGGAAAATCATGCACTATGACAATGCAGATGGGTGACTAAAATGCCTCAAAATGACGCTCCTTTTCTGCAAAGCCTTTCCCGGCAGAAAACCGTTACCGCCATTTGCCAGGCCATTAGCGGCTGGATCACCCAGGGCGTATTGACCCATAACGACCGTTTGCCGGCGGAGCGCATCCTTAGCGAGCAGTTCGCCACCACCCGCATCACCCTAAGAGAAGCCCTAGGTCAATTGGAAGCACAAGGGATGATTTATCGCGAGGAGCGCCGCGGCTGGTTTGTCAGCCCGCCGCGGATTATCTATAACCCGCTTCAGCGCAGCCATTTTCATGCCATGGCCAGGGAACAGGGACGAAAACCGGACACCGAAGTATTGGATGCCGGTGAAATCGTGGCGCCGGACGCGATATGCGCCCATCTGGACCTGCCGGCGGGGGGGCGGGTATTTTGTATTCGACGGGTGCGGCGCATCGACGGGCGGGCGGTGCTTTATGTGGAGCATTATCTTAATGTCGCTTTTTTCCCGGCGATTTTGCAAGAAGATCTCACCTCTTCCCTCACCGAACTCTACGCTAACCGCTATGGGATCCGTTATGGCAAGGTCCGTTTCGACATGTTGCCCACCACCTTTCCCCTCGCGGCATCGCAGGCGCTGAAAGTGGCGGATAACAGCCCGGCGCTGTTTATTACCCGTATCAATCGCGATCAGTATGCGCGGATCATCGATTGTGACTTGGAATATTGGCGTTATGACACGCTGCATATCAGCGTGGAAGCGGAATAACGGAGGCAAATGGCACGGGGAGGGTCAGGTCTCGGCTTCCCCGGATAATAACGCATCGAAAATCAGCACTGAACAGACCCCGTCGGTGAGAGACGGCAGAATAATATTTTCCCGGACATAAAGATGATGGCGGTGGTTAAGATAAATTTCCAGCGCGTCATTATCGGCAAAATAAAGGCTTATTTTGTGCCTGAATCCGTAATCGTGTTGTTCGCGGCTGATATTTTCATGCCATGAAGCGTTGAGAATACCCGGAATATACCGATCCATGGTCAATAACGCTGCGCTGATGCGATGGATTTCATCTTCGCCGAGCGTCGCCTTGAACCGGAACAACACGTTATGTTGAATCATCTTAACCTCTTACCGTCATTGAATTTTCCCTTTCAAGAACGTGGCGCGGTCTTCTCCATTCCCTTACCGGGCATATAATTGCGCTTCATATACCGCTGTGTTGTTCTAAATGCCGCCACTAAGTTTGCCAGGAAAATTTTCTCTTCATGTTGGTCCATATACCACCCCAATTTGCCATATTTATACCCATCAAGGGTATACGAGTCCAAAACCATTAACGCCGCCGGTCCGCAATTGCCAATAGCGGGAATGATTTCCCGTTATCATGAACTGCGTAATGTCCTGTGGGTTAATAGTAAATGTCTGCCGATTGCTCAGACTGCTTCCAATAAAATAAAAATTTAAATAAAGTTATGAACAATTACATTTCAAATAATAATTAGCGTTTTGATTATAATGCCGCTTTGCTTAGATCAATCTAACGCCGGCAAGGGGATAGGTAAAATAATTATATTATTAGCCATAATTAATTAGCGGGGTATAATTCTTATTATAAAATCAATATTGCTAATAAATTCAATGTTAAGCTTCCCTGTCCAGGCAAAAAAACAGGCAATTTCAGAAACAAAAGCAATCCAAAAGGATTGCTTACCATCATCCCTATGTGGAATTGATCCTCAATCGGCATCGTAGCCGAGATTAGGCGCCAGCCAGCGTTCAACTTCCGCCACCGGCATACTCTTACGGGCGGCATAATCCTCCACCTGATCCCGCTGAATTTGCGCCACGGCATAATATTTACTGTCGGGGTGGCTGAAATACCAGCCGGAAACCGATGCTCCCGGCCACATGGCATAGGATTCAGTCAACCGCATGCCGGTATTTTCGTCAACGTTGAGCAGGCGCCAGATAGCCTCTTTTTCCGTATGATCGGGACAGGCGGGGTAGCCCGGCGCCGGGCGGATACCCTGATAATTTTCCCGGATCAACTCCTCGTTGCTGAGGTTTTCCGTAGCGGCATACCCCCAATAGACTTTACGCACCCGTTCGTGCAGGTACTCGGCAAACGCTTCAGCCAACCGATCGGATAAGGCTTTTACCATGATTTTATTGTAATCGTCATGCAGGGCGTCATAGTCCGCGGCCAGTTGGTCTTCCTCCAAACCGGCGGTCACGGCAAACGCGCCGAGATAATCCGCCTTGCCGCTGGATTTCGGGGCCACGAAGTCTGCCAGGCAGTAATTGGCGAAATCGGTTTTTTCCGTCTGCTGGCGCAGATGATGGCTGACGGCAACCACCTCGCGGCGGCTTTCATCCCGATAGATTTCGATATCGTCACCCACCCGGTTGGCGGGAAACAGCCCCACCACGCCGCGCGGGAGCAGTGATTTTTCAGCGGAGAGCTTATCCAGCATGGCGTTGGCATCGGCAAACAGCCGCCGGGCTTCTTCGCCGATCACCTCGTCCTGCAGCAAGCGCGGATATTTACCCGCCAGCGACCAGGTCATAAAAAACGGCGTCCAGTCAATATAGTTGCGCAAGGTCTCAATGGAGGCCGTCACCGCCTGAATCCCCAGGCGATGGGCCACCGGCGGAGTGTAATGCTCCCAGTCCATGGCGGCGTCATTGTCCCGCGCGGCTTGTAATGTCACCGGCGGGGTACGGGGCTTTTTACGGCCATGCTGGATACGCACCGTGTCATATTCACTGCGGGTTTTCTGGACAAATTCGTCCCGTTGCGCATCGGACAGCAGTGCGGAAACCACCCCCACGCTACGGGACGCGTTCTGGACATAAATCGTCGGTCCGCTGTAGTTGCGCTCGATTTTCACCGCGGTATGGGCCTTGGAGGTGGTTGCGCCGCCAATCAGCAGCGGCAGCGTGAATCCCTGCCGCTCCATCTCCTTGGCGACGTTGACCATTTCATCCAGCGATGGGGTAATCAAGCCGGACAGACCGATGATATCCACGTTCATCTCCCGGGCGGTCTTCAGGATTTTGTCCATCGGAACCATTACCCCCAGGTCGACGATTTCATAGTTATTGCATTGCAACACCACGCCGACGATATTTTTACCGATATCGTGGACATCACCCTTTACCGTCGCCAGCAGGACTTTTCCCGCCGCTTTCTTTTGCTGCTTACCGGCCTGGATAAAAGGCTCCAGGTAAGCCACCGCCTGCTTCATGACCCGCGCCGATTTCACTACCTGCGGCAAAAACATCTTGCCGGCGCCAAACAGATCTCCCACCACGTTCATGCCGGACATCAGCGGCCCTTCAATGACCTCGATGGGCTGTGCCGCCTGCTGCCGCGCTTCTTCGGTATCGGGCTCGATAAACTCGGTAATGCCTTTTATCAAGGCATACTCCAGGCGTTTTATCACCGGCCATCCGCGCCATTCCGCCTGCTGCTGCTTACTGACTTCGTCGGTCTTGCCGCCGCGGTACTTCTCCGCCAGTTCCAGCAACCGCTCCGTGCCGTCGGCGCGGCGATTAAGCACCACATCCTCCACCGCCTCGCGCAGCTCAGCCGACAAATCGTCATAAATGGCCAATTGCCCGGCATTGACGATACCCATATCCATACCGTTGCGGATGGCGTGATAAAGGAATACCGCATGAATGGCTTCCCGCACCGGTTCATTGCCGCGAAACGAGAAAGACACGTTGGAGACACCGCCGGAAATCAGCGCATGGGGCAGTTCGGCCTTGATATCGGCACAGGCGCCGATAAAATCCATCGCATAATTGTTATGCTCCTCAATGCCGGTGGCGATGGCAAAGATATTCGGATCAAAAATGATATCTTCCGGCGGAAAGCCCACCGTCTCGGTCAGGATACGGTAAGCCCGGCGGCAAATGGCTATTTTGCGCGCGCGGGTATCCGCCTGTCCGTCCTCGTCAAAGGCCATCACCACCACCGCGGCGCCGTAACGGCGCACCAGGCGGGCATGGTGGATAAAGACCTCCTCGCCTTCCTTCATGGAGATGGAGTTGACGATGCCTTTGCCCTGGATGCATTTAAGGCCTTGCTCGATAACATCCCATTTGGAGGAGTCGATCATGATGGGTACGCGGGAGATGTCCGGCTCTCCGGCGATCAGGCTCAGAAAACGCACCATGGCGGCTTCGGAATCCAGCATGCCCTCATCCATGTTGATATCGATAACCTGGGCGCCGCTTTCCACCTGCTGAAGGGCCACCGCCAGGGCTTCATTATACTTTTCTTCTTTTATCAGGCGTTTGAAGCGCGCAGAGCCGGTGACATTAGTTCGTTCGCCCACGTTCACAAACAGGGTGTCTTTGTCGATATTAAGGGGTTCCAGCCCCGCCAGGCGGCAGGCCACCGGCCGATCCGGCAGCTGGCGCGGCGGTATGCCCTCAATGGCCCGGACGATGGCGGCGATATGCTCCGGCGTGGTGCCGCAGCAGCCGCCGACGATATTCAAAAAACCGGCGCCGGCCCACTCCTTGATTTGCCTGGCCATAACATCGGGGCCGAGATCGTACTCGCCGAAGGCATTGGGCAATCCGGCATTGGGATGGGCGCTGATGTAACACTCGGCAATCCTGGACAGCTCGGCGACATACTGCCGCAGCTCATCCGGGCCAAGGGCGCAGTTCAAACCGAACGACAGCGGTTTAACGTGCCGCAGGGAGTTGTAAAAGGCTTCCGTGGTCTGGCCGGAAAGCGTCCGTCCCGAGGCATCGGTGATGGTGCCGGAAATCATCACCGGCAACTCTACGCCCATGGCTTCAAATTCGGTTTCAATGGCGAATATAGCCGCCTTGGCGTTGAGGGTATCGAAAATGGTTTCCACCATAATCAAATCCGCGCCCCCCTCAACCAATGCGTGCACCGACTCTCTGTAAGCACTTACTAACTGATCAAAGGTCACATTGCGGAACGCCGGATCATTTACATCCGGGGAAATCGAGGCGGTGCGGTTGGTGGGGCCCAGGACGCCGGCAACATAACGCGGTTTATCCGGAGTGCGCGCCGTCCATTCATCGGCGCACTGGCGTGCCAGCCGGGCGGCTTCGAAATTAAGCTCGCCAACCAGCGACTCCATCTGGTAATCGGCCATGGCGATGGCGGTGGAGTTGAAGGTATTGGTTTCCAGAATGTCGGCGCCCGCTTCAAGGTAGGCGTAGTGAATCGCGGAAATCACCTCGGGCTTGCTGAGCACCAGCAAATCGTTATTGCCCTTCAAATCGCTTGGCCACTGGGCAAAGCGCTCGCCCCGGTAGTCCGCTTCCTCCAACCGGTAGCTCTGGATCATGGTGCCCATGGCGCCGTCCAGCACCATGATGCGCTGGGCCAATTGCCGGCGAAGTCCGTCAGTTCGATTATTCACTATTACCCATCCACCGCAGAAAAATATACCCGTTATACTTCAAGCTGCAGGTGCGTCGCTTTCCTGCAACCCGAATTATCCAGGGTAGAGCGTCTAAAATTGAGCCAAAACAGGCAGAACATCCTAACATAAGTTAAGCGGGAGCGAAGATGGCGGCTCATGAGACTTTTTCAGTTATCGGCTGACAGTTTAAAAAAACGCCACTTAATGTAAAAGTTATGTTTCATAATGCCCTTATAATTTGATGTCGATCACAGAAGAAAATAAAAGTCGTTGATGCCGCTAGAAACCGATAAAAAAACACGCATAATGTTACCGGTAACATCAATGAACTTTAGCAGGCCTCGGAGCCCTACGATGACAACTACATCCAACCATATCTTCGTTTTAATGGGCGTTTCAGGCAGCGGCAAATCCGTTGTAGCCAGCGCCCTGGCCCGCGAGCTTTCGGCCGCGTTTCTGGATGGCGATTTCCTCCATCCCCGCGCCAACATTGAAAAAATGGCGGCGGGCCATGCGTTAAACGATGATGATCGCGCGCCCTGGCTGGCGGCGATTAACGATGCCGCTTTCGCCATGCAGCGCACCAACGCGGTCTCCATCATCGTCTGTTCGTCGCTGAAAAAGCGGTATCGCGATCGCCTGCGGCAGGGCAATGACAATCTCTCCTTCATCTATCTCAAGGGCAGCTTCGAGGTAATTGAAGAACGCATGAAGGCCCGTAAAGGCCACTTTTTCAAATCCGAGATGCTGGTGACCCAATTCGATACTCTGGAAGAACCCGGTGCGGACGAACCCGATGTATTCGTCGTCAATATCGCCCAGCCGGTGGAAAAAGTGATTGACGATACCTTGAATTATATCCGGCAGTTTAATCAGTAAAACGCCGGCTGAAGCCGGCGACCGACGTTGCCGGAACCGCGGTTTCTTCAAAGGATGTAAAGGATTTACATTCACACAGGCCGGATGAGCCCGACTTTTGGCATCCGGCTTTTTAAGTTCTGCGTAGCTGAAACGATTCAACATCGAGGTATGCCAATTTGCACCTCGGTTAAAAGCGACAAAAGACCCGGCCTTACTGGGGGCCGACCGATAACAGCGCCATCAGACGGTTCCGCCAACGACCGATTTTAATAATAAAAGCGTAAAGCATCCTGATGTGCCGTCGGACCACAAATTCTGTTGTTCAGCGCTGCCCGCGAGGGCGGCCCTGAACCGTTCAATCTTAAGTGAGGCATGTATGAATCCTACCGTAGCCCGTGTAACGCAACGTATCATCGACCGTTCAACTGCCACCCGCGCCGCTTACCTGGCGCGCATCGACGATGCGCGCACCAAAACGGTCCACCGCGCCCAGTTGGCCTGCGGCAATCTGGCCCATGGTTTTGCCGCCTGCCAGCCCGACGATAAAGCCGCGCTGAAAAGCCTGACCCATAATGACATCGCCATTATCACCGCCTATAACGACATGCTGTCCGCCCATCAACCCTATGAACATTATCCGGAACGGTTGAAAGCCGCTTTGCATAGCGCCGGCGCGGTAGGCCAGGTGGCGGCCGGGGTTCCGGCCATGTGCGACGGCGTTACCCAGGGCCAGGACGGGATGGAACTCTCGCTCATGAGCCGCGAAATCATCGCCATGTCGGCGGCCATCGGCTTATCCCACAATATGTTCGACGGGGCGCTTTATCTCGGTATCTGCGACAAGATAGTCCCGGGCCTGGTGATGGCGGCGTTATCTTTCGGCCATCTGCCGGCGGTGTTTGTACCGGCCGGCCCCATGGCCAGCGGTTTACCGAATAAGGAAAAAGTCCGGGTCCGGCAGCTCTATGCGGAAGGGAAGCTTGACCGGGCCGCCATGCTGGAAGCAGAAGCCGAGTCTTATCACAGCGCCGGCACCTGTACGTTCTACGGTACCGCCAACTCTAACCAGATGGTCATGGAAATGATGGGGCTGCATCTGCCGGGTTCCTCCTTTATCCAGCCAAACACCCCGCTGCGTGACGCCCTCACAGATGCCGCAGCCGTCCAGGTTACCCGTCTGACGGAAAACAGCGGCAATTACCTGCCCGTCGGCCGGTTGGTGGATGAAAAGGTCATCGTGAACGGCATTGTGGCATTGCTCACCACCGGCGGTTCCACCAATCACACCATGCATCTGGTGGCCATGGCCCGCGCCGCCGGCATCATCATCAACTGGGACGATTTTTCCGAACTCTCCGATTCGGTGCCTTTGCTGGCGCGGATATATCCGAACGGCCCGGCGGACATCAATCAGTTCCACGATGCCGGCGGCGTCCAATTGGTGATTCGCGAACTGCTGAAAGGCGGATTGCTCAATGAAGACGTCAATACCGTCGCCGGATTCGGCTTAAGCCGCTATACCCTTGAACCTTGGCTGGATCAGGGCACTCTGGCCTGGCGCGAAAGTCCCGAGACTTCCCTGGATCCGAAAGTGATTTCCACGCTGGAAAGCCCGTTCGAGCATCATGGCGGCACCAAGGTGTTGGACGGCAACCTGGGGCGTGCGGTAATGAAGACCTCCGCCGTACCCATCGCCAACCAGGTTATTGAAGCGCCGGCGGTGGTATTCGAAAGCCAGCATGACGTCGGTCCGGCCTTTGATGCCGGGCAGTTGAATAAAGACTGTGTCATCGTGGTGCGTTATCAGGGCCCCCGCGCCAACGGGATGCCGGAGCTGCACAAGCTGATGCCGCCCCTGGGCGTCCTGCTGGATCGCGGTTACAAAATAGCGCTGGTGACCGATGGACGTCTTTCGGGCGCCTCGGGCAAAGTGCCCTCGGCAATCCACGTCACGCCGGAAGCCTTTAACGGCGGGTTGCTGGCGAAGGCCCGCACCGGCGATATGGTGCGGGTTAATGGCGTTACCGGCGAGTTGTCCCTGCTGGTGGAAGAAAGCGAACTGGCTCAACGTACCGTCGCGTTGCCCGATTTAAGCGCCGGCCATATGGGCAGCGGGCGGGAACTGTTCGGTGCCCTGCGCAGCCAGCTCTCCGGCGCCGAACAGGGCGCTAGCTGCATCGTCGTCTAAGCGCAAAAATCCTTACCCTGCGATTCCCGGCCGAGCCTGGCCGGGATGGTTTCTCTGCCGGCCGTCCTTGGCCCTCACCGCGCCCCTTGTATGTTTGTGGGACATCAATCGATGGTGGGGTTCATATTGCGTAAATCGAACGGCGTGATCTGATAAACGTAATAATTGAGCCAATTGGCAAACAGCAGGTGCCCGTGGCTCCGCCAGCTCGCTTTCGGCGTCAGGTCGGGATTGTCATCCGGGAAATAATTAACCGGCAGCAAGGGATCCAGGCCGGCGGCCAGATCCCGATGATATTCGCCGGCCAGGGTCAGTGCGTCATATTCAGGATGTCCGGTGACAAAGGCCAGCCGCTTGTCTTTACTGGCGAACAGATACGCCCCCGTTTGCTCGGACTCCGCCAGGATCTCCAGATCGGTATACCGGCGGATGACGTCGGTGGGAAAATCCGCATAGCGGGAATGGGGCGCCAGAAAGGTCTCATCAAAACCACGGGTCAGCAACGCGTGGGGCTTAAGGGTATTGTGCTGGTAAACGCCGGCCAGTTTTACCTGGCGGGTCATTTTGGGAATATCGTACAAAATATTCAGCGCGGCTTGTACCGCCCAACAGACAAACAGGGTTGACGTGACATGATCCTTTGACCATTGCAGGATCCGGGCGATCTGCGGCCAGTAAACCACATCGCTGAAATCCACCAGCCCCAGCGGCGCCCCGGTAACCACCAGACCGTCGTAGTTCTGATCCTGGATATCCTCAAAGTCGCAGTAAAAGGTATTGAGATGCTGCGCCGGCGTATTTTTCGACTCATGGCTGTCGATGCGCAGCAGTTGAATATCGATCTGGAGCGGCGAATTGGATAACAAACGCAGGAATTGGTTTTCCGTCTCTATTTTTTTCGGCATCAGATTGAGTATCAGAACCTTCAACGGACGAATTTCCTGTGTGCTGGCGCGGGAAGTCGTCATCACAAAGACATTTTCATTGCGCAGAAAATTTACTGCCGGCAACTCATCAAGAACCCGAATCGGCATAACCTTAGAACCTCAAAGCATACGTTTATACGTTTAGACATCCAGATGCCCGACCATACCGCTTTTGCTAAATGATGTCGAGTATTCAACCATAAGTTGAAAATGTTTCATCTTAATCACTATTTTAGCTGATGGATTTTTTAGCGGCCGTATTTTTGTAATGGTTTGATTAAATAATGAAATAACTGTTTTCATGCGTGAAAGGCAGGCTGGGGCACCAGGATGCCCGGCAGTTTTATCGCCGGCAACCCTAAGGTTTCATTAGCCAGCGGTTGATTGAGGTACGATCCACATCCAGCATCCGTGCGGTACGGCTTTTATTATAACCTTGCCTGGCAATGACCCGCTCCAGTATAGCCCGGCGGATCTGTGCGTAATTACCCTCCAGCAAATCGCATTGGGTACAGGCTTTTTTCCCCAATTGCTGTTGCCCGCCGGCGAGATCCTCGATGTAGAGCGCGGCCTGCTCGAGATCCAGCGTATCGCCGACGGCTGAGAGCGCCAGACGCTCCATAATATTGCCCAGCTGCCGTGCATTGCCAGGCCAAGAGTAACGAGTCAGGAATCGCCACAGATTGTCCGCCAGACGCAGCGGCGGCAAATCATAGCGCCGGCGATAACGGCTCAGCCAGTATTCACCGATGGCGCGGATATCTTCCGGCCGTTCGCGCAGCGGCATGGCGGTAATCTTCAGTACGTTGATGCGGTAATAGAGGTCTTCGCGAAAACCGCCTTCCTCGACAAATGTCTGGATGTTACGGTTGGTGGCGGCGATGATGCGCACATCGATGGGAATAATACGATCCGAGCCCAGGCGTATCAGCTGGCGTTCTTGCAACACCCGCAGCAGTTTTGATTGCAGGCTTTTGTCCAGCTCGGTGATTTCATCCAGGAACAGCGTACCGCCATGGGCCAGTTCAAACAGTCCGGTTTTGCCCTTGCGCGACGCGCCGGAAAATGCCCCCTCCACATAGCCGAACAGCTCGCTTTCCAGAATATCCGGCGGGATGGCCCCGCAATTTACCGGCACGAACATTTTATCCCGGCGCTCGCTGGCATTATGAATGCTTTGGGCAATGATCTCCTTACCGGTGCCGTTCTCGCCAATCAGCAAAATTGTGGCATCGGTCTTGGCATAGGTTGCCGCCAGCTGCAGCCGGCGGGCCATTTCAGGGTGGCCGGTGATAAAATCGTTGAAACCATAACGGGCCTGGAAATTGCGTTTTTCCGCTTCCTTAAGGCGTATGGCCTGCTCCTCGCCGCGTACGGTGGCGGCTTTTTGCAAGGTGATAATCAGCCGGTCGGTCTCGCCGTTTTCAACAATGGGCGTTACCTTGGCCAGAAGAGAGCCGTAGGCGCTGCTATCGATAATCAGGCTTTCGTTCACATCATAGTGTTCGTTAAACCGGGATAAGGACCCAAACGCCAGGTAGCGTTGCAAGTTATCCCCGGTACGCTGCGTCAACCCAAGCATGGACATCGCCTGGCTGTTGCTGTGCAGGATTTCTCCCCGCCCGTTGACGGTGATAATGGCCTTGCTCACCGCATCAATCAAGGTTTGCAGCTGGCGGTTTTCCACACGCTGGCGCGCCAGCCCCCGATAGACCGTAATGGCCTCTTCCAGCGCCCGTTCAATGGACTCCACGCCGGTACTCAACAGCGTGCAACGCTCGGCGGGAAGGTCGAAATAATCAGTGCTAATGGCATCACCGATAAGCCGCTCCACCTCGCCGCTGGCCATTTGCTGATGCACCTGCCGGCGAATACGTTCGATGGTGGGCAGCGACATATCCGGCACGGTAAAAATTTTCAGCGGAATATTCAGCATCGCGGCGATTTTACGGCTGCCGTTGATGACGCTGACGTAACCGACGATGCCGATGCAGGTTTGGTTACGATAAGGAGCCAAGGCGTCAATGATATCGTAAGCGGAGGTTTTTATTTCGATAATGGGCTGCTTTATGCATTGTTCCAGCAATCTCACCATGCCGCCGCGGCTGATAAAAATATCGTAATCTTCCAGCGGTAAATGCTTCAGGGTCTCTTTAATCCCGGTCAAGCTAGATTCCACAATGGTAATGTTGGCTTTACCGGCATAATTGGCTTTAATGCCGGCAATATTTTCGGTGAGATCGGGGGTGGGTGAGATAATACAAAAATGCGGAAGCTTCTTCATTACACAATGTCCCATAAACAACTTCCGCACGATGATAAAGAGATAAGAAATATTTACTGTTAGCCGGTCCCGTTATTTACATTTAGGTCCTTGCTTTTTTGGGAATCATTTGATGTTTTTTTTCCAAGCGTAGGGCTTCTTTTTTAGCGACCCAGGCGCTCAGCAACGGCGTCAACAGCGAGGAAACGATAGTGGATGCCGCCACCTGCGGCGTCGCCACCGCCACCAATCCCGCCATGCTGTGATCGACGCCGGCAATGGCCGCCGGTGTGGCTACCGCGTTGCCCGCGGTGGTTGACACCGCCGCGCCGGCAATGCCGCTGCCCCCCGCCAGGCGCGAAACCAGGATATTAAAGACGCCGCCGATGACCACCGTCATCACGCCAAGCAATACGCCCGACAGCCCGGCTTGCAGCAGCGTCATAAAATCGATATTGGTGCCCAGGCCAAAAGAGAAGAAGGGGATCAACATACCGCCGCCGCTTTTCAAAAAGGCGCGCATCTCCTCATCCAGATTACCCAATATCACGCCGATAATGATAGGAATGATTACCGCGATAAAATCCAGCAGCGGAATTGACACCAAGCCGGCGGTGCCCATCGCCACCATGGTGAGAAACGGGCCTTCCAGCACTGACAGTACCGCAATGGCGCCGCGATCGGTTTCATTACCGTATTCTTTGGTAAGCGCCGCATACAGGCCCATATTGGCATTGGTCATGGCGGAAATAATGGCCAGGCCGGACAGCCCGAACAGTCCGCCCTCTCCGCAAAATTTCACTACCGCCAGACCAATGACGATACCCACCACCAGTTTTGACAAGGTAATGGCCGCCCCTTTTTTCAAAGCCTGTGGCGCGGCGTTAAAGCGGATTTCCGCTCCCATACAAATAAAGAATACCGCCAGGATCGCCATCGAACCGTGGGATAACGCGGTGGTAAAGCTGCCTATTTCCAGGGCTCGGGGGAAAAATGTTTTAAATAGGGCGCCGATAATCAGCGGTATGACCATCATGCCGCCCGGAAATTTTTCCATTGCTCGTTTGATTTTCATTTCAGCCTCTTATAAAGGAGCTTGTTGACATAGCGCACGGCCGGGGCAGGCTGCCAGATCGTAAACTCGCCGTGAATACGTCCTTGTAGGCTCGATCCGCGCCATCCCTGGCGCGGACGGTTTACTTTTCTGGCAGCCTGTCCCGTCTTATTGACTCCGAATACGTCTGTCAGCAGTCTGAAGGGACGTTACCGTTCCTTGGGGCCTGAATATATTCAGAAGGAAGGCGCAATTTTATAAATCGAGAACTCATCATGGCCGAGTTCTTCCGCTTTGGTGCTTTTTCCGTTGGCAACCTTCAGTATTTCATCAAATACCCGTTGTCCCATCTCCTCAATGGTGGCTTCTCCGCGCATGGCCGCTGAAACATCAAGGTCGATGTTATCGCTCATTTTGGCGTAGGTGGCTTCGTTGGCGGTGATTTTAATCACCGGCGCAATGGGCGTGCCGGTAGGACTGCCGCGCCCGGTGGTGAATACGATCAAATTGGCGCCCCCCGCGACCTTGCCGGAGAGTGATTCAATATCCTGCCCCGGGGTGTCCATCACCCACAGCCCGTGGCCCTGCGGACGGTCTGCGTATTTCAACACTCCCTGCAGCGGCGAATGGCCCGCTTTATGGATGCAGCCGAGGGATTTTTCTTCAATGGTGGTCAAGCCGCCTTTGATATTGCCCGGCGTCGGCTGGCCGCCGCGAATATCCTCACCTAATGCCTTGGCCCGCTGCTCGCAGTCCAGCACCATATCGATGAATTCTTTCGCCACCCGCGGGTTGACGGCACGTTTGGCAAAAACCTGCTCCGCGCCGATAAATTCGGTGGTTTCCGACAGCATGGCGGTGCCGCCTTCCGCAATCAGCCGATCGCAGGCAACCCCCAACGAAGGATTGGAAATCAGCCCTGAAGTAGTATCCGAACCGCCGCATTCCATACCCAGCGTCAGTTCGGCAAGGGAAATCGCCTCCCCCTGCTGCATCGACAGCTCCTGGGCATAGGCCCGGGCCAGGGAAATACCTTTAGCCTGGCAATTAAGCGTGCCGCCTTCGCCCTGGATGGTCACGCAGCAGACCGGTTTGCCGGTTTTGCGGATTTCATCGGTAACATAGGTGGGCTCAGCCCCTTCGCAGCCCAGCCCCACCACCACCACCGCACCGACATTACCGTTGGCGGCGACGTTGATCAGGGTTTTTACCGTGAGTTTGGCATCGCTGGCTATTTGACAGCAGCCGAAATTATTATTTATCCACACGGCGCCTTTAACCTGCAGGCTGATATCGCGCGCCACTTTATTGGAACAGGCGCTGGTGGGTAAAATCAATACATGGTTACGGATGCCGACGGATCCGTCGGGACGGCGATAACCTTTAAATGTCATGCTCATGCTTATCTCCTGTTATTGCCAGTCGCCGCGGCCGCGTTCACTTTCCACATTGTGCACGTGGACATACTCGCCCCGTTGAATGGGCGCGGTGCTGCGGCCTATGGATTCACCGTATTTATAAACTTCGCCGTGCAAAGCGATATCGGCGATGGCGAATTTGTGCCCGAACGGCACATCCTGGCGCAAAGACACATCGATAAAACGATTGTCGATGGCAACCGTGGCGTTTTCTCCGGCGTGGAGGGCTATCAGGGCAACGGCAACGTTGTCCTTGCCATTGATGACGACTGCGTTATTTTTCATGGGTGGTCCTCTTTATAGCTACATTGCTTCCGGGCTATAGAGAGCAACCATCATGCCATGATATTAAGCATATGATATTATTGAATTTTTAATAAAATAAACGTTTCGGGGTAAAAAAACTGCGGGATATAGCCTCAGCTGATGCGGATATTTGCCTCACTTTTTACATCAGAGGCTGGTGTATTTTTCGATTATCGAAATCCTGATATTGTCAATATGATGCGAGACCTCCAGGGCGGCCTGCTCCGCGTCCCCCTTTTCAAGGGCGGCAATGATAGCCATATGTTCATTCAGGACGGGCATCATGCGCTTATCCACCCGTTTGAGTGAAAACATCCGGGTTTTGCGCCGTAATTCATCTATCATCTCCGCCAAGAGCTTGTTTTCGCAATAATGGACAATCAGCCCGTGCAATTCCGCATCCACAATCTGGTGCTCATAGCTGGAAGGATCGCCGGCCTGCCTGAGCTTTTCCAGCCTGACCTTCAGCAGCGCCAGCTTATTCAGGGGGATTTTGCCGGCTGAGCGGGCCGCCGCCTCGGTTTCCAGCAGTCGTCTGACGTGGAGGATCTCAAGAATTTCCTCGAGGGTCACCATGCGGACAAAAAGCCGATTATTGGACTTACGCTCGAGGATTTTCTCTCCTTCAAGCCTGTGCATCGCTTCACGTAGCGGGGTCCTGGAAATACCGAGACGGATAGCTAGCGCCCGCTCTTGTATCTGCTCGCCCTGCTTTAGCTCCCTGGCAATGATCAAATCCAGCAGCGCTTCATAAGCCTGATTGCCAAGACCGCCATTACCGCCATCCAATAATGCTGTTTTATTTGTCATTTATTATATCTTTCATGAAATTAAAAGAGGGAGTGGGAGACTGGCCATATCAGACGGAATACCATAGGTATATTAATCTATTAACTCTTAGCAGGATGTCAACGTTTATTGGAAACCATGGCCAAGCATTGGCGGATGTGTGATCAGGCCGGCGAATTCTTTTGCACAAAAATAAATCAATAGCACTGACTTGGTGCGTTTAGCTGCTGAATCACTTGAAACAGGCGAACGCATTCGCTGCTGAAAAGTGAATAAAACCCGGCGGGGAAAAATATTTACCTTATAAAAAGGGATTCGTTGAAATACTCTCGCGGTGAAAAAAAAGGGCAGCTATTGGCCGGACTCTATCATCATTACAAAAACAGGCGAGAGGATCGGTAGAATATCTCGCTGAATTATAATAAATTTTAAAATTATTGCGCTAAGGATTTCGTGAAAATTGTTTCTTTATCGCGCAGGACCTCAAGGCATCGGTACAATTTTTATACGCCTGCGCTGCCGTTTTCTTGCGCTGGTTAGGAAAATTTGGCATTTATATTGCTTTCAAAAAATATACCATTTTGATACCAATCGATCATACCAGGTTAACCAAGAGGAAAAGTATCATGGGTAATCTTTGATCCAACTGGTATACCACTTGGATACCAAAATAACATGATGATAGCTATGAAAAAATAAAGCGGCCCAAACGGCTGATAAGCACAATTATCCATATGATAAGGGTAACTCCATGCATTTACTGTCGATTTTCACTCGGAAAGAGTGCAGAAAAATAGGCGCGGCAATCTTATTTGTATTGGGATTCGCGCAATACGCCGCTGCGGCGGATAGCGCGGTCGACACTATTTTGTCAAAGGGCGAGCTGCGCGTTTGCTGGGCTGAAGACAATCCCTATTCCTATAAAGACCCCGCCACCGGTAAATGGGAAGGATTTGACCACGATATGGCCGTTGATCTCGCCAGCGCCATGGAAGTCAAACTGGTGGATGTCGATTCAACGTTTAAAACCATCATAGCCAGCGTGAAAAATCACGAGTGCGACATTGGCGGAGCCGCGTTATTCGACACCATGAAACGGGCTGAAGTCGTTCTTTTCACCGATCCCCTTTCGTATGAAACCAGCGGCGCCTTTGTCAAAAATGATTCTCCCTATAAAACCTACGCCGATTTGGACAAGAAAGGGAAGGTGCTGATTTCCAAAACCGGATCCGCATCAGGTGATTTCGCCAAACGGTTCTTCAAAAACGCCGAAATACGGTTTGTCGCTTCCGACAACAGTTCGGTAGACGCGGCGGAAGTGGCCAACGGCCGGGCCGACGCCTGGTGGGTTTCCTACACCTCCACATCACGCATGCTCCAGCAGAACCCACAGTTCGGCATGCGGCCTCTGGGTGAAAAACCGCTGGATCGCGTAGGCATTGTCTGGGCAATCGACCTGAATGAATATCATCTGCAGCAGGTAATCAATGTGTGGCTGCGGGGACAGCTCAATTCTGGACGTACGGCCGAGCTGTGGAAAAAATGGTTTGGCACCGACTATGTCCAGTAAATAATCACGAGTGCCGAGTCAACCGGCACTCCCTACTCTTCATATCGGTATGAGGACGCTGTATGACCGAGTCAGCCATAATCGCTAAACGTAAAAAGATTGATACGCAAAAAATCGTCGGTACCGTCATCGTTATTCTTTTATTCGCGTTTATTTTATATAACGTGAAATGGAGTTTTGTACGCACCCTCGATTTCTCCGTGATTTATCAATATTGGCGGTTATTGCTCAAGGGACTTTCCATGACGGTGCTTGTTACGCTGGTCTCGGTTATAACCGGCCTGCTGAGCGGCATCGTCCTGGCTATCCTCAGCCAGCTTCCCTTCCGGATAATCAAAATCCTCATCGCCGTCCATGTGGAGATCTGGCGTTCAACGCCGCTGCTGGTGCAAATCTTCTGGATCCATTTCGCCCTGCCGCAAATCACCGGTATTCCCACTCCGGCTCTGGTTTCCGGCATTATAGCCATGACGCTCCAGTCAAGCGCCTATCTAACGGAAATCACCCGCTCGGGCATTGAAAGCATCCCCGAGGGACAATGGGAAGCGGCGAAGGTACTGAATCTTTCAACAAGAACCACATGGCTGCGGGTCATTTTGCCTCAAGCGCTTAAATTGATGCTGCCGGCGCTGTGCAATACCGTTCTCAGCTTTTTTAAAGGCTCCACCATACTTTCCGTTCTGGCCATCAGCGAATTAGTGACAGTCAGTAATAATATTGCCAGCTTCACCTTTAGGCCCATTGAGATCATCACTTTTTCCGGCCTGCTCTTTTTTATTATCGGCTATGGATTTTCGTACCTGAGTTCCAGGCTTGAGAAAAGACTGTCGCAATCATCTTTACGGGACCCCACATGAATTTCCACTTTTTTGTTATTGAAAACGCTTGGAAAATCCTTGCGCAGGGTGCCGTGACAACCTTTTTAAGCTGCTGCCTGTCGCTGGCGCTCGGTATGGTGCTTGGCGCGCTTTTATGCTGGGGAAAGATGCAAGGCAGCGGCCCTCTCTATCGGGTTTCGGTTATCATTATTGAAACCTTCCGGACCATTCCTGAATTGATTCCCATATTTTGGATATACACCTGCGTCCCGTTTATTTTTGATGTGAAATTATCCGCCTTCTCCTCCGGCATCCTGGCATTAACGCTCTGCAGTGGTGCTTTTCTTGCCGAAATATTCAGAACGGGCATCTTGGCTATACCGAAAGGGCAATTTGAAGCCTGCGCGGCGCTATCCATACCCAGTGTGGAGAAATGGAAAACGATTATTATTCCTCAAGCGGTGAAAGTCGTTTTCCCCGCGTTTGTCAATTTCACCAGCGATCTCGTCAAAATATCCAGTTTACTCTCAACCATCGGTATCGCTGACTTATCTTATGAAGCATCCGTCATCAGCGGTGAAAATTATCGTTACCTCGAAATCTATACCCTGGCCGCCGTCTATTATTTGCTCATGATAGTGCCGCTGAGCCTGTATGGCCGTTATTGCGAAAATCGCAGCAAATATCATATGGCGAGGACTTAAGATGCGTATGAATGCGGATATTCCTTCCTCGCATATTGTCATATGCCAGGCAGTAAAAAAATACTACGGTAATTTTTGCGCCCTGAATGACATCTCCCTGGAATTCAAAAGAGGAACCGTCACCTGCATTGTCGGTCCCTCAGGCAGCGGCAAATCCACCTTCCTGCGGACGTTAAATGCCCTTGAACCCATCGATGCCGGCGAGATTTTCATAGACGGCATTCGGCTGGAACACAACGCCGCTTCGGCTCGGGCCATACGCAAAGATGTGGGTATGGTTTTCCAAAACTTCAATTTATTCCCGCATCTGAGCGTGAGAACCAACGTCACCCTGGCGCCGGTAAGCGCCCTGGGACTGGGCAGGAAAGAAGCGAATTCACGGGCGGAGCAGCTCCTGGCTCGCGTCGGCCTGGCCGATCAGATAGACAAATACCCCGGCCAACTGTCGGGCGGACAACAGCAACGGGTCGCCATAGCACGGGCGTTGGCCATGGAGCCGGCCCTGATGCTGTTCGACGAACCTACCTCTGCCCTTGACCCGGAAATGGTATCGGAAGTGCTCGTGGTGATGAAAGAACTGGCCGAAAGCGGCATGAGCATGATTGTCGTTACCCACGAAATGGGATTTGCACGCGAGGTGTCGGACCGGGTCATCATGATGAATGATGGACAGGTAGTGGTTGATTTACCGCCGAAGGAATTTTTCAAACCGGCCAATGACGCAAGACAATCAGCGTTTCTCTCCAAAGTGCTTTGAGGCAAAAACAGCCGGCACTCTCTCATAAGGAAAAAGTGAAATGATAGATAAGAACTTAATCGGCAGCATCCCCCAAGGGGGCGATTCGGCCTTTCCCAAGCAGGAATTCGACAGCCGTATCGCGAAACTCCAGGCCATTTTAAGGGATAAAAGTATCGACTTATATCTCACCAGCGGCGCTGAAAATATATTCTATCTATCCGGCCAGCAAACCCCTGGTTATTACGTTTTCCAGTGTCTGGCAATTCCGGTACAGGGAGAACCCTTCCTGGTTCTGCGCGAGCTGGAGTCCTATAACGCCCGCTTCAATACCTACCTGGAAAATTTATACGGTTACGGCGACGGCTTCTCTCCCGCACAAGCCCTGGCTTCGGCCATTGAACAGGAAGGGTGGAAAGGCAAACGCATCGCTATCGATAGAAACGCCTGGTTTCTCACGGTGAATATTTTCGACGAACTTGCCGCCCGCCTGGGGGAAATGCAGGATGGCAGCGGTTTCGCCGAATCGCTGCGCCGGGTGAAAAGTCCTCTGGAAATCCTCGCGCTGGAGGAAGCGGCGCGGGAAAATGACGCCGGTATGCGGGCAGGAATACAGGCGGCCAGAGCCGGCGTGGATGAAAACGCCATTGCCGGCGCGATTATGGGCGCGACCATCGCCGCCGGTTCGGAATATATGGGAATGGAACCCTTTGTCACGTCCGGCCCGCGCTCCGGCGTTCCCCATACCACCTGGCGCCGTCGCGTGATCCAATCTGGCGATGTGGTGGTATTGGAAACCGCCGGTTGCCATCACCGCTACCATGCCGCGCTTTTTCGCACCATCATGGTGGGGGATGTCCCGCAACAGGCCCGCGATTGGCATAACATCACCCTTGACGCCCTCGCCGCCGCCATGGCAGCCATGAAACCCGGCAATCTGTGTTCCGATGTCCATGATGCGGCGCAGCGGGTGATTGACGCCGGCGGCGCCACGAATGCCTATAGGAAGCGGACCGGGTATAGCATGGGTATCTCTTTTGCCCCTGACTGGGGTGAAGGCAATATTTTACATCTTAATAAAGGCTACGATGTGGAATTGGTTGAAGGCATGGCCTTTCATATTCCCATCACCCTGCGGGAATATGCTCGATTTACCGTTGCCTGCAGCGAAACGGTCATCGTTACGCGGGACGGATGCCGGCCGTTAAGTAAAATTCCTCGGGACTTGATTAATATCTAAATGAACAAGCAAACGTATTTTTTTTAACGTCCTGAAACTTATCGGTAATGGCTTCTGTACAAAATCAGGAGAGCATCAGCAAGTCATTGGTATACCAACGGTATTCATAAATCGCTAGGATCTGGAATATGATGAATTTCAATCTGTTTCGACTTCATTACAACGCCTTAGCGCGCCTTGGGATGGTTTATCTATGATTGAACCTGACGTGGAACTGGCGCGAACTTTGTTCAAGGAGCTCTATGCTATCGGCTACGACGGCATTGGCGTCACGCGCGACACGTATGGGCCGGGGGAACAGCGCGCCCATGACATTATCCGGCGCCATGGCACCGGGCTTGGCCTCGAATCCCGTATTGACGCGGCGCTGAATCTTTACCTCACCCTGCCCGGCCAGGAACGCGGCCTGCCCGCCGTACTGGCCGGTTCCCATCTGGATTCCGTCCCCCGCGGCGGCAATTACGACGGCGCGGCCGGGGTTATCGCCGGCATGTCGGTATTGGCTTCCTGGATAAGGTGCGGCCGGCAGCCGAAACGCGATGTGACCGTTATCTGCATTCGCGCGGAAGAGAGCGTATGGTTCCCGGTCTCCTATATCGGCAGTAAGTCTGCCTTAGGATTGTTGCCCCCCGAGGCCCTGGAGGCGGTTCGTTTTGATACCGGCAAGACCCTGCGCGGACACATGGAGGATCAGGGCGGATTGCCTGAAAAAGTATTGAACGGAACGCCTGCCGTTTCCGGCGATACCGTTCGCGCTTTTATTGAACTGCATATTGAACAAGGCCCGGTCTTGATCGAAAGCCGACATGCTATCGGTATTGTGACCGGCATTTGCGGTAGCCTCAGATACCGCAGCGCGGCCATCAACGGCCAGTACGCCCATTCCGGCGCGACGCCCAGAAGCCATCGCCATGATGCCGTGGTGGCGTTTGCCGAACTGGTCCATGGACTGCAAGACAAATGGCGGATGATGGAAGCGGAAGGACATGAACTGACGTTAACCTTCGGCCAGGTCAATACCGATGCAAAACAGTCGGATTTCAGCAAGGTGGCGGGATATGTCCTATTTTGCATTGATATCCGCTCCCGTGATGGGGATACCCTGGAACTGATGGATTATTACGTTCGATGTGCCGTAGCGGATATATCCGCGCGCTATGCCGTAAATTTCTCGCTGGGGGAAAAAATTCGAAGCCAGCCGGCAATAATGGATCCGGCATTGCGCCATAGGTTAACAGCCTGTGCGAAAAACAGAGATTTGAAATTCCATACGATGCCGAGCGGCGCGGGACATGATGCCGCCATGTTCGCCAACGCAGGCATCCCTACCGCCATGATTTTTATTCCCAATGCCAACGGCAGCCATAATCCGGATGAAATGATGGAAATGGATGATTTCAGCAATGGCGCCCGAGTGCTATCCGATATTTTATGGGAAATATCCAACCAATAGTCATTATCCGGAATACATGATGAAGCAGCCAATTTGTTTAATCACCCATCCCATTCACGACGATGGCATCTCGCTATTAACCGCCGCGGGTGTTGATGTGCGATTTGCCTATGATTGCGATGACGACGCCTTGGCAAAAGCGCTTTCATCGGCGGACGCGGTAATTACCCGAGGGGAGATCAAAAGCAAATGTATCGATGGCGCGGACAGCCTCGCGGTAATAGCCAATCATGGTTCAGGCACGGACAGAATCGATATCAACTATGCCCATGGGAAAGGCATTTTGGTAGTCAATACGCCGAACTGTAATGCCCTGTCCGTCGCTGAACACACCCTATTGTTAATGCTGGCCCTGTCCCACAAACTGCTTTGCGCCGATATGGCGGCACGCCGGGGGGATTGGGATTTTAAGTTCACCGGCATTACCCATTCTTTATCCGGCAAATCCCTGGGTATTATCGGTTTTGGCGATATCGGCCGGCAGGTGTGCAAAATGGCGATAGGCGGCTTCGGAATGCAGGTCTCGGTCTGGTCTCCCCATGCCCACGCCGCCGATATCACCGCCGCGGGCGCCGCCCCGGTCGGCAGTTTAGTCGATCTGCTGGCAAACGCCGACATCATCAGCCTGCATCGCCCGTTGCGCCCGGACACGTTTCACACTATCGATGGCGCGGCCCTGGGGAAGATGAAATCCACCGCGTTGCTTATCAACACCTCCCGCGGCGGGCTGATAGACGAAGACGCATTATACCAGGCCCTGCTGGAAAAACGCATTGCCGCCGCCGGTTTGGATGTGTTTGAGCATGAACCCCTGCTGCCCCGCTCGCGGCTGGCCACACTGCAAAATACCCTGTTGACGCCTCACATTGCCGGCTCCACCCAGGAAGCCTTGCGAAAGACGGCCATCTGCTGCGCCGAACAAATTGTTTCGGTGTTCAAAGATATTAGGCCTCCTCATCTCTTGAATAATGAGATATGGCAGTCACGGCGAAAGCTCGGCCATAAGCGCCTGCTCAAGGATTAACGCCAGCGAATAACGGCTTTTGTCTTTTCAATAATATAAGCTGCCCGGCCATTGAATAGGGCAATTATGCCCAATATCCCAATCAATATAGAGGGAGGGAAAATGTATCCTTTAGTCAAAGTGGTATTAAGTATTGACGGCGATCCGGACCCTGTACTTAATCCCGACCCCGATGCCGTCGTTTTTCGCAAATACCATAAAATGCGATCCCTGGTGAATGAGTATTGTGATGGTAAAGCCGTCATGACGGTTCACAGCAGCCCGGTATTTCGGCAGCGGTTTATCAGCGACCGGTACATGGCGTTCTGGCGAGAGTGGACAGCCTCGGGCAAGGACCTGGCCCTGCATATCGAGGATGATTTATATCGCTTACCCTCCTCTGAGTCCTGGCAGCCGAGTATTTTTCACCGTCCGGAAACGCTGTTTGACATTATCAAGACGATATTGGCGCGGCTCAAAGAAGGGAAAATCGACTGTTGCTGTTTCCGCGGCGGATCAAACGGACATTCCCTGACCCTTGCGGAGTTTTTAAAAACCCAGGGTATTATCGCCGACCTGAGCTGCGCGCCGGGGCTTTACTGGCAAGAGCGCGGCGTCAACTGGCAAGGCGCGCCCGCAACCGCCTATTTTGCCCTGGACGGTAATCTCTCGGCCCGGGGCGCCGCCCACCAAGGAGCAATGCTGATGATTCCCTTGGGCTGGGACGGTATCATCCCTGAAGACCGGCGCCGCCCCACGGTAAATTACCTGGCGAACGAAACCAGCGCCTTAGAGCAGTTGAAACGGGTCTGGGACGCCATTGCCCGCCGGGCAACGGATAGCGGTCAACCGCAGGTGGTCTCTTTCCTCTGCCATACCTATTCCGTGGAAAACGAATTTTTGAATCAGCAGCTTAAGACAATGCTGGTCCATATCCGTCAGCACGGCGGCCAATTTATTTCCATCACCGAGGCCTTGGAAGACACAAGGCAGCAATATGCCGGAGGCCATGGCTCACATGGATATGAATAATATTCAGCCCAGGCGGTACCACCGCATTGGCATCACCGTCCTAACCGGGTTTATTAAAGATATTTTCATCGCCAACGGCTGCAGTGAAAGCAATGCCCAAATTATGGCGAACGTCTGTATTGAAGCGGATTTACGCGGGCATTCCATTCAAGGCATCGATCATATCTACTCTATACTGCGCGACCTGGCCAATGGCGTTTTAAAAGGCGATGCCGCCCCGCGGGTTATTTCCGACACGGGCGCAACGCTTTTAATCGATGGCGCGGGATGCCCGGGATATGTGGGAGGTGTGTTCGCTGCGGAACAGCTCATTGAAAAAACCCGCCGTATGGGCACGGCTTCGGCGGCCCTGCAGGATGCCGGAGATCTCTTTATGCTGGGATACTACGCCGAGCAGTTCGCCCGGGCCGGCCTAATTGGCCTGGTATTTACCAATACCTGGCCCCCGCGCGTACACCCCGCCGGCGGTATCGATCCGATCCTGGGCACCAACCCCTTGGCCATTGGCATCCCTACCGGAGCAAAGCCGATCGTGTTCGACTCGGCCACAAGCACTTCCGCCATCGGACACGTCAGGCTTGCAGACTATCATGGCGAAAAAATTGCGCCGGGCATCGCATTAAATGCCGATGGCGTGCCGACCACCGATCCCGGCGAGGCGCTGCAAGGAGCGCTTACCCCCATGGCCGGCCATAAAGGGTTTGGGCTGGGACTATGCATCGCCCTGCTCTCCGGGGCCATGGCGGGCGGCGAGCTGGGTTCCCGGCTGGATATAGTGGCCCGTTCCAATGACCGGAGCCTAGGCAAAAGGAGCCATCTGTTTATTGCCATCGATCCCGCGGCTTTTGGTGATCCCACCGTCGCCCGCAACCGTGCGGATACCTATTTGGCGGAAATAAAAGCGGGCAGAAGGATGCCTGGCGTCGATGAGATATTGATGCCGGGTGAACGCTCGGCCAGGGCCCGCACAAACAATCTCGGGCAGGGAGTACCAATTCTGGCGGAGGTCTGGGACAGGATCTGCCGTTTCGCCGCGGATGCGGACGTGGCAATCCCCTCGGTAACAGGTGAACGATGATGAGTCAGCGCGAAATGAAATCCATACAAGAGAAGGTGGATGCTATCACCCAAACCATCAAGCCCGGCAGATTATGGGACTCTATTATGGAAATGGCGAAATACGGCGCCACGGCCAACGGCGGGGTGAACCGGCTCGCCCTGACTGAAACGGACAATGCTGTGCGCATCATCCTAATGGAATGGATAAATCGGCCGAATTATCATTTTTTTGTCGATGCGATAGGTAACCTGTTTATCCGCCGCGACGGCTCCATGCCTTCCCTGGACCCGGTAATGACCGGCTCTCATCTGGATACCCAGCCCTCCGGGGGGAAATTTGACGGTATTTACGGCGTCCTGGCAGGCCTGGAGGTATTCCGTACCCTGGATGACCTGGATATGGCCACCGTCCGCCCGCTTGAATTAGCGGTTTGGGCCAATGAAGAAGGCTGCCGTTTCGTTCCGGGATGCATGGGGTCGGCCTGCTTTGCAAAGCCTGATGATTTGCCACACTGGCTGGCCATCACCGACGATGAAAGCATTACCGTCGCACAGGCGGTGGCGCGCTTCCATAAGACACTGTCGGGGATCCCGCATCGTCCGCTGGGTACCCCTGTGCATGCCTATGTAGAAGCCCATATTGAGCAGGGACCGGTACTGGAAAATACATCAGCCACCATCGGCATCGTAAGCGGTATTCAGGGGTGCAGGGATTTTCAGGTCACTATCAGCGGTATGGAGGCCCATGCCGGCACCACGCCGGCATCATCCCGCCAGGATGCCATGAAGACGGCGGTATTGCTGTTGCGCGATCTTTATACCGTTATGGATTCGGCCGGTGATGAGTGCCGTTTCACCGTCGGCGCTTTCCAGGTGTATCCCAACAGCAGCTCTGTTGTACCGGGCCAAGTTGTCTTTAACATCGATTTACGACACCCCTTGCAATCTTCATTGACGGCATTGGGCAATAAAGTCATAGCGTTATGCGATAAGCATACGGGCCGGTGCAGCATCCGGGCGAAAGAGCTCAGATGGCGTAAGCCCGTTGAATTCAGTAAAGTCCTGCCCGATTTGATTCAAAACGCCGCCCATCGTCTTAAGCTTCCGAATCGGGTATTACCCTCCGGTGCCAGCCATGATGCCGTCAATCTGCATTTGTGCTGTCCCACGGGAATGATCTTTGTCCCCTGCGAAGGAGGCATCAGTCATAATGAAAAGGAAAACGCTGCCCTTGCCGATCTGCACGCCGGCACACAGGTACTGGCGGAGGTGTTATATCGCCTGGCCGAAAATATCCCATGAAGCAAAGCTATTGAAAAACGGAGCACAGCATGAGGGGTTTGCCGCTGTGCCTCCTGTTTTTTCCGTTTTCTTTTTGGGAGCAGTTGGGCGGGATAATTGTTATTTATTCAGCGTCTTTCTGATTTTGGCGGAATTTGGCCACCTTATGCCGGTTTCCACAAACCGCCATGCTGCACCAACGACGCCGGTGGGACTTGGTTTTATCATAAAACCAAAGGCAGCATTCATGATTTTCGCATTCACGCACCAGGCCGAAATCAACATTGGCCAGTAAATCCGCCGCCTGTTCCGCCAACGGACCGAGCAGTTGTCCAGCGGTTTGAGGTTGATAAATACGCGCGGTGCTTAATATCCCTTCCTCACTTATCTTAAGCGCAGGATAACTGCATGACTGCGCCAGATAATCATTCAATTTACTGATTGTTAAGGGTCGCCCGGCCTTTTTGCTTGCAACCAGCTCCCGTACCGTCTCGCGCAGGGTTCTGGCCTCATCTAACAGGCTATCCTGGATATCCATTTTTTTCGCATCAAGCAACAGACCGACCTTTGACAACCAGAGTTTAACATCATCACTGGTATGCCAAAGGTCGCATTGCTTTCCGTCAATCATCTCTACCGTATTGAGCAGATCCAGCGCCGTATGATCGGCGAGAAAACGCGGGATAGCGTTCGGCATGGCATTTTGCATAGTGATGTTGATCTCCGAAACTGACTCCCCACCATTGTAACCAATAAAAATCAACTTGACTAGTTACATAATGCAGGCATACTGCTTTCAGATAACTAGTAATAATACACTTTAACGGTTACACAAAAGAGGTGCCATATGACTGCCAATACCCATTTCCCCGTTCATTATCAATTTATCGATGTTGATGGTGTCCGCGTTTTTTATCGTGAAGCAGGCAATACCGATGCGCCAACCCTCCTGCTGCTGCATGGCTTTCCCAGTTCGTCCCACCAGTTTCGTGAGCTGATTCCCTTATTGGCGGATAAATTTCATCTTATTGCTCCCGACCTTCCCGGCTTTGGTTTCACCGAGGTTCCTGCCGAACGCAACTATGCCTATAGTTTCGATGCCCTGGGTAAAACGCTGGTCCATTTTGTAGATGCGCTTGGCTTAAAGAGCTATGCCTTGTATGTGTTCGATTACGGCGCGCCAGCGGGTTTGCGCCTGGCCTTGGCTTATCCCGAACGCGTGACGGGACTTGTTTCGCAGAATGGCAACGCCTACCTTGAAGGACTTGGGGATGCCTGGGCGCCGATTCAGGCTTATTGGGCCGATCCTTCTCTAGAGAACCGGCAGACTGTTCAGGATGCGGCGTTGAACTTTGATGGGATTCGCTGGCAATATATTCACGGTGTGCCGGAGAAGACATTAAACCGCATTGCCCCGGAGTCCTATTTTTTCGATAACTTTCTGCTATCACGCCCCGGCAACACAACCATCCAGCTCGATCTGTTCCTGGACTACGCCAACAATCTGAAGCTGTATCCTGATTTCCAGGCGTTCTTTCGTAAAACCAAGCTGCCGACGCTGGTAATCTGGGGAAAACACGATCCTTTCTTTATTCCGCCAGGTGCCCATGCCTATAAATCAGACAATCCGAATGCGGTCGTCGAATTGCTGGATACCGGCCATTTCGCGTTGGAAACCCATGTGGAATATATTGCACAACGAATCCGTGAAACGATCGGTGGTGAGTAAGCCCGAAGGATTTAGCAGGCAGAAAAAAGCCCTCTGTTTTCACAGAGGGCTTCGTTCAATTGGATGCCTGGCAGTTGATGCCCGCCTGCGGCGGTCACCCTGCGGGCCGGCGCCTTCGGCTTCGTTCAACCGGCAAAGCCGGTTGTCCTACTCTCTTACTCGAGTAGCGAACTGCCAGGGTTTACTTCACGACGCCTCTCGTTACACTCGAGGTATCGGCCTTAATGGATGCCTGGCAGTTCCCTACTCTCGCATGGGGAGACCCCACACTACCATCGGCGCTACGGCGTTTCACTACTGAGTTCGGCATGGGGTCAGGTGGGACCACCGCGCTAGTGCCGCCAGGCAAATTCGTTATCCAACCGTCATCTTTTACTGATGACCATTGGCCTTTATCCGGAACAATCGCTGAAAATTCTCTCATCGCCCTTGCGGACAACGCTCTCACAGCTCAAACACCTTAGGTGTTGTAAGGTTAAGTCTCACGGGTCATTAGTATCGGTTAGCTCAACGCATCGCTGCGCTTACACACCCGACCTATCAACGTCATCGTCTTTAACGTCCCTTCAGGTGGCTTAAAGCCACAGGGAAGACTCATCTCGAGGCAAGTTTCCCGCTTAGATGCTTTCAGCGGTTATCTCTTCCGCACGTAGCTACCGGGCAATGCCATTGGCATGACAACCCGAACACCAGTGGTGCGTCCACTCCGGTCCTCTCGTACTAGGAGCAGCCCCTCTCAATCTTCCAACGCCCACGGCAGATAGGGACCGAACTGTCTCACGACGTTCTAAACCCAGCTCGCGTACCACTTTAAATGGCGAACAGCCATACCCTTGGGACCTACTTCAGCCCCAGGATGTGATGAGCCGACATCGAGGTGCCAAACACCGCCGTCGATATGAACTCTTGGGCGGTATCAGCCTGTTATCCCCGGAGTACCTTTTATCCGTTGAGCGATGGCCCTTCCATTCAGAACCACCGGATCACTAAGACCTGCTTTCGCACCTGCTCGAGCCGTCACTCTCGCAGTCAAGCTAGCTTATGCCTTTGCACTAACCTCACGATGTCCGACCGTGATTAGCTAACCTTCGTGCTCCTCCGTTACTCTTTAGGAGGAGACCGCCCCAGTCAAACTACCCACCAGACACTGTCCTCGACCCGGATTACGGGCCGGAGTTAGAACATCAAACATTAAAGGGTGGTATTTCAAGGTTGGCTCCATAAGGACTGGCGTCCCTACTTCTAAGCCTCCCACCTATCCTACACATCAAGGCTCAATGTTCAGTGTCAAGCTATAGTAAAGGTTCACGGGGTCTTTCCGTCTTGCCGCGGGTACACTGCATCTTCACAGCGAGTTCAATTTCACTGAGTCTCGGGTGGAGACAGCCTGGCCATCATTACGCCATTCGTGCAGGTCGGAACTTACCCGACAAGGAATTTCGCTACCTTAGGACCGTTATAGTTACGGCCGCCGTTTACCGGGGCTTCGATCAAGAGCTTCTCCTTGCGGATAACCCCATCAATTAACCTTCCGGCACCGGGCAGGCGTCACACCGTATACGTCCACTTTCGTGTTTGCACAGTGCTGTGTTTTTAATAAACAGTTGCAGCCAGCTGGTATCTGCGACTGGCTTCAGCTCGGGAAGCAAGTTCCTCCACCTAATGCCAGCGTGCCTTCTCCCGAAGTTACGGCACCATTTTGCCTAGTTCCTTCACCCGAGTTCTCTCAAGCGCCTCGGTATTCTCTACCTGACCACCTGTGTCGGTTTGGGGTACGATTCGATGTGACCTGGTGCTTAGAGGCTTTTCCTGGAAGCGTAGCATCAACCCCTTCACCACCGTAGTGGCTCGTCATCACGCCTCAGTGTTATAAGAGAACGGATTTTCCTGTCCTCTCCACCTGCACGCTTGAACCGGGACAACCGTCGCCCGGCCGGTCTAGCTTTCTCCGTCCCCCCTTCGCAGTCACACCCAGTACAGGAATATTAACCTGTTTCCCATCGACTACGCCTTTCGGCCTCGCCTTAGGGGTCGACTCACCCTGCTCCGATTAACGTTGAACAGGAACCCTTGGTCTTCCGGCGAGCGGGCTTTTCACCCGCTTTATCGTTACTTATGTCAGCATTCGCACTTCTGATACCTCCAGCAACCCTCACAGGCCACCTTCTCAGGCTTACAGAACGCTCCCCTACCCAACGGGCGTATCCTTAAAACGCCTTACCGTGCCAGGCGGGCACAGGATAACGAGTCGTAAACACGCCGTGAATCCCTCCCTGGAGGCTCGATCCACGCCATCCATGGCGTGGACGGTTTACTCTTTCGTTACCCTGACCCGCCTCTTTGACGCCTTACGCGTCATCAGGCACCTTAACCCGCGCTGATACGCGATTAAGCATTTTAAGTGATACGCCCGCTGCCGCGGCTTCGGTGCATGGTTTAGCCCCGTTACATCTTCCGCGCAGGCCGACTCGACCAGTGAGCTATTACGCTTTCTTTAAATGATGGCTGCTTCTAAGCCAACATCCTGGCTGTCTATGCCTTCCCACATCGTTTCCCACTTAACCATGACTTTGGGACCTTAGCCGGCGGTCTGGGTTGTTTCCCTCTTCACGACGGACGTTAGCACCCGCCGTGTGTCTCCCGTGATAACATTCTTCGGTATTCGCAGTTTGCATCGGGTTGGTAATCCGGGGTGGACCCCTAGCCGAAACAGTGCTCTACCCCCGAAGATGAATTCACGAGGCGCTACCTAAATAGCTTTCGGGGAGAACCAGCTATCTCCCGGTTTGATTGGCCTTTCACCCCCAGCCACAAGTCATCCGCTAATTTTTCAACATTAGTCGGTTCGGTCCTCCAGTTAGTGTTACCCAACCTTCAACCTGCCCATGGCTAGATCACCGGGTTTCGGGTCTATACCCTGCAACTACACGCCCAGTTAAGACTCGGTTTCCCTACGGCTCCCCTATTCGGTTAACCTTGCTACAGAATATAAGTCGCTGACCCATTATACAAAAGGTACGCAGTCACCCCAATTTCTCAAGGCTCCCACTGCTTGTACGTACACGGTTTCAGGTTCTGTTTCACTCCCCTCGCCGGGGTTCTTTTCGCCTTTCCCTCACGGTACTGGTTCACTATCGGTCAGTCAGGAGTATTTAGCCTTGGAGGATGGTCCCCCCATCTTCAGACAGGATATCACGTGTCCCGCCCTACTCATCGAACCCACAACCTCTGCACCTTCGGATACGGGGCTATCACCCTCTGTCGCCGGACTTTCCAGACCGTTCTCCTGATGCAAAAGCTGATGATGGTTCTGGGCTGTTCCCCGTTCGCTCGCCGCTACTGGGGGAATCTCGGTTGATTTCTTTTCCTCGGGGTACTGAGATGTTTCAGTTCCCCCGGTTCGCCTCATTGCGCTATGGATTCACGCAATGATAGTGCAACGAATTGCACTGGGTTTCCCCATTCGGACATCGCCGGCTAATAACGCTTCATATCAGCTTACCGACGCTTTTCGCAGATTAGCACGTCCTTCATCGCCTCTGACTGCCTAGGCATCCACCGTGTACGCTTAGTCACTTAACCTCACAACCCTAAAGTGTTTGTTCTGTCCGACCGGCTGCACAAATACATGGCCGCGTTGCTCCGGTACTCGAAATCCTCATGGACATACAGTCCACTCCGGTTTCTCCGTGCCGGGCGCCTTGCCCTGCATTCGTTCGCTCGGTCTTGCTTCGGCGCGGCCTGTTACGGACATCGCCAGCGTTGGACAGAAGCTGTTATCGACATAACAGCATTCTAGGTTTGCTTGCTTTGAGAGACTCGCATACTGATTTTGCTCAGCATGTTTTTTCAAATTTTCAGCTTGTTCCGGATTGTTAAAGAGCAGTATTTCGCAGCGCACTCTTTCAAATGCGCTCTGAAATTTATCAGATACGTAGGCTGTTTGGCGTCCCCTAGGGGGTTCGAACCCCTGTTACCGCCGTGAAAGGGCAGTGTCCTAGGCCACTAGACGAAGGGGACACGGAAAATGCTTGCAACGCACCGCGTTGCTTTTCCGTGTAAGGCGAAACTTTCATTAATGAAAGTAAGCGACCTCTTTCTAGTCGAACAACGCATCGCGTTGCTCTCCTATCATCGGACGATGCCTTGCACGTGCGAAGCCGGGCTTCACGTGTAAACCATACGAGCTGTTTGCTCATCACTTCTATCAGACAATCTGTGTGGACACGTCACTTGACGCGTATCTTTCGGTAAGGAGGTGATCCAACCGCAGGTTCCCCTACGGTTACCTTGTTACGACTTCACCCCAGTCATGAATCACAAAGTGGTAAGCGCCCTCCCGAAGGTTAAGCTACCTACTTCTTTTGCAACCCACTCCCATGGTGTGACGGGCGGTGTGTACAAGGCCCGGGAACGTATTCACCGTGGCATTCTGATCCACGATTACTAGCGATTCCGACTTCATGGAGTCGAGTTGCAGACTCCAATCCGGACTACGACGCACTTTGTGAGGTCCGCTTACCCTCGCGAGTTCGCTTCTCTTTGTATGCGCCATTGTAGCACGTGTGTAGCCCTACTCGTAAGGGCCATGATGACTTGACGTCATCCCCACCTTCCTCCGGTTTGTCACCGGCAGTCTCCTTTGAGTTCCCGACATTACTCGCTGGCAACAAAGGATAAGGGTTGCGCTCGTTGCGGGACTTAACCCAACATTTCACAACACGAGCTGACGACAGCCATGCAGCACCTGTCTCAGAGTTCCCGAAGGCACAACTCCATCTCTGAAGTCTTCTCTGGATGTCAAGAGTAGGTAAGGTTCTTCGCGTTGCATCGAATTAAACCACATGCTCCACCGCTTGTGCGGGCCCCCGTCAATTCATTTGAGTTTTAACCTTGCGGCCGTACTCCCCAGGCGGTCGATTTAACGCGTTAGCTCCGAAAGCCACGGCTCAAGGCCACAACCTTCAAATCGACATCGTTTACAGCGTGGACTACCAGGGTATCTAATCCTGTTTGCTCCCCACGCTTTCGTACCTGAGCGTCAGTCTTCGTCCAGGGGGCCGCCTTCGCCACCGGTATTCCTCCAGATCTCTACGCATTTCACCGCTACACCTGGAATTCTACCCCCCTCTACGAGACTCTAGCCTGCCAGTTTCAAATGCAGTTCCCGAGTTAAGCTCGGGGATTTCACATCTGACTTAACAAACCGCCTGCGTACGCTTTACGCCCAGTAATTCCGATTAACGCTCGCACCCTCCGTATTACCGCGGCTGCTGGCACGGAGTTAGCCGGTGCTTCTTCTGCGGGTAACGTCAATGATTGAATCTATTAAACTCAACCCCTTCCTCCCCGCTGAAAGTGCTTTACAACCCGAAGGCCTTCTTCACACACGCGGCATGGCTGCATCAGGCTTGCGCCCATTGTGCAATATTCCCCACTGCTGCCTCCCGTAGGAGTCTGGACCGTGTCTCAGTTCCAGTGTGGCTGGTCATCCTCTCAGACCAGCTAGGGATCGTCGCCTAGGTGAGCCGTTACCCCACCTACTAGCTAATCCCATCTGGGTTCATCCGATGGTGTGAGGCCCTAAGGTCCCCCACTTTGGTCTTGCGACGTTATGCGGTATTAGCTACCGTTTCCAGTAGTTATCCCCCTCCATCGGGCAGATCCCCAGACATTACTCACCCGTCCGCCGCTCGCCGGCAAAGTAGCAAGCTACTTTCCGCTGCCGCTCGACTTGCATGTGTTAGGCCTGCCGCCAGCGTTCAATCTGAGCCATGATCAAACTCTTCAATTAAAAGCTTGATGCTCAAAGATTTCATCTGGTTAATCTTTTGAATTAACTGTTTGTCACTCTTCAAGACTTGTATTGTTGTGTTTCGATACGGTCTTGTGAGTGCCCACACAGATTGTCTGATAAATTGTTAAAGAGCATGCGCCGCTATGATTCAGTCTGGCGCGAGGTGGCGTATATTACGCTTTCCCCTACCAGTGTCAAGCCCGTCAGGCTTGCTTCTGACTCGTTTTCGGTCCTTGTGAAGCTGCTCACAGTCCCGGTCGATGGAGGCGCATTATAGGGAATTCTAATGGAGCCGCAACAGGTATTTTGCCTGAATAGGCTCGTTCGCTGCTTTCCACAGCAAAACAGGGGGTTATACCCGCTTGTGCACAAACTTATCCACAGACATGCATGACAGGCAAAATTTGGCGAGCATCACGCAAACGTTTTCGCTACAATTCACGCCTATTTTATCAGCATCGGTATTCCATGCATCAGTGGCCTTTTATAAATGAACGCCGGTGCGTGTCAGTGTTATTGAAACTATCCAATCAAGGGATAACTTTGTTATGCAACAACCACGTCCTGTACGCCGTGCTCTGCTCAGTGTTTCTGACAAAGCCGGTATCGTAGAATTCGCCCGGTCCCTGTCGCAGCGCGGCGTTAAACTGCTGTCCACCGGCGGTACCGCGCGCCTTTTGGCGGAAGCCGGATTGCCGGTGACCGAGGTTTCAGACTACACCGGCTTCCCTGAAATGATGGACGGTCGGGTTAAGACACTGCACCCCAAAGTGCATGGCGGTATTTTGGGTCGCCGCGGCCAGGATGATGCCATTATGCAACTGCATGCCATCGAGCCTATCGATATGGTGGTGGTAAATCTTTATCCGTTTGCCCAAACCGTGGCGCGGGAAGATTGTACCCGCGAAGATGCGGTGGAAAATATCGATATCGGCGGTCCCACCATGGTGCGTTCCGCCGCCAAGAATCATAAGGATGTCGCGATTGTGGTGAACAGCGCGGATTACCCTCGCCTGCTCGATGAAATGGACCAGCACGACGGTTCATTGACTTACGACACCCGCTTTGACCTGGCGATTAAAGCGTTTGAACACACCGCGGCATATGACAGCATGATCGCCAACTATTTCGGTAGCCAGGTCCCCCCCTATTATGGTGAGACTTCCGCCCCCGCCGGCCGCTTTCCCCGCACCCTGAATCTGAATTTTGTTAAAAAACAGGATATGCGTTACGGCGAGAACAGCCATCAGCTGGCGGCATTTTATATCGAAGAGCAGACCCGTGAGGCCTCCGTCGCCACCGCGCAACAGCTGCAAGGCAAAGCCTTATCCTATAACAATATTGCCGATACCGACGCCGCTCTGGAGTGCGTAAAAGAGTTTGCCGAACCGGCCTGCGTAATTGTAAAGCATGCTAATCCTTGCGGGGTCGCCATCGGCGATGGGCTTTTGGAAGCCTATGAACGGGCCTATAAGACCGACCCGACCTCGGCGTTCGGCGGCATTATCGCCTTCAACCGTCCCCTCGATGCCGTTACCGCCAAAGCCATTATCAGCCGCCAGTTCGTGGAAGTGATTATCGCACCGTCCATAACCGATGACGCCTTGGCCGTACTCAAGGCGAAACAAAACGTACGGGTATTAACCTGCGGGGCCTGGCAGGCACGGGTGCCTGGTCTGGATTTCAAACGCGTCAACGGCGGCTTGCTGGTGCAGGAGAGGGATTTGGGTATGGTCGGGCCGGCGGATTTGCGCATCGTGACCGAACGTCAGCCAAGCGAAACGGAGCTGCGGGATGCGCTGTTCTGTTGGAAAGTGGCCAAATACGTTAAATCCAACGCCATCGTTTATGCCCGCGGCAATATGACCATCGGTATCGGCGCCGGCCAGATGAGCCGGGTCTATTCGGCAAAAATCGCCGGCATCAAAGCCGCTGACGAAGGCTTGGACGTGCGCGGATCGGCCATGGCCTCCGATGCGTTTTTCCCCTTCCGGGACGGTATCGACGCCGCGGCGGCCGTGGGAATCAGCTGTGTTATCCAGCCCGGCGGTTCCATCCGCGATGATGAAGTCATTGCCGCGGCCAATGAACATGGCATCGCCATGATTTTTACCGGCATGCGCCACTTCCGCCACTGATCCCAGGAGCATCCCATGAATATCTTGATTATTGGCAATGGCGGCCGTGAGCACGCCCTGGCGTGGAAAAGCGCACGTTCACCGCTGGCCGGCAAAGTGTATGTCGCGCCGGGTAATGCCGGTACCGCCATCGAACCCGCGCTGGAGAATGTCAATATCGCCGCAACCGATATCCCGGCGCTGGTGGAATTTGCCCAAGGCCATGATATCGGTCTGACCATCGTCGGCCCCGAGGCGCCGCTGGTGCTGGGCATCGTCGATGCGTTCCGCGCCGCCGGTTTGCGGGTGTTCGGCCCGACCAAAGCCGCCGCTCAGTTGGAAGGCTCCAAGGCGTTTACCAAGGATTTCCTGGCCCGGCATCATATTCCCAGCGCGTCATACGGTAATTTTACCGAAATCGAACCGGCGCTGGCCTACGTGCGTGAAAAAGGCGCGCCCATCGTCATCAAGGCGGACGGTTTGGCCGCCGGCAAAGGGGTTATCGTCGCGATGACACTGCCGGAAGCGGAAGCGGCGATTCAGGACATGCTGGCGGGCAACGCTTTTGGCGATGCCGGACACCGGATTGTGGTGGAAGAGTTCCTGGAAGGGGAAGAGGCCAGTTTCATCGTCATGGTGGATGGCGCACACGTGCTGCCCATGGCCACCAGCCAGGACCACAAACGGGTGGGGGATGGTGATACCGGGCCGAATACCGGCGGCATGGGCGCCTATTCCCCGGCCCCGGTCGTCACGGACGAGGTGCACCGGCGCGTTATGGATCAGGTTATCTGGCCGACCGTACGCGGTATGGCGGCCGAAGGTAACGTCTATACCGGTTTTCTGTATGCCGGACTGATGATTGACCCTGAAGGCAATCCCAAAGTCATTGAATTCAACTGCCGCTTCGGCGATCCGGAAACCCAGCCCATTATGCTGCGCATGCGCTCCGATCTGGTGGCCCATTGCCTTGCGGCCACCGACGGCCGATTAGATCGCGAAACCTCGTCGTGGGATCAGCGTCCCGCCCTGGGGGTAGTGTTGGCGGCCGGCGGCTATCCGGCGGCATATCGCAGCGGCGATGAAATTTCCGGTTTGCCGGCGCAGGAGGTGGAAGGGGAAAAAGTCTTCCATGCCGGTACCGCCCTTAAGGACGGCAAAGTGCTGACACAAGGTGGTCGGGTACTATGCGTTACCGCATTGGGGGATACCGTGGCGGATGCGCAGGCCAAGGCCTATCGCGGCGCGCGCGCTATCCATTGGCAAAACAGTTTTTATCGTACCGATATCGGCTATCGCGCCATCGAGCGGGAAAAATCCCTCTGAGGCATTCGGGAATCCAAAGAGACTCGTCAAACGCGGTGAGTCTATCTACCTGCGTAGCGAAAAGCCTAAAGATCGCTTTTCTTGGGTTGCCAGCGGCAAAAATCTTCGTTGGCGACCAATAATAACTGGGTTCCTTCGGGAGCCTCTAGCCACGCCACTCCCAGCGGCCGGGCTGAATGTGTTGATCGCGCCGCTATCCACGACAGGGAACGCCCGTCGAAATTGGGATTAACAGCCTTGTCCTGGCAGTTATACATTGCGCCGTCTCTCCACTGTCCTTGCACCAGATGCACATGGCCCACGCGTAATGAATGACTGTCTTGAAGCAGGCGATTGGCTTCGAACTGATAGAGGGCCAATTCGTCGTCACTGAGTTTTTCCCGTACTTGATCCCGCTGGCGCTGCATAAAACTCACGTTGCCTTTGTCATCAAAACGGATTTGCACTACCTGTGCATGGGCACCGTTCTGCGTACGGTTGATTTGACGCACCTGGTCGTCCAGATACTGGTAGCGGGTAATAGTCGTATTATCCCCTTCATAGGGGCTGTAGACACTGAGAATGGTGACCGCTCGCTGCGCCTGGTCGTCGTTGCGCCATAAACGCACTACGCCCCGGTCGGCAATATAGCCGCTGGCGGTGAAGGAAGGCAGTTGGTCCTGGCGGTGACTACAGGCGTTGAGCATAACGGCAAACAGCCCAATCCAGCCCCACCGGCGCGCAAACAAAAGGGGCATAGTAGCCCCTCCGCTTAATCTTTTCACCAACACACTGTATTTACTTAACAGCGTCTTTCAGGGCCTTGCCAGAAACAAATGCGGGCACATTGGCCGCAGCAATTTTGATTTCTTTGCCGGTCTGAGGATTGCGTCCAGTGCGTTCGCTACGATGATTAATTTTGAAAGTACCGAAACCAACCAATTGTACTGCATCACCCTCTTTTAGAGACTCAGTAATTGCCGCCAAAGTGGATTCCAATGCTGACTTTGCCTGTGCCTTGGAAAGATCAGCCTTATCAGCAATTACATCAATCAGTTGAGTCTTGTTCATATGTTATCCTTACAGTGTGTTTATCGCTTGCTAAGCATCGAGTGCGACGGATATGCCAAAAATTTAGCGCTCTCCTGCAAACACGCACCGATAGCCACTTTTTTTATGCCCCCCCAAATGTAGACCAGACAGGGTGCAGATGTGAAGTCTTAAGACATGGCAAAACAGGTCTTAAATCACGTTTTATTGCCTTATTGCTGTAAATTTATCCCAATATTGCTAATTCCGGCTTCGCGCAGGTCTGCCCGCAGTCCCTTTATTAAATCTAGGTCGCGATTTTCACAGGCCGCCAACAAGCGAAAAATCTCCCATTGGATATCCCATTCTTGCTCAATGGCGGGTAATGCGCTCAGCTCTTCATCGGGCATTTCCCGTTCAGCTTCGGTCATTTCCAGCATTGCTACCGTATGGATGGAAGTTTCACTTACGCTGACGGCATGTGCCAGCGTCTCACCACTTAAATACGAATGCAATAATTCGCTAAGCGCGACACAAGCATCGATCGCCGGGTAAACACCATAAAAATCGAAGTCATCGGCTGCGGGAATACAGTCTTCCAGCTTTTCTAATTGTAAATCAAAATTGACCTTAGCATCTTTAACTACCTGTGTCTCCCAAACCAGGTCGAGAATGCGACGATAAATCGCTGCTTCGCCAAAACCGGTTTGCGTACAGAACAAATGGTAGTTGGGATACATCCGCTCGCACAGCGATGCCATAAAAATCACGTGTTGCCAGCTGTCCAGCTTCTCCAGACGCAAATGTATCGGATTACGTAACATCGCACTATCTCAATATTCTTAATATTGCGAAGCAGTGTACCCGAAATTGCCCGGTTCCCCTATTGCGGATTAAACAAGTCCGGGCTTTCCTGATCTTGCCGCCAGCGCTGAAACGCCATGCGATTCGAGGCCACCGCATCCGCCCAGCGGGTAGGTTCAGGCAAACGGTATCCTCTCATACACCGGCGCACCCAATGCAGCGCGCTGTCCAAACCCACCCGATGCCCGGTGGAGATAAACAGCGGATTACAGCGTAATTTACTGCGCCATACCCAGGCGACCTGCTCACCTTTATCGATGAGAGGAGCCCTGGCGTCCGGTTCATCGCTCAGCGGCTCGAAACGACCGCACAAGCGGCGTTTCGCCACGCCGATGGTGGGCCGGTCGATTAATAGGCCAAAGTGACTGGCGACCCCCAAACGGCGCGGATGGGAGATGCCGTGGCCGTCCACAAAGACCAAATCCGGCTGCTGCGAAAGACGCTGCCATGCGGCCAGTAGGGCCGGGTACTCCCTGAAGGACAAAAAGCCGGGAATATACGGCATGGTGGTATTGATACGCGCCACCTGATACTCGATGAGCTCCAGCGACGGAAAGCGCAGCAGAGCAATGGCCGCGCGGGTCACCTCGCCCCCTTGTTCAAATCCCACATCGGCGCCGGCGATGATTGACGGGGTCTCGAAATCAAAAGCGTCATGACGGATAACATTTCCCGCGGTGGCGATTTGCTGCGCACGTAATCCGGCTATATCCACAATTTCCATAATGCCAGCTCCTACGGGTGATAACCTCAGCGTCAACGAATGATAACGCCGGCGACTACATGTGGTAAGGATTAGGGGTGATAAGGACGCGACAGGCGGTGTACCGCCTCCACCAATACGCCGGCGTTTTCCGGCGGCACATCCTGGTGAATGCCATGCCCCAGGTTAAACACATGTCCTTCCCCGTACCCGTAACCCGCAAGTATTTCAGCGGCTTCCAGCTCGATGCGCTGCGGTTGGGCGTACAGTATCGACGGATCCATATTGCCTTGCAGGGCCACTTTATCTCCCACGAGGCGGCGGGCGTCGCCGATGTCGGTGCTCCAGTCAAGGCCCAGGGCGTCGCAACCGGTTTGGGCCATCTGTGCCAGCCACTGTCCGCCGCCCTTGGTAAACAAGGTCACCGGCACCCGGCGCCCTTCGTTCTCCCGCAGCAGACCGTCGATGATTTTATGCATGTAAGCGAGAGAGAATTCCCGGTAGCCATTACCGGTAAGCACACCGCCCCAGGTATCGAAAATCATCACCGCCTGGACGCCGGCGCGAATCTGGGCGTTCAGATAAAGCGTGACGCTATCCGCCAGTTTGTCCAGCAGCAGATGCAGGCTCTTCGGTTCCGTATACATCAATTTTTTGATTTTGGTGAAGGATTTGCTGCTGCCGCCTTCGACCATGTAGGTTGCCAGGGTCCAGGGACTGCCGGAGAAGCCGATTAAAGGCACCTCGCCGCGCAGATTTTTTCGGATGGTACGCACCGCGTTCATGACATACACCAATTCCTGCTCGGGATCGGGAATGGGTAATTTTGTTATGTCGCCGAAAGATAAGAGGGGCCGCTCGAAACGCGGCCCCTCTCCCTGTTCAAAAAAGAGTCCCAATCCCATGGCATCGGGGATGGTCAGAATATCGGAAAACAGAATCGCCGCGTCAAGGGGATAACGCCTTAACGGCTGCAGCGTCACCTCGCAGGCCAATTCAGCGTTTTTGCACAGCGACATGAAATCCCCGGCCTCGGCGCGGGTCGCCTGGTATTCCGGCAGGTAGCGACCGGCCTGCCGCATCATCCAGACCGGGGTCATATCCACCGGCTGGCGCAGCAGGGCGCGCAGGTAACGATCGTTTTTCAATTCATCCATGCTGGATTTCCTTTGTTATTAACGGGTTGTCGCAATAGAGCTGTCGGCATCCCGATCCGCGCGACATAGGGCCACCGTATCCTCGATTAACCGGCGGGCCACGGTGCCCGGCGGCGGCAATAACGGCAATGCATCGTAACGATACCAGCCGGCATCCAGGATCTCGCTGTGATCGGGGGTGATGTCGCCACCGTCATACTCCGCCATAAAAGCCATCATCAGCGAATGGGGAAAAGGCCATGGCTGAGAGGTGACATAGCGTACATTCTTCACCTTCACCTTGGTCTCTTCCATGACCTCGCGGGCCACCGTTTGCTCCAGCGTTTCACCCACTTCGACGAATCCGGCCAGCACGGTATAGATGCCGCCGCGATGGCGGGTATGCTGGGCCAGCAAAATTTCATCGCCCCGGCGAATCGCAACTATAATGCATGGAGCGATTTGCGGGTAATAGCGTTCATGGCAATGATCGCACAGGCAAGCCCACTCTTTGCCGCTAATGCGCATGGTATGTCCGCAGTAGCCGCAAAACCGGTGGGCCCGGTAGAATTCCGCCAGTTGGACACCCCGCCCCGCCAATTGGAACAGGCCGGGGTCTTGGTCAATGATCTGCCGGACCGATCCCATATCCCGGGGCATGGTATGGCGTACCAGCCAGGCGGTAGACCCTGCCCATTCGCCGATGGGGGTTGCAGTAAACCCCTGCAGCGACCAGGCGGAGGCCAAACCAAACGGCAATTCCCCTTGGGGTAACCACAATTTGCTGTTCTGGCTGACGACCCACCAGCCGTGTTCGTTACCGCTGAGTTCTTGTTCCATTTTAGTTGCACTACCCCTTTTTCACTGGCAATCTAGAATTTAGCTTTAAAAGATAAATAACGCAGCGTTACTTTTATTACATCGGAGTCTGTCATGTTAAACCAGCTGGAAATCTTGGCTCAACGGGTTGGCGGCAGTAACGAACTTATTGACCAATGGCTGGTGGCCCGCCGGGGCTTACTGGTTGCTTATTACCATCTCATCGGTCTTAAGCCCAACAAAGAAAAGCATACTCCTCTGGATGAAAACGCGCTGGACGACTTTTGCCATCATCTCGTGGACTATCTGTCCGCCGGCCATTTTCATGTGTACGATCGTATCGTGCCGGAGGCGGACGAAAGCGGTCCCAACCGTCTTTTAATAACGCAGATCTACCAGGCTTTGCAGGAAAATACGCAACAAATCATGTCGTTTTATGACAGCCAATTTGAGACCGCCGTGGATCATGACAACTGCATGGAGTTCCAGGAAGCCCTTTCCGGCGTCGGCGAGGCGCTGGGCACCCGGTTTTCGCTGGAGGACAAGCTGATTCAAAAGGCGTTGGAGCACCGAGCGGACTATCGGCCCTCGGAACCCGCCGCCAATAATGACCCGGATGCCTCGCGCCTGGCTTAGCGTCGGGTCTGAGCATCCTTTTCGGCTCATCTGAGCCGCAACGCTGACCAATCGCCCCGGCGTCAACGAGTAGGGGCACTTTGTCAGCAAACGTTGGCTCGTGATGAGCCGGTATCTTGTCGGAGTGCCTAGCGCGTACATTACGCCAGGCTGAGACCGTTAATTCGGGATCCGCGGAACCTGATCGGGTTAATACCCGCGAAGGGAACAAGAGTAATTCAACGCCAAGAATCATCGTCGATCGACATATGATTCCAGCCCTGTCTTATTACTCCCGTAGCGCTCCGGACAAGCAATTTTCCCTAACTTCTTTATAAGGAATTGCTATGTCTCTACCCACCACTCCTTCCCGCCGCGAACAGCGGGCACAGGCCCAGGATTTTATCAACCGCCTGAAAGGCGAGGCGTTCCCCCAGTCCCGCCGCATTTATTTACAGGGCAGCAGTGCCGATATCCGGGTGCCGATGCGTGAAATACAGCTCAGTCCGACCATGATCGGCGGTGATAAAAGCGCCCCCCGATATGAACAGAACGAGCCGGTGCCGATATACGATACCGCCGGACCCTATGGCGACCCGGAGATATCCATTGACGTACGCGCCGGTTTGTTTCCGTTGCGTGCCAACTGGATCGAACGCCGGGCGGATACCGAAACCGTCAGTGAATTAAGCTCTCGTTACAGCGGGGAGCGGCGTGCCGACGACGGTCTGGATGAAATCCGTTTTGCACCGGGCCATATGCCGCAGCGCGCCAAACCTGGGCGCTGCGTCACACAGTTACATTACGCCCGGGCGGGTATCGTGACGCCGGAAATGGAGTTCATTGCGCTGCGTGAAAACATGGGCCGTGAACGAATCCGCGGCGAAGTGCTATTGCAACAGCATCCCGGCCATGGCTTCGGCGCCGAGCTGCCGGAAAATATCACGCCGGAATTCGTGCGGCGGGAGGTTGCCGAGGGCCGCGCCATCATCCCCGCCAATATCAACCATCCCGAATCGGAGCCGATGATTATCGGCCGCAATTTTCTGGTGAAGGTCAATGCCAACATCGGCAACTCGGCGGTAAGTTCTTCCATCGAAGAAGAAGTGGAAAAACTGGTATGGTCCACGCGCTGGGGCGCGGATACCGTAATGGATCTCTCCACCGGACGCTATATCCACGAAACACGGGAATGGATACTGCGCAACAGCCCGGTCCCCATCGGTACGGTGCCCATCTACCAGGCGCTGGAAAAGGTCAACGGCGTGGCGGAGAATCTGACCTGGGAAACGTTCCGCGATACCCTCTTGGAGCAGGCGGAACAAGGGGTGGACTACTTTACCATTCATGCCGGCGTGCTGCTGCGCTATGTGCCCATGACCGCCAAACGGTTAACCGGCATCGTCTCCCGCGGCGGTTCCATTATGGCGAAATGGTGTTTGTCACATCACAAGGAAAGCTTTCTGTATGAACATTTCCGCGAAATCTGCCAAATCTGCGCCGCCTATGATGTAGCGCTGTCGCTGGGCGACGGCCTGCGCCCCGGCTCCATCCAGGACGCCAACGATGAGGCGCAGTTCGCCGAACTCTATACCCTTGGCGAGCTCACCAAAATCGCGTGGGAATATGACGTCCAGGTCATGATAGAAGGCCCCGGCCATATCCCGATGCATATGATTCGCCGCAATATGACCGAGCAGTTGGAGCACTGCCACGAAGCTCCCTTTTACACTCTCGGACCGCTGACAACCGATATCGCCCCCGGTTATGACCATTTTACCTCCGGCATCGGCGCGGCGCTTATCGGCTGGTTCGGCTGCGCCATGCTGTGCTACGTCACGCCCAAGGAACATTTGGGCCTGCCAAATAAAGAGGACGTGAAGCAAGGGCTAATCACCTACAAAATCGCCGCCCACGCTGCGGATCTGGCCAAAGGCCACCCCGGCGCGCAAATTCGCGATAACGCCATGTCCAAGGCGCGTTTTGAATTCCGCTGGGAAGATCAGTTCAACCTGGCGCTGGACCCCGCCACGGCACGCGCATACCACGATGAAACCCTGCCCCAGGAGTCCGGTAAGGTGGCGCATTTTTGTTCCATGTGCGGTCCTAAGTTCTGTTCAATGAAGATTTCCCAGGAAGTCAGGGATTATGCCGCCGCTCAGGCCATCGACGTTCAGCAAAGCGGCATGGATACGATGTCGGCCGAATTCCGCGCCCATGGCGGGGAAATCTATCTGACGCCCACTGAAGAGGGGATAGCTAAATGAATGCACTCAACGCACCTTTTGCCCCCACCGCCCATCGGCTGGGGCTCTATCCGGTGGTGGACTCCCTGGCCTGGATAGTCCGTTTGCTGGACGCAGGCGTCACCACCCTGCAGCTTCGGATCAAGGATCGGCCGGACGAGGCGGTAGAACCGGATATCGAAGCCGCCATCCTGCTGGGCAGGAAATACCAGGCCAGAATATTCATTAACGACTACTGGCGGCTGGCGGTGAAACACGGCGCTTACGGTGTGCATCTGGGCCAGGAAGACCTGGATACCGCCGATCTGTCGGTTATTCAGCGCGCCGGCCTGCGCCTGGGCCTCTCCACCCATGACGATCAGGAACTGGCTCGGGCGTTGTCGTTCCGGCCCTCTTATATCGCCCTGGGCCATATCTTCCCGACCCAGACGAAAATCATGCCGTCGCAGCCGCAGGGGCTGGCGGATCTCAAGCGCATGGCGGCCGGATTGGAGGATATTCCCACCGTGGCCATCGGCGGTATCAGTATCGATCGGGTGGACGCGGTAATGGACTGCGGCGTCGGCAGCGTGGCGGTGGTAAGCGCCATCACCAAAGCGCCGGACTGGCGATTGGCCACCGCTGTCTTATTGCAAAAAACAGAAGGCCGGGAGGTGGCGGATGCTCAATGACCAGGCGTTTTTGCGCTACAGCCGGCACATGCTGCTGGAAGAGATAGGTCCCGAAGGCCAGGAAAAGTTAATGGCTGCAACCGTGCTGATAGCCGGTCTCGGCGGCCTGGGTTCCCCCGCCGCCCTGTATCTGGCGGCGGCCGGGGTCGGCACCCTGCTGCTGGCGGATGACGACCGAGTGGACGTCAGCAATCTTCAGCGCCAGATTCTCTATCGAACCGGCGATATCACTCATTCCAAGGCCCTGGTGGCGCAGCAGCAGTTACAGGCGCTTAACCCGTTGGGAAAATATATCCCATTACAGGAGCGTCTGGCGGGCGAATCGTTGACGCGCGCGGTGGCGAGGGCGGATTTGATCCTGGACTGCAGCGATAATATGCAAACCCGCCATGAGATAAACGCCGCCTGCGTCCGACAGGGTAAAACCTTGATAAGCGCCAGCGCGGTAGGCTTCAGCGGCCAATTTTTGGTGCTGCAGCCGCCCTACCTGCACGGCTGCTATGCCTGCCTGTTCCCTGAGGCCGCCGAACCGCAGCGCAACTGCCGTACCGCCGGCGTCGTCGGGCCGGTGGTCGGGATTATGGGCGCCTTGCAAGCATTGGAGGCGACGAAAATTCTCAGCGGCTTGCCTTCCCCGCTGAGCGGCCGGTTGCAGCTGTTTGATGGCAAATCCATGACCTGGCGCACCCTTAAACTGACCCGCGCCGCCGACTGCGAACTGTGCGGCGCGCAGGTCAGCGAGGGGGAGCCGGTTTGATGAAAATCACCCTTAACGAACGGCCCATAGAGCTTTCACACCGGCTCTCGCTGGCGGAATTGCTGGACCAGTTGAAATATTCGCCGGAAGGCGCGGCCCTGGCAATCAATCAAACCATTATTCCCCGCAGCCAGTGGCCCCGGCATCTCATTAACGAAGGCGACGACATCTTACTTTTTCAAGCCATAGCAGGAGGCTGAACATGTTGAAAATAGCCGATACTACCTTTACTTCCCGGTTGCTTACCGGCACCGGAAAATTCTCTACCGCCGATATCATGCTGCAGGCGTTGGCCGCTTCAGGCAGCCAGTTGGTCACCCTGGCCATGCGCCGGGTGGATCTGCGCAACGGCAATGACGCTATCCTGCCTGCCCTGCGCCGGGCCGGCGTGAAATTGCTGCCCAACACCTCCGGCGCCAAGACCGCTGAAGAGGCGGTGTTTGCCGCACGCCTGGCCCGTGAAGCCTTGGGAACCCATTGGATCAAGCTGGAAATCCATCCGGATGTAAAATACCTGCTGCCCGACCCCATCGAAACGCTCAAAGCGGCGGAACAGCTGGTGAAAGAGGGCTTTGTCGTTTTGCCCTACTGCGGCGCGGACCCGGTATTATGCCGCCGCCTGGAAGAGACCGGCTGCGGAGCGGTCATGCCGCTGGGCTCGCCCATTGGCTCCAATCAAGGTTTGAAAACCCGTGATTTCCTGCAGATTATCATCGAACAGGCAGGCATTCCCGTGGTGGTGGATGCCGGTATCGGCGCCCCGAGCCAGGCATTGGAAGCGCTGGAAATGGGGGCCGATGCGGTATTGGTGAATACCGCCATCGCCGTGGCCCGTGACCCGGTGGCCATGGCCCGCGCCTTCCGGCTGGCGCTGGAAGCCGGCGAGTCATGCCGGCACGCCGGCCTGGCGCCGCGTCAACTCCAGGCCAGCGCCACCAGCCCGTTAACGGATTTTCTGCGCCACAGCGAACAGCCTGTGGAAGGAGCGGCCTGATGGATTCTTTTATCAACCACTGGCAGCGCATCTCTTGGGAGGATGCCGGTCTTGGCATCAATGCCAAGCAAGCCCGGGATGTAGAGCGGGCATTAACCGCCGAACGGCCCGGCCTGAATGATTTTATGGCGCTTCTGTCCCCGGCGGCCCAGCCCTACCTTGAGCCCTTGGCCCAGCGCGCCCAGCAGCTGACCCGTCAACGCTTCGGCAACGTGGTGAATCTGTATCTGCCGCTTTATCTCTCGAACCTCTGTTCCAATGATTGTACCTATTGCGGTTTTTCCATGAGCAATCGCCTTAAGCGCAAGACTCTGGACGAGCAGGAGATTATCGCGGAGTGCCAGGCGATCCGGGACCGGGGCTTTGAAAACGTGCTGCTGGTGACCGGCGAGCATAAAAGCAAGGTCGGCATGGACTACTTTCGACGTTATGTGCCGTTGATCCGCGACTATTTCAGTTCCCTCATGATGGAAGTGCAGCCGTTATCCCAAGAGAATTACGCCGAGCTGAAAGCCCTCGGCCTGGACGGCGTCATGGTCTATCAGGAAACCTATCATCAGCCGACCTATCAGCGGCACCATCTGCGCGGGCAGAAAATGGATTTTGCCTGGCGGCTGGAAACGCCGGATCGCCTGGCGCGGGCCGGGATCGACAAGATCGGGCTGGGGGCGCTGATCGGCTTGTCCGACAACTGGCGCACAGACTGCTATATGGTGGCCGAACATTTACTTTATCTGCAAAAAAACCATTGGCAGAGCCGCTATTCCCTCTCCTTTCCCCGCTTGCGGCCCTGCGCCGGGGGAATTACGCCGGCATCGCTGATGGACGAATCACAGCTTTTACAGGTGATGTGCGCCTTTCGCCTGCTGGCGCCGGATGTGGAAATTTCGCTGTCTACCCGCGAGTCCCCTTGGTTTCGCGACCATGCGGTACCCATCGTGGTAAATAGCGTTAGCGCCGGTTCCAAGACGCAGCCGGGAGGCTATGCCGGCGGCACGCCGGAGCTGGAACAATTCGAGCCCCATGATAACCGCTCGGTACAGGAGGTGGAGCAGATGCTGCTGCAGTCGGGTTTGCAGCCGGTATGGAAGGATTGGGACAGTTATCTGGGCAGGATGCCGACGCGGATTGAATAAGCGATGGCGAGCACGTTAAAGATGTTAGCTTGACTTAGCGGCGGGACAGTCACCAGTCCCGCCGACGGTCTGGATTTTCCTGCGTTACTTTATTTTACGAAGCGGAACCGTTTTCAACTGGCGCATGCCACAAATCCCTCGTTCTCGCCGGATGTCTCCATGAGCAATTTCTGTCCGTTCTGGTTGTTAAGAGCTTCGACGGCCGGCCCGGTTATAACAATAGAGGCTGCCGTACCAGACCAGGTAAAGCCGCCGGGTGATAAAGGCCATCCGCTCGAACGCATCGAACTATAGGCTGCATCCAGAGAAGTAAAGGACGGCAATGTGCAGTATGTGCTTGCCAGCGGATAACGCGCCACTGCCCAATTTTCGTTGTTGAAACTCTCACTGCCGCCGCTGGTGAATTCTGAGGCAAGCCTGGGCCGCTGGATACCGCCGATGGACTCCGCCATATGGCCATAATAATTGGCCACCGGGACGTCGGGGCTGGTGGCTACGGTAAATATCACGTCTTTTGTCACGGTTTTTCCATCGCGCGCGGTGACCTCAATGGTGGTCTTAACCCCTTTGCCCGAGGGGTCGGTTAACGGGATGCTGATTTGACCCGTCGCCATCACCACTCTGCCTTCATATTTTGGCGCATCGTTAATCAACAGCGTGACGCTTTCCGATCTGTTTTGCCGATTGACGGCGTCAAGGGAGTGAATATCGATGAGCACATCCCCGGCCGGCGAACCGTCTTCAAGAGTGGCTGCCACCGTCAACATCATCTGCTCGCCGGCTTTAGCTTTTGCCTCCGCCTTGTCCACACTGATTTTTAAATCAATGCCGCCGGGAGTGAAGTTCAGCTCTTTCGACATTGCGCTGATTTGGGCACCGTCCACTTTGGGGGCGAAGCTGACTATGCCGGGTTTAGCGCCCCGCACGGTGGCGGTATACACGCCGCCGCTCTCGCTTAAGGCTGAAAGGGTAATATTTTCCTCCGGCGAGGCGTTGAAGGCAAGCCGGGCTCCCATACCGGTTATCGGGCGGCCCCGCGCATCCTTGGCAAAAAATGTCAGCGTTGCGGTCTCGGTATTATCCGCCGCCAGCGTATCCTTATCGATTTCAAAGGCTGATTCGGTTGTATCCACCTCCACCGCCATAAGGGTGATGGGTTTACTCAGACTCTCCAAACGATCGCCTTCAACCGCCGGCGTTATCGTATAATTTCCCGGCACGGTACCGAACAATTTGGCAACGTAGGTCCCATTGTCATCAAACTGCGCATTTTCTTGTCTAAAACCCGCTATCGATGAAAGATGAAAGTAGATTCTACCTACAGTTTTGGTCACGTTGCCATATTCATCCCGCGGTATCAGTCTAAGCTCTACGCTATCTTCATCATCGGCGATAAGCTTGTCTGCGCTGATGCTGAAGGAGGGATAAAGCTCGCTGAACGGGCCTGGCGTTAAGGTAACCTTTTTCATCAAGCCGCTTAACTGCTGGCCGTCGATTGACGGCGCCACCTCTACCCTACCCGCTCTGAGTCCGCTCAGCCGGGCGGTATAATTCCCGTCGCTCTCCACAATGTCTGAAATCGAGATCCCCGCTGATGGCGCAGCGATAAATGCCAAGCGCTCCGCCAACCCTTTCACCGGCTCCCCGCTCTTATCCCTGGCGGTGAAGCTCAGCATAGTGAAGCCCTTGCCCACCGTAAGCGTATCCTCGTCCACGCTGAAATCGGAATGGCCTTCATATGCCTGGGCATCGCGCAGGCGGACGGTTTTAGCTAAAGCCACCATCTTAACGCCGTCCAGAACCGGCGTAATGGTCACCTCCCCCGGTTGAGTGCCCTTCAAAGAGCTGCTGTAGCTACCGTTATCTTCACTTATATCGGTCAACACAGCACCCTCTAACGGCGTCATATCAAACACCAATCTCGGACCGAGGCCGGTAAGGTCATTGCCGGAACCATCCTTGGCGCTGAAGACTACCGTCGCCTGTTCGGCGCCATCGGCAAGAATGCTGTCGCTGCTGATATCAAGCCTTGAAAGGCTACGATCCAAGCCTACCGACCGCAGGCTAACGTTGATTGGCTTCAACGCTTGTCCGTGAATCATCGGAGTAATGACCGCCCGTCCCGGATGGCTGCCGGCGGTGAGGGTGGCCGAATAGACGCCGACGGCGGTTTCACTGATAGCACCCGCCGCCGGCGCGGCGCCGGAAACGCCGGCGCTTGCCGCCGCGAAGGGTTCGCCGTCACCGGTTTCAAACGTTATGTCCATCGTCAGCGCATCCGCCATTCCACTCACCGGCTGAAGGGTCTCATCCCTCAAAGTGATGGATAGCAGGCTGGTGGAAATACCATCCGCCGGTAGTCTGTCCGGCATTGCCGTGGTGGGCGTCGACGCCAGGCTGATGCCTTGGCCGGACACCGTAAGCCGGGTATAGGCAGGGTTTGAAGCATTGCCTTTTTTATCATGGGCCGTTGCGCCAATGGTATACCGGTTTGTCGCGCCGGCGGGCAGATAGGGCGGCAAAGTGACCGACAGGATATGGGGCGCCGATTGCGTGATGGAACCGCCGGCGGCGATCAATTCCGTAGCGTTCCACTCTACACGGTCCAAGGCATGGGTTGCGGTAACCTGGGCAGTAATGATGAGTTGTTGGCCGGAATTCCCGTTCAATTGTTCCGGCATCAGCAGGCGGATAACCTCCTGCTTTTGATAGTCCAGAACGATATGATTGTTGCGCTCCACCAGGTCATAACGGCTGCCGGACAGGGTTCGCCCGGCCGCCACAGCCGATGGGTCCACCTGGGCAAGCCACGAATCCCCGAGCCGGTAATTGATTTGCAGATTGATACGGGAATCCTGCTGCCCGCTCTTACCCTGGCGATGCTCGCCACCAAGGGTTAATAGCGGAAAAGGCGTGTAATTAAGCCCTAGGGTAAACGCATAGGGATCTCTTTGCCGATTGTTTTTGCCAAATAACGCTACCTCGTCGCCGCGATAGCTTTCATACATCAGCTTGCCGCCCAATTGCGGATGCGACGGCAGAAAAGCCTCGGCACGCAGGTCATAACCGTTGGCCGGTCGTTCGTTATAATCCTCGAAATCCCGCGATTGGCGCCAATTACTCAAGCGGAAATAGCTGTTGGCCGATAATTTCAGGTAATGGGTCCAGGCTTCCGCGCCGATTCCGGCCCGGCGATTTTTACCGGTGAATTCATTATCATAAAAAGTATTTAGCCCGTACATCCAATCGCCGTGAAAGGTTCGCACGCCGCCGCCGATATTACCGGTATTGCGGTGATCTTTATTCCGTATCCCCCATTGGCTGAATACCATGGCATCCTGATTTTCATATAACGGCACCAAGAGATCCAGCGCACTATTGTCCAGTTTGAATCGCTCATTGAGATTGAGCTGTAACCGCACGGTGCCGAATTGATCAAACCAGTCTTTGGCATATTGGCCTGCTCCGCCTGCCAGCGCCGACCGCGCCATACCAAGCGCCGCTTTATCGCTCTGTTGCGCAGTCAGCAGGTGGCCTGCCGACATGGCTCCCCCGGCGATTTTATTTTCTATGGATTCTTGCGCGGTCGATGAATCGTCATTATTCAATAGAACGTTCTTGGCCGGCTTCTCTACCGAGGCGGCGACGGATGCCGCCCCCGCCGGAGCAAAAGCCACACCGAGGGGTAACATGACCTGCGCCGCAATGATTGCCCAGGCAACAGGTCGCCACAAAGGGAAATTCTGACGACTTGAGGCAAATGACCGGCACGAACCGGTATTATTATCGGATGAAGGATATGGAGGTTTACCTGGCATTAAATTCTCCTTTTAATGATGCAGGGCGTGCTTTTCAGTGCGCCCCGCAATCAAGAAATAACTTCACAAATATGAATTTTATTTATTTATAAAATAATGAATCACGATTCACGTAATAGGAATATTTTCAGCTTTTGAAAATATATTATTCGTAATCACATTATCTAGATTGAAAAGAAAAACATCTTGATGAAATTATGATATTTATTAAAAGGAACTTGGGTGTTATTTTTCCAATGAGGCAATAGAACACCAAAAAACAAGGGGTAAATTCAGGCGTTTTATATTTACTAAGTGTATATAATTACTTTTTAGCTTATTGTCTCATGATGAATATCTGCTTATATACAATAAGAAGCACGTTAACTTAAATAATCTTAACCTCAAAAAAAAGCCGCCCCCTAAGGGACGGCTATTGCGTTGCTGCAATAACGATTATTTATCGTTATTACCGCCTAAGCCCGCATTCAGCAGTTCCGCCATATTGGCGGAGGCTTCATCAGCGGTGACCGACGGTACAACCGGCACTTCGCCCAGGGCGCGGCGACGGGCACGATCCTGATGGTAGGCATAACCGGTCCCGGCAGGGATCAGTCGGCCGACAATCACGTTCTCTTTCAGACCGCGCAGTTCATCACGTTTCCCGGCAACGGCGGCTTCAGTAAGCACCCGCGTTGTTTCCTGGAACGATGCCGCGGAGATAAAGGACTCCGTGGCCAGGGATGCCTTGGTTATACCCAAGAGATCCCGGCTGAAGGTCATTTCGATCTTGTCGTCCTCCGCCAGCTGGCGGTTGGCAATCTTGACCCGTGAATATTCAGCCTGTTCGCCTTCCAGGAAGTCGGTGCCGCCGGCGTTGACGATGGTGGCTTTACGCAACATCTGACGAACGATAACTTCGATATGCTTATCGTTAATCTTAACGCCCTGCAGACGGTAGACGTCCTGCACTTCGTTAACGATGTAGCGGGTCACCGCATGCACGCCGCGCAGACGCAGAATGTCATGGGGCGATTCCGGTCCATCGGAGATCACGTCGCCGCGTTCCACGCGTTCGCCTTCAAATACGTTAAGCTGACGCCATTTCGGGATCATCTCTTCGTAAGCATCGCTGCCGTCCACCGGCGAAATCACCAGGCGACGTTTGCCTTTGGTTTCTTTACCGAAGGATACGATACCGCTGATTTCCGCCAGGATAGCCGGTTCTTTCGGCCGGCGCGCTTCGAACAAATCGGCAACGCGCGGCAGACCACCGGTAATATCCTTGGTACCGCTGGATTCCTGCGGCAGACGCGCCAGAGTGTCCCCGCCGGTGATTTGCACACCGTCTTCCAACTGGACAATGGTTTTACCCGGCAGGAAGTACTGGGCCGGCATATCGGTGCCCGGAATCAGTACATCATTGCCGCTGGCATCAACGATTTTCAGCGCCGGACGCAAGTCTTTACCGCCACCGGTACGTTCAGCCGTATCCAGCACCACGATAGAGGACAAGCCGGTCAGCTCATCGGTCTGGCGGGTAATGGTCTGGCCGTCGATCATATCGGTGAAGCGCATAAAGCCGCTTACTTCAGTGATAACCGGCATGGTATGCGGGTCCCAGTTGGCAACCGTTTCGCCGCCCAACACTTCAGAACCGTCACCTTTGCCCATGACCGCGCCGTAAGGCACTTTATAGCTTTCCTTGGTACGGCCGAATTCATCGATCAGTTTCAGTTCCGTGTTACGGGAAGTGATCACCAGTTTACCGGCGCCGTTGATAACAAACTTGGCGTTATTCAACCGCACGGTACCCTTGTTTTTCACCTGAATGCTCGATTCGGCGGCATTACGGGAAGCGGCACCACCGATGTGGAACGTACGCATGGTCAACTGGGTGCCCGGCTCGCCGATAGACTGCGCGGCGATAACACCGATGGATTCACCCTTGTTCACCAGATGCCCGCGGGCCAAATCACGGCCGTAGCAGTTGGCGCACACACCGAAGTCGGTTTCACAGGTCACCACCGAGCGAACCTTGATGGTATCCACGGAGTTCTCTTCCAGGACATCACACCATTGTTCGTTCAGCAGGGTATTGCGTTCCACCAGTATATCGGCGGTACCCGGTTTCAGTACGTCTTCAGCGGTAACACGTCCCAGCACACGTTCGCGCAGCGGCTCTTTAACATCGCCGCCCTCGATAACCGGGGTCATGGTAACACCGGCATGGGTGCCGCAGTCGTCCTCGGTAACCACCAGATCCTGCGCCACGTCCACCAGACGGCGGGTCAGGTAACCGGAGTTCGCCGTTTTCAGCGCGGTATCCGCCAGACCTTTACGAGCACCGTGAGTGGAGATGAAGTACTGGAGTACGTTCAGGCCTTCACGGAAGTTCGCGGTAATAGGCGTTTCAATGATGGAGCCGTCAGGCTTGGCCATCAGGCCGCGCATACCCGCCAATTGGCGAATCTGTGCCGCCGAACCACGGGCGCCGGAGTCGGCCATCATAAAGATGCTGTTGAAGGAAACCTGGCGCTCTTCCACGCCGTCTCGGTTAATCACCGATTCGGTGGACAGGTTATCCATCATCGCCTTGGCAACACGTTCGTTAGCCGCGGCCCAGATATCGATAACCTTGTTGTAGCGTTCGCCGGCGGTCACCAAACCAGACTGGAACTGCTCCTGGATTTCGGCCACTTCGGCTTCGGCTTCTTCGATGATCCCCGCTTTCTTGGCCGGGATAACCATATCATCGATACCTACCGACGATCCTGAACGGGCCGCATAGGCAAAACCGGTATACATGATCTGGTCGGCGAAGATAACCGTAGGCTTCAGGCCCAGCACGCGATAACAGGTATTCAACATCTTGGAGATGGCTTTCTTACCCAGCGCCTGATTGACCAGGGCGAACGGCAATCCCTTCGGCACGATCATCCACAAAATCGCACGGCCTACGGTGGTGTCGACGATGTGGGTATTTTCAATAAGCTCGCCGTCTTCGTTCTTGGCATACTCTGTGATACGCACTTTGACGCGCGCATGCAGCTCGGCGATACCACCCCGATAGATGCGCTCCGCTTCTTTCGGCCCGGTCAAGACCATGCCTTCGCCTTTACCGTTCACCCGGTCGCGGGTCATGTAATACAGACCCAGCACCACGTCCTGGGACGGAACGATAATCGGCTCGCCGTTGGCCGGCGACAGGATGTTGTTGGTGGACATCATCAGCGCACGGGCTTCCAACTGGGCTTCCAGCGTCAGCGGTACGTGAACGGCCATCTGGTCACCGTCGAAGTCGGCGTTGTACGCCGCGCACACCAGCGGGTGAAGCTGAATGGCTTTACCTTCAATCAACACCGGCTCAAACGCCTGGATACCCAGACGGTGCAGAGTCGGCGCACGGTTCAGCAACACCGGGTGTTCGCGGATAACTTCATCCAGGATATCCCAGACCACGGCTTCTTCGCGTTCAACCATTTTCTTGGCGGCTTTGATGGTGGTGGCGAGGCCACGCAGCTCAAGCTTGCCGTAGATGAAGGGTTTGAACAGTTCCAGCGCCATCTTCTTCGGCAGGCCGCACTGATGCAGACGCAGGTACGGACCCACGGTAATCACGGAACGACCGGAATAGTCGACGCGTTTACCCAGCAGGTTCTGACGGAAACGCCCCTGCTTGCCTTTGATCATGTCGGCCAGGGATTTCAGCGGACGCTTGTTGGAACCGGTAATGGCGCGACCGCGACGGCCGTTATCCAACAGCGCATCCACTGCTTCCTGCAGCATACGTTTTTCATTGCGTACGATGATATCCGGCGCAGCCAGATCCAGCAGACGTTTCAAACGGTTGTTACGGTTTATCACCCGGCGATAGAGATCGTTCAGATCGGAGGTGGCAAAACGGCCGCCGTCCAGCGGCACCAGCGGACGCAGATCCGGCGGCAACACCGGCAGCACCGTCAGGATCATCCATTCCGGTTTATTACCGGACTGAACGAATGCTTCCAGCAGCTTGATACGCTTGGTCAGCTTCTTGCGCTTGGTTTCGGAGTTGGTTTCATTCAGCTCTTCACGCAGGGTTTCGCATTCCGCTTCCAGGTCCATGTTTTTCAACAGGGCCTGAATGGCTTCGGCGCCCATCTTGGCGTCAAACTCATCACCAAACTCTTCCAGGGCGTCCAGATACTGTTCTTCAGTCAGGATCTGGCGGCGCTCCAGGTTGGTCATGCCGCCTTCAACCACCACATAAGATTCAAAATACAGCACGCGCTCGATATCACGCAGCGGCATATCCAGCAACAAACCGATGCGCGAAGGCAACGATTTCAAGAACCAAATATGCGCTGTCGGCGAAGCCAGCTCGATATGACCCATGCGCTCGCGGCGCACTTTGGTCTGGGTCACTTCAACACCGCATTTTTCACAAATCACGCCGCGGTGCTTCAACCGCTTGTACTTACCGCACAAGCATTCGTAATCTTTAACCGGCCCGAAAATACGAGCGCAGAAAAGCCCGTCGCGTTCAGGTTTGAACGTACGGTAGTTGATGGTTTCCGGCTTCTTCACTTCGCCGAACGACCAGGAACGGATCATATCTGGCGAGGCCAGAGCAATTTTGATCGCATCAAACTCTTCGGTCTTGGTTTGTGCTTTCAGAAACTTAAGTAAATCTTTCACGGATTGGCTCCTGTCGGAGTTAGACCTGTTAGGCGCCTGAAACGCTCAGGCGCCCTGATAACCGGTGCGAACGCACCCGAGCCGAACCCCCCGTCATCTTTCAAACCGCAGATGCGCCGGCTGTACCCGCTCACCCGAATCACTTACCTAGGTAAGCTCATCGGGCTCGCTCACTTGCCATCTTCCTGCGGCCGGAAAGCCATAGGGGTTAAATTACTCTTCTTCCAGCTCGATGTTGATGCCCAGAGAGCGGATTTCCTTCAGCAACACGTTAAAGGACTCCGGCATGCCTGGTTCCATCGTATGATTGCCATCCACGATGTTTTTGTACATCTTGGTACGACCGTTAACATCATCCGACTTGACAGTCAGCATTTCCTGCAGGGTATAGGCCGCGCCATACGCTTCCAGTGCCCATACTTCCATCTCACCAAAGCGTTGGCCGCCGAACTGCGCCTTACCGCCCAGCGGCTGCTGGGTGACCAGGCTGTAGGAACCGGTGGAACGCGCATGCATCTTGTCATCAACCAAATGGTTGAGTTTCAGCATGTACATGTAGCCCACGGTAACCTGCCGCTCGAACTGCTCGCCGGTACGGCCGTCAAACAAGGTAATCTGACCGGAAGTAGGCAGACCGCCCAATTGCAGCAATTCCTTGATTTCTTTTTCTTTGGCGCCGTCAAACACCGGTGTCGCGATGGGCATACCCTTCTTCAGGTTCTCCGCCAAACGCAGCACTTCGTCATCGCTGAAGGTGGCCAGATCCACTTTCTGGCGGACATCATCCCCCAGATCGTAGGCTTTCTGGATGAACTCGCGCAGCTTCGCCACATCCTCGTGCTTTTTCAGCATGGCGTTGATCTTGTCGCCGATACCTTTAGCCGCCATGCCCAGATGGGTTTCCAGGATCTGGCCGATGTTCATACGAGACGGTACACCCAAGGGGTTCAGTACGATATCCACCGGCACGCCGTTTTCATCGTAAGGCATATCCTCGATCGGGTTGATCTTGGAGATAACACCCTTGTTCCCGTGCCGGCCGGCCATCTTGTCGCCCGGCTGAATCTGGCGCTTGACCGCCAGGTATACCTTGACGATTTTCAGCACGCCCGGAGCCAGGTCATCGCCCTGCGTGATCTTGCGGCGTTTCGCTTCCAGCTTCTTCTCGAACACGGTTTTCAGTTCGTCGTACTGTTCCGCCAGCTGCTCAAGCTGATTCTGCTTGTCTTCGTCGCCGAGACCCAGCTCCAGCCAACGCTCACGCGTCAGTTTGGACAGCTTCTCGTCTTCGATGCCGCCGGACACCAGCACGTCATGGATACGGGCAAACAGACCGGCTTCAAAAATCTGCAGCTCTTCCGTCAGGTCCTTTTTGGCCTGCTTGAGCTGCATCTCTTCGATTTCCAGCGCACGTTTGTCTTTTTCCACGCCGTCGCGGGTAAAGACCTGCACGTCGATAACCGTACCGGACACGCCGTTCGGCACTCGCAGCGACGAATCTTTGACGTCCGACGCTTTTTCACCAAAGATGGCGCGCAGCAGCTTTTCTTCCGGGGTCAGCTGGGTTTCGCCCTTCGGCGTCACTTTGCCCACCAGGATATCGCCACCGGTCACTTCCGCGCCGATGTAGACAATGCCGGATTCGTCCAGCTTGGAAAGCGCCGCTTCACCCACGTTCGGGATATCGGCGGTGATTTCTTCAGGCCCCAGCTTGGTATCGCGGGACACGCAGGCCAGCTCCTGGATATGAATCGTGGTAAAACGGTCTTCCTGGACCACACGTTCGGAAACCAGAATGGAGTCTTCGAAGTTGTAGCCGTTCCACGGCATGAACGCCACGCGCATGTTCTGACCCAGCGCCAGTTCACCCAGATCGGTGGACGGACCGTCGGCCAGCACATCGCCGCGTTCAACCGGTTCACCCAGGGACACGCACGGCATCTGGCTGATGCAGGTGTTCTGGTTGGAACGGGTATACTTGGTCAGGTTGTAGATATCGATGCCCGCTTCGCCCGCCACCATTTCATCAGGATTGACGTTAATCACGATACGAGACGCATCGACATACTGAATGGTACCGCCGCGTTTGGCGACCGCGGTGACACCGGAGTCGACCGCCACGGCGCGTTCCATACCGGTACCTACCAGCGGCTTGTCGGCACGCAGCGTAGGAACGGCCTGACGTTGCATGTTCGCACCCATCAGCGCACGGTTGGCGTCATCGTGTTCCAGGAACGGAATCAGCGACGCACCCACCGAAACGATCTGCTGGGTTGAAACGTCCATATAGTCCACCTGATCGCGAGTGAACAGGCTGGATTCGCCTTTGCTGCGGCACGTAATCAAATCGTCAACGAAATGGCCTTCTTCGTCGAGATCGGTATTGGCCTGGGCAATAACGAAATTGCCCTCTTCAATGGCGGACAGGTAATGGATCTCATCGGTGACCACTTCTTCGCGCACCCGGCGATACGGCGTTTCAAGGAAGCCGTATTCATTGGTCTGCGCATAGACGGACAGCGAGTTGATCAAACCGATATTCGGACCTTCAGGCGTTTCGATGGGGCACACGCGGCCGTAATGGGTCGGATGCACGTCTCGAACTTCAAAGCCCGCGCGTTCACGGGTCAAACCGCCTGGGCCCAATGCGGAGATACGCCGTTTATGGGTAATTTCCGACAATGGGTTGTTCTGGTCCATAAATTGAGACAGCTGGCTGGAACCAAAGAACTCTTTCACTGCGGCGGAAATCGGTTTGGCGTTGATCATGTCCTGCGGCATCAGGGTATCGAGATCCCCCAGCGACAGGCGCTCTTTCACGGCACGCTCAACACGCACCAGGCCGACGCGGAACTGGTTTTCCGCCATTTCGCCCACGGAACGGATGCGACGGTTGCCGAGATGATCGATATCATCCACTTCACCCTTGCCGTTACGGATATCAATCAGCTTCTTCATCACTTCGATGATGTCGAGCTTACTGAGGATTCCGGAACCTTCAATCTCTTCGCGCAGCAGCGAACGATTGAACTTCATACGGCCCACGGCGGAGAGGTCGTAGCGATCTTCGGAGAAGAACAGGTTCTCGAACAGGTTTTCAGCCGCTTCGCGGGTCGGCGGTTCGCCGGGACGCATCATGCGGTAGATTTCCACCAGGGCGCTCAGGCGATCGCTGGTAGGATCGACGCGCAAGGTTTCGGAAATATAAGAGCCATGGTCCAAATCATTGGTAAACAGCGTTTCAATACGCTTGTGTCCTGCCTGGCTCAGTTTCGCCAGCAGATCCAATGTCAGTTCCATGTTGGCCGGACAAATGATTTCACCGGTGCTTTCATCGATGTAATCTTTGACCACCACTTTACCGATGATGTACTCAACCGGCACCTGGATTTTATCGATACCGTCTTTTTCCAGCAGGCGGATATGGCGCGCGGTGATACGGCGGCCTTTCTCAACGTAAACGGTACCGTTGGACTCGATATCAAACGAGGCGGTTTCACCACGTAAACGCTCAGGAACCAGTTCCATCTGCAGTTTATTATCGTGGATTTCATAAATGACTTTATCGAAGAACGTTTCCAGGATCTGCGCCGCGGAATAGTTCAAAGCCCGCAAAACGATCGTGGCGGGCAATTTGCGGCGGCGGTCGATACGGACGAATAAGTTGTCTTTCGGATCAAACTCAAAATCCAGCCAGGAACCACGGTAAGGAATGATGCGCGCGTTGTACAGCACTTTGCCGGACGAATGCGTCTTACCTTTATCGCTATCAAAGAATACGCCGGGGCTGCGATGCAACTGGGAAACGATAACACGCTCCGTCCCGTTGATCACAAAGGTCCCATTGTCGGTCATGAGCGGTATTTCACCCATGTAGACTTCCTGTTCCTTGATGTCTTTTACCGTGCCTTCCGGGGCTTCGCGTTCGTAAATCACCAGACGCAGTTTAACGCGCAACGGTGCGGAGAACGTGACGCCGCGGATTTGACACTCTTTAACATCAAATACAGGCTCGCCTAGACGGTAACTGACATATTGCAGCTCCGAATTGCCGCTGTAGCTCTGAATGGGGAACACAGAACGGAATGCTGCTTCCAATCCGTACTGACCTTCCGGATCTTGCTCGATGAACTTCTGGAACGAGTCAAGCTGTATAGAAAGGAGATATGGGATGTCCAACACTTGGGGACGTTTCCCAAAATCCTTACGAATGCGTTTTTTTTCGGTATAGGAGTAAACCATAGGGTTCCTCAGCTCGCTGATCAGTGACCCACTCTGTCCGCCCTAATAGGACAGGTCATGCAACACTATTTTATACCCTGCAACTCGACATCTACCGGGTATGTATTCGTTCGGAAAGCGACAATGCCTTCCGCAATACCTGTTTCTATCACTCTTAAACCATTTCATTGCATTTTGTTAAACCAGGGAGGTTTTACAGGAGATGCAGTATATTAAGTCGTCGATAGAGAAAGATATTGAGGTTAATCAGTGGTTAAATAGTGTGAAATCCCACTGACGCCTTACAGCGCAAAAAGGCTGGTGACCCAAAAGTCACCAGCCATCAGCCTAGAATCAGGCTGCCGTACAAAAGGTCTTATTTGATCTCAACAGAAGCACCCGCTTCTTCCAGGGCTTTCTTAAGAGCTTCGGCGTCGTCTTTGTTAACGCCTTCTTTCATGGTCGCCGGAGCGGATTCAACCAGGTCTTTGGCTTCTTTCAGGCCCAGACCGGTGGCGCTACGAACGGCTTTGATAACGGATACCTTGTTACCGCCGATAGCGGTCAGGACAACGTCAAATTCGGTCTTTTCTTCAACAACTTCAGCCGGGCCGGCAGCAACAGCAACCGCGGTGGCGGCAGAAACGCCGAATTTGGTTTCCATCATGGAGATCAGTTCAACCACGTCCATAACGGACATTTCAGCAACTGCGTCCAGAATTTGTTCTTTAGTGATAGACATAACAATTATTCCTAAGATTCAGAAAGTGTTTATACGTTCGCAATAGCAACCGAAAGCCACCGGCAATTAAGCCGCTTCTTTCTGATCGCGCAGTGCAGCAAGAGTACGGACCAGTTTGCCTGCGGAGGCTTCTTTCATGGCCGACATCAGGCGTGCGATAGCTTCATCGTAAGTCGGCAGAGTTGCCAGGCGATCGATATTGGCCGCCGTGATAACTTCACCTTCAAAGGCTGCTGCTTTAACCTCGAATTTTGCGTTTTCTTTGGCAAAAGCCTTGAACAGGCGAGCGGCTGCGCCCGGGTGTTCGTTAGAAAATGCAATCAGGGTCGGACCGACAAACGTGTCTTTCAGGCATTCAAACGGAGTGCCTTCCACGACGCGACGCAGCAAGGTGTTGCGAACAACACGCATGTATACGCCGGCTTCACGACCTGCTTTACGCAGTTCAGTCATTTTACCCACTGTAACGCCGCGAGAATCCGCAACGACAGCAGACAGCGCGCCTTTGGCCACTTCGCTGACTTCAGCAACAATCGCTTGTTTGTCTTGAAGATTTAATGCCATTAGCTTGTGCTCCTGGATTTATCCGGGGGAAAATTCCCCGGGACTCACATCGTTTACTCCCCTTATGGGGTCAAACGTCGATACACGGTGAGCAGAATCCAGCAAACGAATATGTTATTCAGGCTCTGTCACCGTCTACGCAGGACGATTAAGTGTTTACCCGTCATCTTTAAAGGGTATAAACACACCTGCGGTCTTGGACGGAGGCTTGGATAGGCCAAGCTCCAACCGAAAATTCTTTATTCCATCCTGGCGTAAATCAGCCATTGATGAAACAACGGGCGTTCGATTCTAGACGAATCTTGCGCCCGGGTAAAGAGGCAATTAAGCAGTAACCGTTGCCAAACCGCTTTGATCCACAGCCACGCCAGCACCCATGGTGGTGGAAAGACTGATTTTCTTGATATAAATACCTTTAGCCTGAGTCGGTTTGGCTTTTTTCAGCGCAACCAGCAGGGCTTCCAGGTTTTCTCTCAATTTATCGGTATCAAAGTCAACTTTACCGATAGTGGTGTGGATAATGCCGTTTTTGTCGTTGCGATAACGCACCTGGCCGGCTTTAGCGTTTTTAACCGCTTCAGCGACGTTCGGGGTCACGGTACCCACCTTCGGGTTAGGCATCAGGCCGCGCGGCCCGAGGATCTGGCCTAATTGACCCACAACGCGCATGGCGTCAGGGGAGGCGATAACAACATCAAAGTTGAACTCGCCTTTCTTGATCTGATCGGCCAGGTCGTCCATGCCCACCAGGTCGGCGCCTGCTGCTTTGGCAGCTTCGGCATTGGGGCCCTGGGTAAACACGGCAACGCGAACAGTACGGCCGGTACCGTGCGGCAGCACCGTGGCGCCACGGACGTTCTGATCGGATTTACGCGCGTCGATGCCCAGGTTTACTGCAACATCAATGCTTTCGACAAACTTGGCGGTGGCGAGCTCTTTCAGCAAAGCAACGGCTTCATTGATTTCGTACTGCTTGGTGGAATCAATTTTGTCGCGGATAACACGCATGCGCTTGGTCAGTTTAGCCATTTCTTAATCCTCCACTACCAGGCCCATGGAACGAGCAGTACCTTCGATGGAGCGAGACATCGCTTCCACATCGGCACCCGTCATATCCGCCGCTTTGGTTTCCGCGATTTCGCGGATCTGGGCGTGCGTCACTTTACCGACTTTTTCTTTATTCGGCTTACCAGAACCGGATTTAACGCCAGCGGCTTTCTTCAGCAACACGGCTGCCGGCGGGGTTTTGGTAACGAAGGTGAAAGAACGGTCAGAATAGACGGTGATAACAACCGGAATCGGCAGGCCTTTTTCAACGCCTTCTGTTTTGGCATTGAACGCTTTACAGAATTCCATGATGTTAACGCCCTGCTGGCCCAGTGCCGGACCAACCGGCGGACTCGGGTTAGCCATGCCAGCAGCAACCTGCAGTTTCACATAGGCTTGTACTTTCTTGGCCATTTAAATTTCCTCTAGCGGGTGATAGCGCCGGTCAAGGCTCCCCATTGATAATTTTTTTTCTGTACCGAGGGCAGAAATACCGAGGGTACATAAAAAACGAAAGGCGCGAAATTCTAGTTCAATTCCGCACCTAAGGCAAGTTGTATGTGATTTGTGCTGGACGTTATCAGCCTTTCTCAACCTGGCCGAAGTCAAGCTCAACCGGTGTGGCGCGACCGAATATCGACACCGAGACTTTCAAGCGGCTTTTTTCGTAATCCACTTCTTCCACCACGCCGTTGAAATCCGCAAACGGGCCGTCATTGACCCGCACCAGCTCACCCGGCTCAAACAAGGTTTTCGGCCGCGGTTTATCACCCACCTGCTGGAGGCGATTCATGATCGCGTCGACTTCTTTGTCGCTGATAGGGGCGGGACGATCCGAGGTGCCGCCGATAAAGCCCATCACGCGCGGCACGCTGCGCACCAGATGCCAACTGGCGTCATTCATGACCATTTGAACCAGTACATAACCCGGGAAGAATTTACGCTCGCTCTTGCGGCGCTGACCGCCGCGAATCTCAACGACTTCTTCCGTCGGCACCATGACTTCGCCAAACAGTTCTTCCATATCATGCAATTTAATATATTCGCGTAGGGATTGCGCCACGCGACCTTCAAAACCGGAAAACGCCTGAACGACGTACCAACGTTTCTTAGGAGCTTCGGACATCTTAGAACCTCAGGCCAGTAATAAACGATACCAGACGGACCAGAATACCATCCAGTCCCCACAGGATCAGTGACATCACGGCAGTCACCGCGGCGACGATTAACGTGGTATGTAACGTTTCCTGGCGGGTCGGCCAAATCACTTTACGTACTTCTGTACGCGCTTCTCGCGCAAACGCAACGGTCGATTTACCTTTCACCGTCATTAAGGCAACACCACCCGCAATAGCGATAATCAGCACGACAGCCAGCGCTCGCAGGGGTAAGCTAAAATCACGATAATAATAATTACCGACGATCGCAACCACCAGTAGTATAGCCACCGCTACCCACTTTAACACTTCCAGGCTGCGCCCGCTTCCTTGAGCTTCGGTATTCGCACTCATAAAAAAACCTGTCACGTAGGATTCATACAAACAACTAAGCCCCGCAGAGGGCGAGGCTACCAAGCGAAGATTGCCCTGGATTAGCAACAAAACTCCGAAGTTTCACGCCGCTGATGAAGAGCCCATCTCACCAATGATTATGACGTAAAATCGCTGATGAGATAGGTTCTCTGTCACAGCGTAGAAAAAAGGCATCAAATGATGCCCTTTTACTGCGCGCTACGTCAAATGTTATTCGATATCTTTCAAGACTTATACGGAAGTCTTAAGCGATAACCTTGGCTACCACGCCGGCGCCAACGGTACGGCCGCCTTCGCGAATAGCGAAACGCAAGCCGTCGTCCATGGCGATAGGGGCAATCAGGTTTACAACCATCTTGATGTTGTCGCCAGGCATCACCATTTCCACGCCTTCCGGCAGTTCGATGGTTCCGGTCACGTCAGTGGTACGGAAGTAGAACTGAGGACGGTAGCCTTTGAAGAACGGCGTATGGCGGCCGCCTTCATCTTTGCTCAGAATATAGACTTCTGATTCGAACTGGGTATGCGGATGGATGGTACCCGGTTTAGCCAGTACCTGGCCGCGTTCAACTTCATCACGTTTGGTACCGCGCAGCAGCACGCCCACGTTTTCACCGGCACGGCCTTCATCCAGCAGTTTACGGAACATTTCAACGCCGGTGCAGGTGGTTTTCACGGTCGGTTTGATGCCGACGATTTCAACTTCTTCACCTACTTTCACCACGCCGCGTTCCACACGACCGGTTACCACGGTGCCGCGGCCGGAGATGGAGAATACGTCTTCGATCGGCAGCAGGAACGGCTTGTCAATGGCGCGAACCGGTTCCGGGATGTAGGTGTCCAGCGCTTCGGCCAGTTCCAGGATCTTGGAGGTCCAGGCTTCGTCGCCTTCCAGCGCTTTCAGGGCGGAACCGCGGATTACCGGCGTGTCGTCGCCCGGGAAATCGTACTGCGACAGCAGTTCGCGTACTTCCATTTCAACCAGTTCCAGCAGCTCTTCGTCATCCACCATGTCGCATTTGTTCATGAAGACGATGATGTAAGGCACGCCTACCTGGCGAGCCAGCAGGATGTGCTCGCGGGTCTGCGGCATCGGGCCGTCGGTTGCCGCTACCACCAGGATCGCGCCGTCCATCTGGGCTGCACCGGTGATCATGTTTTTCACGTAGTCGGCATGCCCGGGGCAGTCAACGTGCGCGTAGTGGCGGGACGGGGTATCGTATTCAACGTGAGAGGTGTTGATGGTGATACCACGGGCCTTTTCTTCCGGCGCGTTGTCGATCTGATCGAAGGCGCGGGCGCTGCCGCCGTAGGCTTTAGCCAATACGGTGGTGATGGCGGCGGTCAGAGTCGTTTTACCATGGTCAACGTGGCCGATAGTACCGACGTTAACGTGTGGTTTTGTACGTTGAAACTTTTCTTTAGACATCGATTGTCCCTCTAAGACACGAATAAATCGGTGGTATCACCACATCAACCAGGCAAACACCTGATAAATTTATTTTCTAACAGAAAGTGAATCAGGAGGGAGACTGAAAGTGGTGCTGATAGGCAGATTCGAACTGCCGACCTCACCCTTACCAAGGGTGCGCTCTACCAACTGAGCTATATCAGCACATTGGAGCGGGCAGTGGGAATCGAACCCACGTCATCAGCTTGGAAGGCTGAGGTAATAGCCATTATACGATGCCCGCAACTTGGAACTCGGCTACCTGATATTCCTGTAGATTGTTGAAAGGTCCAGTGGTTCCGAACCTTGTTGAAGGTTTTCACCTTCCCCCCGGTGCGCAATGTAACTTTGCATCAGGGATTGCCTTGGTTGCCCGCGGCGAATCTGGTGGTGGGGGAAGGATTATTCGTCACTTCGTTCCTCACCCTTCGGGCCGTCGCAAGCGACGTTGTCTCGCGTTGCTCGACTCGAACCTTGTCGAAGGTTCTCAACCTTCCCCCTGGTGCGCAATGTAACTTTGCATCAGGGATTGCCTTGGTTGCCCGCGGCGAATCTGGTGGTGGGGGAAGGATTCGAACCTTCGAAGTCAGTGACGGCAGATTTACAGTCTGCTCCCTTTGGCCGCTCGGGAACCCCACCTGAATTTTTTTTGGTGCCGGCAGAAGGAGTCGAACCCTCGACCTACTGATTACAAGTCAGTTGCTCTACCAACTGAGCTATGCCGGCATTAAGTGCAGCGCATTCTAGGTAGAGCCGACGACCTATGCAACAAAAAAATTGCGTAAATCGAATTTTCGCTCAGAAAATGCCCAAATCTGTAAAAGGATTCACAAAGTTGGTTGGTTTTCAGTCCCGAAGACAAAACGCCAAGGAGTTTTAAGACAATTTTATGACGGCTTTTGCCATGGCCACCGGACCCTTAGGCATGATATCCAAAGCCGTACGGTGCCGAGGTCGTTAACATATCCCCTGAAGGTACAATTGTCAAAAGCGTGATCGCCATCACTGCACTAAAAAGGTAAACCTGCCCCTTAAAGGCGCATCTTACTCGTCGGCCATGTGATGAGTATTTGTCCGGGGAAAAAATCCAGATGCTAATCAATCAGATCGGTGAAAATGGTTTTATCAAAATATTGGCATGACTATTGCGTGAATATACCTGTTATCAGCGACAAGAGGATGACATCATGAAAATAGTGCAACTCAATGCGTCTACACTTCCCGTTTACCGCAGCGAACTCGCCGGTTTACTGATGGATGCAGTCCTCCATGGCGCCTCGGTGGGATATAAACATCCCCTGGCTCAGGAAGACGCGGAAAATCATATTCGCGAACTGACCCCCGCAATCGCAAAGAATGAGTTATTGCTTTGGATTGCTCGTGATGAACGGGGCATTGTCGGTAGTATTCAATTAGCGCTTTGCCAAAAACCCAATGGACAAAATCGCTCGGAAATACAAAAATTATTAGTCCATAGCGAAGGCCGTCGGCAGGGTATCGGGAAATCACTGATTACCGCCCTGGAACGCACCGCCTATGGACTACAGCGTGGTTTGCTTTATTTGGATACGCAGGCTGGTTCACCGGCGGAAGCATTTTATCGCGCCATGGGATATCGTAGTTTGGGAGAAATACCTGATTATGCCTGTACTCCCGACGGCTATTACCACCCTACCGTCATTTATTATAAGCGCCTGTTTGCGGCCAATCAGCAAATTCGAGCCCTCGCCAGCTAAAGCATAACTAGACCGCAAAGCCTGATATTTTTTCCATTCCGGCCTTTGCGGTTGCCTGCCGCTTTCACAATTCAATACTCTAAGCAGAAAAAACACTCTACGATGCTAATGAAGCTGTCTATACTATGCAGCTTGTTTTCGTCCCGGGTGGGCTCGGCTGCCCCGGTTGGACCTGCTTAACAGGCTGGCTAAGCTTATGATAAATCGTGATCAATCACTTACCACCCCCTATCTCCAGTTCAATCGGAAGCAATGGGCCGCGTTGCGGGATACCGTGCCCTTAACGTTAACTGAAGAAGAGATTATCAAGCTCAAGGGAATAAATGAGGATCTCTCACTGGATGAAGTGACGGAAATTTATCTTCCCCTTTCGCGTTTACTGAATTTTTATATCAGTTCAAACCTGCGGCGCCAGGCAGTCTTGGAACAGTTTCTTGGCACCAACGGCCAGCATATTCCGTATGTCATAGGTATTGCCGGCAGCGTGGCTGTAGGCAAAAGCACTACTGCACGCGTACTTCAGGCGTTACTGAGCCGTTGGCCGGAACACCGTTCAGTGGAACTGGTTACCACCGATGGCTTTCTTTTTCCCAATCGCGTTCTAAAAGAACGGGATATAATGAAAAAGAAAGGATTTCCTCAATCCTATGATATGCGCAGCCTGGTCAACTTTGTTTCCGAGGTAAAATCAGGTGCTAAGGAAGTCAGCGCGCCAGTCTACTCCCATTTGATCTATGATATTATCCCGGAAGACAGGAAAGTCATCTCGCAACCCGATATCCTTATTCTGGAAGGACTAAATGTGCTGCAAAGCGGCATGGATTACCAGCATGCCTCACACCATGTGTTCGTATCCGATTTTGTCGATTTCTCGTTGTATGTAGATGCGCCGGAAAAACTATTAAAGAGCTGGTATATCAACCGCTTTCTTAAATTCCGTCAAGGTGCTTTTTCAAATCCGGATTCCTATTTCCATAATTATGCAAAACTGTCGGAGGAAGAAGCCGTACACATTGCAACGCAAATATGGACGGAGATCAACGGACTGAATTTGAAGGAAAATATTCTCCCTACCCGTGAGCGCGCCAGTCTAATCCTGACCAAAAGCGCCAATCATGCGGTAGAGAATATTCTTTTGAGAAAATAATTTCTCCAATAGTTCAGCACTGTCCGGCCTGAGTATAAGTCTCAGGTCGGGTTTTGAGAGTCATAAAGCGTATTTTTTATTTATTACAATAGCGTTAGCATTCTGTACTGCCAGGCAAGTTGAAATCTTATATTTAAAGCCCGCGCAATGAGATCTCCCCCCCCAAATAAGCTTTGACTGTATTATCCTGCTCCAGCAACAAGGCCCCTTGCATGTCGATACCATGGGCAATTCCCTTTATTTCACGATCGCCGATCAGGAGTTTCACTGGCCGGTTGTAATAGTTATCCAGCACCTGCCAGCGTTGATGAAAGGCAGCAAATCCGTCACGCTCAAATACCGGCATTGCCTGCCTTAATTCTTTGATCAAACTTGCGGCCAAGTCATTGCGATCAATTTTAATACCGGCTTCCTGCAGGTTAATCCATCCCTGGTCGATTACAGCATTTACCGGTTCGCGCATGGATAAATTAATACCCGCGCCAATAACCACATGGGCCGCATCACCTGCTTTACCGCTTATCTCTACGAGTATTCCGGCCAGCTTGCGATCGTGCAGATATAAATCGTTTGGCCATTTTACCCGCACATCCTGTGCGCCGAGGCGCTGGAGTACTTCCGCCATGATTATGCCGATGACCAGGCTTAAACCGATGGCGGCGGCAGGCCCTTGTTCGAGGCGCCAGTATAGCGACAGGTAAAGATTGGCGCCGAACGGGGAGAACCAGTGCCGACCTCGACGCCCTCGTCCTTGTCCCTGATACTCGGCGACACATGCATCTCCGGAGCTGAGTGTTGCAATCCTGTCCATTAAATATTGATTGGTGGAATCAATAACGGGCAATACCGCAACCCGCCCTTCGGGCAGATGGGAAAGTATTATCTTCTCGTCAAGCAACTGCAATGGCCCATGCAAACGATATCCTTTGCCGGGAACGGTAAAAACATCCACCCCCCATTCGCGCAGAGTCTGTATATGCTTGTTGATAGCCGCCCGGCTCATCCCCAGGGTTTCCCCGAATTGCTCGCCGGAATGGAAATCGCCGTCCGCAAGCAGACTCACCAATTTCAAGGGAACAGTAATGTCTTTCATGACAGTACCTCTACCGCATCCACTTCGCCCTGTGCGGCAATAAACCTTACCTCGGGTTCGAGCCAAACCTTGAATTTTTCTGCTACCTGCCGCCGTACATGCCTGGCCAGAACCGCAATATCCGCGCCGGTAGCCTGGCCCCTGTTAATGAGTACCAAGGCTTGTTTTTCATGCACCGCCGCAGCCCCATATCGGAAACCTTTCATAGCACATTGATCGATGAGCCAGCCCGCGGCGAGCTTCACTTCCCCTGAGGACTGGGGATAATGGGGAGCATCGGGATACTTGCGCAGCAGATTTCGGGCAGCATCGGCACTGACCAGCGGATTTTTAAAAAAACTGCCGGCATTACCCACTATGGCGGGATCGGGTAATTTTGCCCGTCGCATGGCGCACACCGTATCGAATATCTCGCGCGGCGTCACGCGTTCACTGTCCAGACAGGTCAACTCGCCATAAGTAAGCACCGGATGCCAGCTTTTGCTGAGAATAAAGCCAACCGCTACAATAGCGTAGCCGTCGCGATAATCACGTTTGAATATGCTGTCCCGATAGCCAAAGCAACATTCGGCGGCAGAGAGACGTTTTTTAACGCCGCTGTTGAGCTCGAGCAGATCGACATATTCGCAGACACTCTCCACTTCGACGCCATATGCGCCGATATTCTGAATCGGCGCCGATCCCGTACGCCCGGGAATCATCGCCAGATTTTCCAGCCCGGCCATGCCGCGATCCAGCGTAAACGATACCAGCCCATGCCAGTCTTCGCCCGCCCCCGCATGGATATGCCAGAACTTTTCATCCTCAGTGACGCTGATTCCCATGATACGGTTAAGCAGCAGCATTCCGGCGAAATCCTCCAGGAACAAAACGTTGCTTCCCCCCCCGAGCAACAGAACGGGCAACGCTTTTTCCTGGGCTTCCTGCCAACGCGCCAGCAGATCCATCTCAGAACCGGCTGCCACAATTTCTCTCGCGGTAGCGTCTATGCCAAAGGTATTCAGGTGTTTTACCGGCACCGCGTGCGTCATCATTGTTTAACCCATATCAATCATTCATGCTTTTATTCTACCCGATTCCTCCCGCCTCGGGTGAGAGACATTTATCCTGACCCCGCTCAATGGGTATGAAAAGGCAAGGCCAATAGCAAGCCGAACCGCGCAATCCTTAGCTTTACCAGAGCCGCTATGCCTCGGAGGAATTATCTTTATTAATATTCAGTTGCCAATTTTTATTAATGTCTATCAATGCTGATTCAAAAGCAAGAGGGCTTTTCAAACCATTATCGGTACAATAGGCGTCAACCATGACGTTAATTTCACGGTTAATTCTTTCAATATTTTTTTGATCTTTTGTCGCAATGGGATTATTTTTTTGCAATATACTTAGCACACTGTTCAACAAAGGATTGGCCCCTGCGCCTTTAGGAAAATAGAGGCCTTCTTTTTCGTTGCATGCCACTCCCCAGTCATAGGCGGTTTGTCCCATGGTTTTCAGATATTCTCTGGGAAGGGACGATTCGTTTTCGCCAAGCACTTCTGGCTTATTTTGAAAATAATATATTCCGAACGAGGCTTTTACGTCTCGATACATTGCCGCGAATATTGCGTCAATAAGTTGATTTTTATATGTGTCGTCTGTTATTTCTTTTTGAAAATTTTCCTTCAATTTTGCAAGCTGTTCCTCCATATCATTTTCAAATTGTTCGTGAGCATCCAAAATCGATTTACATGATTGCAAAACAATTCCGTCATCTTCTGACTGGAGCGAAGCGCCGCTGCGGCGTTTGTCGCTTCGCACTAATTTTATAGATGAAATCAGGTGCTTTATGGATCTTGCATAGCATGTTTTGGCATGCGTCAGATAGGCGATGGCATTATTCTTTACGGAGATACATTTTTCAAATATCCTTTTGTAACCTTCCGCCGGCTTTTTAGCCTCTGTTTTTTCTGACTGACTAATACCCATTTTAGTTGATGAGCTTACATTTTTAATTATGTTCATAATTAACCTAGCCTCGTTAGAGAGTTATTTGCGCATTTATATAAACAGAAACTAAACTAATGGCGATTGCAAATATCGTCTATTTGATACTTCTTTGAAGAAGATAGGCAGGCTAAATCAACTTTATAAATAATATATCATTTTTGGTAAGGATTTCTTTTATTTATCTTTGCGAGATTAAGTGAGATGAACTGCCTGGTTTAGCAAGCAGAAAAAAGCCCTCTGTTTTCACAGAGGGCTTCGTTCAATTGGATGCCTGGCAGTTCCCTACTCTCGCATGGGGAGACCCCACACTACCATCGGCGCTACGGCGTTTCACTACTGAGTTCGGCATGGGGTCAGGTGGGACCACCGCGCTAGTGCCGCCAGGCAAATTCGTTATCCAACCGTCATCTTTTACTGATGACCATTGGCCTTTATCCGGAACAGTCGCTGAAAATTCTCTCATCGCCCTTGCGGACAACGCTCTCATCGCTCAAACACCTTAGGTGTTGTAAGGTTAAGTCTCACGGGTCATTAGTATCGGTTAGCTCAACGCATCGCTGCGCTTACACACCCGACCTATCAACGTCATCGTCTTTAACGTCCCTTCAGGCGGCTTAAAGCCACAGGGAAGACTCATCTCGAGGCAAGTTTCCCGCTTAGATGCTTTCAGCGGTTATCTCTTCCGCACGTAGCTACCGGGCAATGCCATTGGCATGACAACCCGAACACCAGTGGTGCGTCCACTCCGGTCCTCTCGTACTAGGAGCAGCCCCTCTCAATCTTCCAACGCCCACGGCAGATAGGGACCGAACTGTCTCACGACGTTCTAAACCCAGCTCGCGTACCACTTTAAATGGCGAACAGCCATACCCTTGGGACCTACTTCAGCCCCAGGATGTGATGAGCCGACATCGAGGTGCCAAACACCGCCGTCGATATGAACTCTTGGGCGGTATCAGCCTGTTATCCCCGGAGTACCTTTTATCCGTTGAGCGATGGCCCTTCCATTCAGAACCACCGGATCACTAAGACCTGCTTTCGCACCTGCTCGAGCCGTCACTCTCGCAGTCAAGCTAGCTTATGCCTTTGCACTAACCTCACGATGTCCGACCGTGATTAGCTAACCTTCGTGCTCCTCCGTTACTCTTTAGGAGGAGACCGCCCCAGTCAAACTACCCACCAGACACTGTCCTCGACCCGGATTACGGGCCGGAGTTAGAACATCAAACATTAAAGGGTGGTATTTCAAGGTTGGCTCCATAAGGACTGGCGTCCCTACTTCTAAGCCTCCCACCTATCCTACACATCAAGGCTCAATGTTCAGTGTCAAGCTATAGTAAAGGTTCACGGGGTCTTTCCGTCTTGCCGCGGGTACACTGCATCTTCACAGCGAGTTCAATTTCACTGAGTCTCGGGTGGAGACAGCCTGGCCATCATTACGCCATTCGTGCAGGTCGGAACTTACCCGACAAGGAATTTCGCTACCTTAGGACCGTTATAGTTACGGCCGCCGTTTACCGGGGCTTCGATCAAGAGCTTCTCCTTGCGGATAACCCCATCAATTAACCTTCCGGCACCGGGCAGGCGTCACACCGTATACGTCCACTTTCGTGTTTGCACAGTGCTGTGTTTTTAATAAACAGTTGCAGCCAGCTGGTATCTGCGACTGGCTTCGGCTCGGGAAGCAAGTTCCTCCACCTAATGCCAGCGTGCCTTCTCCCGAAGTTACGGCACCATTTTGCCTAGTTCCTTCACCCGAGTTCTCTCAAGCGCCTCGGTATTCTCTACCTGACCACCTGTGTCGGTTTGGGGTACGATTCGATGTGACCTGGTGCTTAGAGGCTTTTCCTGGAAGCGTAGCATCAACCCCTTCACCACCGTAGTGGCTCGTCATCACGCCTCAGTGTTGATAAGAGAACGGATTTTCCTGTCCTCTCCACCTGCACGCTTGAACCGGGACAACCGTCGCCCGGCCGGTCTAGCTTTCTCCGTCCCCCCTTCGCAGTCACACCCAGTACAGGAATATTAACCTGTTTCCCATCGACTACGCCTTTCGGCCTCGCCTTAGGGGTCGACTCACCCTGCTCCGATTAACGTTGAACAGGAACCCTTGGTCTTCCGGCGAGCGGGCTTTTCACCCGCTTTATCGTTACTTATGTCAGCATTCGCACTTCTGATACCTCCAGCAACCCTCACAGGCCACCTTCTCAGGCTTACAGAACGCTCCCCTACCCAACGGGCGTATCCTTAAAACGCCTTACCGTGCCAGGCGGGCACAGGATAACGAGTCGTAAACACGCCGTGAATCCCTCCCTGGAGGCTCGATCCACGCCATCCATGGCGTGGACGGTTTACTCTTTCGTTACCCTGACCCGCCTCTTTGACGCCTTACGCGTCATCAGGCACCTTAACCCGCGCTGATACGCGATTAAGCATTTTAAGTGATACGCCCGCTGCCGCGGCTTCGGTGCATGGTTTAGCCCCGTTACATCTTCCGCGCAGGCCGACTCGACCAGTGAGCTATTACGCTTTCTTTAAATGATGGCTGCTTCTAAGCCAACATCCTGGCTGTCTATGCCTTCCCACATCGTTTCCCACTTAACCATGACTTTGGGACCTTAGCCGGCGGTCTGGGTTGTTTCCCTCTTCACGACGGACGTTAGCACCCGCCGTGTGTCTCCCGTGATAACATTCTTCGGTATTCGCAGTTTGCATCGGGTTGGTAATCCGGGGTGGACCCCTAGCCGAAACAGTGCTCTACCCCCGAAGATGAATTCACGAGGCGCTACCTAAATAGCTTTCGGGGAGAACCAGCTATCTCCCGGTTTGATTGGCCTTTCACCCCCAGCCACAGGTCATCCGCTAATTTTTCAACATTAGTCGGTTCGGTCCTCCAGTTAGTGTTACCCAACCTTCAACCTGCCCATGGCTAGATCACCGGGTTTCGGGTCTATACCCTGCAACTGTGCGCCCAGTTAAGACTCGGTTTCCCTACGGCTCCCCTATTCGGTTAACCTTGCTACAGAATATAAGTCGCTGACCCATTATACAAAAGGTACGCAGTCACCCCATCACTAAGCCCCCTCTGCTTATTTTGTCGGTTGGGCGTCGCTTTCGCTCCGCCTGCCGCACCTTTAGCAAAGGATGCATATGCAGCTTCACCACTGGCTTAGTGATGGGGCTCCCACTGCTTGTACGTACACGGTTTCAGGTTCTGTTTCACTCCCCTCGCCGGGGTTCTTTTCGCCTTTCCCTCACGGTACTGGTTCACTATCGGTCAGTCAGGAGTATTTAGCCTTGGAGGATGGTCCCCCCATCTTCAGACAGGATATCACGTGTCCCGCCCTACTCATCGAACCCACAACCTCTGCACCTTCGGATACGGGGCTATCACCCTCTGTCGCCGGACTTTCCAGACCGTTCTCCTGATGCAAAAGCTGATGGTGGTTCTGGGCTGTTCCCCGTTCGCTCGCCGCTACTGGGGGAATCTCGGTTGATTTCTTTTCCTCGGGGTACTGAGATGTTTCAGTTCCCCCGGTTCGCCTCATTGCGCTATGGATTCACGCAATGATAGTGCAACGAATTGCACTGGGTTTCCCCATTCGGACATCGCCGGCTAATAACGCTTCATATCAGCTTACCGACGCTTTTCGCAGATTAGCACGTCCTTCATCGCCTCTGACTGCCTAGGCATCCACCGTGTACGCTTAGTCACTTAACCTCACAACCCTAAAGTGTCTGCGGAATGGCTGCGAAAGGCCCCTGCCGGTGTTGCGCGGTGCTCGCCATGCTCATGGACATCTAGTCCACTCCGCTGGCTGCGCGCCGGGCGCCTTGGCCGGGGCTTTCTCGCTCATCCCTTAACAGGGCCATCACTGACGCGATGACCTGTTTAGGTTTGCTTGCTTTGAGAGACTCGCATACTGATTTTGCTCAGCATGTTTTTTCAAATTTTCAGCTTGTTCCGGATTGTTAAAGAGCAGTATTTCGCAGCATACTTAACGCGCGTTCACCCGCAGGTGCCGCCATATCAGTGTGCTCTGAAATAATTAAAGAAAAACCAGACAATCTCTCATTTCGCGGTGCGAAATGGTGGAGCTAAGCGGGATCGAACCGCTGACCCCCTGCGTGCAAAGCAGGTGCTCTCCCAGCTGAGCTATAGCCCCAAGTCGTTTCTAACCTTTTAGTATCGTATCAATTCTTTTTCACGCGAATATCGCTGTGCATCAATGAAGAATACAAAGCAACGTCGTTAAAAAGGAAAGCAACACGATAGCCCATTCGTTTCCAGGCAAGGCGTGGGGTCACGAAGTTTATAATAATAAACGAGTGGCGCCGCAACGCAGCATGGGAAGGAATGGTAGGCCTGAGTGGACTCGAACCACCGACCTCACCCTTATCAGGGGTGCGCTCTAACCACCTGAGCTACAAGCCTATAGAAGGTTTTTCTTGCTCAATACTGTTATCAGACAATCTGTGTGGACACGTCACTCGACGCGTATCTTTCGGTAAGGAGGTGATCCAACCGCAGGTTCCCCTACGGTTACCTTGTTACGACTTCACCCCAGTCATGAATCACAAAGTGGTAAGCGCCCTCCCGAAGGTTAAGCTACCTACTTCTTTTGCAACCCACTCCCATGGTGTGACGGGCGGTGTGTACAAGGCCCGGGAACGTATTCACCGTGGCATTCTGATCCACGATTACTAGCGATTCCGACTTCATGGAGTCGAGTTGCAGACTCCAATCCGGACTACGACGCACTTTGTGAGGTCCGCTTACCCTCGCGAGTTCGCTTCTCTTTGTATGCGCCATTGTAGCACGTGTGTAGCCCTACTCGTAAGGGCCATGATGACTTGACGTCATCCCCACCTTCCTCCGGTTTGTCACCGGCAGTCTCCTTTGAGTTCCCGACATTACTCGCTGGCAACAAAGGATAAGGGTTGCGCTCGTTGCGGGACTTAACCCAACATTTCACAACACGAGCTGACGACAGCCATGCAGCACCTGTCTCAGAGTTCCCGAAGGCACAACTCCATCTCTGAAGTCTTCTCTGGATGTCAAGAGTAGGTAAGGTTCTTCGCGTTGCATCGAATTAAACCACATGCTCCACCGCTTGTGCGGGCCCCCGTCAATTCATTTGAGTTTTAACCTTGCGGCCGTACTCCCCAGGCGGTCGATTTAACGCGTTAGCTCCGAAAGCCACGGCTCAAGGCCACAACCTTCAAATCGACATCGTTTACAGCGTGGACTACCAGGGTATCTAATCCTGTTTGCTCCCCACGCTTTCGTACCTGAGCGTCAGTCTTCGTCCAGGGGGCCGCCTTCGCCACCGGTATTCCTCCAGATCTCTACGCATTTCACCGCTACACCTGGAATTCTACCCCCCTCTACGAGACTCTAGCCTGCCAGTTTCAAATGCAGTTCCCGAGTTAAGCTCGGGGATTTCACATCTGACTTAACAAACCGCCTGCGTACGCTTTACGCCCAGTAATTCCGATTAACGCTCGCACCCTCCGTATTACCGCGGCTGCTGGCACGGAGTTAGCCGGTGCTTCTTCTGCGGGTAACGTCAATGATTGAATCTATTCAATCCAACCCCTTCCTCCCCGCTGAAAGTGCTTTACAACCCGAAGGCCTTCTTCACACACGCGGCATGGCTGCATCAGGCTTGCGCCCATTGTGCAATATTCCCCACTGCTGCCTCCCGTAGGAGTCTGGACCGTGTCTCAGTTCCAGTGTGGCTGGTCATCCTCTCAGACCAGCTAGGGATCGTCGCCTAGGTGAGCCGTTACCCCACCTACTAGCTAATCCCATCTGGGTTCATCCGATGGTGTGAGGCCCTAAGGTCCCCCACTTTGGTCTTGCGACGTTATGCGGTATTAGCTACCGTTTCCAGTAGTTATCCCCCTCCATCGGGCAGATCCCCAGACATTACTCACCCGTCCGCCGCTCGCCGGCAAAGTAGCAAGCTACTTTCCGCTGCCGCTCGACTTGCATGTGTTAGGCCTGCCGCCAGCGTTCAATCTGAGCCATGATCAAACTCTTCAATTAAAAGCTTGATGCTCAAAGATTTCATCTGGTTAATCTTTTGAATTAACTGTTTGTCACTCTTCAAGACTTGTATTGTTGTGTTTCGATACGGTCTTGTGAGTGCCCACACAGATTGTCTGATAAATTGTTAAAGAGCATGGCCGGGGAGGTCTAAATCTCACCTGGCGCGGGTTGCGTATATTACGTTTTCCCGCTGAAGAGTCAAGCTTTTATTTGTTTTAACAAAGCGCTTTTCCCTTCCCGACCCGGTCCGTCGCAGCGGTTAATCCCGGTCAGTGGAGGCGCATTATAGGGACTTCCCGAGGCGTGGCAAGCGCTTATTGCAGATTTTTCGCTGACAGGCTAATTCTTACTCAAGACGGCGTCGTCATAGACAATTTTTCCAGTGAAAAGAAGCCATAACGCTGCAAAACCGGCAACAATTCCATCGATTGCGGCGTCATGGTTAAACAATAGGCTTTATTTTCACTCGTAGAGCCGGTACCGGTTATTTCATGCGCGATAAGCCAGGCCGCGCGTTTCGCAATCGCGGAACCTGAATCCACCAGCCGGGTGCCATCAGGCAACACCGCTTTGAGCTCCTCCGCCAACAAGGGGAAATGGGTACAGCCCAGCACCACCGTATCGGGCGGCTCGACTAGCCGCAGCCAGGGCCGCAGAATTTTTTGCAAAACGGGGAGCGCAATGGTTTCACCATGCAGTTTGGCTTCCGCCAATTCAACCAGTTCGGCTGAACCCAAGGTGATGATATGGCAGTCGGCGGCAAACTTGGCGATCAAATCATGGGTATAGGTACGGTGTACCGTGGCGCGGGTAGCCAATAAGCCGACGATGCCATTGCGAGTAAGTTTGGCGGCAGGCTTGATCGCAGGCACCACGCCGACGATCGGGCAGGCAAAACGCTCCCGTAAAGCGGGTAAGGAGATAGTGCTGGCGGTATTACAGGCCACAATCACCATATCCAGCGCGTGCAATTGCTGAACAGCTGCGACGATATTGACCACTCGCTCGACAATAAAGTCTTCCGGCTTTTCGCCATAGGGGAACTCTTCATTATCGAAAACATAGATATAATGCGGATCCGGCAGTAACTCCCGCACTTCATCATAAATGGATAAACCACCCACCCCTGAATCAAAAATCAGGATGGTGGGTCGTTTTGTCTTGCTACCGTCAGAAGGAATAGGTTCCCGTGAGATAAAATTCTCGTCCTGCGGTCTGGTAGCCATAAGCTGTCTCATACTCTTTATCAAACAGATTGGCTATTCTACCACGAACCGTCAGGTGTGGCGTTAACGGATAAGAAGCGGCAATGTCCCATAAACTGACGCCCCCCATCTTCACCACCTGTTCAGTGTTATAATCCGTGTCATAACGCTGGCCGAGGTAATGGTAGTTAAGAGACCAGTCAATGGACGCCACTTGCCAATCCAACTGGTATTTTATCTGCTGCTTGGCCCGGCGGGCCAGGATCTGGTCCGTGGTGGCGTCTCGGGGATCGAGATATTCCAGGGTTAATTGATGCCGGAGCGGGCCGGTATCTACCGAGGCGGTCCATTCCACCCCTTTGATACGGGCTTTGCCGATATTGTAGTAGCGTTCATCCGCCGTATCGTAATCGATGAGATTATCAATATCGTTGCGATAAGCCGAAATACGCCAGTCCACCGGACCTGTCAGTCCTTCAACGCCGCCTTCCCATTGTTTGCTCTCTTCGGGATCCAGGTTGGCGTTACCGCCATAAGCGCCGTAGAGCTGGCCCAGGTTCGGCGCCTTGTACGCGGTGCCGTAAGAGCCGATCAGGCGGTAGCCTTCGATAAACTCCCAGGCGGCGCTGCTTTGCCAGGTGCCGTGCCAGCCAAATTGTGAATTGTCATCTCCCCGCACCGCGCCTTCCAATGTCACCGGTCCGAAAAGCTGCTGCGTCGTGGCATAGATGCCTGTGTTGTGCTGCTCGTAGCCATCGGTGAGGTAGTCGGTACCGGGTTCGGTTGTCTGTTTCTGCCAATCCACCCCGGCGCTGACCAGACCGTGAGTGACGTGGAGGGTATTGCCCCATTGCAGGTTGTATTGATCGGAATCGTCCAGGGTAGCGGAAGCCGAATAGGGTCCGTATTTGGGATCGTAGTTATAGTCCTTGGTATGGCTATAGCTGTATGAGAGCTGGGAGGCGTATATACCTTCCTGAAAACGCAGGCCGGTATCATAGGTGCGGCTATATAACTGGCGGGTATCGAGCAGCGCATCTTCATGCGCCGGGTCGGTATAGGCATAAGTGCCGTCATAAGCGGTACGATTGTCGTAGCCATACACCCGCGCGAAACCGCTGAACTGTTGATTGAACGTATGATCCAACGACGCGAACAGGGTCTTGCTCATGAATCCGTCCCGGTCGGGCTGCGCCGGATCGCCATAAGGGTCGGGCAAATTGGCCTGCACATCGAATCCGCGGGTATAGGTGTAATTTCCCGCCACCGTGGCCACGGTATTATCCCCCAGCCGCTGCTGAGTGGACCCATCGTAACTTTGGTAACCCTTTGAACCCATGCCGGCGCTCAGGGTGGTTCCGGGTTTTTCGCGGGTGGTGATGATATTGACCACCCCGCCGATGGCGTCCGAGCCGTAGACGGCGGAGCGCGGACCGCGGATAAATTCGATGCGCTGAACCAGAGAGATGGGAATTTGGCTAAGATCGGATGAGCCGGAAATCCCAGCCTGATTCAAACGCACGCCATCGATGAGCACCAGGGCGTGACTGGAATTGGTGCCGCGAATGAACAGAGAGCTTTGCTGTCCCAGTCCGCCGTATTGCGCGATATCCACGCCCGGTAAACGGCTTAAGGCTTCAGCTACCGATTTGATTTGGCCACGGTCGATATCCTCGCGTGTCACGACGCTGGTGGGCGCAAGCACTGATGAAACCGGCTGTGGAAAACGATTTGCCGAAACAATAAGTGTGTCATTACTGCCGTTTGGAGCGTTGTTATCCTGCGCCCACCCGGAGAATGTCGTAACGGACAATGCCGCCAGAACGGTATTTTTGATAGTCAACATTGACGTAGCATCCAATAGATAAAATAGGATGCCGCAGGTTCCGTGTTTGATAGCACGCGATAAACAGGGATATTGCGACGAAATACCGGCAGGTTTTCGGGCTTGGGATGTGTTTAACACCAGGCGACGACTTCCCGTCGAAAAGACAGTGTCTGCTTCCGCTATCGCCCTGACGTCCCCTCACCGCTGCGCGTCAGCTCCAGCTTAGAACTGGATTCCCTTTTAACTCACAAGAGACCGGGCAAATATCCTACAATCAAAGGGATAATTATGTCTATAGAACTCATTAGGTAAGAAATTATAAATTGAACAGCATTGGACATCATCCATTTATCCCCTACAATCCCCACAAACCGATAAAGTTGGCCCATATCGACGAGAAATCATCATGACTACCGAGACGTTGCCTATCGACGCTTACGAAACGCAATTGGCTGAAAAAGCCGCCCGACTAAAAGCGATGATGGCAGCTTACCGGGCGCCGGAGCCGGAAATATTCCGTTCACCGGTAAATCATTACCGGATGCGAGCCGAATTCAGGATTTGGCATGAAGAGCAGGACCTCTACCACATCATGTTTGATCCGCTCACCAAAGAGCGTATCCGCATCGATTTCTTTGCCGCCGGCAGCGAGTTAATCAATGGGTTGATGACGGCAATGATCCAGGCCTTGCGCCTTTCGCCGGTTTTACGCCGTAAGCTTTTTCAGCTGGATTATCTCACCACCATGAGCGGTAAAGCGGTCATCACGCTGATATACCACCGTCCGTTGGATGACGAATGGCGCGAGGCCGCCGCAGCGCTGCGGGATGAATTGCGGGCGCAGGGTTTTGCGGTAAATCTCATCGGCCGGGCCGCCAAAACCAAAATTTGCCTGGACCGGGATTATGCGGATGAAAGATTGCCGGTATCGGGAAGGGAACTCATCTACCGGCAGATTGAAAACAGCTTTACCCAGCCGAATGCCGCCGTCAATATCCATATGCTGGAGTGGGCGCTGGCGGCAACCCAAGACGCACGGGGAGACTTGCTGGAGCTGTACTGCGGCAACGGGAATTTTTCGCTGGCGCTGGCGCGTAACTTTGAGCGGGTGCTGGCGACGGAGATAGCCAAGCCTTCGGTGGAAGCGGCACAGTATAATATTGCCGCCAACCATATCGGCAATGTGCAGATCATCCGCATGTCGGCGGAGGAGTTTACCCAGGCCATGCAGGGTGTGCGGGAATTTACCCGGCTGAAAGATATCGACCTGGCCAGTTACCGCTGCGAAACTATTTTTGTCGATCCGCCGCGCAGCGGGTTGGATGACGCCACGGTGGAGCTGGTGCGGTGTTATCCGCGCATCCTGTATATCTCGTGCAATCCCGAGTCATTGTGCCGCAATTTGGAATCCCTTTCTCAAACTCACGACATCATACGCATGGCGCTGTTTGATCAATTCCCTTACACCCGTCATATGGAATGCGGCGTCTTATTGACGGCAAAAACGCCTGAATGAGCGGCGCCTGTTTCAGGGCGCTCTGCACTGCCGATTCCCGCATCGGCGAATAATCATTTCCCGCCATTACCGACACCACTGGCCCCATGACTGCAAACGCCTCCGTCGGGGGGCAATTTTCCCATTCTTATGCCCAACTCTTGGGCCCCTCCCTGCCAGGCCCTGAATATATTTTTACCGCCTTAATCGATATGTGACATGCTTCATATCAAAAATCCCATGTAAATTTAAAATATACTTTCACATTAAATAAAATGACGTTTTGTTTTTCAATGGGGTGAAGGATGTCTCGGACAAACTATCGATGGGTAATATGCGCATTGCTGTTTTTTGGTACCACCATAAATTATCTCGACCGGCAGGTGCTGAGCCTGTTGGAGCCGGCACTAGCCAAAGAATTCAGCTGGAGTAACAGCGACTACGCGAATATCGCAGCAGTGTTTCAATTTACTTACGCTATCGGGATGCTCTTTGCCGGACGGTTTGTCGATTTTACCGGAAGCAAGGTGGGGTACGCCTGGGTGTTAGGCATTTGGTCCCTTGGCGCGGTATTGCATGCCTTTGTGGCGCAGATAGGGGGTGGGATTTCCGCTATGCTGTCCTCGTTGAGTATATCGGTGCCAATAACGATAGCCGGATTTATGTTCGCCCGACTGGTTTTAGGATTGGGAGAATCGGGAAACTTCCCATGCGCTATTAAAGCCGTCGCCGAATGGTTTCCCAAGAAAGAGCGTTCTTTCGCCACCGGCATATTCAATTCGGGGGCAAATGTAGGCGCCATCCTCGCTCCCTTGGTCGTTCCGTGGTTAGCTTTACAATGGGGATGGGAATCAACGTTTGCCATCGTAGGTGTTATTGGCTTTGTTTGTTTATTCTTTTGGAAAAGATTGTTTGATTTGCCGTTGAAATTATTTACCAAAGGAAAATTGAATCAAGCAGAGTACGACTATATTTCCGAGGATGTGGATTCGAAACAAAACCGGGAACAGGAGCACGAAAAGATTTCCTGGTTTAGTTTGTTGGCCTATCGCCAGACCTGGGCATTCGCCATCGGTAAATTCTTAACCGACGGCGTATGGTGGTTCTTTATGTTCTGGCTACCGGCCTATCTGACCGCGCAATACAAGATGACAGGTACGCAAATGATGTTGCCCATCGCGACGATATATTGTATGACAATGGTGGGCAGTATCGGCGGCGGCTGGCTTCCCGCCATGTTCATGAAAAAAGGCCTTAATCCTTATGTTGCCCGTATGCGGGCTATGCTATTTATCGCCGTATTCCCGCTGTCCGCCCTTCTGGCCCAGCCATTGGGTCATGCAGGATTCTGGATGCCGGTTATCCTGATTGGTATTGCCGCCTCCGCTCATCAAGCATGGTCCGCGAATTTATTTACCACTGTATCTGATATGTTTCCTAACAAAGCCGTTGCCTCGGTAATTGGTATCGGCGGCATGGCGGGCGGATTCGGCGGCGTGGCCGTTACCAAGGTCGCCGGCGCGCTGTTCGATCATTATCAGGCGCTGGGAGAAATCAACGTGGGTTACGGCATTATGTTTATGTTTTGCGGATTAGCTTACCTCATTGCCTGGGCATTGATGAAAACGCTGGTGCCTCGATTTAAAGTCATTGAATTTGGTTAATGTTATTTAAATGTAACTGACGCTACGCAGTCGTACTCTCTAATATCAACGAATACAGCTTGATTGCACAACATATATTTGTGCTTTCAAGCTGTGAAGCAGCATCTCCCTCATCCTGCGGTCGGGTTATAATTTATATATTCATTTTAAAAATACATCCGGCCGAATTTCCTCGCGGCCATCTTCGTTACCAATATCTAACAACCAATTATCCGTTTTAACTTAATACATACCTCCATCAACCTTATTTTTCCGGCAGTGAAAACATATATTTCGCCTGCGCAGCCGATGCGGTAGATAAATATTTTGTTTCCATCATTGCATTGACACAATTGAAACAGATAGGTATGCATTGAGGTATCGCTTATTATCTCTTCCGGAGCAATTACATTAATGGCAACGTCAACATCCAAAGACCAGCAGCATGCCGCTTTGGCGGCGCGCTACGGCTCTGAATTGCCGCCCGAATGCGGCCCATGGAATGAAACCATCGCCGCTTTGCTGTCTCATCGCTCGGTACGGAAATATCTACCCAAACCATTACCGGATAATACGGTGACAACGCTCGCTGCTGCCGCCCAATCGGCCGCAACGTCATCTAATTTGCAAACCTGGTCGCTGATTGCCGTAACGGATCCTGCGCTTAAAGCACGTTTGTCCGCGGTTGCGGCCGGACAGAAACACATTATTGAATGCCCGCTATTTCTGGTGTGGGTGGCTGATTTATCAAGGCTGCGCCGCGTCGGCGAACAAAAACAGCAGCAGTTGGCGGCATTAAATTACCTGGAAATGCTATTGGTGGCCACCATTGACGCGGCGCTGGCAGCGCAGAATGCGGTGGTGGCGGCCGAATCCCTGGGATTGTCCACCGTCTATATCGGCGCGCTACGTAACGATACCCAGCGGGTGGCGGCTGAACTAAATTTGCCTGAAGGCGCGGTAGGCGTGTTCGGATTATGTGTGGGCTATGCCGATCACAGCGTTCCCGCCGAGGTTAAACCGCGCTTACCCCAATCGGTGGTGGTCCATCGGGATCAGTATGATGTCGCGGGCGAACCGGCCCGGTTGGACATCTATGACCAAGACCTGGCCGAGTTCAGCCGGCGAAATGAACTGTCGGTGAGTAATTGGACCAATCGGGTGATTGCGCGAACCAAAGAGCTCAGGGCGATGGCGGGACGAGATAAATTAGCCGCGGCACTGCGCGCGCTGGGATTCCCTTTGAGTTAAAGACAAATGATTAAAAAGGTATTAGTGCGAAAATGCTTTGATATATGTTCTATGGTTTCTAGTAGACACTACCCGGTTTATAGGTAACTGAAATTGCATAGTTAATGGCTATGGAAGGCGTAATGCTGATTAAAAATCCTGGTCCTCACCAGAACGGTCTAGCCGTTTTAATTTTCGTCCGATCCAAAACACCAGCACTACCGCCAGGATGGCCGGCACAAAATTGGAACCGATGGCCGGATACTCCGCCCGGATAATGGCGCTATAAAGCAACAGACCCAGTAGGAAACTCGCCGCGGCCAGAGAAGGAAATCCCTGGGGCATGGCGCGATCCTGGTAATGCTGATGCAGGCAGTACACCGACAGCACCAACGTTATAATGGGGAAAATGGAAAAGGGCACAATGGAACTGAATATGGCCGCGAAGGCGCCATTGATGGATAAGCCGGCGATCAATGCCAGGACTAATATTCCTTTTTCTCCGAGGGGTTTGTTCGTCATATCACCTACCTGCTTTCATCAAGAGAAAGGGCGGCCGCTTTTTCCTGCTCCCGGCGATACCAGTAAAAGGCCCCCTTTGAAATCATTCGCAGCTGCAATACCAGGCGCTCTTCCAGTTCGCGACGCTCTTTGATGTCCACATCCAGCGCCTCGGCGCCGGCATTGAAGACAATGATGACCATGGCCTCGGCCTGGGCCTCGGTAAAGCTGCGCGGCATATGATTTTCGATTTCGAGATAGTCGGCAAGTTCCGCGATAAAATGCTGGATTTCGCGGGCGACGGCGGCGCGGAAAGCGCTGGAGGTGCCCGACCGCTCACGAAGCAACAGGCGGAAAGCATTGGGATTATTGCCGATGAATTCCATAAAGGTGGCGACCGAGGTGCGAATGACGCTGCCGCCCTTGGCAATGCGCTGTCGCGCCTGGCGCATCAGTTGACGCAGCATCAGGCCGCTTTCATCCACCATAGTGAGGCCAAGCTCATCCACATCGCGGAAATGGCGATAAAAAGACGTTGGCGCGATGCCGGCTTCACGGGCGACTTCACGCAGGCTCAGGCTGGCAAAACTGCGTTCGGCGCTTAATTGGCTGAACGCCGCTTCGACAAGAGAACGTCGGGTCCGCTCTTTTTGTTGCGCTCTGACGCCCATAATTCAGTCCAGCCCTCAATACCCATAAAAAACCACTATATCAAAATTTGTTGCAACCGCGTTGATACAAAATCTGAATTTTTCCAAAAACGCCCTAGCCTGCGTCCGTTAACAACTGGAATAAGAAAAAGCCTTCGGGCGTTGGGATATTCGGGCTACAATGTTACATTAACGTTGTGAATTTGTATAATGACAGGTTTGACGCGAATGCAATCAGAATACGATTATGATGCCATTATTATTGGCTCCGGTCCCGGCGGCGAGGGTGCCGCCATGGGATTAACCAAACAGGGCGCCCGCGTCGCAGTGATTGAACGTTATAACAGCGTCGGCGGCGGTTGCACCCACTGGGGCACGATCCCGTCTAAAGCACTGCGTCAAGCGGTAAGCCGTATTATCGAATTCAACCAAAACCCGCTATACAGCGGCAGCGCCCATCTGCCCCGGGCCAGTTTTGCCGATATCCTCCATCACGCCGATATGGTCATCAAGCAGCAAATACGCATGCGGCAAGGGTTTTATGAACGTAACCAGTGTCAGATCATTACCGGTGACGCCAGCTTTGTCGATGCCCATACGGTGAAGGTCCGCTATCCGGATAACTCGGCTGAAACGTTCAGCGCGGCCCATATTGTCATTGCCTGCGGCTCACGGCCTTATCACCCCCAAAACGTGGACTTTAATCATCCCCGCATTTACGACAGCGATTCTATTCTGGATTTAAAACACGATCCCCAGCACGTGATTATCTATGGCGCCGGGGTTATCGGCTGTGAATACGCGTCAATTTTTCGGGGCTTGAACGTTAAAGTCGACTTAATCAATACCCGCGACCGGCTGCTGGCCTTCCTCGATCAGGAAATGTCGGATGCGCTTTCCTACCATTTCTGGGAAAACGGCGTGGTGATTCGCCACAATGAAGAATATGAACAGATTGAAGGCACCGACCAAGGCGTTGAAGTGCATTTCCGGTCAGGAAAACGGATGCGTGCCGACTGCCTGCTGTATGCCAATGGCCGTACCGGTAATACCGACTCGCTGGCGCTAGAAAGTATCGGATTGGAAGCGGACAGCCGGGGCCTGATCAAGGTCAACAGCATGTATCAGACCGCCATATCGCATATTTATGCCGTCGGCGATGTCATCGGCTATCCGAGCCTGGCTTCCGCTGCCTACGATCAGGGACGCATCGCGGCGCAGGTCATCATCAAGGGACAGGCCAACGTACAGTTGATTGAAAATATTCCCACCGGTATCTATACCATCCCGGAAATCAGTTCGGTGGGCAAAACCGAACAGGAACTGACGATGTTGAAAGTTCCTTATGAAGTGGGACGAGCGCAGTTCAAACATCTGGCGCGGGCGCAAATTGTCGGGATGAACGTGGGGAGCCTGAAAATTCTCTTTCATCGCGATACCCGGCAAATCCTGGGCATCCATTGCTTCGGGGAGCGCGCAGCCGAAATCATCCATATCGGCCAGGCCATTATGGAACAAAAGGGCGAAGGCAATACTCTCGATTATTTCGTGAATACCACCTTCAATTACCCCACCATGGCGGAAGCCTATCGGGTCGCGGCCTTGAATGGATTAAACCGCCTCTTTTAGCGGGTTGGTGCCCATATAGGTCTGCATATGAACGCGAATGGACTCGGCCAACTGTTCATAGCGCGCGCGCAGCGGCGAACCGGGACGATATACCAAGGCAATGGTGCGTTTCGGTTCAGGTTTGTAGCAGGGCAGATAGCATACGCCGTCACGTTTACGTTCGTTGGGTACCGCCAGCGCGGGCAGCAGGGTAATGCCGCTGCCGGCGGCCACCATGTTGCGCAGGGTTTCCAGACTGGTGGCCCGGAAATGGGTGTCTTCATCGGCGCCTGCCTGGAAACAGAATCCCAAAGCCTGATCCCGCAGGCAATGCCCATCCTCCAGCATCAACAGCTTTTCCCCCGCCAGGTCGGACATCGGTACCCGATCGCGATCCGCCCAGCGATGATCGGTATAAATGGCCAAAAGCATCGGCTCGTCGAACAGCGGAATTTCGATGAAGGCTTCCGATTCCTTAACCAACGCCAGGATCGCGCAATCGAGCTTGCCGCTGTCCAATTGCAGCAATAGCTGGCTGGTCTGAGCTTCGTGCAGGTACATTTCCAGTTTTGGAAAAGTCTCATGGAGTGTCGGAATAATATGCGGCAGCAAATAGGGACCGACAGTGGGGATCAGGCCGATATGCAACGGGCCGGACATGGACTCCCCCTGCTGGCTGGCCATCTCGCGCAGGATTTTTACTTCACGCAATATCGTCCGGGCCTGCTCCACCAGCAAAAGTCCGGCCTGGGTGAACAGCACTTTGCGGCTGGTGCGCTCCAGCAGCATAACGCCTAGCTCGTCTTCCAGCTTCCGAATCTGGCCGCTCAGTGTGGGCTGGCTGACATGGCTGGCATCGGCGGCTCGTCGGAAATGACGATGCTCCGCCAAGGCCACCAGATACTCAAGGTCGCGAATATTCATTAACATCCTCCAATCCGCGATAGTTCGCGTCGATAGATAGGATAGCAATCAACGATTATACCTATCAATAGTAAATATCAATAATAACCCCAACGCAGTATGACATGCTGTTTAATCTTTTTTTCCTTTTTATCGATGGAGTTTCTATGATAAATGCCCGTGAAGGTAAAACCGTGCCGCAGGTAATATTTCACACCCGCAAGGACGACAATTGGCTCGATTTGACTTCAGACGATCTGTTCAAAAACAAAACCGTCATCGTTTTTTCATTGCCGGGCGCTTTCACTCCCACCTGCTCTTCCAGCCACCTGCCTCGTTATAATGAGCTGGCCGGGCTATTCCATCAGTATGGTGTGGACAGTATTTTATGTATTTCCGTGAACGATACGTTCGTGATGAACGCCTGGCAAGCCGATCAAAACGCCGGGCATATCACCTTTATTCCCGACGGCAACGGCGAATTCACTAAAAGCATGGGGATGCTGGTTGAAAAAGCCGACTTGGGATTTGGGCCGCGCTCATGGCGCTATTCCATGCTGGTACGGGATGGCATTGTAGAAAAAATGTTTGTAGAGCCAAACAAACCCGGCGACCCGTTTGAGGTCTCCGACGCCGATACCATGCTGTGTTACCTGGCGCCGGAATGTAAAGTCCAGGAGTCAGTCTCGCTCTTTACCAAGCCGGGATGTCCCTTCTGCGCCAAGGCCAAGCAGATGCTGCAGGACCACGACATTCAGTATGAGGAGATCTCTTTGGGCAAAGACGCTACTACCGTAAGCCTTAGGGCCATGACCGGACGCGCCACGGTACCGCAGGTCTTTATTGGCGGACGCCATATCGGCGGCAGCGAAGAGCTGGAAAGCTATCTGCTGCAGCCGGCTTGAGGTTGTCTATGCGGGCTCACGCCCGCCGAGAGGGTTGACGATGTGTCCGGTCGAGCAGGCTAAGGGACTGAAGGTTATTTAGCATCAAGGCGCTTGTGCGCTTCGTCAATGGCGGATGATACCTGCCGCGGGGACACGCCGCCTTTTGCCGAGCGCTTATCCAGGCAGGAACGCAATGAAAGCGCCGGATAGACATCGTCGGCAATGACCGGACTGAATGCCTGCAACGCCGCCAGCGGCATCTCTTCCAGGGGCAGCGTCTGCTTTATCGCTTCCACTACCGCCTCACCGACGATATGGTGGGCTTCCCGGAAAGGCACGCCTTTGGCAACCAGATAATCGGCCAGCTCAGTGGCATTGGCATAGCCCTGCTGGGCTGCTTCCCGGCAGCGTTCGCGTTTGACCTGCAGGCCGTCCAGGACCAATGCCGCCATATGCAGGCAGTCCAACCAGGTATCCATGGCATCGAACAACCCTTCCTTGTCTTCCTGCATATCTTTGTTATAGGCCAGCGGCAATCCTTTAAGGGTGACCATCATGCCGGCGAGCGCACCCTGCACCCGGCCGCATTTGCCCCGGATCAATTCCAGGGCGTCCGGGTTTTTCTTTTGCGGCATCAGGGAGGAGCCGGATGTGACGCGATCCGATAACTCAATAAACGCGGACTCGCCGGAGTTGAAGAAAATCAGATCCTCGGCAAAACGCGAGAGATGCACCATGCTGATGGCGGCATCCGACAAGAGCTCCAGTACATGATCGCGATCGGATACGCTGTCCAGGCTGTTTCGAGTTGCAGAGGCGAACCCCAGCCAATCCGCCAACTGCTCGCGATCGATGGGATATGCGGTACCGGCCAGCGCGCCGGAGCCCAGCGGGCTGACATCAAGACGTTTCAAGGTATCCTGCAGACGGCTTTCGTCGCGCGCCAGCATTTCGGTATACGCCAGGCACCAATGGGCAAAGGTTATCGGCTGGGCGCGCTGCAAATGGGTATAACCGGGCATGACCGCGTCTTGCGTGGTTTGTGCGACGGCTACCAAGGCTTGTTGCAGTTGGCGAACAGCGGAAATCAATTCCGGAACCTGCATTTTACACCACAGTTTCAGGTCGGTGGCCACCTGATCGTTGCGGCTGCGTCCGGTATGCAGTTTTTTTCCCAAATCGCCCACTTTATCGATCAACCGCTGCTCCACCCAGCTGTGTATATCCTCCGCATCGCTGGTGAGGATCGCTTCCGGCGTGGCGCGTACTTCCTCCAGGATAAACGCCAGGGCTTCCTCCAACCGGATCTGTTCGTCCGCGGTCAGCACACCGACGGTCACCAATGCTTTGGACCAGGCCACGGAGCCGATAAGATCCTGCTCGGCCAGCCGGTAATCAAACCTCAGCGAGTCGTTAAAGAGCTTGAAACGCCGATCCGCCGCCTGACTGAACCGTCCACCCCAAAGTGCCATGTCTTACTCCCCTCGCTATACCCTTCATTTTTCAAAAAGCTTTTGGGTATTCTATTTTTTGAATACATCAAGCCAGAATACGGGTGCCGATGGCGACGCCGTTGAATAGCGCCGGAAGCTGATCGGCGTGGCGCCAACTGGCGATATCCACCGGCCGGCCCAGCGTGCGAGCGGCATCCAGCGCCGCGTTGACTTTTACGATCATGCCTTCAGTAATAATACCCTGGGCAATCAGCTGCTCGGCTTTTTGCGCGGTCATTTCCGCGATGCGCCGCCCTTTGCCGTCCAGGATGCCGCTGACGTCGGACAACAGAATCAAATCGGCGCCCAGAGTCTCTGCCAGTGCGGTGGCGGCCTGGTCGGCGTTGACATTCATCAGTTCGCCGTCGTCGGTAATCCCGATGGAACTCACTATCGGCAAATAACCCGCGCTCAGTAAAGACGTCAATAACGCCGGTGAGCCCGGCTGCGCTTTACCCACATGGCCCAGTTTCGCATCCAGCGGCGTGACTTTAACGCTATCGCCGTCGCCCAGGCATAATCCCACCGCCGGGATAGCATGCTTTTTGGCCCAGGAAAGCAGGGTTTTGTTCGCCGTGCCGGCCAGCGCGCCGGTGATGATGTCTATCTGATCCGCCGGCGTAACCCGAAGGCCATCAATTTTCACTACCGGCAATGCCAGTTTTTTCATCAACTCATCCACCAGGCAACCACCGCCGTGAACTATCACCAGCGGACGCTGATGTTGAGCGCGATAGCTGTCCAGCGCAGTAAACAGTCTTTCCAGCGCTTCTTCGCTATCCAGCAATACGCCGCCTAATTTTACAATTAACGGATTCATTATTTTGTGCCTCGTTATTAGCCGTTAAAGCAGCGCCAGGGTTTGCGAGAAACCAAACCGGATGTTAGCGCATTGAACTGCCTGCGCCGCCGCTCCCTTTAATAAATTGTCTTCTGCGGCTACGACAATAAGATGTTCGCCCTGCACCGCAAAACCGATATCGCAAAACGGTAAGCCTACCACGGCTTTTAGCGCCGGCACGCCTTTATCATACAGCCGCACCAGCGGTTTATCCTGATAGGCGTTGTGATAACATTCGGCCACGTCTTCCGCCGTGACGCCTGTCTTCAGCCGGCAGGTGATGGTCGCCAGGATGCCCCGGGCAAAATTGCCGAGATGGGGGGTAAATATTACCGGGATCCCCAGATGCGCGGCGATTTCCGGCTGATGGCGATGGGTAAAAATCCCGTAGGGTTGCAAACTGACTTCGCAAAAGCTGCTGCCCAGCGACGCTTTACGTCCCGCCCCGCTCACGCCGCTGACGGCATTGATTACCGGCCATTGTTCTGCATTTAGCAGCCCCCCGTCCACCAGGGGCTTAAGAGCCAGTTGAGACGCGGTGGGATAACAGCCCGGGACAGCAATCAGCTGTGCGTGTTTCAACGCCTCGCCCTGCCATTCCGCCAGGCCGTAAACCGCCTTGGCCAGCCAATCGCCGTGCTGATGCTCAAAACCGTAATAGCGGCTGTAAAATTCCGGCTGGTTCACTCGATATGCACCGGACAGATCAAACACGACACAGCCGGCGGCCAGGAACTCCGGCGCCAGATCGTGGCTGACTTCATGGGCGGTGGCAAGAAATACCACATCAACGGTTTTCGCCAGTTCGCTCACGTCGTCCCCCAGGGGCTGTAGCGGCAAATCGACGATGCCTTTGAGCTGGGGATGAAGATCGGAGAGCCGTTTTCCCGCATCCGCACTTTGCGCTGAAACCGCCAAAGCGGCTATGTTCATATGCGGGTGACGATTCAGGTAGGCCGCAAGCTCAGCTCCGGCATAACCGCTGGCACCGACAATCAGCGTATTCAGCATGACGTATGTACACCTTCTTAATCAATATTAACAACGAGAAGGGATCTCCAGCGTCTTCGCCCTACAGCGTTCAAGTTGCGGCAACTCAAAAACTATTGGGTATATTGGCTGTTCACCCGCGAGGCCAAGCGTAGTAGTCTGTTAAGAATCCGTTTACTTAACGCTCAACGTTAGTGTATTTTTATTCACTATTATTGCATGAATATTGATACTATCCAACCCAAAGGCTGTCAACAGTGAAGAATAATTTGCCCCCGTTTATTGAGTTGTACCGTGCCCTGATTGCCACACCGTCCATCAGCGCCACCGATAGCGCGCTGGACCAGAGTAATCAGACGCTAATCAATTTATTGGCAGGCTGGTTCAGCGCATTGGGGTTCCAGGTCGAGATCCAGCCGGTTCCCGGCACCCGGAATAAATTCAATATGCTGGCGAGTATCGGCAGCGGTTCGGGCGGTTTATTGCTGGCGGGCCACACCGATACCGTGCCTTTTGACGACGGTCGCTGGACCCGCGATCCTTTTACCCTCTCCGAACATGATAACAAGCTATATGGACTGGGCACCGCGGATATGAAGGGTTTTTTTGCTTTTATTCTTGATACCCTGCGGGATATTGACGGAAGTAAACTGACAAAACCCTTGTATGTTCTGGCTACCGCCGACGAAGAGACCACCATGGCCGGCGCCAGCTATTTCGCCTCATCCAGCCAGTTAAGACCGGATTGCGCCATTATCGGCGAGCCGACCTCTTTGCAGCCCATACGCGCCCATAAAGGCCATATCTCCAACGCCATACGCATCGTCGGCCAATCCGGACATTCCAGCGATCCGAGCCGCGGAGTCAACGCTATCGAACTCATGCATGACGCGATTTCTCATTTGCTGCTATTGCGCAACACGTTACAGCAGCGTTATCACCATGCCGCATTTGAAATTCCCTACCCCACCATGAACCTCGGCCATATCCACGGCGGGGATGCTTCCAACCGAATTTGCGGCTTCTGCGAATTGCATATGGATATCCGGCCGCTGCCGGGCCTTACCCTTAGCGATTTGAACGGACTGCTGGGGGAGGCACTGGCGCCGGTAAGTGAGAAATGGCCGGGCCGGTTGACTATCGAGGCCCTTCACCCGCCCATCCCCGGCTATGAATGTCCGGCGGATCACCGTTTGGTGTCAGTGGTGGAAAAATTGCTGGGCACCAAGACCGACGTGGTCAACTATTGCACCGAGGCGCCATTTATCCAGGAGGTTTGTCCTACGCTGGTGTTGGGCCCCGGTTCCATTAACCAGGCGCACCAGCCAGATGAATATCTCGATACCGCATTTATTAAACCGACACGGCAGTTGATTTCCCAGGTGGTACGACATTTTTGTCTGCAGTAACTCTCCCGGCACCGTTGGTCGCCCGGCAGATTCGCGCCGGAAGGGAAGAAATACGTGCAAAATGTGCCATTTTTATACTGTTGGATAAGTATTGCTTATATAGGGTCCATGTAATTAACTTTCACGAATTGCCGTGAATGCGCGGTTTTATGCCGTGAAATGATGTCATTTGACGAATCAATCGATACATGGCTAGATAATGGCGGGTGATCTACGTCATTCGGGTGTAACAAACTTTCAGGTAAGTTGGATCAGGGTCCTTATGAACGAACAATATTCGGCAATGCGCAGCAACGTTAGTATGCTCGGGAAGCTTCTGGGCGACACCATTAAAGATGCAATGGGTGAAAATATCCTGGATAAGGTAGAAACCATCCGGAAGCTGTCCAAATCCTCCCGGGCGGGTAGCGAGACGCATCGCCAGGAATTGCTAACCACGTTGCAAAACCTGTCCAATGACGAACTGCTGCCGGTGGCTCGTGCGTTTAGCCAGTTTTTGAATCTGACCAACACCGCGGAACAGTTTCATGCCATTTCCCCCCATGGGGAAGCCCTTAATAATCCGGAAGGATTAGGTAAGGTTTTTGCCCGCCTGAAAGATAATAAAGAGCTGGATGACAAAGATATCCGCGCCGCCGTGGAATCGTTGTCCATTGAATTGGTGTTGACCGCCCATCCCACTGAAATTGCCCGCCGGACCTTGATCCATATGCTGGTTGAAGTCAATAACTGCCTGAAACAGTTAGACCACAGCGATTTGGCGGATTATGAGCGCAAGCAAATCATGCGCCGGCTGCGTCAACTGGTGGCGCAATACTGGCATACCGATGAAATACGCCATAACCGTCCCTCCCCGGTTGACGAGGCCAAATGGGGATTCGCCAATGTGGAAAACAGCCTGTGGGAAGGCGTACCGCAATATTTGCGCGAGCTGAACGAACAGTTGGAAAGCGTGTTCGGATTCAGCCTGCCGGTGGAAAACGTACCGGTGCGCTTCACCTCCTGGATGGGGGGCGACCGCGACGGGAATCCCAATGTCACCGCCGACATTACGCGCCGCGTGTTGTTGCTCAGCCGCTGGAAAGCCGCGGATCTGTTCCTGCGCGATATCCAGGTTTTGGTTTCCGAATTATCCATGACGGAATGCACGCCGGAAATGCGGGCGCTGGCGGGCGGCGACGAGGTGCTGGAACCTTATCGCGTGGTGATGAAGCGCCTGCGCGGGCAATTGGTCGCCACTCAGAACTGGCTGACCGCGCAGGTAAAAGGCGAACACCTGCTGCCGCCGGATGATCTGCTGGAAAGCAACGATCAGCTTTGGCAGCCTTTGTATACCTGCTATCAATCGCTGAAAGCCTGCGGCATGAATATCATTGCCAGCGGCCAGCTGCTTGACACGCTGCGCCGTATCAAATGTTTCGGCATCCAGCTGGTCCGTATCGATGTGCGCCAGGAAAGCACCCGTCATACCGAAGCGTTAAGCGAGATCACCCGTTATCTGGGACTGGGGGATTATGAAAGCTGGTCCGAGGCTGACAAACAGGCATTTCTGATCCGCGAACTGAACTCCAAACGGCCTTTGCTGCCGCGTTATTATCAGTTAAGCGACGAGACCCACGAAGTGCTGGAAACCTGCCGGGTGATAGCCGATGCGCCGCAGGGTTCCATTGCCGCTTATGTCATCTCCATGGCGAAAACCCCTTCCGATGTGCTGGCGGTGCATTTATTGCTGAAAGAAGCCGGCTGCCAGTTCCCGTTGCCGGTCGCCCCGCTGTTTGAAACATTGGACGATCTGAATAACGCCGATGACGTGATGAGTCAATTGCTGGGTATCGATTGGTATCGCGGCTTTATCCAGGGCAAGCAGATGGTCATGATCGGCTATTCCGACTCCGCCAAAGACGCCGGGACCATGGCGGCCTCCTGGGCCCAGTACCGCGCGCAGGACGCGCTAATCAAGACCTGTGAAAAAGCCGGCATCGCCCTGACGCTGTTCCACGGACGCGGCGGCTCCATCGGACGAGGCGGCGCGCCGGCCCATGCGGCATTACTGTCGCAGCCCCCGGGAAGCCTGCGGGGCGGACTGCGGGTCACCGAGCAAGGCGAGATGATCCGTTTCAAGTTCGGCCTGCCGGAAGTGGCCATCAGCAGCCTGGCGCTCTACACCGGGGCGATACTGGAAGCCAATCTGCTGCCGCCGCCGGAACCTAAGCAGGAGTGGCGTACGCTGATGGACGACCTCTCCACCACCTCCTGCAATATGTATCGCGGTTATGTGCGTGAAAACCCCGACTTTGTGCCTTATTTCCGTTCAGCCACCCCGGAACAGGAACTCGGCAAACTACCGCTGGGATCGCGCCCGGCGAAACGGCGGCCCAACGGCGGCGTGGAAAGCCTGCGCGCCATTCCGTGGATTTTTGCCTGGACGCAGAACCGGCTGATGCTGCCGGCCTGGCTGGGGGCCGGCGCCGCCTTGCAAAAGGCCGTCGACGAAGGCAAGCAGGATGAGTTGGAAGCCATGTGCCGCGATTGGCCGTTTTTTTCCACCCGTATCGGTATGTTGGAGATGGTGTTCGCCAAAGCGGACTTATGGCTGGCGGAGTATTACGACCAGCGTCTGGTGGAAGAGAAGTTATGGCCCCTCGGGAAGCAGTTGCGCAAGCAATTGGCGGATGATATCAACGTGGTGCTTACCATTGCCAATGACGATCATTTAATGGCCGACCTGCCGTGGATCGCGGAGTCCATCGCCCTGCGCAACGTCTATACCGACCCGCTGAACGTACTTCAGGCGGAACTGTTGCATCGCTCGCGCCAGCAGGAACAGCCCGACCCTAGGGTGGAACAGGCGCTGATGGTGACCATCGCCGGCGTGGCGGCGGGAATGCGCAATACCGGTTAGCAGAAAGATATCGTCAAATTCAAACCGGGCCCTGAGGGCCCGGTTGAGCTTATCGACAAAGTGTCCGGTCGGGACAGGCTGCCAGATCGTAAACACGCCGTGAACCCGTCCCTGGGGGCTCGATCCGCGCCATCCCTGGCGCGGACGGTTTACTCTTCAGGCAGCCTGTCCCGCCTTATTGAATCCGAGCATGTTTGTCAGCAATCTGAACAGGGCACTGGGGGCCCGGTTCTGAATTGACGGACTCGCGACTTAAACCTGGGTCTGTTCGGCGGCGACCTGCGGCCTCACGCCGAGGGTATGGCAAATGGCGTAGGTCAAATCGGCGCGATTCAGGGTATAGAAATGAAAATCCTTCACCCCTTCCCGGCTGAGGATTTTCACCATATCCATAGCAATGGAGGCGCCGACCATTTTGCGGGTTTCAGCATCGTTATCCAAACCGTCAAACATGCTGGTCATCCAATTCGGCACCTTTACATTGGTCATGGCGGCGAAGCGTTGCAGCTGTTTGAAATTGGATACCGGCAGAATGCCGGGGACGATTTCGGTTTCAATGCCGGCGGCCACGCAGCGATCGCGAAAACGCAGATAGCTTTCCACATCAAAAAAGAACTGGGTGATGGCCCGGTTGGCGCCGGCTTCCACTTTCTTCTTCAGGTTAATCAGATCGGACTGGGCGCTTTTGGCTTCCGGATGCACTTCCGGATAGGCAGCCACGGAAATATCAAAGTCACCGACTTTTTTCAGCAACGTCACCAAATCGGCGGCGTACATGGCCGGTTTACCGCTGCCGGGGGGCAGGTCGCCGCGCAGCGCAACGATATGACGGATGCCGCTGTGCCAATAGTCTTCGGCAATCTTTTTCAGCTCCTCCGGCGTGGCGTCGATGCAGGTCAGGTGAGGCGCGGCATCCAGGCCGGTGCGCTCCTTGATATCCTTGATAATGCTATGGGTGCGGTCTCGCTCGCCTGAGTTGGCGCCGTAAGTCACCGAGACGAAAGTGGGTTTAAGAATGCTCAGGCGATCGATGGAGTGCCATAGCGTTTGCTCCATTTCGCTGGTGCGCGGAGGAAAAAACTCAAACGAGACGTTGATATCGCCCTGTAATTCAGCCAGATTTTGGTTCAGGGCTTCCCGCTGATTGGCGTGAAAAAAACTCATACCTTTTCCTCTTGCGCGTGGGATTGTTCATTGATGACTATACGCTGATGACGGTGCGTTGCGAACTCATCTTGGTATGCGTCTATACGTTTAGACGGCTAAATTGAATTTGACGGAAATCGTTAGCAGAGTCAACAAAATCATTGCCGACGATGGGGAGGAATGTTCACCAATGTTGAAAATTTTTCACTTTAACGTGATTGACGTTTGCCAACGACCCGGGCTATTCCTGGCGGTCGTTTGAGTGCATAAACTTCAGTTGGTTATGGAAGAGAAAATATTTTGAATATTGAAAAATGAGATCAAATCAAAAAAGACCAAACCAGTTGGACACGTTTGGAGATTTAACTGATTGCCTTTCTTGAATAAGTTCGGCTATCTTATCAAACCCTTTGCGCACTGCCAACTCATAGGCTGTCATCCCATATATATTCTTGATATCTAATTTTAAATTTGGGATTTGAAGTAACTTCTCGGTTACGCCAAAAAACTCATGGGCTACCGAAAAATGCAGCGCAGTATTATTTTGCCGGTCAATTAGGTTAACGTCTACACCTCTTTTCGCTAAATCCTCAATAAGATAGTGATAAGGACTCAATATAGCCAAATGCAATAATGTCTCTTTGTTATTGTTCTGGTGGTTTATTGCAATAGATTCTTTATCAAGGAATAGATCAATGATAGCTTTATTTATACCATTATGCTTTTTAGCAAAAGCATGTCTTAAAGCCAGATCCCCATTTTCATCACAGACATTAACATTAATTCTTTTATGATCCAGCAGTGTCTTCACAATGTCGAAATTACCACATTTCACCGCATAGTGCAGGAGAGGGAGATAATTTTGATCATCATCATCGAGATCGCTGATATTACAATTGTCATCCAAATCAATGCCTGGCATGTCAAGAAGTTTAGTTAATGTACTTATATCATTATTCTTAATAGCATAATGTAACGGCGTATATCCCTCTTTATTCCTGGCATTAATATCTACACTTTCAATCTTAAGTAGAATGCTACATATATCACTTTTCTGGCTTTGAACCGCTCAATGCAACAAGTTATTATCTGTCTTATCCTCTTTAACAAGAAAATAGTTAATATTCATTAAACGCAGAAGATTAATACTCTGACAATCACCCTTATCAACCAGCGAAAACATAGCTCCAGCTAAATCTTTACCAGTCGCTAACTCAATGTTACGCACGGCTTGGGATAAGAAGAGATGAGACGTCGCTGCCAACGGCAGTGATTCCGAGATTGACATATTCTTTAATATTTTACCAATAATTTCTACAGGCAACCTATCAAAATAAGTGATATTATTATTCTTCATGGTGTGAGCGCTATTTTGTACGCCTATTGGCGGCTTTTGCCATAAGCTGAAACTTTGCGTATTGGGATCATACATTATATAATTTCCACTAGGACTGGAAGCAGTAGTACTAATCATCATTTGATATTTCTCATTTATTTAATATTATTTTATCTAAATTAAATATTTAACTTATATATACATGAAAAAAAAATAATATGGCAAATTATGAATTTTTTAAAATATTAATCAATTATCTCATTTGCCGCTAGATTCCGTTCGAGCAGGCCAATTAATTAACCTGTCATATCATGGTATCGATAGCAACTGTTCAACACAGATATTATCGCCGATTTTTGAACAAGAGAAATGAACAAATCGGGCGGAGAAAACGTTCGGCAAAAAATGTTAAACTCGGTTGAAGTCGATTTGGTAGCACCGGCGGTACCGGAGCGTTTATTAACAGAGGACCGTCGTGAGCTCACCTTACTATTCAAAGCAAACGTTATTCAAATTTGCTTTCAGCCATTTGTCGCCGCGTCGCCATCTTACTGCAGCTTAGATCAGCCAAGGTGTATATCTTGATATCAGTGTTTGTGATTGCGTAAAAATTCTTGAGCGCTCATGATTTTTTTCCACTTAACCCCTCAAATAATTTTCCTGTCTCGCGATGACCCTTCCTCTACGCCATGAGTTGTAGATTTTGTATACGATATTGACTTAACCCCGTCTTAATTTGAGGATGACGGCTTGCGGAATTTGCCCTCGGGCGGCATTTGCACCACCCGGCAAATTGATTTACAACAGCTGCGCCAACCTGTTGAGATCCGACTGGATAGCGCCGGCGGTGACGTCCCGCCCCGCCCCTGGCCCGCGAATCACCAGCGGGTTATCCCGATACCAGCGGCTCTCGATGGCAAACACGTTGTCGCAGGGCAGCAATGCCGCCAGCGGATGCTCCCGGCGTACCGCCTCGACCCCGACGCGGGCCTTGCCATTGGCGTCAAAGCGCGCCACATAGCGCAAAACCAGACCCAATTCGCTGGCCGCCTCCAGCCGCCGGGTCATTTCTTCATTCAGGGCATCGCCATCTTCGAAAAACTGATCCACCGAGCCGCTTTCGCTGCTTGCGGAAACCAACGATTCCACCCGCACCTGATTCGGCTCGATGTCGTAACCCGCTTCCCGGGCCAGTATCACCAGCTTGCGCATGACATCCTGGCCGGACAGGTCCACCCTGGGATCGGGTTCGGTAAGACCTTGTTGCCAGGCTTGCTCAACCAAATCGGTAAAGGGCACCGTACCGTCGAATTGTAAAAACAGCCAGGAAAGCGTGCCGGAAAAAATACCGCTGATGGACAGGATACTGTCGCCGCTGTCACGCAGGTCGCGCACCGTATGGTTAACCGGTAGACCGGCGCCAACCGTGGCGTTATAGAGCCAATGCCGCCCCGTTTTGGCAAAAGCGTCGCGAATTTGGCGATAATTATCTCCGCTGGAGGCCCCCGCCAGTTTATTGGCGCTGATGACATGAAAACCGTAGCTGGCGAAATCAAGATATTGATCCGCCAGGATTTCGCTGGCGGTCACATCCAGCACCACCAGATCGTCATAGGGATGAGCGCGCATCCAGAGAAACAGTTCTTCCGGATCCTGCTCAACGGCTTCATCGTTGAAGAAGGCCAGCGCCCGGCTGGCGTTGAGTCCCTCATAGTCAAGGAGGCTGCGCTGGCTGTCCACTACGCCGCTGAGGATAAATTCAAAGCCGGTACGGGCCGACAGGCTTTCCTGTTCGCGGGCAAACAGCTCCAGCCAGCGGGAGCCGATATTGCCTTTGCCGAACAGCACCAGGCCGATGCGCTTTTCAGCGCGAAACAGCGAGGTATGCAAGCCCTGAATGACATGTTCGGTGGGACCGACGCGCAATACCGCCACCAGGCTGATGCCGTCTTCCGCCTGCCAGAAAAACTCCACCGGCTGATATTTAAGCTGCTGATAAAAACGGTGGCAGTGCAGGGGGTTTTTGGCGACGCCGGCCCCCACCATAGCCACCAGCGCCAATCCTTCGCGCAGCTGCAATTGACCGGGCAGCTCCGCCTTTTCCAGTACCTGATAGACACTGCCGGCCACTTCGGCGGTATAGCAAAGCTGAATCAACCGACGATCGCGATGGACCCCCATGGCCAACGGTTTGATTTGCGTTCTTTTCAGAGCCGCATCAATCTCTTTTTGCGCCTGGCTGAAATCATGCTGCGGCGCAACCGACAGCTCAATCAGGCAAACATCATCATGGCTGGTGACAATTTTGGCGCCGGTGCCTGACGCCAGCACCCTTTCTATACGGGTCGATCCCTGTTCCGGCTGATAGCTGCAGCGCAGCATCAGGTCGATATCGCTGCCGGACACCGGCTGCAAGGTACGGGTATGGAGGACCGGCGCGGCCAACCGCGCCAATTCGCTGGCTTCATCAAGACGCAGCAGCGGCAGCAGACAGGCATCCTTGACCTTGCGCGGATCGGCGCTGTACACCCCCGCCACATCACTCCAGATGGTGACTCGCGTTACCCCCGCCAGGGCGCCGATTTGGGTGGCGGAATAATCGCTGCCGTTACGCCCCAGCAATACCGTATCCCCCGCCTGGTTACGGCTGATAAATCCGGTTACCACCAGGCGCTTGTTGGGATATTGGGTCAAGATCCGCTGTAACAGCGGCCAGGAGAGGGCTTCGTCCACCTGCGGCTGTGCGGCATATTCGGCACGCAGGAAATCACGGGCATCTAGCCAGGCCGCATCGATATCCTGATGGTTGAGCACCGCGGCCATCAGCCGCGCAGACCAGATTTCCCCGTGTCCCACCACTTCGGCATAGACGGCTTCGGTCATCTTGCCGTCCAGCAAGACCGCCAGGCGCTCGAGATCGCGCACAAACTCGGCGAACATCGCATCCGCCTGATCGGAGGGTAGCAGGCCGCTTATCAGTTGATGCTGATAACGACGGAGAGTTTGCTGGATCTGATGCGCGGAGATACGATCGCTCTGGCTGAATTTAAGCCAACTAATTAGCTGGTTAGTGGTGCTTCCCGCTGCGGAGACTACCATCAGATCGCCGGGTTGGCTGTATTCGGCCATAATACCCGCCACCCGTTGATAACATTTCACATCCGCCAGACTGCTGCCGCCGAATTTATGCAGTTGCCTGCCCACCGGGCGTCCAATCGTCCCTAAAGCACTCATACTTACCTCTTAGTCGCTGCCTGGAAGGCTTGTTCCAAATCAGCTATCAAATCTTCACTGTCTTCGATACCCACCGACAGACGCAATAGGGTTTCGCCGATACCGGCCGCCGCGCGCGCTTCCGGCGCCATGCCGGCATGGGTCATGGTCGCCGCATGGGAAATCAGGCTCTCCACACCGCCAAGGGATTCCGCCAGTGTGAACAGCTCCAGGCTGGACAAAAAGCGTCGCAACACGGCTTCGTCGCCATCCAGTTCAAAGCTCAGCATGGCGCCGAAGCCCGACTGCTGGCGGCAGGCGATTTCATGGCCGGGATTGCCGGGCAACCCGGGATAATACAGTTTTTTTACCAGCGGCTGCCGCTGCAAGTAGTCCACTATATCCTGGGCATTGCTTTGCTGCTGCCGAATGCGCGGATTCAGGGTACGAATCCCGCGCAGCAGCAGATAGCTGTCGAATGCGCCGCCCGTGACGCCGATGTTATTGGCCCACCAGGCCAGTTCGGTGGCGAGGGCTTCATCTTTGGCAATCACCGCGCCGGCCACCACATCGGAATGTCCGTTCAGGTATTTGGTGCAGGAATGCACCACCAGATCGGCGCCCAATGTGAGCGGTTGCTGCAGCGCCGGACTCATAAAGGTATTATCCGCCACGCAGATGGCGCCGGCCTCATGGGCAGCCCGGCAAATCGCGGCGATATCCACTACCCTCAGCAACGGATTGCTCGGCGTCTCAATCAGCACCAGCTTGGGATGTTCGGCCAGTGCCGCCCTCAGCGCCGCTTCATCACCCTGATCGACGAATTTTACCCGATACGCGCCGCGTTTGCTCAGACTATCGAACAGGCGATAGCTTCCGCCATAACAATCATGAGGCGCCACCAGCAAATCGCCGGGCTGAAGGAAGACCGTGCAAACCAGATGTATCGCCGACATACCGCTGCTGGTCAGTACCGCGCCGGCGCCATTCTCCAAATCAGCCAAGGCCCGCTGCACGATATCACGGGTCGGATTGCCCCGCCGGGAGTAGTCATGCGCGCGGGGTTGATTGAAATCCACAAAGTTATAGGTGCTGGAAAGCGTGATTGGCGGAACAACGCAACCGAACTGTTCATCATCATTAAGCCCGCTGCGAACTGCGATTGTGGCCTGTTTGCGCGTCATGTACTCACATCCTGATCAGTGCTGGAGAGTGGAGGTAAAAGAGTAACCTCCTCTTAGATAGACGTCAATACATCTGGACATCTAAACTTCTTAGCGTATAGATTGAGCAAATTATCAATAACAGCTAAAATTATGCGGGTTTAAAGTGTTAAAATCTAATCTCTCTTTTACCGTGGGTAATGGTAGCGGTCGAGTGCGTTATGATAGGAAAAGCTGATAAGTCGCAAAATAAGCGGGCGTGGAGTAGTGAGTAACACGAAGTTCCGGCATAATTGGCTCGTTTTTAGCGAATTTTAATCATTTTATGAGAAATTAAGGTATCCCATGGCGGAATGGAAAGGCGAATATGTCAGCCCTTATGCTGAACATGGTAAAAAAAGTGAGCAGGTTAAAAAAATTACGGTATCCATTCCGCTGAAGGTTCTGAAAATTCTTACTGACGAAAGAACCCGGCGGCAGGTTAATAATTTACGTCACGCCACCAACAGTGAACTGCTTTGCGAAGCCTTCCTGCACGCATTCACCGGACAGCCATTGCCCGATGATAACGATCTTCGCAAAGAGCGAAACGATGAAATACCGGAAGTAGCCAAAGAGATGATGCGCGAAATGGGTATTGATCCTGAGACCTGGGATTATTAACGCATTATATGCCGTAACAGCGCGCTTGGCGTAATTGCCGATTTGTCCCGGGCGTTCACGGGATTAATTCCATGAGCCTGACGAACCGGCGGAATTCTCTCTGGAAAAGATGCAACACAGGCTCGGCCGGCATATGAAAATACAAGAAATAGTATCCGGCCGCCGGCGTTCATTCCAAATCGGTCATCAAGGCAAAGCGGTTGAGCAACTGGCTAAAACGCCGTTCAATCTGCTGACGCAAAACAGGCGACGGCTCCTCTCCCGTCTGGATCTGCTCATGATATTGCCGCAATAGTTCTTCCAGCGGCAGTGTGCGATGTAATGGTTGCTGGATGGAGAAGACCGCGGTTTTAAGGGCCGACACCGTCATGTAGCGGCCCTTGGATTGCTCCAGCTGGTTTAATTGTTGCCCCAGTTGTTCCAGGCGTGTACGCGCCAAAAAAAAATTTGCCAATTCTTCTTCGGGCGTTGCATTGGCCAAACGCTGCCGGCGCCAATCAGCGGAGAGGCGCTTGATCCGCTCGCTATAAGGCCATAATTGACGAGCCTGCGCTAATAAGCCATCGCCGTGGCGGTGCGCCCATAATGGCGGCAGTCCCCCCAGCTGTTCCAACCGTGCCCCGGTGGCCTGTATCACCGCCGGCTTGGCCTGCGCCCGCTCCGCCGGCGAATGATGTTGCTCCAGGACATTGATTCTGCGTGACGGTAACGCGGCCGGCAAGGGTTGCGTTGTTGCCAGCAGGGTTTGGTCCAGGGTTTCTGCGGAATGCCGTTGTATCAGCATGCATCCCGCTACAGTCAGGGCAGTGATGAATATGCCTGCCGCAAAACCTTGCCAGGCTTTCCAGCGCGGCAGCCTAAGTTCGGCGACATGTATGCGCGGATGCGCCTGGTTTTTGGTTTCGGCAATATAGATGAGGGGTTCACTTTGCAATCCGGTCATGGAAGAGATGGCCGAAAGGTGATTAGACCCGCCGGGCAGCGGCGGGTTATCCGCCCTGATAGAGGAATCGTCGGTATGTTCCAGACGCAGCGCGGTATCATGGATGGTTTGCCGCAAGATATCCAATTTGCAAAGATGATTGAGTTCGAGAGTGCGCAACGCATCGCAAATCGTCTCCATCCCCCGATCGGCACGGTATAACAGGGCCAAATCTCCGTAGTCCACGTGGATCATACGCCAGACCTGCTGCAACCGCTCGCAGAGACCCGCCAGCAGCGCCACTCTTGCATGGGTTGGCCGGGGCCAGAAAACTGCCCATTGCTGGATAACCAATGCCGCTATCAGTTCAACGCCCTCGCACAATCCCGCCAGACCCGCCACTCGGGCTCGCGCCAACGTAAAATCCACCGCGGTATGCAGTTCAACGCCGTTTCGGCGGAACAGCGCCAGGCAAAGTTGTTCAATGCGTAACCAGTCCACGTCCGGGCGGGCGGGATGATGTAATTTATCCAACTCATCACGCAATGCGGTAAATTCGGTAAAACCACGGGGATCGCCGCCGGTGCTGACCCTATGGCCAGTGGTCATCAATGACATAACGCCTCTGTCTAAATTATTAATTTCAGTGAATTAAAGCTGTTTCAGACGGCCGGTAATTCTGCACTTCCGGCATGAATTCACCACCGGCCCCCGCCTTGGGCGGCCAGTCTGAAACCAGAGCAAATGCAAGACGAAACGCATTATCAGATTAAAAAGCGCTGTTGCCGGAGATGGCGAACAAGCATTTTACCTTGAGCGCTAAAGGTGGTACCGAAGGTGATTGGGCCGATGCCTTTGAGTTCCGCTTCAATGGAATATTCCAACTGCCCCGGAAGACATTGTGGCAACAGACTAATGGCAACGCCTTCCAGGCGCGGCTCGTATTTCAGCAGTACTAATGTCATGGTGGTTAGCAGGCCATATGCCGAGCCGGGCATGCCCTGCAGGATTTGACTCATATCCGGCAGACCGTAATCCGGCAAATGGCTGAGAGTGCCGGCCCGGCAATTAAGAATGCGCTGCAGATTGTCCAGCACGGAGAGGATGACCTGATCGCTGCCGCTAATTTGATGCAGTTCCATCTCGCCGCTGAAATTGTGCATCATCATTTCATAGAGCGAGGGATTTTGATGTTGCATTTTTTACTCCTTCGGCGCTTTCAGGCTCAGGGTATTCTCCCCCAGTTCAATCACGCGTGGGCTATCCGGATCCAACTGCTCACGGGGGATAATAATCCGCCAGGTGTTCTTTACCGTATCCGGCGAGCGGAACAACCCTACCACCGCCACACACTTCGCCTCTTTTTCCATTGGCATATTGAGCTGTGCGCCTTCGCCCGGCTTCACCACCACTTCCCGCCAAGACAAAAGATCTTCCCGCAGCAAGGTTTCACCATCGGTCAGCAGGCGTTGGTAGGTCGCTTTATCTACCTTGCTACCGTCGCGAAGCTGATAGACCCGTACCATAGTCGGTACCGACAGGGCAGTCATATCCGTTTCATCAGTATTCAATGACGCCCGAGCGCTGAAATCCAGATACAGCGTCTTGATTTGTTTGTAGAAAATGGCTTTAGCGACGGAACCGGTGCCGTCCACCACGCTTTGCGTCAGACCGCAGCCGCTCAGCGAAGAAATGATAAAGGTTAATACAAGCGGCGTTTTAAAAGCGATAACGGACATTCTGACACTCCATTGCAACGGTATTCGGCTGTAATCCCTGATAGCGCCCCAGGCCGATGGTGATGGCAGCAGGTATAGCCGACGAGGGTTCGGCGGGCCTCAGTCCAAGTACGCCGGTTAACCCCAATTGCACCTGTTTTCCGCCCAGTACCGGCGCCGGTAAACAGCAGCTGGACAGCCTCAGCTTTAAACGGATCGAACAACGCCAGCCCAGATAAACCCTCAGCAAAACCAGAAAATCCCGCTGCAAGGGGCCGCCCGGCAACCAGTCCCGCGCCTCATTGGGATTTTCCGTTGCTAACGTCAGTAACAGTTGGCTGTTGACATCCCACCCCGAGCCGCCAAGCACCACCCGTTGACTTAGATTTACCCTACGGGTTTTATCCAGGGCCGCCGCGGGAGTCAGGGTGATTTTTTGCGGCCAGTGAGGTGTCACCGAAGCGACAGTATCGGGTGCCAGCAGGGCTACCAGCGCTACCATTCCTTCCGCGGTGCGGGTCGGCAGACGCATCAGGCCAAGCAGCGCCAGAAATCGCGACATCGGTGTGGCGATATGAGCTGCCGTCCCCGGTATCCCCAGGCCAATTAGCCCCAGCAGACATTGGGAGATGGCATCCGTGCCGCCGGCGGCAAACGTGGCCGGATAGGAATACTTGCGCCAGATACGGTAAAATTGAGTAAAGATGCGGTGGTTAAAGATATCGAGGAAGGCTTCAAGGGCCTCATGCCCTTCCCGCTGGCGGGTGATATCATCCAGGTACGGCGTCGGTAACGGCGAATCCACGCCGTACAATCCGAGAAAGGAGGTTCGTACCGTGGCCGGGCGTCCGGGGCGTTCTCCATCGGTCTCGATGGCTTTCAATTCGCTGACCGGAAACCCCATGCCGGGATGAGGCCTGAAACGCACCGGATCGTTTGCCGGGTCGGCGGTACTGCCCAAAGGAAGGCTATCCGGCACGGCCAGTTCCACCAGTTGGCAAAAACGGTATACATCCACCTCAGCCATCCGATCGGCCATCGCTTCAACCAGCCGGGTAGCCCTCAGCCGGGCACCCGCTGACTGTGGTTCTCTTTCCATCGCAAACATGTTCCCAAGGGTTGAAGATTTAGCGTTAGCCGGGTAAAGAGATGGACATCAGCGTACAGCGCAAAGAAACGGCTGAGCATCTCGCCGAACAGGCTGATATCCCCTTCGCCGGCAAAACCGTTGCTATCAAGAGTGATTTCGATGTCGACGCCTCGCAGCAGGAAGCCTTTTTCGAATCGTTGTGCCAAATGGTGTTTCACCTCGACTATGGCGGCCAGGCGACGGCGGTTGAGTTCATCTTCCGTCCAGTCATAAAGCGCCAGCGTGCCCCGCAGCACTTCAGCATTGTCCATCATCGACAGGAAATTCGATCCCAGATGACTCAATACCCGCCAGTGGAAGCGATCCCGGTTCGGAGGATAACAAGGATGGGTGGGCGCGCACAGATTGCGCACGGCGAGGCCCGTTTGCGTGGATTGCACTACCGTATCCAGCAGAGTGCTTTGCAACGCCTTGCGGGGCAGTTGTCCGTTAGTGCCGGTCAATGTCAGAGACAGACACTCATTGGCGCTGAGTTTGTCGGTGTCGAACGCCTCGCCGCCCAAAATCAGCCAGGTATCGTGTATACCGCTGGCGCCGCGTTTGACGCGGGAATGGAAATAGCGCTCCGGCGCCTGCGCACGCAGCATGCCACCCTTGTGGCGAAAGCTGCTGAACGGTACGTATTCTTGATGTCCGCTGTGTTTGGAGGAAATCACGCTGTCCACTGAATAGATTTCAGTATGGCCGTCCTGCATGCGCATGGGCCGCAGCAGATAATCGGTTGCCAACGGAGAAAGCGTCAACGGATCGGCCTCGAGGGGAAACAGGTTTATCACCGGCACGCAGTGCAGGCGGATACTTGTGGTATCGATCCGCAAGTCATGGCGCCATTGCTCGCTAAGCACCACGTCCAGCTCAAACCAGGGCATTCCCTGCGTTAAAACGATGTACTCCAGTCCGTGCAACGCCACGAACATGAATTTTTCCCGGAACGTGAAGTATTCAAGCAACAATTGGTAGCCGCTGAAGGCACAGTCCCCTTTCGGCCACAGCCGATCCCGGTCGCCAAACCCCAGCGGCGAAAAAAAGCCTTCCAGCGGCCGGCGGTCCGTGTCGCCGGGCAGCCGAATGTACATCCCCTGGGTTTTCAGCGTTAGCGCCCGATGCAGCGCGCAGGCCACCGTGCTGTCGGCATTGAGGTATAACGGCAGGCGGCACAGGTCAGTTTGGCTCCAATCCGCCAGTTCGCCGCAGCCGAACCGCAGCCGGATGACAGAGCGGCCGTCCGGTTCGGTAACAACGCCGGCCGATTCCACAGACAGCGGGGTTAACGTCATGTCCTGGGTGGTGGTGTAGCGGCAGCGTGTCCCCTGAGGCCCCATGGGCCTGGACATCACCTCGAACCCGCGGCCGACGGTCTCACTGTGCTTCATCAGGCGCCGGTCTGGCGTCAATTCAACGATGGATAGCGACGGTATGGTGCGTAGATAGTGCGGCCACAGCAGGCTCACCAGCCCTTCGGTCAGCTCGGGCAGATCATCATCAAGCTTTTCACGCAGCCGCCCCATCAGGAAGGCAAATCCCTCAAACAGGCGCTCTACATAGGGATCGCGCGCGCCGACCTTGTCGAGGTTGAGCATCGCCGCCCGGTCAGGGTGCGCTTCGGCGAATTCCTTGCCCGCCTCATGCAGATAGCGCATTTCGGCGTCAAAATAACGCAGGGTCAAATCATCCATGGGGAAAATTCTCATTAAAAGAGGGCAATATAAAAATCGGATTTGAAAGAAATCACGAGCAAAGGATGGCGGCCCGCACCGGATCGATAGCCACCAGCGCAGCCAATAGGGCTTCCATCCGCCGCGCCAGCGCCGTCTTGTCGGCATCGTTGCGCTGAGCTTTCAACCTCATAAGTTTCAGCAGCCGCGCTTTGACTTCAAAGCTCAGCTCCGGCTCCCAATCAGCTAACGGCAAACCGGCGGAGGTAGTGTTGAGCTCTCCCAACAGATGCAGAGCCAGGTCATTTTTGCCGTACTGCTCGGCCACCCTCGCCATCAATAAACGCAATAACCAGCGTTGGCGAACCGTTTGAGTGCCGGGCCGGGCCGCCAGCCATGCCAATGCGGCGTCCACTCCGTCGCTGTCCGCCTGGGCCAGTGCCTCGCTTTCCAAGGCCAGAATGTCATTGCCATCCGCCGGCGCCGTTACTGAGGTTACGGGTGCCCAATGCTCGGCACTCCCGCTGACCTGCTGGGCTATCCAACCGCGAGTCACATCGTCGGCAAACGGCGTGCCGTCATTCCAGCTCAGATTTTCCAGCCCGGGCAAGCGCGCCAGCAACATCCCGAGATCCTGCTTGACGAGATCCGCCCAACCGGAGAACGGCTGCCCCTGCTTGCTCAATGCCTGGCAGGCATACCATTGCAAATCCAGCCAAAAGTGGTTAACGCCCTCCGCATACATCCGCTCGACCTGTTCCAGCAGTTCGTCCCAGCTCTGCTGCAGATACAGGCGTTTAAGCTGGGCGCGACAGTCACTGCGCGGCGGGGTCAAGCGGGTATTGCCAGCCTTTTCCTGCTGCGGTAAAAGATGCACCGTGTCCCAACGCAGACTTTTCATCAGGCGGTGGCTTGCCAGCCAGCCTTGCGGCTGTTCGCGCAGGTAGCGCGAGAGCGCTTTTCCCTGTTCCAGCAGGTCGCGGCCCGACTGAACTTGACGCAATCCCGGCTTCAGCCCGGCGGAAGAGGAAAGCATTCCGGGGCCATCCACGGCGCTGTGTTGCGGCACCACCGCCTCCAGCCCACCCGATTGCGCCAGACGCAACTCCAATGCGCCGTATAGCGCCCCCAGGGCCGGCCGGTCAAGCTCAGACCATGCGCCGACAGCGTGTTCCAGCAGGGCCAGCGCCGCCACGATGCGCACCAGCTCGCTCTTCGCCACTTCCGGATAGCGGGCCAGACTATCCAGCATTTTGTTGCCCGCCAGCCATTCCAACGCCGTTCTGCGGCCGTTGGGACGAGCCGGCAGCACCCGTTCGCCAAAACGGTCGACCAGTCCGGCCAGCAGCATCAGCCCGTCAGCCAGCCCCGCCTCGCCGTCGCCATGCAGGCGCGCCCACAGATAATAGGTAGCAACGCGGACGTCCTTACAGACGGTGGTTAGCAGCGTCTCGGCCAACTGGCAGATGAGGCCGGTATCCGCCCCGGTGATTTTATTGACCTCCTCTCGCATGCGCTGGAAATCGTCGCAATAACACGGGTCATCGCCTACCGGGTTATCAGCGGAGAGAGGCAGCAACCATTTTTCCCACTGGACCATGTGCCCACGGGCCAGTTCAAGCGCGTTCCGTTCCGCCAGACAGGTAGTGATTAATGTTTGCAACATCACCCATCTCCTCCTATGGCCGCGGTATTTCGTGGCATTGTTCCACCGCCGGTATCAACATCGAATATTCGGGCCGGCAGTGAAAAACCCCGCAGCTTCAGCAGCGCCAAGGGTCCTTCGGCCAGTTCGGTGCGCAGGTTCCAGGTTAGCGGTAAATCATCCGGGCCGGTCAAGACCAGGCGGTAAAGGGTATCGCCGTCATCCAGCGCCGTGACCTTGGCTTGCTCCAGCAGGCGGATAAGCCCCCAGGTTCCTTGTTCATCGGCGAACAGGCGCGGGCCGGCGTTCACACTGCTCCAGCTCAGCATCACTCCTGGTTTGTCCGAAGCACCCGGCCAATGGAAATTTTGCCAGCTTTCCTTCTGGTTGAAGTACCTGAGCTTCTGACCATCGAGATTGAAGGTGGTTTCCACCACATCACGTACCGGTTTGGCCATCAGCTCGAAACTTATGCCCATACCGCCGTTAGTGTATAAAATGTCGGCAAGCTGACTAAGGTGGTTAACCGCCCGCAGGAAAGCCGGGTTAAAATGCAGCCCTTGGCTGTTCAGCTTGTCCGGCACCCAGCGATTGCCTTCCTTGTGCAATACTCCGCTTAACTGGCGGGTCAGGAACTGTTCGATGCGTCCGGATTCAGTGCGGACAAATTGCCCAAGCATCGGCAGAGACGCATCGCTGCGCGTGTCCGCAAACGGGTAGCGCCCATTGAAAGCCCGATCCCAATTATCCGCTATCGACGTTCGCCACTGCACATTCAGGCTGGCGGCGGATGGCTGCAGTACCTTCTGCCACGCCTGGGCCAGCGGCTGGACAAACACCGCCCGGCCAAAACCGCTCCACTCTTCCCCCAGGCTGGCGGCAAGCAGGCTGCCGTATTCCTGCGTGTCTGTCAGATCAATGCTCTTGCCTTGGAACACCGTCTGCGCCAATAGCTGGGTCATCTCCTGCGGGTCATTGGAGTTCGCCACCTGCTGGAGTTTGAGGCGCACCCTGGTGATACGGGTCAGGAAGGTTTGCAGGCTGAGAGAGCTGTCGCCGGTCATGACTCCCGCCGGGCTTCCCTTTCCCATCATTGCCAGCAGCGGGCCAAAGGTGCCGTCCAACGGACCGGTCAACCCCGCGGCGCGCTGGTCGATGGCGAGCAGGTCGTCTTTATGCAGCAGGCTCTGTACGGACTTCACCAGCGAATCTGACAAGGCCGCTCCCCGTTGTCCGGTTTGCCCCTGATAGCTAAGGGTGTTCATCAGGGCAATCAGCGGGGACTGACGCACATCGGCCATCAGGGTGAGCTGGTCGGTCACATCCGACAGATTTTTCGCCTGCTTCCATCGCAGACTATTGAGAAAATTCAGCCAGGCACCGCTGAAATCGGTAAAATAGCGTTCGGTAAGGCGTTCTTCAAGCGCTTCCGGCGACACCTCGGCCGTCACCGGATGTGTGGCGTCGCTGAGCACCCAGTCAATTTCCTCCCGGCGGGAGGCAACGGCCTCATCAATGGCCTTCTGCACCTGTCCTTCCCAGGCTTGACGGGTAAATACCCCCGGCACCACTTCGGTGGAGCTGAACAATCCCTGCGCGTCCCTATCTCCTACCATATGCATTAAGCCAAGTTCGGCGTAGTTGTTCGACACGGATTGCAGTATCTTCTGATAAAGCGTTGCCTCGGCGTTACGCTGCCCGATCTGCACCAGCAATAGCCGGCGCACCTGCGCCACCAGATCAGCATCGGGCACGATGCGCCATTCCGGGTGCTCCGCCAGATTCACGGCATAAAAACTCCATAGCCCCGGCGACAGGCTCCGCCATAAGCCGGTAGCAACCCCGGCACGGACCGGTTCGTTTTCTTCGAGGATTCGAGTCAAAAAGTCCGCATCGGCTTTTTCCGGATACGCCAGCATCAGGTAGGCTTTAAGCCGGCCGTAGCCCACCAGGGCTCGCTTGGCGCGTTGCGGACTGTGCGGCGGCAGGGCAACCAGTTCAGCGAGATGGAAGCTTAACTGTTTTGCCGCGCCGTCACGGACAAGGCGATTATTCATGGCGCCGTAGCGCGGCCATAAGGCGGCCGATAACATGCCGCTTTGATTTAAGCCAAAACGTTGATACCAGGGCGCCCCGTGCGAGGAAAGATACTGCAACCGCCCCAGTTCATTCGCCAGTTGACGAAGCGCCTTCAATTGTTCGCCGATGGGAACGTCTTCCCTCAGCGCCGTCAGTTGCTCCCTGGCGGTAACGATATGACTGCGGTTGGAGATAAAAGAGAGCAGGCTGCCGCCCCCCCACAGCAGCGTCAATCCCAGCACCGCATAAAAAGCGTTTCGCTCCCACGAAAAACCGGCGCGGCGGCCTCTGGCCGAACTATCGTTTACAATGCCTTGCCATGCCGGATCCGAACACCAACCGTGCCCCGTCCCGGACGCTTTGTCATTGACCGGCAGGCTGAACATCATGCCGCGCAGCGACAACGCGCAGGAGAAGTCTCGCCACAGCGGAACCAGCGCCTGCTGCCAGTGCGTTATACCCTCCCGCTCCAGATACAGTGACAAACGAAGCAGGAAATCATGTCGGGTAGTCGCCAACACCTGACCCATGCCCTCGCGGCGCAGCGGTGCAATCAGATCAAGCAAACGGGCGGATAAATATTCAGATGTACAGGCTGCCGGCAACAGGCATCCCACCGGCGCGCCAGGGCGATCTCCTTGCGCCCAGGCGCTGTCGCATACCTGCCACAGATAGAGCGGCGCCTGCCAGCCTAACCGCTGTCCCTGACGCAGAAGCTGGCGCAGACCAAGATAGATGTGCCTAGGCTGGGCGCCCTGGGTTTCAGTCACCGCCCAGACGATGCCGTCCAGGGGACGCCGCCGGCGCAACGCGCGAAGCCGGGCAATCAGTTCTTCATTCGGATCGGCTTGTACGCTGCCGCCCCACAGCAGCAATGTACTGTTGCCCTCCAGCCAGCGCTGCAATGTAAGACCGGGCGTGATGGCCTCTACCTGTTCAGGCTCGCCGATAACCAGCAGGATACGCACCTTGCGGCGCCAGAAACGACCGTGATGCAGGCGAAGGCCTTCCACCATAGGTTGGAGCGCATTTTCTTGCGCCTTTAACTGGGCAAGTCGCTGCTCCTGCTCAGGATATACCCCCGCTTTTTCTGCATCATTTTGAGCCTTCTTAAGAAGGTATAAAGGAACAATGATTGATATCAAGCGAATAAGAAGTATGAGAGTCAGAACAATAAACCACAGGGTTATCTTCTGTGCCCGACCGAGTATGCCAATGCCATCGCCGAAATAATCAATGCTCAGCCATAGACCAGATGCTATTGCAATAAAAAAAAGAATAGAACCTACCACTTTCCAGGGATTAGGCAGTATCATTATGCACCACCTCGGAAGATTGAATTGCATTAACCACCCAATTTTCTTCCCATCGCCCCAATACTATTTGATTTTCATTCATATGTTGAGCAATATCCGCAGCAACTCCTAATGCCATCCATCCTCCCAAGGGTCCCGTTTTCCCAACAAATTTTTCAAAATCTATAATATTTTCTGATAGGAATTCCATTATATATTTTCGGTGTTCTTGCAGGATCGTCATGTTGAATTCATTACTTTTCATATCCGCAAGCCATATTTTATTGGCTAGCCTGGACACATTTTGCATATTAAGCATAATGCTATATTTCGATTGGAAGTCATCGCTAATAGCATCCATTGTGCGGTAAACTTTAGCTTTACCCGACAATTTATGATCATCTGCCCAGTCGTCAGAAACGAAAACAAAGATTGCCGCCATTTCGGAACAATTGCACATTATTGGGAACTGGAGTGCGAGCAAAATATTTACATTTTCTTCAGAAGATTTTATCCAGTCATTTAATATCGTCTGGGGCAATGCTCTAACAATCTTGATGGATTGTTCAGGTCGAATTTCACCATTACTATCAACGAAGGCAGATCGAATAGCGTCGCAGATTTGAACGTCGTATTTTTCCTCTAGAGAAATAACAGTGATATACGGTTTAAAGGAATTTGGTAAATTCCTTAAAGTAGATGAAACAGAAGAAAGCAACGATAAAATTATTTTCCTAATCGTCAAGTCTGGAAATTGAGTTAATTTGTTGACTTGATTATACCTTACTTCTAATGAGTGGGCAGGATTAATCAAAGATGATGCGGTTAAACCCTCCGGTAAATACACCGTACTATTTATGACCATTAAATATCGGCTTGCCCAGCTTTGCCGGGCGGCTAACGCGTCTTTGTGTATTTGTTTGGTTTGGTTATACTGACTTACCCTATTACCATATAAAAGCAATTTAAAACCAAATAAGCCCGTCCAGATTAAAAGCAGTATGCCGAAGGTATATTGCCAAAAGGTCACGCTGCCCGTTTCAGTCCAACCCACGGGCCAAAAAAAATGTCCCATCAGGCAAATAACAGGAATTGAAATGAGCACGCCCCCCCACACTTTCAATGCTGTCAAAGCAGGGGAAGCTGTTGCAGGTAAAGTGAATATCTCCCACCCCATCGTATCATCCTAAACCGACGCCCGGCGTGCTTGAGATGACCACACAGCCGCATTCACAACGACAACCGTCCACGACAATCTCTTTGCCATCTGAGAACCACTCGGATGAGCCTTCGATAATAGAATTATTGCCATGGTCCGATATTGGACAACTGATCATATCACCTTTAAGAGCAACTTTTTCATTGTCTATTAACATGGAGGATGAGGCAGAAATCACTTCACCTCCGTGAGAGGTTTTATCGCTTAATAAAACAAAGCCTTTTGTCATACTCACTCCTTATATTATTAATAGTGTTAAAATTTTAGTTACAATTCAAATAAATAAAAAACCAGGTTTTTTATAAAAAATTAATATTTAATTTATTTTTAATGAATTACTCTTCAGAAAATGCGCTATGTCGACAAAAAAATTGTTACCATTCGCCGTAGGGGAACAGCATCATTGGTACTTAGGCTCGCAAAAGCATTATCTCCCCACTTACCCTCGCTGGCAGGATTAAGGCCGCCGGCTATCATGTGTCTGTCATTACAACTTACCACTCTCCATAAGGAAACTGTTTATCTTTTATAAAGTCCTTAGTATCTTGCGGAACTTGATATCCTACTATTTCAGGACACCATTTCATCTCCTTTTCAGAGACGCTGCTTCCTTCAGCAATAACAACCCTCTTTCCGTCAGGGCCCGGGTTTCTCAGCCAAGCTTTTATCGCTCCGCCTGGCGCCAGGCCGAAATAAACCACTCTTCGATACGCCCCTCTCATTCGACCTGAGTCCAAACGATAGAAAGCCTCTTCCTGCATCAAATCGCTCCCCTCCTTTGGAATGGTAATAGTGCTTTCATAGGTTTTTTGCTCCACTACCGAGAACCAGCATATGCTGAAAATCCAGGGCACTCCGGGGACAGCGTCATTGGTACTTATCATGGCAAAAGCATTATCTCCCCACTTTCCTTGGCTGGCAGGATTAAGGCCGCCGACACCCTTTAAAATCAAACCAGATTCGTATACATCACCCTTGGTGTTCATCATTCTTGCTATCCTTGGCTCTGCAGGAAACATATACGGGTCTACTATTGAATAATACCATTTCCCCGGCCATCCTGACGTGCCGGTTTTAATTGTCTCTTTATTACCGGCCTTACAGGAAATGAGTGAAAGCAATATTATAATTAATAATAGATACTTCATAATTTTTTTCCTTGTAAGTCATAAACGTTTCTTTTTCCATTCTCCGTAGGCCTGTTTGGAAAAAAAATAACGGCGAAACTTGCTCCATCATCAAAAATATCTTGCTGAGTTTTTGGGTTTTTCTTTATGGCTTTCCAATTTGCCGAGCAATGTATATATTTTTCTGCCAACAGAGCTAATTCATCGGAATTGAAAGGAATAATGTTTTCACCCTTCCTTATGGCTTTGCCTTGTGCGCGCGCTTTATCCATCAACGTATGCAGCACTGCCGGCACCGGATACCGATCGTTTATTTTACCCTTATCGAAAATACATCCCGCCTCTTCGGCCGCATCAAGCATCACCCGCAATATGGCTAATGACCAACCATTGGACACATTGCGCTGCATGCGTATGGCCGCACCAACATATTTCAACCTTCCCGATTGCTTTTCAGAAGGTACCGGCTCATCCCAAAGTTGAATCCAGGTATCCGCTTTTTGTAACATCGGTCCCCATATCGGATCGGCAAGTCGCGCCTTTTTTTCCAGCTCTGACCTTTTATAAGCGCTTGTAGAGTTGTTTTCCATTGATACCGGGACCGTATTGTACTCTGGGCGACTTATAAGGTAGTCTTCTGTTTCTAATGGATGATAACCGCCGCCAATATCGCTGTGCGCGCCTGGCAACGAGAGTTCCGGATAACCCGGCTTCACGCTGTTTAATGAAAAATTGTGCCTAAACTCATGCTCTGCAGTGATGTGAAAGACTCTTTTTGCTATGCCTACCGGAAGATAGATATTGACATCACCGGTATCTGAGCTGCTCGGGACAGGGGTGGCAACAGCTGCCACGGTATCAAATAACCCCATAAAACGTATAGAGTGATTGGCAAGATTTAAAATAGAAATTTCAGCGCTTTGAAAGATATCTGTTAGTGAGGAGAATAATTCATTATCTCGTTTTCTGATTCTATTAGAAAAATGGCGTGCGGCGGCGGCACCCCGGCTAAAACCAAAAATATCAAATTGAATTTTAACTATTTCCACATTTGTATAATATTCCAATGATACTGGTAAAGATTCTTTTATGACATCAATCGCCCGATTTGTTTTAGCGATAATACCGGTGCTGCTTCTTCCGGTAGCCATACCTATACTGGAATCAGACTCTCCATTAATAGTGCCTATACCTTCCACATAATATTTGAACTGAAGATTTTCTTCTGACGTCGAGAAATCTGGAACACTATCGTTTCTATATAAATTATATAAACAATGGATATTGGTATAAGAACCATCATAACTGATTCGCGCTATATCTCCCCGCAGGCCAAAACGATCTGCCTCGCAGGCATTTAAAATTCCTTGAGCCTCACTATCATTATAACCTACAGATTCCGCAGAGCAGTTCTTTTGACGCAGAGTCGAGTTAAACGCATTATTCCCGGTGCCGTCAAAAAACACCCCCAGCGTCAAGGTTATTTTTCTTTTCGGCATCGCCGAACATGACACCGGTATGCCTTTTGCAAAAGGTGCCGTATTTCCTGAACTGGTCACTACTGACTTTTCTTCGTTTTGTTGATTGTGTGGTTGTTGATTATCTTTCATATTATTGCTGTGGATATCGAATATTTCCGTGGCGGCATAAAAACAGACGACGCCTTATTATAGTCATCGTGCCGCAATGATCTTTGGTTAACGAATAATCGTCAAAATCATGAAAATTCAATGCTTATCTTTTCCGGAGATGACGTCGTAATTTCCATTGTTTTTCCCTCCATATCAGTGACGCCCTCAAATACCTTTCCTTCAGCGGTTGTTATGCGATAGCGTCTATTCGGCAGTACTTCCCCTGTTGTTTCATCCTTCGCGATAAAGAACTCGCTAAAGCCTGAAGGCAACGTAACCGTCGGCGCACTGTAGCTGGCGGCATTCATTTTTTGTACACAGGTTGATTTCAATAAAATATTATTCGGGCAACCCAATTCAATGTTTCCGCCTTTCATTCGAATATACGCATTCCCGCAATTCAGCAATAGTTCATCTTGGGCGGTGATCTGCACCTTACCTTCAACGCTTGCAATATCGATATTTTTTCCCGCTAAAACGGAGAGCGCATCATTTTGTGCTTGGATATCGACTTTGCCGCGATTAGCAAAGAGCTTCATTCCCTTATTTTTGGCGAACAGGCTAACTGCCTCACCCGCCGCGACCATAAATGTTTTCAGTACGCTGATATCAGCATTCTTTCCCGCCGTCAGCGACACCGAGCCTTGCCCTGATGAAAGCTGTACATTTTCCGGGCTAAGCACCGCAGCGCCATGGGGGGCATGGACCACAAGCCCGGCTTTGGCCAGTTGATGTAATGCTGAATTTAATCGCTGTTGTCCTGATTCTTCAGCCAGCTCGGCTTTAGCGAGTTCTGACGCCTGAGACAATGTTTTAACGATAGATAATGCCCTATCTAACTGCTCAATGGCCGCCTGCATATCCAGTTGATTTCCATTGGCCTTCGGCTGCGCATCGGCGCTGATGAAGATGCCCTTGGCCGCCCGTATTGCCCCGTGCAGGTCGGTTCGAATCTCAAACCCCTCGCCGCGGGGCTGCTTGCCGCTGTCCACCAGATGCCCCAGATTAAGCTGGGTTTTGCCGCCATACTCGGTGCTGAGCTTGATATGCTCCCGATCCCGCGTGTCGTCCAGCCGCAGTTTGTTGTTTGCCGGCGTGCGCAGCACGTTGCGCTTGTAGTTCTGCAGCGTGACGAGATCCGGGGTTTTGGAATCATGCAGGGCATAGGCGATATAGGGTTTGTCAGGATTGCCCTGTTCGAAGGCTATCGCCACTTCGGTGCCCGCCAACAGCGGCGTATGCAATCCATAGGTATCGCCGGCATAGGGCCGCGCCTGACGCAGCCACAGGCTCTCAAAGCCGGGTTGCCATTCATCACGATCGAAATCGAACGACACCCGGTAGCGTCCGTCACTGTCGATATGGCTGTAGGTGTCATTTACGCGCGTGCTGGTTACCCGGGCCGGCAAGGTGCCGGCCATTACCGGCTTCGCCGTCGGCTCGGGGCGGAAACAGACGATTTCCGAATAGGGGATGGCGGTAAACTCCACCTCAAGACCCCTGTCTCGCGCCGCACGGCTGCGGATGCCGGTTATCACCGCGCCTTCCTGGAATACACCCGGCGCATTCTCACCCCGGACCTTGAGTTCCTGGCCGGGAGCCAGTATGGCGGAGCTGGTAAAACCTTTCAGTTTGGTTTGCCGGTTCAGGTAGCGCTCATGGCGCAGCCGGGCGTAAAACGTTCCGCTTTCAGGCTCCGGGTCCGTCGCGTGTTTGTCGCCGATGGTGAGATAATTGTCCGCATAATGATAGGCTTCACCGTAGGTCGTCTTGTCCCCGCGGGTTACATCCGCCTCACCGTCCATAAGCGCCGAAGCATCGCGATAATTGTAGTCGCGGGTACTGACTCGGCCCTCCACCACCCGGTACGCCGTTTGCAAGTCCCAGACGCAGGAAGCCCCGCCGGCATCCAGGCCCGAGGGGTTACGTAGCGGCAGAAGCGAACCGGACCGATAGTGGCGCTGGTCGTCATAAAATTCCACCACGTCGATGTTGAGCCGCGGGTCGGCGGTGAAGAGAAACCAGATCCCCACTTCGGCCAGCAGACGACTGATAAAGGTCAAATCGTCCTCGCCGTATTGCATCACCAGTTCGCGTTTCGGGTAAACGCGGACCAAGGTGAATAAAAAGTCCTGGCCCTTAAAGCAGTGGCGGTCGCGCAATACCTTCTCCACAATTTCCGGTACGGATAAATGCTGGTAAATGCGGTGCTGCAGGCTGTTCCTCAGCAGAGCGAGGCGCGGGACCAAGGTAACTTCATAGCGGCTTTCGTCCCTGGAGGCGGAGAGGCGTTTAAATCCGGCAACCACGCCGTGGATCGAGCGTAACGGGGCCGCAGCCGGCGCCGGCAGTCCGAACTCCGGCAATACGGCAGGCGTTGCATTGAGGGTAAAAGTGGCATCCCGCATCAGCATTTGGGTTGAAGGAATATCCTTTGCCGGACTGGTGAGTTCGATACGGTAGCGAAACGGGCGGCTGAGATGCTCTTCGCCGGTAAACGCCAGCACATCCAGAGGCGTTTTATTGTCCCACACCAGGAGCTTATGCTGGCGATGCTCGAACGGCAGAATATTAGCGGCGTTTAACATGGCTTGCGCTCCTCGTGGCTAAAGTCCAGGGTAATGCCTTCATCTATGCTGTAGTCCAGTTTCAAGCCGAGCGGTTTGCGCAACTCGGCGTGACGCTGCAAAAGTTGCTGGCTCAGCACCGGTAAAATTTGTTGGTTCAGCAGGCTATCGATATTGCGCGCCCCGCTGTCCGGCAACAGGCAGGCGGCTGCCAGCGCCTCCGGCAGGCTGTCGGTGTATTCGCAGCGCAAACCGTAATGCTGGTGCAGGCGCCGGATTACCTGTTGCAATTTGATGTGGACAATGCGCTTCATGGCGGCGGCATCGAGCGAACGGTATATCAGGGTTTGGAAACGCGACAGCAGGGCGGGTTGAAAACGATCGCGCAAAATGGGGCGCAGCAGTTCGTGCAATGTGCTATCCGGTGCATCCGGCTGCTGTTCCAGCGCAGCCATCAGCCTATCGCTGCCGAGATTGGCGGTCATCATGATGACGGTATTGCGAAAATCGATCTCCCGTCCCTCGCCGTCCCTCATCACGCCCCGATCAAATACCTGATAGAACAGATTGAGTACGTCAGGGTGGGCTTTCTCCACCTCATCCAGCAGCACGACGCTGTAAGGACGTTTACGTACCGCCTCGGTGAGCACGCCGCCTTGGCCATACCCGACGTAGCCCGGCGGCGATCCCTTGAGCTGGGAAACGGTGTGAGGCTCTTGATATTCGGAAAGATTAATGGTTATCAAGGAACGGTTTCCGCCAAAAAGCGCATCGGCCAACGCCAGCGCGGTTTCTGTTTTGCCGGTGCCGCTCGATCCAACCAGCAGGAATACGCCTAAAGGACAGTTTTCAGGCGTCAACCCGGTTTTTGCCACCCGCAGCCGTTGCGCCAGGGACTCAATAGCGCGATGTTGACCGATGATCCTTTGCGACAGCGTGTTTTCCAGTCCCAGCAAATTGACCTGTTCATCTTTCAACAGACTGCCGAGGGGGATCCCGGTCCAATCCGCCACCACCGAGGCCACCATACGTACATTTACATCCGGCGATATCATTGGCGAATTACCCTGCAACAGCGCCAGCTTTTGCTGTAAAGCGTCGACATGGCCGTCGAGGATGTTATTCCCCCTGGCGGCCAGTAGCTGTTTCGTCAGCTCTTTCTCTTGTTGATAGCGTTCTTGGACGGCATTGAGCTTTTCGTGCAGCTTTTCACGGCGGATATCGATGTCAAGCAGCCGATCCGTGCCGGAGGTAAATCCGGTGGCTGAATCCTGTAGCAGTGACTCCCGTTCCATATCCAGCGCGGTAATCTGGTTTTGCAATTCCATGAGTTTATCCGGCCGGGTATTCAGGCTCATGTGTGCCCGCGCCCCGGCGGTATCAAGCAGGTCTACGGCCTTGTCGGGCAATTGCCGTCCGGTGAGATAACGGCGGGATAAGGCGACGGCGGCCCGTATCGCGTCGTCCTGGATATGCACGCCGTGATGGACGGCATAGCGCTCTTTGAGCCCGCGCAGCATCAGGCAGGCGGTGTCATCGTCCGGTTCGGCCACTTTCACCATTTGAAAACGCCGTTCCAAGGCGGCGTCACGTTCGAAATAGTGTTTATATTCCCCCCAGGTGGTGGCGGCGATAGTGCGAAGCTCGCCGCGGGCCAGCGCGGGTTTCAGCAGATTGGCGGCATCGGCGCCGCCCGCCTGGTTACCGGCGCCGATCAGGGTATGGGCTTCGTCGATAAACAGCAGTACCGGGCTGGGGGCATTTTGTACGGCCTCGATGATGTTTTTCAGACGCTGTTCAAATTCTCCTTTTACCCCCGCGCCAGCCTGAAGCAGACCTAGATCCAGGGTACGTACGCTGACGGATTTCAGGCTATCCGTCACCTCGCCGCTGATAATGCGCAGTGCCAGACCTTCAACCAGCGCGGTTTTACCCACGCCGGGCTCGCCCACCAGAATCGGATTGTTTTTGCGTCGCCGCGACAGGATATCGATCATCTGCCGGATTTCCGCGTCGCGCCCTAATACCGGGTCAATCTGCCCGGCACGGGCTTTGGCGGTTAAATCCAGCGTGAACTTGTCCAATATCTGTTGCGTCTGGGATACCGAAGGGGGATCTGTGGGCAGCGATGAAGACAGCATGGACGCAATGTCCGGCTGTGGGCACTGTGGCCGTTCATCCGATTGCATATCCAGCAGCGGCAGCAGACGGCTGAGCTGGGCATCGCCCAGGCCGGGCGGCAGCCAGGGCGTTTTGGTTTGCAACAACGAAGGCGTGGATATCAATGCAAACAGTAAATGCACCGAGCGTATTTGCTCAATGTTCTCTTGCAGCGAGGCCTCAAGCCAGGCCGATTTGATTAACCTCTGCAACGCATTGGAAAGCTGCGGTTTACTCTGGATGCTGCGGGGCAGCTTTTCAAGCTGTGATAACAGTCCCTGCCACAGGTCATCCATATCCCACTCATAGCGGCGGGCGATCACCGTGATATCCCCTTCTCCCTGCTCAAGCAGTTTGAGCAGCCAATGTTCGACGGTAATTTCCCCGTGGGCCCGCGTTTGGCATAAGGAGGCCGCGGCGGCTAAGGCTTCGGCGCAATAAGGGTTCAGTCGGCGCAATAACGGGGCACAATGGTTGTCCATATTGTCAGGTCTCGTCTCAGTGGCCTTGAAGGCGATAGCTACCGCACGGCCCGTGTCCCGGTCCGGTGAGGGAAGCATTGTGTATGGTCTTAGCTGAAGAGCGTTCCGGACGCCGCTCAGATAACGCCACTAAGGCCGCAGGCGGGCTTCCGCCTGCGAACCGGGTTATCAGGCGGAAGCCCGTTCGTTCCAGGAATCGGAATGAATAATGTTGCCGTCTTTATGGGTCCAGATTATTTTCTCGTAGCGGAATTCCACCTGCTCCAGGTGGTTGTGTCTCTCCTTGGCCGGATCTTTGATGTCATGCATCAGCGGGGCCACCTTCACGACCTTGACGTTTTCCAGCCGGGTGTTGAAGTACTCTACTTCCTGTCCGGCATCGTCGATTTTGTACCATTTGATTTCCGCCGATTTGAGCGTCTGGCCGGAGGTGACGGCTTTATAAAGGTAGGGACTTGACGCATCCACTTCCTTGGTGAAAACCAGGGGGGTATGGATGCGGGTGCCGGTCAGCTTGCCGGTGTTATTATCCGTGGGGATATAGAGGCTATGTTCCAGAGCCGTCATTTCTATACTGCCTTCGCGACCCTGAACGTTTACAGACCCTTTGATGTCTGCGCCGCCGTCGTCTTTCAGCCAGAGATATGCGGGAATTGCCATGGGTTAACTCCTGTTATTGATGAATATCGCCTTCATTGGCGAAGAGGTGGTGCCTGAATCCCGGCCACGGGTTGACATGCCCCCGGCTCCGGTATCAGTCTGATGTCGACCCGGCGGTTGGCCGCACGCCCGGCCACGGTGTCATTACCGGCAATGGGCCGGGCGGAACCGTGGCCCTGTACCGCAAAACAGCCGGACGGAATATTGCCCATGGTGCGCAGCCAATCACGCACCGCTTCGGCGCGAGCCAATGACAAATCCTGATTGCGCCGGTGGCTGCCGGTGTCGTCGGTATGGCCGGCGACGACTATCAGCCATCCCGGCTGCGCCTTGATATCCATCAAGGCGGCCACCAGCACCTTGGTGGCCTCGGGTTTAAGACTGGCGCTACCGGCATTGAATAACGACAGGCTGTTAAGATTGAGGGTTTGCGGACCCGGCGCATGGGGTTGCGGTGCATCCGATACAAATAGGGGCGGCATGTAACCGTCAATGGCCGCCAGCAGCCCGGCGTAAAGACTGGTGCCGGAATACAAGCCCAATCCAAGGCGCAGCGGTGTTCCCTGCCGATGGTAAAGCTCCAGTTCCTTGGCATCGTTAACCAGTACCGTCAGGGCTGACGCCTTGGGGCCATGGGCCGACGGGGGAATGTTATGATAACGTTGCAAATCGGCGGCGACGCGGATCAACAGGCGCTGGTTGTTCCAGGCCACGATGCAAAGCGCGGCAAGACAATATCCGGTCAGCACCGCCATACCCCAAGCCATCGCCCGCCGGCAGGCGGTCGGCCCTTGTGGCCGAGGCAGCATCCATAGCAGGGGATCGGGGAAAGGTAACGATATTTCCCTTGCGGAAGAAAAAGACACGGGCCGCAACAGTGTCCGGGCCGCAAGATGGCGTTGCCAGACATTGCCGCTCAAGACGGGCATTGACGTAAAGCGCACCGCCAGATCCGATTGGACTCGAGGTGGGCAGCCATATTTGTCGGCGGGTTTTTCCGCCATCAGCGTATCGCGGTACCAGGCCAACAGGGCCTGTGCTTCTATAATCTGGGGCAAGTGATGGATAGGCTCCCCGCCGCTTTTTATGGACAATCCGTCCTCTGTTTCCTGCCCGGACGCTGCCAGCTCGCCGATTATGCCGAGGGCTCCCTCTGTCGGGCAGAAATACCAGGGGCCGTCTTTGCCGTTGAGGAACAGGCATATCATTGCCGGCGGCCTGTGGCCGATATTGCGGGACATCCCCGCCAATTCATGATGCCAGCCGCGCAAAATCGTCCGGAGGACGCCCTGATCTGTATGCGACTGCGGAGACAAAAAAAACATTGCGGCCAGTTGCCGCCTCCAAGCCGGACGCTGCGCCAGGAGGACAGGCGTCAATCTGGCCAGCTCTTTGGCCGCGCCAAGCCGCAGGTAGCAGCCGTGGGGGATTTCACGCACCAATGCCGGGCCAAATAGTCTATCCAGATCGTCGCTGTCGCCGCAGACCAGCACTATGGGCGTGGAGCATTCACCGGGCAATGCCGCCAGCAGATGTTGATATTCGGCGGAGACGGGAAATGCCTTCCGCCCGCAAATTATCCAGGCTCCCGCCACGGCCGACAGCGTTAGCGCCCCGCTGAAGAATCGCGCCGTCATTCCCCAAGGCAGGACACCCAGACATAACATCAGCGTTAAACCGCCAATAAGCAGCCATAATCCGCGTTTCATGCGCACCGTCATGATTGGCATTTTATTGAGATTCCGGCAGCAGTTCTGTCAGCAGCATGTGAAGATGATGGTGCAGCCCCCACCAAAGCCCGGCCACTGAAAAGATGGCGATACCGCCCCAAAACCATAAAGAGCGCCTGCCGAAAAATTGATAAAGACTGTCAGCGTCCGGGCTGAGCAATACCGATGCCGGCGTTGTTTCAAGGGCAGGGATTTTGGTCTCCAGAACGGCTATCAATTGATCTCGCGGCCCTTGCGGCTGGTTACGATAGCGGCCCTGAAACCCCAGCACCAGGATGCGGTGAAAACAGATCAAAACCGTTTCATCGGGCGCGGGCTGGTTCAGTACCGTCCTTATCCGCTCAAATAAACGCTCGCCGGCTTGAAGAGTATTGAAAAAGTGAGCCTGCAGCGGTTTTGCCAGCCATATCTGATGCCCATCGTCAGGGATGTCATTGCCGAAACCGCGGCCTAATACGGTTTCATCCAGCAAAGCGCATTGCGCATAGGTAATATGATCGATGCTCTCGTCGGAATAGTCCGCCAGGAGCAATTGCCGACGGACCTCTTCAACCTGTCCCTGGCACTGCTGATAGAGTTTTTCGCCCTGCTCGGCGGCCGCCCCGTTGCGCAGCTGGATCACCGTCAGGAAGGTTTCGCACAGCAGGTTATCGATGGAAAGCGTTGTTTTCATGCGCGCAGCACCGCAAAAAGTTCGAGTTGTATATCAGGCAACGAGCCCGGCACATAAAGATAACAACAGCCGGCGGCCAGCATGGCTTGAGCCGCGGAATGGCTCAGATCCATGGCAAAGTATTGATTTTCAAGACGCAAAGGTATCGCGGCAGGCACTTGGCTCAGGCAAACCAGGGGGACTCCGTCCAGAGCGGTGTTAACCAGCTCGTGCACATCGTCCGGCGCCCCGATTTTGCACAGCGCGGGAAACTGGCTTTGTAACCTATGGGCGGGCACACTGGAGCGTACCGAGAGATAAAAATCCGCTTCTTCGCGCAGGCGAACATCATTCAGTGGTGCCTTCCAATAGTTGGGGCCGATGCTCTCAAGCGCCAGCGTCAGTACCCGCGAGGGCAGACTGGCCTCCAGTAAGGTTCCGATAAGGCCGAACAGCGGTGGAAAAACCGTCTCCAAGCGTTCATGGTCATAAGGAGGGATCGCATCGATATCCTGGTCAAGGGAAAACGTCAGCAGCGCACCGGCCAGTTTTATCAGTTCGCGATACAGCAGTTCCGGATGAACCGCCGGGTCTCTGAGTAAATCAGCCAGCACCGGCTCGCTGGAATTGAGGGCATTAAGCAGCCAGAACAGCGAAACATCCGCCACGGCGAAATCCGCCATCCTCTGGTTGCTTTCCCGGCGCATCCCCATCAAGCGTCGGCGCTTGGCCTGTAGCTGGCCCATCAGCAGGCCTAACGCGCGGTACATCTCATCACCGGCGCCAAACGATAATAACGGCGGAATGAACTGTCGATCCAATTCCCAGTTGCCGCGCCCGTCACGTAACAGCCGCGCCACCGGGCAGGTCAGATATTCGCCGTTTTTGTCGAAATCAAAACGCAGCGAGAGTTCATAGCGTTCCACCGCGATGGATTCGCTTTCATTGCCTAATACATCCTGTACCTCCGCCCACTCCTGGCGGTAACGGACCGGATGCCCTTTTTCCTCCTCTTGCCGCCGGCAGTTACCGCCGTTGGCGTGTTCCAGCGGCAATGCCAGCAAAACCTCCACCCGGCGAACATCGGCGGGAAGAACCTGGGCAATATCGCATGGGGGAGGCAACGTATCGCAGCGATCGGTGTCGATCAAACTCCCATCGGCCATGCGAACATGGAGATACTCCGCTTTTAGCCGGTTCAGCCGCAGCGCGTCGGTATCGAACCGGGCGGCCAGTACGCCCCAGGGATATCGCACGCTCAGTCGGTCAAGGCAGCTCCGGTGAAAAGCTTCCCAACGCGCCTGCTGCTGAAATTGCTGAGGCGCCAGAAAAGCGCCTTCGATCCAAAGAGGCCGGTAAATTTTCATGGGGGTTGTTGTCCCTCTCAAACCTTGGCCCGCGGCATTTGAGATACCAGTGAAAGATTCACATCCATCCCTTCCACCTGGAAATGGGGCACCGCATAGAGTTTGACGCGAAAGAAACCCGGGTTGTCATCAATATCTTCAACCGTCACCTTTGCGTCGCGCAGAGGATGCGACGCCTGTAAATCGTCCCCCGGATCGGTCATTTCCGTCACCAGGCCGCGGATCCAGTTATTCAGCTCCAGCTCCAACAGGCGGCGATCTTTGGTGGTACCGATATTTTCACGCTGGATAAGCTTCAGGTAATGAGCGATACGCGACAACAGGAAGATATAGGGCAGGCGGGAATTGATGCGGCTGTTGGCCGTAGCGGTCTGACTGTCGTATAACGCCGGTTTCTGCACCGAATTGGCGGAGAAAAAACAGGCATAGTCTCGATTTTTATAATAAGACAACGGGATAAAGCCCAGGTTGGCGAACTCGAACTCCCTGGTTTCCGGGATCATGACTTCCGAGGGGATCTTGACCTGATTGCCCGTGCCGAGATCATAAAGGTGGATAGGCAGGTCGGTCACCGCCCCACCTGCCTGTGGCCCGCGGATTTGCACGCACCAGCCGTTTTTGATAAAGCTTTTCACCATGTTGGCGGCAAAGGCGAAAGATGCATTGGTCCACAGGTAGCGATCGTGATCCGGTCCTTTTACCTGCTCAATGTAGTTGAAGCTACGCACAGGAACGGTATCAGGGCCGTAGGGCAGCCGGCCCAGCACGCGCGGCAAGGTCAGACCGATATAGCGGGCATCGTCGCTGTCGCGGAAAGCCTTCCATTTCAGGTATTCGGCGCGGTCGAAATAATTGCCGATATCTTTAATGGCGGCTACGTCTTCCATGGTCTCTTTACCGAAAAAGGCCGGCCCGACGGAGCCGATAAACGGCATATGGGCGGCGGCGGCCACTTTGGATATGTTACGCAGCAAGGCGATATCCCGCGGACCGCGATCGAACTCGTAGTTTGAAATGGCGGCGGCAATGGGCTCCCCGCCCGGCGTATCATACTCGTGGGTGTAGGTGATGGCGTAGAGACCGCTTTGGGCGATTTCCGGCGCATCGTCAAAATCCTGCACAAGATGATCTTTACTGATATCCAGCAGCTCAATTCGCACGTTATGGCGAAAATCGGTCTGATCAATCAGGGACTTTACTCCGCGCCAGGTGGATTCGAGGCGCTGGAAATCCGGATGATGCATGACCTGGTCCAATTGCCGGCTGATTTGGTTATCCAGCGCGGCGATATGGCTGTCCAAAAGCGTTTTATCCAGCCGCTCCACCCTTTGTCGCGACTGTCCGAGCAAGTCCATAAACACCCGAACCGCCGCCGTTACCCTTTCATCGGTGGAGACATCAGAAAGGGCATCGCTGTTCTGAAACGACTCGATAGCTGTAACGGAGGTTACCGGGGTAAGATTGATTTTCTCAAACAGAGCCGCATAGACACTTTTCGCCCCCTCGGCAGCGTTGTTTTGTACCTCAGTGGTTGCGTGATCACGAACGTTGTTTTCCTGTAACGACATAAATGCAGTTCCTTCTTTTCCGTGACGGATCAATTGACTGGCGGGACCAGGGCGGCCAAATCCATACGCAGTTCTTGGCTTAATGCCTCATCCTTCAGGATGTATTCCAATTCCCGGCGAAAAGCGGCGTTATCCAGCAAATTGGATTTAAGATCCCTCAGCAGGTTGCGCATCGCCAATAGGGCTCGCAGCTGCGGAATCTGGCGCGCCACCTGTTCAGGTTCAAAATCTTTCATATGCCGGAACGAGAGGGCTACCGCCGTCTCGGCATTATCGTCAGCCAGCGCGTCGGGCACGGAAATCGTCAGGTTTGGCTGTAAATCAGCCAGTACGCTGTTGAAATTATTTTTATCAATGGGCAGTTTGCTACGTTCGGACAACGGACGCTGTTCGCGGCCATTGCTATAGTCCCCCATAACCAAGAGCTTTAAGGGCAGTTCAACGTTTTTTCTGGCTCCGCCGGTATGGAGATCCAATTTTATATTGATTCGCGCTTTTGGTACTTCGTGTTGAAAACTGTCAGCCATAAACCAGCCTTTTAAATTTATTGGAAAAGAAATTATCACACATTATTTACTTACCCGGGATGACCACAATTAAAGGAACCATACCGATATTTAAACTTAGAATAATTAAAATAAGACATATGACACCTCATTCATACATATCCATGTAAAACTATGATCGTGCCAGGTCGGAAATAATTTTTCCTTGGGGGAGGAGTACGCAGAGTATATAAAGCTCAGATGAAAAATATCAAGTGATAATAATCCCCCATAATAAACATGGAAACCTGTCTCATCTTGGATGAGAGCGAATAATTGCCGAATTCATATTAATCATCCGTCAGTTGGCGGGTTGATGCGTGAATGAGCATGCTTTTGATTGAGCTATTAATGAGATATCGGCCAGAACGGTTAAACACCTACAATTAATACCCTTGGGTTTCATCAACCAACGGCACTTTATTTTTTATCAATTACACGAAGAGATAATATTTAAAAAAAACATCAACAAATAGTAGATTCAAATAGCCAATCGTTGAGCATTTTCAGTTATGGGGTCAATAATTTCGTAAAACAACCTTCCGCTGCTATGGAAAATAGTACCGTCCATTTTCTGAAATATTATTCCTTTTGGGCAACAAGAATAGAAAGCCTACCATCACTGCCGGCAGAACTTCCGCTCAGAGTATTACTCAGACATTGAGGCAGAAGGCAGCAAAGGAATACGAACTGAAAATCCGGTTTTGTAATCAAAAATGAAGTACGGCACAAGGGGCAATGAATATCCGCGATACCGGGTCGCCTTTGAGTTATTAGGGCATAAAAAATACGGAACGGGTTGTTTTACCGGCAGTACAAGCACAAAGCCCCGATCAATTGATCGGGGCTTTGTCAACCGGAAGCCTTCGTCCCATTGGGCGCAGGCTAATCCAGCGGGGATACTATTTCTTGGCGCCCGGAATACTGAAACGCTTGTTGAAGCGATCAACACGTCCGCCGGTATCAACAACACGTTGTTTACCGGTATAGAACGGATGGCATGCGCCGCAAACGTCCAGGGTCAGGTCGTGGCCCAGCGTGGAATGGGTCTTGATAACATTACCGCAAGAACAGGTTGCAGTAATTGCTACATATTTCGGATGGATATCTTTTTTCATGGAAAACCTCTTCATAAGGCCGCGTCGCTATCCGGTCTGCTTGCGCCGGACACCACGCGAAGGGAGTGTCGTTTCTCTGATATCGGATTATACCAAAGGCCGCGAATCATACAGAATGTCGCGGCCCTTTGCAAACACATCCGTGCATTGGAGTCGACACAGTGTACACTATCAGCGCTATTTTTTCTCCCGGGACTATCCGATGCCTGTTGTTCACGTTGCGTTACCGGTGCCATTGGCACGCACGTTTGATTACCTCTATCCCGACCATGCGCGTCCGGTTATCGGCGGGCGCGTTCGTGTACCCTTTGGACAGCGCAACGCCATCGGCATAGTCACGGGGTTAAGCGAAGGCAGTACACTGCCGCCGGACAAACTCAAGACCATTAACGAAGTGCTTGACGAGCGTTCGCTGTTTCCCGACAGTCTCTGGCGGATTCTCAATTGGGCTATCGGTTATTACCACTACCCTGCGGGAGAGGTCTTGTTCCATGCACTGCCGATTTTACTGCGCCAGGGCAAAGCCGCCGAAATGACGCCGTTATGGCAATGGTTCGCCACCGAGCAGGGGCGGGTCACTGCCCTGGATACCCTGAAGCGGGCGCCAAAGCAGCAGCAGGCGCTGGCGGCCCTATTGTCCGGTCCGCTCTATCGCCATGAGGTGGCGGAACACGCGCTGGCGGAGGGCGCGTTGCAGGCCTTGCGTGCCAAGGGATTAAGCGATCTGCGGGCCGCACGGGCGGACGGCGCCGACTGGCGCCGGGATTTTCGCGTGGAAGGTGAACGGCTGAGGCTGAATACCGAGCAGGCCACCGCGGTAGGGGCTATTCATGGCGATGACCAGCAGTTTGCCGTCTGGTTATTGGCGGGCGTGACCGGTTCGGGTAAAACCGAGGTTTACCTGACCGTACTGGAAAATATCCTGTCGAAAGGCAAACAGGCGCTGATCCTGGTGCCCGAAATCGGTTTGACGCCGCAAACCATCAGCCGCTTTCGCGAACGTTTCCATGCGCCGGTGGACGTGTTGCATTCCGGTTTGAATGACAGCGAGCGCCTCGCGGTCTGGCTCAAGGCCCGCAGCGGCGAAACGGCGATCGTTATCGGTACCCGTTCGGCGTTGTTTACCCCTTTTGCCCGGCTCGGTATCATCGTTATCGACGAAGAGCACGACAGTTCCTATAAACAGCATGAAGGCTGGCGCTACCATGCACGGGATTTGGCGGTATTTCGCGCCCGTGAGGAAAATATTCCCATCATTCTCGGTTCGGCCACGCCGGCCCTGGAATCCCTCTATAACGCCCAGCAAAAGAAATATCGCTATCTTACCCTTGGCAAACGCGCCGGCATTGCCAGGCCGGCCCACGAACAGCTCCAGGATTTGAAAGGCCTGGCGCTGACCAACGGCATGTCGCAACCGCTGTTGCATAAAATGCGGACCCATCTGGATGCCGGCAACCAGGTGATGTTATTTCTCAACCGGCGGGGATTCGCGCCGGCGTTGTTATGCCATGAATGCGGCTGGATTGCAGAATGTCCCCGCTGCGATCACTTTTATACGCTCCACCAGCAGCAGCGGCAGATGCGTTGCCATCATTGCGACAGCCAGCGGCCGATCCCAGACCAATGTCCCCAGTGCGGCTCAACCCAGCTGATACCCGTCGGCCTGGGCACCGAACAGCTTGAGGAGACGCTGGCTTCGCTCTTTCCCTCCACCCCCATTACCCGCATCGATCGCGATACCACCGCCCGCAAAGGCGCTCTGGAATTTCATCTTGCCCAGGTGCATCAGGGAGGAGCCCGAATTCTGATCGGCACGCAGATGCTGGCGAAAGGGCATCATTTTCGCGATGTCACCCTGGTTTCGCTGCTGGATGTGGACGGTGCGCTTTTTTCGGCGGACTTCCGCTCCGCGGAACGCTTCGCCCAGCTGTATACCCAGGTTGCCGGCCGGGCCGGACGGGCGGGTAAACAAGGTGAGGTTTTCCTGCAAACACACCATCCTGATCATCCGCTGTTGCAAGTCCTGCTGCATGACGGCTATATGGCTTTTGCGCAGCAAGCGCTGGCCGAACGGCAGGCCGTATCGTTACCGCCTTTTACCAGCCATATCCTGTTCCGGGCCGAAGATCTCGATAACCGGCAGGCCGCTCAGTTTCTAGAACGCCTGCGCCAGCTCCTTGATGCCAGTCCGTTGCGGGACGATGCGCTGTGGTTGATGGGGCCGATACCGGCGCTCCAGCCCAAACGCGGCGGGCGGTTTCGCTGGCAGCTACTGCTTCAGCACCCTTCCCGTGGACAGTTGCAACGATTGGTGGCCGCCAGCCTGCCCTTGGTAGACACGCTGACCCAGGCGCGAAAAGTCAAATGGTCGTTGGATGTGGATCCCATCGACATTTAACAGCGGTTTTTCATGCCGGATTTTTGTGATTGCCATTCGAATAATATTGAAAGATCCGACACCATCGGCCTTTTAAATACCCCAAGTCCCTCACAATCTGATAGAAAGGACAATATTCATTATTACGTGTTCTTTTAACAGCAACCCGTAACCGGGACGGTGCAACAATGCCCCGGCGACTGTAAATGGGATAGTAGGTTAATTCGTCAGCGTTAACCTGACGCCAGGAGATGAATGTGGAACTTAAAAGGCCTACCGTCGTGGCGACCATGAAGGATGTGGCGGAGAAGGCAGGGGTATCTACAGCCACTGTTTCCAGGGCATTGATGAATCCTGAAAAGGTTTCCGCCCAGACCCGGAAAAGAGTCCAGATTGCAGTACAATCTGTCGGTTACGATCCGCAACCCCTGGCCCGTCAGGTAAGGCGCAACGAAACCCGCAATTTATTGGTTATGGTGCCTGATATTTGCGACCCTTTTTTTTCCGAAATGTTGCGGGGAATTGAAGAAACCGCCGATGAGCAAGGGTATCTGGTCCTGATAGCCGATTGCGCGCACCAACATCCGGATAAAAAAAGCTTTAGCGATTTGATCATCGCCCGGCAAATCGATGGTATGTTGCTGCTGGGTTCCGTTCTGCCGTTCGCCATTGATAAAACTCAGCAGCAGAATTTACCGCCGATGGTCATGGCAAATGAATTTGTCCCCGAGCTTGAGTTGGCCACCGTACATATCGATAATCTTACCGCGGCCTATGAAGCGGCGGATTATCTGTTTAAACTCGGCCACCGGCGGATCGGCTGTATCAGCGGGCCGGCGGACCTGACATTGTGCCAATATCGGGTGCAGGGATTTATCCAGGCGCTGCGCCGCCACGGCATTCCGGCGGGCGAACATATGGTTTACCGGGGCGATATCAGTTTTCAGACCGGCGCGGCGGGGCTTAATGCATTAATATCGCAAACCAATCCGCCAACTGCTATCTTTTGTCACAGTGATATCATTGCGTTCGGCGCTTTGTCGCAGGCAAGGAAAATCGGCTTGAGCGTACCGAATGATTTGTCTCTGATAGGATTTGATGATATTACGCTGGCAAACTATTGCGATCCGCCGTTGACCACCGTGGCGCAGCCGAGTTTTCAGATCGGGCGGGAAGCGACGCTGTTGCTTTTGCAGCAGGTCAGGCAGCATCAGATGACGAATACCTCTTTGCTGCTGGACAGTAAATTGATCGTCCGGGGCAGCACCGCGGCGCCCCGTATAAAAACATGACGGGCTTTAGGAATACAGGCGCTAGTCAAATAATATTGCCTTCAGTAACATGACGGGCTGGTTACTTTCTTAAACTTAGCGAAATAATAGTGGCACAAAGAGACTATGTAAGCCGTGGAAGGACCAATACGCGGCGCAGAAAACCAAACAGTCGAAAAAAGCGCACGTCTTCCGGCATTTCAAAAACCATGATCGCTCTGGCGGTTGCCGTATTGATAACGTTTATCGGCGGTCTCTATTTTATTGCACACAATAAAACGGAAGAGGCGGTAATTTTACCAAGCCACGGCAATCACACCAATAACGGACTGCCGCCGAAACCCGAGGAGCGCTGGCGTTATATCAAAGAGCTTGAAAACCGGCAGATTGGCGTACAGTCCCCTACCGAACCTACCGCCGGCGGAGAAGTGCAATCGCCGGCGCAATTGACCGATGAACAGCGTCAGTTGCTTGAGCAAATGCAGGCGGATATGCGCCAGCAGCCCACTCATCTAAACGAAGTGCCTTATAACGATCAAACGAGGAACGCCGCGGCCAACACCGGCCGGTCCCCGGCGAACCCGTTCACGGCGCAGCCATTGCCGCGCCAGGCGCCTTCCGTCACGCAGACCACGCCCCGCCAGGCGGCGCCCGTTACGGCACAGCCCCGTCAGACGCCTTCCACGACCCTGGTCGCTCCACGCGAGGTTGCGCCCGCCGCCTCGCAGCCGCGCAAGACGCAGTCCGTCGCCGAGCAACCGCGCCAGGCGCCGATTACCGCCATCACCCAGCCTCGTCAGGCCGAGCCGTCGGCGCAGGCTTCACCAGCGCCGAAAGCCGAAGCCAAAACCGACAGCGCGGCGAAGGAAAAGTCCCAGCGCTGGGTAATACAGTGCGGATCCTATAAGGTCATGGATCAGGCCGAATCCGTCCGCGCCCAACTGGCGTTCGGCGGCGTTGAAAGCCGTATCACCACCAGCGGCGGCTGGAACCGCGTGATGTTGGGCCCCTATCCCAACCGCGCCAGCGCCGATAAATCGTTACAAAATCTCCGCGGCTCAGGGGTACCAAATTGTATCCCTATTGCCAGCGGGGGTTGAAAAAAGCCAATCCCGCCCCATTTATAATTTCAAATGCCCCGGATGAATGCCGGGGCTTCATTCTATCTCTACCGGAGAGTTGCTCGTGACAACAATCGTAAGCGTACGCCGCAACGGCCATGTGGTAATTGGTGGCGATGGCCAGGCCACTCTGGGAAATACTGTAATGAAGGGCAATGTAATCAAAGTCCGGCGCTTGCATAATGAACAGGTGCTCGCGGGCTTTGCCGGCGGCACTGCCGATGCCTTCACACTATTTGAATTATTTGAGCGTAAATTGGATCAGCATCAAGGCCATCTTTTGAAGGCCGCCGTGGAGCTGGCCAAGGATTGGCGTACCGATCGGATGCTGCGCAAGCTGGAAGCGCTGCTGGCGGTAGCGGATAAAAAGAATTCCCTTATCATCACCGGCAATGGCGATGTGATTCAGCCGGAAAACGACCTGATTGCCATCGGTTCCGGCGGGCCTTATGCTCAGGCAGCCGCGCGGGCATTGCTTGAAAATACTGAATTGGGCGCACGAGATATCGTCGAGAAAGCGTTGAGTATCGCCGGGGATATCTGTATTTATACCAATCAGTTCCATACTATTGAAGAATTAACGTACGAAGCGCAAGGATCCGAAATATGTCCGAAATGACCCCACGCGAAATCGTCAGCGAACTCGACGGCTATATCATAGGCCAGCATAATGCGAAACGGGCAGTGGCCATCGCATTACGCAATCGCTGGCGCCGCATGCAACTGGACGAAGCATTGCGCCACGAAGTCACGCCGAAAAATATTTTAATGATCGGCCCCACCGGCGTCGGCAAAACGGAAATTGCCCGCCGCCTCGCAAAACTGGCCAATGCGCCTTTTATCAAGGTTGAAGCGACCAAATTCACCGAAGTAGGCTACGTCGGCAAGGAAGTGGATTCCATTATCCGCGATCTCACCGATGCCGCCGTCAAGATGGTGCGTTTGCAATCCATGGATAAGAATCGCCACCGCGCCGAAGAACTGGCGGAAGAGCGGGTGCTTGACGTCCTGATCCCGCCGGCTAAAAACAACTGGGGCCAGCCGGAAGAAACGGCTGAACCTTCGGCTGCCCGGCAGAATTTCCGCAAAAAACTGCGTGAAGGGGAACTGGACGACAAAGAAATAGAAATCAATCTGGCTGCCGCGCCAATGGGTGTCGAAATCATGGCTCCTCCGGGCATGGAAGAGATGACCAATCAGCTGCAATCGATGTTTAAAAATCTGGCCGGACAGAAACAAAAACCGCGCAAGATTAAAATCAAGGAAGCGTTAAAGCTTCTGGTGGAAGAAGAAGCGGCCAAACTGGTAAATCCGGAAGAGCTGAAAGAGACGGCCATTGAAGCCGTCGAGCAGCACGGGATCGTGTTCATCGATGAGATTGATAAAATCTGTAAACGCGGCGAAACCTCCGGCCCGGACGTTTCACGGGAAGGGGTGCAGCGGGATTTGCTGCCGCTGGTGGAAGGCTGCACCGTTTCCACCAAGCACGGCATGGTGAAAACCGATCATATTCTGTTTATCGCCTCCGGCGCGTTCCAGGTCTCCAAACCGTCCGATCTGATTCCGGAATTACAGGGCCGCTTGCCCATCCGGGTTGAGCTGGAAGCCCTGACCACCAATGATTTCGAACGCATCCTGACCGAGCCCAGCGCGTCGCTGACTATTCAGTACAAAGCGCTGATGGCTACCGAAGGGGTGGATATCGAATTCACCAGCGACGGCATCCGCCGCATCGCGGAAGCGGCTTGGCAGGTCAATGAGCGTACCGAAAATATCGGTGCCCGCCGGTTGCATACCGTCCTTGAACGGCTTATGGAAGATATTTCATATGATGCCAGTGAATGGGATGGTAAAACTATTACAATTGATGCAGATTATGTTCGTAGCCATTTGGATGAGCTAATATCTGATGAAGATTTAAGCCGGTTTATCCTCTAAACGCTAAGGGATAAATGACATCCGAAACGGGAGGCTACGGTCTCCTTTTTTTTTACCAGAACCGGGTATTCACACAAAGATCCGTTAACTATGAGCCAAACCGTCACGTTAAGCCCCACCAAAGCCTGGATGGTCAGCCTGCGCCTGCGTACCCTGCCGCTGGCGTTGGCTTCCATTGTTACCGGTTCGGCTATGGCCGGCTGGCAAGGTCATTTCAAACCCGTTATTGCCCTGATGGCGCTGATAACGGCCGCGTTGCTGCAGATTTTATCCAATCTGGCCAATGACTACGGCGACGCGATTAAAGGCAGTGACGAAAAAGGCCGTATCGGGCCGCTGCGCGGGATGCAATTGGGCATTATTACCCGTGAACAAATGAGGGTCGCCCTGATGGCGGCCATTTTCCTGTCGCTATTATCCGGGGCGGTCTTGATCTGGATCGCCTGTGAAAAACCCGCCGATATTCTGGGCTTTCTGGTCTTGGGGGTATTGTCGGTTATCGCCGCCATCACCTATACCATGGGCACCCGCCCTTACGGCTATATGGGCCTTGGCGATTTGTCCGTGCTGATCTTTTTCGGCTGGCTCAGCGTCGGCGGCAGCTATTATCTGCAAACCGGCGCTTTTCACAGCGTGGTGATGTTGCCCGCCACCGCCTGCGGGCTATTAGCCGCGGCGGTATTGAATATCAATAACCTGCGCGATATTGAGAGCGATCGTCTCAACGGCAAAAATACCCTCGCGGTAAGGCTCGGCCCGACGCGGGCACGTTATTATCACGTCGCGCTGCTCACCGGCGCGGTGTTTTGTCTGGCAATTTTTACCCTGCTTGAACTGCATAACCTGGTGGGCTGGCTGTTTGTTTTGACCGTGCCCGCATTATATATGCAAGCACGCTATGTTTTACATGAAACCAGCCCGTCAGGCATCCGTCCGATGCTGGAAAAAACCGTCAAATGTGCATTATTAATCAATATCTTATTCGCAGTCGGCCTGCTGTTTAGCTAAACATGCGTCGTTCATTTTTCTGATGCGTATCAACTTAACAATTGATGATTTTGGCAACTGTCGTAAGAAAGCGATATACTTTGGGCTCCAGCGGCAAACCGACGTAAATCCTATGAAATACGATACCTCAGAACTGTGCGACATTTATCATGAAGACGTGAATGTTGTTGAACCTCTTTTCAGTAATTTTGGCGGGAGGACATCGTTTGGCGGGCAAATCATTACCGTGAAATGCTTCGAGGATAATGGTTTGTTATACGATGTGCTCGAGGAAAACGGGCTTGGCCGGGTGCTGGTTGTGGATGGCGGCGGTTCGGTCCGTCGGGCCCTGATCAATGCCGAGCTGGGTAACCTGGCGATGCAGAATCAATGGGAAGGTATCGTGGTTTATGGCGCGGTGCGCCAGGTGGATGATCTGGAAGAACTGGATCTGGGCATACAAGCCATGGCCGCCACGCCGGCGGGCGCCGCAAGCGAAGGTATCGGTGAAAGCGACATACGGGTCAATTTCGGCGGAGTGACCTTTTTCTCCGGCGATCATCTTTATGCCGACAATACCGGTATCATCCTGTCGGAAGACGCTCTCGACCTGGAATAACCGCTGCGGGTAACCAAAGGGCGGTTCGCCGTCGCCCTTTGGATCAAGGTTGTTACACCTCTTCCATTTTGCTGAGCAATGCGCGTAAACGCTCTTGCCATACACCCTGTTCCTGCTTCAGTTGTTCGTTTTCGTTAATCAACGATTCACGATTGCCGGCCGCTTGTTGGATTTCCTGCGTCAGGCTGTTGTTTTTCTCTTTTAATTCTTCAATTTCCATTTGTAAAAGCGTGATGGTATCAATTGCTTGCTGTACCTTCGCTTCCAACTTCTCAAATACTTCAAAAGCCATTTCAGCCCCCTTAAGCCTGCAAGGTGTCATCGTAAATTTGCGTTATACCCGTCATACTTCAAGCTGCAGGGATGTTGGCTTTCCTGCAACTCCAATTATTTAGGATATACACTTCTTATGTGCAACCAATGAAAATATCCGCACCATGCGCCGTGCACCATGGCCGGCGTGTGTAAAAATAACGTTGGTGCTGAAAGTCCGAAGAACGGATTTTATGTAGGCCCGTCCCCGCTGTCCAGCCGCGATCGTTCAAAAGATCGAATGCGTCCGACATTGTACGCTATACCACCCCAACGCCGCTGAAAGATTTACCTCCCTTTACTAAAATTTCCCCGTATTTTTAACATTAATATTTGAACTCCGGGTAGTCAAAATCAGCCTGTATTGGTGCTTTTCTAACACCTATTACGCGTATTCGCTCATTTTTATGACGTGACGCACACATTTTGATTTCGATATTTCTCGTTTTCGCTCATTAACGATAAATTTACAAGATGCCTACATTTGCTTCTAGGTTAAAACATTTCCGGTACGCAGAGGCCGCCCTTTGCTAAGACCTCAACTTAACGCCAGCAGGAAAAGTCTATGAGCCAATTAAAAACGCCTACGCTAACAGGCCAGTGCATCGCAGAATTTCTTGGAACAGCTCTGTTAATCTTCTTCGGCGTCGGCTGTGTCGCCGCGCTGAAGCTGGCGGGAGCCAGCTTAGGACAATGGGAAATCAGCATCATCTGGGGGCTCGGCGTCGCCATGGCGGTGTATCTCACCGCCGCGGTGTCCGGCGCCCACCTCAGTCCGGCGGTCTCCATCGCCTTGTGGTTATTCGGCAATTTTGAACGCCGTAAACTGCTGCCCTACATTATCTCGCAAATGCTCGGCGCCTTTATCGGCGCGGCGGTGGTCTATTTCCTTTATTACAACCTGTTTTTTGATTTCGAACAGGCCCACCATATGGTGCGGGGAAGCGTGGAAAGCCTGCAGCTCGCCGGCATTTTTTCCACCTATCCCAATGCGCACATCACCGTGATACAGGCATTCTTTGTGGAAACGGTTATCGCCGCCATTCTGCTGTGCCTGATCCTGGCGCTGACCGATGACGGCAACGGCATCCCCCGCGGCCCGCTGGCGCCGCTGCTCATCGGCCTGCTCATTGCGGTGATTGGCGCATCCATGGGACCGCTGACCGGCTTCGCCCTCAACCCGGCCCGTGATTTCGGACCCAAGGTATTTGCCTATCTGGCCGGCTGGGGCAAAGTGGCCTTTACCGGCGGACGCGATATTCCCTATTTCCTGGTTCCGCTGATTGCGCCGGTGGTGGGCGCCTGCCTTGGGGCGTTCGGCTACCGTGCGCTTATCGGCCCCTATCTGCCTTCCGCCGTAAACGAAGATGGCCTGGAAGAGACGCACCGCGCCGCCAGCGAGCATAAAGCATAATGACCGCCATGATCCGCGATGGAAATGGCAAGCCTTATACGCCATTAGAACGACAACTTTTGCAGGAAAACATCATGCCATCTGAAAAAAAATACATTGTAGCCCTCGACCAGGGCACCACCAGTTCCCGGGCGATTGTTCTCGACCACGAGGCTAATATCGTCAGCGTTTCGCAGCGCGAATTCACCCAAATCTATCCCAAGCCCGGCTGGGTGGAGCATGACCCGATGGAAATCTGGGCGTCGCAAAGCTCAACCCTGGTGGAGGTCCTGGCCAAGGCCGATATCAGCTCCGACCAGGTTGCCGGCATCGGCATCACCAACCAGCGTGAAACGGCGGTGGTGTGGGACAAAGAAACCGGGAAACCGGTGTACAACGCCATTGTCTGGCAATGCCGCCGCACCGCCGATATCTGCGAAAAACTGAAAAACGACGGGCTGGAAGAGTATGTCCGTGAAACCACCGGGCTGGTTATCGACCCCTATTTCTCCGGCACCAAGGTCAAATGGATCCTGGATAACGTCGAGGGCGCCAGGGAACGGGCCAGGCGCGGCGAGCTGCTGTTCGGCACCATTGATACCTGGCTGATTTGGCGCATGACCCAGGGCCGGGTGCATGTGACCGACTATACCAACGCTTCCCGCACCATGCTGTTCAATATCCATGCCCTGGACTGGGATGAGAAAATGCTGGATGTGCTGGATATCCCGCGCTCCATGCTGCCGACGGTGCGCTCCTCTTCGGAGGTCTACGGCCAGACCAATATCGGCGGTAAAGGAGGGACCCGTATTCCCATCGCCGGCATCGCCGGCGACCAGCAGGCCGCGCTGTACGGCCAGCTGTGCGTCGAGAAGGGCATGGCCAAGAATACCTACGGCACCGGCTGCTTCCTGCTGATGAATACCGGCACCGAAGCGGTACGGTCGAAACACGGCCTGCTGACCACCATCGCCTGCGGCCCGCGCGGCGAGGTGAACTATGCGCTGGAAGGGGCGGTGTTCGTCGCCGGCGCGGCCATCCAGTGGCTGCGTGATGAAATGAAGCTTATCAGCGACGCCGCCGACAGCGATTATTTCGCCTGCAAGGTAAAAGACACCAACGGCGTCTACGTGGTGCCGGCCTTTACCGGCCTGGGGGCCCCCTACTGGGACCCCTATGCGCGCGGGGCCATCTTCGGCATCACCCGCGGCGTCAACGCCAACCATATTATCCGCGCGACGCTTGAGTCCATCGCGTTCCAGACCCGGGATTTGCTTGATGCCATGCAAGGGGATTCCGGCGCCCGGCTGAAGTCGCTGCGGGTGGACGGCGGCGCGGTGGCCAATAACTTCCTGATGCAATTCCAGTCGGATATCCTGGGCACCCGGGTGGAGCGGCCGGAAGTGCGGGAAGTGACCGCGCTGGGGGCGGCCTACCTGGCCGGGCTGGCGGTGGGCTTCTGGAACGATCTGGACGAGGTGAGGAGCAAATCGGTTATCGAGCGGGAATTCCACCCCGGCATTGAAACCGTGGAGCGCAATGTGCGCTACAGTGGCTGGCAGAAGGCCGTGGCGCGCGCCCGCTCGTGGGAAGAGCATGAAGAACAGAAGGACTGAGGCATATGGCCCATTCAATGAATGGGCCTTATTTTTTCGGACAAATCATAGATTCAGGCAAATCATAGACCACCCGGAAAGCGTGACGAATGTGATAAACTTTGCAGCAAACTTCAATTTAAGTTGCGACGCAAGGTTTAGTCATGAAACGTGAATTAGCCATTGAATTTTCCAGGGTAACGGAAGCCGCCGCGCTGGCGGGCTATTGCTGGCTGGGCCGCGGCGATAAAAATGCCGCCGACAACGCCGCGGTCCAGGCCATGCGCATCATGCTCAATCAGGTGGACATCGATGGCCGTATAGTGATCGGCGAAGGGGAAATCGATGAAGCGCCGATGCTGTATATCGGCGAAGCGGTGGGCACGGGCCGGGGCGATTCGGTGGATATCGCGGTGGATCCCATCGAAGGAACCCGCATGACGGCGATGGGCCAACCCAATGCCTTGACCGTGATGGCGGTGGGGGAAAAAGACAGCTTTTTACATGCTCCCGATATGTATATGGAAAAAATAGCGGTGGGACCGGCGGCCAAAGGCGTTATCGACCTCGAGTCGCCCCTGGATGAGAATCTGCGCAACGTTGCCCGCAAACTGGGTAAACCATTGTCGCAACTTACGGTCATTATCCTGGCCAAACCGCGCCACGAACAAATTATCGCCGAACTGCAGCAATTGGGCGTACGGGTGTTTGCCATTCCTGACGGCGACGTGGCGGCGTCCCTACTCACCTGCATGCCGGACAGTGAAGTGGATGTCATGTACGGCATCGGCGGCGCGCCGGAAGGGGTGATTTCCGCGGCGGCAATCCGCGCCATGGACGGCGATATGCAGGGCCGCCTGCTGCCCCGCCATCAGGTCAAAGGCAACAGTGAAATAAACCTGCGCATCGGCGCCGATGAACTGGCCCGCTGCGCGGCCATGGGTATCGCCGCCAATACCGTGCTGCGGCTCAATGACATGGCGCGTAACGACAATGTGGTCTTTTCCGCCACCGGCATCACCAAAGGGGATTTGCTGAACGGCATTACCCGCAAAGGTCTGCTCGCCACCACGGACACCCTGCTGATTCGCGGCAACAGTCGGACGATCCGGCGCATTTCTTCCACCCATTATCTCGATCGTAAAGATCCCGCCCTGCATCCGTTTATCCTTTAGCGCCGTTGATGGCGTCTTTCGAATGCAACTTTTTCTTAACAAGAACCGACAGCCGGGCTGGATGCAATACCGAAATTAACTGATAATGGCGCCATCGCCTTTATCAAAAGCCGCTGTGACAGAGTGGAATATAATTTGCCGGTCAGATTATTTATTGAAAGACCAAGGGGAAATGCACTATGGCTGAATGGGTTAATGGGGAAATCTTACATGTTGAGCACTGGACGGAAAGTCTTTTCAGCCTGTATGTCCGCGCGCCGGTGGACGCTTTCACCGCGGGCCAGTTTGCCAAACTCGGCCTGGAGATCAACGGCGAACGCGTCCAGCGCGCCTATTCGTATGTGAATGCGCCGAATAACCCCAATCTAGAATTTTATCTGGTGACGGTACCGGAAGGAAAGCTCAGTCCGCCGCTGCATGCCATGCAACCGGGCGACCAACTGATGGTTACCAAAGAAGCCGCCGGTTTCTTTGTCCTTGACGAAATTCCCCCCTGTGAAACGCTGTGGATGTTGGCCACCGGCACGGCGTTGGGCCCGTTTCTGTCTATTTTGCAATTTGGAGAAGGGCTGGAGCGCTTTAAAGATATTGTCCTGGTGCATGCGGCGCGCTATGCCCGCGATCTCAGTTACCTGCCGTTGATGCTTGAACTGCAGCAGCGCTATAGCGGCAAACTGCATATTCAGACCGTGGTCAGCCGAGAAACGGTGCCCGGTTCACTCACCGGCCGTGTCCCGGCGCTGATCGCCGACGGTTCGTTGGAACAAGCGGTAGGAGTGGCACTGAGCGCGGAAAATGGCCATGTCATGCTCTGCGGTAATCCGCAAATGGTGCGTGATACTCAGCAATTATTGAAAGAAACGCGCGAAATGCGCAAACACCTGCGGCGCAAGCCGGGTCATATCACCAGCGAGCATTACTGGTAACCGGTGAGACTCGGTCTGATGGGTATCGCATAGGGTGGTTAACGGGGTTATAAATGGATAGGAACCGGTTCATCCGCTTCGCCGTCGCCAGTCTGCTGCTGGGCGTTGCCTGGACACATGTTCTGGCCGCCGATACCTCCGCCGCGGCAACGCCGGTGGCGCCATACCTGTTGGCCGGCGCACCGACGTTCGATTTAACCATCGTTAAATTTCGTGAAAGATATAACGACCATAACCCCAACTTACCTATCGGTGAATTTCGATCCATTGATAACCGAAACGATCTTATCAACCTGACCCGCGCCGCCAGCAAGATCAACAGCACTCTCTACGCATCCACCGCCCTGGAAAAGGGCAGCGGTAAAATAAAAACGCTGCAGATTACCTACCTGCCGGTGGTAGGCGGCGGCGAAAAAGCCGCCCGCGCCACCGCCGTCAATTATATGGCCGCGCTGGTGCGCGAGTTTGAACCCGGCTTAACGGTGGAGCAAAGCACGGCCCGGGTCATGGATTTATTGGCCAAAGGCCGGGGCGCCCATTTTTTTCAGCAATCCTGGGGGCCGTTACGCTATGTGGTGGCGGATGATGGCGATAAGGGCCTTACTTTTGCCGTCGAGCCCGTTAAACTCGCTTTAGCCGAGCCTTGATCCCCCTGCGTTTGATGACAAAAAACAAAGCCACCACAGCATTAAATCTCTATACTATGGGTCAGGTAAGAGTGCCTTACGGCAATCAATTTTCGCTTCGCGTTCCTGATTGGAGATTATAAAAAATGCGACATCCGTTAGTGATGGGTAACTGGAAACTGAATGGTAGCAAACATTTGGTGAACGATCTGATTACTGCCCTACGCAGTGAACTGAGTGGCGTCGTCGGCTGTGATGTGGCTATTGCGCCGCCGGTCATGTATCTGGATCAAGCCAAACACCAGCTTGCCGGCAGCCGCCTGGCATTGGGCGCCCAAAACGTCGACGTTAATCTGTCCGGCGCCTTTACCGGTGAAGTTTCCGCCGCCATGCTGAAAGACATCGGCGCCAAATACATCATCATCGGCCATTCCGAACGTCGAACCTACCATAAAGAAAGCGATGAGCTGATCGCGAAGAAATTTGCGGTACTGAAAGACGCCGGACTGATTCCGGTGCTCTGTATCGGTGAAAGCGAAGCTGAAAACGAAGCCGGGCAAACCGAAGCGGTATGCGCCCGTCAACTGGACGCCGTATTGACCACCCTGGGTGCCGGCGCGTTTGAAAACGCAGTGATCGCCTATGAACCCATTTGGGCCATCGGCACCGGCAAATCCGCCACCCCGGCACAGGCGCAAGCGGTGCATAAATTCATCCGCGACCATATCGCCAAACAGGACGCCGCGGTCGCCGAACAGGTTATTCTTCAGTACGGCGGCTCGGTTAACGCCGGCAACGCCGCTGAACTGTTCACCCAGCCGGATATCGACGGCGCGCTGGTGGGCGGCGCTTCACTGAAAGCCGATGCATTTGCCGTTATCGTTAAAGCCGCGGCACAAGCCAAACAGGCCTGATACTGAATCAAGACGAAAACGGGAACAGATGTTCCCGTTTTTTTTTTGCGCAATACCCAGCCATGAACAGTGCGAGAACATGCAACGGCCGGGTCGCATCGGCGAAAACTGATGACCTCATGGCACGACCCGCGATCGCCGGAGGTTACACCGAGCGTGTTAAAGGGAGACCGTGCTGATGGGGTCGAAGCGGGCGTGGTTTTACCGCCTGCCGGAGCGCCCCACAGCTCGGTAGGCCCGCGATCACCGGCGGTTAAACCAAGAGAAACGGGGCAATGGCGCCATCATCGACGCCCCACCGACGCCCGCTCCACCAGCTCCGGGGTCAGCACCAGCACTTGCGGTTCAGTCTCGGGATTTTGCAGCCGATAAATTAAGGTATCAATGGCCAGCTCGCCAAGGGAATCTTTCGGCTGATTAATGGTGGTCAGCGGCGGAGTAAGGTATTTGGCCAGCTCGATATCGTCATAACCCACCACCGCCATATCTCCCGGCACCGATAGCCCGGCCTGAAACAGCGCCTGGTAAACCCCAACCGCCACCGCGTCATTGCCGGTGAAAACCGCATGGGGCGGTTCGGGCAACGCCAAAAGCTGTTTCATCGCCGCCACACCGCCGCCAAATTCAAAATCGCTGAACACTTCATATCCGGCCGGAATAACCAGCCCGGCGCGATTCATGGCGAGACGATAGCCCTCCAACCGGTGGCGGGCAGTGGTTTTATCCTGGGGACCGGCAATACAGGCAATTTTATGATAACCACGGGAAATCAGATAACGGGTGGCCAGATCGCCCCCCAGCAACGAATTATCCTGGATGATATCCAGCGCGTCCTCAAACGGCGTCCAATCCATCATCACAATGGGCAATGAAGGATAACGACGCAACGCCAGCCGGGAGGGACGATTGTTTTCGGTACACATGATAAGCAGGCCGTCCACGCGTTTTTGCAGCAACGTCTCCATGCTGCGGCTCATGCGATCCGCATCCTCCTCGGTATTGCACAGGATCAAGCTATAACCGCGCTCATAGCAGCTGCGTTCCACCCCGTGCACCACTTCCGCATAAAACGGATTATTACTGGAGGTTATCAACATCCCGATGGTGCGCGTCTGGTTTATCTTCAAACTGCGGGCCAAGGCCGAAGGCGCGTAATTCAGCTGTTCCACCGCCGCCAGAACCTTATCTCGCACCGCATCGCTGACAAAACGATTGTCATTGATCACATGAGAAACCGTGGAGGTTGAAACGCCCGCCAAACGGGCGACATCTTTCATGGTGGACAAGCTAGTCTAACCCTTGCAAAAAGGCGTCGATTTCTTTGCGCCAGGGAATGGACGGCTGCGCACCCGAGCGGGTGACCGCAATGGCGGCGGCGGCATGGGCAAATCTCACTGCCTTGTCCATATCTTCCCCTTCCAGCAATGCCGTAACCAACGCGCCATTGAATGTATCCCCCGCCGCAATGGTATCCACCGCGTCGACCTTAAACCCCGGGATCAGTTTGCCATGACCCTGCCGGCTAAGCCATACGCCGCGGCTGCCCAGGGTAATCAATACCGTGGGAATGCCTTTGCCATGGAGTATTTGCGCGGCGCGGGCGGCGGAGGCGTCATCATTGATTGCGACGCCCGTCAGACGTTCCGCTTCAGTCTCATTCGGCGTGATGGTATCCACCAGGGCCAGCAACGGGTCCGGTAACTCACGGGCCGGAGCCGGATTCAGAATAACCTGCGTCTGATGCAGCTTTGCCAGCTTGGCGGCGGCAATCACCGTCTCCAGCGGCGACTCCAGCTGCATCAGCAGCACGGAGGCATCGATAATCTTTTTCTCGTATCGCGCCAGATAATCCGGCGTAAGCGCGGCGTTGGCGCCCGGATCGATGGCAATCACATTCTCACCATCCCGGTTCACGAAAATCAGCGCAACGCCGGTGGTTGTGCCGGGGCTGGCTTCCACCGATCCGACACCGATGTTGTCCGCCGCCAACTGCTTACGGATACGCTGCCCTATATCATCCTCGCCGACGCAGGCGACAAAATCGATATTCGCCCCGCTACGCCCGGCCGCCACCGCTTGATTGGCGCCTTTACCGCCGAAAGCGACGGTATAGTTTTTTCCAATAACCGTTTCACCGGGACGAGGAAATTGCTCAAGGTTGAGGATATGATCGGCATTGATACTACCCAGCACCACCAGCTTGTTTGTCGCCATCGTATTTATCCTGATTGAATGCGTTATCGTCCCCCGGCTGGCGGGTCGATAACGCAATACCTTGCTGTAGAAAGTGAACCGGCGTTATTTCGTGACCAGCTTAAGGGCTACCGGGATTATGGCATCCACCTTGCCGCCTTTTAATACTTTGTCTGCGGTTTCAACACCGATAATACCGATTTGATCGGGCTGCTGCGCCACGGTGGCGGCCATTCTTCCGCTTTGCACCGCTTTGAGTCCATCCGCCGTACCGTCAAAGCCTACCACCAGCACATCGGTTTTATTGACGGTTTGCAGGGCACGCATCGCGCCTAAGGCCATTTCGTCATTTTGCGCGAATACCGCTTGTACCGTCGGGTGGGCGGTCAGCAGGTTCTGCATGACGTTAAGACCTTTGGTGCGATCGAAATCAGCCGGCTGGCTGGCCAACATGGTGAATTTGTATTGATCGGCGGATTGCTTGAATCCTTCGCCGCGTTCACGGGCCACTGAGGTGCCGGCAATCCCTTCAAGTTCAATAACCTTGGCGCTGTTACCCAGTTTTTGCCCGATAAAATCACCCGCCATTTTGCCGCCGACCCGGTTGTCCGAGGCGATATGACTGACGATCTGGCCCTTGTTCGCCTTACGATCCAGGGTGATGACCGGGATCTTGGCTTGGTTGGCCAGGATAACGGCATTGCCCACGGCATCGGAATCCGTCGGGTTTATCATGACCAGCTTGACGCCGCGCACCGTCAGATCCTGCACGTTAGCCAATTCCTTGGCCGGATTGTTTTGCGAATCGAGGACTACCAATTGATAACCCAGTTTATTCGCTTCCTGTTGCGCCCCGTCTTTCATCGAAACAAAGAACGGATTGTTAAGAGTGGAAACCACCAGCGCAATAGTATCTTTTGCCAGGGCGTTGGCGCTGAAAGCGGCGCTTAACGCAACGGCGGACATCAAAACAGCTAATTTTTTCATTTTCATCTTTATGTTTCCTGCAGGGGAGGTTATTTACTGCTTTTGTTATCTACCAATACCGCCAACAAAATGACGACAGCCTTTACAATCATCTGATAGTAGGAAGAAACACTTAATAAATTCAGTCCGTTATTCAAAAATCCGAGGATCAGCGCGCCAATAAGGGTTCCCATGATGCGGCCTTTACCGCCGGACAGGCTGGTTCCCCCCAGCACCACGGCGGCAATGGCATCCAGTTCATACCCGGTACCGGCGGTGGGCTGCGCCGAAGAGAGCCGGGCCACTTCAATCACGCCGGCCAGCGCCGCCGTCAGCCCGCACAGCGAATAGACGATGACCTTGACCTTATCAACGCTGATGCCCGACAACCGCGTCGCGGCTTCATTGCCGCCCAATGCGTAGATATAGCGGCCCAAACGGGTGTGGTGCAGCATGTACCAGGCGGCGAGAAACACCACCGCCATAATCCACACCGGCGTAGGCACGCCCAGCGGACGGCCGATACCAAACCAGCCGAACGCATCGGCCGCATCGCTGAAGCCGGTATTCACCGGGCTGCCGTCGGTATATACCATGGTGACGCCCCGCAGCAGCAGCATCATCACCAGGGTCGCGATAAAGGCCTGTACCTTTCCTTTCGCCACAATGACCCCCGTCACGGCGCCGATTGCCGCGCCCAGCAATAGGGAGGCTCCCACCGCGACGAACACGTTGATTTCAAGCCCCACCACCGACGCGGCCACCGCACCGGTCAGGGCCAGCAGCGAACCCACGGAAAGATCGATACCGGCGGTCAAGATCACCAGCGTCATGCCCACCGCCATAATGGCGTTCACGGAGGTCTGTTGAAGAATATTGAACAAATTATTGAGGCTGAAGAAGTTCGAACTCATGGAAGACACCACGGCGATAAGCACCAGCAGCGCAATCAATGATTTCTGTTCTAATAGCCAAGTTTTGCTGAAACCGCGTTTAACGGGAATAATCCGGGTACTCATCATTGATTCTCCTGCTGGGTACTGTATTGCTTACCGACGGCCGCGGCCATCAGGACCTCTTGAGTGGCCTGCCCTATGGGGAAAATGCCGCTTAAGCGGCCCTCATGCATCACCATCACGCGATCGCTCATTCCCAGCACTTCGGGCATCTCCGAAGAGACCAAAATGATACTGAGCCCTTCTTCTTTGAACTGATTGATTAATTGATAAATCTCTTTTTTAGCGCCGACATCGACGCCGCGGGTCGGTTCATCCAGAATCAATACCTTGGGCCGGGTCATCAAGCCGCGGGCAATGGCGACTTTTTGTTGATTGCCGCCGGACAGCAGGCCTATTGGCTGCTCCATCGAGGGCGTTTTAATATTGAATAAACGAATAAAATCCCCTACCGCCTGCTGTTCTTCCGCGTGTTTCAATCCGCCGCCCTGACGGCTGAAATAGCGCAGGGCGGTGAGGGTCATGTTCTCCTTCACCGACATCCCCAGCACCAGCCCGTCCCGCTTACGATCTTCGGAAATGTAGACGATACCGTTAGCCAACCCGTCCTGAGGGGTGCGGGTCATAATGGCTCGCCCGTCCAGCACTACCGTGCCGCCGGTGCGTTTCGCCGCGCCATAGAGGGTTTTCATCAGTTCCGTGCGTCCCGCGCCCATCAAGCCCGCGACGCCGAGGATTTCACTGCGGCGCAGCGTAAAGCTGACATCGTCGACGCCGGGGCCGCTAAGATGATTGACCGCTAGACGTTCCTCGCCGAGAGGGACTTCAATGCGCGGGTATTGCTCTTCCAGGCGACGTCCCACCATCATTTCGATCAGGGCGTCTTCCTGTAACTCGGTTACCCGGCGTTCGGCGATAAACTGCCCGTCCCGAAGCACCGTGACATCGTCGCAGATTTGAAAAATCTCTTTTAACCGATGGGAAATATAAACGATGCCGCAGCCCTGCTGCCTGAGTTCGTTTATCACGCTGAACAGCGACGCCGTTTCGGTATCGGTGAGCGCATCGGTAGGCTCATCCATGATAATGACCCGGGACTTGAAGCTGATGACCTTGGCTATTTCCACCATCTGCTGATCGCCGATGGACAGCTCCCCCACCAGACGGTGGCTGCTATACCGCAGATTGAGCCGGGCCAACAGCTGGTCAGCTTCGCTGTACATCCGTTTCCAGTCGATACCGCCGAACCGATTGAGGAATTCGCGGCCGAGGAAGATATTTTCCGCAATGGTCAACTGAGGAATAAGATTCAATTCTTGATGGATAATGCCGATACCGGCTTCCTGGGATGCCTTCGGCCCGCTGAACGCCACCTCTTTTCCCAGGTATGACAGGGTGCCGGCATCTTTGCTGTAGATGCCGGTCAACACTTTCATCATGGTAGACTTGCCGGCGCCATTCTCTCCCACCAGCGCCATAACGCGGCCGGGATAAACCGTCAGCGCCGCGCCGGTAAGCGCCTTAACCCCCGGGAAGGATTTGTCTATCCCTGTCAATTGCAGTAACGGTTGCATAGATGCCTCAGAAGGTGACGCCGGAGCACAGGATGACATTGGCGAAAGGAGTGCATTCCCCACTGCGGATGACCGCGCGGCTATATGCGGTCTGGGCTTTGAATACCTGGTGGCTGATATACTCGATGGCAATGGTATTGCCCTGTTGCTGCTCAAGGGCCGTCAACTGATCCAGCAGCGCCTCATGCAGCTGAGGATTAATTTCCGCCATTTCCTTGGCCAAAATGGCCTTTTCTACCTGCATTTCGCTGACAACCGCGCTCACCACCTGTAAAAAGGTCGGCACACCCCGGGTCAACGCCAGATCAATCCTTTGGCTTGAAGAGGGAATGGGCAATCCCGCATCGGCAATCGTGACCTGATCCGTATGGCCCAGACGGGAGATGAGCGCAGAGACGTCAGCGTTCAGTAAAACACCTTTCTTCATTTTCCTGCCTCCACCAGCGAAACGTTTCGCTGAGGATGAAATTAGTTAAAAAAGCAGAGGTGTACAAGCTCAATCCATCAAAAATGTGATCGCCATCGAAACGTTTCGCTAGTGATAAAAAAGATTATTCACACAAGCAATTGAATTTGAGAGTGAAGCGAGAAGAGGATGCGGTCGCCGGAAAAACGTGGTCCGTCAGGGCAGCGGGAAGAAGATGTGAGGAAAAAAACCGACGGCTTATTGCCATCGGCCAGACTGTTGACAAATGCACTCGAAGTCAATAAGGCAGGGCAGGTTGCCAGAAGAGTAAACCGTCCGCGCCATGGGTGGCGCGGATCGAGCCTACAGGGATGTATTCACGGCGTGTTTACGATCTGGTAGCCTAACCCGACCGAACACTTTGTCAACAAGCTCACCGATGGCTTATAGCCATCGGCGTTATGCTTGGGTTAACGGTTAACGTTGGTTGATTTGATCGAAGCTGCCGCCGTCGGAGAAATGCACTTTTTGCACCTGCTGCCAGCTCCCGAACACATCCTTCAAGCTGTACAGCTTGAGCTGTGGGAATTTATCGGCAAATTCCTTCGCCACTGCCGGATCACGGGGACGATAATAGTTTCTGGCCGCGATACGCTGGCCTTCCGGCGAATAAAGATAGGTCAGATAAGCGGTAGCCACGTCGCGGGTTCCCCGTTTGTCCACCACTTTATCTACTACCGATACCGTAGGCTCCGCCACAATTGACTCGCTGGGAACAACGATATCGAATTGGCCTTTACCCACCTTATTCACCGCCAGCAAAGCCTCGTTTTCCCAGGCGATTAAAACGTCGCCGATGCCGCGTTCCACAAAGGTATTCGTGGAATCGCGGGCGCCTGAATCCAGTACGCTCACATTTTTATAAACCGCCTTGACGAAATCCTGGGCTTTCGCCTGATCGTTATTATTATGATGCAGCGCATAACCCCAGGCGGCCAGATAGTTCCAACGCGCGCCGCCGGAGGTCTTCGGGTTCGGCGTGATGATGGAGATGCCAGGCTTGATTAAATCAGGCCAGTCATGAATTTGCTTGGGATTGCCCTTACGTACCAGAAAAACAATAGTGGAGGTATAAGGCGCCGAGTTATCAGGCAGCCGGGTAATCCAGTTTTTATCAATCCGGCCGCGCGCTGCGATGGCGTCCACATCAGATTCCAGCGCCAATGTCACCACATCCGCATCAATACCGTTGATAACCGAGGTAGCCTGCTTACCTGACCCGCCGTGGGATTGCCGAATGGTGACCTTGTCGCCGGTCTTAGCCTGCCAGTATTTGCTGAAGGCAGCATTGTAGTCCTGATAAAGCTCCCGTGTCGGGTCATAGGACACGTTCAATAATTGGATATCTTTTGCCAGCGCGCTTCCCGACAATAAAATCAACAACAACCCTGCTTGCCACTTTGACATCGTTGCTCTCCCGAAGAGTCTTTTTATCACCTGAATATCGACTAAGCAGAGAGTGTCAGAAATCCTGTAACATTTTAAAGAATAAAAACGTAATTTATATAAGCAAAAGAGCTAAACCACAGAGGGTAAAAAAAACCCCCGATGACGGGGGCGTTAAATAGCGGGAAGTTGAAGCGATCAGTAGAGTTTTTTAGCACATTCCAGCAAATCACTTTTGAACGGCCGTTTCATGTTTTCTATGGCGTCGATAATGTCGTGATGGACCAATTTATCATTTTGCACCCCGACGCAGCGCCCGCCGTAGCCCTGCAGCAGCAGTTCGATGGAAAATGCCCCCATGCGCGAGGCCAGGATGCGGTCATAAGCTACCGGGCTGCCGCCACGCTGGATATGACCCAATACAGTGGCGCGGGTTTCACGGCCGGTTTCTTTTTCAATATATTGCGCCAATTCGCTGATATTGCAGATATGTTCGGTGATGGCAACGATGGCGTGCTTTTTACCCTTGGCGATACCGGCTTTAATTTCATAAACCAGATCTTCCGGTTTAAACTCCACTTCCGGCAGTACGATAAATTCGCATCCGCCGGCAATGGCCGCCGACATGGTCAAATCACCGCAGTAGCGGCCCATGACTTCAACGATGGAAATACGCTGGTGTGAAGAAGACGTATCGCGCAGCCGGTCAATAGCCTCGACCACCGTTTCCAAGGCGGTGAAATAACCGATGGTGTAGTCAGTGCCGGCCACATCGTTATCAATGGTGCCGGGCAAACCGATGCAGGGAAAGCCCATTTCAGTGAGACGCTTGGCACCCATATAAGAACCGTCGCCGCCGATAACCACCAGCGCATCGAGTTGACGTTTTTTCATGTTCTCAATGGAAATAACGCGGGTTCCCTCTTCACGGAACTCAGGGAAACGGGCCGAGCCCAAAAAGGTACCGCCACGGTTAATCATATCCGATACGCTATAGCGGTCGAGCTTGCTCATTCGATCCTGAAACAGTCCGAGGAAACCGTCATAGACGCCATAAACCTCCAAACCTTCGGAAAGTCCGGCGCGCACAACGCCCCGGATCGCTGCATTCATGCCCGGTGAATCACCACCGCTTGTCAGTACACCGATTTTCTTAATCATGACTACCTCTGAGCTTTAGCTATTATTTGTAGAATACACTATGCCGGTTAACTTTGAGGAACGGATTAAATCCGACCTATGGCTTATGGTGGAAATAGTATATCAAATCCCTTTTGCTGAATTGATTCAGGTCAGGCAATTTCCCACTATCCTCACGTTTATACCCTATGATAATGCATTACATTTACCAGTGTCTTAGCTTTTCACCACTCGGTACACCGGACAATTTGTAACCCAATGGGAAAAAGGATGGGTCTGGCTTGGCGCCGCAATTACCATAATGCCAATCATCGGCACATGCAGCACCACAGTTGATAAAAGATGTTGCAAACCGCGTGTTAGGTTATTTTCGCCAGATTGCAGAGATATGAAAGCGAGACCGGTGCCGGCCTGCCCGGGAGGCCGGCTTCCTTTGGTTTATGTCACACTTTTGCAAGACATTTTAGGATGCGGCACGGGAATATCGTAGCATTAACGCAGCGGAACTGCGGGCACTTTGCTTGTGTCTTATGTCGCCACATTCCAAGGACTTGTCATTGCCGGCATTGGTTTGCTGCTTGTCGATGATTGTAGGTGTCAGTCATTAAAAAAAACCCCACCTTTCGGTGGGGGAAGACAGGGATGGTGTCTATGGCAAGGAAAAATGAAGATGTCTTATTTAAGGGTCACACTCTGTACCGGCTTCTGGGCAGAAGATGGCATCATTTCCGATATTTGCGACGCCATTTCTGCCAGGCGTTGCTGATGATTCTGATTCAAAATTTGTCTTTGCTCCGGCGTCAGCAGGTTGTACATTTGATTCCGCACTTTAGCCATTTCAACCTGGCGAGCGACATTTTGCCGGGACATTTTTTCAATTTGGGCCCTAACAGCCGGCTCATCAAAATTTTCTGCTGTTACCAGTACATGCAACTGTTCCATTTCACTCACATTGATACGGGGAATATCAAGGCGAGCCTGACTCATCAAATCGCGCATTTGCTGCCGCTGGTGTTCCGTCAGCCTTACGCCTTCAAACATGCTGTAATGACTATCGCCGCATCGGTTTGCGATGTCATCCTGATGCCAACTTCCCGTTGCATTGTTCTCACCGGCCACAGTGCTTCCGGAAAAAAGAGTGGCGGCGATGAACATGGCGTTAAGTTTGTGCATCCCTAACCCCTACACCCATTACTAAGTTGCTTAACGATGAATTCATTCTACTGTCGCCGCTGCAAACTAGCGTCAGGGGATGTAAAGCTACGTAAAGTCATGGATTGGTAGTGATTGATGACGTATTTTGCGTTTGGAGGTGAGAAAATGAATAAAATCCTTTTGGTCGACGACGATCGTGAATTAACGGCATTGTTAAAAGAATTGCTTGAGATGGAAGGCTTTAACGTCCTGGTGGCTTATGACGGCGAACAGGCGTTGAATATGCTGGATAGCTCGGTTGATCTCTTATTGCTTGACGTAATGATGCCCAGGAAAAACGGTATCGATACGCTTAAGGAATTACGCCAGCAACACCAAACGCCGGTTATTATGCTCACGGCGCGCGGCAGCGAGCTGGATCGCGTGCTGGGACTCGAACTGGGCGCGGATGATTATCTGCCCAAGCCGTTCAACGATCGGGAATTGGTGGCGCGAATCAGAGCCATTTTGCGTCGTTCCCAGTGGACGGAACAGTTGCAAAACGGCGAAAACGGCACGCCATCGCTGGAAGTTGATTTTCTGCGCCTCAATCCCGGCCGGCAGGAGGCGACCTTTGACGGCGTTCCCCTGGAACTGACCGGGACGGAATTCACCCTGCTCTACTTACTGGCGCAGCATCTCGGCCAGGTGGTTTCACGGGAGCACCTCAGCCAGGAAGTCCTGGGTAAGCGCCTGACGCCGTTTGATCGGGCAATCGATATGCACATCTCCAATCTGCGGCGTAAATTGCCGGAGCGCAAAGACGGGCATCCCTGGTTCAAAACCCTGCGGGGCCGGGGTTACTTAATGGTATCGGCCGCATGATAAACAGTTTGACCGCGAGGATATTCGCCATCTTCTGGCTAACCCTGGCGCTGGTTTTGATGCTGGTGTTAATGGTTCCCAAACTGGATACCCGCCAGCTGACCCCGTTGCTGGACAGTGAACAGCGACAGGGCGTGATGCTGCAACAGCATGTCGAGGCCGAACTGGCCGCCGATCCGGCCAACGATCTGATGTGGTGGCGCCGCCTGTTTCGCGCCATCGACAAATGGGCGCCGCCGGGCCAGCGTTTGATTCTGGTCACCAGCGAGGGGCGTGTTATCGGCGGTCAGCGTAATGAAATGCAGGTTATCCGCAATTTCATCGGCCAGTCCGATAACTCGGATCAGCCGCAAAAGAAAAAATATGGCCGCATGGAATTGGTGGGGCCCTTCGCGGTGCGGGATGGAGACGATAATTATCAGCTCTATCAAATACGGCCGGCGGGCAATTCGCAATCGGATTTTATCAACTTGATGTTTGACAGGCCGTTTCTGCTGCTTATCGTTACCATGCTCATCAGCATTCCGTTGCTGCTTTGGCTTGCCTGGAGCCTGGCGAAACCGGCGCGTAAACTCAAATACGCCGCGGATGAAGTCGCCAGGGGCAATTTACGCCAGCATCCGGAACTGGAAGCCGGTCCACAGGAATTTTTAGCCACCGGCGTCAGCTTTAACCAGATGGTCAGCGCGCTTGAAAGAATGGTCAGCGCACAGCAACGGCTGCTGTCGGACATTTCCCATGAACTGCGTACCCCCCTCACCCGCCTGCAGCTGGCCACAGCGCTTATGCGGCGCAAGCATGGCGAAGGCAACGAACTGGCGCGTATTGAAACCGAGGCCCAGCGGCTGGATTCCATGATAAACGACCTGCTGGTATTGTCGCGTAATCAGCATAAAAACGAGTTGACGCGGGAGTTTATCAAAGCCAGCGAGTTATGGAACGATGTGCTGGACGACGCAAAGTTTGAAGCCGAACAAATGGGAAAAACCCTTGAAATTACCGCGCCTCCCGGCAGTTGGGTATTGGTGGGTAATCCGGCGGCGTTGGACAGCGCCCTGGAAAACGTTGTGCGCAACGCCTTGCGTTATTCTCATCAGCGTATCGCGGTGGCCTTCAGCGCCGACGCGCAGGGCGTCACTATCACCGTGGATGACGATGGTCCCGGCGTGAGCGAAGAGGATCGCGAACAGATTTTCCGTCCTTTCTATCGCACCGATGAAGCCCGCGATCGCGAGTCCGGCGGCTCGGGCCTTGGCCTGGCCATTGTTGAAAAAGCGGTTGAGCAGCACCATGGCTGGGTCAAGGCTGAGGATAGCCCGCTGGGCGGGCTGCGCCTGGTGATGTGGTTGCCATTGCAGCACCGTTGACCTGGTGATGCGGTTGCCATTGGAGCCTTGATGAACCTGAGGAAGTGGTTGCCTTGCGGCATCGTTAGCCAGTTGTAGCCCAAAGCGGCGGGGAGTTGCGGCGCGTTGGGCTTTTTTTTGTTATTCTTCGCCCTCTTCAAGGGGGCAGTATGTTAAATATCGTTTTATACGAACCGGAAATCCCGCCTAATACCGGCAATATCATTCGTTTGTGCGCCAATACCGGCTTTGCGTTGCATCTTATCGAGCCTTTGGGATTTACCTGGGACGATAAGCGTTTACGCCGCGCAGGCCTGGATTACCATGAATTCGCCCATATAAAACGCCACCACGATTACGCGGCGTTCCTGGCGCAAGAACAGCCGGCGCGGCTGTTTGCGTTGACCACGAAAGGCACGCCGGCACACAGCGAGGCGGAGTACCGGGCGGGGGACTATTTGCTGTTTGGGCCTGAGACCCGCGGATTGCCGCCGTTTATTCTGGATAACCTGCCCGTGGGCCAAAAAATTCGCATTCCCATGCAGCCGGGCAGCCGCAGCATGAATTTATCCAATGCCGTTTCGGTGGTGGTATATGAGGCATGGCGACAATTGGGGTATGCAGGCGCGGGCAGGTAGCGTTCGACTACGCCACGTGGCGTATGGATTTCAACCAACGCTGGAAACGAATCAGATGCCGTCGCCGTACTCAAAGCCATGGCTGCCGAAAAACTGATCCATATCCATGGAGGGTTTATCGCTGTCCGGCTTGCCGACAATCCTGGCGGGAACCCCCGCCGCAGTGGTGTGGGGCGGTACTGATTGTAATACCACCGAGCCCGCGCCGATTTTAGCGCCGCGTCCCACTTCGATATTGCCCAGAATGGTGGCATTGGCGCCGATCATGACCCCTTCGCGAATCTTGGGATGGCGATCGCCGCTGGTCTTCCCGGTACCGCCCAGCGTCACCGACTGCAGAATGGAGACGTCATTTTCAACAATGGCCGTCTCGCCGATAACAATTCCGGTGGCGTGGTCAAGCATGATGCCGCAGCCGATTTTGGCGGCCGGATGGATATCGACCCCGAAAGAAACCGAGATCTGGTTTTGAAGATAGATGGCCAGGGCCTGCCGATCCTGGCCCCATAGCCAGTGGCCGATACGGTAGGCCTGCAGGGCATGGAACCCTTTGAGATAGAGCAACGGCGTGGAGTATTTGTCCACCGCCGGGTCGCGCAGCCGCACGGCGGTGATATCGCGGGCCGCCGAATGGATCATTTGCTCGTCGTTCTTGTAGGCCTCTTCCACTATTTCACGAATGGCGATGGCCGGCATAATGGTATTGGCCAATTTATTCGCCAGCATATAGCTCAGGGCGCTGCCTAAATTTTCATGTTTCAGCAGAGTGGCATGAAAAAAACTGGCCAGCATGGGTTCACACTCCGCCAGCAAACGCGCTTCAGCTTTGATGTTATTCCATACCGCTTCCAATTCTTCAGTGGACATACTCACGACCCTTTTGCTGATGTAATCACTCTTGCCGGACGGCCGACAGCCGTCAACCACCTGTTTTCTCGTCTTTTTGGGCTCGTCCGAGCAGGCTAAGCGCCGCTTCATGGGCATTTTTGTTACGGTAGAGCACCTGGTAGATTTGTTCGGTGATCGGCATCTCGACCCCGTAACGCCCTGCCAGCGCCAGCACCTCTTTCGTATTGCGATAACCTTCCACTACCTGGCCGATGCGGTCCTGAGCGGTCTGAACGTCGACACCCTGACCGAGCAGCATGCCGAACCGACGGTTACGGGATTGGTTATCGGTGCAGGTCAAGACCAGGTCGCCGAGTCCCGCCATGCCCATAAACGTCCCCGGGTCCGCCCCCAGGGCGGCGCCAAGACGCGACATCTCCGCGAGTCCGCGGGTGATAAGCGCCGTACGGGCATTGGCGCCGAAGCCGATGCCATCCGACATGCCGGCGCCGATGGCTATCACATTCTTAACCGCGCCGCCCAGCTGGACGCCGATAAAATCAGCGTTGCCGTAGACGCGAAAGCTTTTGCCGCAATGCAGCAGATACTGTAAATCAGCCGAAAAATCGGCGTCGGTGGATGCCAGGGCAATGGCGGTGGGCAAACCCGCCGCCAGCTCCTTGGCGAAAGTCGGTCCCGAGATCACCGCAAGGGGGATCGTATCACCCAATACTTCACGGGCCACATCCGCCAATAAGCGGCCGGTGTCCGCCTCCAACCCTTTGGTTGCCCAGACCACGCGTGCATCGGGCCGCAAATGCGGCCGGATTTGCGTCAATACGCTGCCGAACACATGGCTCGGCACCACAATCAGCACGTCGCGGCTGAACAGCATGGCACGGGACAAATCCGTCTCAAGACGCAGCGAAGGCGGGAACGGCACATCGGGCAGAAAGACCTGGTTGCACCGCGCCGCCTCCAGGGTATGGATATGATCGGGATCATGCCCCCATAACAGTACCTCATGACCGTTTCGCGCCATGGTAATAGCAAGGGCCGTGCCGTAGGAGCCGGCACCGATAACAATCATGGAGGCACTTTTAGGCATCATCAGGCTTCCTGGGTCGGTTGGTTTCCTTCACCATCGGTCTGCTGTTGCAGATAGTTCATGAACAGTGCGTCAAAGTTCACCGGCGCCAGGTTAAGCTGCGGGAACGTACCACGGGATACCTGGCTGGTTATGCACTCGCGGGCATAGGGGAAAAGAATATTCGGGCAATACGCGCCCAGGCAATGAGCCAACTGCGTCCCGTCAATGCCTGAAATGGTAAAGATGCCGGCCTGCTGCACTTCACACAGGAAAGCGGTCTCTTCCCCCAGCAACGCCGTTACCGTCACGCGTAATACCACTTCATAGATGCCTTCCGCCAGCTGAGTGGAGGCGGTATCGAGGTCCAGCTTGATTTCCGGCTGCCATTCCTGCTGAAAAACCTTTGGTGCGTTAGGTGCTTCAAAAGAGACGTCCTTGGTGTAAACGCGCTGGATCTGGAACGTCATCTCGGTATTATTTTGCTCGGACATTAAAAAACCCTTTGGTTAATTTCGCTTCATGCACCCGGGCGCGCGTCTGGCTCCCGGCTTATTTAAGCAGGGGATCCAATCCACCGCGCGCATCAAGTGCGTGTAAATCATCACAGCCACCCACATGCTGTCCGTCGATGAAAATTTGTGGAACCGTGTTGCGGCCGCTGCGTTTAATCATTTCTTCCCGTTTATCCGCATCCCCGTCAATGGGTATTTCCTGGAATACGGCGTGCTTGCGGGTGAGTAAAGCCTTGGCGCGATGGCAATATGGACAAGTCGCTTTGGTATAGATTTCAATATTGGCCATGGTTCCCCCTTTCAGGTTTGTCTTACTTGCCCCGGACAAGGGGTAAGTTCTCTCCGCTCCAGCCGGATATGCCCTCCTTAAGGACATAAACCCGTTCAAAGCCCGCTTTGTTCAGGTTTTCCGCCGGCTCGCGCGACGTAGTGCCGGTTGCGCATACCACGATAACCGGTTTCGTTTTGGCTTTATCCAACTCGCCGAAATTGCCGCTTTTCACCTCGGACGAGGTGAGATTCAACGCGTTGGCAATGTGTCCTTTACGGTAGTCATCCCGGCTGCGCAAATCAACTATGACAGCGTCTTCCTTATTGATCAGACGGATGGCTTCGCCGCGGGTAATTTCATTCACCTTGGAAAAACGTGTTTTTACAGTGGTTACGATGACGGCGATCAATAAAGCGACCCAGGCCAGACAAAGCATGGGGTGATCGCTAACGAACGGCATAATTTCTTGCATGGGGTGTAAAAGCTCCCGTGAGTTGTGGCCACGCAGTAAAGGCTTCGAGTATACCCTCGCATTACGGCAAATTCAGCCAATATACATGGCCGGAAAGAAGAAACTAACCACATTGCGCCCCATGTCGCTAAAAATTGTGGCCTTTATCGCCTAATTTTATCTCTTACCCAGGCATGCAGACATGCGGGCGAAGGGATTTACGCCATAGATAACTGGTAAGCCGCTGTTCAACGTGGAATAATCTTGTCAATGAGGGGAAAGGCATCGTTGAAAAGAGTGAATACCGGGGAAAACGGCAGCCGAGGCCCTTTTCCAACGTTAAAGCATCATGTTTACGCCAGCCTGTTTTATGCTGGCGTAATGTTATTGCCTATAGCCGGCCACGCCGATGACAACAAGCAACAGCTTAAAACCCTGCAGCAAAATATCGCCGAGAAAGAAAAAAGCGTACAGCAACAGCAACAGCAGCGCGGCGCATTGCTGAGCCAGCTGAAAAAACAGGAAGAGTCCATTTCCAAATCCAGCCGTGCCCTGCGCGAGACGCAAGGCACGCTGGCGTCGCTGACTCAGGATATAGACAGGCTGAACCAATCCATCAAGCAGTTGCAAGCGCGCCAGGCCGCTCAGCAGAAGCTGCTGGCGCAGCAGTTGGACGCCGCGTTTCGCCAGGGCCGCAACTCCGGTCTGCAATTGATTTTAAGCGGGGAAGAAGGCCAGCGCAGCGAAAGGATCCTGGCGTATTTCAGCTATCTCAATCAGGCGCGGGAAAAATCCATTCAGGATCTCAAACAGACACGGCAGCAACTGGCGGGTCAGAAAACCGATCTGCAGCAAAAACAGCTTCAGCAGGCGACAATGCTGCGACAGCAGCAGTCCGAGCAGAAAACGCTGGAAAATGCCCGGCTGGCGCGAAAGAAAACGCTCTCCGCCCTCGATACCTCCATCCATCAAAATCAGCTCAGCCTGAACGAACTGCGGCAAAACGAAGCCCGCCTGCAAAACGATATCGCCCGCGCAGAACGGGAAGCCAAAGCCCGTGCCGAGCGGGAAGAACGCGAGGCGCAGCAGGTGCGGGAACGGCAGGAACAGGCTAAACGCCAGGGAGCGACCTATAAACCTTCCACCAGCGAACGCGAGCTAATGTCCCGTACCGGCGGACTGGGCCAGCCCGCCGGGCAAGCCATGTGGCCGGTCAGGGGCCGCACCCTGCATCAGTTCGGAGAAGCGCTGCAAGGCGAGCTGCGCTGGAAGGGCATGGTGATCGCCGCCCCCGAAGGCACCGAAGTCAAAGCCATTGCCGACGGCCGCGTGCTGATGGCCGACTGGCTCCAGGGCTATGGCCTGGTGGTGGTGCTTGAACACGGTCAAGGAGATATGAGTCTCTACGGCTACAATCAAAGCGCCCTGGTGAAGGTGGGGGATCAGGTTAAATCCGGCCAGCCCATCGCGCTGGTGGGCACCAGCGGCGGGCAGGATACCTCAGCCCTCTATTTCGAAATTCGTCGTCGCGGCCAAGCGATCAACCCCTTGCCATGGTTAGGAAGATAGCGTGTTGAATAAAAAAACCGGTGCCCTGGTACTGTTGCTCCTGCTCGGTATGGCTAAAACCGCTTTTGCCGGCAGGCTGGCCATCGTCATCGACGACTTCGGCTATCGTCCGCATACTGAATATCAAGTGCTGTCGATGCCCACCGCCGTATCCATCTCCGTCTTGCCCAATGCTCCCTTTGCCGCCGAGATGGCGCGCAAAGCCCATGCGCAGGGACGGGAAGTTCTGATTCACCTGCCGATGGCGCCGTTGAGCAAGCAGCCGCTGGAACGGGACACGCTGTTCCCAAGCATGAGCCGGGATGAGATCGCCCGCATCGTGCGCGATGCGGTGGGCAAAGTTCCGTATGCCGTCGGGGTGAACAACCATATGGGCAGCGCCATGACCTCCAGCCTGGCGGGCATGCAAAATGTCATGCAGGTACTGAGCCGCTATCCCTTTTATTTTCTCGACAGCATGACCATCGGCAACAGCCAGTCGCGCCAGGCGGCGGCCGGCACCGGCGTCAAGGTAATCAAACGCAATGTATTTCTGGACGACACGTCCAACCAGGACGACATCCGGCAGCAGTTCAACCGTGCCGTAGCCCTGGCCCGCCGTAACGGCTCGGCCATCGCTATCGGGCACCCTCATCCGGACACCATCAAGGTGCTGCAGCAGGTATTGTCGGCGTTGCCGTCGGATATCGTGCTGGTGCCCCCCAGCGCGCTGGTGAACGAGGCGGCTTCACCCTCCCCCGCGCCGACGCCGTTACCGGCCCCCGGCCGTCCGCGCCATCGGTTCCAGGGCGTTCCGCAATGTATTGTCAAGCAGGCTCCGCCGCCGGTTTATGCTGATGCGATGTTCAGCGTGATATTTTCCAGCTTGAATCAGACGTCTTGGGTGACGCAGATTAAACATTGGTTCGCTTCAGCGCCGGACGGATATTAAGCTTTCACCGAAAATGTTATGCTAAGAACCATAAAGGGGCAGACGCAGTGCCTGCTCCGCCAAGATTACACAAGGGTTAATCCATGATAGTCGTCACTGGTGGGGCCGGTTTTATCGGCAGCAATATTGTTAAGTCTCTGAATAATGTCGGATATAACGATATCCTGGTGGTGGATAACCTTAAGGATGGCACCAAATTCGTCAATCTGGCGGATCTGGATATTACCGATTATATGGATAAAGAGGATTTTATCGCCAGTATCATCGCCGGCGATGATTTCGGCGATATTGAAGCGGTATTCCACGAAGGCGCCTGTTCGTCCACCACCGAGTGGGACGGGAAGTATATGATGGACAATAACTATCAATACTCCAAGGAATTGCTGCATTACTGCCTTGAACGGACCATTCCCTTTCTTTATGCGTCTTCCGCCGCTACCTATGGCGGCAGGACGGAAAACTTTATCGAACAGCGTCAGTATGAACAGCCGCTGAACGTTTACGGCTATTCCAAATTCCTGTTCGACCAGTATGTGCGCACCCTGCTGCCGCAGACGGACTCTCAGATCTGCGGATTCCGCTATTTCAATGTGTACGGACCCCGTGAAGGCCACAAAGGCAGTATGGCCAGCGTGGCTTTCCACCTTAACAACCAGATCCTCGCCGGTGAAAATCCCAAATTATTTTCCGGCAGCGAAGGGTTCAAACGCGATTTCATCTACGTCGGCGACGTGGCCGAGGTGAATTTGTGGTTCTGGCAAAACGGCGTTTCCGGCATTTTCAACTGCGGTACCGGCCGGGCGGAATCATTCCAGGCGGTGGCCGATGCGGTGCTGGATTTCCATAAAAAGGGCCAGATCGAATATATTGATTTCCCCGAGAAACTCAAAGGTCGTTATCAGGCCTACACCCAAGCCGATTTAACCCAACTGCGCGCCGCGGGTTACGATAAGCCATTCAAAACAGTAGCCGAAGGCGTTTGTGCCTATTTGGCCTGGCTGAATCGCACCCGTTGAAATCAGCGCAAGGGAAGATAGCGGCGGCATGAAAATACTGGTTATCGGGCCATCCTGGGTGGGCGACATGATGATGTCGCAAAGTTTGTATCGCAGCATAAAGGATCTTCATCCCGCTGCGGAAATAGACGTGATGGCGCCGGCCTGGTGCCGTCCGCTGTTAAACCGGATGCCGGAGGTGCGCCGGGCGCTGCCCATGCCCCTTGGCCATGGGACGCTGCAGCTGGGTGAACGCCGCCGGCTCGGCCGGGAGTTGAGGGATGAACGCTACGATCGGGCGCTGATTCTGCCCAACTCGTTCAAGTCCGCCCTGGTGCCTTTTTTTGCCGGCATCCCGATACGTACCGGGTGGCGCGGCGAAATGCGCTACGGACTGCTCAACGATCTGCGGGTATTGGATAAAACCGCGTTTCCCCTGATGGTTCAGCGCTATGTCGCCTTGGCTTATCCCCCTACCGTCCGTTCGGCGAAAGCGTTGCCGAACCCTTTGCCTTGGCCGCGCCTGCGGGTCGATGAGAATGAATCAACCACCGCCGTCAGTGAATTCGGGCTCGATAACGGCCGTCCCCTGGTGGGTTTTTGTCCCGGAGCGGAGTTCGGGCCCGCCAAACGCTGGCCCCATTACCACTATGCAACCTTGGCGAAATCGCTGATAGACGGCGGTGATCAAATCGTTCTTTTCGGTTCGGCGAAAGACCGCCAGGCGGGGGACGAAATAATCGCCCTGCTGCCGGCAAACGAACGGCCTTATTGCCGTAATCTGGCCGGCGCCACCGCCCTGGAGCAGGCCGTCATCCTGATAGCCGCCTGCCGGGCCGTGGTGAGCAATGATTCAGGGCTGATGCATGTAGCCGCCGCGCTGGGGCGGCCGCTGGTGGCGCTTTATGGCCCCAGCAGTCCCGATTTTACCCCGCCGCTATCCCACCAGGCCAGGGTAATACGGCTGATTACCGGCTATCAGCGAGTGCGTAAAGGCGACGGCGATCAGGGTTATCATCAGAGTCTTATCGATATCCAGCCTGAACAGGTTATGGCCGAACTGGATACCCTTGCTGCAGCCGGTAAGGAAAACTGATGCGGGTGCTTATCGTCAAAACCTCTTCCATGGGAGATATCCTGCATACCCTGCCCGCCTTGACCGACGCTATGCATGCCATACCCGGCATTCGTTTCGACTGGGTGGTGGAAGAAGGTTTTGCGCAAATCCCTTCATGGCATCCGGCGGTGGAACAGGTGATCCCGGTGGCCATCAGGCGCTGGCGTAAAAACTGGTTCGGCAGCGTTGCCCGCCAGGAGCGCTGCGACTTCAAAAAACACTTGCGACGCCAGCAGTATGACCGGGTGATTGACGCCCAGGGACTTATCAAGAGCGCGGCCCTGGTCACCCGCGTCGCCCGGGGAGAAAAGCACGGCCTGGACTGTAAGAGCGCGCGCGAACCTTTTGCCAGCTGGTTCTATAACCAACGCCATGCCGTTGCACGCAGCCAGCACGCAGTGGAACGCATCCGCCAGCTCTTCGCCCTCAGCCTGGGTTATGACGTTCCGGCGGGTAAAGGCGATTATGCCATCGCGGGGCATTTCAGCTCTCTGACAAGCAAGTCGGCCGTCGAACCGTATCTGGTATTTTTACATGCCACGACACGGGCGGAAAAACATTGGCCGGAATCGCACTGGCGCGAATTGATAGGATTAATGGCGGCTCGCGGCCTTACCATCAAATTGCCTTGGGGTTCGGAGCCGGAATATAAGCGAGCGCTTCGACTTTCAGATGATTTCCCTTTTGTTGAGGTGCTTCCAAGACTTACACTCAGTGACGTCGCGCAGGTACTGGCCGGCGCTAAAGCGGTAGTGTCGGTAGACACCGGCTTGAGTCATTTGGCCGCTGCGCTCGATCGGCCGAATATCGTATTATATGGCCCTACCGATCCCAAATTGATTGGCAGTTACGGTAAAAACCAGATTTTTGTGACAGCGCCCGCCGGAAGCCATTATATGAAAGACATTAAACCCGCTAATATTGCAGAAGTGCTTGACAATATTGAGTGAACAATGAGTACATTTTTTAAGCAAATCTATCGATACACCCGGCCACGGGCCTATAGGCACAACGAGAATCTATGGCCTTACGTGAAAATTGCCCGTGCGCCCAGCGGAGAGATAACGTCATTGCGCTATCGTGGTGAATCGGTGAAGATACAGAAAATCTCATCATTGCAGCAAAGGCATACCGGGAACATTCTTATCACCGCCACCGGACCTTCCATCAACGATATGGATTTTTCCCGTTTCCCCGCAATGCCGGTAATGGGTGTCAACGGCGCTTATGCTCTGCGGGATAAGATAAATTTTCAATTTTATGTCATCGTTGATATGACTTTTATCGATAAAAAAATCGAGATGGTACAAGGAGTGATATCCGATCCGGCTATCACACTGTTTACCACCTTGCACGGCGTCGTTAAAATCATTAACGCGTTTACCACGTTAAAAATACAATGCAAAGTGGTCATCATTGAAGATGCTTGCTACAAAATTTATGAACGCAAAGTGATACCGGTGCAGATTTTAGACACTTATCGCAATGCCAAAGACGTGTCTATTTGCCCTGGGCATAAGCATATCGCTTTTAGTAATGACATCCGCAGCGGAATTTTCGATGCCGGCACCGTTGTTTATTGGGCATTGCAAATCGCGGCATTCATGGGTTTTCAGACGGTTTACATTGCCGGCCTGGACATGAATAATTTTACTCAGCCGCGTTTTTATGAAAATGAAACGAATAAATTGCCCTGTTTTCTTGATGAAAAATTTGCAAGTTTGATTGAACCTGCCTTTAGGCATGCCAGCATTGTGTTGAAGAAAAAAGGCGTTACCGTCAAAAATCTTTCCAAACATAGTGCATTGGGTAATGATATATTTGAAAAGGTCGATTTTTATGACGTCCATTAGAATTAAACAATTTTCTGAAAAGAATTATATTTTTTTCTACCAACTTTTTTTATTGCTTAGCGCTATATTTTGCGGCTATACCAAAGTTAACAATATATATCATTTGTCTCTTATCTTGCTGGGGATAACTCTTTTCACTGACAATAAAAAATTAATTAGACTCTTTCTTGAAGATACTGCTTTCAGAAGGGGCCTCACCATTACGGCCGTTTTCCTGATGTACTTCTGCCTGAGTACCTTTTGGTCTGATAATCCTCGTGATTTTATTTCAGCCATAACTCATTCTCTCTATCTGCTGGGTTTTTTATTCATTTACCGGCAAGCCTGCCTCAATGGAAAAAAAACAGGAATATTGCTTTTCGCGCTGGCAGGGATAATGATTCTGCTGATCTTGACTTTTTATTGTGTCGATAAGAAATCCATTCTTACCAATAGATTGATGGTTTCTTTTTTTGCCGCGCCATCAAACGTTATTGACCTGGCGGGATATTTTTGTATTGGGATTTTTTTATGCCTGATAATTATCAGAGATACTAACAATAAGTGGTTTTATCTGCCTATTCCCTTTTTATTTATCGGCGTAATTTTGACACAAAGCCGAGGACCACTGCTTTCGTTTGTGGTTTCACTGTTACCACTGCTGTTAATGAAACCGGCCATTAGAAAGCAGCATATATTCATTTTTCTAATTTTCATCATTATGCTCGCATCATTTATAGTAATGATGAATTTTGAATATATTTTATTCAACCGTTTTGAGACCGCGTATCAGCAAAGCTTCATTCGCGTCGGCATTTGGGCGCATACCCTGGATATGGTACAAATACACCCCTTTTTCGGTTGGGGCTTTAACAAAGAATTGCATTTTGTAAATAGTCTCAATGCGCCGGTCAAGACTACACACAGCCTTTACCTCTCAACACTGCTGAAGGGCGGTATCGCCGGACTTTTTTTGCTGGGGGGAGTTCTGTCCTATGGCCTGTACATGGCCAAAAAACATCTGGCTGATCGGCAGGGTTTTGAAGCGGCGCTTTTTTTATTCATGATTTTTTTCTTTACCACGCAAGGCATGTTTATCATCAGCAATCCCGGGGTAACATGGTATTTGTTCTGGTTCCCCCTGGCGGTGATATTAAGCCCGCCCGGCAAACAAACCACGCTGAGTGTCTGATACCCGCTTACGCTTTCGGTGACATAAGCGGTTCAGGGTGTAGGCCCATTTTTTTGATTTCGCCGAAAACCTCATCGGCGGAAATAATAGCCAACGGGAAATCCTTTGGCGACGACGCACCTGCATCCAAACGGTCTTTTACATAAATAATCTTGTGCAAATCCAGCGACTGCAATGGCCCGGTATGATGGGGATTCGCCGTTGCAAACAGGCTGATGGTTTTAACGTTCAGCGCAACCGCGATATGCAATGGCCCGGTATCGCCTGTTACCAATACATCCAGATTGGCAATGTTTGACAGCAGCTGCTTCAGATTGGTTTTTCCTACCAGCGAGACGATATATTCACGCTCTTCGGCATTCAGCGACCCTAGGTAGGCATCCGCCAGATGATTTTCCCTGGCGCTGCCTATCAGTATGATCCGGTATTGAACTGCCGCCGAATTCAGGGCCAGAATTGCCCGGGTCAGTTCAGCAAAGCGGTAAACCGGCCATTGCCGGATGGTTTCCGAAGCCCCCATCTGGAAACCTATATTGATTTGATGGGGAACCTTTTCAATATGCTCAAAAGCCACCGGTATATGCATCCTGATATCGTCGGTATCGCATCCCAGGACATTCAGCAGCTTTAATTTACGTAGGATGATATGGCCATTGAATCGTCCCGACGAGGCCGCCAATAAGGGATTAAGCAATTGCGAATCCGTCGCATAATTATCACGCATGATGTAATGGCTGCCTGCCATCACGGCGATAAGAACATCATAGGGCATATGCGAATGGAGTATTACCGTAAGCTGTGGCTTGGATTGCCGTAATTTTTTTATGACTCCATATGCGTGCTTTATTTTATTATCCCAATAGATGATTTTATTGAAATAAGTGCTGCCCTCCACCATAGCGCTGTTCTTGTTGCTCGAAACCAACGTCACATGGGCTGCAGGATAGCGTTTGCGTAACGCATGAATGGCCGGCGTATTAAATAGAAGGTCCCCTAATGCCGTCGTGGACATGATAACAATGCTGTCGAATTCAGAAGCTGCGCTTAACGTTGCGGTATTTTTTAAATGCCCGAAAATTTTATTATAAATATTGAGAAAAATATAAATCAGGAAAATTTTCTTTTTCTTCATTTCTCACGGCTCATGTCTTTTTTTGATAATATTCTGCCAGTGTCATGCCGACGACACGTCCGCTTAACCACTCAAACAGCTGCTCAAGATCCGCATATAACCGCTCAATGGCGGCCTCATCGGCAAAGGTGGGGCTGCCGCCGGGCATCAGTTCCGATGAATGGAGCATGAATTCAACATAATCGCTTCTCCGGGCCAGCATGGTATCAACCACCCATTGCATATTCGCCACATTGCCGCCATGAGGGCGCAGCCAGTGCACCGACGGCGTCCGGCTTTTACCCCTGAGACTGTCATAGAGGCTCTTGACGGAGTTGACCCATGCCGGGTGCTTGTAGCGGGTGCTCATGGGGACTTCCAGCAACGGGGAATCACCTGCGGCGGCAATATTTTCCGGGTTGATGAAATAGGCTTGATCGGGGAAGCCGATATAGTTGGTACCGCCCTGGCCTTGAGGCGCGCCGGGAGAACGGCGCCAGTCCACCCGAGGCGTGACGGAACAGTCGACGCGATAGCCGTGTTCAATCAATATTTTTACATAAAGCTCGTTCAACGCCCAACGCCCGGCGCGATGGCTGAGCATTTTGGTCTGGAAGGTCTCTTCCAGCAATTGCGTCTGGAACTTCACCTTAGCGGCAATGATTTCATCGGGATAATCGATCAAATACGGCTTGTGCCTACCGTCGTCGCCGGTTAAATCAAACAGCGGCGGGCTGTTCCAGGCATGCAGATGCATGCCCACTTCGCCTTGGGCCCGGGCGATGACATCTTTCGCAAACTCGACATATGCGCTATCCACCGCCATTTCATAGTTGGTGAGATAAACAGGCTTGAAACCGAATTTTTCGCACAGCGACTGGAACCGGGGCAAAAAAAGCGCATTTTCCGTCAGAATCTGCCCATGATTACGCCAAAGATTATCGCCCTCCGTATCAATTGTAATAATAAATGCGGGTTGATTCATGTGAAAAATCCCTGGAAATCAGAGTCCGGTATGTTACGCTGCCGAGCCCCTGAGGGCAAACGCCGTAGATAATGCTCCGATTGGACATTAGAACAAACGCATTGGCAAGATGTCTATCGCAAAAGGCAATAGACGGTCAATGTCCGCAGGATTTTATCGTTATCTTAGGGTAGGATCGCACCTTAATGACTCAGGCAGGGCAAAGGATAACAGCGCATGCGGGTATTGATGATCATCGACGGATTGCCGGGCGGCGGCGCGGAGAAAGTACTATTGACCCTGTCGCAAGGATTAATGGCCGCCGGTCACCGCGTTTCGCTGTTTTCATTACGCTCCGTTTGCGACTATACGCTGCCTGAGGAGATCGATTACCGGGTTATTGTCGATGATTGCCGAACTCCCTGGCGCAAGCTTACCGAACTTTCCCGTCGGGCGAAAAAACTGGATTCGGCTATTATCGAGGCCGAGCGGCGGGAGGGTAAATTCGATTTGGTGATATCCCATCTGCATAAAACCGACCGCATCGTCGCCCGCAGCCGCGCCCTTGATCCGAAAAAAGTCTGGTTTTGCCTCCACGGCATGTTTTCCCCTTCCTATCTTGGCCATCGCAAAGGGCTATCGCGCGCCTTGAAACGCTACAAAATCGGCCGGGTGTACCGGCATCGCAATATTACCGCCGTCTCCCGCGCGGTGCTGGAAGATATGACCGGCACATTTGCCGTGACTCCCGCTGAATCGGCGGTCATCTATAATCCGTTCGATATAGACGACATCCGCCGGCTGGCATCCGAACCCTGCGATATGGCGGGACAGGATTATCTTATTCATGTGGGCCGATTACATCCCCACAAACGCCATGACCGGTTGCTCAGGAGCTATGCCCTTACCGGTATCCAAGCGCCGCTGGTCATTATGGGCCAGGGCAGTGACCGGGAGCTCAGCGCGCTGAAAACCTTGGCCAATGAACTGAATATTGCCGATCGCGTCATATTCAAAGGTTTTACCGCGAATCCCTATCCTTATATCAAGCATGCCCGCATGCTCATTCTCTGTTCCGACAGCGAAGGGTTCGGTAATGTCTTGGTGGAAGCGCTGATTTGCCAGACGCCGGTGGTCAGTACCCGCTGTCCCGGCGGGCCCGCCGAAATATTAACTGGCGATTTGGCCCGCGGCCTGGCGGAATTGAACGATGACTCTCTGGCCGAAAAAATTCTTACAATTTATAATAATCCTCCCCTTATAAATCTCCACCAGCTGGAACCCTACGGTATCGCCGCTATTTGCCGAAAATATGCTGCATTAGCCAGGAGTTAATAGGTTAATTGAGCTAGCAACAGCAGAGCGCGGCGGGTTTCAGCGATCTCAACACATCAGCTTATGTTATTATTCAGTATGAATTTAACAGTTTCCTAATTGGACAGCTGGCGTTGATTGCAAAATGTTAGATAACCATAAGCCGCTACGTAAACTCAGCGTTATCGTTCCGTTGTATAATGCCGGTTCGATGTTTGAAGACTTTATGCGGTCATTGGTGGCCCAAACGCTTAAAGATTTAGAAATAATCATCGTTAATGATGGTTCGACCGATGGGTCCGACGCTCTTGCAAGGTTATATGCCGAGCGTTACGAAAACATTATTGTTATCGATCAGCCCAATGGCGGTGTTTCTAGGGCGCGTAACGCCGGTATGGCCATTGCCAGCGGCGAATATGTGACGTTTCCCGATGCGGACGACCGGCTTTATCCCGATATGTACCGAACGCTGGTGGATATGGCGCAGCGGGACGACCTTGATGTAGCCCAATGCAATGGCGAGCGGTATTTTATGGGTTCGAAAGAAATAAAAACCCTGATTCCTCTCGACCGGCTAACCTCCACCGACGTACTCGACGGGCCGACCTGGCTGCATAAGGCCTTAGGCACCAGACGCTATTTGCATGTGGTCTGGCTGGGTATTTATCGGCTGTCATTGATAAAACAGCTTAACCTGCAGTTTGTGCCGGGCTTGCATCACCAGGATATTCCCTGGACCACGGAATTAATGCTTAACGCCGGTCGGGTAAGGTACACGCAGGAAGTGTTTTATCGTTATTATATTCACGACCAATCCATCAGTAATCAGAAAAGAACCGGCATGAAAAATGTCGAATACCAGCGCCATTACATCCGCATTGCCGAATTGCTGGAGGATATCAACCACCGGTATCGTGGCAAAGTGAAAATGTATCGTGAATTTCCTTTGCAGGTGACTCATGAGGCATTATCCGTTTGCCATGCGGTGCGTCGCGAACCGGATCCTGTGGCCAGGCAGCTTATACTTAATGATATTTTCGCCAGCGGCACACATAAACGCATGATTCGCAATGCACGCGGCATAAAGCAGTGGTATCAGCTATTACTGTGGCTGAGAAGAATATATGCCTGGCGCAAGCCAAGATAATCCGCTTCTCTCCCGCCCTGTCTTGACCTAAAATCAACGCTGGATTTTCTTTGGTCAGACAACATGCCTATATCTCATGACGTATCACCGACTCCCGTCAAAAGGATTCTCCTGATCAAGCTACGCCATCACGGCGATATGCTGCTGACCACACCGGTTATCAACACTCTGCATCGGCAGTATCCCGCCGCTGAGATCGACATATTGTTATACAAGGAAACCGAGGCCATCCTCCGTTATCATCCTGCGCTAACCCATATCCATGTCATTGATCGATCATGGAAAAAACAGGGGGTCAGGCATCAGATTCAGCAAGAGACCGGGCTGATAAAAATCCTGCGATCGCGGCATTATGATATCGTGGTAAACCTGGCCGACCAGTGGCGCAGCGCGATAATCACCTACCTCAGCGGCGCGGCGGTGCGTATCGGCTTCGATTATCCCAAGCGACAATCTTTTTTATGGCGCCTGGCCCATAACCGGCTGGTTTCCACCGTTAATCACGGCCGGCTTCACACCGTTGAACAAAATCTCACCATTCTGGCGCCATTGGACATCGCCTTGACCGACCGGCGCACCTCGATGCATTATTCCCCCGCCGATGAGGCCCATCGCAACACCTTGCTGGCGTCAAAGGGCATTACCGGAGATTACCTGGTGATTCAGCCCACTTCCCGCTGGAGCTATAAATGCTGGGACGATGAAAAGGTGGCGGAACTGATAGACGCGCTGCAGGAACAGGATTTGCCCATCGTACTGACCGCCGCGCCGGATAAAAACGAGCTCGACATGATCGGGCATATTCTGTCCCTTTGCCATAATCCCCGGGTCGTCTCCCTGGCGGGAGAACTAACCTTAACGCAGCTGGCGTCGGTTATCGACGGCGCCAGGCTGTTTATCGGGGTCGATTCGGCGCCGATGCACATGGCGGCGGCGTTGAATACGCCCTGCGTCGCTCTGTTCGGTCCCACCAAGTTGACGTTCTGGCGGCCCTGGAGTGAGAACAGCACCGTTATCTGGGCCGGCGATTTTACTGAACTCCCGCCGCCGGATGACATCGACACCAAAACCCAACAGCGTTATTTAAGCGCCATCCCGGTGGATGCCGTCCTCCAGGCCGCACGGGGATATTTGTCATGAAAAAAATCCGGCTGGCTATAGTCCGGCAAAAATATCGCCCCGACGGCGGCGCCGAACGTTTTATTTCCCGGGCGTTGGAAGCCCTGGACAGCGACGAGCTGGAATTGAATATCCTGACCCGGCAATGGTCGGGAGAGCCGCGCCCGAACTGGCATGTTCATATTTGCAATCCGGCCAAATGGGGACGCGTCTCGCGGGAACGCGGTTTTGCCGAAGCGGCGAAACGCTGCTGGCAGCGTGAACATTTCGATTTGGTACAAAGCCACGAACGTATCGCCGGTTGCGACGTGTTCCGCGCAGGCGACGGCGTTCACCGGGTATGGCTGGAGCAGCGGGCGCGCATCGATACGCCATGGCAACGATGGCTGACCTCAATAAGCGGATATCATCGTTATGTGCTCGCAGCGGAAGAAGCGATGTTTCATTCTTCTTCATTGAAAAAAATCATCTGTAATTCCGCGATGGTGATGAACGACATTATCCGCTGTTATCAGGTGCCGGCGGATAAATTCGCCCTGATCTATAACGCCATTGATTCGTCGAGCTTTTATCCTGCAAGTTCGGAGCAGCGCCAACTGGCCCGTGAGAGGCTTTCCCTGCCTGATGAAGCCTGCGCGCTGATTTATGTGGGGTCCGGCTTTGAGCGCAAAGGATTGCGGCAGGCCATCGCCGCCATCGCCGCCACCGATCGTTATCTGGTTGTGGTAGGTCAGGACAAACACCAGCCCAAATATCTCGCTTATGCCAACAGCCTGGGATGCCGGCAACGCATCCGTTTCGTCGGCATACAAAAGGACGTGTTACCTTTTTATCACGCGGCGGACGGTTTGATCCTGCCGACACTGTATGATCCGTTCCCCAACGTGATATTGGAGGCCATGGCTTGCGGCTTGCCGGTGATTACCAGCCAGACTTGCGGCGGCGCCGAATTTATCGAACCGGGCATCCAAGGGTATGTTTGTGATGCCCTGGATCTGAAAACGCTTACAGAATTGGCGGCGGCCATACCGTTACGGCACCGGCGTCCCGACATGGGTCTCGCCGCCCGCGAACGGGTTAAAGAGTGCACCCCCGCCCGGTTGTCCAGTGAGCTGACGGAGCTCTACCGGCAACTGCTTGAGGATTAAAAGCACCGGATATCAATGAGGGATAGCCACTTATCTGTTAGCATGAATGCGCTTACCATGCGATTCTAATTATTTGGTTAAAAATTAACTCAGCACATCGGTCGCCGTGCCTTACAATAGCTAACTATAATGATCTATAACGTAATCATCTATTTTCTTCAGCCCTTTATATGGATCCGGTTATTATGGCGTAGTCGAAAAGCGCCGGCCTATCGCCGGCGTTGGGGGGAGCGCTACGGGTTTTGTCAGGGCAAAGTCAAACCGGGCGGCATCATGCTGCATTCGGTTTCGGTGGGTGAAACATTAGCGGCAATTCCCCTGGTGCGAGCCCTGCGCCACCGTTATCCTTTTTTACCCATTACCGTCACCACCATGACCCCCACCGGCTCCGAACGCGTTCAGTCCGCGTTCGGCAAAGATGTCGATCACGTTTACCTGCCGTATGACCTGCCGGGGGCGATGAACCGGTTTCTCAACCAGGTCAATCCCAAACTGGTGATCGTCATGGAAACCGAGTTATGGCCTAACCTGATCAAAGCCCTTTATCAGCGTAAAATTCCCTTGGTGGTGGCAAATGCGCGCTTATCCGCCCGTTCCGCCGCCGGCTATAAAAAATTCGGCAGTTTTACCGCGGGCATTATGGGTAAAATCACGCTTATCGCCGCACAAAACGAGGAAGACGGCGAGCGCTTTTTGTCCTTAGGGTTAAAGCGTAACCAATTGGCGCTAACCGGCAGCTTGAAATTCGATATTTCGGTCACTCCCGAACTGGCGGCCAGAGCATTGACGCTGCGCCGTCAATGGGCGCCCCATCGTCCGGTGTGGATAGCCACCAGCACTCATGAAGGGGAAGAGAGCCTGCTGTTGCAGGCTCATCGTCAATTATTGGCAAACTTTCCCAATCTACTGCTGATCTTGGTGCCACGGCATCCCGAGCGGTTCCCCGTGGCGAAAGAGATGACGCAAAGGGCCGGTTTCAGCCTTACCACCCGCAGCTCCGGTGAAGTGCCTTCGCCGGGTACGCAGGTGGTGATCGGCGATACCATGGGCGAACTGATGCTGCTATACGGCATTGCCGATATCGCCTTTGTCGGCGGCAGCCTGGTGGAACGGGGCGGTCATAATCCCCTGGAGGCCGCGGCCCACGCTGTCCCTGTTCTCATGGGCCCCCATATCTTCAATTTCCGGGATATATGCAGCAAACTGGCCGAAGCGGGCGGTCTGATTACCGTGACCGATGTCCCTTCGTTGGTGAAAGAGATTTCAACTTTGCTCACCGATGAGGATTACCGGTTATATTACGGTCGTCACGCGGTGGAGGTTTTGCACCAGAACCAGGGCGCGCTGCAGCGGCTGCTACAATTGCTGGAGCCTTATTTGCCACAGCGGAGCCAGTAGATGCCGACGGTAAAACGTCTTTCCGTGGTCCTCATCACCCGCAACGAAGCCGAGCTGCTGCCCGAGTGCCTCGAATCGGTGCGGTGGGCGGATGAAATCGTGGTGCTGGACAGCGCGAGTACCGATCTCACCCGTCAAATCGCCGAGCGGTACGGCGCGCAAGTCTTTTCGGCACCGGATTGGCCGGGATTCGGCAAACAGCGCCAGCGGGCGCAGGAACACGCCGTAGGGGATTATATCCTGATGCTCGACGCCGATGAGCGGGTCACTCCCGAGCTGCGCCGGTCCATTGAAGAGGTCTTGCGCCGCCCGTCTCCGGATACGGTTTACAGCTGCGCCCGCTCGAACCTGTTCCTGGGACGCTATATGCGGCACAGCGGCTGGTATCCGGACAAGGTGGTGCGGCTGTATGCCCGGGAAGCCTACCGTTATAACGACAGTCCGGTACATGAATCCCTCGATAGCCGCCAGGCCAAGGTCGTTACCCTGCACGGGCATCTGCAGCATTTGACCTGCCGCGACCTGATAGCGTTCCAGCGCAAGCAGCTGCAGTACGCTGAAGCCTGGGCAATGGAACGTCACCGTCAGCATAAAACCTGCGGTTTTCTTTCCATTATCGGTCATACCCTTGGGGCTTTTATCAAGACCTGGCTGCTGCGGGCCGGCTTTCTGGACGGAAAACAGGGTTGGTTGCTGGCAGTGGTGAACGCACAGTATACTTTCAACAAATATACCGCTTTATGGGCGCTGCGCCGTGCCGAGAGAGACGTATTATGACAACCAAGGCCATTTATCCCGGAACCTTCGATCCCTTCACCAACGGGCATTTGGATTTGGTGACCCGTGCCGCGAAAATGTTCGACGAAGTCATATTGGCCATCGCCTTCAGTCCCAGTAAAAAGCCGCTGTTTACCCTGGAAGAAAGAGTAGCGCTGGCAAAAGACGTTACCCGGCATTTAACCAACGTTGAGGTGGTGGGTTTTAGCGATTTGATGGCCAATTTCGCCCGGCAGCAGCACGCCAATATCCTGGTGCGGGGGCTGCGGGCGATTTCGGATTTCGAATATGAAATGCAGCTGGCGAAAATGAACCAGCATTTAATGCCGGAGCTGGAAAGCGTTTTCCTGATGCCGGACCAGGAATGGTCGTATATTTCTTCATCTCTGGTCAAGGAAGTGGCGCTGCACGGCGGGGATGTGGATCATTTCTTGCCCCCCGCCATCGCGAAAGAAGTGAAACTACGGCTTCATCCCTGATTTAATGCTGGCAATGAGGGCAAAAAAAACTGCTCCGCTGCCCGAGCCTGACGGTCTGGATAGGCGTACCGCATACCCGGCAGCTCTCGCCTTCACGGCCATAGACTTGCAGTTCCTGTGCAAAATAGCCGGGCTTACCGTCCGATTGCAGAAAATCACGCAAGGTGGTGCCGCCCTGTTCGATGGACCGCAGCAATACCGCCTTGATGGTACGCGCCAGCAGTTCCGCCTCGGCCAGAGTTAACGAACCGGCCTGCCGCACCGGCAGGATGCCCGATACAAACAGCGACTCGCTGGCATAAATATTCCCCACCCCCACCACCAGTTTGTTATCCATCAGCCAGGGTTTAACCTGCGTACGCTTATTGCGCGATTTATCGAACAGCCATTGACCGTCGAACTCGTCGCTCAGGGGTTCCGGACCCAGTTGGGAAAGCACCCGGCTGGTTTTAAGGTCATCGCTCCATAACCACGCGCCGAAGCGCCTGGGGTCGGTATAGCGGATGATACAGCCGTTGCTCATGATGAGATCCACATGATCGTGCTTTTCCGGCGGCTGCGGCTGCTGCAGGACGCGCAGGCTGCCCGACATACCCATATGGATGATGATCCAGCCCGGATCCAGCTCCAACAGCAGGTATTTCGCCCGCCGCCGGACGCTTACCACCAGGGCGTCGCGCAGAGCGATGATCTCGCTGGAAACCGGCCAGCGCAGACGCGCATTACGCACCTCCGCCCGGACTATCCTATGGCCGGCTACCCAGGGCTCAATGCCCCGGCGGCTGGTTTCAACCTCGGGCAACTCAGGCATGTTCGCCTCCGTGTAGCAGTTAACGCCAGCAAATAAAAAAACCCGCCGTGGCGGGTTTTTATGCAACTCACTAAAATTACTTGATTTTAGCTTCTTTGTAAATCACATGCTGGCGTACCACCGGATCGAATTTTTTCAATTCCAATTTTTCCGGTTTGGTGCGCTTGTTCTTCGTGGTGGTATAGTAGTGACCAGTACCAGCAGAAGAAACCAGCTTGATCTTCTCGCGAACACCTTTAGCCATGATTCATTTCCTTAATACTTTTCACCGCGGGCACGCAAATCGGTCAGAACCGTTTCGATGCCCTTCTTGTCGATTACACGCATACCTTTAGCAGATACACGCAGCGTAACAAAGCGTTTTTCGCTCTCAACCCAAAAACGGTGAGAGTGCAGGTTAGGCAGAAAACGGCGTTTGGTCGCATTCATTGCGTGGGAGCGGTTGTTGCCGCTCACCGGGCGCTTGCCAGTAACTTGGCAGACTCGGGACATGTCTATTCTCCAAAAATCAATCAGCTCGAGCTCAAAAAAAGGTGTCAGCCGCCTCGTCAGGCTTTAGAGCCCATCTCAGCACATTCACTGAGGAGAGACTTACAACAGGTTTGAACCTGCTGAGATAGGCTCTCAACGCTACACCCAAGATTCTCAAAGGTGGCGTAGTATACGCTTTGAAGCGCAAGTGCTCAAGTCCCGCGCAAGCAAAGATCCTGGTGGATCGCAAGAATAAAGCTCACAACCACCCTCTTTCGGCAAAAGAGACGCACTCTTCTGCCCCGATGACCAGGTGATCCAGCACCCTGATATCCAGAAAAAGACCTGCTTTCACCACCTGTTCGGTGACTTCGCGATCGGCGCGGCTGGGTTCGGCCCTACCCGAAGGGTGATTGTGCGCCAAAATAATCGCCGCCGCATTGACTTTAAGCGCCTCGCGAAGGATTTCGCGGGGATGCACCTCGACGCTGTTCACCGAGCCGTGAAATAATTCCATGTGTTTTATAAGATGGTGCTGATTATTTAAAAACAATACCACGAACACTTCCCGCTCCCGGTGCGCCAACATGATCTGCAGGTAATTCTGCGCAATATTCGGGCTGGTCATGGCGTCTTCGCGCATCAGGTGCGAACCGTAATACCGCTGCGCCATCTCCCTGATGGCCTGCAGCTGGGTATATTTTGACGGTCCCAGGCCTTTTGTGGCGCACAGGGTTTTACAATCGGCCGACATCAATTTATCCAAAGAGCCGAACCGGGCCATTAACTGCTCGGCAAGATGAATGACATGTGAACCCGGCAGACCGGTTCGCAAAAACAGGGCCAACAGCTCCGTATCCGACAATGCCGACGGGCCTAACAAGGTTAATTTTTCCCTGGGCGCCAGTCCATAGGGCCACTCCTTTTTGTTTCGCTTCGCCATATCCTTATCATCCCCCATTCGCCGCCTATCATGCCATCCGGCGCAAATTTGCTCGACGGTCAGATGACGAAATTACGGCAGGCATTGCAATTTGCGATGGATTGCCTCAAAGAGACAAATGATGGTTAACCGTAGGGTTATGATAAAATGTTACCTACTCAAGCTTTCAAGTGGACATTCGAGATGACGGAACTTGCCGGCAAACATATTGTACTTGGCATAAGCGGCGGCATCGCCGCCTACAAGAGCCCTGAACTGGTGCGCCGTTTACGTGACAGGGGCGCTGAGGTACGGGTTGTCATGACCCCCGCGGCAAAAGCGTTTATCACCCCGCTGACGCTCCAGGCGGTTTCCGGACATCCGGTAGCCGACGATTTGCTGGATCCCGCCGCCGAAGCCGCAATGGGGCATATCGAACTGGGCAAATGGGCCGATCTGGTCCTGCTGGCCCCTGCCAGCGCCGATGTGCTGGCCCGTATGGCGGCGGGCATGGCCAATGACCTGGTGACCACGATATGCCTCGCCACCGCCGCGCGCATTGCCGTGGCCCCGGCCATGAACCAGCAGATGTACCGGGCGAGCGCTACCCAGGCCAACCTGCAGACCCTGGCCGCGCGCGGCGTACTATTATGGGGTCCGGATGACGGCAGCCAGGCCTGCGGCGACATCGGCCCGGGCCGGATGCTCAATCCCCTGGAGCTGGTGGAGAGGGCGCGCCGTCATTTTACCATCGACCGCAGCCTGGAACATCTCAACATCATGGTCACCGCCGGCCCCACCCGGGAGTCCCTTGATCCGGTGCGTTATATCAGCAATCAAAGCTCCGGCCGGATGGGATTCGCCATCGCCAAGGCGGCGGCGGACCGGGGCGCCCATGTCACGCTGGTGGCCGGCCCGGTGGATTTGCCCACCCCGGCCAACGTCTGGCGCGTCAACGTTACCAGCGCGCTGGAGATGCATGACGCGGTAATGAATGATATCGAACTGCAGCAGATTTTTATCGGCTGCGCCGCGGTGGCGGATTATCGCGCCATTCAAACCGCCAGCGAAAAAATAAAAACCCAGGGTGACGAAATCACCATAAAAATGATAAAAAACCCTGATATTGTGGCCGAGGTGGGGGCCATGACCAAAAATCGCCCGTATGTGGTCGGATTTGCCGCCGAAACACAGAATATGGAAGAATACGCCCGGCAAAAGCGCATAAAGAAAAATCTCGATTTGATTTGCGCCAATGACGTGTCCCGGCAAGACCAGGGATTTAACAGCGAGACCAACGCCTTGCATTTATTTTGGCAGGATGGGGATCGCCTTTTGCCGCTAAGCGATAAGACCTTGCTTGGTCAACAATTAATCGACGAGATTATCAGCCGTTATGAAGAAAAAAATCGACGTTAAGATCCTTGATCGCCGCATCGGCGAGCAATTTCCCCTGCCGGCCTACGCCACTGAAGGCTCCGCCGGCCTGGATTTGCGCGCCTGTCTCGATAGCGCCGTTGTCCTGGCGCCGGGAGAAACCACCCTGGTTCCCACCGGCCTGGCCGTTCATATTGCCGATCCGGCGCTGGCGGCGGTGATATTGCCCCGATCCGGGCTGGGACATAAGCACGGCATTGTACTGGGCAACCTGGTGGGACTCATCGATTCGGACTACCAGGGGCCGCTGATGGTCTCGGTGTGGAACCGCGGTCAGCAGGTCTTTACTATTGAACCGGGCGAACGCCTCGCGCAGATGGTCTTCGTACCCGTAGTGCAGGTGGATTTTAACGTGGTGGACGATTTTACCGCCAGCGAACGTGGCGAAGGCGGCTTTGGTCATTCCGGACGCCACTAGTCCTTAATGGAAGCGTTAATGTAGACGTTAACGGGCAAACCTTCCCCGGCATTGATAATTCATTTTTTTAACGCCGTAACACAGGGTGATGTTACGGCCGATGCCTGATGTTGATTCGATTTGATTTTATTACCCAGGGACCCGTTAGGTATGACAGAACAAAAAAACAAGAAGCGTAATCGACGCGAGGAAATTCTTCAGGCATTGGCGCAAATGCTTGAATCCAGCGACGGCAGTCAACGGATCACCACCGCTAAACTGGCCGCGGCGGTGGGGGTATCGGAAGCCGCGCTTTACCGCCACTTCCCCAGCAAAACCCGCATGTTCGACAGCCTGATAGAATTTATCGAAGACAGCTTGAGCAGCCGCATCAATCTCATTCTGCAGGATGAAAAGGAAACCTTTAATCGTCTTCGTCTGATTTTACTGCTGATCCTGGGCTTTGCCGAACGCAACCCCGGCCTGACGCGCATCATGACCGGCCATGCCCTGATGTTCGAACAGGACCGTCTGCAGGGCCGCATCAATCAGCTTTATGAACGCATAGAAGCCCAGCTGCGCCAAGTGTTGCGGGAGCGCAAGCTGCGCGAAGGCCAAGGATTCGAAAGCGATGAAACCCTGCTGGCCAGCCAGCTGCTGGCCTATTGCGAAGGACTGCTGGCGCGTTTTGTCCGCACCGAATTCAAATATTTGCCGACCCGGGACTTTGAAGCGCGCTGGCCGCTGCTGCTGGCTCAGTTGAAGTAAATGCCGCCGCCCGGGGCGGCAATGCTTCAGACACCGTATTGCCGCTGGTAAGCATGCACCGCCGCCAAGTGATCGGCCATCTCGTTTTTTTCTTCCAGATAATCGATAAGATCGTCCAAGGTAATGATAGCCAGCACCCGGCAGTGATAATCCCGCTCCACTTCCTGGATCGCTGAAATATCCCCCCGGCCTTTTTCCCGGCGGTCGAGAGAAATCAACACCCCGGCAAGGGTGGCCTGATGGGCGGTGATGATTTCCATGGACTCGCGAATGGCGGTGCCGGCGGTGATAACATCATCCACCAGCATGACTTTCCCCTGCAAAGGACTGCCCACCAGGCTGCCCCCCTCCCCATGTTCCTTGGCTTCCTTGCGATTGAAACAGTAGGGCACATCCCGCTCATAGTGCTCCGCCAGGGCTACTACCGTGGTGGTGGCGATGGGGATGCCCTTATAGGCCGGCCCGAACACCACATCGAAATCAATACCGGAATCCATCAGCGCGGCGGCGTAGAATCGGCCCAGCAGCGCCAGATCGCGGCCGGTATTAAACAAACCGGCATTGAAAAAGTAAGGGCTCTTGCGCCCTGACTTCAGCGTAAATTCGCCAAATTTAAGCACCTGTTTATTTAATGCGAACTCTATAAATTCACGCTGGTAGTCTTTCATATACACTCCTTCCAACCCGCAGGCGGCGCATCGGCGCCGCCCGGCAACATTAAACCGACAGCGCCGCTTTCTGCGCCTGAATCAGGGTTTCGATGCCCCCGCGCGCCAGCTCAAGCAAGCCGAGCAGTTCCTGTTGGCTGAACGGCTCTCCTTCGGCGGTGCCCTGGACTTCTATCATCCGGCCGTCTTCCAGCATCACCACGTTCATATCGGTTTCCGCGGTGGAGTCTTCCACATATTCCAAATCGCATACCCCGCGGCCCGCCACTATACCTACCGATATAGCCGCCACAAAACCCTTGAAGGGGCTCACCTTGAGCTGGCCTTCCTTCACCATGCCGTTAAGGGCATCCACCAGCGCCACGCAGGCGCCGGTGATGGACGCGGTGCGGGTGCCGCCATCGGCCTGCAGCACATCGCAATCAAGGGTAATGGTATATTCGCCGAGCTTGGTCAAATCCACCGCCGCACGCAGGGAACGGGCAATCAGACGCTGGATTTCCATAGTCCGGCCTCCCTGCTTGCCGCGAGAGGCTTCCCGCGCATTGCGGGTGTGGGTTGCCCGGGGCAACATGCCGTACTCCGCGGTAATCCAGCCTTGTCCCTGCCCCTTGAGAAAACGCGGTACGCCTTCTTCCACCGTGGCAGTGCAAAGCACCCGGGTATCACCGAATTCTATCAGCACCGAACCCTCGGCATGTTTGGTGAAATGGCGGGTAATGGTGACGGGGCGCACTTGCTGTACTTCTCTGCCTGCTGGACGCATTGTGTCTCTCCGGACGGGTTAATCATGTATTGGCTGCGCATTATACGGTCTTCGTCGCCTTATGCCTATCATGCTCGTCCATGCGACGCTATAATCCCCCCATCTTTTTTAATGGACGGGTATGTTTATGATCCGCAGTATGACCGCTTTCGCCCGACGTGAGATCAAGGGTAACTGGGGCAATGCCACCTGGGAGCTACGCTCTGTCAATCAACGCTATCTGGAAACCTATATCCGGTTGCCGGAGCAATTTCGCGGGCTGGAGCCGGCCATTCGTGAACGCACCCGCAATCGCCTGACCCGCGGCAAGATTGAATGCAATTTGCGCTTTGAGGCCAATCCCCATATGCAAAGCGCGTTGATCTTAAACGAGGCATTGGCGAAACAGCTGGTGGAAGCCGCTCAATGGGTCAAGATGCAAAGCGACGAGGGTGAAATCGACCCGGTGGAAATCTTGCGCTGGCCCGGCGTGATGGCGGCGGAAGAGCAGGATCTGGACGCCATCAGCGCGGAACTGCTGGCGGCCCTGGACCAGACCCTGGATGATTTTATCCTGGTACGGGAAACCGAAGGCGCGGCAATGAAGCTGATGATCGAGCAGCGCCTGGCGAACGTCAGCGCCGAAGTCGCCAAGGTGCGCCAGCAAATGCCGGATATCCTGGTGTGGCAGCGGGAACGCCTGCTGGCCAAAATGGAAGACGCCAAGGTCCAGTTGGAGAACAACCGCCTTGAGCAGGAACTGGTGCTGCTGGCCCAGCGCATCGATGTCGCCGAGGAGCTGGATCGCCTGGAGGCCCACGTAAAAGAAACCTACAACATCCTCAATAAGAAAGAAGCCGTCGGCCGCCGCCTGGATTTCATGATGCAGGAGTTCAACCGGGAATCGAACACGCTGGGGTCGAAGTCCATCAATGCCAGCGTAACGACCTCGGCCATTGAGCTGAAGGTGCTGATTGAGCAGATGCGGGAGCAGATACAGAATATCGAATAAGGCCAAGCCGTTGCTGCGACAACTTCGCTTTCAGTCTGGCTTCCTTTAAACGAAATGGCAGAATGATAAGCCCGGCGCAGTGGATAGCTCTGCTGTGTTTTTCATGCCGATGAATGAAAAGAGAACAAACGATGTGTACACTTAATATGTACAACTTAGGAGAAACGATATGCTGACCTATACCTCGACTCAAGCCAGAGCTAATATCTCCGTAGTGCTGGATGTCGCTGTCAACGGCGAACCGGTTGAAATCACTCGTCGGGATGGCAGCGTTGCCGTGGTGATCAGCAAAGCGGAATTCGAGGCTTATCAGAATGCCTAACGGGATGCTGAGTTTGATATCATCATGCAACGGCACGGCCACACAATAGCGGCACTGACCGATCGATGAACTGGGTAGCTAACAAGATTGTGATCTTAGCTTAAACCAATCCCTGCAACGCAGATTCATGTTAAATGATTTAATTGAAAAACAAAAGAACCACCCAAGGCCGCTGCGTACTTATTCAGCGTTGAGAAATTCGGCGATACCAAACCATTTTCAATTCGGCTGATATTCTGCTTTTTTATCCCGGTCTTTAAGGCGATATCTTGCTGTGTAAGGTGCATAGCTTTGCGGGCTGTCTTGAGCTGAGCGGCGAGCGCTTTTCTGACTTGGATGTCGTTATAAGCTTCCTGTACATCCGGGTTTTTCAAGGCAATGGCTTTAACTTCAGCAAATGGGACGAGATCGAAGTCTTCATTTGTCATTTTTAAGCATCCTCTTCAACATATTCATGCGTTCTTTTGCCAGTTCCAATGCCGCTTTTGGTGTTTTTTGACTCTTCTTTTGTAGGATATGCACGACATAAATTTGCCGGTCAGCCTCAAAAAAGAAAAAGCCCCTGGCGATACCCTCTTGCGCGTTCGCACGCAGTTCTTTCAAGCCGTTGCCTATATCTCTAACTTTTGGTTCTTTTAAAGAGACTCCTGCCTCACCTAATTCTTCCATCAAATCAAGCATCGCCGCATACAGGCCGGCAGGCAGCTTGACTAACTCTTTTTGCGCCGCCCGGATAAGGCTAATGGTGAACATGAGTACATCCTTGTAATCAATTATGATTACTTTAGCATTCTCCTCTAAAGTAATCAAATATGAATTTTAAGTTACAATTCACTGATAATAAAGTAATTATTAACAGTTGTAGTTGCTTGTAATTTTGTAATAAAGAGTGGTTTCACGTATAGGGTATGGTTAGTGTTTCTCCGTTTTCAACGTTCCTCAAAACCTCCCAAGATATTTAACATCCATTTGTACGTAGTGCCGACTAATTTGATAAGGAATCAATTTACCGAATTTACGACGATTTGGCCTATTCTAGGCAAATCAAAGTGTGAAAGCGCGACTACAATGCCGAGAATATCCGGGATATCCGGCTATTAAAACAATGATTGTCCCACTCGGAGACCTAATCAAGGAGCTCGAACAGAATCCATCCTTGAGCTCCTCGGTATTTTACCGACTGCAAAGCATCAACATTGAAAATGATTAATACGCATATGCTCGGCCAGCAAGGCCCTGGCTTAATGCAGCACCTTGCTTTCAGGAATATCATCAATCCTGCTATTCACAATCAATTCCATGGCTTCGATGCCCCATTCCGTCAGCTGTGGCGGTTCGGTAAGGAAATCAGGGTCAACCAAATCACGTAAAAATTCACAGGCGTATTCCGGGCCATGTTCCAAACCATATTTAATTATATGATCGGCTTCAACTTGCCAAGCGATCTTGATTTCAAGCGCATCCAACGCCAATGGCTGGCCCATCCCTTTGGATAAGCAGAAATTTTGGTAAGCCAGTGCGGCAACGCGACGATACAGGGCAATACGAAGTTCGGTGGTGAGAATGGCGGTATTCATAATACAATCTCCATGGAGTAACATTAAGATTGCGCTGGCGCGCGTTCGCCATGGAGCTCATCGGGCTGCAAATCCCGGCTGCCGGCTCTTCGGCAGCAAGAGAATCATATTAAATTACGAATAATAAGAGAAGCGTTCTCAGTATAAAAATGGTTTTGTTGAACAAATATTTATTGTATAAACAAATTACTCGTTAAATTAACACTTCATGAATCTTATAAATAATTTTTATTATTGTTAGGGCCGATATCTAGTACTGAATTCATACTGAAGTAACTGGAATCCCGTCGGCAGGTTCTCTACAGCTCATACAGCAGCTGTACTTTCTCATCTGTTCACACCTTCTTTTTGTTCATGAGTCATGAACGTGTTAATTCAATGAACAAACGAACCTTTATAAAAAAGCCCAAAAAAATCTTTTACATTTGGCTTCCTTGCCTTTTGAATGAGCAAGCAAATAGGAAAAAGAGACGAGACAATTGACATAGTTCGCTACCGAACTATGCGCCTCGATGGAACCGATAGCCACGCCTCTTTCCCATCCCTGGTCGGGGGTGTTGAACGGAACCCTGGCGCGAAGCCTGGGCTTCCGGCCCGAAGTGCCAACGACATGGCAAGGTGAACCACCATAGAGAGGATCGATAAATGGCTGTTAACCAGGAAAACGTTTCAAAACCTTATACTGTAGAACGAGTGCAATCCGGTTTTCGTATTGAAAAACGTCTTCTAAAAGTACTTAAGGGTCTGGCTGAATATCACGATATAAGCTTGGGAAATCTTGTCGAAGGTATCGTACTACATGCCTTTGAAGGTAAGTGCGCATTCGGTGACCAAAGCCTTGCTCGTATAGGCGAGCTAAAGAAAATCTATGGCCTTGATTTGACTGCTGATGTATCCCACCAATTGGTGGAAATTGAAAAATAATCTGGCTGAAACGTCAAATTATAGTGCCATTCTTATATTGTGGACCAATGGCGATACACAAGTATCGCCTGGTTTAATATTAAAAGAATATGTAAAATGCATAATAAAAAAAGACGTCAGAATAAAAATTTTATTTTTTCTAGATTAAATATTTCTACTTCTAGGCCCAGGCTAATATTTGTTTTATATTCGAAATTTTGTATTTTCTTATACAAAAAGAAACTGCGTCGCAAAGCACGTATCGAACTGCTCAGAATGAATGATCGACAATTGCGTGACATTGGTTTAACTCGGGATGATCTACCCCGATAGCAATCCCGATTACCATCCCGCAATTTGTCCCCGCCATAGAATCTACCAAGCAACGGACGCTCGTCGCGTCGCAACCAAGGCGTGTGGCGGCAACTCGATTTTTTGCCGGGAAGATACGTGGCGGGGGTGAGGCCAATGCCATGCCATGAGCCACGCCGATTTGGCAATGGTTGGACCCGGACTTGTAAAAACCGGCAATACCGTGCTCATATTGACTTTTCACGGATTTAAGCTATTCCTTAAGAGGTGAGTAAAATAATTTTAACCCCCCCGCAAATTTTCTATAAAAAATAAGGTCAGGCAATGAAATACATTATCTCCATACTGGCTGTAACCGTTCTGTTTTCTGCCTCTACATTTGCGGCAAAGCAGACTACCCGTGAAGAGTCCGCTAATTACACCAAAATAGGCGATGTGTCTCTTACGCAGACGGGCACCCCTTCCATCGGTCATAAAAAACTGGCAAAAGAAGCAAATAAAAAATGTTGGGCATCGGGCAACGTAAAAGCACGTGATTGCTTCTATCTTATTGTCGATAGATCAGGTCACGAGTCGGATCATAAAACCGTTAATGCCGAAGTCTTCAAAAAATAAAGTATTAAAGCCTCGTATTTAATATTTTAAATCGTAAGCATGTGTATCTGATTAAATCTGATCTTAACGTTATATGTTTTTACAGGTGTCTGTCTGGTTAAATCTGGCTTAAATTTTCTAGGCCAGATGCGCCTGCAGTTTAGTAATGTTTCATCTACGACCGGGCACGGCATAATTTTAGCAGATGCTTCCGTTCATTCACTTTCAGTACCTTCGACAGTCAGTAAATTTGCCCAATCGTACTGCTGCTATCAAAACAATCGACTGCCGGTGCTTGCCGGTTCCAAACGACCCACACCTTGATAAAAATTCCTCTTGTACATGATGCAAGCTAATGTATTAAATATGAAACGCTACGGTGCCTTTGCCGCAACCGCCGCTCCGCTCAATGTTGAAGCGTTTTACAAACGACGATCCCGCATTGATACCAAGACAGCGCTTTTCGGAGAAAAAAATGGCTTTAGCTTATCCAATCTACCTATGTGATAACCGATCCGCCAACCTGCGCGCACTTATCTCCATTGTTACGGGAGAGCCATTCTGAAGGCGGAAATCTCCGTTGCGGAAGCACGTCGCGTCGCGCTTACGGCCCAGGGCTTTAACGGGCTGCATCGCCTGGAGGCTGTCGGCGCGGCTCAGCTGCGCAAGGGCGTTGAAAAGCTCGGTCTGCTTCAGATCGACAGCGTGAATATTCTAGTGCGCGCGCACTATATGCCGCTCTACTCACGCCTGGGCTCTTACGAACCGGCGCTCCTCGACGCGCTGTCGGCAGCCAGACCCAAGCGCTTCTTCGAATATTGGGGACATGAGGCGTCCATGCTGCCCATTGACTGTCAACCACTGCTGCGCTGGCGTATGAACCGCGCGCTTCGCGGCCAGGGCGTGTGGCGGCAACTCGAGCCCTTTGCCGGGGAGAAGCGGGGCGAGGCCGATGCCCTGCTTGCCCGCATTGAGGCAGAGGGTCCGCTGGCCGCATCCGATATAGCGGGCAGCCGAGCCGCAAAGGGCATGTGGGTATGGAGCGCCGCCAAGCATGCGCTGGAATGGCTGTTCTGGGCCGGGCTGGTTGCCTCAACCCACCGCAGGGGCAGCTTTGAGCGGGTCTACGATCTGCCCGAGCGGGTGTTGCCACGGGCTATCCTGCAACTCCCCACGCCAAGCGGCGTTGATGCCCGGCGGGCGCTTATCGAACGCTCCGGGCGCGCCTTGGGCATCGCGACGGTGGATGACCTGCGTGACTACTATCGCATCCCCGCGCCGGACGCAAGGTTGCCCATCGAACAGTTGGTGGAAGAGGGAACCCTCATCCCGGTGCGGGTGCGTGGCTGGCAGCAGCAGGCCTATTTACACAAAGAGGCCCGCGCCGGTCGCAAGCTTGAGGGCGCGGCACTTCTGTCGCCCTTCGACCCGCTTATATGGCACCGTCCGCGCACCGAGAGGGTATTCGGATTCCGCTATCGTCTTGAAATCTACACGCCCGCCCATAAGCGCGAGCACGGTTATTACGTACTGCCTTTCCTGCTGGATGGCGCGCTCGTCGCCCGCGTGGACCTGAAGGCGGAACGCAAAACCGGCACACTGCTTGTCCTGCGGGCACATCTCGAGCCCGGTGCGCCGCAGTGTACGGTGGAACGACTTATGGGAGAACTTCGCCTGATGGCGTCCTGGCTAGGACTGTCGAACCTGACCATTTTGCCGGCAGCGGCTGTCCATCCTCTATGTTGCGAGCAAGTCTGTTTTGGCAATATTAGAAACAGTTAAGGAACCATTTAGTCTCAGGATGGCACTCTACAGCCTCATTCTTTTGCTGTGTGCCATGGATGGGCAAGTGAGATCGGTCGGGCTGTCAGGTCCGACCTTTTTTTCAACCCGCCGGGTCTGTTTGCGATGTCATGCCCTTTCGAGTGACGAGCAGAAGTTGCGCGTGTAGATAACGCCATAAACCGACTGCATAGCCAACATTTCAAGGGATATCAGTTAATGGCCGTCAATACCAAATACGAAACATAGTGATGTTCGTTATGTTCCATTAGCTGTAACAATCTCGGATGGACAAAAAGCTGTTCTTTCCCAACCGCCATCTTGTTCGTTCATGTACGGATTTTTCATTTTTCAGGTAGCCATCGCCAGACCACCAGCGCCAGCAGGAGATGAACCAGCGCTGAAACCAGCATCAGCATCGCCAAAGGCGAGACGAGAAGCGAAAATACCAGGCCGGTCAGGGCGATACCCATCAGCGACCCCAGCTGACGCAGCGTGGTGTGTACCGCAGAGGCGGAAGCCACCATCGCTAAAGGCGCTCGGTGCAAGACGGTGGATGTCATCGGCGGCACGACAAAGGCGGCGCCTCCGGCCAAGAGTGCCATAGCGATAATCACCAAGGGGGTGATGTGATCTGCTAAAAACAGCATGCCAAGATAGCCGCAGGCGCTTAGCGCTAATCCAGTGATCATCTGGTTTTTGCCCCCCCAATGCGCCATCAACCGACCGGAGAGTATATTGCCGGCCATCAGGCAAAGCGCCAACGGCAGCAGCGCCATACCCGTACGCAAAGGGGACAGGTGCAAATGGTGCTGCAATTCCAGGCTCATGGCATAGATGCCGCCGAAGTAACATACGTTAATCATCATGCCGGTGAGATTGGCGATGGTAAACCCGGCATCCTGAAACAGGGACTGCGGGACCAGCGGCGAAACGGCGCGTCGTTCCACCATGATAAAGCCTGCCGCGCCCGCCAGGGAAATCCCTGCGGCAAGTTGGATCAAGCTGCTGGCCCATCCCAGCGCAGGCAGTTCTATCAGCAGATAACTCAACGCGGTCAGCGTCGTTATACCGAGCACTTGTCCCGCCATATCAAAATCCCGCTCGCGGCCGCCGTGAACTCGGGGCAACAGACGAAACGCCGCCAGCAGGCCGCACAGACCGATGGGAATATTGATCAAAAAAACGCTGCGCCAGCCGAAAAAATTGACCAGAAAACCCCCCAATATTGGTCCCGCCGCGGCGGCAAGGGAAACGACGGCGCCAAACAGGCCAATATTCCGTTGCCGGAGCGCATTGTCTGGCCAGATAAGAGGCATAAGCGCAAAGGATGCGGGAATAAATAACGCCGCGCCCATGCCCTGGATCAGCCTCAGCATAATCAATTGGCCGATTGAATGGGCCAGACCACACCCCAATGACGCGCCGATAAACAGCAGCAGGCCAAGCATCCATATACGACGGGCGCCGTGGCGATCGGCCAGCGCACCGGCGGACAGCATCAGGCCGGTCAGCGTCAGGTTGTAAGCGTCCACTGCCCAGGTAATGCCCGCTACCGTCGTTCGCAGCTCAGACTGTATGCTGGCGATAGCGATATTAATCACATTAACATCCAGAATCGCCATAAACATGCCGGCGCAGAGCACCAGCAAAACGGCAAATTGCCTCCTTTGGGCGGGAGTTTCGCCGCCGTTAGCTATAACTCTCGCTTCGGTCATGGTTTATTCCTTCTGTTTCCTTGTCTGCCATGAGTGTAAAGAGGAATCAGCGGGCTTAAAATGCAGCAAGAATAAGGTCAGGTGCGGCAAAAATGCAGCGGAGGAGAAATGAACTGGGATAATACGCGTTATTTATTGGCTATCGCCCGCACAGGCAGCCTGCGTGCGGCGGCGGCCAGCCTCGGCGTCGATCAGGCCACCGTTGCCCGTCGCCTGCGCACGCTGGAGCAGGAATTAAACATCGGCCTGTTTACCCGCCATCCCGAGGGTTATAGCCTGACGGCCGCCGGTAGGTTATTGGTGCCGGAAGCGGAAAAGATGGAAGCCGCCGCGGCGGCAATGGGGCGCAAAACCATCGGTTTGGACACAACCTTAGCCGGCACGGTGCATATTGCCTCAACGGAAACGCTGGCGCGCTGTTTTTTACTGCCGGCACTGCGGGAATTGCGCCAGTCGTCTCCCGGTATTACCGTAACGCTCTCCACCGCACCCGCGCTGTTGGATATTAAACGCGGCGAAGCCGACCTGGCGGTGCGCAGCGCGCGTCCGACGGACGGCAGCTTGATTATCCGCCGGCTGGCCACCGTACGGATGGGGTTGTACGCCTCGGCGGAGTATGTTTCCAGGCACGGCCTGCCGGTAGCCGGTAGCGCCTTTGCGGGACATGAGCTGGTCATGTTTCCCCGTGACGTGCTGCCCCAGTATTGGCAGGAATTGTGTGGCGAACCCTTGACCAACGGCAATATCGTTATGGAAACCGCCTCGCAATTGCTGATGATTGAAGCGGTCAGGCAAGGAATGGGGATCAGTATGATGGCGCAAGAAATAGTGGAAAGATGCTGCCCCGAACTGGTCAACGTGATGCCGTCCCGCAGCGACTCCGCCGATATCTGGCTGGTGGTCAATCCTGATGTCTGGTCTGCGGGGCGCGTCCGTGTGGTAATAGAGGCGATTAAGGACGCTTTTGGCTCGCGGTAAGTGAACGTGAATGAGATTGTATAATGGCAAGGCAAGTATAAAGGGTTCCCTAGCGGCTCCCGACGTTGTCGAATCCGCCATGCCCGCGTCAGAATTTGCCGCGTCTCGTTTGACATCGGTTCCCGGCTTGGATTTGAATTATTCCACCATGATCACCATACCTTTACCCGCCCATATTAAAAGGTAGGCTTGGAATTAGGTTTAAGACTGATGGCGGGTATGGAACACCAAGATACTAATACAGGAAAAGGCTAAGCGTATAAGGGGTAAAACGGCCGGCCATAAAAAACGGGCTGATTAAGATAAATCTAATCAGCCGCTGGAATGCCGTACCAGGCTTGGTCTATAAGTCATTATTTCTTGGTGCTGCCTTTTCCTTTTGACTTATCGCCCTTTTTATCATCACTTTTGTCCTTACCGGATGCCTTTGCTTTTTCCGCCGGCTTCTCTTTTGCAGGCGCCTTTTCCTTTGTTGGAGCAAACGTTCTCTTACCTTCTTGATATATAGTCATTTTAACTCCAATATAATACGTAAAAGTTAGGGTAAGGTATAAATTAAAATGCTTTTAGCATATAATCAACACTATGCATTTTATTCGCACTTACTTAAATAAGTTTAGTCATAGAGTGAGCTTATACAAATTTATTTTGCGATCTATTTAACACTATGCAGCATTGACGGATTTATTTTCTCGATTAACGTCACAGGTTTCCGTGCCTGACATTTTCTGGGCGAGTTTGCCGTCAATGACTTCGTCAATATAGGAAATAGGTAATGGTTCATTGCTAACCCGTGGGGAAACGGGTTTGGCAAAGGCCTGAACTTAGGTACCAGGTGCTGAAAGATTTTCCGACAAAGGCCATTGCCACGCTAAATCGCGATAATGACATCGGCTTACAAATCAGCGGGAACGGTATATTGCGTTCAGGAAAATTCCATTGCAGCATGGAGACTCGGCATTACGCTGGCGACGCTATTGCCACCGGGTCTTAGAGCCGTGCCCTTTCCCCTAAAAGAGCATTTCGATATGAATGGCGCAGAATCAGTAAGCAAGACGGTGAGCCTTGATTTCCAGAGTCACCTTGCGGAGCTTGAGGCACAGGGCCTGCTTGTTCGCATCGATCGTCCCATCAATAAAGATACCGAACTGCATCCTTTGGTCCGTTGCCAGTTTATCGGCGGGATCGCCGAGGACGATCGCCGGGCTTTTCTTTTTACCAATGTCGTCGATTCCGCCGGCCGCCGCTACGATATGCCTGTGGCGGTAGGCGCCTTTGCCGCGTCGCCGCGTATTTATGGACTGGGCATTGGCCGGACTCTGGAAGATATCGGCGCCGACTGGCTAAATGCCATCAAAAATCCCATCACGCCGGTTACGGTCACTGCGCCGCCTTGCCAGGAAATCATCATCACGGGTGACGAGCTCAAGCGTCCCGGCGGCGGGCTGGCAGCGCTGCCGGTACCGGTTTCAACGCCGGGCTTCGACGCCGCGCCGTATCTCACCGCAACCCTGTGCATTACCGCCGATCCTGATAGCGGGGTGCGCAATATCGGCACCTATCGGGCCGCTTTGAAAAGCACCAATCGGTTGGGGGTGCGGATGTCGTCACGCATCGGCGGCGCCGGCGGCTATCTACACTGGTGCAAATACCGCGATCGGGGAGAACGGATGCCCTGCGCCATTGTTATCGGCGCCGCTCCGGTGGTGATGTATACCGGCCCGGAAAAGCTGGCTATTGATCAGGATGAACTGTCGGTGGCCGGCGCCCTGGCCGGTACGGCAATAAGGACCGCACGGGGTGTGACGGTGGACCTTGAAGTCCCCGCCGACGCTGAGATTGTCATTGAAGGGCTAATCGATACCAGCCTGCTTGAACCGGAAGGACCGTTTGGCGAGAGCAACGGCTATGTCGCCCTGGAGGATTTCAATATGTCCATGGAAGTGACCGCCATCACGCACCGGCGGGCGCCCGTTTTTGCCTCTATGATAAGCCAGGTGTCCCCCAGCGAATCCAGCGTTATCAAAAAGCTGGCCCTGGAACCTCTGTTCCTGAACCACCTGCGCGAGCATCTGTCCCTGAAAAGCGCTTTGCGGGTGGTGATGCATGAGCCGCTGAGCAATCTGCGGCCGATCATCTTTGTCCAATTTGCCAATAACACGCCAAAAAGCGAAATCTGGCGGGGCCTGCAGGGCACAGCCGCCCGGCAGGCCGACAGCGGCAAAATGGTTATCGCCGTGAGCGAGGATATCGAACCGGAACATACGGACGCGGTAATGTGGTCTCTGGCCTATCGCTGTAATCCCATTGAAGACGTGCATATCGAGCCCTACCGTTCCGGCGGGCATTCGCCCAAATCGGGACCGGCCCACGCCGATTCCACCCTGCTTATCGATGCGACGCTTAAATATCCCATGGCGCCCCTCGCGCTGCCGGGGCGGGAATATATGGAACGGGCGCAGACGCTGTGGCGGGAACTCGGTCTGCCCGCCCTCACCCCGCGTTCACCCTGGTATGGGTATTCCATGGGAGACTGGAATGATATCTGGCAAGATTTCGCCCGCAATGCCGTCGCGGGAGAGTGGTCGAAAAACGGCGAGAATACCTGGCAACGGAGGCGTGGCGGACTGACGCCGGAAACACCGGCGCGTTTGGTGGAGACCGAAAAGAAGCCCAATAAATAGATTCAGCCTTTAACCCGTGCATCAACCGGCGCACGGGGGATACTTGCAGACATCGACAACCGGCACAGAAGAGCGGGTTAAGACTTCCGCTGCTTCAAAGCTATATTTCTCAGCTATTGGCTAACGACATAGTAAACGCCCACCGTGATCAGGATAACAGCGTTCTACCGGCTGACGGTCAGGATTGATTACCGCCATAGTCCCTCGCCCGTTATGCGTGCTGAACTGGAAATCATTGGTATTGATGTTGATATTGCCAATAGTATCGCGACGGTCGCCGGAGACGGTAATACTGAAAGAGCCGATATGCTGTAATTCGGCACTGGAGATATCGCCGGTAAAACGGTGTATTCCGTTAAATACCGAGGTGCTTGTTACCAGGACCGACAACGGCGGGCCAAAAGGATAAGCCTGGAGAATAAATTTACTGCCGGAATGAAGTTGGCCCAGTACGTTATCATTTATCGTCATGGGGTATTCGTTGGGATGCTGCGGCAGAACCCGTAAATAGCGAAATATAAATGACTCGGTTTTTACCGCCACCGCGGCGCCCTGACTGTCTTGGATAGCGGCGGGGGTTAACAGGGCTGCGTGGGTCTCCTCGTAACCCATCGCCATCGACGCGGTAATCAGCAACAAATAAGACATGCTAAAGAGTCTTTTCATGATGTTCACCTTACGGTTAGCGAAATGCGGCCACGATGGGAGAATTGGTATTCATCATTCTCACGGCATCCACTGAATCGATTGCTCCCATGGGAATACCCATCTGCGCGGTATAGCGTTGGGGAGTAGAGTAGAAAGGAATGGCATTACCGGCCATAATGGTGCGCGTAATCTGATCGCCTCGCGCCCATAGAGGCGTCGGCCGCTCATCACCGTGGTGAATGCCCATATTATGGCCGAATTCATGGCGCGTACCGGTCGTCGCGCAATCGACCGTCTCTGCGGCTACCATGGTTGAGGCGTTGGGTACGGTATTCACATAGGCTAACCCGCAATCCAGCGGGAGACCGATAGTGATATAGTTCACCGCGTCGGCGCTTACCGCATTACGCAATCCCTGAACTTCAGGGTTTACTACCAATTGCGGTAAAATACTGCTAAGCGAGGTCCAGCCCTCCGGCTGGGCCAACTCGTTTAACCCCACCAGCCGTACGCGGAAATTGGCGCCAGAGTTTTCCAGCCCATCATTAATGAGGCCAAATGCCTCAATATTCCTGGCCTCAATGGCCGCCTGTCCGAGACTACTCCTGGCTAAATCGCTATAGATCATCAACAAATCAACAGTGATGGTTTCCTTTTGCCATAGGCCGTTTTCCCCAACCCTAAACGAGACGACTTCTCCCGGCAGTGCCGAATAGGCGAGGCCGGAAAAGAGAACAGAGGTCGCTTGAGCCGCGTTGTTATTGATGATGACCCGGGCGCCCGGCAATTGGCCTTCGCGCAGGGTTATCTGTGGACGAAAATTGCCGGGACTCAATTCTATGCGGGTGCGCGGTGCCCGTAAGGTAGGGACCACTCCGCTTGGCAAATTTAATGCCGTATAAACGCGAATGGGGCTGGAAATCAGCTGCCAGCGCCTACCGGCCGGATTTTCCGTAATATAAAAAAAATGATACTCATTACCATTGGCTAATTCCATGGGACCGGAATAATGAGTATTGGCATTACTGATCGTTGCCGCAGAGGTGGCGGTTGATCGAATAATAATTTCATCGCGGTTATTGGCGGTTTGCGGTAACTGGATAGAAGAAATAAAATGCTGATTACTAAAGTTCACTTCAGTCAAAGGCACAATAGGCGGCGGCATTTGAGCAATGTCGGCATTGGTATCCAGCCTTTGCACCGGCGGCTGGGTTATTACCCAGCGTTGCAAATCCGTTCGGTATTGCAGACCGTAATTATCCGACACACGGATATTGGTCGTGCTGGCAAAGAGCAAATAGTCAGGTAAAAGCCGGGAACTGTTGGTTGCCCTTGAGCTTATTAATAATAAATTCTGCGGCGTGGCCTGCGATGGCAATCTTATTTCCGCCGCCCAGTTGCCATCATAGATCTCATAAATAGTAATACGCGCAGTGAGATTAGGAATATTTGGCCCCACCGAATTCGGTGACATCGATGTTACCTGGGCACCGGAAGGAATCCAACGCTGCTGGCCGGCATCAAAAGTGAACGTAAAAGTATCGCCATCAATTATTTCCATTTCCGGTCCGAGACCAACAGGCCGGGCATCGAGAAAAGAATTATACGAGGCGTGAGAAATAAGAGTAACCGAGCTATTGGCATTCGGCTGTAACGGCAAAGCGATATTCCTAACCCAATTGCCATTGGCCGTCGTAAAATTGATATGGCTGTATCCCGAGGGGAGCTGCCCGCTACCGCCGTTGGTATTGGGCGTAAGGTCAATACTGAAGGAGGCAGCGCTATAGAATGCAATTAATATGGTTAACATGAAAAACAGTTTTTTGAGATAAATGGTATTCATCTTTCACCTCTGACGTGGCCGCACTCATTATATAATTGATTGGGATAGGTGTTATTTAACTCGTGACGCTGAACGCGAGTATAAAAAAATCTACTCGGCGCAATGGATTTTCGTTACTCAAACACTCTATTTTGTTTTAAAAAAATCTTTATCAGCCAGCCAATTTATTGATAATGAATTACATTTTGTGGGCAATTATCATGAACTCGCTGATGAAATAAATTTATTCCATGCTTTTATCAAAAATTTATGATGCAGCCCAGGATCATTAAAACGCAGACGTCTTATTTTCAATATACTGGCCTTCAACTTATTTATAGTGTGCGCTATCACATCTTGCTTTTTTTGCCGATGCATAACGTGATAGATACAAAAATTATTAATAATAAGATATGCGCTTGGATGTTATCTAACAAACCCGCCTTCTTGACGCGCAATCAGCTGATCCTGCGCTTTATCGCTTGGCTGTCCGCCTTATGCACCAGGGGCGATACACGTTCAAAGTGCGAATAGCCGATAATGGTATAAAGGATATCGGTAATCATCAGTTGGGAGAGTCGGCCGGTCATGGAATCACTGGAAAAAACCGTGGTTTTCGCCGAGTAGGTCAATGTCAGGTCGGCAATTCTTGCCAGGGGTGAAAAGGGATCGTGGGTCATGGCCATCGTCCTGGCTCCGGCCTGTGCGGCGCTGCTGATGGCCGCCACCACCGGTTCGCTTCTGCCGGTATGGCTGATACCCATGGCGAGATCGCCGCTCTTTAACCCCGCCGATGAAATCATCATCAGATCGTTATCGGAATAACATGCCACCGGCAACCCCAGCTTGAGGAATTTATGGCGTATATCGATGCAGACCGTGGCGCTTCCTCCGATACCGTAAATATCAATCCTGCCGGCCTGGGCAATAGACTGCGCCGCCGCCAGCAACGCGTCGATATTCAACATTTTTTGGGTATCGGTCATGGACTGAGTGGTGGCCGCCACCAGCTTATCCCGTATCACCCCGACCTCGTCGCTGACGTTTAACGCCTCCCCCGACGCCGGCGGCGGAATCAACACCAGGTCCTTGGCAAGCCACACGCGTAGCTGTGAAAAGCCGCTGTAACCGCTGTTTTGCGCCAGCCGGGTCACCGTAGCGACGCTGACCTCAGCCGCCGCGGCCAATTCCGAAATAGTGCAATGAATGGCGCTGTCGGCGTGGGATAGGATGTAATCCGCCAGTTTTCTCTCGGTGGGCGTCAATGAGGAACGGACAGTTTCCAAACGAAGACGAACTTTTTCCAAAGGCACCAGAATGTCACTCATAAAGGACCGCTCGTGTTGTGCTCATGTTATTGAGACAGGGTTAGGAAGACTCGCGCAACCTTGTAGAAGTCAGTATAGAAAAGGATAAGTGAAATTAATGCGATCGGTTTATTAAGGGTACAATCGCCTTCGCAGCAGTACCGGCATTAGACGTTTTTTGGCAGAGGCAAGGGTATTTCACTATAATCCGCACTAGGTTTATGGATAATGAAAGCCTTAGCGCAACTCCTCCAGCCGTTGTTTTAACATCTCTATCATATGATTATCAAAATCCGCCTGCCGTTCAAGGGCGATTTTATATCTCTCATGGGCCCCTGAATTGGGATAAACCGTCCGGTTAACCGGAAATTCAATCTCTCCGCCCTGGCCCTGTTTTTCCAACACCAGCAGCGCCGCCCCGCGCAGCGATCCCTCTTCAATGTCTGAGACGTCAAGGGATTCCCCAAGGCAATCGGCGACAATCTGCGGCCAGACAGAGGAACGCAAAAAGCCGGCGCCGGTGGCGATAATCCGCCGTTTTCCTGGCCATGCCCGATCCAGCCGGTTTTTCAGGAAGGCAAAACGTAAACCGACGCTTTCCAGCATCGCGCGATAAATCTCCACCGACGTGGTGGCCGCCGTGATACCGCTAATGGCTGCGGTGCGCCCTTCCGACCACTGCGGGCTGCGGGAACCCAAAAAATAGGGCAGCACGCACAGGCCATGGTCATCCGGCGCCAAAGCCGCCACCCGATCATCAATATCCGCTGCGGATTCCTTATCCAGCAGCTGTCGCGCCCAGGCAGCGGCGTTTCCCCCTTCCGACAAGGCCATACCGCCGGCGAAGCGTTTGTCATCAACGCGATAACACCACAGTCCCGCATCAGGCACAGACACACTGTCGGCTTGCCACACCATACGCATGGATCCGCTGGTGCCCAGCATCAATACCAGTGAATCAAGGCTGTTTGCCCCTGCGCCGATATTGGAACAGGCGCCGTCACCCCATGCCGGATACCAAGGGATGGCAGCCAGCCTGGGCCAGCGCTCGCCCCATGGGGCAACCAATCCCCGCAGCGGTTCATCGGAGATGGGCGGCAACTGCTCCGGCTTGATGCGGGCGATACCGATAGCCTCACGTGACCATTGTTTTTGATTGAGATCGCACAGCCCGCTGCCTGAGGCCATGGAAACAGACGTGCCGATGCGGCCGAAGAGGCGAAGAAACAGCAGGTCGGCGGCGGATAACCAATAACGGGTCTGGGCGAACGCCGTTGCATGCTGTGCCGCCAGCCAGCGCAGACGCGCCGGCCAATAGCTGGAGTGCACCGGACATCCCGTCAAGGCATGGAGACGGCGGCCGATGCCGGAGTATTTCAACGCGGCGGCTTCATGGGCCGATCGGCCGTCCGCCCAGGTGATAATGGGAAAGGTAGCGGCTTGCCGATCGTTTATTCCCGTCAGGCTATGCCAGAACGTACTGATACCCACTCCGGTAATATTCAGCCGGTCCGGCGTAATGGACATCAGCTCATCCAACGCGCCGAACAGATCGTTAAACAGGGTATCGGCATCCAGGGTCGCCTTGCCCATGGCGTCGGTGTCCAGACTGTACCCGCGGCGGATACATTCCCCGCTCTGGCGGCCATAACCGTCAAACAGGGCTGCACGGAGCGAGGACGAACCTATGTCGATAGCCAATACATAAGTGGAATGCGTCATGCTAACCTCTTACTGCTTTACCGGCGGCCGGAAAGAGGCCAGCATCACCGCGCCAATCACGAAGGAAGCGCACAGAAACAGCAAACCGGCCCGCGGCGTCCCGGTCCAGTCCACCAGCATACCGACTATCCATGGGCCGAAGAAACCGCCCAAATTGCCCACCGAGTTGATGGCGGCAAGGCCGACGGCGGCGGACAGACCTGATAAAAAGGCCGTCGGGATGGTCCACCACACCGCGATATAGCCATAGGCGGCCACGGATATCAGGCACAGCCAGAGCATGGACAGCCAGGTGTTGGTGGTTATGGACAAAAGAAACATACCCACGGCCCCGATAAGAATTACCGTAACCACATGCCATTTCCGCTCCATGGTCTTATCCGAATGCCAACCGTTGATAAGCATGGCTATCCCCCCCACGACGGTTGGGATCACCACCAGGAAACCAATAACGGTGTTGGAAAAGTGCGCCTGAAAGCCCTTGATAAGGGTCGGCATCCAGAACGTGATGCCATAAATTGCCATGACAATCCATACATAGGTAACGGCTAAATAAAGAATATGTTTATCGCCCAGAATTTTCCACCAATGCACCTGCGGTGGCGTAGAATTCGCGGCTTCGATTTCCAGTTCATCTTTAACCCAGGACTTTTCCTCGGAGGAAAGCCATTTAACGTCTTGCGGGGAGTCATTAAGTACAAAAAATGTGGCGATGCCGAGCAGTATGGCGGGAACAGCTTCCAGTAAAATCATCCAGCGCCAGCCGGAGAAACCCAGCCAATGGATATTATCCATAATGATCCCGCTTAACGGCGCGCCCAGGCAATTACAAACGATTTGCGCCAGGAAAAATGTGGCCATGGCGCCGGCGCGGTGACGGCGCGGGAACCAATAGGTCAGATAAAAGGCGATGCCGGGGAAAAAACCGGCTTCCGCCGCACCCAGCAGGAAACGCAATATATATAAATGATATATTCCCGTGGCGAAAGCGGTTAAAAACGCCACGAGGCCCCAGGAGATTAATATACGGGCTATCCACTTTCTTGCACCGAATTTATGTAGAGCAACATTACTCGGCACTTCAAATATAAAATAGCCAATAAAAAAAATACTGGCCACCATACCGAACTGGCTGCCGGTTATTTTAAGCTCGCCATTCATTTGCAGCGCGGCATAGCTGATATTGGTGCGATCCAAATAGGCGATGGCATACAATATAAGTAAAAAAGGGATAAGCCTCCAGCGCATTTTTTTCAGAGTGGATTCTTCGATCTGCGTCATAGCTTGCAGGTTATTTTTTTGGGATATGATCTGGCTCAAGATATCCTCCTGATATTGTTTTTTTGCAGACAGCTCCCTGAATTACATTCAGGGGTAGGGTTGGTAAAACATTCAATTATTATTTATTGCAAATTGGCATGCCGTTTATCGAGGTCAGCATCCTGCTGGCCGCGCAAATGTTGAATACGCCATGCAATGGCGTCACCGGCTATCAATAGAGATTGCTCGAATAAAGAACCTGCATGTTGTTCGGTTGCCACCAGGGTACGGGACGGTATTTGAATATGAATATCCGCATCCACCTCTGGCGCCGGGGCTGAACTGATTAACACCACTTTCGCCCCAGCCTTGCGGGCCGCCGCTATATGGGAAAGCGTTACGGTGGTTTTCGCCGATGAGGAGACCGCCACTAATAATTCATTTTTTCCGATGGCGGGCGTGTTGCTCTCTCCGGCGACATATACCTGAATGCCGATATGCATCAGGCGTATGGCGATGGCTTTTACCATCAGGCCCGAGCGCCCCTGCCCGCTAAAAAAAACTCTGGGTGTTTGATGAATACTATCCGCCAGCCGATTCAGCCGTTCGCCATCCAGAGCATTTCTGATTTGGTCGAGTTCTGAAATAACGGTCAAAATTCTTTCCTTCGCATCATAGGCGGCCATTATTTTTCCTCACTCTTTTTAACCGCATGACCGCCAATAACCCCGCGCAGGGCGGCAATGCTTTTGATCGTCGGGGAATCATCCTGCTGCGAACGAAACCTTGCCTGCAGCGCGGCGCTGATGGTGGGCGTAGGAACCCGCAGCCGGATGGCTTCTTCAACCGTCCAGCGCCCCATGCCGGAATCGGCGGCGTACCCTTTCACCCCCTTAAGGGAAACATCCGGCGTTAATGCTTCGATGAGTTTTTCCAACAGATGGGAACGTATCGAGCAGCCGTTTTGCCACGCCTCCATGGTGGCCAAGACATCGACCTCAATGTCCGAGGCCGCCAAAAGCTCATACCCTTCACCATAAGCCTGCATCAAGGCATACTCGACGCCGTTATGGACCGCTTTGGTGAAATGGCCCGCGGCGCTGTTGCCGACCCGGGCCCAAGCGCCTTTTGCGGCCAGCGCCTCAAACAGCGGCGAAAGATTGGCGAATACCTGTTCGTTGGCCCCCACCAGTAAACCGCAGCCTTCCCTTGCGCCCTGCGTCCCGCCGCTGACGCCGGCATCAACAAAAATAATGCCTTTCTCGCCCAAGCTGCGGCCGCGGCGAAGGGTATCCCTAAAATCGGAATTACCGCCGTCAACGACAATATCCCCTTCGCCGAGAAGCGGCTTCAGCGTGGAGATAACCTGCTCGGTGGCGTTGCCCGGCGGCGTCATTACCCATAAAATACGGGGAAGCGGCAACAGACCGATGGCTTCTTCAATACTGGGACAGACGGTAATGTTATGGTTTTTCGCTTCTTCCAGCGCCACAGGATCCTTATCCACCGCCACCACCTCATGACCGGCGTTGTGCAAACGCCGCACCATGGCCCCGCCCATTTTGCCCAAACCAATAAAACCGAGTTTCATAACCCATCCCTTTTTCATTACCCTCAAGATTATTTTGACGTTACTCTGATGTTGCCTTTAAAGTAAAGAAGTAAATAAATTTCAGCATTGTTTACATTTCTGTAAATAAATATCAAAAAGGCAATCCTCAGGATTGCCAATATTAAATTGAGATCAATGTCTCATTATTCAGGATTGATTTTTAGAGCAATAAAATGAAATTAAAATAAAAGGTGATGGCGGGGATATATATTTCACTTGTTGTTTACAGAGTCATGGCAACCGCATGCACACATGACTCACTCTTTATCAGCCTTGCATATCTTTTCTGATCATATCCATGACTTTCAAATTCATGATACTTTCGTCCAGGGATAACAGCGGCGCGGAAGGGTCAAGCACGGCATCGGAAAAGTGAGTGATTTCCGCCTTGTAACGGTCCGATTCCGCTACCGGAATGGCACGCACGCCCTCGGCCTGGTGCAGATAGACTTCGCCCGCGTCATCCAGAAAGGTATTATCGATCCGCAGCATTCCCTTGGTGCCGATGATTTCCGCATAAATCCGGGAAAAAGCGTTAAATCCGCAATGTATATTGGCAATCAAGCCATCATCATACTGCAACAAGGCCGATAGATTGGTATCCACGCCCTGCTCCGTTTCCACCAGGGCCTTACAGCGCAGCGGCAGCCGTCCGGTCACCATGCCGACAAAATTGACCGGGTAACAACCGACATCATAAAGCGCGCCGCCGCCCAGTTCCGGCTTGGCTTTGATGGTATTCGGCCGGTCCAGCAGGAAGCGGAACGAGGCATTGATATGGCGCAGGTCGCCCAAGGCTCCGCTGTCCAGTATCTCCTTCACCACCTGCATGCGATCGGTATAGCGGTACATAAACGCTTCCATCAAAATACGCTGTTGCGCTTGGGCCGCCTGGTGCATCTCTTGCGCTTCGGCGGCGGTGAGCCCCAGGGGTTTTTCACACAGCACATGCTTGCCTGCCTTCAGCGCCTTAATCACCCAATCTTTATGCAAAGAATTCGGCAACGGAATATACACTGCCTGGATGTCATCATCGGCCAAGAGAGCCTCATAACTGTCATAAGTCCGTTCCCATTCTTTGGCGGGCAATTCCCCGGCGTTGCGCGAGGCTACCCCGAGCAGACGGGCATTAGACGCCCTGCCTATGGCCGGGATAACGGAAAGTCTTGCTATACGGGCATAGCCTAGCACACCCCAATTTACGATATCAGACATCTGATTTCCCTCACATGCTAAATGATATTTTATTGATAAATAATGAATTAAAAAATTATTCCGAACACCGCTTCTGCAGGCCGGCGCGACAGCGCCCATGATAGTTCAAACATATGACTAATGGTGTGACAGCTTTTACAGATTTATTGTACCAATAAAAATATTTATCATATAGGTGGAGGCTTTTAGGGAGCGCCGTCGCCTTTTACAACGCTGCGAGGTGCTGATACTGGCTATAACCGGCTACACGCTGCCAACGTGGTGTTCGGACTGGTAAATTAATAAGCAAGCCTCCAATCTGACTTCACCTCACGAAGGAGATCCAAAGGCCCATCCATCACGGCCAGGGGACAGTAATCAATCTTTATTGAGAATCTCCAGATATTTCAAATAGGCATAGACACGATGCCGTTTATGACCCGTAATCTCGGCGATTAAATGCTGTTCCTTTTCCAAAACGGTTAATACCTTACCTGTTGTGGCGGCGGTCAACCCTGTTCGCTCAACCAGCTTGCTGATGCTGGCGATAGGGTACTCGAAGAACGCATCCAAAATCAGTTTAGCCGACCCCGACAAACGGCCGAGTCCGGATAATAAAGCCTTATGCTCAATATGCAGTAGATTAAGCTCTTTGGTCATTTCAACAGCCTGAGTCGCTGTAGCGGCAACAGCATCGACAAAAAACAATAACCATGCCTCCCAATCACCGGTCATTCTTGTCTGCTGCAAACGCTCATAATAGATATGGCGGTGCTTTTTGAAAAACACAGATAAATAGAGCAACGGCTGCTGCAAGACCTTAGCTTCCACCAGAATTAACGGTATCAGCAAACGGCCCAAACGGCCATTACCATCCATAAAGGGATGTATGGTTTCAAATTGAGCATGGACCAAAGCGGCTTTGACCAAAGGATCGGTTGCCTCGGGCTGATCATTGATAAATTTTTCCAACTCGCTCCAACATTCGCCCAAAGCATGGCCCGGCGGAGGAACAAAAGCGGCCTCATCGGCCCTATGGCCGCCAATCCAAACTTGATGTTGCCTGAATTCGCCTGGGCCGCGGCTGATGCCTCGTCCGGAGGTCATGAGGGCCCGATGCATCTCTACGAGCAAACGAAATGTAATCGGATAGCCCTCATTGATACGCTGGACGCCCAGATAAAGTGCATTCACATAACAAGATACCTCCTGCACATCATCCATGGGTACGCCTGGAGAGCCTTTCATCTCAAACAGCATCAGGTCGTTTAAGGAAGATTGAGTCCCTTCAATTTGCGAGGACATAACGGCTTCTTTACGCACATAACTATAGAGAAAAAGCTTGGTATCAGGCAACAACATGCCGATAGCGTCCAGGCGGCCCAGTGCGCGATTGGCATCATTGATCCTTTTTTGCAATTTGCTATCGATTTGCAACGCCGGCGAGGGCGGCAGCGCATGGGGAATAAATGCTTGACAGCTGATGCTGCCCGCTATGCTGGGAACATAACGGCCGGTTAGTCCGCGTTGCATAGGGTCTCCTGGACGAAGTTAAAATTAGATTCTCCCTTATTTTAACTTAAGCCTTAACTTAAAATAATAGCATTCGTTATTTTAACTTGGTCCTTAACTTAAAATAAGATGATGTCTTATTTTAGTTTCACTCATGAATTATAACTTTGGAAATTAAATGCCGATTTGACGCGGTCACCGTAAACCGCAAGGTTATGCTCTCAGGTTCTAGCGTAATAGGCGGCCAATACGCTGCTTAAATGATCTTGCAGCGCTTTTTCCGCGCCGTCCGCATCGTGGCGACGGATGGCTTCGTAAAGCGTTACGTGCTGCTCATAGCTGCGGCTATTATGCCGAATAATCTTTTCCGGCTCGGTCAGTCCCACCCGCATGGCGATAAGCCAGTCCAGCAGCGCGTGATGGATGGTCAAAAAAAGCGGATTGCCGGGAATGGAGGCCAGCACGCGGTGAAACGCCACATCGGTGCGCACAAACAGCATATTATCCGCCAGTGCCCGGCTGTTGGCCTCCAGCGCCTGCTTTAGTTTGCTTATCTGCGCGTCGGTGGCGTGAACCGCGGCATGGCGTACCAGGCTGGACTCGAAAAACATACGCAACTGCTCGAAATGCTTGATGCCGCCCGGCTGGGTAAGGAAGTCCTTGGCCATACCGGAGAGTTCGCTTATCACGGTATCGGCGGACGGACGGCTCACCCTAGCCCGCTCGCCATTGCTAATCTGCACCAGGCCCTTGCGCTTAAGGGCCGCCAGCGCTTCGCGCACAGATGGCCGGCCCACATGGAAAAAATCCATCAGTTCCCGTTCGGAGGGCAATTGATCGCCTTCGACAAATTCGCCGCGACGAATCATGAACTCCAGTTCTTCCTCAACCATATCCGAAAGCTTCTTGCGCTTTACCGGACGGCTTTGCATAAAGGGAACCTGGTTGTCAGCGGTGGATTGCTTATTCAGACTTGTCATGGGCCTTTCCATTGAACGGATACCAGGGTCAAGGATAACCTATTATACCATCGCGCTACCACCAGGGACCGGCCGCATTTATTCAAATGCGTTGCGCTCGGATTCCTGCCTCAGGATCGTTTTTCCGACGCGCCCGCCAGCGGCTGTGCATTTTGCTGCAAAGCCGCGCTGTTCGCCCTGTGCCGCCGGCGTTGTTCTTTTTCATGCCTGCGCCATTCGTCCCGGGGCATGGCGCCGCTGAACGGCAATCCGTCCACCGTGTCGAATTTAAGCAGCGCCTGTGGACGCAGCCAGCGCTGCAACCGGGACGGCATATCAAAGCCGATAAGCAGCAGCGTCACGAAGGTCAGGCCGAATGACAACGAAGCCAGCGCCGTACCCAGATCCAGCCGCTGGGAAATAGCCGCTCCGAGCACCGGCGCCAGGGCGCCGCCCAGCGCGCCCACGTTGTAGGTGAATCCTAGCCCCGCAGCCCGCTGATGAGTATCGAAGTAGCCGCCCACCAGTTTGGGCAGCAGGCCGGAGATCCCCTGCCCCAGCATTTGCTGGAAAAATAGCAGCGCACCCAGAGCCACCAGATTGGATGAGGTCATGGCGAATACCGGGATGATAAGCAGTTGCGACAAAAACAGGCTATACACATAGGCTTTGCGCGTGCCGAGCCAGTCGCCGATAAAGCCGGCCAGGCAGCACCCCACCGCGGCGCCGAAGCCGCTGAAAAACAGAATATGGGCCACCAGGGTGGGATTGAGGCCCAGCTCGGTTTTAAGATAGGTGGGCAGCAGCGCCTGAATAGGCCAGGAGTAAAGAAAGGCGCTGAACACCACCAGCATCAGCATCACCCCGGTAGGCCAGCGATCGCCGCTGCTTTGCACCATAAAACTGATGAAGACGGCGGCGCAGGCGATGCCAAGAAACGCCGCCACCGCCGCCGGGCCGGCATGACCGGAGAAACAAAGATACAGCATGGCGATAACCGCCGCCGTGGCGATGGCATTCCAAACCCGATGCCTGCCGCGGTAAAGGATATCAATCATCGTCTGTTTATGCCCATGCTGGGTTTTCTGCGCTTGCCATTCCACCGTTTCCGGAATGCTGCGGCGTAGCCAGAGAGCGAAAATAATCGGGACGATACCGATGAAGAACAGCATCCGCCAGCCCCAGATGGGTATGATCACGCTGTAAATCTGCGCCGCAGCCACCGCGCCGATGGCAAAGCCGGAGATGAGAAAGCCGCTGGCCTTATTACGCAAGTGCTGCGGCCAAATTTCGATGACATAGGTCGAGCTGGCGCCATATTCCCCCGCCATGCCCATGCCGATGATCACCCGTGCGACGAAGAGAAAGGTATAGCCGGGCGCCAGTCCGCACGCCAGCGTCCCCAGTGAAAACAGCAGGATGCTGGTGACCATGGCCATACGACGGCCGTATTTATCCCCCAGCGCCCCCAGTATCAGCCCGCCGAACCAGCGGGAAATAAACGCGGCGCTGATAAGAGTAGCGGCCTGCACCGTAGTTAAACCGAAATCCTGTTTGACTTCGGTGAGTACTAGGGCCATCAGGACAAAATCAAAACCATCCAGGGCATAGCCGATCCAGGCCGCGGCGAAGGCCTTCCATTGCGGTAGCGATAGCTGACGATACCAGGGTAGGGTCACAGAGGGTTGACGCATGATAATCTCCTACACTTTGCAGTGCATGTTTATCAGGCCCGGCCGCAACGGAACCGGGAGTCGGCACATAAGGTAAAATAAACCGGTCCCGCTCGCGCGGGCCGGCAGTTTTTTCTAGTTTTTATGGTGTTGAAATTCCGCCTGCAACTCCCTTGCGATACGTTTCAATTCAGGCAGATGATTTTCTTGCACCGGTGAAAAAGGCTTGCGGCACGCGGCGCAGCGAATAACGCCCCATTCCTGGAGGATGGTTTTCAGGCCGCCGAACACGCCCGTTTTTACCAGAACGTCGATCACCTGGTTGCATGAGGACTGTATCCGACGCGCCAGGTCGATATCCCTGTTTGCCAAAGCACGCAGGATGCCTTGGTAGCGCCAGCCCATGACGTTATAGGTACTGCCGATGCCGCCCTGGGCGCCCGCCATCTGGCCGGACAGGAAAATTTCGTCATATCCGTTGTAAAGAATTTTATCGGGATAGGCCCGATGGATCTGTTCAAGCTGATAAAAGTCGCCGGAAGTATGTTTGAGAGCGGCCACGTTCGGCAGCGACAACAGTTCGCCGAGCTCTTCCATCCCGAGCTTCACGCCGCTCATTGCCGGGATATTGTAGATAATCATCGGCTTGCCCTGGGCGGCGGCGATAATGTCACTGTAATGAGCACGCAGTTCGGGAAAAGTGAATGGATAATAAAACGGTGTCACCGCTGACACCGCGTCATAACCATACTCCGCCGCCGCTTCCGCCAGGGCGCAGCTTTCGGCGGTGCTGATGCCGCCTATATGGGCCACCAGCGCCAGCTTGCCTTTTGCTTCTTCTGCCACGATGCGCAGTACCCCCCGCCGCTCGGCGCTGTTTTGCAGCAGCGCCTCAGCGGTGGAACCGCCCACATAAAGCCCATCAACGCCTTGTTGTATGTTATGGCGCACCAGGCTGCGCAGGCTTGCCTCATCAATGCGGAATTGTTCATCGTAGGGGGTCAGCAGTGCGGTAATAACGCCGGTTAATGCAGTTTTCATCATTCCTCCGGAGAGTTCTTTGATTGGAATAACTATATACCTTGATACCTTTTATACCAGTTTAAGAAAAGCAATCTCTAGAGTGAATACGCGTTTTGTGATGAGGATCCTGGTTCTGCCATCATCGCCGCTTATCGGTCAGATACGCGATAATGATAAAGGAATGCCATATCGATCGGTAACGATCGCTATCACTGGGAAATGAGCTAGACAGTTGGCTAAGCATTTAAATTATCATATGTGGTATATAGCTTTATTAAGTATTTACCCGAAGAAGCCCGGTGCTTTTTTGCTAATGAATTTTAGAGCGTGAAGGTAAAAAGATGAAGCTTTACAAATAGATTTATACAGGATATACCTTGAAGTTTGATGCAAACAAAGGCTACAATTCATTAAAAGTTGCAAAGCGGACAATAAATAGACCTGTTGAGAGAAACGAATAGATTGTGAAAAAACCCAGCAAATTATTTATCGTTGCATAGATAAAAAACAACAATTAAAAGCACTAGAACATTATATGAAACCAATCATTTTTAGCATACTAATGATCATCACCTCAAATTCTTTTGCATATGGTAATATACTTTTCTTTTGCACAACCGATGAGGACGACACTATATCCGTGCAAGAATATGAAAATAAACTTAGGATTAAAATAAATAGCTTAATATTTTTTTCCGACGAAAACATAGATTTAATAAAAGAAAGATATTTAAAGAGCATAAAAAAGGTACCTGAATATAATGTCATTACATTTCATGTAAAAGAGGTTGAATATAATCTAGGCTCATTTAAAACAACAGTGAACCAGGCCGAACCGAGCAGTAAGCTGTTTACTTTTTCGACTAAAATGCTACCCATAAAAGAGCTCTATTGTTCATTCGGTGAAGATAATAATAATTTTGAAATCTGGAAAAAGAACGGAAGTTAGATTGTTTTAGTAGCTTAGTTTTAATATCCTATTTTTTATAATGACTATTTTCTCTGCAGTACCCGATTTTTCATATAATGACAGTGCACGCTTATAAGCCTTAAGAGCTTCACCTTTGTCCTTCTTTGTTCCTACAATTTCATTTTTATTTGGATCGTGATATCCCCCCCACAAGTACGCATAGACCCGATTGTTATAAATTGCACTGCTCTCAAAATTGAATGCTCCGTCGGCCATTAAAGCATTCATATGTTGCGCCCGAAGTACTTCCACAGCCTTGTTAAAGTATTGGATTCTATCCTTGTAGCCGTTAAAACCTCCATTAACACGCGCTGTTACCATGTTGAAATCATCAGCTTTTGCGTAATTATTGATATTTTTATTATCGTATTTCATATAAAACCAAAAGGCAGAAGTAACACAATGAGGAGAAGAAAGCAATTTATCCCTACAAGCATCATCAGAAGTAAAATCTTTACCGACTGAAATGCCATATGCCTGGTAGGCGCTTTGAAAAGTTAATTGAATTAACCCCCTCCCATACCATGGAGCATAACTTTTTTTCTCACCATGTATCTCTTTAGTGAGTCTCAGTCCACCACTTTCATGACAGACCTGGGCCAGAAAATGTGCTTTTTCCCGGCAAGTGTCCATTCCATATTGTTTGAATCCGTCATTAAAGGCTTGAACATAAGTTTCCAGAATGCCTTTATTGGCTTCAGGTGCCATTGCACACAGCTCTTCAAGAGTGATATCCCTGTTACAGGCACAAGTATTGGCATCACTCTTAGATATCGCCTCCAAAAACGTCACCGGATGCAAATGCCACAGCGCCTCGCTGCTGCGTATCTCCGGCACGTCCTTCATCCATACCAGCGCATCTATAAACTGCCGGTTGTAAAGCGCCAGGGCCGGCTGATGTTTGCCCTGCTCATCCAGCGCCGCCCGCCACAGCGCCGACATTCCGTCATGCAGCCATTCGCTGTGGTGCTTGACAATAAGACGCTGAACCTGCTTGAGAATATGTGATTGCCGGTTGTGCAGAAACTGCCACAGTCTTTTACTGAATTTTTCCCCATCGCTTTCGAACTCCATCTCCTTGAGCAGCCGCTGGTAGCCCTCGATGTAGGTTAACGAATACATATCGCGGGTGTTCTGTTGCGCCAGCTCGGCGAGCCGCTGAAATCCCTGCCGCAGCCAGCCCTCTCGGGGCGTTTGTCGCACGGTCCGCGGCGGCTCATCCTGCTCCAGCAGGATAAATCCGCGCTTTGCCAGGTCAAACTGATTGACTACGGTCACGTCGCTCTCGGCCAGCCAGGACCTCTCCGCCGGAATCTCATACCACGCGTTATCCCCGGACTTCTGCCAGCGGGTTTTGCTTCGTGGAGTGAAGCGTTCTTCGCCGGTAAGTACCGGGTCGTCGCCGATGACGGACGCCACAAAGGTATTATCCCGCTCCCGGTGGAAATAGCGCGGCTTGCCACGGGGGGAATGAATAAAGGGCTCCCCGGCGGTAACCCCGGCCCGGTTGGCCACAAAATCCGGCAGCCGGCTGTCCTGGCTGAACACCTCAAGATGGCAGAAATGATGCGGGGCGCTGTGGGGCGATTCCAGATAGCCGAGGTGGCCGATAATCTCGCCGGCGCTGACCGGCAGCACGTTGTCGCCGGCCAGGGCGACCACCTCGTTGAATACGCCTTTTTTCCGGGCCGCTTTCATCCAGCGGGGAAGCGCGCCGGCGCCGCCCCGGCGTTTAAGATACTTCTCCTGCCCCGATATCCAGCCGCTCTCTCCCACCGCCAGCCCGGCGGATACCCCTTCGGGCACGGACATGACCCGCACGTACACAAACGGCACGGCCCGGCGGTCCAGCAGAAAGGTCGCCTCCTCCAGGATTTCCACCGTGCTGAGCCGAGGCAACTGCGTGTAGGTATCCCGCGGGGCCGGGTAACGGTTTTGCACATCGTAACAGGTCCGCGCCTGCGCCCCGTCGCCGCCGGGCAGTCCCTGCCGCACCCAGCCCGGCGCGGGATTGTCCCGGCGGACCTTAAGCGCCGTGGCGGCCACCTCGCCGATGACGGTGTCGCTCGCGCCGTACACCGACAGCGGCGCCAACTGCATCCACAGGGTATAAAAATCCAGCCCATGCGCCGGTCTGGCCTTATCGGGCACGCAGGTGGATTTCACCAGAATAAACGTCGTGCTGAATTTCAGGGCGCGTTTGTTGTGGACGGCGGCGCGGTAATCGTCGTTGAGCCGGTAGGCCACGATATGGCCGTCGGTCATGCTTTTCAGGCCGTGACCGGCCGGGCCGTCGGGACGGTAAATTGCCCCGGGGACGAAGCTGTCGAAAAGATGGAGGCCGCCGTGCCAATGGCCCTGCGATTTGAGCAGCCAAAAGGCATCGCCCTGGGTGCCCTGCAGGGCCGACATAAATTCGCTTGCCGATGAATACCCATCCGTGGGCAAAACCATTTTCATCCGTGATCCCTTGTTATATTTCAGGATTCCATTCCCTATGGCAGCATTGATCGCTTTGGAGCGATTTGCAGCCACTACGCCAACGCTGCTTGTCCATAAATTCAGAACGCGATACAACACGTTGAGTTTATTGATAAAAGCGTGGTGAGACAGCGACTTTTAGCATGGGTAGCGGGGGTGTTTCTTGCAAAAATCGCTCTTAACGGGCGGTCGCAGAGAAATATGCGATCCATGTAACATAAAAAGAATAATGATGTTAACAATGTGTTTTTATCATGAAATATTGTCGACAATATTCAATATTCAATCGCACTGCGTAAGGGAGAGTTCACCAGCGGCACAGGAACTGAGCTCTCGCAGAGAAACGCCCGAGCGGTGTAGAGACTTAAGCAATGCGTTTTTTTGTCATTTTCCGGCTGTACTCGTAAGGAACCGGGACGGTGAATGGCATGTTGCGGCGGCTTCTCCGGCGGTTATCCCACCATGGGAATAGACGCTCGGGGCGCCCCTTATCAGGCATCGTGGTCGGGGCGAACACCGACACGGAGGCCTTTACATGCGAGCCGATGGGGGATTGAACAGCCTCTTACCGGCAATGATTACCTGCAAAGCTTGTCGGCGGACGGTTGCCGCCAGGCTGCTACCCGTTTGACGGAGAGTATGACAATGAAATTGATAATGTTCCGGGGAGCGACGGGCAGAGTCTTTATGTTGATTTGCCTGATGTATTTTATTGAATATATAGATCGGGTGAATATCTCTATCGCTGCGCCGCTGCTCAAAACCGAGATGCATCTGTCCAACACGCAGTTGGGGCTTGTCCTTTCCGCTTTTGGTTACTGTTACGCTATTTTCCAGATCATCAACGGCTACATGGGCGATAAAATCGGTCCGCGTCGCATGTTGGCTCTGTCAGGCCTTTTTTGGGCGGCGGGAACGCTGGCCACCGGGCTGTCCGGCGGCCTTATTGCGCTGTTCTTCAGCCGCATGCTGGTAGGGTTGGGTGAAGCGGGAACCATTCCCAACGCCACGCGGGCTATGGGAAACTGGGTGCCGGTGGCGCGCCGCGGATTTGCGCAAGGCTTTACCCATTCGTCGGCACGCGCAGCGGCGGCGATAACGCCGCCTATCATGGTGGCGTTGATTCCGTTGATCGGCTGGCGCGGCGCCTTTGTGGTGCTGGGATGTGCCAGCCTGATATGGGTGGCGCTGTGGTGCTTCTATTTCCGTAACGATCCACGTAAACATCCGAAGGTCACGGAGGATGAGATTGCCCTGTTACCCCCCTATTCAGGACCGGCTCATCGCACACCGGTTCCCTGGCTGGCGCTGACCCGGCGTATCCTGCCGGTAACGCTGGTGTTTTTCTGCCATGCCTGGACATTGTGGCTTTATCTCAGCTGGCTGCCGAGCTTTTTTGTCGGCGAGTACGGCATCAATTTGAAAACATCCGCGCTATTTACCTCGGGCGTGTTTATCGCCGGCGTTCTGGGCAATACCGCCGGCGGGCTGTTAACCGATGCGTGGTTTCAGCGGACCAAGAATATCAATGCGGCGCGACGTAATATCATTATTTTCGCCTTTTTGGGTTCCCTGGCGTTTATGTCCTGCGTCCTGTTCATTCATCAGCAGAATGTGATTGCGCTGTGTCTGGCCGCATCGCTGTTTTTCCTGGAGCTGGCGGAGGGGCCTATCTGGGCGGTGCCGCTGGATGTGGCCCCCGCCTATGCCGGGGTGGCCAGCGGCTTTGTCAGCACCTCGGCGGGGATAGCGGGCGTTGTCTCTCCGCTGGCGTTTGGTTATATCAGCGATGTTACCGGCAGCTACCGGCTGCCGTTCATTATGTCCATTGCGCTGTTGTTATGCGGCGTGGTGCTTTCATTCTGGATCCGGCCGGACCGGCCGCTGCAACGTCTGGAAAAGCTTCCCCCGCAGATGAAATCCGCACGGGTTCATCAATAATTACGATAGGGCGGGATTTCCCCGCCAAAAGCTTGTCCCGGATTCGCCATGCCTTAACGGCATGGCTACTCTCTATCAATAGCCGGAGGTCTCCGCTACCGGGGCTTTGGGCGCATCGATCAAATGCTGCCTGAACACGGTAACAGCCTGAAGGAGTTTTATGGTGCGATCCCGCAGACCATCGGTCACGGAGGTGGTCTCTCCCACCAATAGAGCATTTTGCTGCATGGCCTCATCGAGCTGGGCAACGGCAATATTCACTTGACCGATGCCTTCCGATTGTTCGGTGGTGGCCAGGCTGATTTCACTGATCATTGACGATACGCGGGTTACCTGGTTCACAATATCATGCATGACTTCACCAGCGTTATTCGCCAGTTGGCTGCCGGTGGCGATTTTTTCCACACTGTCATTAATCAAGTCTTTGATTTCTTTGGCGGCATTGGCGCTGCGCTGCGCCAATGACCGCACTTCGCCGGCGACTACCGCGAATCCCCGTCCTGTTTCACCGGCACGCGCCGCTTCAACGGCGGCATTCAGCGCCAGGATATTGGTTTGGAAGGCAATGCCGTCGATGACCGAAATGATCTCGCTGATTTTTTTGCTCGAGCTGGTAATGGTGGCCATGGTTTTCACCACCTGTCCCACCACCGCGCCGCCTTTACTCGCGGCTTCACTGGCGGATTTGGCCTGTTTACTGGCGTTATGGGCGGTATCGGCATTATTTTTCACCGTTGCCGTCATCTGTTCCATGGAGGCGGCGGTTTGTTCAAGGCTGGAGGCCGCATCTTCGCTGCGGGAACTCAGTTCGCCATTGCCCCTGGCTATGCCGTCCCCCGCATGCTGCAAGCCGGATATTTGCTCATTGACATCATCGGTAAATGACCGCAGATTCAATCCCGCCTGATTGATGGCACGCAAAATCATGCCTACTTCATCAACGCGATTTAGAGACATATTACTGTCAAATTGGCCGGCGGCGACGCTAAGCGCCTGTTTCAGCACGCGTTCAAGCGGTCGTGATACCAAAATTTCCATCCAGAGTGAAAGCAATAGGGACATACAAGCGGCCACTGCCACGGTCAGCCCTATTTCTTGCGCAGGAAGCGCCAATAGATATGCGCTTATCAGGCTCAGGGGCACAATCGCCAATGCCCCGCAGCGAATGCGCCATCGCACCGACATGGTTTGCAGACAGGACATCCAGCCAAACAGCCCGCCGCGAAGGGCCAGCCCCTCGTGGAACTTGACGCCGCCGGTTTTACCCGCCGTAAAATTCCGATAAAACCGGTCCGTCTCCTCCACCTCTTTACGCGTTGGTTTGGTGCGAACCGACATATAACCGGTCAACTGGCCGTTGCGAATTATAGGAGTCACATTCGCCCGCACCCAATAATAATCGCCATTCTTGCGACGGTTTTTCACCAGCGCGGTCCATGAGCGGCCGGCCTGTATCGTTTTCCATAAATCGGCAAAGGCTTGGGAGGGCATGTCGGGATGGCGCACGATATTATGAGGCTGCCCCAGAAGTTCATTGGGTTGATAGCCGCTCGCCTGAATAAAGGCAGCATTGGCGTAGGTAATATGGCTCTGCGTATCCGTCACAGACATCAGGGTGGCGTCGTCTGGTAAAATATATTCGTTCTGGGTCACAGGCAGATTGCTACGCATGCTAAAAACCCTGCAATAAGAGGTGGGAAAAATAAAGCGATGGAATCTTATCGGCACCTATTGAACAAACTTTACCTGTTTAGCCTCGCCCTTGTTTAATTTATATCCTGCATCACACAGCGCGTGGTCCGGCGATATAGCCGATACGATAGCGATCCGGGAAGCCGGGTTCCTCCGGCCGGCTTGAGAAACGAGCGCGAAGCACACGCCAACGGCTGCAGTCCCAGGCCGTGAGCTCATTCCCGCCGCCCGGTTGCAACGCCTCCGTCAGAGTAGTGTAGGGTGTAATGATGTGGGTGGAGATCGTTGCGAAGAGGCAACCGTCAATGGCGGTCAGATCGGGCGAGGATATTACCGTCCAACACTCAATGACCGGCCAGCCAAAGTCGTGAATCAGCTTTTCAAAAGCGTCGCTTTGCAAAAAGCCGGTCATTGCCGTGCCGTCCCGCCATACATAGAGCGGCGCGTAGCGATTCTCTTTGCCGTCAGGGGACACTCCACCGCGACGGGCATACAGGTAGGTCTTGAATACCAGACCGGGATAATTATCCAGCCGGGCGCCATTATCATGGATGCGCTGTTCGATGATGGACATATCATAGTCAGCCGGCAGGGTGAAACGATATTGCATGGCAATCATACGCGCTCCGGGGAGTAAAGTTGGCCATTGCCGAAACACCAGTCTTCCGGCGAGTTAAAACGCACCACGATCATCACATCTTCCGGCCGGATGCCGGGGCTTTCTTCCAGTCGCTGCGTCAACAGCCGGTAGAAATTCGCCTTCTGATCGCGGCTTCGCGGGCGTCCGGCGGTGATGTGAAATTGCACCTGCAGTGGTGAACGGATGCCGGTGAGATAATGCGGATCGCTGATAAGGCGCGATTCAGGCAGGCATTCTATGACCTGGAAACGATCGCCGTCCGGCACGTCAAAAGCGTCCACCAGCGTGCGGTGTAGCTGATTCGATAGCTGTGCCAGCCATGTCTCGCTGCGGCCTTCGGCCAAGATAATACGGGTAAAAGGCATCAGGATTCCTCCTCGGGCAAACAGGCCAGCGCAGTGGCGGCGGCCGGCCAACCGGCGTAAAAAGCCAGATGGGTTATCATCTCCACCAGTTCCTGTCGCGTCAGGCCATTCGCTAACCCATAGCGGAAATGCCACGCTAATTGCCGCTCGCGTCCCAAGGCAATCAGCGCCGCCAGCGTTGCCAGGCTGCGATCCCGCGGCGACAGCGGCGAACGTTGCCAGATATCGCCAAACAGTATCTGTTCGCTGAGCTCCGCCAGTTTGGGGGCCACACTGATCATCTGTTGCAATGCCGCGTTTTCTGCCATGGTTAACTCCATCAATTGTTGATGTAGCTATTGTGAAAGCAGGGCTTGATTTATAAAATCAAAACTATCAGCATTGACGATCCCATAAAACAGGACATTTACTGAAACGACCGGTCACACTGGATGGTGAAGCCCTGCGTTCGTTTGTGTCAGGCATCGAGGCAGGAAGCTTCGCCATCGCCGCGCAGCGCTTAAACCGTTCCACTTCCGCCGTCAGCGCACATCTGAAAAAACTCGAACAGCAATGCGGCACTGCATTAGTGGTTAGAACCGGCCGGCATCTGACGCTGACCCCCAGCGGCGAAGTCCTGCTGGGTTTTGCCCGCCGCCTGCTGACGCTCAATGATGAAGCCTATCAAGCGCTGTGCGGCATGACCTTGCAGGGAGAAGTGAGGTTCGGCATGCAGGAAGACTTTGGCGAAACGCTGTTGCCCGCGGTATTGGGAGATTTTTCACGTGCTCATGGGGATGTACAGATTGCCGCACGCATTGGACGCAATCAGGAGTTGAAACAAGCCATTAAGGAGCAGCGATTGGATCTGGCGCTGATTTGGCAGGATGAAGCCCCGCCAATGCCGGGTGAACTGTTGACCGAACTGCCGGTGCGCTGGTTATCTCATCCCCGTTTGGACGCCGCGGCCCTGATTGCCGGCGGGCGGCCATTACCGCTGGTGATGTTTGAGACGCCCTGCCTGTTCCGCAAACGGGCGATAGAAGCGTTGGATCGCGCAGCCATTCCCTGGCGGGTGGTATTCGAAAGCCGCAGCCTCGGAGGCATCTGGGCGGCGGTAACGGCCGGGCTGGGCCTGACGTTACGTACCTTGATGGGCAAACCCGCTGAACTTAACGCCCTTCCCCATCCGTTGCTGCCGGATGCCGGTTCGTTAGGGGTAGCGCTGCTGCAATCGGACATTGCGCTGAGCCCCGCCGCAGAGCGGTTACGGGACATTATCCAACAGGCCCTGCTTGTGCATCACGCCCGCCTGGGCGGCGGATAAGCTCAAGGGGACCTTCCCGGTCCCCTTGGCTACTCTACTATCATCAAAAAATCTAATTATTATTCACAATGGCCGAAGATATCCTCGAAGAACAGCATTCTTGAACGGCTTTTCAATGAATGTTTTTGCTCATCCAGGTATCTACGAACTTGGCGGCTTGCAGGTTATTTTTCTCCAGCATGATGAAATGGCCGTTGCCGTTTATTCCTACGCTCGGCAGGCGAATAAAATCGTTTTTGACCCCCGCTTGCGCCAGGTATTTTGAAGTGCACAGGTCAAAGGGGACATGGTATGACGCCGCGCTGCCCACCATCAGGATAGGGACCTGAGCCAGAGCGGCCAGTTTACGAACCGGCTCTGCCTGCAGCCAGCAGGGGGCAATATCCGGCTTATCTGATTTTGTCTGCTCTACGGGCTTAAGGTCTGAGGTATCGACAAGAGGCGGATCATAGGTTAACTGAGTCTGCGTCAGGCCATAAGGCCGGGCTATTTTGTTGCCGTATTTGAACCACCCGGGCGCACCGGTATCCTTGATATTGTAAAAAGGCGGTCCGCTGGACTCGATGGCGATCACCCCTTTGACGCTCTTCGGGCGATCGTTCGCGATACCCCAGCCGATGGGGCCGGATTGTGAGTGGGTCAGCAGGATGACCGGTCCTATCTTATCAATCAGCGCATCGGCGGCGGCCCGGTTGAGCGTCTCGTTTTGCTGAAGATTGGTCATGTCCTCCATCTGCGAAGCGTAGAATTGATCGAAGGTCGCATCACCCGGCTTGCCCTCTCCCGGCCACTGGGTATGTTCCTTGGCTTGGGGATAAAGGGCCGTATCCTGCTGGCGGGAAAACCATTGGATGGAGTAGCTGGTATCGGGCTTGCGGGTCGGTCCGTAAGCATCGGGGAAATAGCCGGAACGTCCGCGCCCCACTTGATCCACCACGTATACCGCATAACCGCGGCTCAAGAAATAGGTTGCCCAGCCCTCGCGGCCGTCGGGCGTTTCATAATAGCCTTCACCCGTTTGCCCGCCGCCGTGAATCATTAACAACGGATAGGGGTGCGTTTGTTTAGCGGGAATCTGGTATTGCACATACATTTGCCCCGACATGCGCTGCCCCTTGCTTGTCGGCGTATATTTACCGACGACAAAAAAATTACCCTGGCTGGCAATGGAGATCGGCCCCCCTTCGATAGGCGCTGAATGGATGGCTTTCGCGGGTTCTTGCGCTGACGTGCTGGTGAGCGTTGCTCCATAAAAAACGGCGGTTATGCAGAGACATCCTAAAATATCCGGACCTTTCATCGTCGCTTACCTTCTTGTTGAGTAGGTTATTTTCACTACCGCTACCCCGGCTACTATTTCGACATCGACGGCTTAACCTGAAAAGTAGTCAATAATTTCCACATAGCAGAAAATATTTATTTACTACAGACATCACTGCGAGATATAAGAGATATTGAAGTCAGCGTCAAGAACAGCCGCCGTTTTACTATCGACAATGTGATGCAGGAATCTTTTTCGCTGGTTTTACGACCACGCGGATATATCAGCCATTGCCGGGAAGGGAGTAAAGCAGAGCAACGCCAACGGTTTATCGGGCTAAGGGCAAGCGGAGAACGTCGGCAAGATGATCGAGGATGACCCGCGTTTTGGGCGGCATACGGTGGCCAACGGGAATCAAGGCATGCACCGGCGCACCCTCGACGTCGGCTGCAGGCAGAACGTGATGCAGCGCCCCGGAGAGAACATAGGGTTGGGCAACCCTGTTGAACAGCTGGGCAATGCCCAGGCCGTTGATGGCGGCATCAACCATCGCCCCGCCATCGGACAGAATCATCGCGGGATCAGGGGAAAGGTCCATTGTTTGACCACCGTCCCATAGGGTCCATGGGCGCAGGCGGCCAGAGATGGTGCGAAACATGATGGCTTGCTGGTTGCACAACTGCTTCACTGACATGATGGGGTCGCGCTCTGCCAAATAAGCGGCTGACGCATACAATCCGAGACGGAGATCGCAAAGCTTGCGCACGGTCATCTCGCCCTCGGCGGGAAGATGCCCGATGCGAACCACGATATCCCATCCTTCCCCCACGGCGTCCACATGGCGATCGTCCAGGGTGAACTCCAGGGTAATTTTCGGGTAGCGTTTTTGGATGACGGTAAAGGTGGGTAATAACAGCCTGCCCAGACCCACCGGAACATTCAGACGCACCCGCCCGGCGGGATCTTCATGGCGCGCCGCCAGCAATACTTCCGCCTCGCTTAACCCTTCCAGCGCGGTCCGCGCCGCTTGCAGATAGATTTCCCCATCTTCCGTCAGACGGACTACCCGGGTAGTGCGCTGGAACAGACTGGTGCCGAGCCGGCGCTCCAGACGCTGCACCGCCTTGCCGACGTTTGATTTACTGGTGCCCAGCTGTTCGGCCGCGCGGGTAAAGCTGGCGTTCTGCGCCACCACGATGAACGTGGCGATATCCAGCATGGCGGGTGGAGATTGGACCATGGTTCTATCCAAAGCGACATTACGCGGTCAGTACGGTGGAATGTCGCCAGAGTGTAGATCAACGAGAGACTGTACGTCACGCCCCTCTTGCTTAAGCCATCCCTGCCGAAGCACTTTTCAACCGGCTCCGATATGCCTGATATCGTCTTCCTCGATAGTGCCATGATCCAGTCGGAAAACGCGGTTGCATAACCGTCTGATTAAATTATGATCGTGGGACGCAAATACAAATATATCCGTCCCGGCAATCCAATCGTGCATCCGCGTCTCCGCCTTTTTCTGGAAGGAAGCGTCGCCGGTAGCGAACATTTCGTCAATCAGCAGGATTTCCGGCCTGACGGATGTCGCTACCGAGAACATTAGCCGCATTGTCATGCCTGAAGAATAGGTCCGCACCGGCAGGACCAGGAAATCGCCTAACTCGCTGAAATCTTCGATATCGGGTATTTTTGCCTTGGCCGCCGAAACGGAATGCCCCATCAGCAACAGCATGCGCATGATATTTTCGTAACCCGAGAGTTCAGGGTCCATACCGGCGCCCAGTTCAAAAACCGTGGAGACCGACCCTGTCCGGATGATGCTTCCCGAGGTGGCGCCGTATATCCCGGCCATGGTACGCAATAAGGTACTTTTGCCGGCGCCGTTATGCCCGATCAGTCCGACGGCGTCCCCGTTGCCTAAAGCAAAACTGACATGATCCAGGGCAGTGACGGTCACGATGGCGTTGCCGCTGCTGCCAATGCATCCTCCTGAGCCGATCCTGACCAATTGATTGCGCAACGATTGCGAATGGGCGTTATAAATGGGATAGGTCACCGTGACATCATCAAAAACAAGGGCCGCCATGGTTATATCCAAAATGCCAGACGGGGAGCATGGCGGTTGAAAAACAGCAGCGTCGCCGTCCAGCCCCCTATGGCCATGATAATTACCGTTTGGTAAACAAAACCGGCGGGGACAGTGCCAAATATCGGATCGCGCACCAACGTGACAAAATAGGTAAAGGGATTCAGCCAGATAATGGCCTGGCTGACACCCCCATGACCGGCCTTGTAAATGACGGGGGTCAGGAAGAACACAATGGGCATCAGGGATTGCACTATCTGCTCCACATCACGAAAGCGGGCACCGATAAGGCCAAGCAATACCGAGATCCATAACAGATTAAGCACCACCAGGCCGAAACCGATGACGCTCAATAAATTTACCCAGCTCAATGATTGAGGATAAACCATCAAAACACCTACCAGCACCAGTAGATTATGGCCAAGAGAAATACATTGACGGGCAATCAGCTGAATGGGGTGGATAAAAAAAGGCAACTGCAAGTTGCGGATAATCTGCGACTGACGAACAAAAACGCCGGTACTCTCGGTGACGGTCCCGGAGATAAATTGCCACAGCAGCAATCCCACGGTTAACGAAGGAATAAACTGGCTGCGATCCTGATGCAGCAGCTGGCTCCAGACCAGGCCCAGGCCCACGACGCCAATCGCCGCTCCCAGCGTCAGCCAGAGCGGCCCGAGCATGCTTCTCTTGTACCGCGCTTTGGTATCGCTATAGGCCAAATGAGAAACGAGCGGCAGATGGCGAACGCTTTTTATTAAATCATTTATTGCAAAATACATTGCCGCAGCTAATCCTACATGAGATATCTATTTCCAGTCATAGTTATAGTCTGGCATGAATCATGAAATGCATTGCTTTTCCATGGCGGAAAGAAAATAAATTCAAAACGGTTCCCTTCCGGAGAGAGTGTAACGCCAGTTTAATAAAAAACACCAGGGTTTACTTTGGGCAGGATGTTATTTACTTTTTGCCTATTAACCTGGAAAAGCCTCTTAGACATCTGCTTCACTTCTGGAAGATACAAAATAACTAAATTACTGTTAATAACATATTTAACACATAAAGTAGAAATAACGTATTAATGCCCTCGCAACCCCGACTTCTTGAACTAACATAACCAACTGATATATTCCCTTCATCGTACATGACGATATTTCCATCTAAGCGCTTTGTTTCATCATTATTCCACCTTCGATTATAACTTTATGGATCAATGACTCAAACATACTCAAAGAAATATCAAACAGGAGCATTGATGGATATGGTGTACCAGCAAGATCGATTAACACTTAAGGTTGCCATTTTGATGGGTACTTATAATGCCCAACGATTTTTGGCAAGGCAATTGGATTCCATCGCGGCGCAAAGCTGGCAGGAGTGGTCGATCTGGATCTCCGATGATGGTTCCCGCGATGAGAGTTTGTCCATCATCTCTGCCTTCCAGCAAAAATGGGGGGCGAAACGGCTGGTGCTGTTGGCGGGTCCGCAAAGAGGATTTGCCGAAAACTTTATGTCCCTGGTATGCAATCCGGCCATCAAAGCGGATTATTATGCCTATGCCGATCAGGACGATATATGGGAGGCGGATAAGCTCAGCCGCGCCCTTGATATTTTGCGCAAAAATGGGCAAGGGTTACCCGCCATGTATTGTTCGAGGACAAGATTAATCGACGAGTTCGACCGTGAGCTGGGCTTATCTCCCTTATTTACCAAGCAGCCGAGCTTTGCCAATGCCTTAACGCAAAGTCTTGGCGGCGGAAATACCATGATATTTAATCAGTCGGCCCGGGAGCTTCTGCTTGAGGCCGGGCGAGTGACCGTTATTTCCCATGATTGGTGGACCTATATGGTTGTCACCGGCTGCGGCGGCTGCGCTATTTATGATGAATATCCATCGGTGCGTTACCGTCAGCATTCGAATAATTTAGTGGGTACCAATACAGGCTGGCGCAATAACATGACACGGATTCGCCGGCTATGGCGGGGTGAATTCAGAAAATGGATTGATTGTAATGTATTAGCCTTACAGCATATCAGCAAACATTTGAATCGGGAAAATGCCCGACTATTACACCAATTTATGGTGGCCCGCGGCATTTGGCTATTGCCGAGGCTGGTGGTCCTCAAGCAGACAGGTATTTACCGGCAAACGTGGCTTGGAAATCTGGGTTTGATATTTGCCGCTATTTTTAAAAAGGTTTGAAGATATGAGCATAATGGTAACCGGCGGCGCCGGGTTTATCGGCAGTAATTTTGTACTGGATTGGTTAGCGTTATCGAATGAGCCGGTGATTAACCTGGATAAGCTGACCTATGCTGGAAATAGAGGAAATCTGGCGACGCTGATTCACGATCCCCGCCATACCTTGGTTCAAGGGGATATCGGTGACGCATTGCTATTGGCCAGCCTGCTGGAAAAATTCCGGCCGCGCTGCGTAATCCATTTCGCGGCGGAAAGCCATGTCGATCGATCCATTTTAAATCCCGGCGATTTTATTCAAACCAATGTGGTAGGCACTTTTCATTTGCTGGAGGCGGTGCGGAAATACTGGATGTCCGGCGGCGACGCCTTGAAAGCCGGCTTTCGCTTTTTACATGTCTCAACGGATGAAGTCTATGGCTCCCTGGACAACGTAGCGCCGGCTTTTCGCGAAACGGACAGATACGAGCCCAACAGCCCCTATTCCGCCAGCAAGGCCGCAAGCGATCATCTGGTGCGCAGCTATTTCCATACCTACGGCCTGCCGGTGATAACCACCCACTGTTCCAACAATTATGGTCCGTACCAATTCCCGGAAAAATTGATTCCGCTGATTATCCATAACGCATTAACGGGCAAAACCCTGCCCCTGTATGGCGACGGCCGGCAGGTAAGAGACTGGTTATATGTGAAGGATCACTGCGCCGCCCTTCGCTGCGTACTGGCGGCCGGCGAAGTGGGGCAAACCTATAATATCGGCGGTTGGAATGAAAAAACCAATATCGAGGTCGTGCAGACTTTGTGCCTGATCCTGGATCGGTTATGCCCTCCGGCCAGGGGGAAATCCTATGCCGGGCAAATCGCCCATATACAAGATAGACCGGGGCACGATCGCCGGTATGCGCTGAATGCCTCCAAGCTTGAAAACCGATTGGGCTGGAAACCGGTGGAAACCTTCGAGACGGGAATGGATAAAACGGTGCGCTGGTATCTGGAGCACCGGTCCTGGGTGGAGAATGTCACCAGCGGTAGCTATCTGCGCTGGGTTGAAAAACAGTATCAGGGAAAAGAGGCTTTGCCATGACCGCGGCATCGTACCGTATTTGTGCGGTTATCGTCACCTATGAGCCTGATTTACCGCTATTTGCCGACGTAATAGCCGCCATAAGCGGACAGGTGCAGGAAGTCATCATCGTCGATAACGGGTCTGCGGCATGTTGCCGCGCCGCGCTGGGTGAAATCGTCCGGGTTTCAGCGCATCGGCATCTTCTCCTGCATGAAGATAACCAAGGCATCGCCGCCGGCCAAAATCGCGGTATTACCCTGTCCCGGGCGTGGGGATGTACCCATACGCTGCTGCTAGATCAAGACAGCATCCCCGCCGCCGATATGGTTCGGCAATTATTGATGGTGGAGTCCGGTCTGCTGGCGCGCGGCATCAAGGTGGGAGCCGTTGGCGCCACGGCGGTCGACCGGCGGACTTCCACCCGGGCCGGGTTCGTGCGCAAACGGGGGATGCTGATTCACCGCTGCACTCCCCCTCCGCGGGAAGAGCATATCGAGACCGATTTTCTCATTTCATCCGGAACCCTGATCCGCACCGCCGTTTTCAAAGATACCGGCCTGTTGAACGACGGCTATTTTATCGATCATGTCGATACGGAATGGTGCTTTCGGGCGACCCATAAGGGCTATCGTCTTTTTGGTTCGAAGAAAGCGCTGTTAAGCCATTGCCTCGGCGAGACCGTCATCAAAATATGGTTTGCCCGCTGGCGCGAGGTCCCGCAGCATAACCCGCTGAGAAATTATTATACGTTCAGAAATACCATCAGGATGATTTACCATACCCCCATGAGCGCCTCCTGGCGTCTCGCCCATTGCTACCGCCTGGCGATGTTCTTTACCTTTTGCCTCATCGCCGGCAAGCCGAGGTTATTGCGTCTGAAAATGATGCTCCTCGGTTTGGCCCACGGCGTTAAAGGCGTGCAGGGCATCTTTACCCCTGACAGAAGAACATGATCCGCACGGCAGGGCCGCTTGCTGACAAAGCGCCAGGCCCGGACAGGCCGGGCCTTTATGTCAACATCCCCCGGCACCGATCCGTTCAACCGGTCAGGATACCGGCTCCTCCCTAGGGGTCATTACCGCTGAATCCAGATTTTCCATTACGTACCGGTAGATGCCGTCCATTTGCTGCTCCCATGATAACGGCGCCATGGTGGCGAGGCCGCCGTCGGCCAGCCGCTGTCGCAGCGAACGGTCATGATAAAGCGCGCTGAACGCCTCCAGCATCGCCTGTGGTACGGGATCCGCCAGGCAGGCATTTATCCCGTGCCGGCAGTGCCACTCCACATGCGGGCCGTTGTTGCAAATGACCGGCACCCCGGAAGCCATTAACTCAACGGGCAAATAGGAAAGATTGGTCCCGGAAAAGGCCATGCCGATATCACAGGTACGGTAAAGATCGCCGGTCTCCTTAAGCGTCAAATTGCCCATCAGCGTCGCCGGAAAGGGGGGTCGGGCCTGTAAATCCAGCCCCGCGATCACAATTTCAACGTCAGGAAACCGTTCAGCGATTTTTTTCAGCGCGGCCATTCCCAAATCAAAGCAGCGGCGCTCCGTAGAGGGCCGGCCGTAAAAAAACAGCCGCGACACCTTCTCGCGTACGCGGTAGTCCTTCACGCGCGGAGGGTGGAAAATTTGGCGATCCGCGGCAAAAAGAAAGTTCCGCGCCCGGCCGCCATGGGATTCATAGCACTGTTTCAGCCAACCGCCGCCGGTAATACCGATAAAACCAAAACCGTAGGTGGCGTTTGCCTGCATGGATGTCGTGCCGTAAGCGTAAAAAAGGCTCTCGTAATCCTGCATAAAATAAAATTTTTTATTGGTAAACTCGAAGGCCCTTACGTCATAGGCGGACTGCCAGGTGGTGGCGATGGCGGCGGTGCAGGAAGGCAATAAAGCCGGATCGATCATAACCTCTAACTGGCAATCCGGCAGCGCCGACATAAGCTCCTCTTGCAAATGTTTTACCGAGTGATGCCGGCGATTATCATGGATAAAAATAATATTCCGAGTGTCAAACCTGGCGAAATGATTGGCAAAACGAAATAAGGTATAATGACCTCCGCCCCAAACATTCGTCCAATCCGGCACAAACCAGATGAATGTCGGCCGCGGGTCTTTATTGGCAACCGGAACCACGGTACCGCCGTATTCAGTCCAGGGCTTATAATCAAGCACCGTGCCATAAGTCATTTCCGGATCCAGGTTTGTCATACCGGGCCAGACGCAGTGATGGCCGGCATTGACCTTTTGGTGTAATAACACAAAGAAACGGGGAAACTGCTTGAATAAGGCGAAAATAACGGCGTTACCCCAGCCAAATTCCTTGGCGTATTGCATAAAAAGTTTGATTTTATCATTCATGATTATGTTATTAGCCTTGGAAAGTAGCAATATATCTTGCGAGATCATCTTTCCAGTAACCGGGATTAATCGACTCGTCCAATGTGGATAAATAAAGGGATTTAATACCTTCAGAAAAAGGCCGAGGGGCCGACAGTGGGAACATGGAAGACTGAACGGGAACAATATCCCCCCGATAGTTCAAAAGATCGCCAATGGCGCGCGCGATATCGAAGCGGCTGATGGTTCCATTGCTGGCGAAATGAAAGGTGCCGGTTTGGCGCTGATTAATTGCCCACAGGATAAATTCGCTTAACTGAACGGCGTAGGTAATACTCCCCAACCGATCGCTCACCGCTTTCAACTCTGCCGCTCCATTTTTTATTTGCTGAATGATCTTGCCGACAAATTTATGATCTTTCCCCGGCCCGCCGCCTATCATCCAGCCGGCACGAAGAATCAGGTGCCGCTCGGGGCAATTGGCTTTCACCGCTTCTTCGCCGTTTAACTTTGAGCGGCCGTAATAATTTGTGGGAATGGGAATATCCAGTTCGTTATAGCTGATTTTGCCTTCTGCGCCGAAAACGTTTGAAGAAGAAATATACAGTAACCATGCGCCGCAGGCTTCAGCCGCCTTGGCAATTTGTTCCGTTGCCAGATGATTGCATATACCGGCCCGTGCCGGTTCTCTTTCACATAAATCCACATCGGTTTCAGCGGCAAAATGCAAAATGACATTCGGCCTCGCTTCCCTGATAAAGGAATAAATACACTTGGGATTCGACAGATCAAAGCGGTGGCGGTCAGCAACCACTATTTCGCAATGGGTATCACTCAACGCATTGGCAACATAGACACCGAGCATGCCGGTGCCGCCGGTAATGAATATTTTATCAGACATTGTTAAAAAACCTCCGCACCGGCCAAGGAATCCCCGGCCTGATCTTTAAAAGAGATGATGGGGTCAATATCAGTGTGAGCCATATCCTGCCATTTGATATCAATATCCGGATCGTCAAAGCGTATACAGCGATCGTATTGCGGATACCAATAATCGGTCACCATATATTGTAATTTTGCACTATCGGATATCACCAGGAAACCATGGGCGAAACCCTCCGGTATCCAGAGCTGATGAAAATTTTCGTCAGATAATAGCGCCCCTGCCCACTGGCCGAAGGTAGGCGAATTTTTTCGTAGATCAACGGCAACATCAAATACGGTCCCTTTAACCACCCGTACTAATTTCCCCTGCGGTTTACTCACCTGATAATGCAAACCACGTATCACGTTTCTTTTAGAAAATGATTCGTTACTCTGAACGAAATGTATTTCGCGATTGACCGCCTGTTGAAAGGCTTTAAGCTGAAAGCTTTCATAGAAATAACCTCGTTCATCTTTAAAGACTTGAGGTTCAAAAAGTAATACATCAGGAATGGGTAGCTTTGAGGGTTTCATTGGGTATTCTCTTTGAGCAAAAAATGCAGATATTGCCCGTAGCCGTTTTTCATCAATGGCCGGGCCAGCTTCGCGAGTTGTTGATCGTCGATCCATTGTTGTTTATAAGCAATTTCTTCCGGGCATGATACTTTCAGACCCTGCCGGCTTTCCAAAGTGGCAATGAATTGACTGGCATCCAATAAGGATTTATGGGTACCGGCATCCAGCCAGGTATATCCTCGCCCCATGACCTGTACCCTAAGGGCATTTTTTTCTAGATAAAGCCGGTTTAAATCGGTTATCTCAAGTTCGCCCCGTGAAGAGAGTTTCAATGTCCTGGTCAATTCACACACATCTTTATCGTAAAAATAAAGTCCTGTGACGGCGCTGTTTGACTTGGGATCGGCGGGCTTTTCCTCAAGGCTGATAACCCTACCATCCGCGCTCAGCTTCGCGACGCCATAACGCTCAGGATCCTGGACATGATAAACAAAGATGCTGGCGCCGCTCTCACAATAGGTCGCATTTTTCAATAAATGAGGCAGGTCGTTGCCATGAAAGATATTATCCCCAAGAATAAGAGCACAGGGATCGCCATTGAGAAATTCCTCTCCCAGGATAAACGCCTGCGCCACCCCATTGGGGGTCGGCTGTACCTGATAACGCAGCCTTATGCCCCATTGTTCTCCGCTGCCCAGCAATTGTTTGAAACGCGGCGTATCCAGCTCGGTGGAAATGATGAGAATATCTTTAATACCCGCAAGCATAAGTGTGCTTAACGGGTAATATATCATCGGCTTATCAAATACGGGCAGCAGTTGCTTTGAAATGGCCAATGTTGCGGGATGCAAACGGGTACCCGCTCCGCCAGCGAGAATGATGCCTTTCCGTTTCATGTGTATTTTCCTTTGAACTCCCGTATAGGATCTCGGCAAGAGGAAGAATGACAACTTGCGCGACCCAAAGCATATTGGCAAAAATCAATGGCAGGGCAGATTGGCGTATAATGTAATGATAATCATGCAACCAATTAGACATATTAATTTTATAGATAGCGATTAATAACCAATGCCTAATGGCTGATAACGACCAAAGTCGCTTCAATATAGCCTAAAGGGATAATTTTAATACCCACCCTCGGGAAACATATCTTTGCATAATTACACGTAAAGGCGGCTCCTACGCCCTTCTTGCCTAAGGGGTTGTAGTAAGTAGGATTTCAGCGGTATGATCCCACTGCAAGGCAATAATAGGATTAAAACAAATACATATTAGCTCCCGGTCACTAACGCCGTTGGATTAATCTATTAACCACAACACTGCGTCAGGTGCTCCCTGAACGGTCGAATTTTTATATTATTAGAATTATGATCAACCAGACTTGATACGGCTATTTATTCATCTTTACGGCTGGCGATCTGTCTTTTGAAGCCGCGAATAATATGCAATCTGGTTTTTTCGCTATAAAGAACCGGATTTTTCTCCTCGATAGCTGAAATTATTTCGTCATGCTCATCGCACAGAATATCGAGGTCCGGCACTCCCTGTCCTTCGTGAAATAAAAAAAGCTGCGGACCAAAATCGAGTACTGTATACATATCGTTTATCAAGCTATTTCCCGCCGCGTTGACGATGACTTTATGAAACTCAGCATTCATGGAAATAAGATCGCTGTAATTATCATAAACCCCGTCATGACCATGGGTACGAATATCATGATTCAAGCGTTTTAATTCACCCAATTCATCTTGCGTTATTTTTTCGATTACCGCATCCGCAATAGAGGATTCAATGAGCACGCGAGCCTCATGCCACTGATAAATATCATTATTACAGGGCTTTGCGGCCACTCTGAAGCCTTTATTATGCTCTAATATCAATAATTTTTCAGCGGTCAGCCTTACTAAGGCCTCCCTGATAGGAATGCCGCTGATACCGAATTTTACACTTAGGGCGCTGACGATAAGATGCTCTCCCGGTTGCAATTGATTGTATATGATCTCCTTTTTGAGAATATCATAAACTTCATCACTGACGCTTTTATTTTTAAGCATAACCTGTTCTCTTTATTTATTATCATTTAGGATGACACGGATGGTATATAATATATCATTCAAAAATGTTAAAAAATTAAATATTATTTGCATTAGATAATTGTCAAATTGGAGATTGAAAGCCGCTTTAAGCGGTGATTATAACGATAACCATATCATTAAAAAGCATTTGTTTCTATTGCCGACCAGAATTGAGTAATTATCCGAATATCAATTAAGCCCGTGGAAACCATCATCCAATGTAATTAGTTTTTCTACAGAGATAATTATTATTTATACGAAAAAAATTTGATCACCGTTATCCGGCTCCAATGATATTAGCGCCTTTTCATTGGTCAAATTATTCAGCAGGCAGGGCATAAGCGACACCCATGCCTATCCTTTCTATGGAACCCAGGCTATGCGTTGTTGAGACCCGCTATTCCAGCGTTAACCGCTGATGCCGGTTATGTATGCGGCGCCAGGCGGCCGGGCCGAAGGGACAGCGGCTCAGCCTCCTCCCCCCCCTGCCGTGAAGGTCAGAACGTCAGTCGCGCCTTGCGGATGGCGGCAATATGCTCCGGCCCGATACCGCAACAACCGCCCACTATGGTCGCGCCCTGATTAACCCAGCGGCGGACCCATTTCAGATAGTTTTCCGGATCGAGATCGGGCCGTATGCCGGAAATACCCGCATAAGGCTCATCGCTCGGCGGTTCGGGCAAAAAGGCATTGGCATAAACGCCCAGCCCTGCCGCCGGTGTCGGTGAAGCATCTATCACCCGTCGTGCGGCCATGATCGCCTCGCTCATGACCTCCGGCTGGCTGCAGTTAAACAAAACGGCATCGGCTCCCGCCGCAAGCGAAGCCGCCACCGCTTCTCCCACGCCTTCACCCGAGCGGAGCTCCGGCGGGCCGATACGCCCCGCCTCATCCTTCAGGGTATAAGAGATATAAACAGGCAATGAATTGGTTTGCCGGATAAAAGCCAGGTCGGTTAACGCTTCGGCGGTGGAGCTTTGTGTCTCAATCAGCCAAAAGTCAATATGCGGCGCCAGCCCCTGCACCAGCGGGGCAAGAATCTCGGGGGCGCGGGCGGCGATAAATTTATCCGGCCGATAGCTTTCAAACAGCGGCGGCAAGGACCCCGCCACACGGACCGGGGATGCCGAACGTCGGTCAGCGGCTCCGTCCGCCACGGCGCGGGCCAGGCGTCCCGCCCGGTCGGCCAGCGTTTGGGCCTGGGCGTGAAACCGAGCCTCCCCCAGCATATGGGGCACCAGTCCGAAGGTATTGGTGGTAATAATATCCGCTCCGCTGTCGGCGAACGCCTGATAGGCGCGGCTGACATATTCCGGCGCTTCAATAAGCGCCAGCGCCGACCATTCGGGAAGACGGAACGGCGCTCCCAGTCTTTCCAGCAATCGTCCCATGCCGCCATCAAGAATGGTGACGGCCCGCTTCGGGGCATGGCTTTGATTTGTGGGATTTGTGGCGCTAGCGTTCATCAGATACCGTTCCTCTCAACGTTGCGAATGCTGTTGTTCATAACCCTGCCCGAAATGGCGCTCCAGCCGCTGCTGAAAAAGCTCCAGGACAATCGACATAAGCCAATAGACGGCCGCCGCGGTGGCCAGCATTTCCATATAATGATAGGTACTTCGGCCATAGGATTGGGCCAGGAAATTGAGTTCCCACAATCCCATCAGCGACACCAGCGACGAATCTTTAAGCATCGAAATAAAGAGCGATCCCACCGGCGGCAAAATGATGCGCAGCGCCTGCGGCGCCACCACATGGGTCAAAATCACGCCACGGGAGAGGCCGAGCGCCATTGCCGCCTCTTTTTGTCCGTTAGGCACCCCTATCACTCCGCTGCGAATGGTTTCCGCCAGATAGGCGCCGTAATTCAGCGACAGGGCAACTATCCCTGAACTGAACGCCCCCAGGACAATGCCCGCCTGGGGCAGCGCCAGATAGATTATCAATACCTGCACCAACAGCGGCGTGCCGCGGAATAACGAGACGTAAAAAGTAGCGCAGCCGAAAGCGATGGCGCTGGCGGATAACCGTCCGGCGGAGGCTATAATGCCCAGCAGGATGCAAAACAGCATGGAAATCAGGGTGATCACCAGGGTTAACGCCGCTCCCTGGATGAAACCGTCCGGCGAAAGGTGCAATCCGAGCATAAACGGCAATTTTTGCCGGATCAGGCCGGTATCAAGACCCATGCGGGAAAACAGGCAGAGCAGCAGCGTCAATAGCAGCAGCCAGGTAAGACCGGTACGCAACCGGAATCCAAGGCCGCCTTTGGCCACCGACGCCGGGGGAGTTTGCCGTGAGGGCGCCGTCTCATCCTCGCCGTCGTTTTTGTTCGGATGCAAAGAGAATGGCAAAGCCATTACAGCGATGCCCTGGTGATATCTTCGCCAAACCAGTGCTGCGAGATTTTTGCCAAGGTCCCGTCGGCGCGCAAGGCATTGATTGTATCGGCGACCTTTTTATTCCACTCTGCATCGCCTTTATCGGTGGCGACCCAGTTCGGTTCGGCATAGAGTTCGGCGGCAATACGGAAAGAACTGGTTTTGGCGATGCGCGCCTTGGCCGTTGCCAAATCGGAGACCACCGCATCCAGGCGCGTGCCGGCGCCTAACGCCAGGTTCTGAAAGGCCACGGTTTCATCCGTGGGAATGATTTGGACATGATTAAACGGAAAATCAATAGGCTTGGCTCCCGGAATGACTAAGGTTTTATTCAGGTAATTCTCATAGCTGGAACCAATGCCGACCCCCACTTTTTTATTACTCAAATCCGCGGCGCTTTTAATGTTCTTTTCATCTCTGTTCACCACCAGTACCGCCGGGGAGCTGTAATAGGGCGCCGGAAAATCGAGGACTTTGGCCCGCTCGGAATTAGGCGTCATTGAACAGATGCAGACATCCCAGCGCCCGTTCCATTTGCCGCCGACGATGGTTTCCCATCCGGGCGCGGTCAGTTCCAGCGTAACGCCCAGCTTTTGCGCCACCGCTTTCGCCACATCCACATCAAATCCGGCCAATTGGTTATTTTCATCAATAAAACCAAAGGGAGGGTAATCATTAACCAACACATCATGCAGCACTTTTGATTGATTTACCCGGTCAAGGGTTGAACCCGCGCTGGCGGGTTGCGCCCCAAAAAGGAAAATGGCGGCGGCCAGTGTCGATAGTCTTAGAAATGCGGACATTTTTTACCCTGATCTTTCCATAAGAGAAGCCTATGACCACAACTTAGTAAACCAACCAGCGCTTTCAAAATACCAAAGCGGTATATCTTATATAAATCATCTTCAAAGGGGGATTAAGCTGCAACGGGATTTGCTAAGTTTACGATTTCATGTAAACTAATCTTGATAAATCGTAAAGTTTTGGGGTGCCCATGGGAATAGTCGCTAAAAAAACCACTAACCATCAAATTGGCCGTCAGTCCGTTAGCCTTGACCACTCCGAACTGGTCAGGGCGCGTCTAGCCAACCTTGCGGAACACTTTATCGATGTGCTCAGAAATAAAGACGCGGACAATATCCATGCTTTATTAACACTACCGGACGACCAATTCTGGTCCGAAATCAAAGGGCGCGCTAACCATATCGAAATTGTGGAAATGAGTACTCCCGAGAAAATAGAGCATCAAGAATATATTGATAATCGAAATGCTTTTCTTGCTCATCTGGGAAAATACGGCGGGGTCTATAAATCCAGCATGGTAGCTGAAATCCTGGGCATCTCCCGTCCTACCGTCAATAAATACGGCGAGCAAAGCAAGATCATCGTCCTGAACTGGGGAAGCGAAAATCTCTACCCGGTTTTTCAATTTTCCACTGATGAAAATAACGGCGAGAGAGGCCTGCTGAAAGGGTTGCCGGAGATATTAGCCAGCTTGCGAAACGTCAGCAACGTAAGAAAGTGTAATTTTTTCACCCGCGAAATTGATACGCTGGACAAAGCGCTGGATAAGCCCACGACTGCCCTGGAAACATTGCGCAAAGGCGCCACGGAAGAGGAAATACGCCAATTGGTCAGGCTGGCGGGCATCTTCGGCACCCCCGACGCGGCGTAGCGGCGAACAAGGGCCACTACCGATTTTATACAGATACAGTCCTAATACCGACGGGCAGAACTCGCCATAGTCCACAGCGGCATTATCCGGTAATGCGAATGTCCAGGTGGTCTCTCAGCATATCCCTGGCGCTGACGCCTTCATGCTGAAAGTCGGACAGCCGCTTGACGGATTTAGTGGTGATGAGGCCTGCGCCTGACGAGTCCTCGCACCAGAATACCGTGCAGCATTGTCCGGTCATGCATGACAGGTATTCCAATCCATCCACGTGCTTTGACAGTATTGCCGCCAGCATTTGTGTATTACGGTAATTACCCCCCATCAATTCCCCTAGCGGAACATGCAGCAAGGGGGCCAGCGCCGTTAAATCGATAATCGACAGATCCCGTACCGCCGTGACGATTGCCATGCAATTTTTAGTAAAATCTTCCAGATCGATAAAACGTTCCCCTTTGTACATTTCAGCGCAGGCCGTTACCGGCACGGCCGTGACATAAAATGTGCCCTTGCTTCGATCGGGAATAGCGTAACGGGACTCTCTTTTAGGATCTTTATTAAAAAAAACGCCGTTCCCGTCGTAAAAATTATCCTGTAAACGAAAATAGTCAGTTGAAGCGGGGTATGTCTTGACAATTTTACTTCCGGCAACCTTTATTTTTTGAATTATTTGATCCATTCTATATTCAATGTTACCCCATACCTTTAGTAGCATAAAATATTTACTTTAAAGTGATTAGATAGAAACATTTATGCTTCCTTATGGTTTATAGGGCTGACTCCCTAATAGAAAATAATACTCAATTGATAAGATACGGAGCAAGCCTTCGGCAGGGATATTTAGGTAATGTTTATTTGTAAACGATTTTAATTATTATTTACCCATGTTTAAGAGCATGTCGATTATCTAAAATCCAGCTAACAATATAACAATTTTTATCAAGGGAATATTTTTGCAGATTTTTTCCGTTAAACGAAGTATAAATTATCTTTTAATAATAACCATATTAATTGTGTGTATATAAAAGGCCAATGTCGGGTAAAACAATGACTAGCGCAGAGCGTCTGAAGAGTATCTTGCAGGGTAAACCCGTTGATAGAACCCCTATTGCCGGTTGGTTGCATATGCCGTTGGTGGACAGGGTTATCCCGGAATTCGTCGGGGCGACCGTTCAGTTCACCGATGAGAATGAGTAGGATTTTGTCAAGGTCATGTCCAACGGACATTACATGGCCGAGGCCTATGGGGCCGATATCCTGTTTTCCACCGACCCAACGCAATGGTCGGGTACTTTCCGTTCATATCCGGTGAAAAGCCCTCGCGACCTCTTGACGCTACCGGTACTGGATAAAACCAATAGCGCACTGGCGCGGGAAATTTCGGTAACCGCTGCCCTGGTACAACATTATCAGGGAAAAGTACCCATTGTGGCGACGCTGTTCACTCCCCTTACCTGGATTCAGGAAATGAGCAGCTCCACCGATCCACGCCTGACCAGGGAGTTTATGCAACGGCATAAAAAAGCATTGCACAGGGGCCTTGAAGCCCTGCTCTCAACTCAGTTGAATTTTCTTGACGGGTTGCTGGCGGCGGGTATCGACGGTATTTTTCTGGCCTCGCAGTTTATCAGCGGCGAGGTCATCGGCCGGGAAGAATATCATGAATTCTGTCGCCCCTATGACCAGAGGATTCTGGACTATATCAAAGGCAGGACCTGGTTCAATATTCTGCATGTACACGGCAACAAGCGGTTGCTGTTCGATGAGTGCCTTGATTACGATGTGCAGGCATTTAATTGGGAAGACGCACCCTATGGCGTACCGGACACGCAGCGGAGCAGTATAAAAGCCATACGCGGCTTGACCGATAAAATCATCATAGGCGGTATCGATCAGCACCATGATTTTTCCCAGGAGGAGAATAACCGGGATGTCATTAGGGCGCGGCTCCAGCTGCAATATCAGCGCGCAATGCAAGAATCAGGCGGAAATAAGTTTATCTTCGCCCCCGGCTGCGCGCTGCCGCAAGATATACCCCGAGACATTTTCAAGCTGCTAAAAGAGGTAGTGGGACAGTCCTCACGCCCATGACTAGCCGAAGAGTTTGAACTGCGCGGTCAGCTTACGTACGTTTTTTTTACCACCGATAATCGCCATCCCCAGCAGTTGCAGCTGTTCGGTTTTCTGCCCCAGCACCATTGCGGTAAAGTCATCATAGCGGGTAGTCTCCTGCCCCTCAACGGGAAAGATGACCTTATCCACATCCTGGGCCCGGCAGCTTTCCAGCAGTATTTTCAGCTGGTCGGCCGACGCGGCCAGCACCGGTATTCCGATGGGGATCAGTCCTGGATATTCGCAGCGATCGCCGTCGATCAGGGGTTGTCCCACCAGAGCGGGATGGCGTTGTCCCACCGTCAAGGCGATGACCGCGGCGGCATTCACCGCTTTGCCGGCGGGTAAACCGTCATCAAGAATGATGACGCAGCGCTCAGGTTGAAGGGACATCGTTTCGTTTATCGGAATCGAACTCATGATCATTCTCCTGCTGAATCGAATTCCGAGCATAGATCAGATGTTTTTACCGGTCTGGAACGATTGTGCAGATCCGCCGGTAGGCCGCGGGGGTAAGATAATAAGCGCGTTTAAACCAGCGCCCCAGATGGCTTTGATCGGCGAAACCCGTCTGGGCGGCCGCGTCCGCCGGCAAAAAACCCTTAGCCAATAATGCCCGCGCTTTAACCAGCCTCAGCTGCACCAGATAGGCGTGGGGCGGCAGACCGTAACGATGCTGAAATTGACGGGTTAACCGGAACCGGTCCATACCCGCCAACGCGGCCAGTTCCGTTAAACCGATTTCTTCACTTATATTGTCATGCAGATAATCCCGCACCCGCTGAAGAGCCGGATTTTTATTATCCGCCGTGACCCTTTTCTTACGCCAGGGATAGCGGCGGGTTAAGGCTGAAATCAAATGTTGCATCCCATGATCTTTGACGATTTTGAAATCCTGGCGGTGCAGGGCATCGAAAGCCGATAGCGTGGCGGCGGCCAATAGATCATCCTGGAACAGGGTAACCGGGAAGGAGAACTCCGCCCGATCCGGCGCGTTCTCGAAAATCTCCGGCAATTCGCGGCGCAGCAGTTCCGGCGGAATATACAGCATACGATAGGTGAACCCGTCCCGGTCCACCGCATCGCCATCGTGCACCTCCCCCGGCGCCAGGGTAAAAACCTTGCCGGGGGTGCTGCGGTATCTCACCCGGCCGGAATGGAACTGCTGCACCCCCGCTTCGGTGACGCCCACCAGATAGCTGTCGTGCCAGTGCGCGTCATAAGCGTGTCCCTCGAAATGCGCCCGGATGGTTTCTACCTGCGAATCCTTATCCTTTACGATATCCACCCATTGCGTCGTGGTCATGGAAGCTTGCCCGGCCCGTTGATTGAGAAAAAACTATACTAGCAGACACAGTAAGCAAGGCAGTGCTGACAAGCCGTTTTTTTGTTCAAAAATGTAAAGCAACAAACTGCCGTTATGCTAAAAATAAGCATAATGCTTGACAATGTAGCTTGGCATCGTTGCCACTGTCGAGTCCATTAGAAATTAATATAATATTTATTTCGGAAATTGTTTTTATTGATATTGTTTTAATAAAAATTATATAATTTATTTCTACTTTTGGCATGCGAATAAGTTTTACCTATAATAAGTGGTCATTAACCAGGCCTTCTGCCCATCTCAACGCTGCGCAATAAAAGACTGGATATGTGGCAAAAAATAGGCAAATCTAACGATTACGGCTCTTTTAACGGCAAAATAATAGCCGCCCATCCTAATAAACAGCTTTCTCTAAAAAGCAAAATACCTACTTGTCGAAACAGTTAATTTGATATTTATTTCCCCCGTATAGTTACGTTAATGGCGTATTAAAAGCATATGTATGATTATTAACGTTTTGAATAACATAAGTTTTAAAATTTCAACTTTATTTTCATATGCCTTTAGGTGGCGGTTTGACAAATTGATACGGTACTATCACTCTAAATGAGCGTTAGTTATTATTATCAATATTTTATTGAATCAATTTATTATAAATATATTATGGAGCCATAAAAAATGCCTACACTTCACAAGCCAGCGATATATCTGCCGGAGCATATTATCACCCTCGAGGAAACGCTTGATCTTGCGAAAAAGAATTTCAAAGACAATCCCAATTTGGAAAAATCCATCGAGCTGATAACCAATACAGGCGTGAAAAAAAGGCACATCATACAACCAATCGAGCTGGCGACATTGCATCCGGGTTTTGGCTATCGGAATGCCGTATTTGAATATCAATCCAAGCGACTGGTACCTAACGTGATAGAGGAAGCGTTGAGCCATGCCGATATCACCGCCAAGGATGTTTCCGCAATCATTTATGTGTCATGTTCAGGTTTTCTAATGCCGTCGCTGACCGCCTGGCTGGTGAATAAAATGGGATTCCCTTTGCAGACGGTGCAAATCCCTATCGCGCAGCTCGGCTGCGCCGCCGGTGGTTCGGCCATTAATCGCGCCCATGATTTTATACTGGCGCATCCCGGCAGCAATGTGCTTATTGTCAGCTGCGAATTCTGCTCACTAAGCTATCAGCCCACGGATGGTGATATCGGCAGCCTGCTGTCCGACGGATTATTTGGCGATGCGATAACGGCGGCAGTGGTGACCAGCCGCGCCGGCAACGGTCTGGAATTACAAAGAAACAGCAGTTATCTCATTCCGGATACCGATGAATGGATACGCTATGCGGTAAAAGATACCGGCTTTCATTTCCGGCTGGATAAACGGGTACCGGGCACCATGGCGCCTTTGGCCCCGGTCATGGCAGAACTGGCTTCGACGCATCATTGGCAGATTGACAGTCTCGATTATTATATTATCCATGCCGGCGGTCCGAGGATCTTAGACGATTTATGCAAATACCTCGGCGTGCAAAGGGAGAAATTCTCCTATAGCCGAGACACGCTGGTGAATTGCGGTAATATCGCCAGTTCAGTGGTATTTGAAGCCTATCGGCGCATGCACGAAGACAGCATTTTCAAATCCGACCAGAGGGGGATCATTGCCGGTTTTGGCCCGGGAATTATCGCGGAAATGAACCTTTCACAATGGCGATCCGCCGAAATTTCGCGGCTCACGGCGTAGAATATCTCTCAGGCCCATAGGGCGGGCGTCCAGGCCGCCCGAATCGGCTGCCCGGTAGTCCTTTACCGCGCTGAAGACGGAACGTTCTCCATGCCGATATGCGGTATACCGTCTTCTTCATACAGCTCGGTGACCGCATGAAATCCGAAACGACCATAAAATTTCTGTAAATGCGCCTGGGCGGAGAGATGAATCTTCCGGCCCGGCCACCGCGACGCACAGGCCTCCAGCGCCTGTTCCATCAGCCGATTACCCAGATTCATCCCGCGAGCCCGGGGCGAGACGATAACCCGGCCTATGGACAAGGTATCTTCACCGGTAAGAATCCGGGCATACGCAACCAGTTCACCCGCCATATAGCCCGCGACATGGCGGTTGTCATCCAGAAGATCCTGGCCGTCGATATCCTGGTAGGGGCAGGTCTGCTCTACGATAAACACCGCATTACGCAACGCGAGAATGTCATATAGACGTTGTACCGTCAGCTCATGGTGATGCCAGTCGTACCACGTTACATTCATTGAGCTTCCTTAGAAATCGGCTGAAAATTATCAATTCGCCACCTTTATATCCACCATTACTGTAAAATGCAAATATAATTATTGGATTGAAATTAACAATGACTGTTATAAGCATCGGAACGCTACTTCCCCCTTCAATGAGACTGAATATTTAAGTTTCCACAGGTTATAATAGCCCATAAACAGAGCGATTAAATTATCGATAAATATTTAAAACGTCATGATTACAATAGTCTGAATGGCATATTTTTTTGCAAGTGTATTTATTGCGTTAACTTAATCTAAAATCATTTTTTTAATAACCATCTTCACGATGATAATTATGTGTTGGATACCATTGGCATATATAACAGATTGATATTTGTCCCTCAATAAATAATGCCTCCAATTTCTATTCAACAATAGATGGGCCGATTTTTTAATCTGTTAGATTATTATTTTCATTCAAAGAGAGTCATCATGAAAAGACAATTCGCAAGTGTTATCTCTCCGGTTGAATTAAAAACCATTCAACCCATCAGCAGTACGGAACGGCAAGGCAAGATCAGCGATTTATTCACTATCTGGTTTGGTTCCAATATCATGATGCTGACGGTGATCACCGGTTCGCTGGCGGTGTGTGTATTCAATTTATCTTTTTTCGCCGCGGCGGCGGCGGTGATTATAGGTAATCTGGCGGGGGCCGTTTTTATGGCCCTGCACTCAGCCCAAGGCTCACAGCTGGGCGTGCCGCAAATGATCCAAACCCGCGGTCAGTTCGGATCCTTCGGCGCCTTGCTGGTTGTGGTCTTAGTGGTGGTGATGTACCTGGGCTTTTTTGCCTCCAATCTGATATTGGGCGGCCAGGGGCTGCACGCCATCTGTCCCCCGCTCAGTATCAACGGCGGCATTGCCATCGTCGGCGTCTTGAGCGTTACCGCCACGGCTTTCGGCTATAAACTTATACACGCCTACACCCGAATCATGTCCTGGCTGTCCGGTACTGCCCTGTTACTGTGTTTTGGCTGGATTCTGCTGGTAACCGGTTTGCCGGAGGCGTTCTTTAGCCACCGTCCGCCGACGTTTGCCGGTTTTTTCGGCGCCCTGTCTATTGCCGCTCTGTGGCAGTTGGCCTATGCCCCCTATGTGTCCGACTACTCCCGTTACATGCCGGAAAACAGCCATCAGGGTAAAGTATTCTGGGCCAGCTATTGGGGCTGCTCCCTGGGGTCCATTCTTCCGATGATCCTGGGCGTGGTGATCGCCCTGTGCTGGAAAGACGATGATGTCGTTACCGGCCTGGTGACCCTCACCGGCGGAGCCAGCGCCCTGATAGTGGCGATTTTCTCCGTGGGCATCGCCGCCACCAACGCGATGAATCTGTATTGCGGAACGCTGTGCGCGTTAACCGTCGGCCAGACACTGGCGCCGGCATGGTCTCCCCGCTCCGGCGCGCGCATTATCCTGGCCCTGGGGATGTTTACCTTGTCACTGCTGCTGGCGGTGGCGGGCCAGGGAAATTTTCTGGTGAATTACATCCATTTCATTCTGTTGTTGCTGTATGTGTTGATCCCGTGGACCGCCATCAACCTGGTGGATTATTACCTCATCGCCCACGGCAGCTACCATGTCCCCTCTTTTTTTCGGCAAGACGGCGGTATCTACGGCTATTTCAATTACAGGGCCATAGCTTGCTACCTGCTGGGCATCCTGGTGCAAATCCCCTTTATCGCCACCGATGTCTACACCGGCTGCATCGCCCGCGCCATGGGAGGCGCGGATATCTCATGGATCGTCGGTCTGATGGTAGTCTGTCCGGTCTATTACCTGATGAGCAGGGGAGTACGGGCGTCAGCCCACAGTCCGGCCTGATTCGCCCGACCGTTTTTTAACGTATTCAGGCGAAAATCGATGTCGGTCCGCTGCCTGATGTCGTATTTGACGCCAAATCGGTCGCAATGTTGATGGCCCCGGAACGGCGCTATGCAAAGATGATGCAGCGGGCATTTTTCACTGTTAGAACACCTATTATGCGGATACCTTGATGCAGATACTTGAAACAGTCTGGATTACCTTGCAGGATGGCTGCAAGCTCGCGGCGCGGATCTGGCTGCCGGACGGTCCCCGGCCGGTGCCGGCGATACTAGAATACCTGCCCTATCGCCGGCGGGACAGGCATCGCGGCGATGATGCCATTCTCCATCCCGGCCTGGCGGAAAGCGGTTATGCGGCCGTGCGGGTGGATATGCGCGGCGCGGGGGATTCCGACGGCCTGATGAACGACGAATACACTCCCCGTGAGTGGGCCGACGCGTGCGAAGTCATCGCCTGGATTGCCCAACAGCCCTGGTGTTCGGGGGCGGTGGGCATGATTGGCATCTCCTGGAGCGGATTCAACTCTCTGCAAATCGCCGCGTTGCGTCCCCCGGCCTTGAAAGCCATCGTCACCGCCTGCTCTACCGACGATCGTTATGCCGACGATATGCATTACATGGGCGGGGTGCTGCTTAACGATAATCTGCAATATGGCTCCACGCTGTTTACCTGGACGCCGACCCCGCCGGATCCGGACATCGTCGGCGACAAGTGGAAATCAATGTGGCTCCAACGGCTGAACGCCATGGAGCTGCCCCCGGCGAGCCGCTGGATGGCGCATCCCACCCGTGATGATTACTGGCGCAGCGGCTCGGTATGCGAAGACTACTCCCGTATCGAGGTGCCGGTGCTGGCGGTGGGCGGCTGGGCCGACGGTTATACCAATACCGTGCTGCGTCTGCTGGAAAACCTGCCGGGACCGCGCAAAGGGCTTATCGGTCCTTGGGGCCATGCCTTTCCTCATGTCGCCACGCCGGGCCCGCGCATTGATTTCATCCGCTACGTGACGCGCTGGTTTGATCACTGGCTGAAGAATGAGCCCACCGGCATTATGGATGAGCCGATGCTGACCTACTGGCTGCAGGAGGCGGAACCGCCGCGGGTCAGTTATACCGAACGCCGCGGTCGCTGGGCCGCCGAACAGCATTGGCCCGCACCGGCCATTGCGCCCCAGCGGTGGGCGCTGTCTCCGGACGGACGGCTGGAGACGTCTTGGCTGGATGACGGCGCCGAGGATGGCGGCGCCGCGATTGTCCGCCGGGGAGAGCCCCGCCACGAGGGATTGGTTCCCTTTACCCAGTCCATTTGTTCCCCTGCCGCCACCGGCATCGTTTCCGGGGAATGGTGTCCTTATGGCAACGGGCCGGATATGCCGGGGGATCAGCGGGAGGATGATGCCGGCTCCGCCTGTTTTGACAGCCCGGTATTCACGGCGCCGTTGCAAATTACCGGCCGTCCGGTGATAAGACTCGGCCTGTCGTCCGACAGCAGCCAGGGAATGATTGCCGTGCGGCTGAACGCCGTGGCGCCGGACGGCACCTCGCTGCGTATCACTTATGGCCTGCTCAATCTCACCCAGCGTAACGGCCATGATCGGCGCGAACCGCTGACGGCGGGGGAGCGCTATGATGTGGCGTTAACGCTTAATGCCGCGGCGTTTATTCTGCCCGCCGGCTATCGTCTGCGGGTGGCGGTATCCACCGCTTACTGGCCGCTGGCGGCGCCGCTGCCGGTCCGCACGACCTTGACATTGCATAGCGGCACCCTTGAACTGCCGGTTCGCGACAGCGGGATTGCCTCAACCCCGCCCCCTTGTCTCGGCAGGCCGCCGGTTCCCCCCGCCCTGCCTTCCCGTATCATCGTGCCGCCGCAACGGGGACGGCTGCGCCTGATCCGGGATATGAACGACGGCGATACCACCCTGGAGGTTGTGCGCAATCTGGGAGCGATATACCTGGAAGAAACCGGGCTGCGGCTGGACGCCTTGGGCCGTGAAACCTATAAAGTCAACGCCCTGGACCCCTGCGCCGCCAGCTCCAGGGCGGTGCGCAGCGCCGGTTTTCACCGCGGCGAGTGGCACGCCAGGCTGGAGGTCAGCAGCCTGCTGACCGCCGATGACGGCGGATGGCGCCTGGTATCCAGCCTGGAAGCCTTTGACGGCGACAGCCGTATCTTTCATCGTCGCTGGGACGATTATTATCCTTTTTTCAGCGACATCGCTCCCAAGGGAGACGCAACATGAATATCGGCATTGCCCAAATAACGGGCACTCCCGCAAGGGAGAGTGAAATAGTGGATTGGGTTCGCGAATCCATGGACGCGTTGCCGGACGCCGACATGATTATGCTGCCGGAGTTGGCGTTGTGCGGTTATGACGATCCCCATCGGGTCCGCAGTCTGGCGCTGGAAAGAGAGGGGCCGGTGCTGGGGAAGCTGGCGCAATTGGCCGCGGAAAAAGAGCAGGCGCTGGTATTCGGCTACGCGGAACGCGACCCCGCCGGACTGTATAACTCTTTACAGGTGATTGACGGCCAGGGCCGGGTGCGGGCCGATTACCGCAAAATCCATCTCTGGTCCGGTTATGAGACGGCGCTGTTCCAGACCGGTGAAAGCTTTGCCAGCTTTGCCCTGGGGGGACTGCGCTTCGGCCTGCTGATTTGCTATGACCTTGATTTCCCCGAGTCGGTCCGGGCATTGGCCCTTAAGGGAATGGATTGCCTGTTGTGCCTTAGCGCCACCACTCCCGGTTATGATGTGGTGCCACGCCATGTGGTGCCGACCCGCGCCTATGAAAACGGCTGTTTTGTCGCGTTCGCCAACCGCGGCGACAGCGGCTGCATCGGACAAAGCCGGATTGTGGGACCCGACGGCGGTATCGTCGCGTCGCTGCCGGGCAGCGGAGCGGCGCTGCTCATGGGAGAAATCAGCCTGACGGCCCTTGAGCAGTGGCGCCTGGGCCATGCCTACCTGGCGGAGCGCCGCACGGATCTGTATTGATTATGAGAGATTTTTTTTCTGTCTGACGCGGCGCATGGCCGATGGCAAAACACCGAAGGTGCGGCGAAACCAGCCGGCGAAGTGCGATGTGGAGCCGAACCCTGCCGAAACCGCGATTTCGATAATCGACTGGTCGGAATAAATCAGCATCTCCCGCGCCTGCTCAAGGCGCAGCTCCAGATAAAAGCGCTGCGGCGTTTTATCGAAATAGTGTGCGAACAGCCGCTCGAGCTGGCGCTTACCGACGCCGGCCCGCTTGGCAACCTCCGGCAACGAGATGGGATCTTCTATATGCGCCTGCATAACGGCGATAGCGGCGCCAAGAGGGGCGGGCATCGCCGCGCCGGCGGGACGCCCGCCCCGCTGATCGTCTTCAGCGCTGCGAATCCGTTCATGATGAAACTGATTGGCGATGGAGGCGGCATGTTCATCGCCGTAGCGTTCGGCAATGAGATTAAGCATCATATCCATGGCCGCCGTCCCGCCGGAGCAGGTGAGTCTTCCGCGATCGATTTCAAAAATTTTATGGGTACATTGGATATCCGGATAGACTTCCTTAAACGCCGAACGGCTTTCCCAATGGATGGTGCAGCGATACCCTTTAAGCAGCCCGCATTTGGCCAGCAAAAAGGTTCCGGTGGAAAGCGAACCGATAATGATCCCGGCACGGGCGGCCTGCCGCATGGCCTTTTGGTAGCCGCGTTCATACTTGGGCGCCACCACCCGCTCGCCGCCGCAGATAAAAAGATAATGAGAGCCGGGCATGACGTCATCGATGGACCGGGTGGGGAAAGGAATGCCGTTGGCGGCCACCACCGGCTCTCCGTTCAAGCTGGCCAAGTGCCAATTGAAGGCCTGTTTTTCATACAGCCGATTATAGGAACGCAACGGCTCAATGGCCGAGGCCAGACTCATCATGGAAAAGTCATGGCCAAGTAAAAAAGTGAACACGAGGGGTTCGACAAGAGGCATAGGTTCAAATCACTTCAATCTATAATATCACCGGTAAACAATACCCTATAGCCGTCATCTTTCAAGCCGCAGCGTGAAAGCTATTGGGCATTGCTTAGGTATTAACCGCCAATTGTCTTGATTCTCGCCGGAAAGCGATGTTCCCATTGCCGCTGGAAAATCTCCCGATCGTTTTCCCAGGCGCTATAGCTTGAGTTCAATACCAGGCCGCCGTTTTGCCATGCCAGGCGGCTTTCGCTGCGCAGTTCGATATGCCAGCCGGGGCGCTGGTAGCGCTGTCGGCGTTCGGCCTGCCAGCGGGCGGTTTCCGCGGTGGCGCCGATCTCATATGCCTCATGGCCTTCGCTATCAAAACTCAATTCGCCGATGCGGGTTTTCTGCCGCCGGGCATCCATTGTCAGCCGGTGGGTATTGCTGCCGGCATCCCAACTGAGCCGGCGGGCGGTGACTTCCGGAGCCATGACCTCATGATCCAGCGCCGGCGCTGAGCGGGGGGGGCCAAAAGCATCAGGCTTATCCGGCAGGCTTTCGGTTCGCAGCGGCAGCCGGAACCGGCCGGTGGCGGGGAGTATCTGAACCGGCCCCTGCCCTGGTTCGGCCCAGGCCATGGGCCAATATGCCGTGGAGAGCGCCAGCCGGATCCGGCTGCCGGCGGAAAACCGGTAGACAACGCCTTTAAGAGGCAATACCACAGGAAAAGTCTGGCCGGCGGGGACGTCCGGCCGGCTCAGCCGGTGTATGCCAAAGGTCACCCGCGCCGAACGGCCGTGGACATCCACCTCGTTCAGCCGCAGAACCAGCATGGCCGACGGCGTTTCAAAGGCGATATCCACCGTCAACTCCGCCTTGCCGCACAAAATAAGCGGGGCTTCCAGTACCGGCGCATCGAAACACACCGACAAACCATCATCGGCGCGCTGATCCCCTTGGAATTCAGGCGCATTGCCGCCGCCATCAAGGGGACACCACTCGCCGCCCATGGCGCCGCAGTGCGCCGGGGTATCAATGAGCAACGGCGCCGCGGCGGCGGGTGCATCAGTCAACAGGCCGTCCCCAAGATAAAAGTCATGATGATTTGTGGTGGCCGGCCATTGGGACGCGGTGATCCAGTGGCCGTCCAGCGTCAGCGATGACGGGTCGGGACGCAGCTGTTCCCCCTGCCATAGATGCAGCATCGGTTCATCCATGATGCCGGTTTGTTCGCCAAGCAGCCAATGCCGCCAAAATCGCAGGCATTCTCCGAGAAAATCAATTGCCGGACCGGGAGTGCCCCAATTGGGGTAGATATGGGTCCAGGGACCGATAAGACCCTTGCGCGGCACGTCAAGGTGCTCCATCAACCGTAATATGGCGTCGGAATAACCGTCTGTCCAGCCCCCCACCGCGTACACGGCGCACTGAATGTCGCGATAATTTTCATTTATCGACCCGTGCCGCCAGTAGTCGTCACGTTCCATATGCGCCAGCCAGTGGGCCAGCGGCGGTTCCATGCCCTCCAGACGCGCCAGCCATTGCTCGCGCCAGCCGTCGCCTACATAGGCTGGATCAAGGGGGCGTCCCAGCTGGGTAAATAAACCGCTGCCCCATTGCAGACCGTCGGTGAGCAGCGCCCCACCCATAAAATGCACGTCGTCCGTGTAGCGATCGTCGGTGGAACAGCAGGTGATAATCGCCTTCAGGGCCGGCGGGCGCCGGGCGGCGATTTGCAGGGCCGCGAACCCGCCCCAGGAGATGCCGATCATGCCGACGTTGCCGTTGCTCCAGCTTTGCCCGGCAATCCAGGCAATCACTTCCACCGCGTCGTCTTGCTCCTGTGACAGGTATTCGTCCCGCAGCAGGCCCCCCGAATTACCGCTGCCGCGTAAATCGATGCGCATGGCGGCAATGCCGTGGGCGGCGAAATAACCGTGGATCATCGAATCCCCCACCGCGGTATTATCCGACTGGCGATAAGGAATCCATTCCAGCACCAACGGCACCCGCCCCGGCCCATTAGGCAGCCACAGCCTGGCCGTGAGTTGGGTACCATCCGAAAGGGGGACGGTTATCTGACGAAAAGCCGGTACAGTGAGAGTATTGTCTATGGTGTCCGACATGGTCGGTCCTCCTGGCGATAAATAGTTAAGAATGAGGCGGCGATAACCGGCGCCGGGTTCCGAAGCGTTCCCAGGCGGCAATGGCGGCAGCGCCCGCCAGGCACAGCAGGCCGCCGACAATCATGGTCAGCGGCAGTCCCATGATCTCCGCCACGCCGCCGCAGATAATGGCGCCTATGGGCACCGTGCCGATTAACATCATGGAATAAAACGACATCAGCCTGCCCCGCAGGCCGTCGGGAACCTGGTGTTGCAGCAGCGAGTTCGAGGTGAGGTTCTGGGTCAGGATGGCGTAACCGATAGGCGCGGCAATCAGCGCGCTCAGCCAAAACAGGTGGGACAGGCCAAGGCATATTTGCGCAATCCCCAGCATCAGTGCGGCCCATAGCGGCCAGGGGCGCATGGGTTCAATACTGCTGCTGTAAGCCAGGCGCAGCGCGGCCACCAGCGCGCCGATGCCGGTAATGCTCATCAGAATGCCCGATCCGGCCGGGCCGCCTTTTAATACCCGATCGGCCAGCATCGGCAGGAACGAGAAATAGGGCACGCTGGTGAGGCTGCACAATCCCACCAGCAGCAAAATGCGCAGGGCATCGGCGTCATGGCGCAGAAAGCGCAGTCCTTCGGCCATTTCCGCCAGCAGACCGCCGGTCCGAACGGTGGGGGGACGCTGGGGAATACGCATCCCTGCCAGAAAGAGAATCAGCGGCACATAAGAGAGGGCAATAAAGGCGAAACACCAGCCCTCCCCCAGCTTATCCACCAGCAGGCCGCCCAGGGCGGGGCCGATAAGCCGGGCGCCGTTGAATATCACCGAGTTAAGCGCCAGGGCGTTGCCTAAATCGTTATATTCCACCAGATCCACCACCAGTGATTGCCGGCCCGGCAAATCGAAGGCGCTGATAAGACCCAGTCCGAGGGCGATGAAAATGGCTATCCTGGCGGTTATCCAATGATTCAAGGTGAGTATCGCCAGCATTGAGACCAGCACCGTCAGGCCGATTTGCGTGGCCAACACCAATTTGCGCCGATCGCAGCGATCGACGATGACGCCGGTGAATAACCCGAATATTAAAATGGGACCCTGGCTGCAAAAGGCCAACAGGCCCAGCATTACCGGCGACGCGACCCCGAGACGCCAGATAAGCCAGCCCAGGGCAATGGTGTGAATCCAGTTACCGATTACCGATAACAGCTGACCGCCGAAAAACCGACGGTAATTAGGGTGCCTTAAAGCGCTGCCGGCGGACCGTAGGCTCTTTTTAGGCGCGAGGGGAAGACGGGCAGTACTCAAGGAAGCTCCCACGTTAAGACAGGGGCGAAAACAGCGCCACCGGCTTATTGATCTTTTTTTGTTGAAGGCCCGCACCGTCTCCGGGCCGTGAGGGTGAAAACTCTGTCGCGTTCGAACGCGCGGGAAATTTCACGTCCGAACGTTTTATGCAAGCCGTTCAGTCATGAACTTTTTCCCGCACGCATTTTCATCTCGCGCTTCGTATTTCTCTGCTTTTATCACACTGCTTTTATTTCCCGGAACAAGGGCCACTGGCCGTCAGGAGTCCAGGCGCCTTTGATGGTGTTGGGCGTCACCCAGGCGTTACTGCCGTGGTAGAGAAAGACATAGGCGCCGGTTTCCTCCAGTTGATCCTGCAGCTTGACATACATGGCGGCCCGTTTGCCCTGGTCCAGTTCATTGGCGGCATCGTCGCTCAGTTTGTCCCAGTCCTTGTCGCAGGTTCTTTGGGTATTCCAGATACCCACCTGCTTGCAGGTGAACCAGGCGGTAACCCAGCTGGCATCCGGCGCGGTGGTAAAGGTGGTCATCCGCAGCTGCGAGTCCTTCCAGGCGGTGCCTTCGGATTCCTGCCCGGCCGCCACAAAGGCCGCGCTGTCCATTTGATTGATTTGCAATTGAATACCCACTTCCGCCAATTGCGCCTGAATGACCTGGGCGACGGTGCCGCCGTCGGTGGAGGTGGTCAAGTCCAGCCGCAGCTGCAGCTTGGATACGCCGGCTTCCTTAAGCAGGCGTTTGGCGGCGTCCGTTGAGTAGGGATAGATATTTTTACTCCGGGCGCCGGGCAGCGGCGGCGGCACCAGACCGAAAGCCGGTTTTACCGCCCCGCCGAAAGCTGCGTCCAGAATGGAGGGCACGTCAATGGCTTGCTGGATCGCGCGACGGACCCGGATATCCTTAAGCAGCGGATGATCAACGTTCATGCCGAGCCAGGTATAGGCCAGCGCCGGTCGCACCGTCAGGGTGGTGCCGGCCACTCCCTGCTGGTATTTGGGTATGGCGCTGATATTGATTTTGGTCATGTCCAGATCCCCCGCTTCAAAGGCGATTTCGGCGGTATTCAGATCGCCGATGGGCACCAGTTGAATCTGGTCGTAAAAACAGTGCGGTCCACTCCAGTTCTCGTTACGCACCAGGGTCAGCCGCTCCCTGGGTTGCCACTCGCCGATGCGATAAGGCCCGGATGACGCCAAGGGATCGGTGGCGATTTTTTTATCCTTCGCCGCTTCCACGGCCTTTTTACAGATAATCAGGCCGGAGGCATGGGGCAAGGTACTGGTGAACAGCGGCGCGAAGGGATGTTTCAAATGAATGAGTCCCTCGTAGGTGCCCTTGATCTCCACATGATCGAGGGCCTCCCAGTCGGTGGCATAAATCGCCGCCAGTTTGGGATCGATGAACCGTTCAAAGGAGTACTTCACGTCTTCCGCGGTCATTTCGCCAAAATCACCGGTCCACTTGATGCCCGGTTTGAGCTTGAAATGCACCGTCAGCGGGTCCACCTGTTCCAATACCTCTGCCGCATCCAGCTGCCATCCCCATTCTGTGCCGGCCTTGTACTGGCATAAGCCGGAATAGACGGCAAACATGACCATTTCATCGTACCAGCCGCTGCGATTGGCCGGATCGAGGTTGGTGATATCCTGATCGTTTTGCACGCGCAGGATTTTATTTTTGTTATCGGCGGCAAAAGCCACCGTCCGTCCGCCAAGCGCCAGCGAACCGGATACCCCGGCGGCAAGGATCGCCATGGTTTTAATAAGCTCACGTCTGTTCATCGAGGGGCCTTTCATGGATGCATCTCCTTTTAAATGATGCGGCTTGGCCGGGCCATTTGGGGTTGGTTTGGGATTAACGGGGTATGACAAGTCACCTGATGCTCCGCGGTAAGCTGCCGCGGCGCCGGCGCTTCGCTTCGGCAACGTTCCGTCGCCAGGGGACAACGGGTGTGAAACTCGCAGCCGGCGGGCCGGCGGGATAAGGTGGGCACATCCCCCTGCAACACGCCGGCGCCCGGGGGGTTATGCTTGCTTTTAGCGTTGAGCAGCGCCCGGGTATAGGGATGCGCCGGCGCGCGGAAAATGGCCTCGGTGGGCCCGGTTTCCACAATTCGTCCCAGATACATAATGGCAATTCGGTCCGTGACATGGCGGGTAATGGCCAGATTATGGGTAATAATCAGATAACTCATGCCCAGTTCCCGCTGTAGCGAGGTCAGCAGGTTAAGCAACTCGCCCTGAACCGAAAGATCCAGGCCCGCCGTGGGCTCATCGGCGATGATAAGCTTGGGCCGCAGGGCAAGAGCCCTGGCTACCGCCACCCGCCGCGCCTGGCCGCCCGAAAGTTGATGGGGATAGCGGTCCAGAAACAGCGATGGCAGGCCCACCAGTTCGAGCAGTGCCGCCGCCGCGCCGCGGCGTTTATATTCGCGGCCGTTAACCGCAAAAGGTTCGGTGACCAGATATTCCACCGTCATGCGCGGATCGAGGGCGGCCATCGGGTCCTGGAATATCAGCCCGGTTTCCCGGCGGATAGTCCGCCAGGACAAATCACTGGCATCCAGCGGTTCCCGGCCGTTAACCTGGATACTGCCCTTGGTTACCGGGGTCAGGCCAATCACGGCTCGCCCCAGCGTGGTTTTGCCGCTGCCGCTCTCGCCGATAAGACCGACGGTCTTGCCCGGCGGCACATGCAGACTGACGCCGGCCAGCACATCCACATGCCCGACGGCGCCGGGCATCAGACGGCTCAACAGATTGCCGGTCTTGTAGCGAACCACTAAATCCTGAATTTCAAGCATCGGCATTCACCTTATGGCAGCGCACCGTCCGGCCCTTTTCCCCCAGCAGGGTTTCCGGCGGCGTCTCGCTGCCGCACGGCGCGAACGCCAGGCTGCAGCGGGGCTGGAACGGACAACCGACGCGGTGGACGCTCGGCATCGGCACCGAACCGGCGATAAACGGCAGTTCGCGGGTGGCCACTTCAATTCGCTCCGGATCGCAGGCCAATAACGCACGGGTATAAGGATGGGCGGGAGAGCCGAAAATCTCGCCGATGGGACCGGCTTCGACGATCTCTCCGGCGTACATCACCGCCACTTTGTCGCAAAGAGCGCTCACCAAATGCAAATCGTGAGTCACAAAGATAATGGCGCCGTCCACCAACTGGCGGCTGGCCTTAAGCACTTCCACCACCTGCATCTCGGTGGTGGCGTCCAATGCGGTAGTGGGTTCGTCGGCAATCAGCAGCTCCGGTTCGGTTAACAGCGCCGCCGCGATGGCGATACGCTGGCGAATACCGCCGCTGAGTTCATGGGGATATTGCTTCAGCCTCCCCTGAGGGTCTGAAATCCCTACACGTTCGAGCATTTTCACCGCATGATTCAGCTTATCTGCCTTCGAACCCGGCTTATGGTGCTGGAACGCCACCAGCTGCTTGCCGATGGTGATCACCGGATTGAGAGCGGTGAAGGGATCCTGGGACACGGTGGCGATACCGTTGCCCCGCAGGCGGCGCTTGGCGGATTCAGGCAGCGCAAGGAGGTCTTGTCCGTGGTAAAGCAGCTGCCCGGAAGCCTGGGCATTGGCGGGCAACAGCGTGAGCATGGCTCCCACCAAGGTTGATTTACCCGAACCGCTCTCCCCCACCAGACCCAGCACTTCGCCTTTTTCCACCTGCAGGGAAATCTGGCGAACGGCCTTTAGCGGACCCTTGTCGGACGCATAGGTGACCGACAGGTTGTGCATTTCCAACAGTGCCATCAGTTATCCCCCCGGGATTGTCTGGCGGTGCGGGGATCAAGCGCATCCCGTAACGCCTCGCCGAGAAAGGTAAAGCCAAGGGTGGCGATGATAATGGGAATGCCGGCGGCAATAACGATATGGGGCGCCTGGCGGATAAAGGAGTAGCCATCGTTGAGTACCGTACCCCAGCTGGCGTCCGGCGGCTGTACCCCCTGCCCCAGGAAACTCAGGCCCGACTCAATGGCGATAACCGCCGGAATATCCATCGCCACCAGCACCAGCAGCGTGCCGGTCATATTGGGAACCAAGTGGCGAAAAACCACGCTGACGGGTGAGGCGCCCATGGCGCGGGCGGCGACAATATACTCCATGCGTTTGAGAACGCGGGTCTGGCTGCGCACTACCCGAAAGTAGCCAGGCACCATAAAAGTGATGATAATCATGATGATGGTGCTCACGCTCGACCCTACCAGCGTCACTACCGCCAAGGCGAACAGAATCATCGGTATCGACATCAGCGAATCGCAGAACAGCATTAGCAAGGTATCTATCTGCCGCGGACCGTAACCCGCCAGCAGTCCCAGCATGGCGCCGATAAGCAGCGCGCCGCCGGTGCCCAGGAATGCCACCGTCATAGCGATCCGGCTGCCGTAAATCAGGCGCGACAGCACATCGCGGCCGAGCTGATCGTTGCCCAGCCAGTAGTCCATGCTCGGCCCTTTAAGACGCAGGGCCGCTTTGATGGCAATGGGATCGTGCGGAGCCAGCCAGGGGGCGAAGATGGCGCACAACAGCATTGCCGCCACGCAAATCAGGGCAAAACGCCCCATGGGGCCTGACCAAACGTGCCGCAGCACGCGAAACGGGTCCGGCCGGCCCGCGGCGGCAATGTCGCCGGGACTCAATGCCGGGGTGGTGGTGATGAGCGCCATGGTCAAAGCTCCTGCCGCACGCGCGGATCCAGAAAAGTGTTGATCAGGTCGGCGATGAGATTGGCCAGTACATAACATCCGGAGGTCACCACCACCGTCCCCATCACCACCGGAAAATTGCGGGAAATCACCGAGTCGTACGCCAGCTTGCCCAGGCCGGGCCGCGCGAACACGATCTCGGTCAACACCGCGCCGGAGAGCAGCGAACCAATGCCGACCCCTAATACCGACACCACCGGCACCACCGCGATGGGCAGGGCATAGCGCAGCGCAATCAACCGATCGCCGATGCCGAAGGCGCGGAAGGTGCGGATATGGTTTTCCTTCAGCACTTCCAGCATCGAGGCCCGCACCAGCCGGGCCAAATAACCGATCCAGCTTAATGCCACCGTCAGGGAGGGCAGTACCAGCGCCTGTAGCTGCGAGCCCAAATCCCCCTGCTGCCCCGCGCCGATGGCCGGAAACCACTTCAATGTCACTGAGAACACCAGCAGTGCGTAAATCGCCACCACAAAAGCCGGCAGGGCGATCACGCTGGTGGACAGCAGTCCTATCAGCCGGTCGAGCCAGGTATTGGGCCGCAAGGCCGCCCAGCACCCCAGCGGGATGCCGATAATAATGGCCCAGGCAATGGCCGACAGGGCCAGAATGAGGGTATTGGGTAAGGCGCGGGCAATAAGCTGATTCACCGGCCGATGAGTCAGGACATCTTCGCCGAGATCTCCTGCGGCCACATGGACGATAAATCGTCCGATTTGCACGATAGCCGGCTGATCAAGCCCCATGTGTTCACGCAATGCCTGCTTTTGCGCCTCGCTGGCCCTCGGTCCCAACGCTACCGAAGCCGGATCCCCGGGCACTAAAAACACCAGACAGAATAATATCGTGATTGCCACCAGCATCACTGACGCCGCCAGAACTAACCGGCGAAGCAGGTAAAAGAACATAAGCGCAGCCTGTTAAATTAATTTTGTCAATGAAACGACAGCCCACCATCCGGCGCCGGAGAGATCTTCCGTCACGTTTTACTCAATTCGGGTGGGAGATAACCGGAAAATCGTCGCCGGCCCGACCGGTTATTTCGCCGGCTTCGGCGGATTGCGGCGGTAAACGTAAGCAAGCTTGCCAGTGTTTTAACCAAACAAAGGCCACATTCACGACATGATTTATTAACAATGCGACATATAAGAACTACGTATGCATGTCCGGTCCTATCCGGTCCTGTCCGGCCAAAATAGCGTTCTGACCGCCGGATCATTCACCAGCGTCCTTTTCTTACGCCGCCGCGTTAAAAGCGTCGCGGCGTCTCTTATGACTTTTTTAGATTTTACTTCATTGAAGTCTAAGCAATAATTTCTTCCGCTGCTGTGCCGGCAGCGTTTTTATAAAAACATCACAACATAAAAATCAACGCGTTACGTTAAACCTCACGGGTTCCCGCGAATTGTTTTACGATCACGGCAAGGTATTTATTAAATTTATTTTTTTATTATTTTATAAAATGCACTATTACACTATGCTTGTACGTCATATTTACACCTTGTAGACATAATAAAAAAACTCCAATAAATCAACAAGATTTTATCTATATCATCTTTATGTTAATTGAAAATTAGCAGGCTACTTAGTTATCATAAAAGTAATAAAGTAAAATAACATATCAACGACGTAATATTTCTGTATAGCATCCGTATTTTTCAATTAGTCGTGTTTAAAAATAGAAAATATTCCTATAAACTGCGCTGGCAATTCGTTAAGTATATTGCATGGCCCGTTCTTCAATTCAGAGATAATTATCGATTCCCCTAATGAGACACCGGGAAATAGGAAGGAATTTTATCGCCTTGGATTGAGATGTGTCATTGAAAAATTTGTTAAAAATATGTTTTTAAATTATGAAAATGGCGGGATTATTAAATACCCCACCCTCCATTTATAACAAATTTTTAACCTGCAATCGCGGCGAGTGAATCGCCTTAATTTCACCTAGAGATTATAAAATGGAAAAAGTTAAAGATATTGCCGACACCGTGGAATCTTTATCACGTATCTATCATCGCTTACGTAAAGAAGTGAACGGACAATTGGTTAACGAAGGACTGTCATTATCCAAAATGAAAATTCTTCAATTGATAACCCATGGCAAAACCAGCGCGACGGATATCAAAAACTATATGGGCTTTTCATCCCGCACCGTGGTCACCGTGCTGGACGCCCTGGAAAAGGATCTTATGCTGCAACGCCAGCAAAGCCCTACTGACCGGCGGGTCAAGCACGTTTATATTACGGAGAAAGGGCTGGATAAACTGCATATCGCCCAACACACGCACCGGACCATTCTGGAGCGTTTGCTTGCCCCCTTATCCGAAACGCAATTGGAAAAACTTGGCGAAATCTGCAATATGCTAGAACTGAGTCAATAGTAATTTTGGACTTTATTTGCGAATACAAACGTTAAGTGATAATGGTTAATTTAACCCCTTACACTTAATATACTCTGAACATTCTTCATCAATTTTCACGTCCGGATTGATGAGGAAAACTTTCTCGGCGTCCAGACATATAAGTGATGTTTGATATATGCATGTGGATAGTTTTACCCTGGCGGATCGGGTCAGATGAGCGATCGTGCATTTAGGAATGGGGCATATCCGCAGAAATTCAGGGTTGCCGGTATGGCCGGCATCCTTTATTAATTTGATTCATTGTCTTCATCAACAAAAACTCTTCTTTTGATACTTAAATTTTTCTTAATATTATGCTCGAGGGACTACGCATTTTCTGCGCAGCATTGCCGATAATCTGCTTTTTAATCTTTTTACTGGAAATTTATTCCCCGCCGGCACATCGCCACCTTATGCCGGTGCGGCGCAAGGCCGCTTCCCGCTTCAGCGCCGCTTCGCCGTCGCCAGGCCATCGCTGGCCCGGACGTAAGGCTCGGATGGCATAAATTCCTCTCGCTGCAGCAAGTGAGGCTGCATCCGGCGCCAATGCCGTGTATAATAACCGCTGTGATCAATTATACCCACCATCTTTCAAGCGGCAGCTGACGCTTGAACGCCATCGGGTATAGATGCGTCGATTCATTAACCACAGTCGAAAATCCCAGTATGGTTCAAGGAACGCTTTACATTGTTTCCGCACCCAGCGGCGCGGGAAAATCCAGCCTGATTCAGGCGTTGCTTAAAACACAACCGCTTTACGACACTCAGGTTTCGGTTTCCCACACCACGCGCCCCGTTCGTCCGGGTGAAAAACAGGGTGAACATTATTATTTTGTTTCCAAGGCGGAATTCGAACGCATGATCAATGAAGACGCCTTTTTGGAGTATGCGAACGTCTTCGGTAATTATTACGGCACTTCCCGCGAAATGATCGAACAGGTGTTATCCACCGGCGTGGACGTCTTTTTGGATATCGATTGGCAAGGGGCGCAGCAAATCCGTAACAAAATGCCCCAGACGCGCAGTATCTTCGTGCTGCCGCCCTCCAAAGAGGAACTGGATCGCCGTCTGCGGGGCCGCGGACAGGACAGCGACGAAATCATCGCCGGGCGCATGGCGCAGGCGGTGGCCGAGATGTCCCATTATGCCGAATATGATTACCTGATCGTAAATGATGAATTTAATACGGCACTGATGGATTTGAAAACCATCATCCGTGCCGAACGTCTGCGTCTGAACCGCCAAAAACTGCGGCATGACGCTTTAATCACCAAACTGTTGGCGGACTGAGACAACTTTCAGTATGATGCCCAGTCATTTCTTCATCTGTGGAGTAGCTCGCATATGGCACGCGTAACTGTACAAGACGCCGTCGAAAAAATTGGTAACCGTTTTGACCTGGTGCTGGTCGCTGCTCGTCGAGCTCGGCAACTTCAGGTCGGCGGCAAAGACCCTCTGGTTGCTGAAGAAAACGATAAGTTCACCGTTATCGCCCTGCGTGAAATCGAAGAAGGCCTGATTACCAATCAGATCCTCGACCTGCGGGATCGTCAGGAACAGCAGGAGCAGGAAGCCGCGGAAATCCAGGCGGTAACCGCGATTGCTGAAGGCCGTCGCTAACCTCAAACAACGGTTCGCAATTGTATCTGTTTGAAAGTCTGAATCTATTGATTCAACGTTACCTGCCAGAGGATCAAATCAAACTCCTCCGGCAGGCGTATCTTGTCGCCCGTGATGCTCACGAGGGGCAGACACGCTCCAGCGGTGAGCCCTACATTACCCACCCTGTGGCCGTGGCATGCATCCTGGCGGAAATGCGCCTCGATTATGAAACGCTGATGGCGGCGTTGCTGCATGATGTCATCGAGGATACCCCCGCCACCTACCAGGACATGGAACAACTGTTCGGTAAAAGCGTGGCGGAGCTGGTGGAAGGGGTATCCAAGCTCGACAAGCTGAAGTTCCGCGACAAGAAAGAAGCCCAGGCGGAAAACTTTCGCAAGATGATCATGGCGATGGTGCAGGATATCCGGGTGGTGCTGATCAAGCTGGCGGACAGAACGCATAACATGCGCACCCTGGGTGCGCTGCGCCCCGACAAACGCCGGCGCATCGCCCGTGAAACGCTGGAAATATACAGCCCCCTGGCCCATCGCCTCGGCATCCACCATCTCAAGACGGAACTTGAGGAGCTGGGCTTCGAAGCGCTGTATCCGAACCGCTACCGGGTCATCAAAGAAGTGGTCAAGGCCGCGCGCGGCAACCGCAAAGAGATGATCCAGAAGATACTCGCCGAAATCGAAGGGCGACTGACCGAAGCCGGCATCCCCTGCCGGGTCAGCGGACGGGAAAAGCATCTTTATTCCATTTATTGCAAAATGCACCTTAAAGAGCAGCGTTTCCATTCCATTATGGATATCTATGCCTTTCGGGTGATCGTCGGCGAAGTGGACACCTGTTATCGCGTATTGGGACAGATGCACAGCCTGTATAAACCGCGCCCCGGGCGGGTGAAGGATTATATCGCCATTCCCAAGGCCAACGGCTACCAGTCCCTGCACACCTCCATGATCGGTCCCCATGGCGTTCCGGTCGAGGTGCAAATCCGCACCGAAGACATGGATCAAATGGCGGAAATGGGGGTGGCGGCGCACTGGGCTTATAAAGAACAGGGCGAAACCGGCACCACGGCCCAAATCCGCGCCCAGCGCTGGATGCAAAGCCTGCTGGAGCTGCAGCAGAGCGCCGGCAGCTCGTTTGAATTTATCGAAAGCGTCAAATCCGATTTGTTCCCGGATGAAATCTATGTGTTCACGCCGGAAGGCCGCATCGTCGAGCTGCCGGCGGGCGCCACCCCGGTGGATTTCGCTTATGCGGTGCATACCGATATCGGCCATGCCTGCGTCGGCGCCCGAGTGGATCGGCAGCCATATCCCCTGTCGCAGGCCTTGACCAGCGGACAGGCGGTGGAAATCATCACCGCTCCCGGCGCCCGTCCCAATGCGGCGTGGCTGAACTTTGTGGTCAGTTCCAAGGCCCGGGCCAAGATACGCCAGATGCTGAAGAACCTTAAGCGCGACGATTCCGTCAGCCTGGGCCGCAGACTATTGAATCACGCCCTGGGGGGCAGCCGGAAACTGGCCGAGGTGGCGCCGGAAAACCTTCAGCGCGAGCTGGACCGGATGAAACTGGCGTCCCTTGATGACCTGCTGGCGGAAATCGGCCTGGGCAACGCCATGAGCGTGGTTATAGCCCGCAATCTGCAGGGCGATCAGTCCAATATGGCGCAGCCCGGTCCGAAGACGCTGCCCATCAAAGGCGCCGACGGCGTATTGATCACCTTCGCCAAATGCTGCCGCCCCATCCCCGGTGATCCGATTATCGCCCACGTCAGCCCCGGCAAAGGCCTGGTGGTACACCATGAATCCTGCCGCAATATCCGCGGTATCCAGAAAGACGCGGAAAAATTCATGGCGGTGGAATGGCAGTTGGATACCGAGCAGGAATTTATTGCCGAAATCAAAGTGGACATGTTTAATCATCAGGGAGTACTGGCCAATCTGACCGCGGCCATTAACGCCGCCGATTCCAATATCCAGAGCCTGAACACCGAAGAAAAAGACGGCCGGGTCTATAGCGCGTTTATCCGTCTTACCACCCGCGACCGTGTCCATCTGGCCAACATCATGCGCAAAATACGCGTAATGCCGGATGTGATCAAGGTGACGCGCAACCGGAATTAACCCCCTTTGGGGTTAATCTGCCACGGAGAGCTGAAATGATGGAAGGCCGTCTGCTGAACGCCATACCGTTGAATACGCTTTCAGGGGTCGGTCCCGCACAGGCGGCCAAGCTCTCCCGGCTCGGGCTGGAAAATCTCCAGGATTTATTGCTGCATCTGCCTTTGCGCTACGAAGACCGCACCCGGTTATACGCCATCGGCGACGTCCTGCCCGGCATGTTTGTAACGGTGCAGGGGGAAGTGCTCGGGTCCGACATCAGCTTCGGCCGGCGGCGCATGCTGACCTGCCGGGTCCGCGACGACAGCGGCCTTATCACCCTGCGCTTTTTCAACTTCAACGCCTCGATGAAAAACAGCCTGGCCGCCGGTCGCCGGATTACCGCCTATGGCGAAATCCGGCGCGGGCAGCTGGGGGCCGAAATCATCCATCCGGAATACCATATCCTCGGCGATCACAGCGAGGTCGAACTGGCCCCGGCCCTGACGCCGGTGTATCCCACCACCGAAGGCGTCCGCCAGGCCTCACTGCGCAATCTGACGGATCAGGCGCTGCTTTTGCTCGATACCTATCCCATTGCCGAACTGCTGCCGCCGGAGCTGAGCCGGGGACTTATCGGCTTGCCCGAGGCGCTGCGCACGTTGCATCGCCCGCCGCCGGATATTTCGCTGGCGGATCTGGAGCAGGGCAAACATCCGGCCCAGCGGCGTCTGATCCTGGAAGAATTGCTGGCCCATAATCTCAGCATGCTGGCGGTACGGGCCGGGGTGCGCAAAGATCTGGCCCTGGCGTTAACCCCGGGACCGCAGTTGAAACAGCGGTTTCTCTCTTTGCTTCCCTTTACGCCCACCGGCGCGCAGCGGCGGGTGGTGGATGAAATAGAACAGGACCTGGCGCAGCCGGTGCCGATGATGCGGCTGGTGCAGGGGGATGTGGGTTCGGGAAAAACCCTGGTGGCGGCGCTGGCGGCATTGCGGGCCATCGGCGAGGGTAAGCAGGTGGCGCTGATGGCCCCCACCGAGCTGCTGGCGGAGCAGCATGCCATGACCTTCCGCGCCTGGTTCGAACCGCTGGGCATCGAGGTAGGCTGGCTGGCTGGCAAACAAAAGGGCAAGGCGCGCCAGGCCCAGCAGGACGCTATCGCGCAGGGGAGCGTGGGCATGGTGGTGGGTACCCATGCGATATTCCAGGAGCAGGTGCAATTTTCAGGGCTGGCGCTGGTTATCATTGATGAGCAGCACCGGTTTGGCGTCCATCAGCGTTTGGCTCTGTGGGAAAAGGGGCTGGCGCAGGGCTACCATCCACATCAGTTGATCATGACCGCCACTCCCATTCCCCGGACCCTGGCCATGACCGCTTATGCCGATCTGGATACCTCGGTTATCGATGAATTGCCCCCGGGGCGTACGCCGGTGACCACCGTGGCCATTCCGGATAGCCGGCGGACCGAGGTTATACAGCGGGTGCGGCAGGCTTGTTTGCAAGAGCAGCGCCAGGCTTATTGGGTCTGTACCCTGATTGATGAATCCGATTTGCTTGAGGCCCAGGCGGCGCAGGCCACTTGGGAAGACCTGCAGGCCGCCTTGCCGGAGCTGCGTATCGGTCTGGTGCACGGCCGGCTTAAGTCCAAGGAAAAGCAGGAGATTATGCGGGCGTTCAAGGCCGGGGAGATCCATTTGCTGGTGGCCACCACCGTGATAGAAGTGGGGGTGGATGTGCCTAATGCCAGCCTGATGATTATCGAGAATCCCGAACGTCTGGGCCTGGCGCAATTGCACCAGCTGCGCGGCCGGGTCGGCCGCGGCGCGGTAGCCTCCCATTGCGTGCTGTTATATAAGTCTCCCCTGAGTAAAACCGCCCAGAGGCGGTTACAGGTATTACGGGATACCAATGATGGTTTTGCCATCGCCCAGCACGATTTGGAAATCCGCGGTCCCGGGGAACTGCTGGGTACGCGCCAAACCGGCAATGCGGAGTTCAAAGTGGCGGATTTGCTGCGCGACCAGGCGATGATCCCGGAGGTCCAGCGGCTGGCGCGCCATATTCATGAGCATCATCCCGACTCCGCCCGGCTGCTGATTGAGCGCTGGATGCCGGAGCGGGCGCGTTACACCAATGCGTAGGCACGCCCTCCCTTTAACACGCTCGCGTTGAGCCCCGGCGTTAGCGGACGGCGTGAATTCGCCCTTGAGTTGACTTATATCAATCGGTTGGGATGCGGGTTGTAAGCAATCGATTGCTTTTAGAAACAAGTTGATTAAAATGCCTCCTTTGCCGCCTATGAAAGCCATTCAACATGACAATGCCTTCCTATGAAATCGATGACGCGCCGATTCCCGTTGTCAAAAGCGAGCTGATTTACCATCTTGACGATCGTCCGCCGCTGGCGGAAACCCTGTTTGCCGCCTGTCAGCATTTGCTGGCGATGTTTATCGCCGTTATCACCCCCGGGCTGCTGATCTGCCAGGCGCTGGGGCTGCCGGCGCAGGATACGCAGCATATTATCAGCATGTCGTTGTTCGCTTCCGGACTGGCTTCCATACTGCAAATCAAAACCTGGGGACCGGTGGGATCGGGGTTGTTATCCATTCAGGGTACCAGCTTCAACTTTGTCACGCCGCTTATCATGGGCGGGCTGGCCCTGAAAAACGGCGGCGCCGATGTGCCCACCATGATGGCGGCCCTGTTCGGTACCCTGATGGTGGCGTCCTGTACCGAGATTTTGCTCTCCCGCGTGCTGCATCTGGCGCGCCGCATTATCACGCCGCTGGTGTCCGGCATCGTGGTGATGATTATCGGTATTTCCCTTATCCAGGTGGGACTGACCTCTATCGGCGGCGGGTTTGCCGCCATGGGCGACCACACCTTCGGCGCGCCGAAAAATCTTCTGCTGGCGGGGATTGTGCTGGTGGTTATCATTTTACTTAACCGCCAGCGCAACCCGTATTTGCGGGTGGCTTCGCTGGTGATCGCCATGGCGGTGGGCTATGCGGCGGCCTGGTTGCTGGGCATGTTGCCGCCGTCCGGACCTGAGGCTCCCCATAAGCTTATCATGGTGCCGACCCCGCTTTATTACGGGTTGGGGTTCGATTGGAATCTGCTGGTGCCGCTGATATTGGTGTTTATGGTGACTTCCATAGAAACCATCGGCGATATCACCGCCACCTCGGATGTCTCTGAACAACCGGTACGCGGGCCGGTCTATATGCGCCGTCTGAAAGGCGGCGTGCTGGCCAACGGGCTGAATTCTTTTCTTTCCGCGGTGTTTAATACCTTTCCCAACTCCTGTTTCGGCCAGAACAACGGCGTCATCCAGCTCACCGGCGTCGCCAGCCGCTATGTGGGTTTTGTCGTGGCTTTGATGCTTATAGCCCTCGGGCTGTTTCCGGTGGTCAGCGGATTCGTCCAGCATATTCCGGAACCGGTGCTGGGGGGCGCTACCATTGTGATGTTCGGCACTATCGCCGCTTCGGGCGTCCGCATCGTCTCGCGGGAACGGCTAAACCGTCGCGCCATTATGATCATCGCCCTTTCTCTGGCGGTGGGCCTGGGGGTATCGCAGCAGCCCCTGATTCTGCAATTCGCGCCGCAATGGTTAAAAACGCTGTTGTCATCCGGTATCGCCGCCGGCGGCATTACCGCCATTATCCTGAATTTACTGTTCCCGCCGGAACACAATTAATTAACATTCCTCCTTTTATCAAGCCGCTGTCTCAATACAGCGGCTTTTTTTTTCGGAAAACACATTGCCTATTGAGAAGCGCCGCTAATTACGGCATAAACACTGTAACCTTTATGACAGCGATGGATTGAGCGATGAAATTTATTGGGAAACTCATATTATCAATACTTTTGATATTGCTATTGATAATCGTCCTGATCTACGTCTTGCTGCAAACTCCTTGGGGCGCGGGCTGGGTCAGCAAATGGGTTACCCAGCACAGCGATTTCCAACTGTCATTGGAAAAAATTGATCATTCCTGGTCCGATCCCACTGAAATTTCTTTTGTAAATATCACCTTCGGTCAAAAAGGACATCCGCCCACCCTGGTCGCCAAGCAGTTGGTGGCCGGTTTGGGCGCACGCCAACTCACCGACCCCTTCCATTTTTACCGGATCCAGATGCAGGACGGCACCCTGGATATGGATACCTCGCCGCCCCTCTCCTCGCTACAGGCGGACGTCCTGCAACTGAACGGTATGGCGGTGCGGTCTCCCCAGGGGGGCTGGCGGCTTAATGGGCAAAATGTCAACGCCGGCATCACGCCCTGGAAACCGGAAAAGGAATTTCCCCTCGGGCGTAACGCCCGCTTTCAGCTGAGCGCGCGCTCTTTGACCCTAAACGACGTGCCGGCGGAAAACGTATTGGTGCAAGGGGAAATCGATGACCATCAATTGAAGCTGGATAATCTCGGGGCCGATCTGTCCCAGGGCGAATTAACCGGCAATGCGAAGCGGGACGAGGACGGCAGCTGGCTGGTGGATAATCTGCGTCTGAGCAATGTACGGATGCAAACCGAAAAAAGCCTGAATGATTTTTTGCAGCAGATCTCCCAGGTGCCGAAAATCACCATCCATCGCTTCGATTTGATCGACGCGCGCATGGAGGGGAAGGATTGGGCCTTCAGCGACCTGGACCTGACCTTGCGGAATATCACCTTCCAGGACGGCGACTGGACCACCGATGACGGTTCACTGTCCTTCAACGCCACCGACCTTATCAACGGGACGGTGCATCTGAACGATCCCATCGCCAATCTGGCCCTATCGCCCCAGGGAATAGAAATCCGCCAGTTCAGCGGACGCTGGCAAGGCGGATTGATGCGCACCTCGGGCCGGTGGCTGCGCGACGGACAGCAGTTGGAACTGGACGAGTTCATGGTGGCGGGGCTGGAATATACCCTGCCGGCAAACTGGCGTGACAGCTGGCAGCAGCCGCTGCCTTCCTGGCTGGCGCAGGTCACCGTGGATAAATTCACCGCCAATCGGAACCTGTTGATTGATATCAATCCTTCATTCCCGTTCCAAATCACCGCGCTGGACGGATACGGCAAGCAGCTGGAGCTGGCGCGCAACCATCAATGGGGCATCTGGTCCGGCAGCCTGAATCTTAACGGCAGCGACGCCACCTTCAATAAAATCGACGTACGGCGTCCGTCGCTGGCGTTAACCGCCGATCCGGACAAAATCACCGTCACCGATCTGAGCGCCTTCGCCGGTGACGGATTGCTGGAGGCCACCGCCCTGATTAACCAGCAGCCTTCACGTAACTTTTCGCTCAACCTGAACGGCAAAGCGGTTCCGATAAACGTGCTGGAGCGCTGGGGATGGCCTGCCATGCCGTTATCGGGCAACGGCAACGTTCAGCTAACCCTCACCGGCCAGCTCGCCGCACAGGCGCCCCTGAGGCCGACACTGAACGGCAGGCTGCAGGCCGTCGACGCAAAAGGACAATCGCTTAACCAGACCATGAGCAATGGCCAGGTGGCGGAGGATACGGCCCATTGAGCCTTTGGGAAACCGTCCCCGAAACGCCGGAGGCTAAAGTGCAATTCCCTTGGGGCAAGGGGCGTTGCATGGCAAAATGGCGATCCGCAGAAGGCGCGGAGCGCCAGAGATAATCCGCATGGGAACCGAAGCGCTACAAATCAATCCGCATGGGAGCCGCCGCGCTCCAGCGGCCTATCATGCGCCGGCGGCAGCACCAGATAGATGCCTTTGAACACCGCGCCCAGTTTATCGTTGCCGAACAATTCCACTTCCAGCTGAACCCGCGCCTTGCGTCCGCGGGCCAGCCGGTCCAGGTCGCCGCTCAGTGAACCGAGATCCGCAATGGCGCAGGGCCGGCCGGTAACCGGCGTCGTATAGCGGATATGGGCGTCCGCCAGGATTATGGTGCCCCCCAGTTGGCGCTCGCGCAGCAATAGCCAGATCAATCCCCAGCCGGTGAGGGTGGCCAGTGAAAACAGGCTGCCGGCGAATAGCGTATGATGGGGATTCTGATTACCGGCTTCCGGCATAGTGGTCATGAATTTCTGGCCGGTGTACTGGCTTATGCGCACCCCCATTTTTTCACTCAGGGGAATATGCTCGTACCAGGCCTGCTGCAACTGGCCGCACCAATCCGGCCGGTGCAAAATATCATCCAGCGTGGCAATGGGTTTAATCATTAAAAAGTGCCGTATGGGCGTGGAGGACGGCGCCAGAATTTCACCCTGGTTGATAAAACCCAGCTTGGCGAAAAAATCCACCGCATCCTCGCGGGCGCTACAGACCACCCGCTTTACCCCTTCCTGGCGGGCGACGGATTCCAGCGTCATGGCCACCAGCGTGCCCAGGCCCTTATCCTGCACCTGCGGGTCCACCGCCAGAAAACGGATGGCCGCCTCGTTGTCGGCATTGATATACAGCCGGCCCACCGCCACGGGCTTCCCCTCTTCATCCACCACCATCTGGTGATGCGCCATGGCATCATAGGCATCACGCTCGGAGCCCGGCGGCTGATGCAAGGGCTTACGTAACATTTCCCAACGGAACTGATAGTATTCCTTTAACTCTTCCTCGGTTTGCGGAACGCGCAAGTGATACATGACAGACTCTCTCTTTGAGTGCTTCTACCGACTCAGACTTGCAACCAGAACGTCGCCGGCCCGTCATTCACCAGCTCCACCTGCATATCCGCCCCAAAGCGGCCGGTTTGCGTCCGGATATCCGCCCGGCGGCAGCACTCGGTAAAATGGTGGTAAAGCCGCTGTGCTTCCGCCGGCAATGCGCCGCGGGAGAAGCCGGGCCGCAGCCCTTTGTCGGTATCCGCCGCCAATGTAAACTGTGACACAATAAGCACGCTGCCGCCGGACTGGCGGACATCCAGGTTCATTTTGCCTTGTGAGTCACCGAAAATACGATAAGCCAGCACCCGCTGGCAAAGTTTTGCCGCGATCTGTTCATTATCCTGCTTTTCTACTCCCAGCAGAATCAACAGCCCCGGGCCGATTTCCCCCACCGCGGTTTCGTCCACGGTAACCCGTGCACGCAAAACACGCTGAATCAACGCAATCATCGGGAGACCGTCTCCTCTAACGCCGACTGCCGGTGTTCGGCCAGCGAGACGGTAATCTCCGCCCCCAGCAATACAATACACCAGCTCCAGTATACCCAGAGAAATAAGATTGGAATCACCGCCAACACGCCATAAATCAATTGGTAGGAGGGAAACATAGTGACATATAAACCAAAAACCTTTTTCCCCAGTTCAAAAAGCAGACCGGCCACCAGCGCGCCCGCCAGCGCATCCCTGCTCGGCACCCGTACCGTGGGCACCACGCTGTACAACAGCCAGAACGAGGCGCAGGAGAGCAATAGCGGAAAGACCCGCAGGGCGACGGTGGCAAACAGGCTGGAACCGGTGGATTGCAGCCAGGTGATGGATAAGAGATAAGAGCTGAGCGCCATGCTGGCGCCGGTTAATAACGGACCCAGGGTCAACACCATCCAGTAGACCGCAAACGAAAATATGAGAGGACGCTTCTTTTTGCTGCGCCAAATAGTGTTAAGCACGGTATCCACGGAATAAATCAGCAGCAGCGAGGTGACAATCAGACCGCAGGTGCCCACCACCGTCATTTTGCTGGTGTTAAGCATAAACTGCTCGAGGTAACGCTGAATTACATTGCCGGTGGCGGGCATAAAATTGTTAAAGATAAAATTTTTGAGTTCTACGCTCACATCCGAAAAGACCGGAAAAGCGGCAATCAGCGCAAACACCACGGTCACCAACGGCACCAGGGAGAGCAGCGAGACATAAGCCAGATGCCCGGCCAGCACCGTCAGCCGGTCCTGATCAATACGTATGACTAATAGCTTGATGAAGGAATAACAACGGCTGAATTCCTTCAGGTTAGGACGTCTCATCGCAATTTTCCTCAATGAACGGGCCGATGCGTTTTGAGCACCGCCTTGCGCGGGGTCCAGGTTCTGTCAGGCAAAATAAGCGGGAATGACGTCAGGATCGGTAACATGCACCGTTTGCAGACCGACCGTTTTCGCGCCGGCGATATTATCAGCGTTATCGTCGAAAAAGATGGCCTTTGCAGCGGCTACCCCTTCCTGCTCCAGCACATAGCGGTAAATGGCCGGGTCCGGCTTACGCATGCCCAAATCCTGCGATAGATAGAGTTTATCCACGCTTTGCTGTATTTCGGGATATTGGCTCGGCCAATAATTACAGTGGAGGCGGTTGGTATTGGACAGAACCACCACCCGATGTCCCTGCCGCCGCAAAGCCTGGATGATATCGATAACCTCGGTGCGCACACCGGCGAAAATCGCCTGCCAGCCGGTGGTGAACTGTTCAAAGCTCAGCGCAATGCCCAACTCCCCGCAAATCCTGGCGGCAAAGGCTTCATCGGTAATATCGCCCCGCTCATGCTGCTCAAAGGCCTCGCCCATGACGAACTTCTTTTTCAGGATTGCCAGCGGGACGCCGCTCAATTTGCTCCAGACGCCCAAAACCCGGCCGAAATCGATATTGATAACGACATTGCCTAAATCAAAGATATAAAGCATGGCTCCCTCCCTTCTTTGCATGGTGTTCTCACTGTAGCGGGAAATAATCCAACTGAACAGTAATCAACAGAGATTACGCGGTCATGTCGACGGCGGAAACGGCGCCGGGCGCATCATTGGATGCGCCCGGTACGGCAATGCAGGGGGTGGATAGTGTCTGGTTATCCGTCAAGGCCGGTGACCACGGTAAATTCCCGCGTTGCCCCCGCGGGCAGCTCGATGAGCGTCCCGGCCTGGCGCGCCGCGATATGTCCCTCGGGACGGCAGGTGCCGGGCAGGATAAACGCCGCCACCTTTTGGTCGCCATTATACAAAATCCAGCGGGTCGCGTAGTTGAACTGTTCGCTGGAAAACCGGGTAACGAAGCGCGGCCCTTTATCCGGCGCCTGCATAAAAAACTCCGGTTGCGGCGTGTATTGCGCCAGGTTATCGGCAAAAAACACAATTTCCGGATCGTAGAATTGTGGTTGATCCAACGCGCCGAAGGCCGAGGGAGTGTCCGTCAGGGTAGCGGTATAATCCAGCCATTGCGGCGTGGGATGCACATGTCCGGGAATGGAGGTGCGCAGTGAAAACGCCCCGTCGGGGATATTCTGGCTAAAGGAACCCCCCGGCAGATAGGCGTAGTTCATATGGCACATATACTGCAGCGGCATCGCCACGCTGGCAAGATTGGTCACCCGCATGGTAATGGTCATCAGGGTCTCGCCGGCCGCCAGCCTCACTGACGGCGACGCCAGGTAATGATGGCCGAAACCCTTGACGTATTCATAATCCCCCCCCAGGGCGACGCTATTCCCGTCCAGCAGCAGATAGGCGCGGTCCAGGGGGGCGCAGGGCATTTCGCCATGCAGGGGATGAACATCCTCCGGGGACGGGCAACCGTTGCTCAGCAGGCCGGAATGGAACGCAAAGCAGCCATAGGTATCCACCACCGACTCGCCCCGTTTCGGCTCGGTAAACGGATTGGTCATTTTCAAATCATGACCCTCAAACTGCGCGTCCCAAATCATTTGGCCGTAAAAAGGCAACAGGGTAATAAAACCGCGGCTGTTGCGCAGGGTCACCGCTTCAATGCCGGAACGGTATTTGAACAACGTAACGCTGAGCTCGGCGCTTTCCAGCAGACAAACCGGCTGTTCGCTGAATTGGTTGCGCTGAAGATGAATGACGGCTGACATAATCGCTTCTCCTGCGGTTAAAGTTTGCTATCCATGACCGAACGGGCGGGGTCTGCCAGCAACTGATGCTGATGGTTGCGCAATTCACCCCAGAAATAGAATCCCACGTAGGCAAAGCACAGCAGCGAGACGCTGAATGCCTCTTTCATCGAACCCAAATGATCGGAAACAAAGCCCTGGATTGCCGGCACCACGGCGGCGCCGACAATGGCCATGACGATAATCGCCCCGGCGACTTCGGTATATTTGTTGTCCACGGTATCCAGCGTGCCGGCGTAAATGGTGGCCCAGCAGGGTCCGAACAAGACGCTGACAAACACCGCGGCATATACGGCGGTAAAATTCGGCACCATCACCACATAGGCCAGAGTCGCGACCCCTAGTATGGAATAGGCGATCAGGACTTTTTGCGGCATAAAACGCGTCATCAGGAAATTGGCGATAAATTTACCGGCGAAGAAACATATAAAGCTGTAAATCATGAAGTTGGAGGCGTCCCGTTCATTGGCCGCACCCAGGTTCAGCGCCAAACGAATGGTAAACGACCATACCGCCACCTGCATCCCCACATAAAGGAACTGGGCGACTATACCCTTTTTGAAGCGGGCGTTACCGGCCAGATAACGCAGGGTTTCTCCCATACCCGGCGCGGCGGTTTTTTGTCGATCTACCACAGGCTTGCAACGGGGATAGCGGGTAATGGCAAACAAGACCAGCACCACTACCAGCACCATGATCAGATACTTATAAGGTTCGAGGGTGAGTTCCAGCATATTCAGGCGGAATTGATGCCCCTGCTCCGGCGTCATGGCGGCCAATTGGCTGCTCAGGCTGTCCCCTTGCTGGAAAACCAGATATTTGCCCAGCACAATGCCCATCAGCGCGCCGACGGGATAAAAGGTCTGGCTGATATTAAGCCGCAGCGTCGCATAGTCGCGATGACCGATCATCGAACTGTAGGTATTGGCCGCAGTTTCCAGAAAGCTCAAGCCGATGGCGATGGCGAAAATCGCCGCCAGGAACATGGTGTAGGTGGCCATATGAGACGCAGGATAAAACAGCACGCAGCCGATGATATACAGCGACAGGCCCGTCATAATGGCCACTTTATAGCTGGTTTTGCGAATGACCATCGAGGCCGGAATGGCAATCAGAAAGTAGCCGCCGTAAAACGCGCTTTGCACCAGCGCGCTGGCGAAATCGCTTAAGGCGAACACCGTTTTGAATTGGGTAATCAAGATATCGTTCAAACTGGCCGCACAGCCCCATAAAGGAAACAGGCAAGACAGCAGGATAAACTGAAACAGCGGTGTTTTATTCAGATAGCCGTCAGGCATTTGTACCGTATTGTGGTGCATGATGTTATTCCTGATGTAAGGTGGCGAGGAAATCATGGAACTGGGCGGCGTCGGCATAGGAACGCTGGGTGCCTTTGCCCCGTACGCTGAATGCGGCATAGGCCGAGGCATATGTCATAGCCTGCTTCACGTCTTGGCTGCCGACATAGTAATGGGCAAAACACCCTATATAGGCATCGCCCGCGCCGCTGGTATCCACGGCCTGTACCGGCACCGCATCCACCCGGTGGACGCTGTCGCCGGTCAACCACACCGAGCCGCGGTGTCCCATGGTGATAATCAGGTTTTTCAGCCCCCGGGAGAGCAGAGAGCGGCCGGCGGCAAGGATATGCTCTTCGCTGTCCACCGCCATACCGGTCAGGATTTCCAGCTCCGTTTCATTAGGCATGAAAAAATCGCACTGGCAGGCATAAGCAATATCCAGCTCCCGGCTGGCCGGCGCCGGATTAAGAATCACCGGCACATGAAGCCGCCGGGCAACGTCGATGGCGTGATACACCGTCGCCAGCGGAATCTCCAACTGCAGGATAATCACCTTGCAGTCCTTGAGCTGCTCCGCCGCACGGTCAACATCCGCCGGCGTCAAATGGTTATTGGCCCCTTTAATGATCAAGATGCGATTATGTGAATCCCGATCAACAAAAATCGGCGCCACTCCGCTGGAAACCCCCGGCACCTTCTCAACATAGCGGGTATCTACGCCGTACCGGCGCAGGTTATTTACCGTATTGTCGGCGAACAGATCGTCGCCGACCTTACTCATCATCATCACGCCGGCGCCCAGTTTGGCTGCCGCCACCGCCTGATTAGCGCCTTTACCGCCGCAACCGATCTCAAAATCCGGGGCTTCAAGCGTCTCCCCGGTTTTCGGCATCTCGGTGATATAGGTAATCAGATCCACCATGTTGGAACCAATAACCGCTATATCCATAATCATTTGCCTCTCTAATGTTTTCATAGCATTCAATGTTACTACGCTAACATTATCAACCCATAAATGTTAATAATATGACACCTATCACATCTCATGAGAAAAATTAACGGACAAATGGCTATATAACGGTGTTAGATAATGTTATTATTTTCACATTAACATCATCCCTCACGAGGACGCACTCATGAACAAAACAGAAATCGACTTTCCCCGATATATCGATCACACCCTGCTGGCGATGGACGCCACCGAGGCGCAAATAGCCGCTTTATGCGAAGAAGCAAAGCAGTATGGCTTTTATGCCGTCTGCGTAAATTCCGGTTATGTGCCGTTCGCCGCCCGTGCGCTGCAGGGAACCGACGTTAAAGTGTGCTCGGTGGTGGGTTTCCCTCTGGGAGCCGGCCTGACCGCCGCCAAGGCTTTTGAAGCAAAAGCGGCCATCGAAGCCGGGGCCGGGGAGATCGATATGGTGATTAACGTCGGCTGGCTGAAAAGCGGGAAAATCGACGCGGTAACCGCCGATATACAGGCAGTGCACCAGGTTTGCGCCGCCACACCATTGAAGGTTATATTGGAAACCTGCCTGTTGAGCGAAGAGCAGATCGTGCAAGTTTGCCAGATTTGCCGCGAACTTAAGGTGGCCTTTGTGAAAACGTCCACGGGTTTTAGCACCGGCGGCGCCCGGGAACAGGACGTCAGGCTGATGCGGCAGACCGTTGGGGCGGACGTAGGCGTCAAGGCATCCGGCGCCGTTCGCGATCGTCAGACCGCGCAAACCATGATACTGGCCGGCGCCACCCGTATCGGCACCAGTTCCGGGGTAAGTATTGTGACGGGCGCAGCAGCCACCGGCAAATATTGACTGTTCACACCGGCGAACATTGGAACAATTGACGCAGGGTACACTATGGAAACGCGGCGCGAAGAAAGGATTAACAGGCTGATACAGGCTTTAAAGCGGGAAGACAAAATCCATCTGAAGGATGCCGCCGTCCTGCTGGGCGTATCAGAAATGACCATCCGCCGCGATCTCAGCGCCGAGCCGGCGCAGGTGGTTCTGCTGGGGGGATATGTCGTCAACGATCCGAAAAACAGCTCAGTCACCCACTACTTTGTGTCGGATCAAAAAGCCAAGCACGTTAAAGAAAAAAGCATTACCGGCCGTATGGCGGCCCAAATGATTGAAAAAGACGACACGGTTTTTTTTGATTGCGGAACCACCACGCCATTCATTATCGACGCCATCAACCAAGACCTGGCATTCACCGGCATTTGCTACTCGCTGAATACGTTCCTGGCATTGCAGGATCTGCCCAACTGCAAAGTCATACTGTGCGGCGGTGAATTCCATCCGGCCAACTGCATATTCACTCCACTGACCCAATATTCCATTCTGGATAACATCTGTCCCGACAAGGCGTTTATTTCCGCCGCCGGGATAGATATTCACTACGGTGCGACCTGCTTCAATTTTGATGAGCTCACCATGAAGCACCGCGCTTTATCCCTGTCGCAGCAAGGAATTCTGGTGGCCGATCACAGCAAGTTCGACAATATCAAACCCGCCTGCATCGGCACCCTAACCCTCTTCGACACCCTTATCACCGATCAGTCCCCCCCGCGCAAATTCCACGACTACTGCCAGCAGCATAATATCGCCTTGATCTATCAGCCAGACTGACGAACCCGCCAACTCCGAAGCTGTACCGAGCGTGTTAAGGGAGACCGTGACAATGGGGTCGTAGCGGCCATCTGGTGGCCGCCGAGCACCCCATGGCGCGGTAAGCCCGCCAACTCCGAAGCTGTACCGAGCGTGTTAAAGGGAGACCGCGCCGATTTTCGGCAAAAAAATACCGGTCCATCTGCATGGACCGGCATCTTGTCTTCTCGTGCCTAAGATCAGACTTCTTTGCTGGAACGATTGGCGCGCTTACGATCGTTTTCAGTCAGATAACGTTTACGCAACCGAATGGAATGGGGAGTCACTTCCACCAGCTCATCATCATCAATAAATTCCAGCGCTTGTTCCAACGACAGCTTAATCGCCGTCACCAGCGTAGTGGCTTCATCGGTACCTGAAGCGCGCATGTTGGTTAATTTCTTGCCGGTCAGGCAGTTGACGGTCAAATCATTAGAACGGGTATGAATACCGATAATCTGGCCTTCATACACTTCCGCGCCGTGGCCCAGGAACAAGCGGCCGCGATCCTGCAGGCTGTACAGGGCGTAAGCAACCGCTTTACCCTGGCCGTTGGAAATCATCACGCCGTTCTGCCGCTGGCCGATTTCACCCGAACGCACATCGTCATAATGACTGAACGACGAATACAGCAGGCCGGTGCCGGAAGTCATGGTCAGGAACTCGGTACGAAAACCAATCAGGCCACGGCTGGGGATAATATAATCAAGACGGATACGGCCTTTGCCGTCCGGCAGCATATCGCGCATCTCGCCTTTGCGCATGCCCATCGCTTCCATCACCGGACCCTGGTTCTGCTCTTCGATATCAAGCGTAACCTGTTCGAACGGCTCCTGTTTTTTACCGTCAACGGTACGGTAGATAACCTTCGGACGGGAAACGCCGATTTCAAAACCTTCACGGCGCATATTCTCGATAAGCACCGACAAATGCAGCTCGCCGCGGCCCGACACCAGGAAGGTATCCGGGTCTTCGGTTTCTTCCACCCGCAGCGCCACATTATGCACCAGCTCTTTGTTCAGGCGCTCCAGGATCTGGCGGGACGTCACGTATTTGCCTTCTTTGCCGCAGAACGGCGAGGTGTTAACCCCAAAGGACATAGAGACGGTAGGCTCGTCCACGGTCAGCGGCGGCAGCGCTTCAACCTGGGCCGGATCGCAGATGGTATCGGAGATATTCAGTTCACCCAGACCGGTCAGGGCAATAATGTCACCGGCTTCAGCCAGTTTGGACTCGATACGCTGCAGGCCCATATGCCCGAGCACCTGACCCACTTTGCCATTGCGGCGCTTGCCTTCGTGGTCAATGATGGTCACTGCCTGGTTCGGTCTGACCGAACCGCGTTTGATGCGGCCGATACCGATAACGCCAACATAGCTGTTGTAGTCAAGCTGGGAGATTTGCATCTGGAACGCACCGTCGCTATCAACGTTGGGCGCTTCGACATTCTTCACGATCGACTCGAACAGCGGCGTCATATCCTCGGCCATGTTTTCATGTTCATAGCCTGCGACCCCGTTCAACGCGGAGGCATATATGATCGGAAAATCCAGTTGCTCATCGGTTGCGCCGAGGTTGACGAATAAATCGAACACCTGATCCACCACCCAATCGGGGCGTGCTCCGGGCCGGTCTACTTTGTTGATGACCACAATAGGCTTGAGACCGTAAGCAAAGGCTTTCTGGGTCACGAAACGGGTTTGCGGCATGGGTCCGTCCATGGCGTCCACCAGCAGCAGCACCGAGTCCACCATGGACATGACGCGCTCAACCTCACCGCCGAAATCGGCATGTCCGGGGGTATCAACGATATTGATACGGTACCCGTTCCAATTGATAGCGGTATTTTTCGCGAGGATGGTAATTCCCCGTTCTTTCTCCAAATCGTTGGAGTCCATCACGCGTTCGGTGGCGTCATTGCGGTCACCCAATGTTCCGGATTGTTGCAACAGCTTATCGACCAGGGTGGTTTTCCCATGGTCGACGTGCGCGATGATGGCGATGTTACGCAAATTTTCGATCACAACTTTGCCTCAGGCATTAGAAATAGCGCGTTATTGTACACGTTATAGGCGAAGGACTAAACAAGATCGCGCTGTTCTCTGCATTTGCGTCATTTTCAGCGCCCCATCATCCCTTTATCAGTGCAATGTTTCAATTATTCGCACGCATTGCACCAAAATAGTGCCCACTCAGCGCACAAATGCACTAAAATAGCACCCCCCCCCCAATCTGGTGCAGCTTGGCAACCGTTAAAAGGCCGCAATTCGGCGCCTCGCGTTCATTTAGCAATGTTGGCACAGTTTTAGCTTAGTTAAGCTTAGCCTAGGTAAGTTTAAAAAATCCATACCATACGATTTCGTTCCACGACGACAATGGCACATCCGGGAGAATATAAGTATGTCCGCTGAACACGTTTTGACGATGCTAAATGAACACGAAGTCAAATTCGTCGACTTGCGTTTCACTGATACGAAAGGGAAAGAACAGCACGTCACAATACCGGCCCATCAGGTGGATGCCGATTTTTTTGAAGACGGCAAAATGTTTGACGGTTCTTCAATCGGCGGCTGGAAAGGCATCAACGAATCAGACATGGTGCTGATGCCCGATGCAAGCACCGCCATGCTTGACCCGTTCTATGAAGAAACCACACTGATCATCCGCTGCGATATCCTTGAACCGGCCACCATGCAGGGTTACGATCGCGATCCGCGTTCCATCGCCAAGCGCGCTGAAGATTTTCTGAAATCATCCGGCATCGCCGATACCGTTTTTTTCGGACCTGAACCTGAATTCTTCCTGTTCGACGATATCCGTTTCGGTTCCTCCATTTCCGGTTCCCACGTTGCCATCGACGACGTCGAAGCGGCCTGGAATTCCGACAAGGTTATTGAAGGCGGCAACAAAGGCCACCGTCCGGGCATCAAAGGCGGCTATTTCCCCGTACCGCCGGTGGATTCATCACAGGATTTGCGTTCCGCCATGTGTTTGACCCTGGAAGAAATGGGTCTGGTGGTGGAAGCCCATCACCATGAAGTGGCTACCGCGGGCCAGAACGAAATCGCCACCCGCTTTAACACCCTGGTGAAAAAAGCCGACGAAATTCAAATTTACAAGTATGTCGTGCATAACGTCGCCCACGCCTTCGGCAAAACCGCGACCTTTATGCCCAAACCGATTTTCGGCGATAACGGCTCAGGCATGCATTGCCATATGTCTTTAAGCAAAGACGGCAACAACCTGTTCTCCGGCGACAAGTACGGCGGCCTGTCCGAAACGGCGCTGTTCTACATCGGCGGCGTAATCAAACACGCTAAAGCCATCAATGCGCTGACCAACCCCACCACCAACTCATACAAACGTCTGGTCCCGGGGTATGAAGCGCCGGTGATGCTGGCCTACTCCGCCCGCAACCGTTCCGCCTCAATCCGTATTCCGGTATCGCCGAGCCCGAAAGGACGCCGTATCGAAGTGCGCTTCCCGGATCCGGCCGCCAATCCGTATCTGGCCTTCGCCGCGCTGCTGATGGCCGGACTCGACGGCATCATCAACAAGATTCATCCCGGCGATGCCATGGACAAGAATCTGTACGATCTGCCTCCGGAAGAAGCGAAGGAAATTCCTCAGGTATGCGGATCGCTGGATGAAGCCCTGGCATCCCTCAGCGCGGATCGCGAGTTTTTGACCCGCGGCGGCGTCTTCACTGACGATACCATTGATGCTTACATCGAGCTGCGTACTGAAGAAGTTGACCGCATCCGTATGACGCCGCATCCGGTGGAATTCGAGTTGTATTACAGCGTTTAATTACATTGTGTTTTTTGTTGCCGTGGAAACTTTCAGCCCATCTTCGGATGGGCTTTTTTCTCCAGCAAACCTTGCGCGTAGCCATGCGCAATATTATCTAATGGACTAAAATGCACTAGAATAGTGCGGGAGACTGCTTTATGGCTACAGGCTCATTGCCCGATGCTGGGCAGATCCTAAATTCGTTAATAAACAGCATATTGCTGCTAGATAACGATCTTGCCGTTCATTACGCCAACCCGGCGGCGCAACAGCTGCTGGCGCAAAGTTCCCGTAAGCTTTTCGGTACGCCGTTGCCTGAATTAATGGGGTATTTTTCCCTCAACGTCGAATTGATGCGCGAAAGCCTTAATGCCGGACAAGGGTTTACCGATAATGAAGTTACCCTGGTGGTGGACGGACGGGCGCATATCCTTTCCCTTACCGTGCAACGCCTGCCGGAAGATTATTTCCTGATGGAACTGGCGCCGATGGACAATCAGCGGCGTCTGAGCCAGGAACAAATCCAGCATGCCCAGCAGGTGGCGGCGCGGGATCTGGTGCGCGGGCTGGCCCATGAAATCAAAAACCCCCTCGGCGGATTACGCGGCGCGGCGCAGCTGCTGGCAAAGGCGCTCCCCGATCCCTCCTTGCTGGAATATACCAAGGTCATCATCGAGCAGGCGGATCGCCTGCGCAACCTGGTGGATCGACTGCTGGGACCGCAGCAGCCCGGCATGCACGTGACGCAAAGCATCCATCAGGTGGCGGAACGGGTGTTTCAACTGGTCTCGCTGGAAAAACCGGACAATGTGACCTTGTTGCGGGATTACGATCCCAGTCTGCCCGAATTAGCCCACGATCCCGACCAAATGGAGCAGGTATTGCTGAATATCACCCGTAATTCGCTCCAGGCTTTGGGCGAAGACGGGGGAACGATAACCATCCGGACCCGAACGGCTTTCCAGCTTACGCTGCACGGCGTGCGCTATCGATTGGTAGCCCGTATCGATATTGAAGATGACGGCCCCGGCGTTCCCGCGCAATTGCAGGATACGCTTTTCTACCCGATGGTCAGCGGCCGCGAAGGAGGAACAGGCCTGGGGTTATCCATCGCCCGCAGTCTTGTCGATCAGAATTCGGGGAAAATTGAATTTAACAGTTGGCCGGGCCATACCGAATTTTCGGTTTACCTGCCTATTCGCCAGTGAGGTCACTATGCAACGAGGGATAGTCTGGATCGTCGACGACGATAGCTCCATCCGCTGGGTGCTCGAACGCGCCCTCACTGGAGCCGGGTTAACCTGCGCCACCTTTGAAGGCGGTAGCGAAGTGCTGGATGCGCTATCAACCCAAACCCCGGACGTGTTGTTATCGGATATCAGGATGCCCGGTATGGACGGTCTGGCGTTACTGAAACAGATCAAGCAGCGTCATCCCATGCTGCCGGTCATTATCATGACCGCCCATTCCGATCTGGATGCCGCAGTCAGCGCTTACCAGCAGGGCGCGTTCGATTACCTGCCTAAGCCTTTTGATATCGACGAAGCCGTCGCGCTGGTGGAGCGCGCGGTCAGCCATTATCTCGAACAGCAGCAGCCGGCGCGCGTCCAGCCCGCCAACGGCCCCACCACCGATATTATCGGTGAAGCGCCGGCCATGCAGGACGTTTTCCGCATTATCGGCCGCCTGTCCCGCTCCTCCATCAGCGTGCTGATCAACGGCGAGTCCGGTACCGGTAAAGAGCTGGTGGCCCATGCCCTGCATCGCCACAGTCCGCGCGCCAAATCCTCGTTTATCGCGTTGAATATGGCGGCCATTCCGAAGGATTTGATTGAATCGGAACTGTTCGGCCATGAGAAAGGCGCGTTTACCGGCGCCAATCAGGTCCGCCAGGGTCGGTTTGAACAGGCGGACGGCGGCACCCTGTTTCTGGATGAAATCGGCGATATGCCGCTGGATGTGCAAACCCGCTTGCTGCGGGTGCTGGCGGACGGTCAATTCTATCGGGTGGGGGGCTACGCGCCGGTCAAGGTGGATGTCAGGATCATAGCCGCCACCCATCAGAATCTTGAATTACGCGTCCAGGAAGGCAAGTTCCGCGAGGACCTGTTCCACCGGCTCAACGTAATCAGGGTGCACCTGCCGCCGCTGCGCGAGCGCCGGGAGGATATCCCGAAACTGGCGCGCTATTTCCTGCAGGTGGCGGCGAAAGAGCTGGGCGTGGAACCTAAAATCCTGCACCCGGAAACCGAAACCGCGCTGACCCGTCTGTCCTGGCAGGGCAATGTTCGTCAATTGGAAAACACCTGTCGCTGGCTCACGGTAATGGCCGCCGGCCAGGAAGTCTTGATCCAGGATTTGCCTCCGGAGCTGTTTGAAAGCACCACGCCGGACGCTTCGGTACAATCCCTGCCCGACAGCTGGGCCACGCTGCTGGCGCAATGGGCTGACCGCGCGCTGCGTTCCGGTCATCAAAATCTGCTGTCGGAAGCGCAGCCTGAGATGGAAAGGACGCTGTTGACCACGGCGTTGCGACATACCCAGGGACATAAACAGGAAGCGGCGCGATTGCTGGGCTGGGGAAGAAATACCCTGACGCGTAAACTGAAAGAACTGGGCATGGAATAACCCCGGCCGCCGGCGCTGTTGATCAGGCTTGTTGATGATTAAAAAAGCGACGGCGCCAGCAAAAATGCGGTTATTTTACTCTTTACATCCCGGGCTGACACAGTATGATCTTGTCGCTGACCCGGGAGGAAGACCATGTTGAATTCGTTGATCGCTTTGGTGACACACGGCGCGGATATGACGGCCGCCGCCGGCCATGCACCTCAGACGGCGCTGGCTGCGATACTCTGCGCTGCCCTGATCAATTTTTTTAGCTAACCGGCCGTCTTAGTCTTACCGGCCAAATTGCGAATCCATTCTTGAAATCCACCGTCAGGTGGATTTCAAGCTTCGTGTCGTCATGCCCCATTACACCGGCACCGCTCGCCCCCTCCCCGTTCAAATCACCTGAGAAAACTGGCGCTGGCGCAGCTTGTCACGCAAATAAACGTCAAAACACATACAGATATTGCGTATCAGCAAACGCCCCTTCGGGGTCACATTGATATCCCGGTCCGTTATGTCCAGCAAGCCGTCCCGCTCAAGGGGACGAAGCTGTGCCAGATCCTCGGCGAAATAGTCGACGAAACGGATGCCGTAACGGTTTTCCAACGCGTCAAAATTGATGGAAAACTGACAAATTAGCGCTTTTATGACATCCCGGCGCACGCAATCATCGGTGGTAAGGGCCACGCCCCGCCATAACCCGTTGCCCTGACGGGAGACGCTCTCGGCATAGCTCTTCATCTCTTTCTGGTTTTGCACATAACTGTCGCCAATCATGCTGATGGCCGATACGCCCATACCCAGCAATTCGCAGTCGCCGCGGGTGGTATACCCCTGAAAATTACGATGCAGCCGGCCGGCCCGCTGCGCAACGGCCAGTTCGTCGTCCGGGCGGGCAAAGTGATCCATACCGATAAACTGATAACCCGCGTCGCACAGGGTGGCTATCGTATGCTGCAGAATATCCATCTTCTGCGCGGCGCCCGGCAAATCCTGCTGTTTGATTTTTCTCTGGGCGGCAAACAGCGCCGGCATATGCGCGTAGTTGAATACGCTCAAACGCTGCGGGTTCAATTCGATTATCCGGCCCAGGGTATGCAGAAAGCTTGACAGGGTCTGGCTCGGCAGACCATAAATCAAATCGATATTGGTGGAAAGAAAGCCGAGCTCCTTTGCCCGCTCCAGCAGGGCGAAGATCAGCCCCTCATCCTGCTCCCGGTTCACCAGCCGCTGGACCTCCTTATCAAAATCCTGCACGCCCATGCTGATACGGTTAAAACCCTCACCGTGCAGGTGATCGATCATATCCAGGGCGATTTCCCGCGGATCGATTTCAATAGAGAGTTCGGCCCCTTGGGCAAAATCAAACTGCTCGCGCAGCAGGGCCATCAACCGGGATATTTGCGCCGGCGTAAGGAACGTCGGCGTGCCGCCGCCCCAATGCATCTGCGTAACGTGGCGGTGACGGAACAGCGGCGCGCGCTGACGGATCTCCTGTGCCAGGGTATCCAGATAACGCTCGACCCTTTCCGGCTGGCGGGTCACCATTTTATTGCAGGCGCAGAAATAACACAGCTTATGGCAGAAGGGGATATGGAGATATAACGATAGCGGACGATCCGGATAACGCTCCAGCGCGCGTTTAAACGCCGGTTCGTCGTAGCGCTCGCTGAATTCCAAGGCGGTAGGGTAGGAAGTATAACGCGGGCCCGATTGGTTATATTTTTGAATCAGGGCCGAATCCCATTCTATCGTTGACACTGACATGGCTGCTTACTCCTTCCGAATTTTCCGCCGACTCCGCCTGGCGGGCATAGCCGGCCGCCGTGCGGCGGCACGGGCCGAGCGTAACCGGTCTTTACGCCGCGAGAGCCGCCATAGTTTACTCAATAACCACACCAAATAACATGTCAGCGGCACGGCAATCAGCAGAAGCAACATGCAGCAGCCTAAAAGGAGTCCTTCTCAAAACCCCGTTTCAGCAACTGCAGCATATCCTCGTTTTTGGTCTCTTCTTCTTCGTCTTCATCGTCCAATTCTATACCCAGCTCAGTCATGAGCTGATCGATGCGATCCAGTTTCTCATCCACATAGGCCTGTTCTTCGGCGGACAGGATTTCGTCCTGTTCCAGCCTTATCAGCAGCGCATCCAGGCGGGTATCGTTTTCCAGGCTATCCAGTTCCGCCTGCGGAGAAAGAACCTCGGCGGGGATGATAACCTTGGGCGCCGCCGGTTTGGCCACGGCGCCGGCGGCGATCAACGGCACCGGTTTTTTACTGCCGATACGGGGATCGGCATTTGCCGACGTGGAGGAGCGTCCGCCGCTCTTGTTGCCTTCCTGGGACCGTGAACCGGCGGCCAGGCCGCGACGTTTTTTCTGACGCTGGCGGGTGCGGCCTTCAATATTCAGCTCTTCTCGTGTCTTGCGTTTGTTCCTGGCCGCGGCAGGTCTACCCCGTCCGCTTTTGGTTGTTGGTTTCATGATGTCTGCTCTTGGCTAGCGTTAATTAAGTATATACCCTTCACCTTTCGAGTTGCCGCCTTGCTGCAATTCGAAATCTATTGGGTATAGAATTGCGGCGGAATCTATCAGAAACCCAACAAATAAAAAAGGTGGCAATTATTCTGCCACCATAACATGAAGGTGCTTCGCGAGAAAAACCATCCTCCGGCGATGAACCTGACGGTCCACATCCTGTGTTTGAAGGTCGTCGCTGCGATGAAGATGTATTCTACGCTATACGAAGCAGATTGGTTAGAGTGTATTCCTTTACACGCCCATCCTGGGCCGCTTTACTTCCCTGAAAAGAGTATTGAATCGGCATAGGGCTACCAGTTTGCCCAGCCTGTGTGCAACTTTATCGTCTAGATGATTTTTTGAGGCGCTCCTTGCCTTGTCATCTAATGTAACCGCGTAAAAATAACCCGCAAGACGACCGGCAGGAGCAAATAGGGCGCTAAACTGAGAGTTAATTAATTAACACTATGATTTATAATATATTAATTTTTATAAAAACGAGATTACGTTACGGACAACGAGCAAATTTCCTACACCATAAATATCCTAAAAACCTCATCTTAGTACCGAAAGGTTTAAAAGAAGCCGCAGACGCCCATCAAACACATTGATTGCTGCAAGATAGCCGCAAGATAAAAACCGCATCTGACGCCATTACCCGTATAATCGACATTAAGACGGTGCTAAGTCATCCTGAGAGAGAGGAAATTTTGGCCACACTATTTAATTACCACATGACCCATTTTGTCATGAGCGCGCCGGATATCCGCCATTTGCCCACCGATGCCGGTATCGAAGTCGCCTTTGCCGGACGCTCCAATGCCGGTAAATCCAGCGCCCTGAACACACTGACCAACCAAAAAGGTCTGGCCAGGACCAGCAAGACGCCGGGACGTACCCAGCTTATCAACCTGTTTGAAATCGAGCCCGAGCGGCGCCTGGTGGATTTACCGGGTTACGGTTACGCTGAAGTCCCCGAGGAAGTAAAGCTCCATTGGCAACGCGCCCTGGGAGAGTATCTGCAAAAAAGAAACAGCCTGAAGGGTTTGGTGGTGATGATGGATATCCGCCATCCGCTAAAGGATCTTGATCAGCAGATGATCAAGTGGGCGGTGAGCGTCGCCATCCCGGTGCTGATTTTACTCACCAAGGCCGATAAACTGGCTTCCGGAGCACGCAAAGCGCAGCTTAACCAGGTGCGCAAAGACGTCCTGGCATTTACCGGCGATATTCAGGTGGAAGCGTTTTCGTCGCTGAAAAAAACCGGCGTGGATAAGCTGACGGAAAAATTGGACAGCTGGTTTGGCGAAACCACGCAGGCAGAGGACATAACGCCCGACGCGCTCTGAGGAAATTGAAACGGGTAAGGGCGGCTTCGCAAACAGGGGGGGCGCCAAGGCGCTCCGCCTCTGGCCGCGAGGCTTTATTGCGCCCAATAAAAAACGCCCCAGCCAATAATGACTGGGGCGGCTAATATTTAGCCAAATCCGATTACGTGAAGTAAAAGGTCTGAAAGATAGAACATCTTACCTCTGTACCCTACGACTCTAACTTTACATCAATTTTTGTCGGGGCAAAAGAATTTTTTGTTGTTAAATTTCATTTATTGCTATTGCAAGTGCGATTATAACTGTCCACATCACATATTTGTGTAGCTTAATTACAAAAAAAGCTTATTGATTCGCCACTTAGTGAGCTTGATCCCAATTCTCACCCAAACCCACATCAACCTGCAGCGGCACATCCAGCGCGTAGCACCCTTCCATTAACGATTTGATATGCGCCGATGCCGATTCAGCCGCGTCCCGCTGTATTTCAAAAACCAGCTCATCGTGCACCTGCATAATCATACGCACCGGCGGCTGCTCTTTTTGCAGCCATGCATCAATGGAAATCATCGCCCGTTTGATAATATCGGCGGCGGTGCCTTGCATCGGTGCGTTTATCGCCGCCCGTTCGGCGCCTTTTTTGCGTGCGCCGTTGCGGGAGTGAATGTCCGGCAAATAAAGACGGCGTCCGTCCAGGGTGGAAACATACCCCTGCTCGTTAGCCTGCTTGCGGGTACGCTCCATATAGGCCAGGACGCCTGGATAGCGCTCGAAGTAGAGATTCATGTATTTTTGCGCTTCCGAACGGGGCACCGAAAGCTGGCGCGCCAGTCCGAAAGCGCTCATGCCGTAAATCAGGCCGAAGTTGATAGCCTTGGCGCTGCGCCGCTGTTCTTGCGTCACCTTCTCAAGAGACTGGCCGAACACTTCGGCGGCGGTGGCCCGATGGATATCCTTGCCTTCGGCGAACGCCTTGAGCAGCCCCGCATCCCGGGACAGATGGGCCATAATGCGCAACTCGATTTGCGAGTAATCCGCCGCCACGATGACCGACCCTTCGGGCGCGATAAACGCCTGCCGGATACGCCGGCCTTCGTCGTTGCGCACCGGGATATTCTGCAGGTTGGGATCGCTGGAAGAAAGCCGGCCGGTAGCGGTAATCGCCTGGTGATATGAGGTATGCACCCGTTTCGTCAGCGGGTTGATCATCAGCGGCAGCTTATCGGTATAGGTGGATTTCAATTTCGCCAAACCACGGTGTTCAAGAATCAGCTTCGGCAGCGGATAATCCAGCGCCAGCTCCGCCAATACCTCTTCACCGGTGGACGGGGCGCCGCCGGGGGTCTTTTTCAGGATGGGCAGCTTCTGCTTGTCGTAAAGGATCGCCTGCAGCTGTTTGGTGGAAGAGAGATTAAAGGGTTCTCCCGCCAGAATATGGGCCTCGTTCTCCAGCTCCCCCAGCCGCTTGGTCAATTCCACCGAATGGGCCGCCAGGATGTTTTCATCAATCAGCACGCCGGTGCGTTCGACACGTGACAGCACCGGCACCAGCGGCATCTCGATTTCTTCAAAAACTTTTTTCAGGCCTTTGTCCTGCTCGATCTGCGGCCAGAGCTTTTCATGCAGCCGCCAGGTGACATCCGCATCCTCCGCCGCATAGGGCGCCGCCTGTTCCATCGCGATTTGATTAAAGGTCAGCTGGTTTTTGCCCTTACCGGCAATATCCTCAAACCCCACCGTCGTATGCTGCAGGTAACGATCCGCCAGGCTGTCCATATCGTGACGGCCGGATACGCTGTTGAGAACATAGGATTCCAGCATGGTATCGAATGCGATGCCCGCCAGTTCGATGTCGTAACGTTTTAACACGCCGCGATCGAATTTCAGGTTTTGGCCGACTTTACGCAGCCGGGGGTCCTCAAGCAGCGGCTTAAGCCGGGCAAGTACTTCGTCAAGATTCAGTTGGTCGGGCGCATCCAGATAATCATGCCCCACCGGCAAATAGGCCGCATCCCCCGGAGCGGTAGCGAAAGAGAGCCCCACCAGATTGGCCGTCAGCGTATCGAGACTGTCGGTTTCAGTGTCGAAGGCAAACAAGCCGGCCTGTTTGATTTTATCCAGCCATTGCTCCAGGCTCGCCATGGTCTCAATGATTTGATAACCCGCCTGGGATAACTGTTCCGCGGGCACATCCGCGTCAGGTGCCGCGGGCGCGTTGAAGGGGGTACGCAAAGCCGCCGCCGGCGTTTTACGGCCCTGTAACCACTTGCCGTCTTCCACATCCGCCAGCCAGCGTTTAAATTCGTATTTTTTGAACAGCTGCCGCAACTCATCCGCATCGGGCTCGCTGACCGTCAGCCGATCGAAAGGCAAATCCAGCGGCACATCGGTCTTGATGGTGGCCAATTGATAGGAGAGATAGGCCAGCTCTTTATTTTGTTCCAGCTTGGGCGCCATGGTTTTCGCCCCCCGGAACGCCAACTCCGCGACGCCGTTCAAATCGCCATAGATATTGTCCAGACTGCCCATCCCCTGCAGCAGCGCCTGGGCGGTTTTTTCACCCACGCCGGGAACGCCGGGGATATTATCCGAACTGTCCCCCATCAGGGCCAGATAATCGATAATCCGTTCCGGCGGAACGCCGAATTTCACCTTCACTTCCTCCGGCCCGAGAATGGTGTTGGACATGGTATTGATAAGCGTAATCATCGGCGTCACCAACTGCGCCATATCCTTGTCACCGGTACTGATCAGGACTTCACGTCCGGCGCGCTCGGCTTCCAGGGCCAAGGTGCCTATAACATCGTCCGCCTCGACGCCGGATATCGCCAATAACGGCAGCCCCATGGCTTTAACCATATTGTGCAGGGGTTCGATTTGGCTGCGCAGGTCGTCCGGCATCGGCGGTCTATGGGACTTATAATGTTCGAACAGCTCATCGCGGAAAGTCTTGCCTTTGGCATCAAATACCACCGCCACATGGCTGGGACGATATTGTGTCAGAAGACTGCGCAGCATGTTTAAAACGCCGTACATGGCGCCGGTGGGTTCGCCCGCGCTATTGGTCAGCGGCGGAAAGGCATGATAAGCGCGGTAAAGATAAGAGGAGCCATCCACCAAGATCAAGGGGTTGTCTGCGATATGGGCCATAGCGTAATTCGTTCTTTTTGGTCGAAAGACATAGGGTATAGCATGCCATAGCTGGCCGCCAGTGACGAACGTTAGCGTATCATAAGGCCGATAAAAATACTGAAGTTAGACCCGGATCCCCAGGATCATGCTGTGGATAACTTTGTGAGTAAAAAGATTTTTAAAGATTTATATATTCTTTGAAGAGCAATGCTTTAATAAAAAAATCATATATATCATCCAATTAGAACATTGCATTTGCTAATTGCTTATATTACATAGGTATTCCCGGTTTGTGGATATTAACTTAACCTTTCCCATGCCGTTTAATGACCGTTAAACTTAAGCCTGAAAAGAATATACATAAAAATCAATTTTCGACAGGCCGATTCCGGAAATAACTTACTGATGCCAATGGCGGCAATTGTAAACCGCACCACCAACTGAAAGACGTCTATTGTCCCTCATCCGAGGTGCGGTTCACATGACCGGCACTAAAACGCAGGAGAGAATGTTATTGTTGCGTCAGCAAAAACTTCACCACATCAGCGAACTGTTTAACATAGATATCCATGGAAGAGGTATCCAGGCCGTCATTTTTGACCATGTATTTTCCATTAACAAATATGGCGGGAACCCCGCGCAATTGCAGATCGGCTGCCGCTTTTTCCTCTTGCACCACTAATGATTTGACTACAAAACTATTTAAAGCAGAATCATATTCCTCGCCGCTTACGCCCGCTTTGATAAAGACATCGCGAATATCGGCCGGTGACTGAACGGTCTGGGTTTTCTGCACGGCTTCAAACATCAGGGGGCTGACTTTATCCTCAACGCCCAGCGCCATGGCCACTGCCCAGGCCTGGGTTAATTCCTTACCCAAAGGTCCAAGAAAATCAACGTGGTACTTGGTCATTTTGGTGCCGGCCGGCAGCGCTTGCCTGACGCTGGCGGAAATATGATAGGTTTGCTCGAATTCATAGCAATGGGGGCAATAAAAAGAGAAAAATTCCAATACTTGCGGTTCGCCGGTTACTGGCTTGTCAAGCTGGACATATTGCTGCCCTTCCGTAAATTGCGCAGCGGATACACTGAATGCAACAGCCATTAGAATACCCATTAACGCAAACCAAATTTTTTTCATATAAATGTTCTCTCTAAAGTTTAATACGAAGGCATAAGCTGTAACGGCGGCTCCCGTAATACCTTTACCTGTTCCGTAAAGATCACGGTTTGCTGCTCCCAAAATCCAGCTTCCACCATCCATGGGAAACTATGGGGGAACGCAGGATCGCCCCATCGCCTGCTGATCCAGGCAAGGTAATAGATCATGCGCATTGCGCGCAACGGCTCCATCAAGGCCAATTCACGCGGATTAAAAACCATGAACTCCTGGTAGGCGTCAAGTAAAAGTGACAATTGGTACTGCTGTTCCATGCGATCGCCATTGAGCAGCATCCAGAGATCCTGAACTGCCGGGCCGTTGCGTGCATCATCCAAATCGACAAACATCGGTCCGTCGCGCCACAGAATATTGCTGGCATGCAAATCGCCGTGCAAACGCAGCGGGAGCCAGTCATCACGCCAATATATCTTCACTTCGGCAATCAAAAGATCCACCGCGCGTAAAAATGCTTCCTTTTGCTTGCCGGCGATGAGGGTGCTCTGCTCCAGCTCGCGCCTGGGTTCGTACAGATACTCTTCCAATGAAATAGTGGGGCGGAAGGAGAAACGTTTTTCACCGTTATGGCGATGAATCCGGCCGATAAAACGGCCCACCCACTCCAGCTGCTCGTCGTTATCCTGCTCGAATTGCCGGCCGCCGACGCTTGGGAAAACGGCAAAACGAAAGCCTTCATGGTTCAACAGCGTCGAGCCGTTGATGCGCATCGGCGGGACCACAGGAATCTCCGCTTCCTCCAGTCCGAGCGACAGTTCGTGCTCCTCCAGGATTTGCTCGTCAGACCAGCGTTCAGGACGATAGAATTTCACCACGTAACGTTTTCTGTCTTCATCCAGAAACTGATAAACGCGGTTTTCATAGCTATTGAGCGCGGTTAGGCCGGAATCAATACGCAAGCCGACACTTTCCAGGGCATCCATAATCAATTCCGGCATCAACGTCTTGAAATTAAATGCTGTTATGTTCATAAAACGTTTTATCTATTTTAAGCCAGTAATAGACCAGACAGGTTGCCGGCAGGAACAACCGGGAGACTCTTTTTAGCAAGCAACATCTACTCTTTGATAATGCCGCGGGCCCGAAGGATGGCGGTTTTGAAGTCTTCTTCGTAATCCTTCTGCAAGCCGGGAATCATCTCGGCCTTGTCCGCGTCCCGCATTTTCAGGTGGTAAATCAGCGTATCGTCGGTGATTTCCGCCAGGCCGCCCTGATAACCGGCTTCATCAGCCAGTTTTTGCAAAAATTGCAGCAGATTGAGATCGGATTCTTTTCTCCAAGCGGGATGAAGAAGCTCGATAAGTTCGTCAACGCGATGATATTTCATAATCCAATCCTTCTGATGGTATCGGTCATAATGTAGCAAGATCCGCCGGGGGGGATAAACATCAATGTTAAGTAACCCCGGAAACATTGTATCTTAATATGTGGGCGACCAGCATACAGCATTTGGCAAACAGCGACTCCTTCCTAAAGAGTCGACGCGGCAATGCAGCGCTGATCTCGAATCTGGCTGTGTTAAAGACGTAAACCGCTTACAGGTAAACGCAACTTTTCCAAAAGCTGGTATCTTTAGCAGTAACGGCCAAACAATAAGAAATCTCCGGGAGACAACCATCATCAGCATATCAATAACCGGTGTCATCCTGGCGGGAGGACGTTCGAGCCGCATGGGCGGTGAAGATAAAGGGCTGATATTGCTCAACCAGCGGCCTCTTTACCGGCATGTCCTCGACCATCTGGCCGGGCAGGTGTCTACAGTCATTATCAATGCCAATCGCCATCTCGACCAATACCGGCAAAGCGGCCTGCAGGTAATTACCGACACGCTGCCCGATTTCCAAGGTCCGCTGGCCGGCATGCTCGCAGGCCTGAAAGCCGCCGGCACCTCATGGATAGTGTTCGTCCCCTGCGATGTACCGGTTTTCCCGGCTGATTTAGTTGCGCGTTTATGGGAAGGAAAAGGGAATGCCGATGCCGCTTTCGCCCATTCCGGTGAGCGCGATCATCCGGCTTTCGCGCTCCTTAACCGCTCGCTGATCCCGGCATTGGAAGATTTTCTATCCCGAGGAGAACGTAGGGTGATGTTGTTTTTCATGCAGGTTAACGCCGCAAGGGTTGTTTTTACGGCGCGGCATCCCGCCTTTTCAAACCTGAATACGCCGCGGGATATAGCAGACTGGCGTCAGTAAACGCCCATTGAGGATAAACATCATGGAAAAATCGCATCCGCCGCTATTGGCGATTACCGCATTTAGCGGGACAGGCAAAACAACATTATTGAAACAGCTCATACCCTTGCTCAATCAGGTGGGCGTTCGAGTCGGGCTCATCAAACACACCCATCACAAGGTCGACGTGGATACCCCGGGAAAAGACAGCTATGAATTGCGCAGAGCGGGTGCTCGGCAAACCATGGTGGCCAGTGACGCCCGTTGGGCACTAATGACCGAAAATCAGGATAATGAAATGCCCGCCCTTTCATGGCTGGCGGCACAAATGGACCCGAGGTTAGTGGACCTTATCCTGGTGGAAGGCTTTAAAAATGAGCCGGTGCCTAAAATTGCCCTATTCCGCTCGGATACCGGCAAGGACTGGCGCCCGTTGATTGATGAATACGTCATTGCGGTGGCCGGGGATGTAAAAGTGGATATGACATTGCCGGTGTTGGATATCAACCAGCCGGAAAGCATAGCCGCATTTATCAGCGAATGGTTGGTTGATAACCGATAGGATCTGATGCCATTTAACTATATAACCTTAAAGGTTACGAAGGTCATGCTTCGTTAGACCTTGACTTGTCCTTTTGAAAGATCCTTCACTTCAATTAAGCGTTTACGTTACGCAAATAAGCAGAAATATATTTTTATTATTTGATAGTCTTTCAACATTACCAATATACAAAATTTTTCTGTTTAAAATACCATCTAGACTTGAAAAATTAATGTGATCCAGACATTACTATTATTATTTTTATGAATAGGTTCTTTACCCATCATGCCTTTTTATGCTATTTATTGCCCGCTTTAAAAAATATGAGCGCACTCAATGATATAATTTTATATTTAAATATAATCACTTGGAATGATTTATATGGAGTATATATCGGCTAGAAACCACGAAAATACTTAATCTTTTAATGTGTTCAATTATTTTATAATTGAATTAATTTTCCTTTATCGTGTGAAGGTATTCCTATGATTCTCTTTTGTTAGAGTTATATTGCTATTTATCGTTTTACACCAACACGTAGTACAAAAACTTTCTCAAATCAAAACAAAGAAAATACTGAACAACTATGATCGCTTTCAAATGGTATGTCACTGTCATAAGTATGGCCGCCTTGCTGGTGGGCTGTTTATCTACGGAAAAGAAAAAAAAAATTGATAAAAACTCAATCCCAATGGGTCTAACACAGGATAGAAATCCATCAAATACTCATCAAAACGCATCGAATGCCCATGCCAGAAGAAAAAATCACAAGGAAATAGCGGAAGATAACGAAATAGAGGTAGTTGGCACAAGCCTTCACCAGAAGCAGAATGGCTATTCTTCAGAAGATGTTTCTACTCGTGAATCGGAGGAAAAACAGGGGTCGGCAGTCATTCATCTTCCATTGTTAGCCAAGTCGCTAAAATCTGCCTCCTTTGATTTCCTTTTGCCATTGAATAACGATGACGATAATTTAATCTTCAGCCAAATCGGAGCACGCCGCTACGATGGAAGAAATATTGTCAATTTTGGCGTAGGACAGCGGCACTTCTTCGACAGTTGGATGCTGGGTTATAATACTTTTTACGATAGGCAGATTTCAGGAAACCAGCATCAGCGATTAAGCGTTGGATTGGAGTTATGGAAAGATTACTTGAAATTTTCATCTAATAGTTACCACCGAATATCAGGTTGGAAGCCTTCAGCCTACCTTGACCGAAGTGTTGAACGCGTGGCCAAGGGCTTTGATCTGCGCTTGGAGGCGGCTTTATCAAGCTATCCCCAAATATCAGGTAATCTCAAATATGAACAGTACTTTGGCAGTCAGGTAGCAACGACCAATAGCCATGAACGGTACGATAATCCATCGGCATTTACTGCAGGCATGTCTTATACACCTTTCCCGTTAGTATCCCTTGGATTAGACCATTCTCGTTGGAATAATGGTAAGAACGACAATAAACTGAATTTATCCCTCAACTATAAAATCAACGTTCCGCTATCAAAGCAACTTGATTCTAGAATGATGCCACAGTTCAGGACATTATCGGCACAACGTTTGGATTTGGTCGATAGAAACCATAATATTGTCCTTGAACATAAGGACAAAAACATTGGCGATGCGATAAAACTCACGCTTCCTGCTGAATTCAAGGGTATTGAAGGCGAAAGAAAACAGGTCTATTTATCCATTACGTCGAAATACGAGATAGATCATGTCAAATGGTTTGCCGAAGATTTTATATCTCGTGGCGGGTCAATTACCACTAATTCCCCTTTAGATTACCAGATACAGTTGCCACAATTTGCTAACCAGGGCATAAACCAATTTGTCATCCAGGCCACCGCTTATGATAAGAAAGGCAACTCCTCAACTCCTAGCCAAATGACAATCTATACTGAGCGCTATACTCCCACTCAACTCGAAACTAATATTCCTCAATCACTAGCGGTACAAGAAAATATTACAAAAGAGGAACAATTAGTGGATCCTATCGATAACCTTAATGAAGAAGAGGATGATGATAATGATTTGAAGTCTGATAAATACGATAATTATTACCCCTCCCCGGATGAGGAAGATGAAGATCATCTATATGACACTGCGTATGAAACAGATTCGGATTCAAATGAGAGTCTTAACAATATTTCACTTTCTGATATTGATGATGATAATCCTTACACAGAAGAATCCACTACTGATACCGATTATGATTCCGGCTGGACTGATAGTGAAAATGAGAATATCGGTTCCAAACCTCTATTATCTTCGTCCTTTACCGAAGAGGATAAAAATAAACTAAACGACATTTTAAAAAATATTTCTGAAGAAGAAAAAAATAACTTAGCTGATAAACTCAGAGAGGTCTTAGAAAACAATTAAAAATCTCAAACCGATTTTAGTAATGGACTACCTCCACAGGTAACTTACGAGCAATAAAAGAAATCAACGGTCATTCATAATGATATTTCGGAAACCAAAGGCCTTACAATGGAGTAAGAAATCAAGAAGCATAGGGGAAAAAGAGGTTGGCCATATTTTCTAAGGTCAGTTTTGATGACAACTCTGACGAATTATGAAATGATGAATAAATCCTTATATTAAGTCTCCATTAATTCGTGCCTTTTTTGTAATCATTGTCTCCCTAAGATGCGGCTTAGACACCCAATGGAGTCAAGGGCAAAAAAGGCCACGAAGAAATTTTTGATGGAGTGGCATTCTCGCAGTTTATGTCCGCTTGCGCAGGTCTGTTACGGCTGGCGCAGACGGCTCCATTGAACCGGCTCTGCCGGTTGACCCACTTTAGGCTATTACATGAACTGATGGAGTAACGAACCGCCTGGTTTAGCAGGCAGAAAAAAGCCCTCTGTTTTCACAGAGGGCTTCGTTCAATTGGATGCCTGGCAGTTCCCTACTCTCGCATGGGGAGACCCCACACTACCATCGGCGCTACGGCGTTTCACTGCTGAGTTCGGCATGGGGTCAGGTGGGACCACCGCGCTAGTGCCGCCAGGCAAATTTCTCGTCTCTTCCTGAGACTCGCCCTGCGGGCCAGCGCTGTGCGCTGTACAAAATCGTTCCCGACGATTTTGTCATTTCCCCCGTGCAAGGCCAACGCTCCGCGTTGTTGACAGTCCGTCAGTGCTTCGACCGACTGTTTGTATTCTTTAGGTCCGGAACAA